>JAEUVD010000004.1 GCA_016787065.1 Chitinophagaceae bacterium
GTTAAAAAAAATTTGTGTTTTAAAAACAATCCATTAACTTCACATTTGAAATTATGAAAACCTTAACAAAATATACTTCCCCTATTCTATCGCTGTTAATTGTTCTGATTGGAGTTATTTGTGTTTATTTCATAACCCCAAAGATTGGTTATGTAAGATCAAATGATCTTGTTTACGGTTATGAGGGTATGAAAGTAGCCCAAGTTAGATTTGAGGATAGAGCTAAAAAATTACAGGAAAATCTTGACACATTAAAAGTCAATTTTGAAAAAGAAAGATTGACTTTTAAGAATAGTTATAATTCGCTATCAGCAGCACAAAAAGCAGAAAAGGTTAAACTTCTTGAAAACATGGAAGAAAACATAGAGATTTATTCCGAAAATATCGCTAAACAAATTCAAGAGGATGATGTTAAACTTACCAAAGAAGTTTTAAATCAAATTAATGGCTTTATAGAGGAATATGCCTCATCACATCATTTTGATTTAGTTCTTGGCTCTGGTGGTGATGGTACGGTATTGTTTGGAGCAAAAAAATATGATATTACTGATGACTTATTAAAAGGGTTGAATAAAAATCATACCATCTCTAAATCTAAAGTAAATGAAAACAATCTTACGGAGTAAAGGGAGCTTTACTACGTTTTTCTTTTTTGTAGTTACCATTTTTTCTTCTTGTTCAAGAAGTGAAAAAGGACAAACGGCCAACTTAAAAATGACAAAGGTTGGAGATCTTGTGGTGTACTCACAACTTTTAACCATGGAAGATATTTGCCAAAATGCACGCGAGAAAGGCGAAATATTAAACGAAGATTCGGTAAAGTCATTTTTGAAGAGGAATGTTTTATTTCTTATAACAATCAAACCAAATAAAGATAAAATTGGGAACTCTGATATATTGGCCAACGGTGTTAATTCATGGGATGAATATCAAAGTAAAATGCAAACAATGAATTTTAGTATGGAGCCTTTTTTCGAATTACTTACCAATAAATCACGCACTAAAGCCTTATATGTTCATTTTGAGAATTACTATGGTTTGAGTAACAAAGTTGTTTTCAACGTTGGATTTGGAAATTCTGATGACAAGGAATTTGAAGTTATTTATACTGATCCGTTTTATAATCTAGGTCAGGTTCATTTTTATTACAATATGCAGGATACCACACAAAACTAATTTTATTGAAAGTTAAAAATTAACTTATGAAATCATACAACTTAAGCATTATTCTTTTACTAGCTCAGAAAAACAAAAAGTATACTCGGTTCTTACTTTTAGCTGTACTTTTTCAAATTTGTTATCCATTAAGGTTGTTTGCCTTAACAAGCGGACCATCGAATCCTGATTTTACTAGTTTTGAACCAGTTACCACGAATAGCATGGTTAATGAAAGCACAGGCGATTTTACCTATAATCTCCCAGTAATCGATATCCCTGGTGCAAATGGAGGTGGGTACAGTTTATCGTTATCTTATCACAGCGGTAATTCTCCAGAAACGGAATCTTCATGGGTGGGCTACGGTTGGACCCTTAACCCAGGTGCCATTAATCGTAGTAAAAATGGTATCGCAGATGATATTAAAGGAGAACCCTTTTCAGTGAGTAACTCCCTTAAGCCTAACAGAACATTTGGCGTTAGTTTATTTGCTGGTGTTTCATTACAAACTTTTTCTTTGATGGTATTAAGTTTAGGTGCATCACACGGTATTCGATGGAATAACTATCGAGGTATTGGGTTTACCAAAGGCGTTTCTTTAAACCTTTTAAATGGACTGGTAAGTACAGGTTATGACGTTGTAGATAATCAAGGAGTTTACCGATGGACGGTTGACGCAAATGCTATTTTAAAGTTTCTTGTTGCTCGTACGGTAAAACATATCAAAAGGAATAAGATGGATAAAATAAGAAATGAATCCAATAAAAAAGTAGAGGAAATATGTGAGTCAAGTATGACTGATCAAGAAAAAGATTCAAAGATTGGAGAAGAGATTAATAATACAGGTAAACAATTAAATGGCATTTTAAAAAAATTTAGTAAAACAGAAAAAAGAATCGATAGGTCTAACCCTTTGGCAACAATGTCATCATCGCATTATTATACTAATAATCGAAAACAATTATTTTCATCAGGGTATAATACTCATAAATATAATGGCTACTCCATTCAATTTAACCATCAAATTACTGGTAATGCTACAGCTGTTCCAATTGGATTTTCTGGAACGGCAATTGGAAGCTATTCACAACAAAAAGGTATTGACTACTCACATAATCAATATGGTTTTCTGTATTCAGGTAATGCTGGATACACTTCCGATAATGATAATATGATGGACTATAATCTTGAAAAAGAAGGAGCCTTCAATGGACGCGACCAGTTTTTAAACATACCATATAGTGCAAAAGATAATTTTATACAAACAGGTGAAGGATTGTCAGGTGGGTTTAAATTTCATTCCAAACGCGCCTCGTTTTACCGCCCGGCTTATATGAGAAGCGATATCGAAATTTTTAACACGGGTGCGGATATTAATGTAGGTTGGGATAACGGCATCGGTGTTACTGCTTCCTTTGGTGAATCGATTTACAAAATGAGGAGACCACATTCTGGAAACAATTATGTTTTTTTACAGAATTTTCAACGAAGCCCAGAAATTAACAATTTAAAGGACAGAGAGAATTATTTTTTACATTACAAAAATGATAGAGGAGGAAATATAACTTTCGGCGACCCATTTAGTGTAGCATCCCCATCACCTAATGGAGGAAGTTCTGTTTTTGGTGCTTTCGATAATCAATCTAGTGATTTTGTTGATGGTATTCAACGAACCGGGGCATCATCTTATTTAAATTACCATACTAATGGCGAAATGAATACATTGGGTAATGGCAAGAGGGTAATTGCTCAAGAAAAAAATAATGCTATAAATAGTTTAGCAGGCAGAAATAATGCACAAGGCTCAGCATTTAATGACAAAATTGGAGAAATTATTTCTTACAATGAAGTTGGAAATAAATATGTGTATGGCTTGCCAGTCTATTCTTTTTCTGAAAAGCATGAGACGGTTCAATATCCTCGTAATATTGAAGCACCAGCGGTAAATAATAATAATAATTATTTTTCTGTAGTTCCTGATAATGCATTAAAGAACAGCACATTAGATAATTCCGTTTATGCGTCAAGTTATTTGTTAACACAAATTACAACACCTGATTACCTTGATAAAACAGCTGATGGACCTTCAGACGATGACCTTGGAGGATATACAAAATTTTCATATAAACCTGTTCATACATCAACTACCAAGGGGGTAGGAGGGTTTCATTGGAGAGCACCTTATGTTGGGGCTTTTAATGCACAAGGAACTTTTACAAAAAAGATCGATGACATGCATACTTACTCCTCAGGGGATAAGGAAATATATAATTTACAGACTATTGAAACCAAAACTCATGTTGCTGTTTTTGTAACCAACAAAACCAATTTTACTCTAGGTGGGAAAAGTATAATCGGTTCAATGCAAGATCGATGGGACGGCGTTGAAGCTGCCGTTGATAACTCGGCACTTGCAAATTATAATGCGGTTGGCACTAAAAAATTGGAGAAACTTGAAAGAATAGAATTGTACTCGAAAAATCTTAATCCAGTAACGGGTAATGTAGAATATCATTTGGTTAAAAAAGTACTTATGGCGTATGACTATGAAGTATGGCCAGGTACTTTAAATTCAATTACTTCCGGTGAGAATCCTAATAAAGGTAAATTGACTCTTAGAAAAGTATGGTTTGAATATAATGGAATATCTCCTGCTCAAATTTCACCGTATAAATTCTATTATCAATATCCTACTTCAGGATACCCAAGTGCTTATGCTTCACTTCAAATGACCGGATTGAATGAGACACCTCAATATACACTTTACAATGATGCATGGGGGAATTATCAATTAGACGGATTAGATAGACTGCATAACTACAAGTTGTGGTTGAATCAGGTTCCAACAACTGGCTTTGATCCTGCGGCTTGGGAATTGAAAAGAATAGCCTTACCTTCTGGAGGAGCAATTGATATTCAGTATGAACAAAAAGATTACAGTTATGTTCAAAACAAGCCGGCAATGGCAATGGTTAATTTATTATCTGGTTCTTCCAGTCAAATAGAATTAACTAACAAAGAAAGTAATCCAGAATTTATTTTAAATGCAGCCACAATCGGTGCAAATACAGTTCAAGAAAAAGTAAAATTGGTTAGTGAAATTGATAATTTCTACAAAGGGAAATCAATATATTTTAAATTTCTCTTTTCTGGTAAAGGGCCTGGTGAACCCGATGTGAACGATTGTAACAGTGAATATGTGGATGGTTATGCTGAGTACCATTCGTGTTTTCTCAGTGGCACCGATGTAATTTTGAAATTGAAGGGCGAATATGATCCTTTTACTGCTAACCCTTCGAAAAAAGATGTTGATCTACCAGCGGAATTTGGTGAAAGTTTTATGAAAGAAGAAATTGGTATTACCTCGCCAAATGCCGATGGATGTACACAATCTACGGCATACTTGGGTGATAATAAAGGACAAATTCTTAGATCGATAAATGATATCATTCAAGAAATGTTTGCTATTTCACCGAAAAGCCATTTGGTTAGGAAAACAAATTATGCTAAATCTTATTTTAAAGTGCCTATTAATTTTATTAGAGATGCCTCTGGGGTTAACTTACGAGGGAAATTTGGTGGAGGAGTACGTGTTAAACGCCTTCTAATGTACGACAAGGGGATTGATGCAGGCGATCAATCACTCTATGGAACCGAGTATTTTTATCTTAATAACGATGCAACGAGTAGTGGGGTTGCAACAAATGAACCTGCCTCTATTCATAACGAAAACGCTTTAATTGGAATCATAGATAAACGTGGAGTTCAAACGAATGCTAATAAAGCATATGGTGGGTATGATAAGGAACAATTTGAGGGACCATTAGGTGAAGAATTATTACCACAGGCGAGCATCACTTATTCAAGGGTAATAACACAAAGCATTAATCAAAATCATAAATCAGGAACTGGCTTTTCGATAAATGAATATTACACCACAAAAGATTTTCCTTTTGAAACAGGTGTGAAGGTTTCCGAAATAAGTAAATTACCCTATAAGGAAAATATACCCATTTTAGTAGGCACAATAAGTCATAAACATTATAAGGCATCTCAAGGCTATACATTCGTTATGAACAATATGAATGGATTGCCAAGAAAGATCAGTAATTATTCAGGTAATTATACTGTAGACAAAGATTCAAATCCGTTGCTTCAAGGGTTGCCCAGTTTAACTTCTTCAGTAGATTATGAGTATTTTGACCCTCCGAATAAGAATGGTTACGGCACCCCAGCTGAAAAAATACCTATATATGATTTTAAAAATCATGATATTAACTTAGAGGAAATGGGTAAAGAAATGGAGGTTGCTGTGGAAGAGAAGGAAATTAAGGAGACAACATATGATGTAGGAGTGTCCGGCGACATAACTTATGCCTATCCTTTTTTCTTTTGGCCAATTCCTTTACCAATGGTTAATAGAAGTACCAATGTGCTGTATACGACCGTCTCCTCAAAAGTAACTGATTACCCTGCAATTCTTAAATCTACAACAACTACTCAAGAAGGTTTTAGTAAAACAGTTTCAAACATTGCATTTGATAAGTACACGGGAAATCCTGTTCTCACTCGGTCCACTGATAGTTATCATGGAAAAGTATTACAGCAAAGCAATGGATTAGCGCATAATGGTACCTATACTTCATATATGATTCCCGCTTCAGCACATTATACAGAAATGGCGCAAAAAGCTTTGAATGAAGATTATGTAACCGCAACAGGCAACTATACTTGTTTGAATGGTGCGTCTGGTACAAAAACTATTTCTTTGAATCCAGATGAAATAATACACTTCTGTTTTGGCGATTTTGTGCAGATTAATACGGGCTCCTATAGTTATTACTGTCATGTTGATCAAGTTGATTTCGCAACACAAACAATCAATGTAATTGAAGCTGGAAACTACTCCTCCTCTTTACCAACAGGAACGGTTAGTAATATTCGAGTTATAACCAGCGGAAGAACGAATCAATTAAAAGCCAATATTGGTAAATATATTAAATACGGTAAATCGAAGGCATCACCAAGCCAGTTCATAAATAATTTAACAAGTTTGGTTACAACAGGATCGAATGGTGGTGTAATTGATATGGATGATTACGGATTTAAAATATTTCTCACTTCAGTGTTAAATGGTGGTGGGGGATCTACTTCAAGTTATTCGCGATGTAATTGTGAAGAATTACACGCACTGTATGGCATTAATTACACTAATCAGATGCCAGCATTCAGAATTAAAAATATAATTGTTGAAAAAATAGTAGGTACTAGTAATTACCGAATCAAGTTATACAATGAAACAAATGATTTGATTGGCATTTCTGATTTAAGTGTTGCTGGATATGCAGCAGGATTTTCTGGACTATCCACGGTTGCAGGAGCTACATTATTTGACTTTAATGCGCAGTTATCTAATACTATGAATAATAACTTAGATAAAATATTGCGTTTAAATCCAGGTGGTAATACCACATATACAAAATTGTGTTTTGCATACGCAACTGCAAATTTGCCTTCAATGTGTGGAACAAATGATGTTAATTGGAATTCAAACTCGGATGCTTTGATAGAATTATGTCCAAATTTCTTAGAAAAAGAAAATGTGATTGAAGCTTCTGCAATTACCTTGAAGGGAGATTGGACAGCTCCGGAGTTTGCATACACTTTATTTAACCCAACTTTGAATAAGTTTGAAAACGGTGCAAAAGGACGATGGTATCCATTTGAAACCTATGTATATAAAGAAAAAATCATACCTGGAGCTAAGGATCAAGCACCTAATACAGAGAGAATTTATAAGGATGCTGGGGTATTTCCATTTATTCAATTCAATTGGTCAAATCCTTCTCAAAACTTAGTGTCCAAATGGATAAAAACCACTACTGTAACGAGCATTGATAACAATGGGAACCCAGTTGAAGAGAGGGATATAGATAACATTTATAGCGCTGCCAAGTTTGGTTATGGTGGAATTTTACCTTATATTTTAGGTCAAAATACAAGAAAACAAGAATCCTTCTTTGAGAGTTTTGAATATGTTCAAAACAATAACGCTATTTTACAACTTGAGGATTTTTTAGTCAAACCTAATTCTCATTTGATTGCAACAAATGGAACACAAGCACATTCTGGTAAGGGTTACCTAAGCATCACTTCACCAGGAGATATTAATTTATGGCAAAATATTCCTTATACACCTTCCTCTCCAAGGGAGATGACGCTTCGTTTATGGGTTAAAATGGATGATAAAAATTACGAAAGTTATCAAGCTTGGGGCGGTTCCGTTGCTGGGCCAATAATTATATCATGGAATGGTGGTATTAGTCCTATTTCCGTAGTACCTAGTTATACTGCTCGAAGTGGAGATTGGGCATTGCTTACCGCAAAGGTTGATTTACAATCTGTTGCTTCACCAGTTACATACAATCTAAAAATAACTAAGCTCGGTAGTTCAACAATACATTTAGATGACATAATATATAAACCATCTAAATCACAAACTACAGCTTATGTATATGATGTGAAAAATTATAGATTGATTACCAGTTTTGATGACAGACATTTCGGTTTATTTTATCAATATGATGCACAAGGCAAATTAATTCGAAAAATTGCCGAAACGGAACGCGGTAAAAAAACAATTACGGAAACCCTCTACAATACTTCTAAAGAAATACCTGATGAAAACTAGAATATTTTTAATAGCTGCAACCATTGGTATAGCATTACTAATGTATGCCAATTCCACTTCTTCAACAGAGAAAGGGAAAACATCACGAAATGAATGTGCTAACTTGTTATCCGAGCTTTTTCAGAAATATGCTCATCTTCAGGATAGTATAGGTAAAGGCAAAATGGTTCATCTAGCCTGTCAATATAGTGGTGGTACTTATAGAATCAACGGTAGTGATACATCCCTAATTCCATTTAAACAGGATTACGAAATCTTTTTAGGGGAAGAATTTAAAAAGATAATATCAACTGATTTTGAATTTTATGATGATTCAAAAGAGTCTTTTTATTTAGTTAAACAAGCCAAAGAACTTTATAATACAGTTACAACCAAAAGGTATGATAGTTTGGGTATGAATAAAATGCTTTTTGATATGAATGATAGCTCTTTGAATAAAATAAAGATTCTTTATTGCAAAAAAATTAAAGATTCAACCAACACAGAAGCTACTTTAGAACAACCAGAGGGTTTCTATTATTCGCAAGTAACAGATATGGAAATAAAAATTGCTATTCCTTCTTATATTAAAGATATTGATAGCACTTTAAATACTGAGGTTACCTACTTTCTTAATTCAAAAAAACTTACCGTTTCTGCTATAAATGTTCATTACCCGACAGCAGATTTTGGGCTGAATGATATGACTTTGAGGTATCAGAATATCCAAATTATTCCAGATACTTTAACAATCAAAAACCTATCATCAAAATTTCTTACGAAACATGGGGAACTTCTTCCTAAGTATTATGATTATGAATACATCAATTTGAAAAACAAAAACTTATCTCAACGAATTCAGGAATTTGAAGAGATAGAAAAAAGAAATTAGTTCTACGTTCAACTTAAACTATCTAAATATGAAAAAAGTACTTTTTTACCTCCTGTTCTTTTCTGTAAATATTGCCCTTGGACAACCACCAGGAGGTGGAGTTACAGCTCCGGCAGAAGTTCCTTATACCTCATTGTCTTTGCAGGAGGCATATCCGGTTTCATTATTTGATGATAATCCTTGTGACGGTTATTATGTGATTATAGATACTTGGGAAGAAGAAGATCCTGCACTGGAATTTGATTTTTCAGGACTGCCTGAATTAGAAGTTGGTCAATTTACCAATGTAATTTTTCAGGTTAGTTTTTACAATAAAACAGCTCAACAAACAACTCTTCTAAAACGAACAGAAGAGTTGGAGTTACGTGCCGATGATAGAAACCAGAGACCAAGTGTTCTGGTGCCTTTAAATGATTTAGAAATTGGAGAATCAGGATTAAATTACGTTGAATTTAATATTCTTAGTTGGGAACATAATGGCCTTGAAGATTCACAGCTTGAACAACTCAAATTTGTAGCTAAAATGCAGAAGAGGGCACGTTATCGTTATCAATTTGTGCCTTGTTTTTATACCAATCAAGTAGTTGCCGGTCAGAACCCAGTTACTTTTACTTGGGAAAACTGTTGTGAAGCGCCAAATTATGAATTTCAACTCTTACGACTATTTAATATCGATGAGAATCCTATTAATAATGAATTCGATACCAAAGCTGTTATTGATTGGAGTACAGCATTAGATTTAGAGACAGGTAATTCCCAAAAACATTTAACTCTTACTGTTGCAGAAGGCACGGGTTGGTACGTATGGAGGGTTAGACCTATTTTTGATTATCATAAAAATACTGTTGGTGATGATAGAAACTGGGGAGTATGGACCGAACATGGCCCCTATATTGATAATGCGTCACTTTTTCCAAAAAATAATTTAGGTTCTTATGTCTTCTTTTATGATCAATTTGATAATGATAAGAATTGGATTTATAGTAGAAACTTTGTTGAAGGTGAACCTAACCATGGTAGCCAACTTAGAATTGGTGAAGGCATTACATACGCCAATGGTTTATTAATGGGACGCCAAAGTCAAGCTAAAAATCAGTCGCAGAATGAAGTTTTAGGAAGTCAAACAGTTTTAGACTATAATGGTAGGCCATCGTTGCAAAGTTTATCTGCTCCACTTGGGAAGAATTTCTTTACTTACGAATATAACTTATTGAAAAATAGCTCAAATGGCCTTTATCAGACCAGTGATATGGATGGAGATTTAAAGTATAAAAATCCGAGCGAAGTTGGTCTGCAAAGTAAAATAAATTCATATTACTCCAATTCAAATTCCGATTTGTCTATTCCAAATGCCGAAAACAGGCCTTATGCTCAAAGTATTTTTTACACTGATGGTTTAGGTAGATTAAAAGCTCAAGCTGGTGCGGGTAAAACATTTGACTTACATGACGGCGGTAGAGTAACTAAGTACTATTACGCAAAAGCTACTGATAAGGAATTATTAAAGGTGTTTGGTGATGAAGCTCCTCCGGCACCTTCAGTAGATAAAATAATTACTTTAGATGCGAACGGCGTAGGTTCAATAGCTTACAAAGATGAAAATGAAAGGATCATTGCCACATGTTTAAGTGTAAATCCTAATAATACGTTGTTGGATCCTTTAGAAACTGAAATCCATAATAGTAATTCGGCTATTGTTGTTGACGATGATATTATTGATCCAAATAGTGTGAACACCATTGATAATGGCAAAACGTTGTATTCTTCAGCAGTTTATAATTTTCTTGTGCCAACTACCCTCGAATTACATTATACCCTAAATAGGAAAAAATATGGCGAAGGATGTATGAACTTATGTGCCTCCTGCGATTATCAAGTAGAAATAACTATAACCAGTGCTGAAGATCCTAATTATATTACAACGTACAACACAAGAAAATTCACCTTTACCCCAACCACCACGCCACCGTCGCCACCCAACCTTACTGGACCAAGTGTATGTACTTCTTCCATGGATGATGGTCAGCATTTATGGGATGGATATGGCAGTTCAGCAAATATTCTTTCACTCGTAGATGCAACACCAGGTGGTGGAACACCTCCTCCACTAGAACCTGGAACATATACCGTTACACGTAAATTGAAACTTTATAACAAAAATGATTTGAATCAAGAGTTTCTAACTCAAAATATTCAAACTATTAAAGAAGCTTTGTATAATAAAATTTTTACAACAGGCACTTTTGCAGTTATTAATATTGTTGGTGCAAATCAATCCGCAAGTATGTCAGATGTTATGACCTATTTAGATAATAATGACATTCATGGCTTATATACTTATTTGAATGTTAACCCTACGGCTCCTGGTGTTTCGCCCGCAGTAATGGTTTGGGAATTTCTATCAGGTTGTGTGAAACTTAATATACCTATTTTTCCATGTCCGGCACCTGATTGTTCAGCCCCAAATTACTTTACCGATAAATTCATTAATGAAATTAATGGGAACCCTGATCTGGTGCCAATGAGTAATTATGTAACCCCACCAAGTGCCAATCCTTCCTTGTTGGTATCTTATTCGATTCCAAAACAGGTTGCACTTACCGGCGCTCCTATTCATTCATGGTATCCTTCAGGGAGTTTGACCTTTGATGGTATGATTCAAACTTATATGCTAAATGATGGATATACTTGTGAAGAGGTTGATTTTGCATGGACTCAGGTAATAGGTCGTTACAAAAGTTTGGTTGATGCTGTAGTGCCAGCAGCATGGCCTGATCTTCTACATGAGTTTATTCTCAATACCTTTCAGGGATATAAAATTGATGGGTATCGTACGCCAACAGGTACTAATCTTCATCCTGATGTGATTAATAAACCTTACAAATATTTTTCCTATACCTATGACGATTGTCAACAATGTCAAACAGCATTTTATTGTAAAACTAATACTAATCCAGCTACTATAACAAATAACTCACAGTTTGATACATGGTTCACTGGTCTTTCTCCGGAGAATAAAAATAGCTTCTACCTATGCGTATACAACTCTTGTAATAATAATGCTTCACAAGTTACCATTACAAATACACTGAATCAAATTTATAGCAATTTTCCACCGGGTATTTTAGACGATGAGGATCCAACGAGCCCTAATGGAAATGGTGCCGGTATAAATGATGTTACTCAAATGGAATCATACTTAGAAAACCTTTGCATTTCTCATTGCGAAAATTCATGGCAATCGTTTTTCAATCAAATCAAGGCAGAATATGAGGAACTTGGTTATGCTGTAGAAGGTTATATTTGTCCTGCTTGTACTTCCGCAACCGAAATACCTATTGAAGAAGTTTATTGTAAAGCAAATGCAATGGTTGAAAAATGTAAGGAAGGTTGTCAGCTTACAGTTTTTACCGGCGGGGCAGGTCCTTGTGCTATTCAAGTTATTGGTACTCCGGCGGAAATTTCAAACTATCAAAATTCGATGATGGGTATGGTAGATATCGAATTACCCAATCCTTTAAATTCTAATAATTGCACCGTTGGATTTAATTATTGTCAATTGCCCGTTGGATCTAATACTTCTTCTCTCGAAGCCCTTGTTCAAAATCTAAACAGTCATGCCAATACTGTTAAAAGTAATATCCAAAACCAAATCTATCCTTCTCCTTATAATTGGGATATATCCTCCATTGTAAATTCATTTCCTCAAGGAGCAGGAGGTAGCCCAACTCCTTATGCTAATTTGAATATTAATGGAATAACTAGCGCTTGTGATTTGAAATTTACTATTGGTGAGCATCTCGAACTTGCAGGGCCGATTGTAAGTTCGAATCCTAGTTTTAATCTTAATGTCACACATATTTACAACAATCAAATGTCTCAAAATATGTCCCTTAAGATTCGTGTTAAAGTATCCGTTCAATCGATTCTAGCTCCAGGGCAAAACATAAAGGTTACAGACGTGTTACCTGCAAATTGTGTGCTTGTAAATAATACAATTAATAGTTTCACTTATTATAACAACTCGGCACAAAATGCTACACCTACTTTTATTTTTGACTACGAAATTAAATCAGTAGGTGGTACTAATATTGATATTGGGCAAATGCTTATTGAACCTTCATGGGGCATAGCAGTTCCACATACTTTTATTTTACCCGACATCATTGTAACCAATTGTCCTCAGGTGTATTATTCTCTGGTATGCCCGCCAGAAGGAGGAATTACAGCACCAATTTTTGCTTTTTGTGATAAAGAGTTAGGTTGTGATGGCATTTGCTATAAATACGGTTTGCCGGAAGATGTGCATAATTATGACTTATCTATTTACACTTGCGAACAAACCGCAAGTGATGCTATGATATCCGCCATAAGTAATGAAGTTTCAGCAGCCTTGCAAAAGCAAGAAGATGATATTCGTTTGAGCTATGAATCCAATTGCCTTAAACCAACTGATATTTTCAAATCGCATTTTGCCTTGAATTACTACAATTACACATTATATTATTATGATAGGGCAGGTAACTTGGTGCGAACAGTTCCACCTTCAGGAGTTCATTATCTTCTTCCTCCTGATGATACACGCCTAAATCATCCAGAACATACATTAGCAACTGAATATGAATATAATTCAATTAAACAGTTACTTCGACAAAAAACTCCGGATGGTAATGAAACGCATTTTTGGTACGACAATAAAGGCAGGTTGCGTTTTTCTCAAAACGAAAAACAACTTGCAGCCAATAAATTCTCCTATACTAAATATGATAACCTAAGCCGTATTATTGAAGTAGGGGAAAGTGTTGGATTAGGTTCTAATGAATTTTATATAGGAATTCAGGCGGAAGATGTTAGTTTCCCTACCTCCCAATGCAAAGATATTACTTATACCAAGTATGATGAGTTAGCACCTTCTTTAGGCATTCTAACCGACCAACCTTTACAGCGCTTTACAGAGAACAGAATTGGTTATACTATTTCTGACCCGGATGGACTAGCTAACTCAGGTGATGAGAATTTCACTGTGTATAGTTATGATCCTCATGGAAATGTAGAATGGCTTGAACAGCGAATTTCAACTGGTTTAAATAATGAAATTGTTGCCAAAAGAATTTATTATACCTACGATTTAGCTAGTGGAGCGGTTCTCGAAGTTGATTATAATCCTTCTTATTTCGTTTTTAATCCTTTGGCAACGCCAGTTGTTAACGATGATCAATTCTTGCATAAATACATCTATGATTCTGATAAACGGTTGTTACAAGTTAAAACAAAAGTTGACAATGGGCCTAAAGCCGGTTTGTTTAGTATTGATGCAACGTATGAGTATTATAAGCATGGGCCACTGAAGCGAACTACCATAGGCAATAATAAACTTCAAGGTATCGATTATACCTACACGTTACAAGGGTGGTTAAAATCTATTAATCACAGCTCCCTTGACCCCACCAAAGATCCCGGCTTGGATAATGGGTACAATGGTCGTGCTAGTGATATATGGGGTATGGAATTACAGTACTTCCAAAATGATTTCAATAGATCTTATGGTACAACTCAGTCTCCTTTTAATGCAAATACAAGCAATCCTTACTTTATAAGTACAGATCCTCTTTATAACGGAAATATTTCAGCATGGACTTCCAATATCAGCTATGCTAGTTTACCAAATGCTACTGTAGCAACTTTAGCATACCCTATGCTTACAGGTAATAAATACCGTTATGACGAATTAAATCGAATCAAAAAATCGCACTTCACTTGGTTTGATGCGGCTGGTTCCGGCGGATGGAATATTAATAGTACAAACCAATTTAACGAGTACTTCCGATACGATTTAAATGGTAACATCAAACATTTATTAAGAAATGGGAATACCGGAACCAATGGTAATTCGTTTTTTGCCACTGCCTCCACGGCCTTTCCAGGTATTTTCTCTAATATGGATGATTTGAATTATAACTATTATAGCAACACCAATAAACTGAAAAATGTTCAAGATGACTACACAACGGCAGGAAATATTAATATAGATTTGAAGCCCGGACAGGTGACAAACAATTATCAATATGATGAAATTGGCAATTTGGTAACCGATGACAAAGAATTTCTTGGTGTTTCCGGTTCGAGCCAAGGTATTGAATGGAATGTGTACGGTAAGGTGTCAAAAATAATAAAACTTGGAGGTAGCCCGTTAACAGAAACATTTAGTTATGATGCAACAGGTAATAGGGTAGCTAAGTTGAAAGAAATTCAACTTAATAATACATATAAGAACAAAGGAGATATTTACATAAGAGATGCTAGTGGTAATATAATGGCTATCTATAATTTACTAGCTATGTCGGGTACAAACGGAACGAAAACAACAGTAAAGGAACGCCCTATTTATGGCAGCGATCGTATAGGAATGTTTGTAGATAATAACACAAATTATACAGGTGATCTTTCATTAAGTGCAGGCCGACAATATGAGTTAAAAGACCATTTGGGCAATGTGCGAGTTGTAATTGACGATGATAAAATAATATTACCACAACTTAATATTGTACCTCAGAGTGGTTTAATGGCATGTACTACGGTTGGAAGTGCTACGGTTACATTAGGTAACCCTTCCGGTTATATTTTGGCTGCACCAAATAACGGTGTAGTTTCGGGTACTCCGAGTGTATGTACCCACATGTTAGTTTATCCTATTACCAATGTTAACCTCGGACATGTTTATAATGTTTCTTTTAAAATAAGCACGGGAAATAGTTTTATTAGTACATGGCAATTTAATGTGGTTGATGGCACTGGTAATACAATTTCAGGATCTAGTATTAATGTGGGCCCATCGCCTAATTCAATTAGCTTTAGCTTTACGGCAAACACACCGAATGCTGAAATACGTATATTTCATTTTCCGGTACCTGGACAACCGCCACTAGCAGATGTAAACGCTTTGGTTACTGATTTTAAAATACAAGTGTCTGGCTATGCAGCAAAAATTTTGCATGCTTATAATAACTACGCATTTGGCAGCCCAGAACCGAATAGAAATTATAGTGCTCCTGGCATTGATTACCGATTCGGGTTTAACGGTCAAGAAAAAGTAAACGAAATAGCAGGTATAGGAAATCATAATACAGCGCAGTTTGGGGAAATGGATACGAGGTTGGGAAGAAGATGGAATAGAGACCCTAAGTCTGTTACCGGTGTTAGTGAGTATTCAGTATTTATGAACAATCCAATAATGTTTAATGATGTATTGTTAGATTCTCCTGGAAAGTTCACTTTGTTAAATGTGAGTTTTTATCCAAAAAGTGCTGATAAAAAAGCGTCTTCAGATGCTGTAGGTGCGGATAAAAACCCCAAAGATGGTCAAGATGATTGCTTGGTCAAATTTATTAGTAGTAATAAAAGTGCAAATGAATCCTCGGATAGAATAGCTTCCTATGGGATTAGTTCATTCAATGAAATTGGAGGTATCCTAAAAAGTCTTCAGGCACAAGGTTATATTATTGGTAATATAATCCTTAATCAACATGCGGATGTTGATGGAGATTTATGGTTAGGAGGGCTTAGTAATATCTATTCATCAGAATTTGCTTCATCAATGAAGGCTAACTTTAAAGATTACGTAAGTGATTATACCAGAATAATTTTTAATGGTTGTAATATTGGAGCAGGCTTGTATCCAGAAAAGGCTAAAACTACATGGGAGAATATTTCTTCGTCGATTGGATGTCCTATTTTTCTTTCGATGTCTTTTGGTTCTTGTACACCGTTTAATGGTAAACAATTGTCAACAATTTTAGCCAACGCCGAGTACAAGAAGGGAGGAGGACATGGTACATATCCTATCGCTACCATTTTATATGAAGGATGCTATTTAGGTGTAAACCTGCCAATACTGACCAAACGAAATAGTAATGAAATTTGTTTAGATACTAGGGTTGTTGCGAACTTGGCACTAGATCAGAATGGTAATTTTGTAAATACCAAGGTTGGAAATAATCCCGAAAAACAGCAAGCAGCAAATGCTAAGAAATTAAAGGAAACAAGAGGAAAAAAATAACGATAAGTTTAATTGAATACCATAATGAAATTAAAAATATTATTTATCATGTTGTTTTTATTAACATTACAATACTCTTGCTTTAATAAAATTAACGATAGTAATATTGAATTTACGAATGGTGACATGGCGAATGACAAGCCGTATTGGACATGTGATACTAATTATATAACTAATGAACCACCTAGTGGTTATGTCTATCATTTAGTTTGGCAGAAGAACAAGGATTCAGTAATAGTATATGTTGTATGGAGCGAAACAGAAAATAGCTTAAGCTCCTTTAGATTAAAGAGCATACTAGTTGGTTCAAAAATATCTCAGGATACTATTGGTATACATTTCTTTGGAAATACCTACATAAATCGCAAATTAGATTCGAATTATAAAAGGCTTTTAAGTAGAAAGGACATATTTGATATTTGGTATAAAAAAAGGACTTACAATAATTCGAATTGTAAAGCAAAGGATAGTATTATAAAGGAAATATTATCCAATTAACCGACCGTTAAAAAAGTACGATAAATACTAAAAATGATTATGGTATTTAAAGCATAAAAAGCTGTTGCAATTAAAACCGTAAATGGGTATAACTGCAACAGCTTTATTTTGTAACCTACTACATCATGTTATATGGATATGTCAGGGTAAGTACAGACAAGCAAACGGTGGAAAATCAAAAACTTACAATTACAAATTACGTTCAAAGTAAAAACCGAAACAACCAACACATCGAGCGAGTAAGCGAAACCGAGAGCGGTACAAAAAGTTACAAGGAT
>JAEUVD010000029.1 GCA_016787065.1 Chitinophagaceae bacterium
GACGAATTCCTTCCGGAGTCCATCCTTCCTTTTTCATTGTTGAAATTAATTTACTTAATCGATCCATTTCGTAATACACATCACTTCGATATCGTTTAAGCGGATTATCTTTTTTGAACCCATCTATGATCTTCTTTAATAAATCAACGCGTTCCAAGTCTGAAATGGGATCGAGGGTATTTTTCTGAAACAGATTTACATTTTCTTGAATAATCTGATTACAGAATGAATGAAAGGTGTGAATGTTAACCCGGTAAGCGTCGGCACCAATCATTTCTTGTAAACGTTTCCGCATAGCCACACGGCCGGCATCGGTATAGGTTAAACACAAAATATTTTCAGGAAGATAATCGGTGTCTAGTAAAATTTTTCCAATGCGGGCTGATAAAATTTGTGTTTTACCCGTTCCCGGACCTGCAATAACCAATACCGGACCATAAATAGTGTTTACGGCATCCTGTTGTTCTGCGTTGAGTTGTTTATAAATGATTTCAAATTGATGATGTAGCTGCTCACGGTTCATGGGTTAAATATAGGTTTTGAAGGGCATTTGCTACGGTATAAAATTTTCTAGCTGTCGGTATAACCGGTTTTCGCGGAAAATTTTTCAGGTTGAAATTTCAGACCTCCACCCTCCTCAAGATTACATGATATTAACAGGGCAAGAACCCTATATTTGCAGCCAATTTTAATTGAATGAACGATAGAAGCTCCCTGATTGGTTTTGGAATATTAATAGCCTTATTGGTAGGTTATATGTTTTATTCCTCGCAATCAGAAATGAAATACCGTCAACAGAAACTCAAGGATTCTGTTGAGTATGCTAAGAAACATCCGAAACCCTTAGCGCCTCCAGTTAAAGACAGTTTACCTGCCAAAGCTGCTGTGGTGGCGCAAGGCGACAGTCTTTCCGCAACACCAGAACAATTGGTAACGTTGGAGAATAAAGACCTAAGTGTTACGTTTACGAATAAAGGAGGTTTTGCTAAACAAGCCGAATTAAAACTGTTTAAAACCTACGATGGTAAACCGTTGCGCGTTTTCACGGGAGAGAAAAACAGTTTGGATTTCGCCTTTTTGAATGAACAAGGAAGTTTAGTACACTCACAACAACTAACATTTACACCGATGGTTTCAGCAGACAAGAAATCGGTGACTTTTCAAAACCCACAGCTTAACGTGACCTATAAATTAGGAAATGAGGGGTACTTGGTTGATATGGAAGTTGGGGCAGCTCATGTAGCGAAAACACGTAATATAGACGTTACCTGGAGTTCGCAGGCTGTGCTTACGGAACAAGATCCTGCGAGTCAGCAACAATATGCACAAATTTGTTACAACCTCGAAAAAGAAGGGTTCGACAAATATGATATTCGTGAAAAAGATAATCGCGAATTTAAAGAGGGCGTAAAATGGTTGTGCTATAAACAACATTATTTCAACACCACATTAATTACTGAAAATAAAATTATCACTTCGGCTCGTATTGCCACTGAACCAAGTTTAGATACGGCTAAGCGAACGTTGAATACGATGCAGGCCTTTTTAAGTGTAGTACCTCAAGATAATTTGAAGTTTCAATGGTTTGCCGGACCGAATGATTACAAGCTACTCAAGAGTTTTAATAAAGAACTGGAAGAAATTATTCCGTTGTACTATGGCATCTTTGGTTTTGTAAAGTATATCAACAAGTGGATTATCATACCGATATTTTATGGCTTAGCCAAGGTGTTTAGCAATTACGGTGTGATCATTCTTTTGCTTACAGTGATTTTACGTATCCTCATGTCGCCATTTAACTATAAGAGTTATGTATCGAGTGCGAAGATGAAAGCGTTGAAGCCTGATTTAGATGCATTGAAAGAAAAGCTTGGGGATGACCGTCAGGCTTATGGTATGGAACAAATGAAACTGTATCGTGAGGCCGGTGTAAATCCCTTAGGAGGCTGTTTACCTGCCTTACTTCAGTTGCCTGTGTTTTTTGCCTTGCTTTCCTTCTTTCCGCATGCGATTGAATTGCGACAAGCGAAATTTCTGTGGTCGAACGATTTAAGCACTTACGATACTATATTGAATTTGCCCTTTGATATTCCATTTTACGGAAATCATGTGAGCTTATTTACCTTACTCTTTGTAATTACCAGTTTACTCGTTTCATTATATAGTATGAATATGAGTATGGGTGCCGACCAGAGCAATCCGATGATGAAGTATATGCCGTTCATTATGCCTATTATGTTTCTTGGAATTTTCAACAAGTTACCGGCGGCCTTGACCTTTTACTATTTCGTATCGAATATTATTACATTAGGCATTCAGTTTGTAATACAGAATTACATTATCGACCCAGATAAAATTCATGCTCAAATTCAGGCTAAACGAAATGAACCGCCGAAGGAGAATAAGCTTATGAAGCGCATGATGGAAATGCAAAAGCAGAATGAGGCACGAATGAAAAATAAAAAATAGTTCTAAACTTAAATATTAAAACTCCGTTTACTGCGGAGTTTTTTTTATGGATAGGCTATGAAATAATAATTGAGTTTACGATTATACTGATTTATAAACTCATTGAGTTTAAATGCAGGTCGGTTACCCAAATAGCGATCCATGGTAGAAACCTTCAAACCACATTCCAGCAGAATATTGTAAACATCCGTAGGGTTTGAATTGTAATGTTCGGAAGCGCCTAAACCATGTTCAAAAATTACTACCGGTTGGTTTCGAGTGATCGTTTCCTTTGCACCTTCTAACACCCATTGTTCGGCACCTTCCACATCAATTTTAATCAAATCAATTTTCGCCTTCCAGGGCAAAATATTGTCCATTTTTTCGGTTTGTACCTTTATTTCCTTAATCGTTTCGGGGCGTTTATAATCACGTTTACGCAAGCCACTGTAAGCCGGATTCGATACCACATAATTAAACGTTGTTTCACCGGAGGTATTGCTCAGTGCGTAATTATAGACCTCGCAGATATCGCCATACTTTCTATCCAATGCTTTATACAATTCCGGAATTGGTTCGAACGCATAATGCCTGCCTCCTTTAGCATAGCGAAGAAAAAGATCTAAAATTTCGCCTTTATGGCAACCTACATCAATGCATATAGAGTTCGATTTTAACACGCAGCGTAATACTTCATTCGTAAGACTGTCGTACTCCTGATTTTTCGTGAATTTAAACGGGAGTTTCTTTAAAATCCGTTTTAATAGTTCTTTCATAATGGCAATTTGTTTTTAGTAACAATGAAATGTTTCGTTTCGGGCATTGCATCACAAAGGTGGTAAAAATTAGAGCTAAAACCAAAGGTAATTTTGGCGTGGTAACATAAAAAAAGAGCCCGATAAATCGAGCCCTTCCTTTATAATAAAATGATATACTATTCGTTTCCTTCCATTTTACGTTTTAGGTCGGCTAGCACGTTCAAGTCACCTAAGGTAGCTTTTTCTACTTTAGATTGAAGATTCTTAACGGCTTTCTTCGTGTTATCGGCTTCGGTTTCAGCATCTTTACGAGCGCCTTCACGTGCATCGCTTACAGCAATTTCCCAAACTTTAGAATGAGAAACCATGATACGTTTTTCGTTACGATCGAATTCAAGAATGATGAATTCATTGGTTTCGTCTAACGCGATCATTTTTTCATCTTGCTTTTTAAGATGACGTGTAGGAGCAAACGCTTCTAAACCATATTGCAATTGAATGATACCACCTTTCTCTTCTTTACGAATCATAACACCTTCATGACGAGACCCGATTGGGAATACGGTTTCAAAGGTTGTCCATGGATCTTCTTCAATTTGCTTATGCCCTAACGACAATTTACGTGTTTCTTTATCAACACCTAAAACAACAACCTCTAGTTTTTCACCCACTTTGGTGAAATCACTTGGGTGGTTGAAACGCTTCACCCAGCTTAAGTCGCTGATATGAATCATACCACCGATACCAGCTTCTAATTCAACGAAAACACCATAAGGAGTAAGGTTCTTCACCAATCCTGTATGACGACTGCCAACGGAGAATTTATTTTCGATTTCATCCCAAGGGTCTTGAGTCATTTTCTTGATCGAGAAACTCATTTTGCGTTCTTCTTTATCGATAGAAACGATCATAGCTTCATGCTCATCGCCCATTTTGAAGAATTCTTTCGCATTGATTGGTTGGTTGCTCCATGTAATTTCCGACACGTGAACAAGACCTTCGATGCCTGGTTCAACTTCTAAGAAAGCACCATAATCTTCGATATTAACCACTTTACCTTTCACCTTGTTACCTTCTTTAATGTATTCAGGTAGAGCGTCCCAAGGATGCGGTGTTAATTGTTTCAGACCTAAAGAAATACGTTTCTTATCATCATCGAAATCAAGAACAGCCACATTAATTTTCTGACCATTTTGAAGAACTTCTGATGGATGATTTACACGACCCCAAGAAATATCAGTAATATATAGTAACCCGTCTAATCCACCTAAATCGATGAATGCACCAAAGTCGGTAACATTTTTGATTGTACCTTCTAAGATCTGACCTTTCTCTAATTTAGAAATAATTTCAGTACGTTGCGCTTCGATATCGCTTTCGATAAGTGCTTTATGAGAAACAACCGCATTGCGGATAACCTCATTAATTTTAACCACTTTAAATTCCATGGTTTTATTCACGAACTGATCGTAGTCGGTAACCGGTTTCACATCAATTTGTGAACCAGGTAAGAATGTTTCCATACCGAATAAATCTACGATCAAGCCACCTTTAGTTTTAGAGGTAACATAACCGGTAACGATTTCGCCTGTTTTGTAAACTTCCACGATACGTTCCCAAGCACGTTGCTGACGAGCTAGTTTACGACTCAAATGAAGATGACCATCACGGTCTTCCTTTTCAACAATTAATATTTCTACTTCGTCACCAACCTTCACATCCGTTAAATCGCGGAATTCATTCAAAGAAATTAGTCCATCGCTTTTGTACCCGATATTTACTACGGCATCGGTTTTAGTTAATCCTACGATGGTACCTTTCATCATCTCATTATCATTAATGGTGGTGAATGTGTTATCGTACGTTTTGTCGAGTGCTTCCTGATCGGCTTTGCTATAGGAAGCAGCATTACGTTTGTCGACGTTCCAATCGAAATCGTCGTGAGCACCTGCATGACCTGCAGATTTGGTTTGGTTTAACAATGTTTCTGACATGTTGTTTTTTTTAATGGTTTTCAATTCTCCCTTTCAAAGAACCTCAAACCGGTGATACATTTTTACGAAAGGGCTGCAAATGTAGGGAATACCTGAAATTTTAGGTTGAATTTGCTCAAAAAAAAATCCCGCCTATGAAAAGCGGGATTTTGTATTAAGGATTTAATCTTTAATTATTGTCCATCATCATCTTTAACAAACGTACGAACAGCAGTACCAAAAGATGGATTTCTAACAATGTACTTAATTACCGTATCACTTGTAGAAGGATAAATAAAGGAATTATCGCAATACAAGGTACCGAAAATGGTAGGTTGTTCAGGAAATACTAAAGTAGTATCATCGATTTGACCGAAGTAAACATCATCAATGAAAGCAGGATTTGGAACACCACTAGCTCCAACTCCACCTACATTATCAGTTTTATAAAGCGCTTTTGCTACTTTACTAACATTCGTTGGTGTACCTGTTGTACGAACATAAACACCGGAATAATCTAAACTATCGGCTACATCGCTCACTAAGATAAAACGAGTCATGTCGGAGAAATAACCATCGGTATTTCTCATTTTATAGATTACCGTGTAAAAACCAGGTGTTGTTAAATCTACACTATAAGGTTCAGGAGTTAGTGCGGAAGTGATTCCGGTATTATCATCCAAACCGGTAGCTCCTGCGTCAACATAATTGCCGGCTCCAACAGGAACACTAATAAACTGATCGCCACTCAACGTTATCGTTGGATAATGTGGTTCCACAATTTTCTCGGTTACACCGTCGGTGGTATATTTTTTCTTACAAGCCGAAAAATACAAAACGGGCGTTATTGCTAAAATTGCTATGATTATTTTTTTCATTGTCTTTCTTTTAAAATTTAACGTTCGGGTTACTAGAAATCAGCCCACCACATTTTCTTTGTTAATGATTCCTGACCAGGGAAATTTGAATTCGCTGTTTCTTCATCGGAAGAATAAGGAATACGTTGTGGTAAAGCACCGGTAGCCAAGGTTGAAGCTAAAGAAGGAGTAAATGATGGTGTGTTGGTTCTTCTTGTATCGATCCAAGCTTCCATATTTTGAGTTCCACAAAGAGCAACCCATTTTTGAGTAGCAATTAAAGCCATGTGATTCGTTGTACTATCCCATGAGTAATTCGCATTTAGAAGTAAATCCATGCCAGCAGTATCAACACCGCAATAAGTCATACTTTCTACTAATGCCTCTTCATACGCAGCACGACCATCACCAGGAGCCATCATTTCTTTTGCTTCTGCTTGAAGGAATAAACTTTCAGTACCTGAAATCAAAATAACTGGAACGGTTGCTCCAATAATAGTTTCAGCCACAGAAGTACGTGGTGCTGTTGAAGGGAAACCACCAGCAGCGGCAGCACCTTGAACGATGCCATTGATACCAGCCGCACCGAAGGTAGCGCCATCAAACATAAATTCAGCACGTGGATCTTGCCAATTATTAAGCACATCACCGATGGTTTTAGATGCTACGTTATTGTTCACACCTAATCCAAGGATGCTAGCATATAATGGGTTACGATTTCCTAAAGTTTCGAAGAAAGGCACTGCTGCAGTTTCACCGGCACCGATAAAATCAACGCCATTCAATTCAGATAAAAGTGCTTGTGCAACGGCAGGGCGTTTGCCAGATTGGCGAATTGCTAATTTTAGTTTTACGGTGTTAGCAAACTTAATCCACATCGACATATCACCTTGGAACATTACATCTTCCGCACCTGGTACACGGGCGTTTTCAGAACCAATCCAAAGCATACCATCGTCGATTAACTTCACACAACCATCGTAAATATCAGCTTGTGCATCATACTTTGGAGAGATATTTCCATCCTGTGCCATTAATGCTTCAGAAAACGGAATATCACCATGTACATCGCTTAACAATTGATAGGTATAAGCTTGTAAAAATTTCGCGATAGCTACATAATTTGAATCACCATCAGTAGAGCCTTTCTCTACGATGAATTTCAAGTCACGTAGCGCACCGGCATACATTTGAGCCCACTCTCGGTTCGCATCAGCTCCATCGAATGAGTAACGATCGTAATCGTAATATTGCGTAGCTGAAGGCAATTGAGTCCAGTATTGAGCTAAGAAACCTCCTAATTCTTGATACTTATTACCTAGAACATAAGCAATAGTGTATTGAGAACTTGTTAAGTTATATTCGATTTTTGCGTTTTCCGCGGAAATATTGTTTGGATCTTCATTCACATCTAAGAACTTCTTACAAGAAGTGCCGAATAATACTACTAAGGTGAATAATCCGATTATTTTATATACAGAATTTCGTTTCATTTTTTCTTGAATTTAAGGGGTTAATTAAAAGGTTAAACGAAGCGTTACACCATAGTTACGTAATGAAGGAACCGTTCCGAATTCAATACCCTGCACGTTACCTGTACCGAAGCCATTAATTTCTGGATCAGAGAAGGTATTCATACGTTGACCAAATTCGTTCTTTTCGCGAGATACCCATAAGAATAAATTATTACCATAGAATCCGAAATCAGCAGAACCAAATGGTGACTGTTTCAACCATTTTTTAGGCAGACTATAAGAAACGCTCAATTCACGAAGTTTAGTGAATGTAGCTGGTAAAATATTCATTTCATTATTAGATTGCTCCGTCCAGAATTTCTCTGCATTTACTTCTGTTGTATTAGTAGCATATACACCCGGACTTACCTCTTGTACTGAGTTAGGATAAACAAAATCCTCACGATTATTGTAAGATGTTGTAGAAGCAGATCCTACAAATTCCATGATGTTTTTCAAACGAGAGTAGAAATAGCCACCATGTTTGTGGAAGAATAAGGCATGAACTTTAAATCCTTTGTAACTGATGTCTGTTCCAAGACTACCAAACCATTTTGGATTATAAGAACCAAAATACTGAGCGTCGCTGGTTAATAAAGGCATACCGTCTGCTCCAACTACAACATTTCCGTTAGGATCACGTTGCATACCACGTGTTTTGAAAACACCATACTCCATACCTTCTGTAGCCATTACATCCATTCCGTTGAAGCCACCAAGACTTAACTCAGTAACATCTCCGAAGATTTCAATAACCTTACTTTTATTACGTGTATAGGTTCCGTAAATATCCCATTTGAAACCACTTTTTGTTCTGATAGGAGTAACAGTTACTGCTAATTCTAACCCTTTATTTTGAATTTTACCTGCGTTAAATACACCATTTGTATAACCTGAAGATGCAGGTAAATTAACAGATACAATGTTTTTACGGCTGATATTGTTATATAAAGAGAAGTCTACTTTAATACGATCTTCGAAGAAACCTAATTCCGTACCAATTTCAGAAGCTGAAATTATTTCAGGTTGAATATCCGGATTCTCTAAACGATTACTAACGGTATAGCCAGGGTTGCTATTGATAGGGAAATTCAATTCTGAATTATTAAATCCATCTGTTAAAGCAGATTTAGTTTGTGTAGAATATAATAAGTATGGTGCCGCATCATTACCAACACGAGCAAGACTTAAACGAAGTTTACCGTATGATAATATTTTATCATTCAAGTCGGCTGTTTTACGAAGCATTTCAGAGAATACCCATGATAATGCCGCACTTGGATAGAAGTAAGAATTATTTCCATGACGTAATGTTGATGACCAGTCGTTACGCGCCGAAACATCTAAATAAAGGTAGTCGGCGTAGTTAAATTCCAAACGACCATATAAACCAACCCAACGGCGCAAGAACAACGAGTTTGTAGCGTTGTGGAAGTTAGCCGTATTATCCAGGTTATAAAATTCATTGATTACAATACCTTGTGTTTCGCCATAGTTGTTTCGGATTTTATTCTGACGAACGTTATGCCCTAATAAAGCTGATAAGGAGAAATCCTTTGCTAAAGTTTGTGTCGTTGATAACATAAGGTCATTATTCAACTCTTGGAAAACATTATTTGCTTGAGAATACAAACCGTTTTCAACCGTATGAACTCCGAAATCAGGACGATCAATGGTGTATTTCGGTTGATATTGCATTACATTATCAGAATAGAAGTCGTTCGTTGTACGATTCAAAACAGTTAACCATTTAACTGGTTTCCAACTGATATCCACGTTACCCGTTACACGATCAACATTGTTTTGATTCTTATAATTTTCTAGAACGAAATAAGGATTCACGGTATAAGCACCATAATAACCTTCCAAGGTATTAAAAGGATCGTTTAAATCACGCAACTCACGCATTGGAATATCACGAGGCGTTTGATAAATTTGGTCATAGAAGGAGTTATTTCCTTGTCCTTGAGCAAAAAGATCACTTTTAACTTTACTATAATTGATACCAACTGTAGCTGATAATTTGTCTGTTAAGTTTTGTGTTCCGTTGAAACGAATACCAGTACGACGGAAATTATTATTTTCTACAATACTTTGATTGCTTAAATTGTAAAGTGAAACATAGTAACTACCGCGGTCTGTAGCACCACCTAGAGAAAACGTGTTATCCCAAGTTTTACCACGACGGAAGAAATCCTTTACGTTATCCGGTAAAGCAGTGTAAGGTTTTACCTTTTGAACACCATTTACAACATTACCCCATGGAGCTAATTGACCATCAAATTTGCGGCCCCAACTCCAGTTTTCCTCTAAATGTGTTTCGCCACCGTACCCTTGGCCCCATTCATTTTGGAATTCAGGATACATTAAAAGGCTACTCCAACCATAGTTTGAAGAGAAAGTAGCATGTGTAGCTTTTCCGGTTCCTTTACCTTTACCTTTTTTGGTAGTATACATGATAGCACCGTTCGATGCACGAGAACCATAAAGGGCGGTTGCAGCTGGCCCTTTAAGAACAGTAACTGATTCAATATCTTCTGGGTTGATATCGTTACCACGATTACCCAAATCAAGTTGATTATTTAAATTGTCGGCACCTGTTCCATTCTGAACATTACCATTATCATACGGAACACCGTCGATTACAATAAGCGCTTGGTTATTTCCGGCAATAGATGAACCACCACGAATAACAACACGGGTACCACCTCCCGGTGAACCTGAAGTGTTTGTAATGTTAACCCCTGCTACTTTACCAGCTAAGGCAGATAGTGCAGAACGATCTTGACCTTGATTAAGGTCTTCTCCTTTTACCTGAGTGGTAGCATACCCTAGCGAACGCTTTTCACGTTGAACGGCTAAGGCTGTAACAACGACCTCACCCATTGTGCGTGATTCAGAAGCCAGTTTAACGCTCATGCCGTCTTGTGCTGATTTCTCGGTAGATTTCATACCTAAGGCACTGATGGTTAAAACAGCCCCATCATCTACATTCAGTTTGAAATTACCATTCATGTCAGTAACGGTTCCTTTCGTAGTACCCTTTACGCGTACAGTAGCCCCAATAATTGGTTCTCCCTTGTCGTCAAGAATTTTACCTCGTATGGTGCCTTGCGCCCATACCTGCAGCCCTACAAAAAGAACTGCGAGAAGTAGTAATAGTCTTTTCTTCATACTCTTTTATTTTACTGTTAAATTTTAATTATTGTGGTAAAAGTAATATGGCCTTATCCAGCATCAAAAAAAATGTAATAAAAAAGTTAACATTTTTTACATATTAATTTTGGAAATCATGTGTTTTATATGATGAAATATTTTATATTTCCTTTTTTATACTGATTTTCAATACTTTATAGCACTAATAAAAATTTATCTATGTGTGAGATGTTCATTTTTAGATACAATACCCTACATTCGCACTCCTTTTAGAAAAAACAAAGTAAAAAATAAATCCATAACGATGAGACATCTTAGTTACAAAACCAAATTTGTCAATAAGCAAACACACCAACCAGAATGGTTAGTGATTGATGCGAACGGACAAACTGTGGGTCGTATTTGTACTCGTATCGCGAGTATTTTACGTGGTAAGCACAAACCAACTTATACCCCACATGCAGATGGCGGTGATTATGTTATTATCCTGAATGCTGATAAAGTTGTTTTCAGTGGTGATAAAATGAATACCAAAGTGTATCAAAACTTTAGCGGGTATCCTGGAGGTTTGAAAGAAGAATTAGCGAAGAACTTAATTGTTCGTCGACCAGAACAAATTATTGAGCGTGCTGTAAAAGGAATGCTTCCTAAAAACCGTTTGGGTCGTGCGATGTTCCGCAAATTATTTGTGTACACCGGCGATCAACATCCTCACGGAGCTCAAAAACCTAAAACTATTTAATTTCTAACTTAATTAAACGATAATATCCTTTACACATGGAAAAACAAAAGAAAGCAATCGGTCGTAGAAAAGAAGCCGTTGCCCGTGTATACTTAACCAAAGGAACAGGAAACATCACGGTTAATGGTCGTGATTACAAAACCTATTTCCCTCTGATGTATTTACAAAATCAGGTTGAACTGGCGTTGAAAACTGTGAACGGTTTAGATAAATATGATGTCAATATCAATGTGAGCGGCGGCGGACAAAAAGGTCAGGCCGAAGCTATTAAATTAGGTATTGCACGTGGTTTATGTATTTTAGATGCAGAATCTCGTGGAAGTCTGAAACCAGCTGGATTACTTACCCGTGATCCTCGTTCGGTAGAGCGTAAGAAATTTGGTCATAAGAAAGCTCGTCGTAGTTACCAGTTCTCTAAACGTTAATCCCGGATTTTTCAGAAACGTATTTTTCAAATTCATAATCAACGTAGTTCACGTACAAAAAACAGAAAAATCAATATGTCAGATAATACATCATTACAACAGCAATTACTGGATGCAGGAGTTCACTTCGGTCATCTACGTAAAAAATGGAATCCAAAGATGTTACCGTACATCTTCGCTGAAAAGAAAGGGATTCATATCATTGATCTGAACAAAACTATCGATGGCTTAACAGAAGCTGCCGCTGCCATGAAGCAAATCGCTAAAAGCGGAAAGAAAATTCTGTTCGTTGCCACTAAAAAACAAGCCAAAGAAATAGTTAGCGAATGTGCCGCTAAGGTAAACATGCCTTTCGTTACCGATCGTTGGTTAGGTGGAATGCTTACCAATTTCGGTACCATTCGTAAGAGTGTTAAGAAAATGCAGAGCATTGAAAAAATGCTTGAAGACAGCAGCATCAGCATCAATAAAAAAGAACGTTTAACCTTGAAGCGTGATAAGGATAAAATGGAGAAAGTATTGGGTGGTATCACTCAAATGTCGCGCACTCCTGCCGCATTGTTCATCGTAGATATTTCACATGAGCATATCGCCTTAGCAGAAGCAAAACGTTTAGGCATCACCACCTTCGGAATGGTTGATACAAACAGCGATCCTTCCAAAGTAGATTTCCCTATTCCAGCTAACGACGACGCTACAAAATCTATAGCTATCATTACAAATTATATTACCGCTGCTATCATTGAAGGTTTACAAGAAAAAGAAACTGAAAAAGATAAAATGGAAGATGGTGATGATGAAGGTGATGATTCCGTTACAGTAATGCAAGACGGCGCTGAAGGTGGTGACGACGAAAAATCGCCACGTAAAAAAGCTACCGGTACACGTCGTACAACAGCTAAAAAATAATTCAATCAAACAATCTTGAAGCTTACCTGAATGTTCCATTTAGGTAAGCTTTTATACTTCAAAAATCATTAATAAAAATTCATAACTAACTAATATGGCTACAATAACAGCAAAAGACGTGAATGAATTACGTCAGATAACAGGAGCCGGTATGATGGACTGCCGCGCAGCATTACAAGAAACCAATGGCGACATTGAAGCTGCCATTGATTACTTGCGTAAAAAAGGACAAAAAGTGGCCGCTAAACGTAGCGACCGTGATGCAAAAGAAGGTGTTGTAATTGCAAAAACTTCTGCTGATAATAAATTTGGTATTGTTCTGAACTTAACTTCAGAAACAGACTTCGTTGCAAAAAATGAAGACTTTATAAACCTTGCATTGAGCTTCGGACAAACAGCCATCGATGCCAATGCTACCGACCTTGAATCGTTTAAGAATACTATGATGGGTTCAATTTCCGTTCAGGATAAACTCATGGAAACCGTTGCTAAAATTGGTGAGAAAATCGACATTACATCGTTCACTCGTTTGGACGCTGAAAGTGTTGTTGCTTACAATCATGCTGGTTACCGCGTAGCCGTTTTGGTTGCTATGAATCAACCATACAACGCCGACATTGAAACTGCAGGTAAAGATGTAGCTATGCAAATTGCTGCTATGAATCCGGTTGCGGTTGATCCTGAAAGTGTACCGGATGAAACCGTTGCTCGTGAAAAAGCAATCATCATGGATACAATGAAAGCGGATCCAAAAATGGAAGGTAAACCGGAAGAAATGCTTTCTAAAATTGCCGATGGAAAAATCAATGCTTACTTCAAGGAGAATACTTTGTTGGTACAACCTTTTGTAAAGGATGGTGGAAAAACGGTTGCAGAATATTTAAAATGTGTGAACAAAGATCTTACTGTTACCCAGTTCAGTCGTTTGAATATCGGATAATACAGAACAACTTTTATCATACTATGCGCTCTTAATGGAGCGCATTTTTTTTGTCTTAAGTAAAACTAAAATCAACTACATGCTTACATCTAACGATAAACATTGAATATCTACTATGGTAAACAACCCATACCCTTCATTTCAAGGTATTCAAGAAGAAAACACGAATTACATGGATCGTCGGTATTGTCCGCCTACCTCAAACAAAGCATTTGTAATTTGTCCGAGGCTGCAATACTTCACCGTTTCCATCAACTCTTCAAAGAGGTTTTCATTGTGAACGGCTTTTTGTTGCAATCGTTTTAAACATTCACTTCCATAATCACCACTTCGTTTCCAGAGATTTTGTACGGTAGCAATTTGATTTTCCTTTTCTTCGGTTGTACTGCGTATTACTTCTTGTGGTAATACGGTTGGTGATCCCTTTGAACTCAGGAAAGTATTCACTCCTATAATAGGGTAGCTGCCATCATGTTTCAATGTTTCATAGTACAAACTTTCTTCTTGAATTTTACTACGCTGATACATGGTTTCCATTGCCCCTAATACGCCTCCACGTTCTGTAATACGATCGAATTCTTGTAACACGGCTTCTTCTACTAAATCGGTAAGTTCTTCAATAATGAAACTTCCCTGCAATGGATTTTCATTCTTTGCCAAACCAAGCTCCTTATTAATAATGAGCTGTATCGCCATAGCTCTTCGTACACTCTCCTCGGTTGGTGTTGTGATAGCCTCGTCATAAGCGTTTGTGTGTAAGCTATTACAATTATCGTAAATCGCATAAAGGGCTTGCAGCGTAGTTCGAATATCATTGAAATCAATCTCTTGAGCATGTAAACTTCGACCGCTCGTTTGAATATGGTATTTCAACATCTGACTACGTTCATTCCCTCCATATTTTAATTTCATGGCCTTGGCCCAAATTCTTCGCGAAACCCGACCGATTACTGAATATTCCGGATCAACGCCATTACTGAAAAAGAACGACAGATTAGGAGCAAAATCATCGATGTGCATCCCTCTGCTCAAATAGTACTCTACAAAGGTGAATCCATTACTTAAGGTAAAGGCAAGTTGCGAAATCGGATTCGCGCCAGCTTCCGCAATATGATAACCACTGATACTAACACTGTAAAAATTTCGCACTTTATTGTCAATGAAGTATTGTTGAACATCGCCCATCAGTTTCAACGAAAATTCTGTGGAGAAAATACACGTGTTTTGTGCTTGATCTTCTTTTAAGATATCCGCTTGAACAGTACCTCTTACTTGCTTTAATGTTTCTGTTTTTATTTTTTGATACACCTCTTGAGGAAGTACCTGATCGCCGGTTACTCCCAAAAGCATGAGGCCCAATCCATTGTTGCCTTCCGGTAACTGATCGGCATGATAAACCGGAAAAGGCGCTTGTTTAGATGCTTTAATAGCTTCAATTTTTTGTTTCACCTCAGCCTCTAACCCATTCGATTTAATATAAACTTCACATTGCTGATCGATGGCTGTATTCATGAAGAAAGCCGCGATAATAGATGCCGGTCCGTTAATCGTCATACTTACCGATGTTTTCGGATCAGCCAAATTAAATCCGCTATATAATTTTTTAGCATCATCTAAACAGCAAACACTTACACCGCTGTTTCCGATTTTACCGTAAATATCCGGACGGTGATCGGGGTCGTTACCATACAACGTTACACTATCGAAAGCGGTACTTAACCTTGCAGCCGGCAACCCTTTACTTACATAGTGAAAGCGTTTATTCGTTCGTTCCGGACCACCTTCACCGGCAAACATGCGAGTAGGATCTTCCCCTTCGCGTTTGAACGGATAAATACCGGCAGCATACGGGAACTCACCTGGGAAATTTTCACTCAGGCTCCATTTTAAAATATCACCCCAAGCTTCAAATTTGGGAACAGCCACCTTCGGTATTTGTGAGTGACTTAAACTTTCGGTATGCGTTTTTATTTTAATTACCTTATCACGCACCTTAAACTCATAAAATTCATTTTGATACTGCTTCTTTTTTTCTTCCCAAGAAGAAAGCAATGCCTTATTTTTCGGATCGAAGTTTAATTCGATCTTTTGTTTTGCTGTTTCAATTGCTTGAAGCGCATTAACATCGGAAGCTAGAATTTGCGTTGTTTTATCTAAAGCGAATAACTGCTGTGCAAGCGCACTTTGGTCGTTTACCCATTGATCGTACTTGCGATTATTTTCGGAAATTTCACTCAGATAGCGTGTTCGAGAAGGTGGTATTATGTAAATCTTCTCACTCATTTCATCATGCGCGTGAAAGTTCGAAGTAAGTTTTGTATTACCTGTTTTTGCTACAATTTTGTTTATTAGCGCAACGTACAAACTATTTGCACCAGGGTCGTTGAATTGCGATGCTATGGTTCCGAAAACAGGCATTTTATCTGCCTCAATATCAAACAACTTATGATTACGTTGGTATTGTTTTTTTACATCACGAAGAGCATCCATTGCTCCACGTTTATCGAATTTATTGATTGCAATAATATCCGCGAAATCCAACATATCAATTTTCTCCAATTGCGTTGCCGCACCATATTCCGGCGTCATAACATACATACTCACATTGCTGTGCTCTGTAATTTCTGTATCACTTTGTCCGATACCGGAAGTTTCTAAAATGATTAAGTCGAACTCAGAAGCTTTAAGTATGTTAACCGCATCTTTCACATATTTACTCAAGGCTAAATTGCTTTGGCGGGTAGCCATGCTGCGCATGTAAACACGTTCACTACGAATCGCATTCATACGAATACGATCGCCGAGCAAAGCACCTCCTGTTTTTCGTTTACTAGGATCAACAGAGATGATACCGATTTTCTTATCGCTAAAATCAATTAAAAATCTCCGAACCAATTCATCTACCAACGATGATTTACCGGCTCCACCCGTACCGGTTATGCCAAGTACCGGCGTGTCTGAATCCGCAGCACGTTCCTCCACTTTTTTCAACATGGCTAACGTTTCCGGTGAATCCGGAAAATTTTCTGCCGCACTAATACAACGTGCAATGCTGTTATAGTCGGATTGATGAAGTAAGTTGACCTCACCATTAATTTGACTGCCGGTTGCGTAATCGCTTTTCTGTAACAAGTCGTCAATCATGCCTTGTAAACCCATAGCACGACCATCATCGGGCGAATAAATTTTGGTAATGCCATAAGCCTCCAGTTCGGCTATTTCTTCTGGAAGAATAACGCCACCACCGCCAGCGAAAATTTTAATATGACTGCAATTCTTTTCTTTCAAAAGGTCAAACATATACTTGAGGTACTCCACATGTCCGCCTTGATAGGAAGTCATCGCGATTGCATTTGCATCTTCTTGCACTGCACAGTCAACCACATCTTGTACCGAGCGGTCGTGCCCCAAATGAATTACCTCGGCACCGCTGGCCTGCATAACTCGTCGCATTATATTAATACTTGCATCATGGCCGTCAAACAAGGATGCGGCCGTTACGATTCGTATTTTATGTTGAGGTGAATAACTCATACTGTTGTGATGTTTTGATATTGTGCTATGTTGAAAATATTACCATGCTTTTATTCTATTTCTTACAAAAATGTAAAAGATAAAATCATTGTTCGCAAAGTTATTGAAGGGAGGGGTGATTTCAAAGGAAGAAAATTGTAAATAGTTAATTTGTTCGCATCGAATAGAATTATCCATCATCACTTTCCAAGCAACAAGAATCAGAAAGTACTTTTGTATTACAAAAATTGAATAAATTTCAATATGCTATCTTTGAAATTAAATAGACAATTATGGGATTAGTTTATGCAGACATAGAATTGATAAACGGTGCCGATTTAGTATTATCAAAAAATAGTATCATCGGCGAGGAAGAAATTCGAAGATTTCCCATAAAAATATTGGTTGATACAGGTTCCTATTATTTATGTATCAATGAGCATATTCAAGAACAACTTGGATTACCCTTTATAGAAAAACGTAAAGCACAATTAGCTAACGGTTCTATTGAGGAATACGATGTGGTAGGACCGGTAGAAATAAAATTTAAAAATAGAAGGTGCAATGTGGATGCTTTTGTATTGCATGGTGATAATGAACCTTTACTAGGTGCTATTCCACTAGAGGATATGGATGTTTTGATTCATCCATTGCGTCAAGAGTTAATTGTAAATCCGGAACATCCGTATGCAGCACAAATGAAATTAAAACAGAAGGCAAACTTGTGTGCTTCTTTTTGCTTTGCATAAAAATACTTTCACGTTCATATTCTATAATGGCAAACGAATAATTACCAAGGTGCCTGTAGGCTCGCCAAGATCAGAATGTTTATCAATAATTTCAAAGTTAATTTGCTTAAAATTAGTCTTCAATATTTCCAATCGTTTCTTATTCGCATCCATAGCAAACGATTTATGTTGTCGTTGTTTAATTTCATTCAGTTCAGAACTACGCTTTCTACCAATGCCATTATCGTCTATTTGAATTTCTAATTGAGCATCCTTCTTTTTAAATGTAATACGGAGTCGTCTGTTATTCTTTTTATGCAGCAAGCCATGCTTTATGGCGTTCTCTACATAAGGTTGAATGAGCATTGACGGTAAGCGCACAATCTCTGCCTTAATAGATTCGTCTAAATGAATGTGATAATCGAAGGAATCTTCAAAGCGCATTTTCTCGAGATCAAGATACAAGGTTAGCGAGCGTATTTCTTCTTCTAAGGTTATACTTTCTCGGTTGCTCATATCCAGAATGCTTCGCGTTAAATCCGAAAATTTACTAATATAAACACTGGCATTCTTTTTATCATTCATATAAATATAACTCTGAATAGTATTCAGGGCATTAAATAAAAAATGCGGATTCATTTGTGCTTTAATACTACTTAGAATACTCTTATCTAATTCCCTTTCCAGTATAAGTTTTCCTTGAATCAATCTGGCTTCCTTTTTCCATCGGAATAAAATTCTTCGACTAATCATTCCAATGATTGCGGCAACTAATACTAACAATATCGTGGTAAACCACCACGTTTTATAAAATGGCGGATGTATAGTAAAATGAAAAGAAGATACCACCCCTGTTTGCCGGTTATCTTCATACACATAAAACTTTAGGTTGTACTCATTCGGGTTTAAATGATTGAGCTGCACTTGTCGTGCATTAAAAGGAAGATGAATCAAGGCTTCATCATTAATGGAATATGCAACATGCGTATTTCTTCCATTTCGATAAGAGATTACATTAAATGCAAAAAGCAACGAGTTATTACGAAAACTTAATTGCTGATTATTACGTAGCAATTCATGATTGGGCTCGCTGTAACATGGCATCCAAATAAACTGTGGTGCCAGTTTTTTTTGCGTAGCAATAGAAGCCGGAAAATGAATAATATGTTTTTGGTTATTCAAATAAACATCCTCACCGATGGCATAGAAGCCTTGTATATCATTTGTTTCAATTCCGTATCGATGATCGTACCGATTCCAATGTGTTCCATCATAACGGTATAAGGCATCTTCCGCCAATACCCAAAGTTGCTTATTAAAAACTTCAGCACGATAGAAAATTCCCTTTGGCACCGTATTATTACATGCCGGATTGTAACTCTTACCATTCCATTCCAATATGCCTTTGTCTTTGGTAAGTAGTAAAACGTGATTATCATAAACAATCATTTCCGACAGCACACAAAATGGTTCAGGCAGTAATTGAGGGAGTGAATCGTTAGCAGTGATTTGTAAAATGCCATCATAGGTATTACAAAAGATGGTGTGATTAGGCTCATCGATCTTTACCGAAAAAACAGGTAATGAAAAATAAGATAGCTTGTACAAATAACCGCCTGCCCGTTGCACAAGAACACTATGCTTCATCCACCATGATGGAAGTTTATTCTCCTTTGTATAATAATATAATCCACCATTCGTAGCCAACAAGATTCCATTTTTAGTATAACAATAATCTTTGATAACGATCGGAAGTTGAGCTACCTGATTTTGTTTAAGGAAATAGGATTGCTCGCCCGAAAGAATGATGGTATTCGTGCCGGAATCAACTATTATCTTAATTGGTTTTTTACTAGCGATCAATTCCGTTAAGGTGATAGGCCGCTTGGTTGTAAGATTATAGTTTATTAATTGACCTGATTCGGTCGTTGCCAATAAATTCTGCTGATTTCCTGTAAGATTCGTGAGCGTTTCGGAACTTATCTGTAACCTATCAACACGCAAATCCGGAATAATAAAGAGCCCTTCATCGAGCGTACTTACAATATAGGTTTGATCTTGAGCACACACGATATTACTCACATTATGCTTGCTTAAAATTTGTTCGATGCTGCCATTCTCATTCTGGCGATATAATCCGTTTGTTGTGCAAACCCAGATAGCATTGTCGATCGTTGCTACGTAATTCACTATCGTATTTTTCTTTACCGAAGGAATTGAAATTGGTTTTTGCTTATTGACATGAATCATGCGATCCATTTTCTTTTCTTCATTGAGAAATAATTGGCCCGCACTAAAATGTAAATTCGATGACGTGTTACCAAACCATAGATAGCCTTGCAAGGTGCTATCAACCACTACTAAACTTGTAATTTTATCGTGATAATATAAGCCTCCAAATACTACCTTCTTTGGAAGAACGGTTTTCTTTAAACTTTTTATAGAAATCGAACGTTGCGTATTGTTTATCGTGTTGTAGAATACTATACTATCGTTCGACATTGCGATGAGTGTGTTCTGATAAACACTACTTGGAGAAAAACCCATTGGGTTAGGAAACCATTTCAAATGCTTCAACGTATCATGGTCAACTTTAAATACATTATTATTAAATGCCTTGCAGAGGATAGTTCCATCGTCTGTTTCCATGATATTACTGACCTCGGTGAATGGTAAATAGTGGTTATAGTAGTTTTTAAATACGCTTCCATCAAAACTGCTTAGCCCTTTTGAATGGGCAATGTACAAGAGGCCATTTTTCGCAATATGGGTTGCATAAATCTGATTGGATTGTAACCCTTGCTGACGAGTTATCTGAATATAATTTGGTTCAGATTGCGCGAAGGGTTTCACACTAAATCCTAAAACTAAGATGAAGAAATTGATTATGGTATGGAGCCATCGCCGGTACATTAATTGAGTGCTTCCATTTTACTCATAAAAATATCCGACTTATCCGCACTCAATAATGCCGTTTGTTTAAAGTCTAAGAATATAGTTTGTTCGCTTTTATTATATTCCTTTACTTCCTTTAAATTGATGATATACGATTTATGACAACGAAAGAACTGTGGAAAATCGGTGAGTCGTTCCTCAAAATATTTGAGATTTTTACTTGCCAATAATTTCTCTTGATTCTTCAAAAACAAATTGCAATAAGAGCCTTCAGCAGAAAGATAAACGATGTCTTTTACTTTTATGAAACGTGTTGAATTACTAAGGTTCACAATAATACATTTATCCTGAACATCCTGATTATAGGCTATATTATGTTGCAAAGCTTTGTACTCTTGTTGCTTTTGCCTTCCATCTTTTCGATCTAACTTATTTATTGTTTGTTGCAATTGATCGGGATTGAGTGGCTTGAGTAAATAATCTATAGCCGACAATTTAAACGCCTGTATAGCATACTCGCTATATCCGGTTACGAAAACAATATCAAAATTGATTTCTTCCTCATTAAAAAAATCAAGTATTTCTAAGCCACTATGACCGGGCATTTCGATATCCAGAAATACAAGTTCCGGTTTAAGTTTCTTGATCGCTTTAACACCCGACGGCAAATCGTCGCAATCCGCTAGCACTTGTATGTCGGGTGCAACATCGGCAAGCATATTCCGAAGCAACAATCGTGCTTTATTCTCATCGTCAATAATTATACAACTTCTCATGGTCTATTAGTTTGTAAATGTAAAAAAGTAAAAGCCAAACACAAAGGCCAGGCTTTTACAGGTTGGATTTAGAAAATGAAAAAATTATCGTTTAACTAGAATACTATGGTAGGTTTTACTTTTTGTCTTCACCTTAAGGATATAGGTACCTTGTGTGAAATCCTTGATACTTTGAACATTAAGTCCTTGTTTTAAGCGCTCCTCCCTGAGTAGCTGTCCACGTAAAGAATACACTTGTAGGGTTCCTTCGCGTTCCTCCACTTGAAAATTAAAATAATCATTACAAGGATTCGGATAAACAGTTAAAGCAACGGGTTTATCGAAATTGGAAACCGCATTTGGTAAACTATTTTGGTAAAGTTGAAGGAGTTCCATGGCGTTCATCTGTTTATTATATAGGTGATAATCATCTAATTTAGTAAACGCGCTATGATAGTTCGGGTTACTATGTCCGAAAAATAATTTATCCGGTATATCCGCCAAATTAGCATAAGGGAATGCTGTGGTAAGTGAGTCAATCAAAATACCATTACGATAAGCACGAATCGAATCGTTCGCCTTAAACGTAAAAGCCACATGATTCCATTGGGTATCAAGAATCATAGTAACATACCGATAATCTGTAAAGTTTGTATGATACACATAGCAATCTAATCCCACGCTATCGCTCGTTGCCCTTGTTTTATTTCCACCACCACTGCTATACGGATATTGTTCTAATCCCCAGGAATACAAACCGGAGCCGGCGGTATACCCTCGGTTCAGATTTTTTATAGCCTTATCGAGCATATTTAAGCTTGGCTTTATCCAAAAGGCAAGGGTAAATTCTGTATTATTCATCTGCGTTATTCCGTCTACAGAGGCATCGGCTTCATGATGCGCTAAGGTTGTATCAAAATAGAAACACTCATTGGCGGTGTTCGTTCTCCCAGAAGAAAAATTGTAATTCCCCGTTGGTGTTAAATGATAATTATGACCTGAACTATCGGCAAGGTTATTATCAAATTTGTACAGTGCAACTAAGTTTGGGTTAAGTTGGGCTTTAGCCGCGGCGCTTAATAAACAAAGCGAATAGAAAAGAAATCGAAGTGGTTTCATGTGTTATACATTTAATTCAACACAAAAGTAGCAGACGGTACTAGGGTTACAGAAGACCAGTTTATGAATTCCTGCAGTGAGTTTGTGAAAACAGCATTGAGTTTGTATTGATGTTCGCTATCCATACAAGATACCGCAATCAAGCAAATTTTAATGCCGCCAACCAGAACTAAAATAACTCATTCCTTCTTTGAATGATTCACATACACTTACGGGTAATTTGCCTGTTGGTTGATGCTCGCCGGTAAATACCTTTATAGCCGCGCGTTGGGCTGCTTCCGATTCATCGTAGGCCACTAATACACTCGGTGCATCGCAACAAAAACGAAGCACGTAAGGGTTTCCAAAAAATACCATAATCGTATTTTGCAATTGTGCTAAGGTTTGTATAATATTGATTCGGGCTGAATCTAAACCAAACTTTTTTAGCGGCGATTGGGTTAATCCATCTACACAAACAATTACCTTTTTTTTCGTTTTGATTAGTTCGATATCTTTTTTTGTTTGAGTTGAATTCGAACCATTCAATTGAATAATATCCTTCAAGCCAAGTTGAGACAATGTAGATTTGAAGAGCGAACTTTGAGGAGTCAATGATACCAAGCTTACCTCGCTTAGGTTTCCCTTACAGATAGCCTGTATGATTTCATTTTTATCTTGTACACAGGTTATAGCCGACAAGGCTACCTGATCATACAGCTCATGAATCTGGTTATTTAAATCTTCTACCAAATGCATCGTATCAATGGTAACCGGTTTCCATAAGCCTGCTTGATACTTCGCAGATAAAATTTTCTTAACGCTATGTGCTAGTCTTTCCTCGGTAATTATACCATTTAAATATGCCCTGCGCAGGGTATCAATGCCGGCACTTGTAAGCTTAGAAAATAATAGTACATCATTGCCGGCCATAAAACTCAGATAGTCGAGTGTGGCGCTACTGTGCATCTTAACTACGCTTTGCATATTTAACCCATCGGTAAAAACTAATCCCTGAAATCCTAATTGTTTCCGGAGTACATCATGAATTATTTTAGGCGAAAAGGAGGCGGGCATATTGGGTGTATTATCAAGCGAAGGAACATGTAAGTGGGCCGACATAATACCTTTTAATCCTTGTTGAATCAGTTGTTTGTACGGATACATTTCCGTTTCTTCCATTTCCTTTTTTGATTGATGTATCACGGGTAAACTCACATGCGAATCGGTACTCGTATTTCCATGACCAGGAAAGTGTTTGGCACAGGCAATGATACCTTGTGCTTGCATACCCCGCATAACGGATGCCGCTGTCTTGGCAACTCGTTTCTTATTTTCACCAAACGAGCGGTAATTAATAACCACATTTTCCGGATTCGAATTGATATCAACTACTGGAGCATAATTAATATGCAAACCCATACGCTGCATTTGTGCGCCGATTGTTTGTCCAACTTGATAAGCCAACATCGAATCTTGAACGGCGCCAAGCATAAGTGCTTTAGGTAATGGTTGAACCAAAGGTAAACGCATGCCTACGCCCCATTCTGCATCCATAGAAAACCACAGAGGAACCGGAACACGCTTTTGCAATTTATTGATGATGCTAACTTGTTCTATTGGATTACCTTGCATAAAACAAAAACCTCCAATGCCGAGTGAATCTACCAAATATTCAACATAGGGCATATTCGATTCGGTATGTGCAATGGCCATATAGAGCTGCGCAATTTTCCTTTCTAACGATAACGAGTTGTAAATACTATCCACCCATTGTTGTTGTTTATTGTATGATGATGGATTCAAGGATTGTCCTTGTAAAAAGTATGAAGAAAAGCAAAGTAAGCTAGCGATAAACGTAATAGATAATTTCATATGCAGAAGCCCAATACTACCAACTGCGAATGTAATCAGTGAAGTGCATTTTAGGATAGTTAATTGCATTAGAATCTGAATCATCCACAATTATAATTGCATTACTCATTCATCATCCATAAATTAAACATCGTAGTTCATGTGCTTCCCTAAAAAACCTTGGTAATAAATTTCATGCTTTTAGATTCAAAATAAAACCAACCTTTGCAACATGGCATTTCAAAGCGGCTTTGTAGGAATTTTCGGTAAACCGAATGCGGGTAAATCAACCTTAATGAATGCACTGATGGGAGAAAAACTTGCAATTACATCACCCAAAGCGCAAACAACCAGAAATAAAATTTTAGGAATTCTTTCGGAAAAAGAATACCAAATAATTTTTTCCGATACTCCCGGTATTCTTAAACGTAATTATAAGTTGCACGACCGTATGCTTCAAGAAATTGAACACGCTAAACAAGGTACCGATGTCGTTTTGTTCTTGATGGATGTAAAAGATAACGTAGATGAAAATATTGAACTGCTTAAAGAGTTAAAAATTGCTTCTCCTGTGCTTGTGGTGCTGAATAAAATAGACAAATCGCATAAGAGTACCGAAGAAGTTAAAAAGAAATTTCTGTCTGTTAAAAATGTTCAAGAAGTTTTAGCCATTTCAGCCAAAGAAAAACTGCACCTTGATGTATTGATGCAATCGTTACTGCGCTTTATTCCAGACATGCCTGCGTATTATAACGAAGACTCCTTGAGCGATAAACCTATGCGCTTTTTCGTTTCGGAAATTATTCGGGAAAAAATATTTGATTTACTCGACGACGAACTCCCCTATCATTGCGCGGTTATTATTCGTGCTTATGAAGAAAAGCAAACCCTCACTAAAATTTCTGCGGATATTGTTCTTAGTCGCGAATCGCAAAAAGGTATTCTTTTAGGAAGCGGTGGCTCGATGATAAAAAAAATTGGACAGTTAGCCAGAGAAGATATTGAACGCTTTATTGAGCGAAAAGTATTTTTGGAAATTCATGTAAAGGTGAGAAAAGATTGGCGCAACAACGATTTGTATTTGAAGGAATATGGTTATTAAACAAGACATGTTTCTTGATCAGTGGCAGCAAACGGCTGCAAATGTTACCATCGAATCTGCACAAACGGAACAGTGTAAACAACATCAGGTTAGGTTAGACATGTTACGTTTAGACCGAATTCACCCCCAGCTTTCCGGAAATAAATGGTATAAGTTAAAGTATAACCTGTTAGCTGCGCTGGAAGCAAACATAAATACTATCCTTTCTTTTGGCGGTGCTTATTCCAATCATCTGCATGCATTAGCGTATTCAGGCAAACAATTTAATTTTAAAACGATTGGTATCATTCGCGGCGATGAACAACGTACTACAACGCTTGAAGATTGTTTGCATTGGGGCATGCAACTTCATTTCATACCTCGAAGCCTATATCGAAACAGAAATGAGAACGAATTTATGCTTGATATTCAAGCACGCTACCCCGATGCGTATATCATTCCTGAAGGGGGTAATAACAAAGCTGGTATAAGGGGTTGTGAAGAAATAGTTTCGAACTTCTCCAAAACCGAGTACACTCATATTGCCTGTGCGGTAGGTACCGGTGCAACCCTGCAGGGTTTGCTGCGTTCAGTTTCAAACGAAGTTGAGGTATTGGGTTTTTCCGCTTTGTCGAAATGTGATCAGGAGCGGCAGCAGCTATTCCAGTTATTTCCAACGAAACGATGGCAATTACTACCAGATAACTTTTTCGGAGGGTTTGCTCGAAGCAACGCCACGTTACTTCAATTTCAACACGCATTTAATTTCCAGCATAACATCGAACTAGATATGGTTTATACCGCGAAAATGATGTTTCACCTTCATCAACTTATTGAACAAGGTTACTTCCCAAAACAAAGTAACATCCTTGCTATTCATACCGGTGGGTTACAGGGCAATCGCAGCATATTAAAACAAGCGTAATTGTCCGGGTTTCATACGAACAAATTCATTCAAATTAAATTGAAACCGATCTTGATCTAAATTGAATTGTTTACGGTACAGATTAAATTGTTGCTTTATCATATCGGCATAATTTCCTTCACCACTCATTCTTACTTTGAAGCGACTATCATTTAACTTTCCACCATGACAATCCGCTATTAAGTTCAATACTTTTTGCGCTCTATCGGGAAAGGTATGCTCAAGCCAATTTTTAAAAATAGCTCCAATAGCTCCATTCAAGCGCACCACCGTATAACCGGCTGTTTTTGCTCCGGCTAAGGAGGCCTGTCGCAGTACTTCATACATATGCGTATCATTAATTCCGGGAATAATAGGTGCATTCATTACACCACAATAAATACCCGCTTCACTGAGTTCTTTAATAACCCGAATACGTTGTGTATAAGCAGAAGTACGAGGTTCTAATTTTCGTCGTAAATCTTCATCCATTGAAGTGACCGACACAAATACACTTACCAAATCTTTTTGAGCTAGCTCTTTCAGAATATCAAGATCACGAAGAATCAATGCATTTTTAGTAATGATTCCAATCGGGTTTTTATACTCCAAACAGATTTCCAATATCTTCCGCGTGAGTTCCAATTTACGCTCAATAGGCTGATAGGGATCGGTATTACCTGAAAGCGAAATCGGGCTCACCTTCCAGCGTTTCGAGGAAAACATTTCCCGTAATAATTCAGGCGCCTTCTTCTTAATTACAATCTTACTTTCAAAATCCTTTCCGGCACTGAAGCCCCAGTATTCATGACTGTTACGCGCGTAACAATACACACAGCCATGCTCGCAACCTTGATAAGGATTCAGCGAATATTCCATGTTTAAATCCGGACTTTCAATTTTATTCAGTACCGTTTTACCGCTTTCAAGGAAATATTGCGTGGGTGTTTTCTCTTTCTCCCAATCATCAATGGCTTCTGGATGTTCGATAGCATACGCTGTAGCATGAAATCGATTTGGTGTATTCAACTGTGCACCCCTTCCCTTTTCAAATTCATTATTCTGATGGCTGGTATCCATAGAGTAAAGATACGAGGCGGTAAACGTAACGAGTTTACGTAGTGAATAACTTTTCTTATGGAAATTTACTATTGCCCGACTAAATTATTGCAACCCTGATTTTTATGATCTTTATGATTAGCTCCGCTTCGTTGTGCTTACAAAAATTCAGCTACAATTATGATTTAATCCCTATTAAATCTATATCTAATCACCGAAGGTGAAAATCATAAAGAAATTTTTGCAATAAAGAAATCATATTATATCTGCCACATCGTAAAAATCTGCGTTCCAATTTTCAAGGATTTGAAGTAAAGTAATTAACTGTTCGAAAAGCAAGGCATTGCCACATTTGAAAGAAAGAATAAATTTTATCTCTAACAGCCATAAATGAAATTTTTTGTTTGTTGATCATAGTGCCGCAGCGTACTCTAAAAGGTTAGGCGGTTTACCCTTGTTTTCAATCCCTGCATTAATTTCAAAAAAAAACTCTCGAACGAGTCGAGAGCTTTTGAAATAGCTTTAAATAAAATCGTTAGAACGTATAACCGAAACGAATATCGAACGAATTACTACGCACATTTCCATCACTAAATTTATTACCATCGATATTGGTTTTAGGTGTTGTTACATCAACAAAACCATTACGATAGATTAACTGAACAAGAACAGAGTTTTTACCATTCAAATCATATTCGCCGGCAGCACCTATACTCCAACCTAAGTTTACAGGAACCACTGTGGCTAAACCACCTAATTTGGCTTTCTCCATTGAATTAATGGTATAGTTATTTTTTGAACTATCCCAAACATTGGTCGTGAAGGTATAATCTCCCTTTTGAGATAATAAAATTCCTAAATCAAAACCGGCTAAGGCTTGAATTTTAATTTTATCAACCGTTGCTGCCGTCATTTTCAAACCAATCGGAATTGTTAAATATTGCGTTTTATATTTTACATCGGCGCCACGCATATAGCCAGATTTGGGTTGTGATGTTGTAGGTAACAAAGCGCTAACGCCACCTCCACGCCAATCTAAACCAATACCGGTGTACAGGGTGTAACGTTCATTGATATTATAATCTGCCATCAAACCAAAACTGAAACCAACCTTACCACCTGTTTTTTCAATTTTATATTCCTCGGAACTGCCAGCTACTGGACGTAGTGAATTAAACGTTGGGCCTGCAAATAATCCGAATCGAAATGTTTTAAATACATCTTCAGTTTTGCTTTGAGCAAGTAACGACGTTGAAAACGACGAAACAAGAAGAACAAGAAACAAGAGTTGTTTTTTCATATTTTATTACTTTTTTATGGACGAAGTTTAGCACCTTTGCGTACAATTTTTTGCAAGGATGATGAGCCAAAAGTACAGTCTGAAAGTATCGAGCATACTAACTATTTGTTATTTGACAACTATCCTATTCGCTTCTTGCGGCGATACACCTAAAAAGAAAATTGACATTAAAAATGAAACATTGAAAGTCAATAGCTTTCGCTTCGACAAAGCCTTGTTTTCTTGCGATACGAATCGGCTTCAGCAAAGCGTTGATAGTTTAGGAGATCTTCATCCCGATTTTGCTTCTGTATTTTTTAATCAACTTACCGGTTTCCGACAGCCAGGTAAGGAAGATGTTTTCTATCAATCTATCAGGCATTTTTTAACGTATAAAGATTACCGAAACTTAATGGATACGGTGAATCTTAAATTTCCTGATACAAAAGAAATTGACGCAAGCTTAGAAACACTATTCAAACATGTACATCACTATTACCCAAGTCAAACCTATCGACAAGTGTACTATTTCGTTTCCGGATTAAATTATTGGAAAGCCATTACGATTGATACGATTGCTGCCGTTGGACTAGATATGTTTTTGGGTGAAGATTATCCGCACTATGCTTCAGTACAGATTCCGAGTTATGAAACTAAACGATGTGAACCGAAGTTCATACCGATATTCATGGCTAAAACAATTTATGAAAAAATGTTTCCGTTGGTTCAAGAAGATAAAACCTTGTTGGAGCTCATGTTACAAAATGGCAAAGAACTATTGTTCATGGAGTATATGTTACCCGATAGGAAGGAATCAGACATTATTGGTTTTTCAGAGAAACAATACCAATGGTGTGAAGAGAATGAAGCGATGATTTGGAGTTTCTTTTCGAAGAACAAACTGCTTTATACGAAGCAATGGCAAGAGATGATGCGCTATGTAAACGACGGACCGTTTACCAGTGGAATGCCACAGGAATCGCCGGGTAATACCGGTTCATGGACGGGTTGGCGTATCCTAAAAAAATATTGGGAAAAGCATCCGGATAAAACCTTACAAGAAATTTTAGCAGATACTACACCAGCTCAAACAATTTTAGAACAAGCAAGATATAAACCAGAAACTAACTAAGGGTGGAACGAATATTTTCTTTGGAACAAATTGATACGGTTGCACATGATTTTCTAATTGAATTTTCTAACTACCGTTGCATTGCTTTTGAAGCAACAATGGGTTCTGGTAAAACAACCTTTATTTGTGCCCTTGGTCGACAGTTAGGCATTCAGGATACCCTTAGCAGTCCTACCTTTTCAATTATTAATGAATACCTGATTCCATCTACGCATCAAGTTATTTATCACATGGATTGGTATCGGTTGAAGAGTGAAGAAGACGCAATTCAAGCTGGGGTTTTGGATATATTGGAATCAGGTAATTTATGTTTCATTGAATGGCCTTCCATTGCGGAAGGATTATTACCTGAAAATTGTGTTCGGGTATCGTTGGAATTCATTTCTGAAAACGAACGAAAAATTAGCACATCGCTATTTTAAGGTTGAATTAGTAAGGTGCCTGTATAGGGTATGCCATCAAGTGTTGTTCGATAAAAATATAAACCACTTGAAAAGGTTGTTAGGTCTAATTTCCTTTGTAAGGGTAGTTCGTTTAATTTCTGTCCGGTAGAAGAAAACAATTCTAATTTTCCTTTTTGCGCGTGCGTTGGAAATTCCAGTGTAAAAATACCATTCGAAGAAGGATTGGGATAAACAGGCAGCCTGTTCGTTTGTGTGTTCATAGATTCAAGTCCGCCACAGGAAATAACATATCCCGTTTCAATATCATCAATCATCCAGCCTGATTTATTATTTTGAATACTATCAGAATGAAACACAAAACGTAATGCATTTACCGTGTTAAATCTTCCAGGTTTAATAGGCATGATGAAGTTTAAAATAAACGATGTATAGCGCCAACCGTTGCTGTTTCCACTCCATGCATATTGACCATTCAGGAGGGTATCAAAATTACTTTGCGTTAAGTTATTATTATACACATTACAGCAAGAGACATTATTTGTTAAGGGTAACATGCCTATGATTTGTGTGTTCAAAGGAAACCAAGTTGTTCCGCTATCTTCGCTACATTCAATCCAACATCCATCCAACAAACTATCTGTATCAAATCGATGCCAAAACTTAATGTACTGATTATAGATCCATCCGGGAGGATTTAGAAAAACCGTAAACTTAGAAGTGTTATTGATAGGGTAAACATTCAACGAATCGGTTATTAAAGCACAAGAGGAATCCCTTACACTACTATTTCCAAATTTGGATGTATGACCGAATTGCCAGAGATTATTCTGATTAGTATCCAACGAAAGAGCAAATTTCGAAGTTTGTACTCCTTGGCATAACGTATACACCGTGTCGATATGAGGAACCAAACAAGGATTGAAAAAACAAGCTGAGGAGTCGGTATAAGATTGGGCTAAAAGACCAGTTTGCACCGAAAGGAGAATAAAGGTGAACCAAGTTTTCATTTGTCTAATTTAATATTAATACGAATGTCAAAACAAAAAAGTTAGTTGATTAGCCCAGAAATATTTAATTTGATAGACTCACTTTGTAGTCAAGCTAGGTTCTGTATTATACTTCGCATTATCACATTATAGCTTTGTGTTTCATTCCTTTACAGACAACCTTGGATGAAGTTAATTTCCTTTTTCATGGATTAGCCTTTGACATGCGACTGAAAACTATCATTCACAGCAAATACATCGTTCCATATTCAAATTAACATGTTACCTAATTTTATTCGGATTGATCTTTGAAGCAGTTAATTCTCTTTAATAAAAAAAGGGTGAGACATCCCACCCTTTCTTCTCTATTTATTTATTCAACAAACGTTTCAGTTTTTCTTTTCGATTCAATGCCATCAGCATCATTACCGGAACAATAATCAGTGTGATGATGGTTGCAAAGCTTAATCCAAAAATCATGGTCCAGGAAAGAGGCCCCCAGAAGGCAACACTATCTCCTCCAAAAAAGATATTCGGGTTAAATTCAGTAAAGAGTTTAACAAAGTCCATATTCAAGCCAACTGCCAACGGAACCAAACCTAACATCGTAGCGGTTGCGGTTAACAACACCGGCGTCATACGTGTTTTACCGGCTTCAAGCATAGCTTCTTTCGGAGCCATTCCTTCATTCAATTTGAGGTCGGCAAATTCGATGAGCAAAATTCCATTTCGAACCACAATACCAGCTAATGCAACGATACCGATACCCGTCATTACAATTACGAAATCCATTTTAAAGATTCCAATTCCTAAGAGTACACCAATGATACTTAAGATAATTTCACTCATGATGATTAGCGTTCGACTGAAGGAGTTAAACTGCGTCATTAATACGGCGAAGATTAATAACATGGATATACCAAGTGCTGACATCAAGAAGGTTCCTGTTTCCTTTTGTTCCTCCTGTTCACCACCCATCACAATATTAATTCCGGAAGGTGCGTTGAAAGCATTGATTTCATTTTGAATTGAAGCTACCACTTCATTCGGATTAAAATCACTCAGTACATTGGATGACAGTGTGATGATACGTTTTTCGTCTTTACGTTTGATACCGCCGTAAGTATTTCCATAACGCAGATTTACAAAACCACCTACGGGAACCTGACGAACCTGTCCGCCCATACCCATATCACGATAGGTCATCATGATATTCTTTACAATATCAATATTATTTTGTTGTTCTTTGTTCAAACGTAAGGTAATCGGATAATCATCGTTGGCATCTTTAAAACGTGAGATTTCAGAACCAAACATAGCCGTTCGTAAATCACCGGCAAGCATACCGGTACTAATACCTTCTGTGTTCATGCGACTTCGATCGATATCAAAAACAATTTCGGGTTTGTTCGCTTGAAAATCACTTTTCAATTCCTCCACACCACCAATTTGTTTATTGTCGAGGTATTTCTTTAAACGTTTTGACGTGCTAATAATGGTATCCAGATTTTCACCCGTAATTTCTATCACAATGGGTTTTGCCGTTGGTGGACCATTACTTTCTTTATCCACCGTAATACGTGTACCGGGTATGTCTTTAACATTAGCTCGAATTTTGTTCAGGAGTTCCTGGGTACTTTTACCATGACGCTCTTCAAATTTCACAAACGATACTGTAATTTTTCCTCGATTCGGGAAGTCGCCTATTTCTCCACTGTTCTGATCGGTAGCTCCAACTTTTACGTTAGAAATTACCGATTTCACCATAGGGTTATATTTATTTGTTTGAAGATTGATGCCGAGCGATTCATACACACGATCTTCTAATTGTTTAAGTACCTCATTCGTTCTATTCTGATCAGTACCTTCCGGCATGGTTAAGTACACATACGCAAAGTTAGGTTCGGCACTTGGGAAGAAAACTACCTTGGGCGATCTAACCTGTATTAAAACTATAGAAACAATAAGTAATCCGATGATGGATAACAAGGAAGTCCAACGATGATCTAAACACCAATTCAATATGCGCAAGTAGAAATTTTGAAACCGCGGCCATGCTTTTGTTTGAAACGCATGTATCCATCTAACCAAAACGAATTTATTGAGCAGATACATTAAGAACATGAATAAGGTAAAGTTTCCGAAACCAAACGATTTCGTGGCGTATGCTACAATAGCAACGACTGCAAAACCAACAGCAGTAACGGTTGTACCACGAGTCCAACGTATTTTACTTTTGCCATCGTATTCGTAATCCTTCATGAAATTAACTGCAAACACCGGATTGATGATATAGGCTACGAGTAAGGATGCAAGCAAGGTTATAATTAAGGTTATTGGCAGATAAAACATGAAACTACCGATAACACCTTTCCAGAACGCAAGCGGAATAAATGGTAAAAGTGTTGTGATGGTTCCACTTAATACCGGCAGAAAAACTTCGCCGGTTGCCTTCTTAACTGCATCCTTGATGGGTATCTTTTCCTCATGAAATATCCTATGCGAATTTTCAATAACCACAATGGCATCATCTACCACAATACCTAAAGCGAGTAAAAATGAAAACAACACAATCATGTTTAAGGTAAAACCAATACCTGGTAATACCATGAAGGCAATAGCGCAAGACAGGGGAACTGAGAGTGCAACGAATATGGCATTCGTTGTTCCCATAAAGAACATTAGAATAACCGTAACTAAAATAAAACCAATGATGATGGTATTTATAAGGTCGTGAAGCGTTGTTCGGGTAGCATCGCTTTGATCGCCGGTTACTACAACTTTTAAATCTTTAGGTAATTCCGTACGCTTCAATTCGGCAATAAGGGTATCAATTTTATCGGAAGCATCAATCAGGTTTTGGCCGGATGCTTTAATTACATTTAAGGTAATTACATTCTTACCATTAAGGCGAGCAAAACTTTCTTGATCTTTATATGTATCTTGAACATCGGCAATATCTTTCAAATATACCGAAGCGCCCATAGGATTTTTGATAATGATGTTTCGAATATCATCTACTGTTTTGAATACCTTTTTAATACTAATGTTTCGTTGCTCTCCACCTACCTTAACAATACCGGGTGTTGCTTCTACGTTTTCATAGGCTACAGCGGTTTGCACATCACGAAAACTCAATTGTAGCGCTTGCATTTTAAACAAGTCGATATTGATTTGAATTTCACGATCCAAACCACCTACTTTATCTACTCGTTTAATTTCTTTCAGTCCTTCGATTTTATCTTTAATTCGATCGGCATATTTTTCCAAACGTTTCACATCATAATTGCCATAGATATTTACAAAACGGATGGGGAATTCTGAAACATCAATATCCTTCACTTCCGGATCGTTCGGTAAATTTTTAGGCAAACCATTCGGATCCGATTTAGCCTTATCTACCGCATCTTTTACATCTTGTTTTGCCTTCGGAACCTTTACATCGGTATTAAATTCGGCAATCACAATACTAAAATCCTGAAAGGAATTGCTGGTTACTTTTTTGATTCCCGTGATGTTTTTAAGTTGTTTCTCAATAGGCTTGGAAACAAGATTTTCCATGTTTTCCGGTGAGGTTCCTGGATAAACGGTTTGCACAATAATTTGTGGAAACTTCACTTCCGGAAATTGTTCTTTCGGAAGATTCATATAACTGAGCAAACCGATTAATGTAATAATCACGGTAATTACATAGATGCTTGTTCGGTTATTTATAGGCCAAATAGATGGATTAAATTTCATGTTGTAAGCAATGTGTTGATTAAAATAATTCTAATTTGAAATCGGTTTGAACGTTACTGTATTTCTAACAGATCACCTTCATTTAAATCTTCATAGCCTGTGGTAATTACACGATCTCCTAAGTTTAAACCGCTTAGAATTTCAACCTTCGACTGATACGTGTTACCTAATTGAACCGGAATCAATTTTGATTTACTGTTTGCATCAGCCACATAAACAAAATTACCATTATCCGTTTTTTGAATTACTGCACTTGGTAAAACAAAAGCACGATTATTTTGGTAGGTTGCAATTTTAACTTGCGCCGTCATGTTGGGTTGATATTTTGAATTAGAAGGTAATGGTATGTACGCGGCATAGGTACGCGATACGCTGTTAATCATTTTTTCTACATAATTAATTCGCGTTGCAAGGGTATCCTGAATATCAGGAAAAGCGATTACGCAATTACTACCTGTTCGTACGATACTCGAATAATTCTCTGGCACCGCAACCAACACCCTTAATTTCGAAGTATTTATAATTCGTATCACCGGAGCTGCAATAGGATTAGAGAATGATTGTCCAACCGAGGCATCAATGGCATCTACAACACCATTAATTGGTGAATACACGTTGAAATTACTTTTTTGTGTTAGGGTCGTTTGTTTCTTTTTCAATAAAGCTTCGTAATTATTTTTAGCTTGAAGCAACTGAATTTCTGTGCCAATTTCTTCATCCCATAAACGCTTTTGTTTATCATAAACTACTTTAGCAAAATTGATTTGTTGATCGAGTTCATCAATTCCTTTCTCTACACTCTCGGCACGCAGTGTAGCTACTACCTGGCCTTTACGCACATACTGCCCCGGACGAACAAGTATAGATTGAATAATGCCTGGTACTTCAGGTATAGCATTCACCACTTCATCTAAATCTATTTTTCCTTGCACTTCAATATAGTTATTAAATACCGAAGGAGTCATGGATGTAACCAATACCGGTACTTTACGTACGCTATCGCTTTTTTTGGTTGCACCTTCCAGTTTGGTGATTTTATCCTGTAGTTCCTTTTGCTGTTTTTTAAGCTCAGCAATATTCTCCTTTCCTTCGTTATCATTACCACCGCAGGATGCCAGTGCTACAGAAAGAAATAGTATGATATAACTTAGATTTCTCATGGCGTTATGTATTTATGTATGTTGGTTTATTATTTTAATTGTCCTTGTGCTTTTTGATAATCAATTTTAGCCAGCATGGCTTCAAAGAGGGTATTGTAAAAATTAATTTGTGCTTCTTTTAAAGCTGTTTCTGCTTGCAGAATTTCTATATTCGACCCAAGCCCTTCTTTATACTTCTTCTGTGCGATGTCGTACACTTTTTGCGCGAGTTCAATATTATTTTTTTGATTGTCGAGCGAGATAAAGCTATTTCGCAATTGCGTGCGTGCATTATCTGTTTCAAGATTTACAGCTTGTTGAAATGCTTGCATATCGTTTTCATTTTTCATGATGCTTAACCGTGCTTGTTGCATTTTAGCCTGGCGTGAACCACCAGTGTACAATGGCATGGAAGCACTTAATACAAAAGCTCCGGTTGGGAAATAGGAATAGGTAAATAAATCTTTGAAGGAAATAACCTGTGTTCCGTAACTACCACTTAATGCCGCGGCCACGGTAGGTAAATAACTTTTCTGATGTCTGCGGTAATCATATTCATTCAGTTGTTTTATCGTTTTTAGCAAAGACATTTCGGTTCGATTATTATAATCCGGTACTTTATCGATATCCAAATTAGCTTTCACTTCGTCGATACCAATTTTCTCCGTTAGTGTCATCGGTTTATTCAAATCCATTCCCATTTGAAACTTTAATAAGGCATAGCCTAATTCCACCAGATTTTGAATTTTGGTTTTCTCGGTAAGAAGGTTATTCTTTTGAACGGTTAAACGATCAGCATCAATACGCTCTGCAAAACCTTCTTTAAATAATTTGGTTGTCATGTTTTCAAGACCTTCAATGAGCTTAATATTTTCATCGAGTAAACTCATACGTTTATCGGCAAGCTGACAATTGTAATAAGCTTTTGAAACCGCTAAGCGAACATCTTCTGCAGTACGTTGTGTATTGATACGAGTAAGTTCTTCTAAACTGGCACGTGCCTGAAGCGCTACTAATACACCAGCATCAAATAAAATTTGTGTTGCTGTAACTCCTAACGAAGCATTGAGTGGCAATCCAAATTGGGCCTCTTGGTATTTCTTTTTTGGCTGGGCTTGAAAAGCTTGATAGGCCGGGGTATCAATTTTAAAAAAACTTAAACTTGATCCGAAATCAAAGGCATCAGCATCTATTCGTGATTTTGGTACAATAAACAAATACTGAAATTGACCGGAAGCATTTACTTGCGGTCTGGTTAAACCCAAAACTTCCTTATTCTTGGCTACTTGCATCTGCTCGTCGAGCAATGCGCCTTTCATTTTAGGCTGATTAAGTAGTGCAAAATCGATACAATCCTTCAACGAATAATCTGTTTTCTCCTGAGCCCATACAGGGAAGGATAGCAGTGTAAAAAAAATAATTATAACCTGTCGCATATTTATTGTTGGCTTAAATATTTTGAAATCAATTTATGTCCTTTAATGGTAGCAATACCGTACATGTAATGAGAGAACAATTCCTTATTTACACGAACCATATCAAGCTTACTATTTTGATAAAGTGTTGAATGGAAAATCATCATAGCGGATTCCATTCGAAACGTAGCAATCACATCAATTGCAATATCATCACGATACAAACCTTCCGCTATACCTTGATGTAAATTATCGGTAATGTCTTTCAACATTTTTTCCTTTTTATAGGCTTCTAAAAGCTGATACGCTTTAGGGTAGTATCGTTGTAAATCCTGAAAGCACACTCGATTCATCCCTTGAATCATTTGCTCCATCAGGGTAATAATTTTCATGAGTTGTTCGATTGCATTTAATTGCCCTTTCATAACCTCGTCAAACTCGCATTGTTTGCAATTAAGCATAAACCGAACCGATTCTGATACCAGCTGATCTTTATCTTCAAAAACTTCGTACAGCGTTTTTTTCGAAATGCCTGAACTACGTGCAATATCATCTACCGTAACGTTCTTAAACCCAAATTGTAAGAACTGACTCAGGGCAGATTGAATAATTGTTTGTTTTTGATCGTTCACGGTGGGCAAAACTATGGAAACTTTTGAAGTTGCAAAAGTTTCCGCAGTATTTTTTTAGATAAGCGCGAAAAAAGAATTGTTAAACGGTAACTGTAGGGCGTTAGCCATTAAAAAAACCTGCTTGCGGCAGGTTTTTTAATATTGGAAATCCTCTTGCTATTTCTTCAATTTATCTTTAAATACCTTTTTGAACTTTTCAAGTTTAGGGGCAATTACAAACTGACAATACCCCTGACTAGCATTGTTATTGTAATAATCTTGATGGTAGTCTTCCGCTTTGTAAAACGTTTCGAAGGCACTAATTTCGGTAACTACAGGAGCATGAAACACCTCCTCCTTATTTAATTGCGCTTTATACTTTTCTGCAATATCTTGTTGTTCAGAATTATGGAAGAAAATCACCGAACGATATTGGGTTCCAACATCATTACCTTGTCTGTTTAATTGCGTAGGGTCATGTGTTTGCCAGAAAGCAGCCAATAATTCGTCGTAACTTAAAATCGAAGGATCATAAACCACCTGAACTACTTCGGCATGACCCGTAGCACCGGTACAAACTTCTTTATAAGAAGGATTCTTTACATGACCACCTGAATAACCTGAAATAACCTTTAACACTCCGTTTAATTGGAGTAACTGAGCCTCCACACACCAAAAACAACCGGCACCAAATGTAGCAGTATCGGTACTGTTAGTTTTAGCAGCGCTAGTTTTAGATACTTCATTTTCTCCTTCAAAATCAAGAATAACAGAGTTAATACAATACCGTTTATAAGTTGGAGCAGGGCCATCATCAAACACATGGCCGAGGTGCGCATCGCATCGACCGCACTTCACTTCAGTTCGATGCATACCATGAGTATGATCTTCAGCATAGGATAGCGTTCCGGGGGCTATCGGTTCGAAGAAACTTGGCCAACCGCAACTGCTTTCAAACTTTCCATTTGAACGGAACAAGGCTTGTCCGCATGCTTTACAGCGATATAACCCGGTTTCAAAATGATTCCAGTAATTGCCGCTAAAGGCATATTCGGTTCCTTTTTCGCGAGCGATAGAATAGGTTAACGGATCAAGTTGTTTTTTCCATTCTTCATTACTCACCTTTAACTTGTTTGAATCGGTGGTGGAGTAGTATTTATTCTTTTGATTATTCATAAACGTGGGTACTTCTTTTTGTTGTGCCTCGGTGCAGCTCATGAAAATGATAGAAAACACCGTTACTATGATTTGTATTTTATTCATTGTTAAACGTGGCAAAATTGATTTAAAATTGGGTTGGCTAATCTTATGTGGAAAGATTTTTATGTAAGACCGAAAATAATCTGCCATCAGATAAGCATGGTTTTTACGCGTGTTCATATAATTCCTTTTCGGAATAGTCGTGTTAACGAACCAAGCCTTACATCATTCACAAATTGTTTTCAAATGTGTGAGAATCATTTCAATCGTAATTCAGCCTCTATAAAATATTCCGCTTACAACATTTCATATGGCATTTTATTCATGGATTCAATTTTATTAAGTGCAAAAATGGACCCTGGATATTAGATTAGAAATAGTGGTTAACCATTAATTAGAGGAGATGACTTATCGAATTAAGATAAAATCACCCTTCATCATCATAGCCTTTTTGGTGGTATTGCAGATATAATTTAGCATATAAAAATAGGTTCCCGAGTCGGCATCTTTGCTTTTATATTTGCCATCCCATCCACGTTCTTTTTCATACGAAGTAAACAGGAGTTCGCCCCATCGATTATAAATTCTCAATTGCATATCCTGAAAATCATGCGCGCTTATTACGTTAAAGTAATCGTTTAAACCATCAGCGTTTGGCGAAAAAGCATTAGGCATATACACGGTACAACAATTTTCTTGTTCAAGATAAATGCTATCTGTTATAGAACATTGCATACTATCCTGAACGGATAAAATATACTTTCCAGGATAAAGATTATTCAACACTAAGGAATTTGTTTCTATTGAATCCCATTGAACGTTATACGGTGGCCAGCCTCCTAAAATGTTCGCTTCTATCATTCCAGTATTTATTTTGTAACAACTTACCTGGTCTGAGGAGAATACAATTCTTAAGGGCTCTGAAGGTCGTAATATCGGATGAAAATAAGTATAACTAAGTGTGCAGCTATGGGCATCCTTTACGGTTATCGTATAGATTCCTTCAGGAAGTTGCGCAAACAAATTAGTAGTTTGCCATGTACCACCATTCAAGCTAAATTCGTAAGGAGATATTCCACCGGAAACGAAGCATTCAAAATCGGCCAATTCTTCAGAAAAACAGGACACAATTTTCGTTTTAGTTGAATCAATAATTAATGCTGATGGTTGTGTAAGATGAATGACCGAATCGCGTAAACATGAATTAGCATCGCGAATATAAACGGTGTAAATACCCGCTGAAATACCGGTTAGGATGCCGTTGGTGGTGAAGGTAATACCATCTAATGAATATTTATACGGAGGTGCACCACCTAAACCATCAAATGTTATACTACCATCTGCCCCCCCATAACAAAGTGGTGGAGTATAATTTAAGATTTGTATATGCGGTGATCCATCATTTCCTATTTCAAGAGAATCAATAGCTTCACAACCATTCGCATCTGTTACATGTACGCTGTACCAACCGGGAGTTAACGAATAAAGCACAGGCAATGTGCTTCCTGTACTCCATTGATATGTAATTGGATTCATCGCATTCTGAACCATACACAGTGCGGAACCATTATTAAGTAAATCACAATGCGCATTGGATTTAGAAAATTGAATAGTTAAGGGATTTGAATTAAACAGTGTAATATTTTTTATGGTAGAACATCCTGTAGCATCGGTAATTACACACGAATAGTTACCTGGAGCTACATTGTTTATGATTGAAGTAGTGTCTCCTGTTGACCATTGATACGTGTACGGAGCTATTGCATTGTATCCAATCATTTTCAAACTACCATTAGAAAAACCACAGGTACTAGGCGTTAATACCGTGCTTGTTGCCTGAGTAACTAGAGTATCATTAACATAAAATAAATATTGATAACTGCACCCCAAGGAATCAGAAACTATGACCCAATAATTACCGGATACTAAACCATATACAGATTGCGTTGTAGCTCCGGTGCTCCATAAAAAGGAATACGGTGGTACGCCACCATAAACAGTAAGTAATTGTATAGATCCATTCGCATTGCAAATAGCTTTAGAAATTTGGTAAGTGATAAGCGGGTAATTTTGATTTTGATTTTGAATAGTCACAGAATCAATACATCCTATCGAATCTATAACGTAGAAGGTATAAATACCAAGTCCAACATTCGTTAAACACAGCGTAGTATCCCCTGTATTCCAATAATAATTATAAGGTGGAACACCGCCTGTAATTTGAGCGCAAAAACTTGCGAGGTTGTTAGGACAAATAGCTGGCGACAACATATTGATAGTGGCATTTAAGGTAGAATTAGTATTTACGATTGTCAACATTGAATCGGTGCATCCGATTGAATCATAAATGACAATGGTATGCAATCCGTAATTGACGTTGCTGAAAAGGTTATTGGCTGAGAATATTCCATAATCCAGTTGATAGGCGATTGGAGGGTAATACGAACTTGCGTATACTTGAATGCTACCATCATTCGTATTCTGACAAGTGGATGGTGTTACAACCACACTATCAATAGAAGGAAGCACCTTAACGATTGTTATCGTATCAGTATCCTGAAGTAGGCTACAAGCATATTGTACCTTAGCATGAATTGTTCTTGGGTAGTACGAACTGCACAAGAGAAACGAATCGGGCCCACTACTAAGGATCTGATTATTTTCGTTGTACCAAGTTACATGCGCAGCGGAAGAACCATCAGGTGTAAATTTCCAAGCCTCTTGCGAGGCCGACCATATACTAGCATGCCGGCTAGGTGCGGTTAACGACTGCATGGCCCAAGAAGATTGAATTCCGATGGTTGCATAATTAAGCCAATTTAAAGGGTTCGAATTGCACAACGGTTTATTGCTGATAAACAATTCAATTGTATTGTAGGTTTCACTCAAAACACATTGTGCTGTTGTTTTATCGGAGGTACAATTACCACCGAAATAAGCGAGGCTATCGTAATTTACGATGAACTTTCTGAAAGGTGCTGAACCGATGGTTTGATAACGTATGTTACCTCCAGATAAAATATTAAAATCTACGAATGGGATGAAGATGGCATTATCGGGAAATTCGGTATTGAAATAAGGAAGGGTTTGTTGTGTGTTAAAAGAACAAGTACCATTTGCATAATTCAAATTAAAGGTGACTTGACCATTTGAACTTAATACAAGATGATGATAGGTATTTCCATAAAAGCAAAAATCAAACCCAATGGCTATACTATCCGAGTAAGTATCATCTTGAAGCGACAAACTAGTTAAGCCAGCTCCGGCAATTGGATTATAAGGTATTGAAGCAATGGTATAATGTGTGGTTTCACGGATATCTAAATGCTCCGTATGTAGTGCTATACAATTATTGTTGCAAGGAATTGTATCTGACGGACTATTGGAAATATTAAAAACAACTTGTGCGTTTACAACATTGAATGTTATTATTAAACAGAGAGCAAAATAGATAAATTTGTTTTTCATGGTTTTTGTTTCCTCTAAATTCAAGTGAGAAATACACTCTACCAAATAATACCAAGCACTTAGGATAAAAATGGAAGTGACATGACAGAAGTAAGGTTCAATCGTCATGCAATCGTAAAAAAGGAGGTAAAATCTTTTTGTTCTGTAATCCGATGGGCAATTATTTTCAGAAAAAGAAACAAAAAGCAAAAAGAGAAAGAACCTACAGAAATCCCTCACTTTCTATTTCACTTTCATTTTTTATTCTGTGAACCAAATACACGGATTCTCCAACTATTTGCTTGTGGATGAGCTTTCAAAATTGCTTAAAATATCCAGCTTGCAGAAGAAATGAATAGCAGAAATGTGCATAGAAATGTGGCTTATGAGGATGGGAGGAAAAGGAGGAAGTAAGCATAATTCAACTTTTACAAACTTATCCTAATGGCAAGTATTTTTTAGCAACATAATTCAAAAAAACAACGCTCTATGTAAACTTAAATAAAAAATCACTTATTTAACTTTAGAGCCACTAAACTTAAATAAGAAAACTTTTATTTAACTTTGTTCCATGATTACTATTGACCAGTACAAAGCAGGAAATTATATCAAGCAATTGGATTTCAAAGCATTCCAGCCCAACAAGATCAACGATTTATGGACATGGAACGACCATGAATTGACCACATTGATAGAAAAATCAGCCATAGCTATTGGTCAACTAGATGCCTTTTCGCATCAAGTACCCAATATTGACCATTTTATACGTATGTATGTAACCAAAGAGGCAACTGTATCCAGTAAAATAGAAGGCACTCAAACTAATATGGAAGAAGCGTTGTTAAAAGAAACCTACATAAACCCAGAGCGCAGAAACGATTGGTTAGAGGTAAACAACTATATTCAAGCTTTGAATTTATCTATAGAAGCTCTAGATAAATTACCATTAAGTTCACGCATTCTTAAGCAAGCACATAAAATATTGTTGCAAGGAGCAAGGGGCGAACACAAACTACCAGGTGAATATAGAAGAAGTCAAAATTGGATAGGGGGCTCAACTTTATTGAGCGCCGTTTTTATTCCTCCGGTAGCAGATGAAGTTGAACGGCTAATGGGCGATTTAGAGAATTTTATTCATAATGACGACACTGGATTGACTAATTTATTAAAAATTGCAGTGGCACATTATCAGTTCGAAACAATACATCCTTTTTTAGATGGTAATGGAAGAATAGGGCGTTTGATGATCACCTTATATTTAGTAGAGAAAGGAATTATAAAGAAACCAGTTTTGTATCTATCTGATTTTTTTGAAAAAAACAGAAGCAATTATTATGAGTACCTCACGTTAGTTAGAACCAAAAACAATTTATTACAATGGGTAAAGTTTTTTTTAATTGGCATTATTGAAACCTGTCACAATTCTAGCGACTCATTAAAAGCAATTTTAGATTTAAAAAAAGATTGCGAAGAAAAAAGAATTTACACCTTAGGTAAAAAAGTAAATACGGCAAAAGTACTATTAGATTATTTGTTCAATCAACCCATAGTAGATGCCGAAAATGTAGCTGAAATTACGCAACTATCATTAGTATCATCTTATAAACTATTAGAAGATTTTGTACGACTAAAAATATTGGAAGAAACCACTGGTGCAAAAAGAAATAAACTGTTTGCCTTTCGTGAATATTTTACCATTTTTAGTAGGTAGAATATTTGTAAATAAAAAAGCGAGTACCAACGCACTCGCTCTTTATTTGTGATCCCGCTGGGACTCGAACCCAGGGCCCCATCATTAAAAGTGATGTGCTCTACCAACTGAGCTACGAGATCGCCTTGTTCCTCAAAAAAGGAGTGCAAATGTAGGGTTTTTATTTTACCAAACAAACCAAATCTCTAAACTATTTTTGTCGGAATGTTAAAGTCGTTCTCCAATAAAGTGGTTCTCATTACCGGTGCAAGTTCCGGTATTGGCAAAGCCCTTGCCATACAATTACTTCAACTCGGCGCCTCCGTGGCTATTTGCGCACGCAACCCGCAAAAACTACTCGATGTTGAACAAGAACTCAAACACCCTAACCTGATCTGTGTGCCCGCCGATGTGAGTGTCGAAGCAGACTGTCAACGCTTTATTAAGCAAAGCTTCGAACGCTTTCAACGTATCGATATTCTAATTAATAACGCCGGAATTAGTATGCGTGCCTTGTTCGAAGAGGTAGATCTTTCCGTGTTGAAACAATCGATGGATATTAATTTCTGGGGAACGGTGTATTGCACGAAATATGCCCTGCCCTATATTCTGCAAGCTAAAGGAAGCATAGCCGGCATCTCATCGATAGCCGGTTACAAAGGCCTGCCCTGCCGAACGGGTTATTCCGCCTCCAAATTTGCTATGCAGGGTTTTCTGGAGAGTTTACGCGTGGAATTACTCTACAAAGGAGTAAACGTGCTTTGGATTTCACCCGGTTTTGTAGCCTCAAATATTCGCAACACTGCCCTTAACGCTAAGGGTAATCATCAGCAAGAAACACCGCTCGATGAAAGTAGCATTATGAGTGCAGAAGAATGTGCTAACCGTATTTTAGCTTCTATTGATGCAAGAAAACGATCGCTGATGATGTCGTTCCAAGGTAAATTAACTGTATGGGCCAATCGACTGTTTCCGAATTTTGCTGATAAACAGGTTTATAAACATTTTGCGAATGAGCCGGATAGTCCGCTACCAAAAATATAGTTTCAACGCATCTAATTGCCCCCTATTTTTGTGGCATGCTGAACCGAAACGTTGCGCCCAAGATTTACTCCCCCATCGAATTTGAATATAACCTACCCGATTGCCATCAGGTTCGTTTTGCTAATGGTATTCAACTCTATTATTATACAGATTCCATTCAACCCATCGTACAGTTAGAGTTGGTGTTTAAAGCCGGACTATGGTACGAATCTCAGGCTGCTCAAGCATCAGCTACCGGAGCCTTACTTAAAAATGGTACCTCCTCAAAAACTGCGTTCCAAATTAATGAATGGATCGAACAGTATGGTGCATCCGTTAAGGTTAGTGTTGGTGTTGATTTGGCTTCTATTACCATTTCGTGTTTAACTAAACACTTGTCGAAAATGTTGCCTTTAGTGTACGAATTACTCACCGACGCACAATATCCACAAGAAGAATTAGCAATTTATCAGCAGAATGCAAAACAACGGTTGTCGGTTAATTTATTAAAAACTGATTTTACCGCGAATCGAAAAATAGATGAATTCCTCTTTGGTTTCAAACACCCTTATGGTCGTTATGTAAACGCCTCAGACTATGATAATCTGCATCCCGACTTATTAAAATCGTTCTTGAAAAAATATTATCAATCGGCTAATTGTACCCTATTTATGGCAGGTAGTTTTAGTGAAGAAGATATTCAACTAATTCAAGAAGTGTTTGGTATGAATGCATGGAATGATGCAACTCCTGTGCAAGCTTCATCCATTTCTATGGAATCAGAAGCCCAACACAAACATCGTATTCCACATGATGAAAAAAGTGTTCAAGGGTCTATTCGTTTGGCTAGTCTTTTCCCAACAAAACATCATCCCGATTTTTATCCGATGATCGTGTTGAATACCGTCTTTGGTGGTTATTTCGGATCACGATTAATGAGCAATATTCGCGAAGAAAAAGGATATACCTATGGCATTCACAGTTACATGTATAATCATATGCAACAAAGTGCTTACCTCATTACTACAGAAGCCGGAAAAGATGTTTGTGAAGCAGCTATCGAGGAAATATATCGTGAAATGCAACTCCTTCGTGATGAAATCATTCCGGAAGAAGAATTAGAATTAGTGAAGAACTATTTACTCGGAACTATTCTCGGCGATCTTGATGGTTCCTTTCAGATTATGCAACGTTGGAAAAATTTAATTCTCAACGGATTTACTAAATCCCGCTTTGAGCAAAATATTGAAATTTATAAAACCATCACATCAACTAAGCTTGCAGAATTGGCAAATACCTATTATAAACCTGAATTATTCTATGATGTAGTTGTAGCATAAAAGTTACGACTATAACATTTAAGAAAATCTTTAATTCAATTTAACAACTCAAGTTGCCTGCTTACTTTTCCCGCGGTTACTTTTGCCAAGTGAAATGGCTTCCGGTTTTTGTTTTATGGTTATTACCCTTTTCTGTGTTCACGCAGATTCGTATTACCGGAGTGGTAGTTGATTCCATGAGTGGCAAAATACTAACACCAGTAAGTATTGAAAACGCAAATCAACACAACGGGGTTGTAACCGATGCGGAAGGTAAATTTGAAATCAATGCGAAAGAAGGTGAGTCAATTGTGTTTTCTCATGTTGGCTATAAAAATTATATTCTTCGTGTAAGACCTGAGTTAAGCTTGCAAACGTTACGAATTAAACTGAGTTTAAAACCCGTTCAATTAAAGGAAGTAAAAATTAATAAAGGCCCAACCGAATATCAAAAAGATTCGGCCAGTAGAGCTTCGCTTTATGAAGATGCTTTTACGTATAAACAAAGTAAATCAGTTATGTCGCCGGTTACAAGTTTATATCAGGTTTTCTCTAAGAAACATAAAGCGATGCGTCATTTCCAAGATCAGATAGAAGCAATGGAGTTGGAAAAATTTGTAGACTCTCGCTACACGCCTGAATTAGTGATGTCGTTGCTAAAAATTAATCAAGAAGAAGCTGCAGCATTTATGAAAGCATATCCTATGGAATATGATTATGCACGTGGTGCTTCCGATTTAGAAATTAAAATGTGGATTAAATACAATTATAAACTATACAAGAAATAATTCTGATTGAACACAAATCAAGCGTACTCAAGGAGGTTTACACATTTACCTTCCACCGTGCATCTTCATCTTCAAAAATCTCTTTTCCCCAGATAGGAAGTTCCTTTTTAATTCGCTCCACCACTTCATTACATGCGTCTATTGCATCCCTTCGGTGTACCGACGAAGTGAAAACAAATAAGCAGATTTCGCCCGTCTGTACACTTCCTAAACTATGATGAATATGCATACAAATTAAATTATACTGTTCAAAAATAGCTTCTCGAATAACATGCATTTTCTCAAGCGCCATTTCCTCATAAGCTGAATAATCAATGGCCTTAACCTTCTTCTCTTCTACCCGATCTGCACGAACCTGTCCGAGAAAAATACTATGAGCACCAATACCTTGCTTACTGCTATGCTTTGCAATACTATCGGCTATAAACTGGGCAGAAATGGGTCCTCGAGTAAAAATATTTTTCATGGTAATTTATAATTTGCTTTAGGATGCATGTTGCTGTTTATAATATTCATACTGAAGAATGCCACCCTTAAGATGTTTAACTTGATCTAGCCCAAATTCACTCTCTAAAATATCTAAGGCCTCAGCGCTTCGAATACCACTATGACAAAATAAAATGATTTCTTTATCCTTTGGTAGTTCAGGCGCCCAGTCTGGCCATTCATTCAATGGAAATAAACGATGTGGAAATTCCACCGTTGGACTTTCACCAGGCTGGCGTACATCAATGATCATACATTGCGCATCATTCAATTTACGTTCAAATTCTTGTGCGGTTACTTCTTTCGACATCGTTAGAATAACTATTTTATTCCCAAATGAAAATCGCTCAAAAGCATAACGTTGTAAATCAATCATCAACCATTCATTTTCCAATCGATGTGGTTGCTGAGTAATCCAGTTAATTGCTTCTAAGGCCTGCAAATTTCCTAGCACACCTAATACCGGACCCAAAGCTCCTCGTTGATTGCAGTTTTCCGGTTCTTTAACTAACTGCGGAAATAGTTGTTTTAAATTTGGTTCTGACGCAGTGTGAGCAAATAGCGCAAGCTGTCCTTCTAATTGAAAATTTGCTGCTAACAAATACGGAATATTCTTTCTCGCTGCTTCTTCACTAACAATAAAACGTGTTCGAAAATTATCCGTACAATCTATTATTAAATGTTTATCATGAATGACTTCCGAAACTGTTTCTTCTGTAACATATTCATCTAGGATGTTGATTTGTATGTCAGAATTTAAACGTTGCAAAACATGTTGAGCCGCTATTACTTTTTTTTGACCAATAGCTTCTTCCGTAAATAACACCTGACGATGAAGGTTCGATAATGTTACCGTGTCACCATCACACAACGTAATAGTTCCAATGCCGGCAGCAGCTAAATACGTTGCACACGGACAACCCAAGCCACCCACACCAATGATTATTACACGAGCATGATGCAATCGCTCTTGCGCTCGTTTACCTAAGCTTGGTAAAATAATTTGTTGATGGTAACGTTCGTTCATTTAACCTCCAGAAAAAGGAGGTAACAAAGCTATTTCATCTTCTTCGTTCAGCGAAATAGGTTCAAAAATAATAGTTCGGTTCACGGCTATTGCAAAGGGTTGATCTTGAATGGCAGGATATAACTGTACAAGTTTTTGTTGAAGTTGATCGGTATTGGAATACTGTTCCAAATTCAAACGATCGGTACCTATTAACTCCTTAAGCATGCCAAAGCATTGTATCAACATGTGAATTGATTTAAGTCTTCTAATGAATTAAAATTACAAAACAAGTTCGGATTATGTTGAAGAAAATCGTCGCCCGAAACATAATTCACATCAAACGATTGGAACAGATTACTAAGTTTATTTTCGCCCTTTACTAATTCGGCGCGCCAACGATCTTTTATGGATGAACAATAAACGCCAAATAAAGGTTCAGGTAAGTTACGGTTAAGAGGTACAGTAATGTCATGATGCCTCGTTAACGACAAAAGGGTTTGTACAGAACCGGCATCCACATAGGGCATATCACAACACAAAATAATATTACGTGTTGTTGTACTATGTTGCAACATGGCATCGATACCTCCGGCAGCTCCCCTATCCGCTAAACAATCGGCAATCATTGGTAAATGAAATACATGATGTTCCTTATGATTGGTTAGAAGATATACAGGCAACATCAATTCCTGAATCGCATCCAGCACATAGTGCAACATCGGTTTACCTCCTAACATTTTTAACGCTTTGTCTTCTCCCATGCGCGAACTTTTACCACCTGCTAATATGTATACCGAAACATCTTGCATTAGGTAAAAAATAATTTGAGTGAAGCTATAAGTAATCCAAAAGCTAGTATTTTTTTCAAACCATCTACCTGAAATTTCTTAGCCCCAAGCAAGGATCCTAACAGACCTCCAAGTATAGCTACCACTAACATGTACTTCATATCTGTAGTAAATACAATTCCTTTCTGATACAAACCAAATAAACCGGCAATACTATTTACGAAAATAAATAAAGCCGAAACTCCTGATGTTTCCTTAACGGTACTCCAAGCCATTATAATTAATAAGGGCGAGAGGATAATTCCACCGCCAATGCCTATCATTCCGGATAGCAAACCTACAATAGATCCAATAACCAATAAGGCTATTAATGGAGGTTCTGAGATTTGTTTTTGTTCTTTGGAAACAAAAAATAGTCGCGCTGCGGCGATGCATAACATTACCGCCAGTACACTTTTATAAACATGTTCTTGGAGCGGAATTTTGCTTCCAATAAAGGAACAGGGTATAGAGGCAACCGCTAAACTTAGAAATAGTTTCTTATTGAAATAACCTTCTTTATAGAATGCAATAAATGCAAGTAACGAAACGCAACAATTCAATATTAAAGCAATTGGTTTGGCAACGGTAGATGTCACCCCCCATACCGCCATCAATGCAAGATAACCACTAGCTCCGCCGTGCCCTACAGAGGCATATAAAAAAGCTACTACAAATAACAGTAACAAAAATAATAATCCGTAATCGGTCATGACGGCAACAAATATACTTTTACAAATTCGCCTGCTTGATACGCCTCTCTATTTTCTTCTAAGGATATAATACAATCGGCCTCTGCGAAAGCAGTCATTTTATACGATTCTTGTCCGGAAGGAATTTGCACCCCATGCTCCGATAATTTACCGCGAAGAAAAAAGGTAAGTCCTGCCTTCTTTTTCACCGCCTCCACTAAGGGTAATTGAAGTGCAGTTAAACCAGTTGCAGTATTACCGCTCATGCGCATCAACATGGGATAAACAAACATGTAAAAACAACTCAACACGGAAGCCGGATTGCCGGGCAAACCGAACACAAACTGGCTATCTTTTTTTCCAAAATATAATGGCTTACCAGGTCGCTGCTTCACTTTATGAAAAACTTGTTCTACCTTATTTTTAGTACATGCTTCAAGCACAAAATCGTAATCACCTACCGACACACCACCTGTAATTAATAACACATCACATTGTTGTAATGCTACATTAATTTGTTGCGACAAACTTTCCAGGTTATCATCTACCGTAGAAAACAAAGTAAATGGTATATGGATTTGTTGTAAAGCTGCAGACAAACTCAAGGTATTACTCTCATAAACTTGTCCAGGGAGAATTGCATTACCTAACGCAATCAGTTCTTTTCCGGTGGCCATAATACCAACCCTTGGTTTTTTAAACACATTCATTTCATGAATACCCACAGACGCTAAGAGAGCCATGGCCCCTGGCGTGAGCATAACACCCTTACGTAAGAGCACATCACCTTGTTTACATTGTGAGGCGATTGGTCGAATGTTCGCAAGCTCGATAAGGTATTCCTGCGGAATTGTAATGCGTTCATCACTTTCTTTCATAACATATTCTTGCATTACAATGCAATTCACCGCATCGGGTACTTTTGCACCGGTAAAAATACGAACACTATGCTGTGGTTTTAGTATAACATCCTGCGTGCTTCCCGCTTGAATTATGCCCTGAAGTGTAAACGTATGCGCTTGTTGAGGAGTTCTAGGTAAGGGAATAGTGAATCCGTAACCATCCACAGCAGACTGACGAACATCGGGGAAATTTATTGGAGCCCGTATATCTTCAGCTACTACAAAACCTAATGCATGCTTTAAAAGCATGGTTTGAGTTTCCGGAGAAACAGCAACATGTTGTATGTGAAGAAGTGCTTCGGATACGGAAAGCATTCAACGAAATTACGGATTCAATTCGTTGTATTTCGCTTTTACCTTATCCAAATGATCTACGAAGGCTTGCACATCCGACTTATAAGAGTAGCCTTCGGAAGCTAAAATATTCTCTTTATCATCAATATAAAAGTACAGTGGCTGTGAGGCACTATTAAACTTATTTTTTTGAAGATTGAGGTTGAACTGTCCGAGGGTTAACGCATGGCCATCCTCATCTTTATAATCTGTTTGTACCGTATTAGCATCACAGTAAAGCGACACTACTACAAAATCATTTTTTAAACGCTTTAAAACTTCCGGTGCGCTCCACACTTCCGATTCCATTTTACGACAATTGATACAAGTGATGCCGGTAAAATCTAACATAAGCGGTTTGTGTTCTTTAGAGGATGCTTCCTTGGCTTGGTTATAATCAAAATAAGTATGCAATCCGAGATCCGTTACGGTTGCGGGCTCGTAAATTTTTAATTGCTCTTTATATTTAACATCCACCTCAGTTTTAGTTTCTCCGTCATTAGTTCCACCATGACTTCCACCATGAAGAACAAATGTTTGCGTACCCATCGGTGGTAGGAAGGCACT
>JAEUVD010000040.1 GCA_016787065.1 Chitinophagaceae bacterium
AGCAGAAATACAATGCCGGGATGTGTGAATTTCTGAACAATAGCAATAACCGTGGTTAATACCAAGGCTGTAGCTAGTGGTACACTAATTTTCTTCAATACTTCCTTCAAATTCGAATGTTTGAATTTGAAATAATAGATACTGGCTGTACCGAGTAATACCAAACTACTAATCCAAACTTGAATTTTATTATAATGTGTAATAGGGTCAACGATGGTGTATTTTGTGCCAAACATTTTATTCCATACCGGCATCGATGTTGTGTAGGTAATCTGCACTACGGATATCATTAGAATCAGCGCGCCGATAAACATCCAAAATTCTCGGGAGGTTGCTGCTTCCTCTTCTTTCTTTAAATCCGGAATGGATTTATAATTCTTAAAGAATAAAAACAAACCAAGTAGTAAGAAGAAGAACAAAAAGACCAATAAATGATAGAATAGGGTTTCGCCTTCGCCGGTGAAGGAATGCACTGAAGTTTCACCTAAAATACCGGTTCTGGTGAGAAAGGTTGAATAGAGTACTAAACAAAAACTCAAAATAAAAAAGAGTAAGGTTGTTTTGAGTGAATAGCCGCTTGCTTTATAAATCATGGTGGTATGCAAACCGGCAATCATAATTAACCAAGGAACTAACGACGCATTTTCAACCGGATCCCAAGCCCAATAACCTCCAAAGTTTAAGCTTTCATAGGCCCACATACCACCCATCATAATACCGGTTCCGAGTATCATGCCTGAAAATACCGACCATCGCAATAAATGTATCGGTAATCCTTCGTATTGCTTTTTCCACATTGCGGCAAGAGCATATGCAAATGGAAATAAGGTTGATGCAAAGCCAAGGAATAAAATAGGCGGATGAATGACCATCCAATAATTCTGTAATAAAGGATTCAGTCCGTTACCATCTTGAATAAACTCTAAATAATTTGCTTGTTGAAAAATAGGTGCGCCTTGCATTTGATCGCGAAGGAGCATAAAGGGAGAGCTACCGATCTTCATATCGAAGAAAAAATAACCAAGTAGGGTAGTGGCTAAAAACGCTTGACATAGTGCTACGATAGCCATAACCGGAGCCTGATACGAGTTCTTCCGGAATAATAAAATCAAGCCTAAGATGGCATGCCAAATACTCCAAAGTAAAAAACTACCTTCCTGCCCTTCCCAAAAACACGACAATAAATACTTGAACGGTAGTTGTTTGCTCGAGTGCGACCAAACATAAAAGTACTCGAAGTTATGGTTGAAAATAAGATAGAATAAGGTAAAGAAGATGCCAAAGGTTGAAAAGGCATGAACTACAAAAAGGTTTTGTGCCAGCCGTTTCCAACTTTCCTGATTAAATACTAATTTACTTTGTGTTGAAACGATAAATGCTATTGCACTGAAGAGGGACGCTACGAAAGACAATACTATAAAAGCTTGTCCTAACTTGCCCGGAATCAGATTTTCATTCAGAAATTCGGTTGCCAAGTGAAGGTTTTTTTAAGGTTACGACTTATGATTTTTTTCCAACAACCACTTGGTCGTTTTTATATTTAGAAGGGCATTTCATGAGAATTTGATTGCAATGAAACTCACCATTTTCCATTTTGCCGGTCATGGTAAGTTTTTCACTACGCTCAAAATCCTGGGGTTTAGTTCCTGAGAAAATTACTTTACATGTTTTACCTGATTCGTCTTTAGCATAAAAGGTAAATCGATTCGGATCTACAATCGGATTGTATTCCATCGCATGTTGGAAGGTATCTAATTTGGCAATAATCTGATATTCTTTACCGGGTTTTGCTTCTGCAGTCGCAAAGGTTTGATAACTACTGAAATCACCCACCATACTTACTATAGCCGCCAAAGCAACCGCTATAATTACCAAGGCCACAATATTTGATTTCTTCATGAATTGAAAATTGGAGCAAAGGTAGGCGGTAAATTGATTGAAAAAGTTGTTGAATTGGAAAAGCGACTTATAAAACAGGAAGTTGTGTTTTATATCACCGAGGGCAACGCAACCCTAGATTGAACTTTATGCTTGAAATGTACAAGGATTAGCGTTATGCTACATAAACTAGCGTAGCGATGCTAATACACGATCCTTCACCTCTTCCATGGGTATACGTTCTTGTTCCATACTATCTCTAAAACGAATCGTAACCGTATTGTCTTCTAACGATTGATGGTCAATCGTAACACAGAACGGCGTGCCAAGGGCATCCATTCGGCGGTAACGCTTACCAATAGAATCTTTCTCTTCGTAGAAACATAAAAAACTGTCGCGACAATGATCCATCAATTCACGTGCTTTTTCAGGTAAACCATCTTTTTTCATCAACGGCAATACAGCTAATTTTATGGGAGCTATTTTAGGAGGGAATTTCAATACAACCCGACTATCTTGCTTCTCAGGTGTACTTAAATCTTCTTCACAGTAGGCTTCACTCAAACACATCAGAATGCATCGATCCAAACCGATCGATGTTTCGATCACGTAAGGCGTATAATTACCAAAAGGCTTACCAGTAGCTTCATCGATATCGTTGTCGAAGTATTGAATTTTCTTTTTTGAGTATGTTTGATGTTGTGTTAAATCGAAATCGGTTCTTGAATGGATGCCTTCCACTTCCTTAAAACCCATCGGAAAATCATATTCAATATCGCAGGCTGCATCGGCGTAGTGCGCTAGTTTTACGTGATCATGAAAGCGGTAGCGTTCAACCGGAATACCTAATTCAAGATGCCATTTCATGCGGGCTTCTTTCCAGTATTCGTACCATGTTTTTTGTGTGCCGGGACGAACAAAATATTGCATTTCCATTTGCTCAAATTCACGCATACGGAAAATGAAACCTCGGGCAACAATTTCATTTCGGAAAGCCTTACCTATTTGAGCAATGCCAAAGGGTACCTTCATTCGGCCACTCTTCTGCACATTAATAAAGTTCACGAAAATGCCTTGAGCTGTTTCCGGACGTAAATAAATCGTATCACTCTCTTCAGCTACTGAGCCTAATTGGGTACTAAACATTAGGTTGAACTGACGTACATCGGTCCAGTTGCAAGTACCGCTCACCGAACAAGTCATTTTTTTATCTAGAATGAGTTGTTTCAATCCGGCGAAGTCATCTTTCGCTAAAAGCGCTTCCATCTGAGCTATAACGGCTTGTCCTTCCTCATTCAACGATTCGCCACCGGATACTTGTTCCGCATAAGCTTCAATTAAATGATCTACCCGATAGCGTTTCTTACTATCGAGGTTATCAATCATAGGGTCACTAAAATTATCCACATGACCGCTCGCTTTCCATATCGTTGGGTGCATGAAAATTGCGCTATCAATACCTACGATATTTTCGTGCATATAAACCATGCTCTTCCACCATAAATCTTTAATATTCTTTTTTAACTCCACACCCCATTGGCCATAATCGTACACAGCACTTAAACCGTCGTATATTTCACTCGACGGAAATATGAAACCATATTCCTTACAATGACTGATAATATTGGCGAGATTTTTAGGTGCAGTGCTATCTTGTGTTGACATAGGGCGCGAATTTAATTGGATAATTTGGAATAACGGAAAGGGAAGCGGTTAGAATTTAAGAGTGAATTACACCTGGCTTTTGTAGTGAATAATATTAGGTTAAGGTAATTATCGCTGCAACGCAAGGTTTTAGAACTTATTAAGGAAAAATATTCTTTTGAATGTAGATTAGTAGCCATGCTATGCTGCAAAGAGCTGCCTTTATTTTTACAAAATAGTGAGCTAAAAGGAACCACCTTTGGTGTTGAAGATTACTATGGTTTATAGCTTAAAAGTTTAAATTTTAAGAATTTATTGAGTAAAAAATGAGGGTTGAATGAAATGTTTATTTACTTTAGCCCCTTAAATTTATTAAATCATGAAAAAAATTCTCTTACTAGCATTTGTTGCTGCAACGGCTTTCACTTCTTGTAAAAAAGACTGGACTTGTGAATGCACAGACAATGGAACTTCACTAGGAACATTTCAAATTGAAAACAAAAGTAAAGCAACAGCTAAAACTGCTTGTGAAGGTAATAATGCTACCTATTCAGCACTTTACCCTGGTGTAAAATGTGAATTGAAATAATTTTTCCCCACACAACTGCTTAAAACCGCTTTCGAGCGGTTTTTTTATTTTTCAGTAACATAGGAGAAGCGTAAATAGTTTTATCATTGCATTCTAAATTGTAAACAATGCAAGAGTTAATTGAAAAACTAATAGCCGAAGTTGGTTTGAGTTCCGATCAAGCCAATAAAACCGTAGCCACCGTTTTGAATTTTGTAAAAACTAAACTTCCACCGGCATTTTCCGGAAATATTGAGAGTTTATTGGCCGGGAAAACGGAAGAAATGAAACAAGACGTAAAGCAGGAAGGAGAAGGTTTTATGGATAAAGCCGAAGATTTTGCAGAAGCGGCAAAAGATAAATTAGAAGATTTTGCGGAAGTTGCTAAAGATAAATTAAGCGATGCTGCCGATAAAGCGGAAGATTTAGCAAAAGACGCCTTAGATAAAATAAAAGGTCTTTTTGGCGGAGAAAAGAAATAAATTCTTTCCAAGCTATTAAACTTACCAAGCCGGATTGCATGCAATCCGGCTTTTTTTAGTCCTGTTTGTAACGGTTTTCCACATATTGAAAGCGCATTAATTTCCGTTCTTCAAGATTCCGACCTAAATTCGCGGCGTTTTAAAATAAACTCATGTCCGGACAATTAAAAGAAGTACGTACCCGAATCAAATCTGTAGGAACCACGCAGCAAATTACCAAGGCTATGAAAATGGTAAGTGCGGCCAAATTGCGTAGAGCACAAGATGCTATTACTCAAATGCGCCCGTACGCTGAAAAGTTACAAGAAATGCTCGGTAATATAATTGGTTCGTTGGAAGGAAACATGGGTGGCGGATTAACCGTAGAACGTCCTATTGAGAAAGTATTATTTATAGTAATTACTTCCGATCGTGGTTTATGCGGTGCTTTTAACGCCAATTCAATAAAACTTGCGAAAAGTGTTATTAAAGAGCGCTACGCTGATCAACATCAAAAAGGCAATGTGCATATTTTGCCTTTAGGTAAAAAAGCCTATGAAAGCTTTGAGCGCCAAGGTTTCAAATTAGTGGATGATTTTTGGGGAATTTTTTCTGATTTGTCGTTTGAAGCCGTGCGCAAAGTTGCCGAGCATGTGCGTGCAGCTTTTGTTCGCAAAGAGTACGACCGTGTAGAGCTAGTGTATAGTAAGTTTAAAAATGCAGCTACGCAAGAATTTATTTGTGAGCAGCATTTACCCATTCCGAAAAGTAATTCAGGCAAAAAACAAAGTAACAACGACTTCATATTTGAGCCTTCAAAAGAAGTGTTGATTCAAGAATTGATGCCGAAAATTTTAAATACTCAAATCTATAAAGGGTTATTAGATAGCAATGCCTCAGAACATGGTGCACGTATGACCGCTATGGATAAGGCAACGGAAAATGCGGAAGAAATGCTGAAAACGCTTAAAATTTCTTATAACCGTGCTCGTCAGGCTGCTATTACAACCGAACTTACTGAAATTGTAAGTGGTGCTGCCGCTCTGCAAGGATAAATTAAAAAAAAGTTGTCTATAAAAACTCCCTTGCTTACTTTTAAGCCTTCATAGAAAAAATATGATCAGACGACTACTCTTACTTTTCGTTATAGCTTTAGTTGTTCATCAGGCTGATGCTCAGAATATGCGACGTGTGCTAAAACGTAGAACAGCCGAAGCCAGTATTTGGGGGGCAGCTGGTTATTACGGAAATCCACATTGGGCTGTTGGCAGTACCATTCATTATTTACACGGTGTTGGTCGTAAAAAACAATGGTTTTCATTTGGTTGTGGATTACGTGCATCTGTTTTTCAAACTAAGAAACGTGAGTACGAAACCTCTAGTAATTCACTTTACCAATTAAATCAAGGAGGGGCGGATTCGTTATACTTCCCTAAAGTTCAAACCAATACATTAAACGCCTATTTTGCTATTAAGATTCGAATTAAACGTGGGGTAGATGCTGTATTTACTACTGATTTAGGCGGAATTAATTTCGGTGATTCGAAGGAAGCATTTTTTCATTCCTATGAAACACAACCGGTTCCTCCGGGAGTAAAATACAAAACCGAGCCCTATGCCTTTAACTTAAACCAATTGAATTATGGTTCGTATGGTAGTTTATATAGCGAGGCCTATGGATCTTTTAAATTGAATGATGTGCTACTTTGGCGTTTAGGTATTCAGTATTTTAGAAATGAGTACAAGGTAGATCGACTCATACCACTGAACGGAAAACGCTTTTATCAAAATCATTGGATGGCAATGACAGCACTTTCTTTTGATCTTCGTTGGAAGAAAAATTATCAACAATCTCGCTTGCTGTAAGTAGGCAGGAATTTATTTCCAATTTTTATTTTCTAGTTTGTTAAAGAAGAACATGTTGTGATTAACATATTCACTTCTTGATTACATTTTAATATGTTAGATATTTGCGGCCTTGAAGCAAAAAACATCCATCGCTTTTCATACCCTAGGATGCAAATTAAATTTTGCTGAAACATCTACGCTAACGCGTCAGTTTGATGAGGCTGGATATGAACAAATAAATTTTCAGCACGAGGCCGATGTATATGTAATTAATACCTGTTCGGTAACCGAAAATGCCGATAAAGAGTGTAAACAATTGATTCGTCGGGTTAAACGACAAAATCCGGCATCTACCGTTGTAATTACAGGTTGTTACGCTCAATTAAAACCAGAACATATTGCAACCTTTGAAGGTGTTGATTTGGTTATCGGTGCAGGAGAAAAATTTAATATCGTTCAGCATCTTGAGACCTATAAAAAGAATGGCGAGGCAAAAATTTGCTCTTGTGATATCGAAGAAGTTAATGCGTATCATACATCTTGGTCGCAACACGACAGAACACGTACTTTTCTAAAAGTTCAAGATGGTTGTGATTACACCTGTTCGTTTTGTACCATTCCTTTAGCAAGAGGCCATAGTCGCAGCGATAGCATTGTGAATGTTGTGGCCAATGTACAAGAAATTGCGCGCAGTGGTGTGCAAGAAATTGTGCTAACCGGCGTTAACCTCGGTGATTTTGGAAAGGGTTTCACCGGAGGAAAAAGAAGAGAGGAGAACTTTTTCGATTTGATTCAAGCGTTAGATGCCTTACCGGATATTCCTCGATATAGAATTTCCTCCATTGAACCGAATTTGCTCACGGATGAAATTATTTCCTTTGTGGCTAGGTCAAATCATTTCATGCCTCATTTTCATATTCCCTTGCAAAGCGGCAGCAATGCCCTGTTGGCGGATATGAGAAGACGTTATAAACGAGAACTTTATCAGAGTAGAGTTGAGAAAATTAAAAATTGTATGCCCCATGCTTGTATCGGGGTGGATGTTATCGTAGGCTTCCCCGGCGAAACTGATGAGGAGTTTCAAACGACCTATGATTTTTTGCATGATCTGGATATTAGTTACTTGCATGTTTTCACTTATTCAGAACGTGAACATACCAAAGCTTTAGAGCTTTCGCCGGTAATACCTATGCAAGTTCGTAAAGAGCGTAATGCCGTGCTGCGTAATCTCTCCGAAAAGAAAATGCACTTTTTTGAATCGGCATTTCGAGATACCGTTCGACATGTTCTTTTTGAAAAGGCAGAAAAGAACGACATGATGGAAGGTTATTCCGATAACTATATTCGTGTGCGATTGCCGTTTCGGGAAGATTGGGTAAATACCATTCAAGCGGTTAAGCTTTCATCATGTCTTTAGATTCAGGTCATACTATATACATGCAACGTTGTTTGCAATTGGCGGCTTACGGACTCGGTCAGGTAGCCCCAAATCCTATGGTTGGCGCGGTGTTAGTTTATCATAACAGAATCATTGGTGAAGGTTATCATCAATCATTCGGACAAGCCCATGCTGAAATTAATTGTTTGAATTCGGTAAGGGAGGAAGACCGTAACTATATATCGGATTCCATATTATATGTATCCTTAGAACCGTGTTGTCATTCAGGAAAAACACCACCTTGCACTTCCGCCATTTTAAAACATCAAATAAAAAAAGTTGTCATTGCTTGTCGCGACCCATTTGCACTGGTACAAGGAAAAGGAATTCAATTGTTACGTGATGCCGGCGTAGAAGTCATGGAAGGTGTTCTTGAAAAAGAAGCCATCGAACTGAATAAACGTTTCATTTGTTTTCATGAACAGAAAAGGCCATATATCCTTTTAAAATGGGCAGAATCGGCGGATGGCTTTATTGGCAAACAAAATCAAGAAATTCAAATCAGTAATACGTTCAGTAAACAACTCGTTCATCAGTGGCGATCGGAAGAAGATGCTATTTGGGTTGGATATTTAACCGCACAAATTGATAACCCAAGGTTGAATGTTCGTTTAACGGAAGGTAAGAATCCGATTCGTATAGTGTACGACCGCGATCTTTCTTTAGCATCAGATCTTTTCTTATTTGATCGGCAACAAACAACACTTCATTTTCATACATTAGAAACTAAAAAACAGGATAGGTTGTATATAAAACCGGAAACTTGGTTACAGGATATACTTTCGGAATTGTATCAACTTGGTGTTTCGTCGGTAATGATAGAAGGAGGACAAAAGCTTTTACAACAATGTATTGATTTAGGTTTTTGGGATGAAGCGCGGGTATTTACTGCGCATTCCTATATTCAAGATGGAATCCGAGCGCCACAACTTCATAATCATCAGGTGGTAGAAGAGAAAAAAATTATGGATAATATGTTGTTGGTTTACCGTCGTAGATATTGATTTGCATTCACACATGACAGCTCTACTCTTATCTATTGTATTGAACTCTTATTTGGGAGTAGCCTTTTCGATTTTTGATCGATATAAAATGGACTTATTTCAGGTGATTGTATATAACTATTGGACCTGTGTAATAACAGGCACCTTTGTGCTTGGCGAATTTCCAATAGGTTCAACAACACTGCATGCTAACTGGTTTCCATTGGCTATTTTAATGGGAACACTTTTTATTGTTGTATTTAATTTGATTGCTATTTCCTCGGTACGCGTAGGGGTTACTATAACACAAACAGCTAATAAATTATCCTTCATTATTCCGGTACTTGTTTCTTTTTTTATGTATCAGGAAGAAGTGAACGCGTTGAAAATTGTTGGTATCGCGGTGGCCTTACTTGCTGTTTTTCTAACAACAGCAAAAAACGCCGATGAAGAAAAAAAAGGCTTACATCATTGGGAGTATTTTCTACCGTTCATTTTATTTATTGGAAGTGGTATCATTGATACCTTAACAAAGTACGTGCAACGAACATTTATTACAACAACTGCAACGGCCAACGCATACCTTATAAGCGGTTTTCTATTTGCCGCTGTATGGGGAACTTTAGCGCTTGGTATTCTCTTTATTCTGAAAAAAAGAACCTTTGCATGGAAGAATCTTCTGGCAGGTATTATCTTAGGTGTACCGAATTATTTTTCAATCTATTATTTAATAAAGGCATTGCAGCACCCTGGATTAAGTAGCACGGCCATCTTACCGATTAATAATATTGGGGTCTTATTTCTTGTAAGTGTATTCGGATTAGTTGTATTGAAAGAACATTTGAGCAAAAAGAACTATATCGGTTTAGGTTTAACCCTTGCCGCTATTGTTTTAATATTTATATCGGAACAATGAGTTTGGAGATAACTACTTATAAAACGGTAACCGCTGTTACGCAAGCTGAATATAGAGATCGGGGTAGTAGATTCATAGCCTATGTATATCCCGTACAATCGCAAGATGAAATTAAAGCACAAATTAAATTATTGAAAGCAGAACATCCGAAAGCCGTTCATTGCTGTTATGCTTTTCGATTAGGATTTGATAAAACCAATTACCGGGCGAATGACGATGGTGAACCTTCCGGAAGTGCCGGTAAACCGATACTCGGACAAATTGATAGCTTCGAAATTACACAGGTATTAATTTGTGTGATTCGTTATTTCGGAGGTGTATTGCTTGGTGTACCGGGCCTGATTCAAGCATATAAAACAGTTGCTCACGATGCCCTTCTTCAGAATGAAATTATTACAAAGGATATTGAACAGCACTATAATCTTCAGTTTGATTATACCTTAATGAATGATGTGATGCGCGTTTTAAAACAACATCAAGTAACCATCTTGAGTCAGGAATCATTGTTGTTTTGCTCTTATAATGTTTCGATTCCTCTGAAAGATAAGAAAGATATTTTGGAGGTTTTGCGTAAAATTCACGGACTTACGATTCAAGAATAAGGATCATACGAGCTAGCCTTTTGGTTGTAGTTCGTTTTCTACAAGCTAAAAATTGTTGCCTCGGTAACATACTAGAAAACACTGAAAGTTGTATTTTAGTTCATCCAAATTAGATCCTAATGTATGTTTACCGCGATATCCCATTTGAAGTTATCTGGCGTTTCGGATGGAAGAATATTTTACGCTTTATAGGTTATGGTACCTTCATTTGTTTTCTACATGCTTTTTTAATTACAAAAGGCATTCATATTCACATACCTTTTTCCTTAATTGGTCCTATTGGTGTAGCTGTTGCCATTTACGCAGGATTCAAAAATAGTCAGTCTTACGATCGAACGTGGGAAGCGAGAAAGAACTGGGGAAGTTTAGCCGGGGCCACACGCATTTTTGCCAATCATCTGAATATCTATTTGAATACGGAGGGGAAAAAAGATATAGCTGTTTTAGTAAACCGACAGATAGCCGTGCTGCAAGCGCACAAGCTTCAACTTCGTAAACGAAATCAACATAGCAGGCAATTTGATGCTTCAACGAAGAAATATTACTTCGGTGAGCCAAGCGAACATGACTGGCAACAAGAAGTAGCAGCACGTTTGCTTGATGGCGAATATGACCAAGTAAACAATAAAAATAACAGAGCATTACAACTACTCTATAAACAACTCGAACATATTCATCGTTTATTCATGGAAAAGAAATTGGATGAATATAAATATGTTGAAGTGGTAAATAATCTTCAAACATGTATTGAAACCATGGGAAAAAATGATAGAATTAAAACCACCCCCTTCCCACGTCAGTATGCATTTTTCAGTACTTGGTTTATTATTATTTTTATTCTCATTCTACCTTTCGGTATACTTGACTTATATAAAGAACCTACGCTATTTGTTTACGTTGCTGTTTGTCTGATTTACACCTTAGTTTCATGGTTGTATAGCACTATGGAGTTAGTTGGCAATCATAGTGAAGACCCTTTCGAGCATTTTATTACGGATATTCCGATGAGTGCCATTATAAGAACCGTTGAAATCGATTTGTTTGAATTATTCGACCTTCAACCTAAGCCCGATAAAACTCAAGCGGTAAATGGTATTTTGATGTAATGCAAAATACGTATGTTTGTAAAAATCAACGCCTATCATTCTATCGATACCTTGATAATTTTAGTGAATTGAAAACGGTTTTTCTAGCCTTGGGGTGTTTCGTATCGGTATTGGTTAACGGCCAAGCAACTTGGTCGGGTGTATATTCTTTCAACAAAGGAATTAATAAAGACCAAGGAACCCTCTATTTACAGCAGTTTAAGTCGGACAGTGCTTACTTCTATCTTAATTTCATTTCTGCGATGCCCGATTTTAATATGTATGCGCTTAAAGGGTTCATGCAAATTCAAAATCAAGAAGGCATGTATCAGAAAGGGGATAGTTTGCGTATTCAGTTTTTGCTTCAAGGGAATTTGTTGATCTTAAAGGCAGATTCAATTGCGCTGCCAGAAAGGGGAATTCTAACTAAGTATAAGAAAAATTCTCCAACGGTAAAGAAAAATAGCACGCTCTATATTGATTATGTTGAGAAAACAGGTTTGGTAAAATCCGATTCAGCATATTTGTTTGAGGTGCCTCATGTGGAGGGAAAGCAATGTGGACAATTACGGCCTAATGATGAGGTGAAAATAATTGATAGCTTTGGAGCCTTTTATTTAATTGAGCTACCAGATCGGGTAAAGGAATTTGTGTGGGTTCAAAAAAAATATATTGTGCTGAATAAGAAATAATGAAGGATTTAGTTTTAAGCATACTGCGTTATGCCAGTTTACCTTTTGCCTTGTTGTATGGAATAATTATCTGGCTTCGAAACCGATTTTATGATTGGAATATTTTTACATCCACAGAATTTAGTTTACCTGTAATTTGTGTAGGTAATATTACGGTAGGAGGTACCGGTAAAAGTCCGCACATCGAACACCTCATTGAACTGTTACTACCTCAGTATAAATTGGCTACTTTGAGCAGAGGTTATGGCCGACGAACGCAAGGTTTCCGATTAGCTGATGCAGGAAGCAACGCGCGCGAAATAGGTGATGAGCCATTTCAGTTTAAATTCAAATATCCTTCGGTTGAAGTTTGTGTAGCCGAAGAACGAATGACGGCCATACCACGTTTACTGCAACAACGACAGGGTATTCAGGTTATTTTATTAGATGATGCCTTTCAGCATCGAACCGTGAAAGCCGGATTGAATATTTTGTTGACCGATTACGGCCGGTTGTTTACACGCGATTATATTATGCCCTTTGGTTTGTTACGTGAATCGCGCAAGGCTAGCGGTCGTGCTCATGTTATCGTGGTGAGCAAATGTGATGAACACATGTCGGTAGAGGAAAAGAATCGAATTAAAGCGGAGATTGCTCCGAATCCGAATCAAACGATTTTTTTTAGTGCAATTACCTATGGGGCCTTGTATCCGCTTCAACCCGAACTACCGTTGTTACCCAAAGCCGAATCGGTGTTGTTAGTAACTGGCATTGCCAATCCAAAACCTTTAAAAGAGAAATTAGAAAGGGAATTTACGGAAGTTCATATTCTTGAGTATAAAGATCATCACTATTATACCGAAGAGGATATTCAGGAAATTAATGCTGCGTTCAAACACATTACCAATCCAAATAAAATTATTATTACCACCGAAAAGGATGCCTCTCGTTTGATGCTACAGCAGCAGCATATCGTTCCGCTTAAACTTCCAATTTACGCGCAACGTATTGGTATCAAACTATTATTTGATGAAGAAGAGACTTTTCATGATACCATACTTCAATTTGTAGAAGACTATTATCCGCAGGTTATTTACGAAGAAGTTTTTGCCGAAACGGAATAACCCCGTAGAAAATCTTGGATATTCATTTTTGATTTTCCTTCCAGTTGGATTTCAAGAACAAAAAGCCATCCGTCATTCGTAGCAAACTTTAAATATGTTTTATTGTCGGTTTGAAGCTCACCAGGTGTAAGTTTATGAGGAGTTTCCTCAAAAGTAGCCCGGTAAATTTTAAGAATTTTTCCATCGAGTAAAGTATAGGCAGCGGGGGAAGGATTAAGTCCTCTTATTTTGTTTTTAATTTCTATACCCTTTCTATTCCATTCAATCAGACATGTTTCTTTGGTTATTTTTGGAGCATGATGCAACTGCGCTAGGTTTGATTGCGGTTTTTCTTGAAGACTTCCGTTTTCTACTTGTTTAATTGTTTCGATAAGCAAGGTAGCTCCTACATGCATTAAACGCTGATACAATTCTGCGGTGGTTTCTTCCTCACCAATGGCCACCGACTGTTGCAATAAAATATTACCGGTATCTATTTCATGTTTTAATTTAAAGGTTGTAACGCCACTTTCCTTTTCACCATTCATGATGGCCCAATGGATGGGGGCAGCCCCTCTATAATTTGGAAGTAAAGACGCGTGTACATTGATAGTTCCTAATGGAGGCATATTCCAAACCACTTCAGGTAACATACGAAAAGCCACTACCACTTGAAGATCGGCATGGTATTGTTTTAGGGTTTCCAGAAATTCGGGCGATTTTAATTTCTCCGGTTGTAACACAGGAATCGCTTGTTCAACGGCATATTGTTTAACGGCGGAAGCCTGTAACTTCATACCTCTTCCAGCCGGTTTATCGGGTGCGGTAACTACAGCAACCACATTGAATTTATTGTCAACTAAAGCTTTCAGAGAAGCTACAGCAAAATCGGGGGTGCCTAAAAAAATGATTCTCATTGTAAAAAAAATCAAGCTGCCATAAGAAGCAGCTTGAAAAATAGAGTATGTGAGTAAAAATTATTTTCGTGGTGCGCGATTATTCGGAGTTGCGGTATCGTCGGTAGAACCATTCATTTCTTTCGTAACGGTTTCTATCATGGCTTGGTTTTGTTCTTTACCCCAATTTGGCATAATTTCAGAGGATGGTTTAAAAGTTTCAAATAAACCTTGCGCCTTCTTCAACAATTCTAATGCTTTTACTTTTCCACCACCATATTTTTCCGGTGTAAAGTAAGCGCTCATGGCTTGTAAATAATAAATTCGAGGATTGTTTTGATTTACTATGGTAGCTCTATTCAGTAATTGTGCAGATTCCATACCATATTTCATACCACGCGTCATAGGGTCAACGCCGATTCGAGTAGATTTTGACCAAGATTCTAGGCAGAGTAATTCATCACTATTAGAAATATCCCGAGCTTGGGTAATTAATGCATCCGCTTTATCCAGTTTAGCATCGATCTCTTTGCCATCTTTAAGCATGCTTGTTTCAAGAATATAACACATGGCAGTATAATAATTTGGAAGCCACTCTTCTTTTTCTACGGCTGCAACACGGGAAAAATTGTTCGCACAAGCTTCTAATGCTTCAATTGATTTGGCATCTTTCATTTTTTGAAGAACACCGCTCATCATTTGTACATATTCAGGTTTAGCGGCGAAAACCATTGCTCCATTTACCAGAAGCAATAAGGAAAAGATAATTTTTTTCATGTTGGAATTACTTATTTTATAAGAATCAAATATCAGCGTTTTTTTTTACTTAGATGTTAATCATTACAAATTATTATCGATTGCCTCTTGACTTCGATCAATACCCCAACTCAAGAATACACCCAGAAATATAAATTGTTTTGCAGGTGGTGTAATAGGTTTTGAAAAGTAATTATTGTTCTGATTCAGATCACGGAAAGCATAGTTGTAACCATATACTTGTTTAAATCCGAACGGATTATTTACACTAAGTACCCAAACCGAAAATACTTTTTTTATAGTTCTCAAATAGTTAGCTGAAATACTGAAGTTATGATAGGGTTGTGTTTTTTCCGACATAAAATTTTCAGCCTCTTGAAGATTTGGATTATAATACGGACGACCGGTGGCAAATGTGTACGTACCATTTATACCGAACATCTTTTTGATCCAAAATTTCTTAAATACAAAATTAGCCGTATGCGTAGCTACAAAATCGGGCTGAACTTGTTTTTGATAGTTCAGAAATTCGCGCTTGGTATCAATGAAAGAATACGATATCCAAAAGTCGATACCTTTCAATGTTTTTTTATCGCGATAGAAAACCTCAAATCCTTGGGCATATCCTTTTCCTAAATTTGAAATAGCGTTTGTATAACCGTAAGAATTTGTTTTGATTAAATCGTGATATTTCTTGTAATACAACTCCGCGCGCAGTATTCGATCTTTGGGCTGAAACTGATAGTTTACAATGTAGTGATCGGCGCGCATATAACCCAATTGCGAATTCTTAAAAATGTATTGTTGTTCGGGTTTCTGATAGAATATGCCATAAGCCACCGAAAGCTGTCCTGCTTTATTAACCTTGTATGCCATAGAAGCTCTTGGGGCTAAATTAAAGGCGTTTAATACTGAAGAATGCTCTGCACGAACACCAATTTTACCTGCTAAATTATTCGTCAGGTAAATATCGCCTTCGGCAAAAAGGGCCTTGTAATGTTCATCGGTCTGATAGTTTATTGCATTTATCGGCACCGGTAAACTCAAATCGGTTTTATCTTGATTATAGATATATTCTGCACCAAATCGTATGGCATTTAAATCAGGTAAACCTTTATCTAATACCACTTTTACTGTGGCTACGTTATTCTGGTTTTCAATGCTAACATCGGAGCTGCTGTAAAAATTCGAATCGGTAACCAGTTGATTTTGTTGCGTTAAAATTTGTGTAGCGATGTCGTCATGATTATAACTCACACAAGCCCCCAGATTAAGCTTCCAATCGTTTTTGAAATAATTTTTATAGGAAAGATTGCCATAAATATTTTGATTCTTGATAGCATAGCGATCTTGGTATTCTTTATTGGCATCAAGATAATCGAGCGAAGTAATATTCGATCGTTGAATATCAATGTTAGTGAGGTTGAGGTATCCATAGAATTTTAGCATACCGGATTTTGAAGTTTTCACACGGTAATTCAAATCAACCTGATGTACGGTAGGCGCCGTTTTATATTGAATGTTTTGCTTTATGAGCGCGAAGTATGGCGTAAGATTTACATAGTTATACCCAATGCCCCAAGATGATTTTTTGGATTTGCTGAGTTGCTGATAACTTGCTCCTAATCCAACGGAGGATAAATTGAAATTAGCCGAGGAACGTTCCGGTAAGTCAATGGATTCGAGAATTACTGCCGACGAAAGAGCCTGGCCATATAGCGCCGAGTATCCACCTGAACTAAATACGGTTCCTTTGAAAATAAACGGGTTGAAGCGGCCGCGAGCTCCTAAATCGGGTATGGATGCGGAGAATGCATTGCGTACCCAAGTACCATCAATGAAGGTTTGTGTTTCAGCTCCGGTTCCTCCACGCACAAACAGTCCTTCACGATCATTCGTTTGTTGCGTGCCGGGCAAGGTTTTTAAAGCGCCATAACTATCGCCATTACTGCCCGCTGTGGTAACAATATCTAATGCCTTGAGTACCGTTCCTTTCTTTTCATCACTTGCTTCAAAAGCTCCGGCCGTAATAACCACTGCTTTTAAGTCGGTAACTTTTTCCTTCAAGGTAAAGTCAACTTTAAGATCTTTACCTGTCAATTTTACTTTAATTTCTTGTGTCGAATAACCGGTATAGGAGGCTTTTAATACCGCAGAATCTGTTTTGGAAGTTTCGAATTGGTATTCGCCATTTACGTTGCTGGTTGCACCATCGTAGCTTCCAATCAACGAAACATTAACGCCAATAAGGGTTTCTCCTTTCTGATCTTTTACCACGCCTGAAATTTTGGTGTCGGCTAAAACCATAAACGGAACAAACCATGTTAAGAGAAGAAATGTATATTTCATGGCGCAAAACTACTATTCCGATTGAATTATTCGGGAAAGTAGCAATCCCCTTCTCAAATAAAATTCATGTACCACCATCATTTTCGAGTCACTGGTCGTCTTAGATAATTGTAAAACAAGCATTTCTTTCAAAATAGAGTTGTTACGGTTAAAATTCAAACCTCTGATTATATTTGCGACCATGAAAAAATGGCGGCTGTTTCTGCTGATCGTATTATTGCCTGTTTGCGGAAGCGCGCAGGAAAAGCATTTACGGAACATTCGCCAATTAACTTTTGGAGGCGATAATGCAGAAGCTTATTTCAGTCCGGATGGTACTCAACTCGTTTTTCAAAGTAACAATAAAGCCTGGGGTTTAGAATGTGATCAGATTTTCCGAATGAATATTGCCAAGGCTGCCAAGGATAGTTTATACCTCCCTCCGAAAATAAGTAACGGACTCGGTAGAACCACTTGTAGCTATTTTATGCCTAATGGCAAAGACATACTCTATGCCAGTACATTTAAAGGTTCCCATAGCTGCCCAACAATTGCCCATATACAAGGTAAATACCTGTGGAATATTTATGAGGATTATGAAATTTTTATCGCTTCTAAAAAAGGCAATATAAAAAAACAGCTTACGGAAAATAAGTATTACGATGCTGAAGCTACGGTTTCACCAACCGGCGATAAAATTGTTTTTACAAGCGATCGAAGTGGTGATTTGGAATTATGGACGATGAATATTGACGGTAGTAATCCAAAACAGGTCACCTTTGGTTTAGGGTATGATGGTGGTGCTTTCTTTTCGCCCGATGGGAAGAAACTTGTGTTTCGAGCGTCTCGTCCGAAAAGTGATTCCGATGTAGCTGAGTATAAGCGACTACTTAAAGAACATTTAGTGGCGCCAACCAGTATGGAGATTTATACTTGTAATGTGGATGGATCGGATTTGAAACAAATTACCGCCTTAGGAAAGGCAAATTGGGCGCCCTTCTTTCATCCATCTGGTTCTAAAATAATTTTCAGTAGTAATCATTTTAGTAAGAAAGGGTACGATTTTCAGTTATTCTTAATCAATTTAGATGGAAGTGGCTTAGAGCAGATTACGACTGAATCTGCATTCAATGCCTTTCCAATGTTTTCACCCGACGGTAAAAAAATAGTATTTTCGTCGAACCGCAACAATCATGGCACACGAGATACCAATGTTTTCGTAGCCGATTGGGTGGATTAAATTCAAACAATAACATCATGAAGAAACAATTCATAGGCTTCTTGCTCACTCTATGTAGCTTTTCGGTTTTTGCACAACGTGTAAATACAACAAATATTGAAACGGTTGTTTCTTATCTTGCTTCTGATGAACTTCAAGGACGGGCAACGAGTTCAGAGGATGAGCGCAAAGCAGCAAAGTATATTGCTGAAAAATTCAAGATGATGGCTTTACAGCCTTTCGGGAATAATTGGTTTTATTATGATTTTGTGAAGCGTTATAACACCAATGTTCATGATTCCGATGAGAATCATGGTGAGCTAAGAACCGGAAGAGATGTCATTGCCTTTCTCGACAACCAGGCAGAATATACCGTAATAATTGGTGCACACTACGATCATTTAGGGTTGGGTGATGATCATAATAGCTTAGACGCTAATCCGAAAAATAAAGTGCATAATGGAGCTGATGATAATGCGAGTGGTGTAGCGGGATTGATCGAGTTAGCTAATTTCTTTACCAGTAACGGATTCACGGAACGATACAACTTCTTATTTATGGCGTTTTCAGGTGAGGAATTAGGGTTGTTTGGTTCGAAAGCTTGGTGCGAAAAACCTACGTTAGCCTTGGATAAGGTGAACTACATGCTTAATATGGATATGATTGGCCGTTTAAATAACGAAACAAAAAAGTTATTAGTTTACGGTATCGGCACCTCACCAAATTTTGAAACAACACTCGATCGTATCAACACAAAATTTTCTTTAAAGAAGGATAGCTCAGGTGTTGGCCCTTCCGATCATACGTCGTTTTATTTGAAAAATCTTCCGGTGCTTCATTTTTTTACCGGTCAGCATAGCGATTATCATAAACCAACCGATGATGCGGACAAGGTTAATTATGCAGGTATTGCTGAGGTATTAGAGTATTTGATAGATGTTATTTATGATTTAGATAAACAACCAAAGCAACCCTTTCTGAAAACAGCCTACCAAGCTGGTACAGAAGTTAGTTTTAAAGTAACCATGGGTGTTATGCCCGATTATGCGTTTGACGGTAAGGGTATGCGTATTGATGATGTATCTAATAATCGTCCAGCGCAAAAAGGGGGTATTCAGAAGGGAGATATCATAATCGGTATTCAAGGAAAGGCCATCGGAAATGTGATGGATTATATGAAAATACTAAGCGAGCACAAAAAGGGTGATACTGTTGATGTTGAACTAATCCGTGGCTCGGAAACCCTTACGAAAACGATTACCTTTTAATATTTTTAGTTCAGATAGTCGGCATATAGAAAATTTAATATACTTTTAAATCCTCAAATTGAATTCATGAAGCGTATCGCATTTTTACTGTTTGTAGTTTCTATGATGGCTGTATCCTGTAAACGTCAACCGGGTTCTACAACAGCTTGTTTCAATATTTCAAAAACACCTGCTAAAGTAAACGATACCTTATACCTTCTGAACTGTTCTTTAAATTATGATAAAGTACGTTGGTTTATACCGTCGTATTTATATATCGATACCGTAAATCGGCATTTGAAATTTGTGCCAACTGGGACAGGAAATATGGATGTGTACTTATGGGTAGCGATGAATGATACCACGAAACAAAACATGATTAAGAAAACTATTTCGGTTCAATAACTAAGAAAGTTCCTTTGTCGAATTCTGTACTATCGGATTACAAAACACCGCTCTTGTTTTCCTGCATTCTTATTCTAGGAATGTTTTTAGGGGTTAAGATGGCTGATCAGCTTCCGAAGCAAAAGAAATCGGAACGTCAACTCGATGCTTTGATCAATTTAATACAAACGCATTATGTTGACAGTTTAAACACGAATCTGTTATATGAAAATGGTGTAGAAGGCATTTTAAAATCACTAGACCCACATACGGTTTACATTCCTAAAGACGAATTACAAATCAGTAATGAAGAACTAGAAGGAAGTTTTTATGGTATCGGTACCGAGTTCTTTATGGCCAGAGATACCGTTATGATTTCATCGGTGGTAACCGATGGACCAGCAAGTAAGGCAGGAATTAAAACGGGTGATCAGTTTCTAAAAATTGATACAGCATGGGTTGCAGGACGGAAAATAAGTCAAGAAGATATTGTAAAGAAAATACGCGGACAACGCGCCACCAAGGTGAAGGTATTAGTTCGCCATCCGGATTCCAAGGAAAATTGGATAACTATTACAAGAGATTTAGTTGCTTATACATCGGTTACGGCAGCGGTTAAATTGACTAAAGAAACTGGCTACATTGCTATTCGCTTATTTAATGAAACTACCTATGAGGAATTTAAAAAGGCACTTAGCGATTTAAAGCAACAAGGAATTTCATCGTTAATTATTGATGTTAGAAATAACCCGGGAGGTTACATGGATGCCGTGGCGAATATCGCCGATGAATTAATTTCCGGTAAACAATTGCTTATAAGTACGAAAGGTAAGAATGAAGAAACGAAGGTTTATAGTGAACATCCCGGCATGTTTGAAACGGGTACACTAAGTATTTTAATTAATGAGTATTCTGCCTCGGCTAGTGAAATTTTAGCCGGCATAACACAGGATTTAGATCGCGGTAAAGTATATGGCAGAAGAAGTTATGGTAAGGGGTTGGTTCAGGAACAATTTGAATTGCCCGATCAATCGGCTATACGTATCACCACCGCCCGTTATTATTTGCCTAGCGGACGTTGCATTCAAAAAAATTATGCCGACGGAAAAGATGAGTATCATGAAGATATTTATAAGCGGTTTCATGCCGGTGAAATGGTTCATGGTGATAGCTCGACGCAACATAAAAACCACACGCCCTTCTATACTAAAAATAAGCGAACGGTATATGCCAATGAGGGTATTAGTCCGGATGTTTTTATTGCCGCCGACACAAATCAGTTAAATGCGCTTAGCTTATTTTATGGAGAGCATCTTCCCGAGCAGTTTGCCTTTCCTTATTTGTATTCTTCCAAAAGAGATATTGCTAATGTGCAAGCATATGATCGATACTTAATGGATAACTTAGCATGGTGGAAAGATTTTCAGCTATTTCTTCAAGGTAGAAAAATACGTATTCCTGCTACGTTAGAAGAAACTATTAAGCACGATGTGATGGCCCAAATGGCCTCGGTTTGGTATGGAAAATCCGGTGAGATTTATTTTCGTGCTAAGTCGGATGCTGTGATTCAAGAAGTATTGAAACAGAAGGGAAAATAAGTTTGGCATCTTAGCGTAGTGCTTATTTCAAATCAAAAAAGTTACATCACCCGTTCATGATACAAGGCATTTATTGCAACTCAACGAAGTAAGTGAATTCACATGACCTCGTTGGTATGCCATGTTTTTTGAGTATAACTGTACTCAAATTGATTCTGAAGCGACTTGATTTGTGTTAGACTTTCTTCAGCCCATACGCGTTGAAATTATTATCTACTACTCATTCAATAAGGTTAACTTTTCAATCCAAACAGGAATATTATTTGCAATAACTTTGAGTTGATACAAGCCGGAAACGACCTCTTTGGTTGACATCGTAAGAATATGAGAACCAGCAGTCATGTTATGATTTTCCAAACGAATTTGTCGGCCAGATGCGTCAGAAAGTTCAAGCTTTACACTAGCATCATGAGCGATATCTAAATTGATTTTTAAGAATTCCTTCGCTGGATTCGGATAGATAGTTACATGAACATCTTCTTCAAAAATTACTTCTCTAATAGCACTGTATTGTTGCTTTCCATCGTTATCGGTATGCACCAATCGATAAAAATTTCGTTGCTTAAAAGGATACTTATCGATGAATTGATAATTTAATTCTTGTTTACTGGTATCGTTAAGTGCCTTAGAAGCTATTCTTTCGGAACAAGGAATGAAATGCACACCATCGTTACTTTTTTCTACCACAAAATAATCTGAATTGGTTTCCTGTGCTGTGCGCCATTGAATAAGAACTTGTTGTTGTTGCTTTCGAGCGGTAAACTCTTTTAGTTCCAACCATAAAGCGGCATTGAATGCGTTACAGGTATGACAATAAAATGATGAGAAACTATCTACGGGAAAGCACAACGTCCAAATGGTATGCGCTGCGTCGTAACTTTTTGAAATTAAATTATTTGGTATAACACTATACGTATGTAATGGGTCGGTTAAGTTGCCATTATCGATTTTCGTGATACATAGATTGCTTAAGGTTGGCGTAAACGTAGGTTGAGCAACATTGGTAGCATCATTATTAAATTCATCGATATCATCTTGCAGCACATACAAACATAAATTCGCTGCAGTTTGATTCGATGCATTTACAGTAAAATGTCGTTTCAAATAGAGTTGTCCTTGATAACTTAATGTGGTGCAATCAATTTCTGTTTCAACGGTTGTTGAACCAAGCGAGGTGCCGTTCGTTACATCCGCTATGGATGCTATTCGTCTACAATCAAATGGGTTTTGATATTCAGAAGCATTACCATCAGTCAACACATGGGTAACTGCCGGAATAGGATAAAGCGCACTGCAATCGGAAATATTAAATGCATTTTGATTCACTAATAAACTATCGGTACCTCCAATGTCAATCGTAGTCAATGCTGTATCGGTGCATGAAGGCACTGCATTCGTACTGGCTACAATATATATGGAGTCGGAAGAGGTTATATTGTGTGGATTTGGATGGGGTAAAGTGCACGCGGCATCTTGAAAAAATAAAGTATCTGTTCCGGGTGGAAAAGTGCTAAAGGGGTTAATCAAAGAGGTAATGTCTATGCTATTGGGCGCACAAACCGTTCCATTCATGGTAAGCATTTGAATATCGGGCAAGCTATTTACTTGAACCAGTACCGTATCGGAGGAGTAACACGCACCTAAATACATTTTGCTAAAATGAATAACACTTCCTGTTGTATCATTCATCGGAAATTGAATCGGAGAAACCAAGGCTTGGTCGTAATAGAAACGAATACTATCATAAGGATTACCACCAGAAATACCCCCATTCAAAGTAGTTAAATCAAAAACCGCTGTATTACTACCTACGGCATTTTCACAGGAAATGATCGTATCCTGAAACGCCAAGGGAGAAGGAACAATCTGAAGTGTGTCTTTTGTTCTACAGGTTGAGGTACCACTGCAAGCAGCATAGAAAATATATGTTCCCGGAGTACTAGAATTGTTTACAACAGTATTCGGAACAGATAGTGGATTGAACGGAGATAAATTAAAGAGTGATGTTCCGCCAACAGGCACATCATACCACTCAATACTTGCCGGTGTATAAGTGTATGGAATGGTAAGCGTTACTGTTGTAGGCACAGCGAGTGCATTCGCCAAACAATCTGGTTGAAAGGCAGTATCATTCCAACTTTCAAAATAGCCAACATGCAAAATATCTCCTGGCAATAGGTTGCTATAAATGGCCGACAAACTATTCGTGGTTATCTTTCGTACATAACTGAAGCTAGCTTGTGTACCAACGGTTAATCCTCCTGCATCAATATCATTTGCACCAACATTGTATGGTGTAGGACAGGAAGAAAACAATCCCGGTCCATTCGGATTTGAACCAAATAAATTAAATCGACATTCATCCGGAAAGGCGGAATACAGGTTGGTAATTGTTAAGGTACCAGGCTGTGTAAATGAGGCTCCCGGAGGTAAAGCGGGTAATGTACCACTTGCAAACGTGCAAGCGTACTGGTTAGAACAATTGGCTGGCAGCCCGATACTATTGCCGGGTAAGGTTGCTCCAACATTATCCATACAAGGTGTTACCGTGAATGTAATGGTGGCTGTACCAAACAAAGGCGTTGAACAACCACTTACACTTAACCCTTGTCCGAAAGGTATAGAAGCACCCTGACAAAGCACATAGGGTGAAGCAGGAACAGGCCGCTTATTTACTAGTTGAATTGGAGGGCTTAAGGAATCATCACTCAAAACGGGATTACTAACACCTCCACTGTTTACAATCGACAAGGATGTGTTTAATACATATAATCCCCCATTGTATAAATTCACATTGGGCATCACAACGCTGATCATATTGGCACCACAGCATTGAAGAACTCCGTTGGATACCACTACCGAATAGGTTGTTAAACCATTTGGACCATTCACGTATAAATATACAGTAACTGGGTTGATAGATAAATTGATAGGTAGTAAACCATAGTTTGTTAGAACAATTCCAATAGGCATTAAAGCACTAAAGCAATTACCGGTGGGTGTATTCAACGTTGCAATAGCGGGATCATAATTTACTCCTGGTAATACGGTTAGATTGTAGTCTTCGGTTTCACCCGTGAAAACCGTAGTGCAAGCATCGTTAGCACCTAAAGGATATGCTGTAATGGCACTTCGAACACGCATGCCAACAATACCATACGCTGCACTTGTTGGAACGGTTATGCTGACAGTGCCTGTTGTACCATTCGCAATAACTTGAAACCACTCACTGGCTTCCAATTGTGTATTATGATTGAAGTCTAACCAAACCGCAGCATTGCCATTCGAAGCTAAGGTAACAGTGAGATTATATGAATTACCAACTAGGAGATTGGTAGTGGCTGTTTGCTGAGAGTAATTGCCGGAAGCACAGCCCGTAGTTGTATTGTTAATCGTATTAAAACTTACTTGTGTAATACATGCAGAACCTCCTGAGTTGAAACTCGCACAGTATTGCGCATGACTGTTACATACAAGAAATAAGATATAGAATATGGTAAGTAGAATTACATGTTTCATAAGTAACGATATATCTTCTAAAGTTAATACAAGTTCTTTACCAGTTCTTAAAATTAATTTATAATGTGATAATTTATTGTAGTCATGGATAATCTTATCTATTCATATTAATGAATTAAAGCACAGTTGTGGTAAGAAACGATGTTTGTTTTAGGATATTAGGAAATCAGAATTTATCTAGTTCGAACGTAAGATTAAAAGTACAACTACCACTACTTTTTCGTGCTGATTGTCTCCTTAAAAACAGACCGCTTAGGGAAATAAATAAAAAAATAATTGGTTATTTGAAAATCTATATCGTAATATTGCAATATTAAATAATTGGAATGGGGGCTACCAAAACGGATCACTTTACAGATAAGCAAAATGAACTAGCTGTGTTATGCAAGGCTATGGGCCATCCGGCACGTGTTGCGATTCTGGAATACCTCTTAAAAAATCAGGATTGTATTTGTGGCGATATTGTTGATTTTTTACCGCTCGCGCAACCTACCGTTTCGCAACATTTAAAGGAGCTTAAACAGGCCGGACTGATTCAAGGTAGCATAGAGGGGAATAGCATCTGTTATTGTATCGATCAAAATGCTATAAAAAAACTGGAACGGTATTTCACTAGTTTCTTCAATACATTGAAAACAACGAAAAAAACCTGTTGCTAATAAACGTAAAAAATAAATAGATCATGAATAATGCAGAACAACTTAAAGAACTGGTAAAACAGAAATACAGTGAAATTGCTTTACAAAGCAAAGAAAGTAATCAATCATCGTGTTGCGGCTCCGGTTCCTGCTCCACAGAAGTTTACAACATAATGACCGACGATTATTCTAATCTGGAAGGCTATCAACCCGAAGCTGATTTAGGTTTGGGGTGTGGACTACCAACGCGGTTCGCTAGAATTAAACCAGGTAATACGGTAATAGACTTGGGTAGCGGCGCGGGTAATGATTGTTTTATTGCTCGCAAGGAGGCTGGTGAAGATGGACGTATTATCGGAATAGATTTTACTCCGGCTATGATTGAGAAGGCACGACAAAACGCAACTAAACTTGGGTTTAGTAATGTTGAATTTCGTTTAGGTGATATTGAGCGTATGCCGGTTACCGCAAATATGGCAGATGTAATAGTTAGCAATTGTGTTTTGAATTTAGTGCCGGATAAAAACAATGTTTTTAAAGAAATGTTTCGGGTATTAAAACCTGGAGGGCATTTTAGTATTTCGGATGTTGTTCTGTTAGGTGAATTGCCCGAAGCGTTACGTAAAGATGCTGAAATGTATGCAGGTTGTGTTTCTGGAGCTATTCAAAAATCAACGTATCTGCAGTTAATTCAGGAAAATGGTTTTGAATCGATTCAAATTCAAAAGGAAAAACCAATTATTATTCCGGATGATATTTTGAATAATTATTTAGACGCTGAAAGCCTGTCAGAATTCAAATCCGGTTCTATTGGAATATATAGCATTACCGTTTATGCGGAGAAACCTAAAACCTGTGGCTGTGGACCAACCTGTTGTAACTAAGTCGTTTTGGGAAAAGTATAAGAAGCCTATTATTATTACTGCTTCCGTTATATTGTTGCAACTGCTTTTTGGCTTTGACCCTAAATTTTGTATTATTAATATTATCTGGTTATTTGTTTAAATAGAGGAATGGAAAATTTAGTATCAAAGAACATTTTAGTTTTATGTACCGGAAATAGTTGTAGAAGTCAGATTGCCGAAGCCTATCTCCGTAAGTTTTGTGGAGGGCATGCACAAGTTTATAGTGCAGGTATTGAAAAGCATGGTGTAAATCCGAAAGCCGTGGCTATTATGTTAGAAGATGGTATCGATATTACATCGCATACCTCCAATGAGATTTCAGATTTTTTGCATATTCCTTTTGATATAGTAATTACTGTTTGTGATCATGCCAAAGAGGTTTGTCCGGTTTTGCCGGGCAACGCTGTTAAATTTCATCAAAGCTTTCCAGACCCTGCGAAAGCAACTGGAAGTGATGAAGACATAATGGCTACCTTTCGGGCTGTACGAAATCAGATTCGTTTATTTTGTGAGCAATGGTCACATGATTTTGTTTCTGGGGAGTTTTGATGGATGCAATTTGAATTCAATGATTAACAAGCATGATTTCTTTTATACAAACTAAGGGTTCAATGGTAGTTTCATCATCAAATCAATTTGTTCGTCGTCGCCCAAACGGAAAATATGTTTATCAAATGTAACCATGCCTTGCATGCGATAGAATTGGATAGCGCGTTGATTTTCTTCCCAAACTCCAAGCCAGAGATAGGTTTTCTTCCAAAGGCGTCCTTGTTGCATTGCAAATTCAAATAATAGTTTGCCAATTCCTTTTCCTAAAAATTGTTGGAGTACATAAATACGCTCTATTTCCATACCATCATCCTGTAAAGGTTCTGTTTGAGCATCACCAATATTAAGTTTCATATATCCTAAAACAGCATCACCTTCTTCTGCAAAATAAAAATTTGAATTTACAGAAGTAAGCTCTGTTTCAAGTTTTTCTATTGCCAAGTCGTTTTTTAAATAATCTTGCATGTTCTGCGCAGTATTCTGTGTAGAAAATGTTTCTATGAATGTTGCTTTGCTAATCTTCTGCAATAAATAAATATCATCTAAACCAATTTTACGTATACTAATTAGGGACACTATTATATCTTTTTAAATAGAAAAACAAAGATAAACTTTCCAATCGCTTGCTTCTCATGTTATAGGTACCTTCTTATATTAGGTAAATTCTATTGCGCATTTATTCCATTGTGAAATCTACAGTCTGCTTTAGTAAAATACCCTGATTAGGGTATTTGGATTTGCAACGATGAAAATAGTTTTGCTCTAAATTTTTCACATGAAACAGTTTTTACTTTTAATGAGTCTGATGCTTACCTTACAGGCAAGTTCGCAACCTATCATGAATAATCTTTACAATTTTACATTAGGTCATACCTATAACTATAAAAAGGTGGATGTAGGTTGGAATATCGATACTAGTTTAATTCCAACGATAGGAAATAACCTTACCTGGAATTTCGATACGCTCACTTTAATGCCAACGGTTTATACCGATAGTATTCTTGATCCTGTTGGAACCGCGGGAGCTGCCTTTTTCACTAATGCTGCCTTTGTTTGGAAGGAATATAGTGGTTTACTTCAATACTATAAAAAAAGTAACGATACCGTTTATTATATGGGTAACTATAGTTCATGGCCTTCTATTTTTAATCCATTCCCTATTTCAACCGTTAATAATACACCCATCTCGAGCGGTTATCTATATTCTAATTTTCAAACAACGGTAGGTGGTTCTCCTTGGACGTATGACGCTCGATATAATGCCTACGGCACGATAAAACTGCCTGGTGGAATTTCTCTTTCTAACATTGGACTATATGTTACGGTTGGTGGAAATGCTACCGCTCGTTACGCCGACTATTTTTGGTTTAAAGAAAATCAAAATGATCCTGTATTGCGCATCCAATTTAAATGGACAAGTACGGCAAGTACCGTGCAGTATGTTTATGTAAACACTACCGCATTAGTAAGTTCCGTGGCGGAAGTTGTTCCTCAACAGGAGCTAAAGCTTTTTCCTAATCCTGCGACCGATAAAATTAATATACAATCGTCTATAGATGGCAATGCCATCGAAATAAGGAATGTTTTTGGTCAGGTGCAAATGAGTAAACCTGTTTCTGAAAATAAATTCACTATCGATATTAGTTCATGGCCTACCGGCTATTATTTTATTCGTATCACAAACGTAAAAGGTAAGGTTCAGCTTGGTAGTTTTTTGAAGTAAACTAGTTGCGTTCCACTATGTAATGGTGGCGTGTGTGCAAACAATATGTAGTAAAAGTTAAACAATTTTGGAGATGCTTTAAGTAGCCTAGGCCTGATTGATTTTCGCTTCAAAGCACAACATCATAAAAAATAAAATGCGATTTTCAAATTAATTGTCTTACGTTTGCATTCTCAGGCTTCTGCCTTGCTTTTTCTGAAATAGTCAATCAGTTTACTTTTCCCAGTTATCGCGTTACAGTTGGCCACCAATAAATAGAATTTTATATCAATCAGGCTAACTCGAATATTCAAATACCGGCGTGCAAACAAGTTGCGGAACATGTGGTTGTATGGGTTAACGTTATTTCCCCTGACACACAATCAAACAACCATTAAACCATGACAGCCTTTAACGATTTACAACTATTACAGCCTATTTTAAAGGCATTACAGGAGGAGCAATACCACCAACCTACACCAATTCAACAAAAAACTATCCCTGAAATTCTTAAGGGGCATGATATTTTAGCCTGTGCGCAAACAGGTACCGGCAAAACTGCTGCTTTTGCTATTCCTATTTTACAAGCAATTCATAACCGTCAAACGTCCTCTAAATTACCCCAAGCTTTGGTGCTTTGTCCTACCCGCGAATTAGCTATTCAGGTAGAAGAGAGTTTTATTACCTATGGCCGCTATCTTTCGGTTCGCTGCTTAGCTCTTTATGGCGGTGTTTCTCAGGTAAACCAAGAGAAGGAATTGAAACGAAAGGTTGATGTTATCGTGGCTACTCCAGGCAGGTTACTTGATTTTATTCAACAAGAATTACTTGATTTGTCTGGTATTCATCATTTGGTCTTGGATGAAGCAGATCGTATGTTAGATATGGGTTTCATTCATGATGTAAAGCGCATTTTGCGTTTTATTCCTGAAAAACGACAAACCTTGTTTTTCTCAGCTACCATGCAAGGTGAAGTACAAAAACTTGCACAATCTATTTTAAATAATCCTGTACAAGTTAAGGTAAACCCGGTTTCAAGTACCGCTACAAAAATTCAACAGTCGGTGTACTATGTTGAACAAAAAGAAAAAACTGCTTTGTTATTATCGTTGATTAAAACTAAAGGATTGGAACGAACCCTCGTTTTTACGCGTACTAAGTATGGTGCCGATCGTTTATGTAAACAACTTAAAAAGCAAGGTATTCAAAGTGCTGCTATCCATGGTGATAAATCACAAGGGGCTCGACAAAAAGCTTTGACCGATTTTAAAAAGAGTCAATTACAAATTTTAGTTGCCACCGATATTGCTGCTAGAGGTATTGATATTGATGATTTGGGTTTTGTGGTGAATTACGAAATTCCGAATATACCGGAAACTTACGTGCATCGTATCGGTAGAACCGGTAGGGCAGGACAAGAAGGTATGGCCATTTCCTTTTGTAATCCGGAAGAGAAGACACACTTAAAAAATATTCAGAAACTGATTGGCGACGCAGTGCCTGAAGCAACCCTTAATAATTAGAAATATACCATATGGCAGAATCTTTTTCAAAGAAAGAAAAACAAAAAAAACGCATGCAGGCTAAGCAAGATAAGCAGCTTAAAATGCAAGAAAGAAAAACGAATAATAATAAAGGGAAACCTTTAGAGGAGATGTTTGCTTATATTGATGAATACGGAAATTTAAGTTCTTCACCTCCCGGAACTAAACCAAAAGCAAGTGAAACAAAGGAGAGACTACTTCCTTATCAACAAGATGATACAGATACTCGTTTTCAAGGTACCGTTGCTTTTTTTATTGAAGCAAAAGGATATGGATTTATTACCCAAGATGGTACCAGAGAGAATATTTTTGTTCATGCCAACCAACTAAAACAGCCTATTAAAGAAAAAGATCTTGTAACCTTTGAAAAGGAAAAAACGCCTAAAGGTTATAGTGCAATCAATGTTATAAAAATCAATTCATAAATTAAAAATTAAAAACCATGCAAGAAGGAACTGTAAAGTTTTACAACACAAAAAAAGGATTCGGATTTATTAAACCAAACGATGGTGGTGATGATATTTTCGTACACGCAACTGGCTTAATTAACAATATCAACGAAAATGATAAAGTTACTTTTGAAGTTGTTAAAGACAAAAAAGGATTATCAGCAGTAAACGTTCGTTTGGCTCAATAAGAGTACAACGATCTATAGAATGTTGTAGATCGCACGTGTAAACGAAATATTCCGAAACGTTTCGGAAACGAATTAATACGTTGTGTTAAACTTCATGAATCGGGCATTATCGCCCGATTTTTTTATGTGCTCTCCATTGAAATGAAGACACTTTGAATCAATCTTTACATGTTAGTTTTTAATATCAACAAAAATGGAGCATGTTCTTGATTCTTTCAGAATAGGATGTTTCCTCCATGCATTCAGTTAAAGTCAGACTTAGGAATACAAACTTCAACAGTAATTTAAACTACATTTACCAGTCCACATGAAGTCTGTAATTCAACATCTCCGATTTCCTTTTTCATTTTTATTAATGCCTGTATATCTTTTCGGAGTTTCCGAAATACCTTCTCTTTCTCAACAAAACTATACCTCGCTGTGCGTACTCTTTATTGTGTTACATGTGCTTGTTTATCCGTCTAGTAACGCTTATAATAGTACTCAAGATCAAGATCAAGGAAGTATAGGTTTGATTGAAAAACCGCTTCCGCCTTCGAATCATTTGGTTTGGGTTACCTTACTCATGGATGCTGTAGCTTTAATTCTTAGTGTATGTATTAATTTTCCAACGGCTTGCATTGTGGCTTTATATATTGTCTTTTCAAGATTATATAGTTATCGGAAGATTCGAATAAAAAAGTATCCGATACTCGGATTTCTTACGGTATTCTTTTTTCAAGGGGCAGTAGTTTTTTGCCTCCCTCAAGTAGCGTTAAATTTATCATTTTCGCTGATTAATATTCCCTTGGCACTGGCCGCCAGTTGTTTAATTGGTGCTATATATCCTCTCTCACAGATTTATCAACATGAACAAGATAAGGCAGACGGCGTGCAAACACTAAGTTTGAAATTAGGTTACCGAGGAACATTTATTTTCTCGGGAGTACTTTTTCTACTAGGAACTACCTTGTTTCTATGGCAAAAGATTCTCCAACAGCATATGCTTGCCATCAACATTTTTCTAACATGTCAGTTGCCGACTATTTTATTTTTTATCTATTGGTTTCTGCGCGTTGAAAAAAATGTACACGAAGCAAACTATCGCAATACCATGCGTATGAATTTGATTGCGGCTGCTTGTATGCTGCTCTGTTTCACGTGGTTAATTCTAAATCAAATTAATTTGTAAGTTTTTAATGACTATCCCGTCTAAAAGTTAATTTTATCGATATGTCGTTTATTCAAGCCATCGGATTGGCACATGCACCTTTCAGTCATTCACAACAAGAAATTATTGATTTTATTCTCGATAATTTTTCTGTTCCTGAAGAAGATCATTCAAAAATTAGACGCATGTATGCACAAAGCGAAATTGAAACTCGATATTCGGTGGTAGAGGATTTTTCACTTCCAAAATCGAATTGGCGATTTTTTGAGAAAGAGGGTAAAACGTCAATTGAAAAAAGAATGAAAACTTTTTTTCAGCTTGCACCTGATTTGTGTTGCAAAGCGGTTCAAAAAATTTTATCAACCGACGACTTGCAACATATTACGCATTTAATTACGGTAAGTTGTACTGGAATGTCGGCTCCCGGTTTAGACGTTCAACTTGTGCAGCGCTTAAATTTACCGAACCATATTCATCGCACTGCCATTAATTTCATGGGATGTTATGCCGGTATACAAGCTTTAAAACAAGCAGATGCTTTTTGTCGTGCCTTTCAACATGCAAAGGTTTTAATTGTAGATGTTGAATTGTGTACACTTCATTTTAATAACGAATACACGATGGATAATATAGCATCGTCGTTACTCTTTGCCGATGGAGCAGCCGCCGTGTTCGTATCGAATGATATTGGAAAGTTTTCTCTCAACCATTTTTATAGTGAGTTGGCATTGAAAGGTTACCATGATATGGCCTGGAATTTATCGTCGCATGGGTTTCAAATGAACTTAAGTGGCTATGTGCCTTCTATTATAGCTGAGAATATTGAACCACTTTTGCATAATGCATTGTCCGGACTAAATATCAATCGCAACGATGTTTCGCATTGGGCTATTCATCCGGGAGGTAAAAAAATTATTCATGAAATCGCGAAAGCACTTTCTCTTTCCTCTGAAGATGTTCACTATTCTAAGAACATTTTATACTATTACGGTAATATGTCGTCGGTAACAATTTTCTTTGTGCTCGAAAAAATGATGGCAGATAAACTACCTGCTAAGAACACTATTTTTGCCTGTGCCTTTGGTCCTGGACTAACTATTGAAAGTTTAATATTACAGGTATGTTAGGGCTCTCGAAACGAAGTGATCTAAAGGAGTTATTAGATCAAAATAATATACCGGCTGAAGATGTTATCCTTAACATGAAGGAATTGAATACCATTAATACGTATTTAGGTGGACATAGCATCACCCTTCAAGGCTTTAAAGAAATTCTAGGTTCTCGAAAAAGTATTTCCGTTTTAGAAATCGGATCAGGTGGTGGCGATAATTTACGTGCACTTTATACGTATTGTTTACATCAAGGTATTACAGGAACATGGTATGGCATTGACATGAATTTCGATATCGTTGAGTTTGCAAAACAACAGCAACCGTTCGTAACATTTACCTGTGCAAACTATCGCGATGTGGTACTGTCGGAAAAACCTGATATTATTTTTAGCTCCTTATTTTGTCACCATTTTAGAAATGAAGAATTAGTTGAACAACTTCTTTGGATGAAGCAACATGCAAAGCTTGGTTTTTTTATTAATGATTTACATCGACATAGTTTAGCATTTTATTCCATTAAAATTTTAACCCGCCTTTTTTCAAAATCATATTTAGTAAAACATGATGCACCTCTTTCTGTTGCGCGTGGGTTTAAGAAGCAAGAATGGCAACATATTTTTGCTCAAACATCCATGAAAACACTAACCATAAAATGGAAATGGGCTTTCCGTCATTTAATCGTTTTTAAACATGAACACGACAGGTAAGTTTGATGTTGTTGTTATTGGTGGTGGATTAGCCGGTTTAAGTTTTGCCATTCTCATGGCACAGCAACAGCGTAAGGTTTTGCTTCTCGAAAAAAAGAGTTTTCCCTATCATAAAGTGTGTGGCGAATATATTTCGAATGAAAGCTATCCGTTTTTAATTCGAATAGGAATTCCATTGGAAAGTATGAAACTTCCAGCTATAAAGAAGGTGCGTTTAACTGACCATCGCGGTAATCAGGTTGAAGAAGAACTAACCCTAGGTGGTTTCGGTATAAGCAGGTATCTGCTCGATCAAACCTTGGCAAACAGAGCAAAAGAAGTAGGTGTTCATATTTTGGAGAATACCCCATGTACGCACTATACGAAAGAAAATCATGGTTTTGACGTTTATACTTCAAAGGGTGTTTATACGAGCGAAATATTGGTGGCGAGTTTCGGCCGATATTCCATGGGAAATTTTTCTAAGGCTTCGAAACAGGGAGTTAATTGGGTAGGGGTTAAGTATCATATTCAATATGAACATGTAAGTGATGAGATTGCCTTGCACACGTTTAGTAACGGGTATTGTGGTATTTCAAAAATTGAAAATGGGCAGTCATGTTTATGCTATATTGTTAAAGCTTCCCTTTTAAAAAAGTACAAAAATTCGCTTTCGGCGTTAGAGGAAAATGAATTAGCGTTGAACCCTTTTCTCAAAGATATTTTTAACAAGGCAGTTTTTTTGTATGATAAACCATGTACTATTTCCAATATTACGTTCGAGCCTAAAAAACCTGTTCTGGATGGTGTGTTTTATTTAGGAGACAGCGCCGGAACCATAGCGCCACTTACTGGAAACGGAATGAGCAATGCCATGCGCAGTGCTTACCTCTTGCATGGAATTTTAGAATCCTATTTTAGAAATGAAATTTCGATAAAGGAAGTGGAACGAAATTATGCAAAGCAATGGTACAAGGCCTTCTCCATTCGAATCTTTAAAGGGATATGGATGCAACAATTATTTTGTACTCCTGTCTTAACATCGTTATTCATACGAATCATGAGGTTCGCACCCTGGGTGAAGAAATCAATTATTCGACAAACACACGGCAAAACTTTTTAAGTATATTCGCGCATGCTGAATTTGAATCCGGAACAATGGGTGCAGTTATATGCGGATGATATGTTACGGTATGCATTATTCCGAATAAGAGATCAAAACGTTTGTGAAGATCTAGTTCAGGATACCTTTTTAGCCGCGTTAAAAGGTAAAGATGGTTTTAAGGGAAATAGCTCTGAAAAAACATGGTTATGGAGCATTTTAAAAAATAAAATTATAGACGCAATCAGAAAGCAAGGTAAAGAGAATCTTACCTATGATTTTTTTGAAAAGGATATTATTGATGATTTTTTTGGAAGCGATCAAGCCAGTAATGGGCATTGGAAATCAGAACAGGTTCCGAAGGAATCTTCCAACTCGGCATTAGAGAAGCTCTTACAGAAGGAGTATATACAAACATTACGCTTTTGTATAGCTAAACTAAAGGAGCCACAACGCCTTATTCTGCAAGAAAAATATTTTAATGAAACTTCTTCCGACGAAATTTGTAAGGATATTGGACTTTCTAAGTCTAATTACTGGGTAATCATGCATCGTATAAACCTTCAATTACGAAAGTGTTTGGAGACAAATTGGTTTACAATATGAGGTGGACTAAATTTTTAATGATCAATTGTAAAGAGGCTACCTTGCTTTCTACAAAGCATGTTGGCCATGAAATTACTTTATTGGAGCGCTTGAAACTTACGCTGCACAACAGTATGTGTAAACCTTGTAAGTACTTCCTTCAGCAAATTAAATTAATTCATCAAGCCCTGCAATCAAAGAATTTGCATGATACCGTGCACATGCGGGAAGCGAAGAAAAAGGAGATGGAAGAATTAATTAAAAATAATTTGTAAGGAATTTAATCGGGCTTCGTCTAATTCTGAAAACTAGTTTTATGCGAAGTTTAATTCTTGCTTTCATCTGTTTAAGTGCAGGTCAGCTTTTTGCTCAAGTACCCAAAGTTCGTATTGTTGAACATTTTACGAATAGTAGTTGTAGTAGTTGTGCCGGTAATAATCCAACGATTTATGGTGTGTTACAGAGTAATCCCGCTGTATTGCATTTGTCAATTTATCCAAGCAGCCCTTATCCCAACTGCTTTTTTTCGTTACAGAACCCTGTTGAGAACGATGCACGAACTAATTATTATGGCTTGTATGGTTCTACCCCAAAACTTGTTCTAAATGGTGGTTTAGTTAGTGTTTCTTCTCTTTCAGCCGGGCTGCAAACAACGGCATCCGATATGACAAACTTCGAAGTTCGCACTGTTCAAACTTTTTATGGTACGGATTCTGTGCTAGTAGCTGTGGTAATTAAAAAGGTAGCAGCAGATACTATGCTTTCCGCTACGTTATTCGCTGCTGCTTTCCAAGATACCGTTTTTCAAACAACTAATAATGGCGAAACTGTTCATTATGATGTTTTTCGAAAAGCGCTAACTGCACCAGCCGGAAATGTAATAGCGCTTCCAAGTATGGTGAATGATAGCATTATCATACCATATGCCTATGCTATTTCAGCGAATTGGCAAGCGAATCGTATGAAGACCATGGTGATTCTTCAGAATAGTATAACAAAGAACACGATTCAAGCAGCTGTTTCATACAATAACACGACCATTCCAACGAACCAACAACAGGTATTCATATCGGAATTGTTGATTGTACCAAATCCTGTTTATAACACTATTAATTTGATTCATAATAACACCTATAACCAATATGTACTTCGCGATCTAACCGGCCGTGTGCTTAAACGTAATCTACTTGCTACATCGAAAATAGATGTAAGCGATATACCGCAAGGCATGTATCTATTGCAGCTTTCTAACTCCAAAGAAAGTAAAACGTATTCCTTCACAAAACACGAATAAAATTACTCATCTCCTTTTTACATTGAAATCAAAGCTTTAGTCATCAAGAAAACCTGATCCGAAGAGAACGTAATGTTGTTCTATTTGGTTTGAAATTACAATGAATTAAAATTCTACAGAATATATGAATAAACTACTAGTAGCTTGGATGCTTTTCTGTTGTTCAACGTGGTTTTCCGCTTTCGGACAAGACGCAACAACAATTCGAAAGAAACAATACAATCTCATTAAGTCACTCGCAATTGAAGGGTATGACCCTGTTTCCTATTTCACGGTGCAAAAAGCGGTTAAAGGCAATGCAACCTGGGCGTCTAATTATAATGGAGTAATCTATTATTTTTCGTCTCAACAAAATTTGAATTTATTTAAAGCGAATCCTTCAAAATACGAACCGCAATTCGGAGGTTGGTGTGCATACGCTATGGGCAATACCGGTGAGAAAGTAGAAGTAGATCCTGAAACGTTTAAAATTCTAAATGGTAAGCTCTATCTTTTTTACAATAAACTATTTACGAATACGTTGAAATCGTGGAATAAAAATGAAAATAAACTTTTAAACCAAGCCAATGCTAATTGGTTAAAATTCACAAAATAATTATGTTCAAAAAAATAATGCTTTGGGCCTTGCGTATTCTAGTAGCCGTTTTGTTGCTGCAAACACTGTCGTTTAAGTTTACCGCCCATCCACAATCGGTTTATATTTTTTCTAAAATTGGGTTAGAACCCTATGGGAGAATTGGTATCGGAGTGCTTGAATTAATCGCTTCAGTGCTTATTCTTATTCCATTAACGTCTCATCTTGGTTCGCTTCTTTCACTTGGTTTAATGAGCGGTGCTATTTTTATGCATCTAACGAAGTTGGGTATTTATGTCGATGGCGATGCCAATTTATTTTACACTAGTTTAATTGTGTTTTTAGCGTCCTTGCTATTAACGTTCTTCTATCGATCCAACTTAATTCACTTTTTTAAAGCCTTGTTTTTAAAACGTACTTTCACGCTTAAATAGATTTTCATGAGAAACAACATGCTATTTTTTTTCCTGGTGCTATCGATGCCGGTAATAGCAAAAGATAAATCAAAGAAACTGGTATCCCGAACAACATTGGAAAGTGGCTTTACACTCTCTACCAATGGGGCTATGAATGCTGCAGCGCTTCATGGTGTGCAATATTGGGGAATTGGAAAATCTAGAAAGCCTTTTAAACTTGGGTTAGGCTTGCGTTTTACATCGTCGCTAGGTTCTTCTACATTGCAATATATAACAGCGCCTGCTAGTATTACAAGTGGTAAAACAGGGCCGGGTGTTTTTTTTGCTTCTAATATTCCTAATAATATTGATACCGTAAAGTTGAATGGAACACAAGTTAATGCGCTCAATGTAGTAGTGCATTTGAACACTAGGATTTACAAAAAGTGGAGTGCTGAATTTAATATAGACGCTGTTGGATTTTCATTTGGAAGTCATAAGAACGCTACCTTATTTTATGGTGATGGAACAAAACAACAAGCCAATTTTTCTGCTAAACCAACTGCCGGCAATGCTTTACTAATCAGTGATAACGATCTAGGAAGTCTTAATTCTGAGTTTAAACTATTTTATCAAGTAGGCAAGAAAGGCAAAGTGAATGCCGGACTTGCTTTTCTTTTCAATGAATATAAATTGGGAAGCACCGTTAAGTATGTTAATTCTTTAGGAACTGCTATTGAAGTAGATCGTTACCGAACCAAAGCACTGCTGTTTGCCTTAGGTTATAATGTCATTTTAAAATAGAATCATGAGCAAACTACGTTTTCTTTTTATTGTTTGTGTGCTTTTAATTGCACAGGCTATTCAAGCACAAAAGGTAACATCATTTAGTGTTTCCTTCAAAATAAAAAACCTGGGAACTACCGTATCCGGAAGTTTTAAAACAGGAACTGCTGCTATTGAGGTAAATAAAACCAATAAGTCGCTTTCAACGTTTGAGGGAAGCGTTACAATGTCGTCGGTTAATACGGGAATTAAACTTCGCGACAAACATCTTAGGGAAAAAGAGGAGTTCTTTCATACGGCGAAATTTCCATTGGCAACCATGAAATCAGTAACTGTTGAAGCCAAGGAGAATGATGAGTTTCTTGTAACCTGGGATCTTACTATAAAAGGAATTACAAGACGATTTAAAACAACAGTTATAGCTACCAAGCTAAACAATGTTGTTACTTATAAAACAACAATGAATATAAATAGAAATGAATGGGGGATCGGCGGTAAAAGCATGACTATGGGTGATGTAGTTACGATTAACCTAGTAGCCTCGGTAACCAATTAAATTAAACAGTAGCGTATGAAGAGAATCATGGAGGCCAATGCACTATGCCTTATGCAGCTAAAAGTATTTTTGATATCGTTGAAGAATGACGAATACACGAAGCCGTTGAAAGTATTTTCGCAAAGTAGTTTGGGCATGCATAACAGGCATATACTGGAGTTCTATCAATGTTTACTTTTTTCGCAGGAAATAACAGAGGTAAATTATGATAAGCGAGTTAGAAATATTCAAATTGAAACTAATGTAGCTTATGCCATTGAATGTTTGGAAGAAATCTTAGATCAACTTGCAAGTCTTAAAAAGAATTTTGAACTCACACTTTCTATGAATTTAGGACATGACACATGTGATACGCAAGTAAACTCCAATCTGGAACGCGAATTAGTTTATTTAGTGGAGCATACCATCCATCACATGGCTATTTTAAAAATGGGATGTATTGTATCCTTTCCGCATATAGCATTAGATCGGGATTTTGGAGTAGCCTTTTCTACTATAAAACACAAGGAATATGTGCACAGTAACCTATCTGCCTGTTGATAAGAAACACTTTCTTTTAACGCAGAATCGTGATGAGAAATTTTCAAGAGGTATTGCCTTACCACCAAATAAGGTAAGTATTGGTGATACCTCCATAATATACCCAACCGATACCGATGCTCGTGGTACGTGGATAGCCCTGTCGGAAGCGTTTAGTTGTTGTTTGCTCAATGGAGGTAAAGAAAAACATGTAAGCAAGCCACCTTATAAACAAAGCAGAGGGAATATTATTCTTGATTTTTACAAGTTCAACACAGTGGATGATTTTTTACGTGCGTACAATTTTGATTCGATCGAACCATTTACGCTGGTTGTTGTAGAGCATGAAAGTCGCACGGTGCATGAAATAATTTTATCGAACACCGAAGTGCAGTATCAAATAAAAAATGGTGATCTGCCTCATTTATGGAGTTCAAGTACGCTGTATGATGAAGCAACAAGAAATCTTCGGAAATACTATTTCAATTTATTTACTCAAACAAAGGCATTCACGCAAGATAATATTCTTCGGTTTCACCAAGATGGTTTTAAACAAGATGCGGAGGAAGGATTTATCATTCATCGCGATGTTGGTGTGAAAACCGTAAGTGTAAGTTCTATTCTGAAACAAGAACAAAGCACCTTCATGTACATTGATTTATTAAACAAGAAAAAACAATTGCTTGAACTCTGAACGGAATAGAAAAGGACTCTTACAGCATCTTGGTATAAAACATCATGAATATTGGTCGTGGTGGTGGTTCTCGTTTCCTATTTGGCCGCAATGGATATGGTATGCTATAAAATTACGAAACCCCACTTGGTTTACCGCTGTTAATCCAGGTATTGAGCATAGTGGTTTTACAGAAGAAAGTAAATTTGATATTCTATCTATACTTCCAAAGGAAAATGTGCCTGAAACAATTTTAATTGATTTTGAAAAACCCTTACCGCATACATTGCTCAGTTTTCCTTGCATTGCTAAGCCTGATATTGGAGGCAGAGGAAGAAAAATCAAAATCATTCATACGTTCACCGATTTAGAGGAATATCATCGCACTGTTGGCGAGCATTATTTATTACAAGAAGTAATTAATTACAATCTTGAATTAGGTGTATTCTATGCTAGAATTCCTTCTGAGTGTAAGGGTAACATCATTTCAATTACAGAAAAGGATTTCTTAAAGGTGGTCGGCGATGGCCTTCATACCATAGAAGAATTACTTCAAAATTCTTTTCGGGCTCAAGGTCAACTTTCACGATTAGCGCACACCATCGATTTATCGGAAGTGCTTCCGGATAAAGAAGAACGTATTATTGAACCGATTGGAAATCATTGCCGAGGCACGGTGTTTCTTGATAAATCAAACCGTATAACCAGCTTGATGGAACATAATTTTGACAAGATTGCTAAGCAGATTCCTGGTTTTTATTACGGACGTTTTGATATTCGTGTTCGATCTTGGGATGATTTCATTCAGGGTAAGGAAATTTATATTCTCGAATTGAATGGTTTGACTTCCATGGATACACACATCTTTGATCCTCAGTTTAAACTTCGAAACGTGCTGCCTGTTTTAATTAAGAATTGTAATTTCTGTTACCGTATTGCACGTGAAAACTTAAAGCGTAATATACCAACATCGCCACTTGGTATTATTCTAAAAAAATCGCTCGCATTTTTTAATGAGTAATTGCACATGCTGTTTATAGAATGCGTTATTTCGTTAAACTTATAACACACAAAAAAGGCGAAGTGTAAAACCTCGCCTTTAATTTATTGCTATCCTGAATAAACACAGGATAATTAATTACTATGGGAATATACCAAGCTCCATGTAGGATACACCAACTTTGTTGATAGCACAAACGAAGGCTGCAGAACGCATATCGTTGATCTTCTTATTCGCCATCCACTCATCACGAATTTCATGGTATGAGCCCATCATCGTGTCTTCTAAACCACTATGTACTAAATCAACTTCATCTGGTCCGTGTAAAATAATTTTACGCTCAGCAGCGGTTACTTTTTTACCTGTCAAGTTTTCAATAGAACCAAGAATGTTCTGATTCATATTTTCACTGAAACGTTTTTCCATACGACCGTAACGAACATGGCTTAAATTCTTCAACCACTCAAAATAAGATACGGTTACACCACCAGCGTTAATATACATATCCGGAATAACTACACTTCCTTTCTTGGTTAAAATAGCATCTGCTTCAGGAGTTAAAGGTCCGTTTGCTGCTTCTGCTACGATACGAGCTTTTACACGTGGTGCATTATCACCGTTAATTACATTTTCTAATGCCGCAGGCACCAAAATATCACATTCTAATTCTAACGCCTCTGCACTTTTCTTCAAATTTTTTGCTCCAGGGAAGTTAAGAATAGAACCAGTTTTTTTACGATGGGTAACTACGGCATCCACATCCAAACCTTTTGGATTATAAATAGCACCTTCATACTCTGCTAAAGCAACAACAGAGGCTCCACCTTCCATAAAGAATTTCGCTGCATGATAACCCACATTTCCTAAACCTTGAACAATAACCGTTTTATCGCTTAACCCAACCGTCATTTTCATTCGCTTCATCATTTCGGTATCATTACACATTTCACGTACACCATAATAAACACCTAAGCCCGTAGCTTCAGTTCTTCCACGAACACCACCTTGTGTAACCGGTTTACCCGTTACACAACCAGCAGCATCAATTTCACCCGGACGGAGACTCATATAAGTATCTACAATCCAACTCATTTCACGAGGACCCGTTCCGTAATCCGGAGCAGGTACATCAATACCAGGGCCTATGAAATTTTTCTTTACTAACTCAGCGGTATAACGACGTGTAATTTTTTCTAAGTCGTAAGCAGATAATTTTTTAGGATCAATTTTAATTCCACCTTTTGCACCTCCAAACGGAACGTTTACAATAGCGCATTTGTAAGTCATTAGGGCAGCTAAGGCCATAACCTCATCTTGGTTTACATCCATGCTGAAACGAATACCGCCTTTTACAGGTAATTTATGATGAGAGTGTTGCACACGATACGCTTCAATAACATCCACTTTGTCGCCGATCTTAACCGGAAACTTCATACTATAAATACTGTTACATGCTTTGATCTGTTCCAGGATTCCTTTGTCTTTAATATTTGTAAAAGGAGCTGCTTTGTCGAAATTGCGCTCAACACTGGTAAAAAAACTGTAGTGTGGTGCGGCTGATTTTGATGCTTTTGCCATAGAGGAATTGTGAGTTTAATTTATGAATTATTTGTTTAGTTCTTTTTCGAGCTTGTTGAGTTTTCTTTCCATCACAACCAGCATCGTTAAAATGCCGGCAAAGATAGTAGAGAGCACCAAAACAACAAGGTAAATCTGACCATTTTGATGAAGTAATGCAGCGCTATCATTTGTTGTTTCGGGTTGAGGCTGACTTGAGGCTATAAGCGGTATTAGGAATACCACGACTAGCAAGTAGCAACGGCGAATGGTTTTTAACATCATGCGTTGAATTCTTTTTGTTGTTGAAGTTTTTTAGTTCGGTATCGTATGTCGAATATCCAAAAACCCAGTAAGGTCCAACCGATCATAGCCGGAATACTTACATATTTTAAGTGATGATCTTGCGTTTTGAGTGCTTCAAATGGTTTGTTATCGGAGCCGGGATGCAAGGATGCGAAATGCGCCGGAACCAGATAGACTAGCGGAATTACTAAGGCAAAGGAAAATACATTGTACACTGCCGCAATTCTTCCCTGCTTGTCGTTCCCTGCCATAGAGTTTCGTAGAATGGCGTAGGCGAAATAGATCAGAAGGGTAAGCGCCGCTCCAATTTGCTTGGGATCGTTGCTCCAGGGCGAACCCCATTGAATGCTAGCCCATTCCATGCCAGTTATCATACCAAAACAGCCGAACCAAATACCCGTTGTAACAAATTCATTGGATATGGTATCGTATTTCTGTTCTTCTTTACTCAAATAGAGGATTGCATAAATCATCGACATGAGAAAAGACACCAGCATTACGTACCACATCGGTACATGATAGAACAAGTTTCGAATCGATTCCTTGAGTTTGGGCAAATAGGGAATTTCCAACAACATACCTGCTACCACCGTGTACATTAACAAGGCCGCACAAAGAATTTTCCACCAGTATTTTTTTAACCCCATGTAAAAAAATCGAGCAAATATAGGGTGATTCTACTATTCATGGTGTGGGATAATCCGTTAATGAAATGCTTGTGCATAAGTAGTAAAATCAGGTTTATAAATAGTATTGTCCGACTTAAATATTGGAACGCATATTTTTAGGATCTTTTTGATTTACGTTGGTTTTTTGTGCGTACTAAAATTCGTTTACAATTATAATCTAATGCCTACAAAACCTACATCATACCACCAAAGGTGAAAATCATAAAGGAATTTTTACAATAAGAAATCGTAAGGGATCTGCTCCATCTTAGATATCTACGTTCCAATATTTTAGGGAAGGTAATAAAGAAATTAAATGCACAAAACGCAGGACATGACCGCGTTTGACAGAAAGTGCCAATCATGTTTCAGACAACAATAATTAATAAATTCAATCTAATTTTTGAGAAGAAAGCGAATCATCTGATACAAGGCACTTACAACCACCACCCCCAAAACGATATATCGAAACAGTTTTTCAGAGGTATAATGCAGCATTCGTTTACCTACATAACTTCCCGCAATACTTATTCCAATGAGGAAGGGAAGTAAGTACAGATGCTCTTTCTGAAAATATCCGTTCCATAAGTAAATGGCCGCTCTACTGCTGTCTACACCTAAATCAATCATAGCAGATGTTGCTATGAAAAGATATTTCGGAAGTTGAAAAGCCGATAAGGTTATACCACGTATGGCACCACCCGTTCCAACTAAACCGGCTAGCAACCCCGATAAAGTTCCTCCAAGCACTAAATTGCGATCACTTTGTTTTATAGTTTTATTGAAGTTTATCCACAGAAAAACCGATAAGCCAATTAAGATCACATTCATAGCAACCTCAAGCAAGGAAGTTTCCAACCAAGTGGTCATCCATGCTCCTAACGAGACAGCTACAACCGCCGGAATGCCCAATTTTAACGTGATGTTTTTATCAATACCATTCCGAAAAAGGGCAATTTTAGAAAGATTACTGAATACATGAAATACCGCCGTGATACCTAAAACCGTTTTAAGGTCAAAAAAAAGTGATGCCACCGGTACAAACAGAATAGAAGAACCAAACCCGGAAACCGTGCCTATGATTTCTGCCACAAAGGCCAAAACAATAAATAGAACATACTTTTCTTGCGTCAATTTTCTTTACGCATTTTTGTGAGCCATAAATGAAGGCTTAAAGTAAGACAAATCACAAACAAAACAAGAAGCAATCCTTGAAAATGACGAATATACTCAGCAAGCCATACCCCTAACAAAAGATAAATACTGGCTATACATAGTTTGAGTGGAATGAATTCAAGATTTGTCCAGGTTGATTTTTTGGATAGAAAATTCATGCTAATACTAGTTTGCTTGCAAAATTACGGTTGCCCTATTTTCTGAAAGCTAGTCAACATCAAGCTGGTTACTAATTTTTATCAGTAAACTTTTCGCTCTTGTATACTAGTTAAAAGTATAACGCGTGATATTACTTGGAAAGGCAGGGATAGATGATTTCGTAATGCGAGATGAAAGCAATCCGTTACCATCATATTGAAATAAAAACTGAACGAGCAACTTTCCATTTTCTGTCCAGTTTACTTGCTTTAATCTTCCTTGATCGTACAGGTAGTCAAAACGGTCTCTTCCACCTTTTGAAAATTGCACGGTGATGTTCTGATTGGCATATGTGTACGATGAAGAGCGAATTGTATCGCCTTGTATTTTTCGTAACACGTAGGTTGCAAGTTTTCCATCCTCGGCATAGTTGTACAATTCTTCGCCCAAACCTTCTAAACTTTTCTTCACAAGTTGCTTATTGTTGTAACTATAATTTTCTGTTTCCGTACGTTGATTACTGAGGTTGCGTTGTACTTTTTGTTCTAAAAGTTGCTCTGAAGAATAGGTTTTTGAAATTTCAAATTGATTGGTTTTGCCATTAGCGGCATGTACTACGCGTAGGTATTTAAAAATATTATTTTCGGCACTCACCATAGTTTGCTTTACAACAGTATCGGCTAGTTTATTTCGTTGTTGAACTAGAAAAAAATCGATGTCGCCCTGAGTGGGTTTGAACTTCTGATAGGTTGTTTTGAAGGACTGTTTATCGGTGTCGTGAAGAAAATATGAAGCAGTACATTGTTTGATGTTCAAACGTTGTAACATGTCATCATTCAAATCTAATTCACTCAATAAATTATAATACGGCATCGGTTCCAAGCGAAATAAACTCACACTTGCTTTCTCTTCGGGTATATGTTTATTGGGCGTTTGCTTCTCTTCGCTACACGCGAAAAAAAAGAGTAAAACCACCAGAACACTAAAGTGTATTCTCTTATTCACTTCGAACTGCTTTAATGCCCGGTAATTCTTTGCCTTCAAAAAACTCCAACATGGCTCCTCCACCGGTACTCACATACGATACCTGTGTACTTAAATTAAATTTATTAACCGCAGCCACCGAATCGCCGCCACCAACTAGGGAGTAAGCACCCAATGAAGTTGCTTCGGCAACAGCTTCGGCAATGGCCTTTGTACCTTGTTGAAATTTCTCCATTTCGAAAACGCCCATTGGCCCGTTCCACAAAATTGTTTTTGATTGAAGAATAGCTTCCCGGAAAAGGGCAATCGATTTTGAAGCAATATCTAAGCCCATATACCCTTGCGGAAGTTTGTCGTTATCGCAAATTAAGGTATTGGCATCGGCAGCAAATTGATCCGCAACTACACTATCTACCGGAATAAGCAGATTAACACCTTTTGCTTTTGCCTTTGCTAAAAGTTCATTCGCCAAATCCAATTTGTCGTGTTCGCAAAGGGAGTTACCGATTTCGTAGCCTTGTGCCTTCAAAAAAGTATAGGCCATACCGCCACCAATGATGATATTATTGGCACGATCTAACAACATTTCAATAATCAAAATTTTATCGCTCACTTTGGCGCCGCCCATGATGGCGGTAAATGGTTTTTCTGCATGATGTAAAATACGTTCGCCGTTGGCAACTTCCGCCTCCATAAGTAAACCAAACAATTTATTTTCCGACGAAAAGAACTGTGCAATCACCGCTGTGCTCGCGTGTGCACGGTGGGCTGTTCCGAAAGCATCGTTCACATAAACATCACCATAAGCAGCAAGCTTTTTAGCAAATTCAACATCCCCTTTTTCTTCTTCTTTATAAAAACGTAAATTCTCTAACAGTAATACTTCTCCGGGTTGTAATTCGGCCACTATAGTTGCGGTATCATCTCCTAAACAATCGTTCGCAAATTTTACGGTACAACCTTCCAATAAGGCACTTATATGCGTTACAATATGCTTCAACGAATATTTATCCGTAGGACCTTCTTTTGGTCGACCTAAATGCGACATTAAAATTACGCTACCACCATCCGTGAGTATTTTCTTTAGGGTAGGAAGTGCAGCTTGTATTCGGGTATCGTCTGTTATTTGAAAGTTTGAATCAAGTGGAACATTAAAGTCAACTCTAACAAGTGCTTTTTTTCCTGCAAATGGATAAGATGAAAATTCAGCCATGGTGATGTCATTTAAACTGCAAATGTTGGTTGAATTTGCTGAATCTTCCAAAAGAAATAGAAATTTTACCTGAAAAGTCGTGTATCATAAAAATCAGGCTTTTATCATAGCCAAAACCACTACTTAGAAAACAAGATTTTTGTCATATTCTGATTCTGATGCAAGTCTTTACTTTGCCCGATTCTAAGTTCAAGTCTTTCACACACTATGAAACGAAGTATTGAATTAATGGCTCCTGCCGGATCTTACGAAGCCCTTATGGCCGCTATTAAAGCTGGTTGCGATTCAGTTTATTTTGGGGTAGAACAACTGAATATGCGTGCACGTTCAAGTAATAATTTTACGATAGATGATTTGAAAAAAATTGCTGCCATTGGCAAAGAACATGCAATAAAAACATATTTGACCTTGAACACCATTTTGTACGATCACGATATAGCCTTAATGAAACGTATTGTAAGCACTGCTAAGGAAAGTGGTGTAAGCGCAATTATTGCCGCCGATCATGCAGTTATGAATTACGCACGTGCTATCGGCATGGAAATTCATATTTCAACGCAAGCTAATGTTTCTAATATTGATACCGTAGAATTTTATGCTAACTATGCGGATGTTGTAGTGCTAGCGCGAGAGTTAAGTTTGAAACAAGTGGCCGATATCTCAAGAGAAATAGAACGGAGAAATATAAAAGGTCCATCCGGTAATTTAGTGGAACTTGAAATTTTTGCACATGGGGCCTTGTGTATGGCGGTTTCAGGTAAATGCTATTTAAGCTTGCATTCCAATTTCGCCTCTGCCAATAGAGGTGCCTGTATTCAAAATTGTCGTAGAAGTTATATCGTAACCGATCAGCAAGATGGCGTTGAATTTGAGGTCGACAATGAGTTCATTATGTCGGCAAAAGATTTATGTACCATCGATTTTATTGATCAAATTTTAGATGCCGGTGTAAAGGTTTTGAAAATTGAAGGTCGCGGTAGATCGGTAGATTATGTGTACACTACCATTTCCTGTTATAACGAAGCCATTCAAGCTTATTTAGATGGAAGTTACACGGCTGAAAAATGTGCAGTTTGGAAAGAAGAATTATCGACAGTCTTTAACCGAGGTTTTTGGGATGGCTATTATTTAGGACGAACCATGGGCGAATGGAATAATGAAAACGGTTCTAAATCTACCAAACGAAAAGAATATCTCGCTAAGGGTGTTAAGTACTTTGAACAGGCTGGTGTAGGTGAATTCAAATGTGAGGCTCATAGTTTACAGGTTGGCGATGAAGTAATCATTACCGGCCCAACCACGGGTTATATCCAAACCATTGTTCATGAAATACGTGTGGATGGTTCGCTAACTAACAGGGCGCAACGGGGCGATTTATTCACATTGAAGGTGCCCGATAAAATAAGACCTTCGGATAAATTGTATAAACTAATACCTGAAAAGCTATCATAACGGATGATTCGTATTACGCAACAACGAGAAAAATGTATTGGTTGTAATGCCTGTGTTGAGGCGGCTTTCAACCGCTGGCGCATGTCGAAGAAGGATGGTCGTTGTACCCTCATCGGTAGTAAAGAAAAGCGCGGGTTTTATTCGATAGTTGTTGACGACCATGAATTAGAAGAGAATTTACTCGCTGCTAAAAACTGTCCGGTAAATATTATTAAAGTTCATTCTGCCTAAAAGAAAATTCAACCTATGATTGTTCGTGTAACCAAGAAATTTAGCTTTGATATGGCTCATGCCCTTTCGGGGTATGATGGTGCATGCAAGAATATTCATGGTCATACTTATATACTTCATGTTACCGTAAAGGGGCCAGTAATCAACAACGCAGCCGAAACTACGGATGGTATGGTATTGGATTTTTCAACCTTGAAAGCAATCGTTAAACAAGAAATCTTAACTGTATTTGATCATACTTTGGTGCTACAAAAAGATTCGCATCATGCAAAGGCAACCTCGTTATTACACGATCATGAGCGGGTAATGCTGGTAGATTATCCTCCAAGTGCAGAAAACTTGTTGTTAGATATGTTGTGCCGACTTCAACCAAAATTGCCGACTTCCGTTGTATTGCAGTCTTTACGTTTAGATGAAACACCAACCTCTTCTGCAACATGGTTTTTAGAGGATAATTAGCATCCGAAATAATGGCTAAGTACAACATAATTTGTTTCGTTAGTAAAGCCGAGAAATTGAATGTGCTTCTTTTATTTCTTCTTTTGATCTACATCATCTTTCAACAATCTTTTAAGAAATTATGCATGAGTTGCAAAGCGTATTCCTGTACCTTGCACCCGATTTATTTTATTCCATGCCAGGTGCCATACGTTTACACCATGTAAGCAAATCGTTCGGGAACTTTGAAGCAGTGAAAAACCTGAGTTTTCAGGTTGATGAAGGCGATATTTATGGGTTTCTAGGGCCAAATGGATCCGGTAAAAGTACTTCGCTTCGCATGATGATGGGCCTAATAAAACCAAGTAGCGGAGAAATTTATTTCGGAAATCAATCGCTCTTAAAGCACCGTTCTGAAATCATGAATCAGATTGGTTGTATGATTGAGAAACCCGATTTTTATAATTACCTCAGTGCCATCGACAACCTTAAGCTTTTTGAACGATATCATGGATTAAAGTACACTAAAAAACAGTATGATGCGCTCCTAGAAAAAGTTGGATTACTAGGAAGGGAAAAGGATAAGGTAAAAACTTTTTCGCATGGTATGAAACAACGACTCGGACTAGCTCAAGTACTTCTACACAACCCGGCTATTATCATTCTTGACGAGCCGAATACAGGTCTTGATCCGCAAGGTATTCTTGATCTTAGAAACTTAATGCTGCAACTCAATAAAGAAGAAGGAAAGACGATATTATTTTCATCACATATTCTGAGTGAAGTACAAGAGATATGCGATAGTATGGTGGTCATTAATCGCGGAGAGAAGGTAGTGGAAGGTAAGGTTAGCGAATTATTATCGGAAGAACTTTTGCATGTTAGGGTAGAGGCAATCGATCATAATGCATTGAAACAGGCCATTTCCTTAAGTTCGTGGAAAGAAAAATGGAGCAGCACGGAGGAGTCGTTGTTAGTATTTAGTTTGAATAAAAAGGAAATTCCGGCTTTGGTAAATTTTCTGCACAATCATTCCGTGGAGGTTCTCCGTATCGACTATAAAAATCCTTTGGAAGAATATTTTTTAAAAATCACCCAACATTCGTCATGAGTTCATTTAAGAATATATATATCAACGAATGGATTAAAACCATGAAACGCCCCCGATCGTATATCGGATTTGCAATCATCATTTTTATATGCGGCATGTTGCAATCTGCATTTTATCATGATGGAAAAGAAATATTATCCTTTGTAACCCAGTCGCTGGAAAATTCGTTTGATATTAATGGAACTATTTTAAATGGGAATTTAATTTGTTTCATTCTTCTTCAAACACTCATCGTTCAGCTTCCCTTATTAGTAGCCTTTGTAACCGGAGATATGGTAAGCGGCGAAACATCATCTGGTACCATACGATTCTTATTAACCCGCCCCGCCTCTCGTACGAAAATAATAATAGCTAAGTGGTTGGCCGGACTAACCTATACTTTTTTTCTGTTGATTGTTCTTGGTGTTATGGCTTTGTTTGTTGCGCGTGGTGTTTTTGGCAATGGCGATTTAATGGCATTGAATAGTGAAGGATTAACCATTGTTCCGGCTGATGATTTAGGTTGGCGATGGTTCTATGCATTATGTATTGCCTTTCTTTCGTTAAGTGTAGTAGCTACCTTGTCGTTATTCTTTTCGTGTATACTTGATAATTCTATTACACCCATTGTTACTGTAATGGCTATTATTATCATCTTCACCATCATAGGCATGTTTGACATTCCAAGTTTTGACGTAATTAAACCTTTTCTTTTCACAACACACATGATTTCCTGGAAGAGTTTATTTGAAGACCCAATACCCTTTGCCGACATTCGTTTTTCGTGCATAGTATTAGGTGTGCATCTTGTAGTGTTACTTGGCTTGTCGCTTTATTTCTTCAATAAAAAAGATATTAGTTCCTAATGAAATTTGTTTCAGTACTCTTTCTTCTTTTATCCTCTGTATTACTGCATGCACAAGATGCAAAATCGTTATTGCGCAACGTGAACAAAAAGTTCTTAGCGGTAAATGACTACAAAGCGGCCGTGTTTATGAAATTTAATATACCCGGTGTAAAAATTAAGAACATGAATGGACAGGTCATGTATAAACGACCAAACAAATTCAGGGTGAAGGCAAACGGAATTTTCTTTCTTCCGAAACAAAATCCGATGCAGAATATGAGTCAGATTTTGATGGATACCAATGCATACACCGCCGTGTTTTCAGGTAATGAAGTGGTTCAAGGTATGGCATGCGCTGTGGTAAATTTGGTACCGTTACAATCAAATAATGAAATTATTCTCGGAAGATTTTGGATCGATAGCAAAAGTGCTTTGGTACTTAAATCTCAAATTACGACAAAAAATAACGGAACTATTGAAACGGAAAATAGGTTCGGCGCCTTAGGCAAATACGCCCTTCCCGATCGTATGTTAATTACGGTTGAAGTAGCTAAGATTAAGGTGCCTAAAATGTTAGCCGCCGACTTGAATAAAAAATCGACTGATAAATCAACAGCTACAAATACACGTGAGAAGGGTACCATTGAATTGCTGCTGAGTGATTATAAATTGAATCAAAAACTAAGCGACGCCGAATTTGTAGAAACGCAATAAAAAAAGCTCCGAGGTTATCGGAGCTTTACATGATATTAAAACAGAACTATTGCTTCTGAATTTTTCCGGTTTGGAGAATTTCGTTTTTGTCATTTTTGATAACAAAATAATACATCCCATTCGTACAGGTTGATAAATCTAGTATATGTTGAGCATTTGAAAGTAAATGACTTTGTATAGCACTTCCTTTTGCATCCATCACCTGCAACGTATATTTTTTACCTAGTTCTTTCATACGAATGAAAACAGAACCTTGCGTTATACTCGGATAAACTTCAGCTACTTCTTGTAACTTCATTACAGGTAAAACACCTGCAGGTGAAGTGATTTCAATATCGTCTACAATAATATAGGTTCCTGTATGAACATTAGTAAATCCAGAAACGGAATCAACGGTAGCATTTGAACTCGTGTTCACAATTACACGAAGGATATTTGGCGTTAAAGTTCCGTTTACCACCGTAAAAGGCATATTAATTTGGGTGTAGCTGCTGATACTATTTCCAAAAATTGTATCTATAATGGCTACTAAACTATCATCACCATCCGAGTTGTCGATGGCTAAAATAGAAACCTCGGTGGAGTCGCCACCCACAGGATTGTTTTTAACCCAAAACGAAGCACTCACAGGTATTCCAACATGGGTTACTCCTCCGGTAAATACAAAATTTAACGAAGCCTGATCTACCCCCATTTTACCGTTAGTTGCCATGCCGGGCGTTGGCCCTGCAGGTAAAAAACCGGTTACCGCATCTTGAACTTTCGATTCAACACGCATGGCATTGTCGGTTCCGTTTCTTCCAGGTGTTTCTTTGGCCACTTGCGCAACAAAAGTTCCTCCAGGATTAAGCAAAGCACCGAAACTAATGAGTAACGAATCGGAAGCATTCCAATTCGTTGGAACGGTTAGAGCCCGTCCTAGAACACTGAAATTATGCCAAGATTCAAAATTTGCAATATTTTGTGCAAAAAGATTTCCTCCAAAAAAACTAAGGAAAATAAAGAATAGATTTTTTTTCATAGTACTATTAATTAAGGCTTTTTAAACATTCTTGAATGGCTTCAAAGTTCGGTAAATCGCCAGCTACTTCTAATACTTCAGCATAGCGTATAATGCCTTCTTTATCCAAAACAAAAGCCGATCGTTTTGAAACACCATGCATATCAAAAGCAAAAGTATCATACAAGCAACCATAGGCAGGCGACACTTCCTTATTAAAATCGGAGAGTAATTGAAAGTTCAAGTTGTTCTCTTTTTTAAATTGTCCTAATGTGAAAAGAGAATCCACAGAAATGCCAATTACTTCAGCGTTCATACTGTTGTATGCGGCCAACGAATCGCGCATACTGCACATCTCATTGGTACATACTCCTGTAAAGGCTAATGGAAAAAATAATAACAACACATTTTTACCTCTGTAATCAGATAGAGAAATTTTATTTTTCTCGGTGTTGTGTAACGTAAAATCAGGCGCAATTTGCCCAACGGTAATACTCATAGCGAATTAAGAATTTTACCAAAGTAAGTCTGTCCTCCTCTTTTTTCCAAATTTTCATTAGAATAGTCCGATTGTGTCGGAATAATAGATGAATGTTTTTTTATTATGCCCAACATATACACAGGCCAAAAAAGTAACTTAGTTGCAAGCTCTTTTTTTGATACTATTGTAAAAAATACAGCGTTGACCGAACATATCATTAATCTTGAAACCGTTAATCCGATTGAATTTTTTGGGGTTAACAATAATAAATTCGACATCTTAAAAAAGAAGTTTCCACTTTTGAAAATACTTTCAAGAGGAAGCTTAATAAAAATTTCCGGACGGCCGGAAGACGTAGAAGCTGCGCGAGATAAAATTCAATTGATCATTCAATACCTCGAAAAAAATGGCCATCTTAGTGAAAACTATTTTTCGCAAATTTTGGGCGATGATGATGGTACCATCGATGAAAAGATTGTAGAAGATACCGGTAGTGATATTATTGTATTCGGACAGAACGGGCGTATCATTAAAGCCAAAACACGTAATCAAAAATTACTGGTTTCTACTACGGAAAAAAACGACATTATTTTTGCTGTTGGGCCTGCAGGTACAGGTAAAACCTATACCGCTGTGGCACTTGCGGTTCGTGCATTGAAAAACAAATCGGTGAAAAAAATAATTCTTACTCGTCCGGCCGTTGAAGCAGGAGAAAATCTTGGGTTTTTGCCGGGGGATTTGAAAGAAAAAATTGATCCATACTTACGCCCTTTATACGATGCGTTGGATGACATGTTGCCTGCCGACAAACTGAATTATTACATGACCAATCGGGTAATAGAAATTGCACCGCTAGCTTATATGCGCGGACGTACCCTCGACCATGCCTTTATTATTTTAGATGAAGCGCAGAATACTACCGAGCTACAGATTAAGATGTTTCTTACACGTATCGGGCCAAGCGCTAAAGCCATAATTACTGGCGATATGAGTCAGATAGATTTGCCCAAGAATCAACAAAGCGGATTATCGAAAGCAATTCGTATCCTTAAAAATATCAATGGCATCGCCCATATCGAATTAGACGGTGAAGATGTAGTAAGACATCGTTTGGTGAAAGAAATCATCAAAGCCTATGATAGAGCCAATCAACAAGATCAGGAAGCGAAGAAAGATTAATGCTCCAAACCTCGTAGTTTTGCGCCATGAAAAACATGCACTCAGCCAAACTGGTTATTGTTTTAAGTTTTATTCTTCTGTCTTGCGGAAGCAACCAAAGCGACCCAACCGAAGTTGCTTTGAACTATCTGAATGCCAGAAATAAAATGGATTACAAAACCGCTAAAAATTTTGCTGATCCAATTACCGACTCAACGCTAGATCAACTTGCTAATTTTTCGCGTATGGTTGATAGTGGTGTGAATGCACTGATTGCTACGGCAACCGTTGAAGTTACCGATCCCGCCCAAATAGCCGGTGATACTGCAACCGTACAGGTAGTTAACAATATTGGAGGTAAGAAAAATCCGGAAACAGTGCTGCTTATAAAATCATCTGATAAGAAATGGTATGTACACGACAATCCGTATGAATACGCACCTGAAATAGTTACTGCGGTGGAAGAAGAAGATAGTAGTGCTGTTGAATCTACTGTTGAACTTGGAAAAGAAGATAGCATCCAACATAAATAAATTGTTTGAGGAAAGATCAACCCATAGGTATTTTTGATTCGGGCGTAGGCGGTCTCACGGTGGCCAAAGCCATCAGTGATTTGTTACCCCATGAACAACTACTTTACGTAGGGGATACGCAACACATGCCTTATGGCGATAAAAGTGCAGAACATGTACAAGGTTATACCAAGCAAATCGTAGAGTTTTTTCTTCAACAAAATGTAAAGCTGATTATAATTGCTTGCAATACTGCATCAGCTCTGGCCGCATCTTATGTGCGTTCGTTATTTTGGAAGGATGTTGAAATTATCGGTGTTATTCGACCTGTAGTGAAAACCATTTTAGAACGACACTACAAAAAGGTTGGTGTAATTGGAACAAAAGCTACTATTGAAAGTAATATCTATCAGCGCATTTTAGATGAAACTCCGCATACCCTAGAGCTCATTCAATTAGCAACGCCCTTATTGGCTCCGATGATTGAAAATGGCAATATCGACGATGAAATTGCGCATGCCATTCTTCACCAATATTTATCCGGGCCATTGTTTGCATCATGCGAAGCATTGGTGTTAGCCTGTACGCACTATCCTATCATTAAAGATAAAATTGCATCTGTTTTTGCTCACCCAATTCAACTTGTTGATAACGCAACGCCAATGGCGGAAACAGTAGTACAGTATTTAACGGAGAAAGATTTATTGGCTGAAACAAGACGAGCAGCGAACGAATTTTATGTTACGGCTTATACAGAAAATTTTGAGCGAATTGCGCGCTTGTTTTATCGAAAAGATATTGTGGTTAATGAATTAAAACTTCAAGAAATAATTTAATGCATCTATGAGTTTATTTATTAACAAAGCCCGCGGTGAAGGCAGGAATGATTTACTGTATTACGTTTTAGGTGTACTTGTTTCTTTCGTTGGCGGACAAATTATAGGCGCAATACCGTTATTACTTCTTATGTTTTCGAAAGGAGTTTACGACCAATCGGTACTCACAAATCCCTCCTTATTGGGCGTAAGTAATAATACCTTTTTTATTCTAATGATGTTGCCTTTTGTAATGAACTTTCTTTTGTTATGGCTATTTATTCGCTTTGTTCATAAAAAACGCTTTATTGTTTCCTTAACTGCCTTTGAAAAATTTGATTGGAAAAAGGTATTTTTTGCTTTCGGTTTATGGATGCTCCTCTCCATCGTTTTGGAAGTTGTTAGTTATTTTATGAAGCCGGAAAATTATGTTTTTAATTATTCAGGTTCGTCGTTTTGGATTTTAGTACTCCTTAGCTTAACCATACTTCCAATTCAAACTAGTTTCGAAGAATTACTTTTTAGATCCTACCTCATGCAAGGAATAGGACTAATAAAACCTTATCGTATTATTCCTTTTTTAATTACAAGCATTGGTTTCGGACTTATGCATATCGCCAATCCGGAGGTAGGTGAATATGGTTATCTTACCTTGATTTCGTATATCGGTATCGGACTCTTATTAGGCTTACTTACTATCTTAAGTGATAGCATGGAATTTGCCTTAGGCTTGCATGCTGCCAATAATATATATAGTGCTACTTTGGTTGGTTTTAAAGGTTCAGCCCTCACTACGGATACATTATTTTATACAAAGGAAGTGTCTATGGATCTGACGTCAAACTTGATTTTTATACTCGTCATGGTTGTATTCTACTGGATCGTTCATAAGAAATATAAGCTTCTTCCACTCTCATCGCTATGGCAACCGTTTCAGATAAAAGCCTAATTGTTGCATAGGGATTTATAGTCCAGACGAAGTGCAATACAAGCATCAAGACAGTTGTACAGAGAGTTGCTCAACAGATTAATCCGTAACACCCGTCTTTTCACCCTATATTTGAAGCCAATTTTGTATGCATGAGTCATCTTGTTTCTAAACCAAAAATTGGAATCACCACCGGAGATATCAATGGTATTGGTATCGAATTAATTATTAAAACATTATCTGAACATAAAATATTGGAGTTTTTTACGCCAATCATATTCGCTTCCAATAAGGTAATTCATTTCTACAAAAATGTAATGAATGAAAGTCACTTTCAACATTTCGGTACCAAAGACTTAAAGAACCTAAATGCGAAAGGAATAAACGTTTTTAATTGTTGGGAAGAAGATGTGAATGTACAACCTGGTGTAGTAAATGAGATCGGAGGTAAATATGGTATTCGTTCGCTGATGGTAGCTACCCAATGCTTGAAAGATGGTCAAATAGATGGCTTGGTAACTAACCCGATTGATAAAAGCAATGCTCAAAGTAATGAGTTTAAGCATAGTGGCCATACGCCTTTTTTGAAAGAGAAATTCGGTGCGAAGGATGTAGCTATGATGCTTTGTAGCGGCGATTTCAGGGTTTCTTTGTTAACCGAGCATGTACCACTTCAAGATGTTTCTAAACATATAACCAAAGAAGCCATTATCTCAAAAGTGCGCATTATTCATGATTCGCTTACGAAAGACTTTGGTATCGATCGTCCGAAGATAGCTGTGTTATCGCTTAATCCGCATGCCAGCGATAAAGGATTGATCGGAAAAGAAGAGCAGGAAGTGATTTTACCGGCTATCGAAAAATTAAGTCAAGATGGTATTCTCGCCTTCGGCCCTTATAGTAGCGATGCTTTTTTTGCACGCCAACAAGATCAACATTTTGATTGTACGTTAGCCATGTATCACGATCAGGGCTTAATACCGTTTAAAAGTTTTGATCGCGGCATGGGTGTAAACTATACCGCCGGATTACCTGTGGTTCGAACCTCACCTGATCATGGAACGGCCTTCGATATAGCCGGAAAGAATTGTGCTGATAACGGTTCGTTTATACAGGCTATTTATACGTGCATTGATATTATCCATCAACGAGCAGGTTATACCGATGCTACTAAAAATAAATTGCATCGCGGAACCGGTAAACTTAAATTGAAGAAAACGAAGGAAGATATAGAAGAATAGTTACAAGCGGATTTACAATCGAGGGAGCAAGCTATCTTTTTCCGACAGAATAACTTCATCAGCGTCGAGTTTCCAATCAATATTCAATTTTTCATCGGCGTAAAAAATACCGCCTTCCGATTGTTTGTTATAGAAATTATCACACTTATAAAAGAAGATTGTGTTGTCCTCCAAAACAGAATACCCATGTGCAAATCCTCGTGGTATATATAATTGCATTTGATTCGAAGCACTCAATTCAACCGCTACATGTTGGCCATAGGTTGCTGAATCTTCGCGTAAATCAACGGCCACATCTAATACCGAACCTTGCAAAACGCGTACTAATTTAGCCTGAGCATGTTCGCCGGTTTGGAAATGTAAACCTCTTAAAATTCCTCGATCCGATTTAGCCTGATTGTCTTGCACAAAAGTTACTTTCAATCCGCTTAATGCTTCAAAAAGCTGTTGATTAAAACTTTCAAAAAAATAACCCCGGTGGTCTTCAAATATTCTTGGTTGAAGTATAAAGCAGTCTTTAAGTTTTGTGGGCGTTAGTTCCATGTTATGATAGTATTGTAATTAATTCCGACAACGATTGAATCTCAAACGTAGCTTCATCATTATGAGGTAAGCTGTTCGGGTTAAAGAAAACTGAATCCATACCAACATGATTGGCTCCTAAAATGTCAACATCCAAAGCATCGCCAATCATTAAACTATTTGCAGCTTTGGCACCGGTAGCTTGAAAAGCAAATTCAAAAATTTCTTTATTAGGTTTCATCGACATAGCCTGTTCGGAGGTTATTAGATGATCGAAGAATCCATCCATACCCGAATTTTTTAATTTCATTTTTTGTGTTTCCTCAAAACCATTTGTAATCAAGTGCATTTCATAACCTTGCTCTTTACAAAAAGTAAGTACCTCTAAGGCATGAGGAAATACATTGGTTTTGGTTGGTAGTATTTCCAAATAGCGCTCACTCATGGTAACTGCCAATGGTTCATCCGCTATTTTATAATGAACTAATGTTTGAAACATACGTTTCCATCGTAAATCTTGTCGACTTAAAAAGCCCTTCCGGAATCGGTCCCAAAGGCGATCATTGATCTCATGATAAACCTGATTAAAGTCGTTAAAATCATCAATGCCTCGTTCTTTTAACCCGATTTCTCGGTATAAATCCTGAAGTGTTTCAACCGAGTTTAATTCAAAATCCCAAAGGGTATGGTCTAAATCAAAAAAGAGAAAGGGGTAACGCAAGCTGTATAATTTGATCGCAAAAGTAAGGTAGAGCATGGCAAATACGTTTAAATTATTTTATCGATGGGGTGGTTCTGGAATCAGAAAAAGCACTTGGTTCTCCTAGTGTATTTATTCCTTGGCAGAAAAATACCTCTCGTTTATTGAACAGGCCTGGTCATGAGATTCCATGTTAGTCGAGTTTTTCGTATTGGGATTCGTATTACCTAAAGATTGAATTATTGCGTAAACTGTTAATCTTATCAAATTCACAAATCGTACACATGAATCATCGTCTTTACCGATATCAAATCCACTATATTCGCGCCCATGTTTACTATCATTGCAGCCACTAATCGTTTAGGAAGCAATACGTTAAAAGTGGCTAAAGAATATCAACGACTTTTTAAAGAAAATCAGGTGGACGCCCAATTGTTCTCCCTCGAAGAAATGGTGAGTTTGCATCGCGATGATTCTTTTATTCAATTGGAGAATAAATACCTTCTTCCAACGGAAAAATATATCTTCATTATGCCTGAATACAATGGAAGCTTTCCTGGTATCTTTAAATTAATGATGGATAACAGTGATATCACGAAAACGTTTTATTTCAAAAAAGTGATGTTAGTTGGTGTTGCGAATGGAAGAGCCGGTAATTTGCGCGGTATAGACATCATGACTAACATGTGCCATTATATGAAAATGAATGTGTTCTATAATAAGTTGCCCATATCCAATGTGAGTAACGAACTAAAAGAAGATCGTTTTCATACAGAACAAACGATTAAAACAATTACAGCTCAAATTCAAGGATTTATCAATTACTAAACTATGCGCAGAGGAGGAGGAATCGGAATTTTTATTGTTCTTATTGTATTAGCCCTTGCTGAATATTACACCTTTTCGGCATTACGGTTTTCAATGCGTGGGTTACGACCCGGATTGAAAACAGGGCTTACTATTGCATATATCGTTTTTACTTTACTATGGATCGGAAGTTTCTTATTGTTTCCAGCTATGCGAAATGGTGAAATGAATAAAACCCTACGAAACATACTCATTTCCTTTACAATGGGAATTCTTATAACGAAGGTGCTTATCGCGGCCGTTCTGTTGATTGATGATGTACGAAGAGTGTTTTTTCTGATGGGAAGCTGGTTCTATGATCGAAATAACCTACCTCAAACGGTGCAACAAGGTATGAGTCGTTCTGAATTTCTCAACAACCTCGCTTTAATTTTTGGAGGCTCTGTGTTTGCTGCTCTAATTTATGGAATGACCAACCGCTATAACTATAACCTGAAGAAGGTTAAACTAGCTTTTTCTAGTTTGCCGGATGCTTTTCATGGGTACAAAGTGGTTCAAATTTCGGATATACATTCCGGTAGTTTAAATAATCCGGAAGCCATTCTTAAAGGTATTCAAACGATCAATGATTTGAAACCGGATATCATCTTTTTTACCGGCGACCTTGTAAATAACCGTTCCGATGAAATGCAGCCCTTCATGCAAGTGTTCAATAAACTACAAGCAAAACATGGCGTATTTTCAATTCTAGGAAACCATGATTACGGTGATTATGTTTCATGGAATTCGCCTCAAGAGAAAGAAAAAAACTTGCTTACATTAAAACAAATTCATGCCGATTTAGGATGGCGTTTATTGCTTGATGAACATGTAGTGCTTGAACAGAACGGGCATAAAATTGGAGTTTTAGGAGTACAGAATACAAGCTTCAGAAACAACTTTCATTCCTATGGCGATTTGAAGAAAGCATATGAAGGTAGCGAAGCCTTGCCCTTCAAAATTTTATTAAGTCATGATCCCTCACATTGGGATGGTGAAGTGAATTCAAAGTATAAAGATATTCATCTTACGTTAAGCGGACATACCCATGGCATGCAATTTGGGATCGATATACCTTGGTTGAAATGGAGCCCGGTACAATATATGTACAAACAATGGGCAGGTTTATATTCAAAAGATGATCAGCATATTTATGTGAATCGAGGTTTTGGATTTTTAGGCTATCCGGGACGCGTTGGTATTCTACCGGAAATTACCTTCTTTGAATTGCACAAAAGTTAGTATCCATGAAAATATTGATGGTATGTTTGGGTAATATTTGTCGGTCGCCAATAGCCGAAGGTGTTCTTCAACAGTTGTCGGACCAACATAAATTAGGGTGGCAGGTAAATAGTGCCGGTACGAATAAGTATCATACGGGTGAAGCACCGCATCCAAGTTCGCAGAAAGTTTGTAAGGAAAACGGTATCGATATCTCCAATCAACGAGCCCGAAATTTTATCGCCAGCGATTTTGATAGCTACGATATAATTTTCGCCTTAGCAACCGACGTACTGCACGATATCAAGCAACTGAGTGGTTCACGATTTGATAGTTCAAAATGTAAATTACTGATGGATGTGCTCGAGCCTGGCAAAGAATTATCTATTACAGACCCGTGGTATGGCACCGAAGAAGGATATTATCCGGTATTCAATCAAATAAAGCAATGTTGTGAGGCCTTTGTAGCGCAAGCAATGAAATGAACTTGAGTTTGAAAGTAATGTGAGTTCTGTGTTAAGAAAACATCATCAAAAACAGCAATTCCCGTAGATAGTACCCTATATTTGCGCCTTCCATTCATTTGCTACATGATCCAACCCAAAGGAAAATTGATGCCTGTAGGTGGTGCTGAAGATAAAGGTACCGATCTGGAAAAAGGGCTCATTCAACGAAATAATCTGAACTTTTTTGAACAAGGAATTTTGTCGCGTTTAGTTGAAGAAACGAAACATGGCAAATCAAGTCGTATCGAAGTAATAACTACTGCTTCAACCATACCTTTAGAAGTTGGTGAAAATTACCTCGATGCTTTTTCAAAATTGAATTGCAGCAACGTAGGTGTACTTCATATTCGTAATCGTGAAGAAGCACAGTTACCTGAATATATCGACCGTATTCGTAATGCAGATGCCGTTATGTTCAGTGGCGGTAATCAAATGCGACTCACCGCTACGTTCGGAGGAACTGAAATTTATGCTATCCTTCAAGATCGATATAAACATGAATCAGGCTTTTTAATAGCCGGTACCAGTGCTGGTGCAATGGCCATGAGCAATACCATGATTTATGAAGGTAATGCCGCCAATGCGCATCAGAAGGGAGCCGTGAAAGTAACCACAGGATTGGCTTTTATGGGAGGCGTCATTTTCGATTCGCATTTTGATAAACGCGGTCGATTCGGTCGATTAGCACAAGCTGTTTCGGCTAATCCGTCGTGTATTGGTATTGGTTTAGGAGAAGATACCGGATTGCTCATTAATCAAGGTAATAATATGGAAGCTATCGGCTCGGGTATGATCGTTATAATCGATGGGCATGATATTCGGTACACGAATATTGCCGACCTAGCTGAAGCAGCTCCAATTTCAATCGAAAATCTTCGTGTTCATTTTCTGGCTAAGGGCAATCATTATATTTTGTCGGAAAGAAAATATGTAGCACAGCATGAATCGGAATACGAACACACGAGTGTAGAATAATGATATTGTATTTACTCCCTTTTATTTCAGCATTTATCGGATGGATTACGAATTGGGTAGCCATTAAAATGTTGTTTCATCCAAAAACAGAAAAACGTTTTTTAGGTATTCGCTTTCAAGGAATTTTTCCTAAACGGCAACAGCAATTTGCAGAGAAACTAGGCTCGCTTGTAGCTAGAGAATTAATTTCCTTTGACGAAATAGCAACTAAAATAAATTCACCGACAACGGTTACCAAGGCGCTTCCAATCATCGAAACACATGTAAATCATTTTATCGATACCAAGCTCAAAGAAGAAATACCCTTGTTATCCATGTTCATTTCCGGGGGTACCATTGATAAAGTTAAAAAGGGTATCGTACATGAAGTTGAAATTATGATTCCTGAAATGTTAGGAGGATTGTTGCATGGAATGAAATCAGAATTGGATGTGGAGAAAATCGTTGTTCAGAAGGTGGCAAGTTTTTCGTCGGATAAATTGGAAGATATTTTAATGAGCATCATGAAAAAGGAATTCAAATTTGTTGAATTGGTAGGTGCTGTGTTAGGTTTTCTGATTGGCTTATTGCAGGTTGCACTTACCTTATGGGTTTGATTTTGTAATTAACATAGCCTGCTGTATTTTAGCCTTCAAACAATCATCATGGAATTAGGAATAGGATCACGCGTTGAACATCCGAATTTCGGACGCGGCGTAGTAGTTGACATAGGCACGGAATTCAATAATATCTGGTTTAAAAGTTCGAATGCGGTAAAAAGTATCGGAAAGAATTTCGAATTACGAATTCTTTCTGCAACCGAAACGAGTGCTTCAACCGGTGTTGTCAATATGTCGGATCTGGAATTTATGTTACAACGTGTACTCGATCAACGCAGCGATATTCAAGAAACTGTCCCCTTAGGAGCTAAATGGCAAGGCGGTACCATGATCTTGAAACCACTCGAAGAAGGTATGCAGGTAAAGGAAGTTCCTATCGAAACGTTCTTTCATAAAATAGTTATGGTGCGCGATCGCCTTCGTGTTATGGAGCAACAAATTAATGCACACAAGGTTCTCAGCGATGAGGAGAAGGTTGATTTGCAACAATACATTACTCGTATTTATGGTTCTCTCACCACGTTCAATGTACTCTTTAAAAATGCAGATGATGGTTTTAAAGGAAGTGGCGGAAAGGAATAGGTTAGGGTGATGGAAACCGGCTGAATCGTATTCGAATGCAACATTTTCGCTCTGAGTAATAGTTCGGGAAATCTCCCTCTAATTGGTTCTAAATATTTTAATACCTTCGAATTGCCCAACTAAATTATCTCTTCTACAGTATTTATCATACGGAGGTTTAGAGCAATAACTACTATCATTTACTATCAAATACTTTGCCTTACTCATACCCACAAAAACATCTATATTGTAGTGCTCATCGGTATAAGCTTCAGAATATCCAACTTGGTTCATGAGGTATAAACTGATATTCGGACTGGGGTCGGGAACGCTAACTACCGTATCGGTTCGTTTAATGCCAACACTTCGTAAATAAGGTTCTATACGGTATAAAGAAGGATTCAACGTATTGTACACAGGATCATTAAATCGGAAATGCTGTTCACCACGACACTTTAAAAGTGAATGATAAAAAATAGCGCCAAGTAAGATTATAAAAAGAGGATACTGATATCGTGCGTGAAACCATTGTTTTTTTTCAACCAAAAAAATGAAACACAAGAACAACAAAATAGGTAAGCAGAATAAGTTGATCATGTAATAGTCATGCACGTCAAATGTTTTAAACCAACCTAAACTAAATAGTACTACCCCAATACCTCCGAATAAGGTTATTAATCGTAAACGTGAATCTATTTGTTTAAAATAACGAATAAAAAGTAAAGTAAATACACCCATACTTATCCAGAGATATTTCGAGAAAATCACTTTTACCCAGAGTTCTTTCAATCGTTTGAAAATATATAAAATAGTATGGGTATCGCAATCCCAAATACCATAAAATCCAAACAAGTTACCTCCAAAATGATACCGCTCGGCAACATAACGGTCATATTGAACCCAAGCGTAACATAACGCAAAACCCAATCCAAAAACTAGGAGATGAACTATAGGTTTTCTGAAATTTTTTGTTCGAATAAATGGAAATAGAATTGAAAAGAAATAATGCCCAAAACAACTTAAAAATAAAATGCCGGCTGATACTTTCAAGCAAGTAGCCAACGTAAATAAGCTCACTGAGAGTGCCAAGTACCACCAAGTGTGTTGTTCAGAAAATTTAAAGTAATAATACAGTCCTATTAACGCAATGCTGAGTCCGGCAACATCGGGCAAAAAATTCGCGCCATAATAATAGAGGTAAGGTGATGTAATCGTGAATGCCATCGGTACCAATTGTAACCATCTATTTTGGGTAAAGAGTGCGGTGATTCTTACCAAATAAATTAAACCGAGTATGAAGATGACATAATGAATCCATCGAATGTAATAGTCGTGAAAACCAAACCAATCATACCCCTTAGCAGCCAGAAAATAAACAATTGGAAACTCACTTACAGCATAACCATTTTCGGCATGTCGATGATGTACCTGCGGTGGTAAAAACGGTCCTTTATTTTGGTGGTAATTGAGCGCATAACTAGCTCCATCACATTGTCGCCATACATGCGCGCTGCATGGTCGATAAAAGAAGGTTTTATAACTTTCATTCGCTAGGAAGGAAAGTAAAACTAGTACAACAAACCCAAGCCAAACACCAAACGTTTTTAGCATGGAACGAATGTACATCCATTATGGCAATCGCAATTTATCTCAGCAGTTTTAATAGAATACATAGTTTCAAGCGTAGATTGTTTATTTTTGAAAGCATGTCCTCATCCGATCCATTCCGTTATGAAGTTAGAGATAATAAAACGTACATCTGGGATGCCTTTCGTAAGAAGTTTGTTTTTCTTTCTAAAGAAGAATGGGTTCGTCAGAATATTCTGTATTATCTAGTTCACGAGAAGGGTTATCAGTCATCATCTATTTCCGTAGAAAAACAAATTCAGGTAGGAAACACTAGAAAACGATATGATGCCGTTGTTTATATTAAAGAGAAACCTTGGCTTCTATTGGAATGTAAAGAAGAAGGAGAAACACTTAACGAAAAAGTGCTTCAACAAGTGTTGGCTTATACTTCTGTTATGCAAATTTCCTTTCTCGCCGTTACGAATGGCAAACAGGCCTATACCTATGATTTGCAACAAGCGAAGTGGATACAGGGCTTTCCGACTTATCCGAACGAATTAACCTTTTAAAACGGATGCCATTGTGCTGCCTATTTCAGCCGGACTATCCACTACATGAATACCACATTCGCGCATAATTTTCATTTTAGCGGCTGCAGTATCATCAGCACCACCTACGATAGCACCTGCATGACCCATACGACGACCCGGAGGTGCGGTTTGTCCTGCAATAAAACCAACCACCGGTTTGCGCATATTATCTTTCAACCAATGAGCAGCTTCGGCTTCCATACCGCCACCAATTTCACCAATCATGATGATACCATGCGTATCACTATCATTCATAAGTAATTCAACAGCTTCTTTGGTTGTGGTACCAATAATAGGGTCACCGCCAATACCAATCGCTGTAGTGATTCCTAAACCTGCTTTTACAACTTGATCGGCTGCTTCGTAAGTAAGTGTTCCTGATTTTGAAACAATACCGATATTTCCTTTTTTGAAAATGAAGCCCGGCATAATACCTACTTTGGCTTCATCGGCTGTAATCACACCCGGACAGTTCGGGCCTATTAAACGACAATTTTTATCTTTAATAAATTCTTTCGCAATAACCATGTCCTGAACCGGAATACCTTCTGTAATACAGATTACAGTGTTGATACCTGCGTCGGCTGCTTCCATAATAGCGTCGGCTGCAAAAGCAGGTGGTACGAAGATAATAGAAACATCGGCACCAGTTTCTTTCACCGCATCGGCTACGGTATTGAATACAGGTTTGTTGATATGTGTTGTACCGCCCTTACCCGGAGTAACGCCACCAACTACGTTGGTGCCATATTCAATCATTTGGGTTGCATGAAATGTTCCTTCAGAACCTGTAAATCCTTGTACAATTATCTTGCTGTTTTTATTAACTAGTACGCTCATGGTATTTTTTTCGTGGCGCAAAGGTATGGGTTACAACATAAAATTCAAACCCGATTTTCAACGAAGAAACTGGACCTTCGTGAAAGGTCAATTTTCTTCTCAAATTCAATGAATAGCTAATCTACGGAGGGTAAATCACGATTCATGTGAAGTTGAACAATAGAATCGGAAATTTTTTGATAGATGGATAGCCAATCAGGATGTTTTGAGAGAAAAAGACTGTGCTTTTCCAAAACTTGGGTATCACCGCGAAGGGCCGGTCCGGTTTGGTTTGAATACGGATGCCCATTTTGAAGCTTTTCAATGGTTTGAAGCATGATGGGTTGCAAATGATGCAGCGACAACCGATTCTCTTTCAAAATTCGTTCCGCTATGCTTGCCAGGTGATTGGGGAAGTTATTAACGAATACCGCACTTACATGCAAGGCTAGTTTTTGTTCATCGGAAATAATTTCAGTTTGAACACTTAGGGCTTCCGCCAATTGATGGCATACTGGAAAATGAGTTTCCGAATTGGATTGAATGAATATCGGAATGTTCTTATGCTCGGGTAATTGTTCTTTTCGAATCGAATATAAACACCATATACATCCGTAGTTTTTCGATATACCTTTTAAATCGTTCATAGAAATACTGCCTGAAGCAAAAAGAACAAATTTTTCTTTGAATGGGAAAAGCTCGATGAAACTGTTTAGAGCATTGTCACTTACCGCCAATAGATATACATCAGCCTCGTCGTTTAATTCATTTAAGGTGGTTATTGCTTCTGCATGAAGTACGGAAGCCAATTGATTCGCATGGTCTGGATTTCGCGATAGCACTTGTAAAATGGTATGCCCCGCTTCATAAAAACGTTGACCGTAAAAACTACCTATATTACCAGAGCCTAAGATGGAGATTTTCATGCTTAAGCATGTTTACGACTTTCCTTCACAAATTTGTAGATAACAGGAAGGGTGGTGATCAGAATAATTCCTAAAACGATGACTTCTAAATGATCTTTCAAACTGAAATTGAACACGCGTTCTACGAGACCTTGTAGAAAGTAACCTGCCAACACCATCGAAAATACCCATGCAACAGAACCCACGATATTAAATAAATTAAATTTCTTAAAGTTCATGCCCACTATGCCGGCTACGATCGGTGCAAAGGTTCTAACGAACGGTAGGAAACGGGCGGCAATAATGGTAAGAGCGCCATGTTTTTCATAAAATTCTTTCGCTGTAAAAAGGTGCTTTTTCTTGAAGAAAAACGAATCCTTTCGTTCATACAAAAAGGGCCCGGATTTTTTGCCAAACCAATACCCAACCCAATTGCCAATGATTCCGGCGAAGGCAATCAACGACATGATAACTACATAGTGTAGAAAGTTAGGATGATCAATTTTAAAGAAATGAACAGCGAAATTATGGATATAAATACCGGCCACGAAAAGTAAACTATCGCCCGGTAGAAAAAAGCCAACGAAAAGTCCGGTTTCAGCAAAAATTACAAACAACAGTAAAAACAACCCGCCATGAGCAATGAGCCAATCTACATTCAACAGCGTTTCCGTGAGGGTATGAAACATATTAAAATTTGAGCAACAAATATAGGGGGCTGCGTGTAAATAACGCTTTAGATGGTTATGAAAACACTAAAACTTTGGTTATGATTTCGATACACAACTATGCGTTTGGAACACTGATTGAATGGATAGACGGATAACAAAGATTCTAATCTTAACAATCTTAGCCATTCTTAAAGACCCGTTTTAATCGCTTCATCCTTTCAATTTGTGTTCCAATTTTATATATGGAACACGGATAGGATGGATTGATAGATTCAAGAGATTCTAATCCTAACAATCATAAAAAGTGAGTATACTAAAAGATCCGTTTTAATCGCTTCATCCTTTCAATCTGTGTTCAATTAGAACACAGATAGGATGGATTGATAGATTCAAGGGATTCTAATCTTAACAATCATAAACAGTGGGTATTCTAAAGGATTCGTATTAATCGCTTCATCGTTTCAATTTGTGTTCCAATTATACAAATGGAACACGGATAGGATGGATTGATAGATTCAAGAGATTCTAATCTTAACAATCATAAACAGTGGGTTTTTTAAAAGATCCGTTTTAATCGCTTCATCCTTTCAATCAGTATTCCAATTATACAAATGGAACACGGATAGGGTGGATTGAAAGATTGGAGAGATGGTTACCCTAACGATCTTAACAAATCTGCGTTCCAATAAGAAGCAGGAGAATTAGAATCCCAGCTTCATTTTCCAAACACCCAGCATCGCTTCTTTTACAATTCCTTTCGACATTTTTGAAACACCTTCCATACGGTCAACAAAGGTTATCGGTATTTCTTTAATCTTAAAACCAAGTTTCCAGGCTTTATACTTCATTTCAATTTGAAACGCATAACCTACAAAGCGTATGTTATCCAGATCAATTGTTTCGAGTACTTTTCGTTTATAACAAACAAAACCTGCGGTACAATCTTTAACCGGCATCCAGGTAATTAAACGGGTATAAACGGAAGCGCCATAGGAAATAAAAATTCGATTAAATGGCCAATTTTCTACTTTACCACCGGCAACGTAGCGTGAACCGATACAAACATCTGCACCTTCTTCACAAGTTCTATATAATCGAATCAGATCTTCCGGATTATGCGAAAAGTCGGCATCCATCTCGAAAATATAGTCGTATTTTTTCTCAATAGCCCAATGAAATCCTGCAATATAAGCGCGACCTAGGCCTTGTTTGGCATTACGTTCTAATAAATAAAGCTGTTTTGAATATTCAAATTGAAGTTCTTTAACGCGTTGTGCTGTACCATCAGGAGAGCCATCATCAATCACTAAAATGTGAAATTCTTCCTGAAAAGATAATACCTTACGTACAATTCGTTCGATATTTTCAATTTCATTATACGTTGGTATGAGCACGAGTTTACTCAATCGGCAAATTTAAATTTGTGGCAAAGAAAGTATAGTTCAAAGTAAAAACAATCAGTGAAATGTTTTTATTTCTTAAAAATCATCTGGTGATAGAGTTTTGTAAGCACATTTTTTGTGTCTAAGGCGAAATCGCCTTTCATCATCCAGTCGTAATATTGAGGTTCTTTTTGTAAAATTTCTTGAACGGGTTTGTCTTTATACTTTCCGAAGTTAAACACTGGTACTTTGTTCACTAATTTAATGCGTCGAGAATAATCTAAAAAGTCATCACCTTTTGAAAATAACGCTAATGCCGCCACGTCATTTTGAAGATCATCGTACCGTTTAATTTGGGCGTCTAGAATTTCGATAGTTGCTAAGGCATCTGCTTCTGCACTATGAGAATTAATGAGTTCTTTGTTACAATAAAACTGATAGGCTGCAGCGAGGTTACGAGGTTCTTTTTTAAAAAAGATCTGTTGTACATCAACTAAATGACGATCTCTGAAATCAACTTCTAATCCTGCTCTTAGAAACTCTTCGGTTAAAATTGGAAAATCGAATTTGTTGGAGTTGAAACCACACAAATCGCAGTTCTCCAAAAATTGTTTGATACCATTCGCAAGCGATTTAAAACTAGGTTCGTTTTCAACATCCTTATCGAAAATGCCGTGAACTGCGGATGCCTCTGCCGGAATTGGTATGCCGGGATTTATTCTTCGGGTTCGAATTTCCGTGTCCTGATTAGGGTGTACTTTAATAATTGAAATTTCTACGATGCGATCTTGGGTAATACTGATACCGGTTGTTTCTAAATCAACGCAAGCTATAGGGCGGTTTAATTGTAAGTTCATAAGTTGGATTTAAGATAGTTTTCGTCGCTTTAGCTCTTCACTGATTAATTTTAATTCGCGTCCGGTTTGTCCGGCTACCGAAGTATTTTCTTGTGCTCTTCGCATTAAATAGGGTATTACATCTTCCACCGGCCCGTAAGGTAAGTATTTAGAAACATTAAAACCTTCCTTAGAAAGGTTAAAGGAGATATGATCGCTCATTCCAAATAATTGCGAAAAGTGAACTCGGGGCGCATTATTCGGAATATTTTTCTTCTTCATTAGATCAACGGCCAACATACAACTTTGATCGTTATGCGTACCAATAAATAAATCAATTTGATCTAAATGCTCCAAACAAAACGTGAGGGCTAAGTTGTAATCCCTATCGCTGGCAGCTTTGTCGGGTTGAATGGGTGAAGGATAATTCATTTCTTCGGCTCGTTTTCGTTCCTTTTCCATGTAAGCGCCACGAACAAGTTTAGCACCTAAATGATACCCTTTTTGACGAGCTCGGTTGTAGGATGTTTTAAGAAAGTCGAGTCGGTCATGACAATACAGTTGAAAGGTGTTATAAATAAAGGCTTGCGAACCATTATGTTTTTCCATCATGGCATCGGTTAACTGATCCACCGGTCCTTGAATCCAAGTTTCCTCTGCATCGATTAAAACCTTTTTGTTATTTGCCACTGCATGTGCACATATTTTTTCCACTCGACTAACAACCCGATTCCATTCGATCGACTCTTCATCCGTTAATTCTGCTCGACTATGAATTTTCTCCAAAAGAGCGAAGCGAGCAAAACCGGTTATCTTCAAACTTATAAATGGGATGTACGATTTATTTTGAGCAAATGTTATGGTATGAAGAAAATTTTCAGTGGTGCGTTCAAATTCAACTTCGTCGTGTTTTCCCTCAACACCATAATCCATTATTACACCAATATTAAATTTCTGAAGATTCAACGCCGTTTGGTTGGCTTCTTCGAGGTTTTCGCCACCACAAAATTGTTTGTAAATGGTTGATTTTATTAAGGAATGAATAGGCAGGTGCAGTTTAAAGGCCCAGTTCGTTACTATTACTCCAATCTTAGTCAGGGTAGGGCTTGCCATAGATCGAAAGAGAAAAGCAGCTTTTTTTAATTCCGAGTTACTCTTGGCTGCGAAGGCGTTTTGCGTATTATTAAAATCCATGAATTTATAACGGATATGAGGTGGTTGACCGCAAATGTAAGTCAGTACCGAGCTCTGTTAATATTTTTTTTGGCAGGATATAAAAATCCCTATAATTTTACCCATTGAATAAATTTTTATAAAAAATAGTTAGAAAATGAAGAAATTATTATTTGCCTTATTTGCGATGCCTACCATTGCAATGGCTCAAATGAAAGATGCTGGCCAGGTTACTTCGACGCAACTTCCTAAAATTCAAAAGGAAGCTTCTTCGGTAAATATGCCAGTTATCAGTAAACAGGACTTTAAAGAGCGTTTTCAATCGTATAACGTGAAGTCCGACAAAAAAACGCGTGCTAACGGTAAACGTTACTATTCTTTCCCGGTTGATATGGATACCTTCTTGATTGATAAAGGTGAGTTGCCTTTGTTCAACAACAACAACTTAGATTATCGCTATATGTGGAAGGATAGTTTAGTTAAGGTTAACTACTCAAACGGACAAGCTCCGGCTGAGGTAATGAGTTTGTATCAAGTACTTGATCCGTATGCGTCTCGTTGGTCAGCTTCTTGTTTCTCTGGTGAGTTACAAGCAACTGGTAACTACTCCGTAGATACATTTGGAGTTGTTTGTGGTTACTTCCGTGTAGCTTCTAAACCAAATGTAATTGACACCTTACGTTTCTCTTTTGTAACGAGCGATCAAATGGGTGCATTATCTTATGGTCCTACTACTACGTTAGGAGGATTATATCAAGATACAGTGGCTTTTGCTGGTATTAAAACCGATTACCCTACAAAGCGTGCAATCAGCACGAGTACAACAGCGCCTACCGTAATTATTAAAGATGTTTACTTAAACGCTGCAAGTGAGAATGATACTCTTTCTAGTGGTTTCAACTATTTTAGTGTTCCGGTTAATATGAACTTGAGCAATCAAATTGTTGGTGCAACGGTTACTTTCATTTCTGGAGATAACGCAATTATCACTGGTGATACGATGCCTAACTACAACCGTATGCGTTATTGCACATTCGGACAAGGTGACGGTGTTAACTTAGAAAACATGTACTACAAACAAGGTGATTATAATATGAGTGGAAATACTTGGACAACTATTCCTTTCGGTGTTAGTTCAGGTGGTACAGATCGTTTCTATTTCCCTGCTATTGCTTATTCAAGCGCTACAATTGCTGATATTATTCCTTGGCAGTACCATTGGTTTATCTGGACTACCACTTTGCAAAATGCAATTGGAGTTGGTTATACAACACAAGAGGTAGTTATGCATGCTGTTAATGTTTATCCTAATCCTGCGAGCTCTAAATTAAACTTCAATTTTGGTTTGAAACAAGATGCTAAAAACGTTCGTATTGAATTACGTAACGCTGTAGGCCAAGTTGTTAAAAGTCTTGATTTAGGAAGCAAAATGGCTGATGTTCCTGTAAATACAGAAATGCAAATTGCCGACTTAAATAGCGGAATGTATATTTATAACATTATCGCTGATGGTCAAGTAGTTTCTAACAAAGTAATCATTGAATAGTATTTTATTCAAAACAAATAGTGAAAAGCCCCGTATTTCGGGGCTTTTTTATTTCCGCTTAATTTGGTTTGAATAACCCGCAGAAATAAATTAATTTTGATAAACAAGATTTTTTCCCAACCTAAAACAACATTAGCGTGTCTTTACTTGAAATACAGTAGTAAAACTTGAGTCTGGCTTTGAATTACACGGGTACCCACATGGATGAAGAAACACTGGCAATTATACATGGTTGCTTGGAGGGGAATCGTAATGCTCAGGAGCGTTTGTACAAAATGTATTACCCGAAAATGATGAGTATGGTTAAAAGGTACACTAATGTGTATCAATACCATTTGGCGGAGGAAATTCTCAATAACGGTTTTTTGAAGGTTTTTCAGAAAATCGACAGTTTCAAGTTCGAAGGCTCTTTTGAAGGTTGGGTGCGTAGGGTAATCTACCATTCCATTTTTGATTACGTTCGTCAAAACATGAAGTACAACGAAAAGGTTGTTTTCGTAGAAAAAGACGAAGTGATTAATTCAGACTTAGCATCGAATTTACACTATGAAGAACTTATTAAACTTATTCAAGAATTACCTGAAAACACCCGAACTGTTTTTAATATGTATGTGATGGAAGGGATGTCGCATAAAGAAATTGGTGCAGCTATTAACATCAGCGAGGGTACGAGTAAATGGCATTTATTTGAAGCAAGAAAAATTTTAAAAGGAAAAGTAGAAAAACTCTATAAGTAAAATGAAGAACAACATTTCTATAGATGATTTGTTTCGGAAGGAACTTGCCGGAGGTAAAGAACAACTAAACCTCGGTGCTTGGGCTAATATGGAACGCATGCTCGATGGCAAAAATCCATATCCTATCGAAGAAGATAAACGCAAACGCAGAATTGCGCCCTTATTTTGGCTTTTATTGCTGATTTGTGGTGGTGCTGCAATTGTTATGAAATCACTTCATAAGCCAGGAACTTCTGAACCAATGGCTAAACATCAAGCAATCAATCCAAAATCAGTCGTTGCATCCTCCAACACTCAAAATGCCTTGCCATTAGAGAATCAGGTTCCTATCCTGCTGGATGAAAAACCCGAATTGAAACAAGAACCTATTGCATCTTCCATAAGCAATACTGGCGGCTATAAATCATCCAATGCAAATAAAATAGCAACCTCAACTCAATCTAATCAACGTCAACAAAGTGTTCAAAACAGCGAAGTGGTTTTAAGATCTTCCGACGCTGAAAATCCTTCTGTAAGTAATTCAAATGTTGTAACTACAATATCGTCAAACCAATCTACGAACGATAGAAATAATAAAAAAGTTGGAAGAAGAGAAGGTCGTATTTCAAACACAACGGTGGTTCAAAATAGTTCCAATGCTGCCGATTTAAATCCACAAACAGCTACTTTAAAAGATCAAGCAAAATCAACAAATAACAGTGGGGAGGCTATGTTAACCGCTTCACCGCTTCAGTCACATACTGAAACCGTTGAAATTCCAACTGTGGTTCGGGAACAAAAAATAGAACACAACGCCAAAGGAACGTCAATTGCGGTGAATTACGATACAATTAAAGAAACCATTACCTCTAAACTTATTAGTAAGCAAGTTTCAAATCCTCGCGCTGTAGCATTAAATTCTGAGCAAGAAACGCTTGCCCAACAACAAGTAACTCCTCCGGCTGAAAAGCCTGAATTATCTGCCGCTTCACCTTCCCAAGATAATCATAATGCATCCGTAGATCCTGATGTTAAAATTAGAACAAAGGCCCATGATAAAAACACGGGTTTGGGTGGTAAATTACAAACAGCTGCGCAAGTGCTGGGTGGTGGAATTGCATTGGCCGCGCAAAAAATTGCAAGCAAACGACCCATTATTTACCCGGCCTTAACAGCTGGCGTGAATATGGCAACTTCTAAACAAAATTATGGTGGTTTTCAGGTTGGATTAAGTAATGCAACTAAGTTGAATGATTATTTGAGCTTATTAGTAGATTTGAAGTTACTTTATCGTTTAAACAGTGGTTATTCTGTAAAAGATTATCAAACATCGTTTAAAAGTATTTCTTCAATTGATGCAGCAACCTTAGCTCAAAGCAATCAAACCATTTATACATATCAAATGGATTCAACGGTACGTAAATACAATTTTAAAAGTATGTGGGCTGTTGAAGTGCCCGTTTCAATTCAATATCATTTGCGTAAGTTGAGTTTTTACACCGGTATTAATTTGGCGTTCAACCCTGCGTTAAACACAACTACGGTAATCAGTAATAATGTTTCCGAACATAAAGATATTGTTTCTAACACTGTTAATTTTGTTCCGAGCGCAAATTCAAACTACCAATATGCACAAGAAGATTTTAAAGCGCGTTGGGGAATGGGTTATATGCTAGGTGCTTCTTATTCTTTCAATCCAAGATTGTATGTTGATATGCGTTTTACACAAACAATTTGGGATAATGCAAAAACAAATGCTAGTCGATCGATTTCTACAGAGGTTTATAAAGTGCCGTACTTGCAATTATCACTCGGATATCGATTTAAAGATTTTACCAATGATCGTTAATCCCCTTTTCGACATTTGTATGCTATAAATTAAAGCGACCTTCCCAGCAGAGGGTCGTTTTGCTTTATACAGGAAATCATAATCAGAGTGAACAGAATTTAAGCATTCATAGTACATTTGAGGTTCTTAAAAGTAACAATGGAATTACAACAACTTAAAGACACCCTAAAAGTTCAAATTATTGAATCGTTGAACCTTCAAGATATGACACCCGATCAAATAGATGATAAAGCGCCTTTGTTTGGTGAAGGTTTGGGTTTAGATAGCATCGATTCGCTCGAACTAATGGTTTTATTAGAACGTAATTATGGAATTAAAATTGAAGACGCGCGCGAAGGTAGAAAAGCTATGGAATCGGTAGAAGCTATGGCCAACTATGTAATGGAGAATCGCAAAAAATAATATGCCCGAAAAGGTAGTGGTTACTGGCGTTGGGCTCTTTACAGCTTTGGGTAAAGGAGTGCAACAAAATTTTAATATGCTAAAACAAGCACGTCATGGTTTGCGTCATCTACGCATGCTAGAAACAAAGCTTAAGAATGATTTTTTCTATGGTGAAATAGAAGAAAGTGCGGAAAATTTAGCTAGATCGCTAGGAATAACTGATGTTGAAGGCACCACACGAACTTCTGTTTTGGGCATGCATGCTATACAAGAAGCTATGCAACAAAGTGGTATTAATCTTGAAGGGTTAAAACGAACGGCTTTCATCAACGCTTCAACGGTTGGCGGTATGTGCGAAGTGGAGAAGTACTATTTTCAAATGCTGAATGATGAAGGTGATTATACCCATTATTCCGATACCATAGACATTGCAGATTGCACGCATCGCATGGCCGATTTTTTTTGTTTTGATCATCTAGTAACAAGTATATCCACAGCGTGTTCATCATCTGCAAATGCAATTCAATTCGGGGCGCGTTTGTTACAACATCAGGAGGCTGATTATATTGTTTGTGGTGGTACCGACGGACTGTCTAAATTCACAATTAATGGATTTAATTCATTGAAAAATATCGATAGAAATCTGTGCAGGCCATTCGACCAAAACAGAAATGGCTTAAACCTAGGAGAAGGAGCTGCTTATGTAATACTCGAGCGCGAGTCGCAAGCAAAACATCGAGGGGCAACTATATTGGCGGTGTTAAATGGGTACAGTAATTTTAACGAATCGTTCCATCCAACCGCACCAAACCCGCAAGGAGAAGGAGCTTATCAAGTTATGAAAAGAGCCCTTGTGGCGGCAGGCTTAAAGTCGGAGCAAATAGACTATATCAACGCACATGGCACAGCAACAATGACCAACGATGAATCGGAATCGAATGCTATGAAACGACTTTTTCATGACGTGCCGGTTTTTAGCTCAACAAAACCGTTTACCGGACATACCCTCGCTGCAGCTGGCGCTGTTGAAGCCGTATTTTCCATTTTAGCTATTCAACACCAATGCGTTTTCCCTAATCTTAATTTTTCGGAACCTATGGAGTCCGGCGGACTGATTCCTCAATTGGAATTTGAATCTAAGCCGATTCAACATGTGATGACAAATTCCTATGCCTTTGGAGGTAATAATACCAGTCTAATCTTCTCCGCTCCCAATTCTATTCTTTGAAAACGAACCTCTACATAGTATCATCTTCTTGTTTAAGCGCACAGAATACGTTTCAAGGAATGGATTTAGAACCCGTGGTTTTATCCAAAGAAAATTTGCTAACCGCTTATCCTTGTGATTTTAAACAGTATATAAATCCGGTACAGATACGACGAATGAGTAGAGTATTGAAAATG
>JAEUVD010000016.1 GCA_016787065.1 Chitinophagaceae bacterium
ATGTTCAGCAATTTTAACTGCGGTGTGCATACGCGATGTGGTAGCGCCTCCAATCAGGAGTGGCTTCTTCATACCGCGCTTTTGCATTTCGGATGCGATGTGAACCATTTCATCTAAGGAGGGTGTAATCAATCCGCTTAAACCAATGATATCAACGTTATGTTTTTCCGCCTCGTCTAAAATTTTTGCAGCCGGAACCATAACACCTAAATCAATAATATCATACCCATTGCAACCGAGTACTACACCAACAATATTTTTTCCAATATCATGAACATCTCCTTTTACGGTGGCCATTAATACCTTTCCATTGCTTTGTTTTTTTTGATCGGCGTGCTGTATAAAAGGTTCCAGATAGGCAACACTGCGCTTCATAACGCGTGCGCTTTTTACAACTTGTGGAAGAAACATTTTACCGCTTCCAAATAAATCGCCCACCACATTCATACCATCCATTAAGGGGCCTTCAATTACTTCTATGGGCTTAGAGAATGTTTGTCTAGCTTCTTCCGTATCCTGATCTATAAATTCTGTAATACCATGTACAAGGGCATATTCCAAGCGCTTAGCTACGGCTAAACTTCGCCATGCTTGCTGCGCTGGGTCTTCTGTACTTTTCTTTTTTCCTTTTAACGAATCGGCCAGTTCAATAAGGGCATCTGTTGCACCTGCATGTTTGTTGAAAAGTACATCTTCAATTTTATCTTTTAATGTGGATTCAATATCATCATAAATTGGCAAAGCACCGGCGTTAATAATCCCCATATCCATACCGGCCTTAATCGCATGATACAGAAAAATACTATGCATGGCTTCACGTACATAATTATTTCCTCGAAATGAAAACGATAAATTACTTACACCACCACTGATACTGCAATCCGGAAATTGTTGTTTAAGTATTTTACAGGTTTCAATAAAATCGATGGCATAGTTATTATGTTCTTCCAATCCGGTGGCTACAGCAAAAATATTCGGATCGAAAATAATATCATGTGGCGCATAACCAACTTGTTCTGTTAGAAGTTTATAGGCACGTGTACACACCGTTACCCGGCGTTCTAGCGTATCTGCTTGTCCGTCTTCATCAAAGGCCATTACAATAACAGCGGCACCATATAATTTGCAAACACGTGCATCGTGTAAAAATTTTTCTTCGCCTTCTTTCAGAGAAATAGAATTTACGATGCATTTACCTTGAACACATTTTAAACCAGCCTCTAGTATATTGAAACGAGAGCTATCGAGCATAATAGGTACCTTGGCAATAGCAGGGTCTGATTGTAATAAATTCAAAAAGGTTACCATGGCTTTTTCGCCATCAAGAAGGGCATCATCCATATTAATATCAATAATCTGGGCACCACTCTCTACTTGTTGAAGTGCTACAGTCAATGCTTCTTCATACTGATCATTCCGAATAAGTTCGGCAAATTTTTTACTACCTGTAACATTGGTACGTTCACCAACATTAATGAAATTACTTCCGTCGAAAACCTGTAAAGGCTCTAATCCTGAAATACGCAGTTTACTCATGGTTCAATTTCGTTTACTAAGAAAAATTAATAGGGTTACTTGTTAAGCGGGCAACACATTAGTTTGAGAAAATTTTCTTGGGGCCAAACCCTTCACTTGTTTGGCAATGCAGGCAATATGATCGGGTGTTGTACCACAACAACCACCCACAATATTCACCAAGCCTTCTTTCGCCCAACCTTCAATTATATGGCCGGTATCTTCCGGTAGTTCGTCATATTCGCCGAAGGCATTAGGTAAACCAGCATTGGGGTAAGCACTTACTGCACAGGTTGCAAGATTACTCAGTTCTTCAATATGAGGGCGCATTTGTGTAGCACCTAGAGCACAATTGAAACCAACGCTAATTGGGTCGGCATGCTCAACGGAATAATAAAACGCTTCAAGGGTTTGTCCGCTAAGGGTTCGTCCGCTGGCATCGGTAATGGTTCCCGAAATCATTACCGGACATTTTTTATCAGGATGCGTGTGGAAGAATTTCTTCACGGCATAAATTGCTGCTTTGGCATTGAGGGTGTCGAAGATGGTTTCAATGAGTAGAACATCAACGCCTCCGTCTATCAAGCCTTGAATTTGTTCGTAATAAGCATCGGCAACCTCATCAAAGGTAACCGCGCGATAACCCGGGTTATTTACATCCGGTGAAAGGGATAAGGTACGATTGGTGGGTCCGATGGCACCAGCCACAAAGGCGGGTTGAACATTGGGTCCTTTTTCAGCATGAAACTGCTCCACCGCTTTACGAGCGCATTGAGCGGCGGCCACATTCATTTCATAGGCAAGATCTTGCATATCATAATCGGCTAATGAAATTTTTTGCGCATTAAACGTGTTCGTTTCAATAATATGCGCTCCGGCTTCCAGATATTGTTTATGGATAGTAATTATAATATCCGGACGGGTAATGCAAAGTAAATCGTTATTACCCTTAATATCCTTGTGCCAAGTAGCAAATCGTTCGCCGCGGTAATCGGCTTCTTGAAGTTTGTACCGTTGAATCATGGTACCCATGGCACCATCAATGATGAGAATCTGTTTCTGAAGTAGTTGTTCTATAGCATGCATATATACTGCGTTTTAAGAACTTTTACGCAACCTGCATTCACGCTATGGTGTAAGGGAAGTTGAGTATTAGTTCAGTTATTTATCCAGGATGAACAATAATCAAATCGTCCTGTTGCATGCAAATGTAAACCTGCAAATTGAATCCAGAAAAATTTATATGGTATTTTTGTGGTTCATGAAATTCACCTTTGGGTACACGCTTTTGTTCGTTTATGTAATTGCTGCCATCGTTTTTTGGGGTTATAGTTTAAATAAACAAGCTTATGTGGTGTACCAATTAGAGCGTAAAAACCTTTTGCAAAATAAACTTAAGTTTTCAGCGGAAACCTATAATTCCGAACTCAAGAAAATAGAGGAGAAACGCATTCGAAGAAAAAAACAATATTTAGGGGAAGGCGGTACGTTTCTTCTCATAACTATTTTGGCCTCCTCGATAATTTACATTGGTTATTACCGTCAACGTAGATTAGGTAAGCTTCAACAGAATTTTATGTTGAGTGTAACCCATGAATTGAAAACGCCTATTGCCGGTATTAAACTGAATATGCAAACGATGGAACGCCATCGGTTAGATGAGGATACCCAAATGCAATTGATACAATCAACTATTCAGGAATCGAATCGATTGAATGATTTATGTAATAATATTTTACTAGCTACTCAACTGGAAGATAGAAAGCAAGCCATGTATCCGGATGATATTAAGTTAATTGATTTGTTAGAACAAGAAGCGGAGGAGTTTGAAATGCGTTACCCCGATATTGAAATCGTTCGAAACTACAACGAGCGATCTTTTGAATTTAAAGGAGAGCGCACCTTATGGAAATTGGTACTGAGTAATTTAATTGAAAACGCCCGCAAGTATTCGTTAAAGCCGATTCATATTGAACTCGAAACGAAAAGAATACAAGACGAGGTTTTTCTTTGTATTAAAGATCAAGGTATTGGTATTCCTGATGAAGAAAAGGAACATGTGTTTCAAAAATTTTATCGCATAGGCAACGAAGATACCCGTCGCTCAAAAGGTACCGGACTCGGTTTGTACCTCGTTAAGAAAATTATTCATCTTTATAAATATGACATTGCCGTGAAAAACAATACACCGCAAGGTTCTATTTTTGAAATCAGATTCAGTTAACATATAATATATGACCAAAACATTACCTGCAAATCCATACAATATATTATTGGTAGAAGATGAAGATAGTTTGAGAGAAGCACTCAAACTTAATTTGTCGTTGGAAAAGTATATGGTAACCGCTGTTGGAAGTGGTAAGGATGCTCTTAAAGCATTTAAAGAAGAATATTTTGATTGTATCATTCTTGATATTATGATACCCGATATGGATGGATTGCAGGTATGTGAATCGATTCGTTTACAAAATGATTTAGTGCCAATCTTGTTTCTATCAGCGAAAAGTGCTAGTGCCGATCGCGTGTTAGGTTTGAAAAAAGGAGGGGATGATTATCTTACTAAGCCATTTAATCTGGAAGAATTATTACTACGCGTAGAGAAGTTAATCAATAAAAACCAACGTATCGAGCATAGTGGTGAACAGGTGAGTGAATTTACCATTGGCGACAGTAAAATTGATTTTCTCTCACAAGAATGTAGCGATACCAAAGGGAACAAACATAGTTTAACCAAGAAGGAAGTGATGTTTCTAAAATTACTGGTGGAAAATAAAAATGAAGTAATCACCCGCGAGTATATTTTGAAAATGGTTTGGGGGTATAATGTATTTCCAACCACCCGAACAATTGATAATTTCATTACCACCTTCAGAAAGTATTTTGAACCTGATGCTAAGCAACCGCAATATTTTATAAGTGTGCGCGGCGTTGGGTATAAACTCGTGATTTAAGTTTTTAGTTTTCCGGGGAGTTTCTGAAACAGAAACACGAGGAACACAAAGAACACACCAACGGCTTGTATTTCGAGGGCATCATCGGTAAATAAATACAGAAAGCACATTAAGGCAGACCAGAATCCCAAACCATTTTGTTTTCTCGCAAAATCTTGCAAGGCATAAATCCAGAAGCCAAGTAATAAAAGTAAGCCGGGTATTCCTAAATCAATCCAGGTATGAAAAACCTGATTATGCGTATGCATGTTGTACTTCACCAAATCGTCGTAATGTTTCTTTTTCATTTCATTTAAAACCAAAGGATTCGCCGAACCGGTTCCGTATCCGATAATTGGGTTTATGCCGATTAGTTTTTTTTCTAGTCCCCAGGCCGCCAAGCGTGATTCCGTAGAATGAGCAAAAGCCGGATTGGCCGGAGGCGGTTTGCTTTCATTTCTTATTTCATCAATACGAATTTTAACCGGAGGTAGAAAACTAAGTATAAAAAAGCTTATTAAACAAGCACCCATGAAGGAGGCTAATCGTAACCATACATTTCGAATAAAAGACATCGCCCGCCATGCCAGATAAATACCAAAGAACGCGAAGAAAATATAAGTGGTTTTAGAACATAGTTCAATGAAAATGGCGAAGTGCAAGGGAAGCATGATGTAGTAAAACAATTTTTGCCGAACCGGATAAATCCAAAGCGCATAACACATGTAAACAAGGGCAAAGGCATAATAATTCGACCAATATCCGGGGTGCATGATGCCTTCGGAAACGTTAACTCGGTTTAGAACCTCCTTCATACCTTGTGCCCCGTATTTATGCAATGAAAAGAAAAACGAGTACACAAAGGCGAGCACACCAGATATAAGAAAGTAAGGCATAATAGCCCGAAAGCTGCGATGCGTTATGTGATTTTCGCCAGCGAATAGAAAGGGCAATAACAGAAAACACAATTTGGTTTCAATAGATTTCCATCCATCGGAAGTATAATCGGTCCAGAGCATTCCTACCAAATGATATAGGAAAAATGCAATACTTGTCCAGCCCAAAGGTGTAATTCGAATGCGTTTTAGTTTTTCAAGAAGATCTTTATCGGAGACGAAATGAATAAGTAATAACACTATTCCCCAAGTACTGGTTCGTTGATGCCAGGGAAATGCACAAAAAGTAAGCAGAATTAACACATGCCATACGGAGGCTCGGTCTATCTTGGCAAATACATTCATGAAGAACCGAAGATAATATAATTACACAACTAGGTATTATAAAATCACACAGGAAGAGATGAACAAATCTTAAAATTTACCTGTCTATATTGACTTACGTCTTGCAGAAAGCAAACAACAAGGCTTATCGAACTAAGGTTACATTTCCTTGATAGCTTTTTTTCACGGCATTGCTAAACTGTACATCGATGGTATAAACATATACACCCATGTTTTGTAACTTGCCGTTGAACTTGCCATCCCATCCACGACCATCAATAGCTGTGGTGCTATAAATATTCTCGCCCCAACGATTATAAATAGTCATTCGAAATGTTTTTACACCACTACTTAATAATTCACGTGGTATGAAATAATCATTTAGTCCGTCGCCATTCGGTGAAAAGGAATTCGGAATATTCAAATAACAATCGCGCTGAATCCAAATACTATCTACCGTTAGGCAACCGGCTTTTTGCGACGTAGCAGTGGCCCAGTAATGTCCTTCGTCAACAACCGAAAGACTATTGGTAACATCTCCGGTATTCCAAGTTAATACTTGATTCGGATTCATAAGATTGGATAAAATAATGGTGCCGGTTATACCCGGACAAATACTCGTATCGGCTCCTAAATTGATGTTCGGATAATCTTCAATTTCTATATTGAGGGTATTCGTTACGGAAGGACAAATAGCATAATTCGCAGTAAGTGTTACGATGTAATTTCCTGCATGATCCCAAGAATGAAGCGGATCGTGTATGTTTTGATGAACCGCGCCATCACCAAAATCCCAAGTAAAAGAAGGAACCCATGATGCCATGGAATCAAGGAGGCGAATAGGTTCGCCAACGCAAGCAAGCAGGTCGGAAGCCGTAGCCGATTGTGCTGAGGCATCTTCTACATACACCCATTGTAAGGAAGTATCTGTACAACCCAGTGTATCTTTAATGGTGAGTGTAATCAGAAAACTTCCGCCACTCGTGTACAGGTGTGAGGTTGAGAATACCGGAGAGAATGGTTCTGAAGTGCCATCACCCCAATCCCAAGCGTACTCTAAAAATCCTTGCGGGAAGGATAAAACACCACTGGCAAATAAGTTCGTGCCTAAACAAATAGAATCGATTGGCAAACTTCCCAATGTAGTTGCTGTAAAGAAATCGGCGCTAATAGGATGCTGTAAATTAATTTGTTGATAAACAGTATCGTTACAAAAGCCATTTGTTGCCACACAAAAAACGTTATAGATATTTTGTGCATTGTACACATGTTGAATGATAGGAATATTACTCTGTGCACCATCTCCGAAATACCATTGATAGGTAACATTCGGATTTTGATTTAAACTATCAATCGAAAAATGAACAGTATCACGGTCACACCCTAAATGAATTTCAGAGTGGAAAGAGGCATATACATCCGGCACAACATTCACCATAACATAGGCGGTATCATTTGGAAAACAGGTATTCGGACTGTACGCAACGAGCATCACATTATACGATCCGGCTGTTTGAAAGGTATGCACCGGTGATGTAACGGTGCTGGTGGTACCGTCGCCAAAATCCCAGAGATAAGAAGAAGCGGCAGTAGTAGACGTGTTGTTAAACACCATCGTGTACGGAGCACAACCCGAATCATTTGGAGAAATGGTGAGTCCGGCAGAAATAGGCGCTACGCCAAAATTAAATTTGAAACTGGCTACATCCCAACTGGCTGCTTGATTGCTTGGCGATAAACAACCCGGAGATTGATATTGTGACGCACTGATGGTGCAAACAGAATGGTACACGATTCCTTGCGGGTCGAATCTACTTGTTCCGCCATCCACATGGTCGCCCGGAACACCCATATACGTAGCATAAACCAAACTCGAAAAATCACCGGTAAGTACACAAATCCAGAATCCTCCGGAAGTGCTTTGAAACGCATCGGTTGTTAAGGGAAGTCCGGCATTTGCACCAAATCCGGTGAAATAAACATTGCCGCAATAATCTTTCAGAAAGGCTGTTGGAATCAAGTTAGATGATGTATTTCCAATGATGGTTGAAAGAACCATGGCACTTAAATCGGGTTGTATTTTTTGGATAAAAATATTACCACCGGCGTTGGTATAAACACCTGCGCTTACAGGAAAGGTTGGGCCCTCGGTTTGTCCGCAAACGTAAACCGTATCATTATTGTCTACTTGCACTTTAAATGCATGGTCGAAAGCCGACGTGCCGAGGTAGGTACTTTTTACTAAACTCGTAGCAGTAGAATTTAAAATAGTAATGAAACCATCCGTTCCACCTTGATTACTGGTTATGTATGAACCTGCGGAAGTTGGAAAGTTAGTGCTATTTGTTCCTCCTGCAAGAACCCAGTTGCCTACAGAGTTTTTTACAACAGAGAAGCAAGCATCTAAATTACTTCCTCCTAAGAAGGTACTGAAAATGAGCGCCGAACAATTGAACGTAAGTTTGAAAAAAATACCGTCTTGTGAACCACCACCGAACGTAGTTTGATAGGCACCAACAGTAACCGGAAAGTTGTTTGATTGGGTACTGGTTGCAACTACAATATCGCCATTGGTATCATAGAATATTTCACCGCGATTGGCATCGCCATAATTCGGACTCAATGTTCCGATGTTTTGAGCATCACTTGAGGATCCTCCAATATAGGTTGCACCAATTAATGTTGCACCGGCTGCATCGAAATGCGCTACATAAGCATCTGAACCACCATTACTGGAATTATCATAGCAACCAAAAGTGGTAGGTAAATTGGTGGATGTAGTGGAACCCGTAATCGCTAATTCATTCGCGGCATTCACTACCATATTGTTAGGTAAATCGGATGAGCCGCCTCCATAATACGTAGAGTAAATTAAACTCGTTCCGGTGGGGTTGTATTTATTAATTCCGGCATCTACACCACCGGCATAGGCTAACTGAAAGGCGCCTACGGTAGATGGCCAGCCTGCACTAAAGCACTCGCCACCGGCATATAAATTACCGGCTAAATCGTACGTGGCGCTAAAGCCATAGGTTGTGGCAGTTCCTGAGCTATAGGTTTGAAAAATTAAGGTAGGGTCGATTATTAAATCAGCATTGGCATCATAGCCTTCGGGAAATTCAAAACTTATTACATGGTGTTGTAACACATACTTACAGGCAACTTCTTTTTTCACACCGTTAATAATTTGGTATGTGTACGGTGCAGATTCTTGAAGCGTTTTAAAACCCAAATTCAATTGTAATCTTCCATCAGCAAGTATCACAGGTTCAATACCACTATATTGTAACTTGATATTGGCCGGATTGGCGTGTGCCTTCACGATCAAATCGTACTTAAAATTATTTTCAACACTATACGCCGCTAAGTCAATACCGTCATACACATTGTTATACCTAAGGCCTTCATATAAACCAACATGGCCAGCCCATTTCTTAGGGTCATTTCCTAAAAAATAATTATGGTAGGCCGATTTTTTTTGAGTTGCAGTTATAGCTGGTTTCAAATTGCCACCCATAAACGAAACATCATAGGCAAAGCAATTTATTAAATGGTTATAGGCATCGAGGTAACTGCTATGCTTCATTTCATGAATAGCGTCAAAATCTTGCTTATTATAAAAAACATATCGGAGCTTATTGTCGATAAAAAATATTTCACCTTCAGGAACTACGGTTTTATAGTGAATGAAAGATTCCCATTGGTTTTTGTTTTCAATGAAAGAGAGTTTTTGCGCGGTTACAACAGTAGAAGTTAGTAGCGAAAAAACAGCTAAGAAAGTAAAGGTTATTCTTTTCATGAAGGAACTATAAGTACGTGTTTAATTGGTGAAAAATAGCGAAAAAAAAGCTATTTCTTATCGTGGAAGACGATTAATGAGTGCTGGAGGTTTGCGTTAATCCTTTTTCTGACCGAAGTATGAATATAGCCCAAACAAAACTCATGGCTAACAACATAGCCACAAGTTGATGCGCCTGTGCGAGATATTCAAAGGCTCCAAAGCTATTGCGAGCAATTTTGGATGCATGTAACACCGTTAAAATACCAAGTAAAACCTGCATACAAACAAGGGCCAGAGGAACCCACTTCCACCGATTCCAAGCACCAACTTGCGATAGTTTAAAGGCTTTGATAGTCCACAACAAACTTAAGATAGTAAGCAGGTAGGCCAGATTACGATGAATGAAATGTATATTCATGCCATGCGAAAACAAACTGTGTTTGCTTAAGGCTTCCGGAAAATAATCGCCGTTGATGCTTGGCCAAGTTGGCGCCATGGTTCCGGCTTTGAGGCCGGCCATGAAGGCACCATACACGAGTTGTACGGATATTAAAACAAGAAGCCACGCTGTTAGTTTTCTTAATTTTGGTTGATACACCCGTACCGAATCCGAGAGCCATAAACGCAAGGCAAACCAATACGTAAAAGCAATGAGCACCATGGCGGAAATAAAATGTAAGGCTAGTTTAAAATGACTCACATAGAGTGCTTCATCGTTTAAGCCACTGAGTACCATAATCCATCCGATAGCGCCTTGAGCAGCTCCCATACCGAATAATAATAAAAGTATTTTAATGGTTTCAAAAGTGAAATAGCGCTTCACCAGAAAGTAAATAAAGGGAATTACGAAAACTACGGCAATAAAGCGAGCCCAAAACCGATGAAACCATTCCCAGAAGAAAATAAATTTGAAATTACTTAAACTGAAATCCTGATTAAGGTATTTGAACTGGCCAATTTCTTTATACTTCTCAAAAGCGAGATGCCATTCTGCATCCGAAGTTGGGGGTATAAATCCCATGATAGGTTTCCATTCCGTCATCGATAAACCGGATCCGGTTAATCGGGTAATGCCTCCCAATAATACCTGCACCATAAGCATCCCCACGCCGGTTAAAAGCCAAAAGGCGATTCGTTTTTGTTTCAATCGATCATCCATGCGGGTGCAAAGATAGGAGGCAGGTGAATACTAAAATTCGTCTACTTTTGCTCTCATACCTATGAAGGCCTTATTGTTTATTTTTGTCTTATTTTTTATTGGCAACACGCCCGAGCTGCACGCACAAACGTCATCCACATCGGCCAAAAGACACGTAAAAGGTAAACGAAGCAAACGAACTAAAGCTGTCAAGTTGCACAATCCAAGTGCGATGAAGGGAATTGAATATAAACCCCTCGAATTTAAGAAGGCAGCCCAGCACAAGAAAGGGGGCGCTATCGTACATCATGGAAAGAAGGTGGTGGGTAATATTCGTTCGGTAGCCGGTTTTCGAATTTGTGTGTATCAAGGTATCGATAGAAAACAAGCGTTAGAAATTAAACGTAGTTTTCTTTTGGGAGAAGAAAAATTGAACAGTTATATTTCTTATCATCGACCAAACTATCATATTCGTGTGGGCGATTTTGAAACTAAGAAGGATGCGGAACGCTTTCTAAAACGTTTGCAAAAAAAATATCCTGGTTGTTACATAGCTCCGGATATTGTTACCGTGAAAAATTTACAAGTGAAGAAGGCACGAAGGAAAACGAGGAGGTAAGGTTATTTTTACTATTCGTTGTCTTTTCAACATCTTACAAGTGAAAAATAGCATCTGTAACATCCTCATCATCTGCTGCCTATCAGTAGTTCGTAGTTTACAACAACGCCTTCACAACCGCACCAATGTCTGCTAAGCGACTGGCATCCTGACCTCCTGCGGTTGCCATTGTTTTTTGGCCACCACCACCACCTTTAATCAGCGGCGCAATATGTTCTTTAATTATTTTGGTGGCGTCAAACGATGATTGTTCATCTAATACTACGGCCACATTAGGTTTGCCTGCTAGGTTGGCAGCAAGCACTACTACGAATGCTTTGTCTTTAGGTATTTCATTTTTCAGATCCGTTCCCAATTTACGCAAAGCATCGGCGCTGTTTACTTCTACAATATCAAATAAGAAGGTCTTACCATTTACGTCTTCCAGTTTACTTAGTAGTTCATTGCGGATACCTACTAACAACTTCGCCTCCATCCGATCTAATTGCTTTTGCAATCCCGATTTATCTTCTTGAACTTGTTTAATACTACCAAGTAAGTCTTTTGGATTTTTGAATTGTGTTCTGATTTCGCGTAACACTGAAAGTTCATGATTAATATAGGCTTCGGCTTTACATCCGGCTAAAGCTTCCACCCTGCGAACACCAGCGGCCACGGCAGACTCAGAAATAATTTTAAAGATGCTCAGTTCTCCGGTGCTCATAACGTGCGTACCACCACACAATTCAATCGAATAGTTTTCGTCCATAATAACCACACGTACCGTATCGCCATATTTCTCACCAAACAGCGCCATAGCCCCAAGTTTCATAGCGTCTTCTTTTGGCATTTCTTTAAAGATAACCGGTATGTTCTGACGAATTTTTCGATTCACAATTTTCTCTACTTCTGAAATTTCTTCGTCTGTCATTTTCGCGAAATGCGAAAAATCGAAACGTAAATTTTCATCATTTACCATACTCCCTTTTTGCGCTACATGTGTGCCAAGCACTTGTCGTAATGCGGCATGCATAAGGTGGGTTACGCTATGATGACGGGTAATTTTTCGTCTTCGACTGGCATCAATTTTCGCGCTTACTTCTGCGCTCATATCTTCCGCTAAGGCATCGGCAAAATGAATAATTAAATCATTTTCTTTTTTAGTATCTGTAATTTGAATGCCTTCTCCTCCGATCATCAAGAAACCTGTATCGCCTACTTGTCCGCCACTTTCAGCATAGAAAGGTGTTTCTTCTAAAACTAATTGATACTGTGTTTTACCCTTGGCGCTCACTTTTCGGTATTTAATAACGCGGGTCGTTGTATCGGATTTGGTATAACCACTAAAACTACTTTTCGCTTCTGGATCAAGTATAACCCAATCTTCGGTATCTACTGTTGCGGCTTTACGTGAACGATCTTTTTGTTTTTGAAGTTCGTTGTTAAAACCTTCCACATCAACAGTCCAACCTTTTTCTGATGCAATCAACTGAGTTAGATCTAAAGGAAAACCATAGGTATCGGATAATTCGAAAGCTTGCACACCGCTAATTTCTTTTTTGCTGCTTGCAACTTCGGTGTATTCACTCATGCGTTTAAGCCCGTTATCGAGGGTACGCAAGAAACTGTTCTCTTCTTCCAGAATAACTTTTTTTACGAACTCTTCTTGTTTTTTTAATTCCGGAAAAACATGTTCAAACTGATTTGCGATTACCGGTAACAACTGATGTAATAACGGTTGTTTATAATCGAGGAAGGAAAAATAATACCGCACAGCACGACGCAAAATGCGACGGATTACATAGCCGGCTCCCGTGTTAGAAGGTAATTGACCGTCGGCAATGGTGAATGCTATGGCCCGAATATGATCGGCTAAAACACGAAACGCGATGGCTTGTTTACTATCGCTATAGTCATACACCTTGCCTGTAATTTCGGCAGTTTTATGAATGGTATGTGTGAAAACGTCGGTGTCGTAATTCGATGATTTTCCTTGTATTACGCGAACAAGGCGTTCAAAGCCCATTCCGGTATCTACATGTTTAGATGGAAGTTCTTCCAGACTACCATCTTTTTTTCGATTATATTGAATGAATACGTTGTTCCAGATTTCAATAACCTGCGGATGATCTTTATTTACTAACTCATGTCCTGGAATAGCGGCACGCTCCTCCTCGGAACGCATATCCATGTGAATTTCGCTACATGGTCCGCACGGACCGGTATCGCCCATTTCCCAGAAGTTATCTTTTTTATTTCCGAAGAGGATATGATTCGGATCTGAAATTAATTTTTGCCATTCACCTAAGGCTATTTTAGCTGGTGGTAAGCCTTCCTTGGCATCACCTTCAAATACGGTAACATATAAACGATCTTTGGGTAGTTTATAAACTTCCGTTAGTAATTCCCAACTCCAGGCAATGGCATCGGCTTTAAAATAATCACCAAAGCTCCAGTTACCTAGCATTTCGAACATCGTGTGATGGTAAGTATCAACACCAACTTCTTCTAAGTCGTTATGCTTTCCACTCACGCGTAAACACTTTTGAGTATCGGCAATGCGCGTAGCCGTAGGCTTTTCATTTCCAAGAAAGAAATCTTTGAACTGATTCATACCCGCATTAGTGAACATGAGGGTTGGGTCGTTTTTTACCACAATCGGTGCACTTGGAACGATGAGGTGATTTTTACTTTTGAAAAAATCCAGGAACTGCTGACGAATTTCGGTTGAAGTCATGATGTTACGTTTATCATTAGAAACCCCTTGTTTCCAATGGAGCGCAAAAGTAAAGAAATCGGGGTAAAATTTTGGGCAGAGTTTAGGTACGATTTTCGGGGTTGGAGAAGGGCTTATTTGGTCAGAATCACGGATGGTACGGATTAGGCGGATAGCACAGATCGGTAAACAATAAACAGTTCAAGCTGGCAAGCCGGTTCAGATTAAATTTATTGCCTCCCTGGTGAGCTTCTATGAAGATAGATTTCCGTATCGGTTGGCATCTTCTCTAAGCGAAAAAATTAGCGTACCAATTTTGTCTCCATCTTTTTTTATTCAGTAAACTATTGTAACGACAACAATCAATAGAGAAAATTAAAGGTTCTATTAGAAACAAAAAAAGCCGTTATCGCAAACTAGTTCTTTTTAGAAAATTAGTTGATGACAATAGAGTAATAATTAGGTAATCATTTGGAAATAGCACTTGAGATAGGGTAATCTAGTTTTGCCTCAAATTCTATCTATGTATAAAAAATTATTTCGCCTAGCTGTAATAGCCATGATTTTGGTTATTACCACAACGACAAATGCCCAAATTAATCTGTTGCAAGATTATCAAAATTTAGTTTCACAAACCATTGGAACTGCTCAAGGTATTACCTATCGTGAAGCAGGGTTTTCAGGGCTTTACCCAATACCTAATACGAATGGTAAAGAATTTTGGGTTTGTTCTGATCGTGGAGTTAATATAGATGCAGCCAATGCCAATCCTTCAGCATGTCGGCCTACCTATGATAAAATGTATACGTTCCCTTCTTATGCACCTAAAATTCACCGCATTCGGGTGTACAACGGAGTAATTGATATACTTCAAACAATCACCATTAAACGACCTTCAGGCAGCACAGCAAGTGGTATCATTAATCCTACAGGATTGGGAAGTACCGCCCAAGAGCAAGCATCAACAGATACGGTGTTAGACTGTTCTAATTTTAGTTCTAAAATAGCACCAAAGGATACTTTCGGTATTGATTCAGAAGGTTTGGTTGTTGACGCACAAGGAAATTTTTGGTTATGTGACGAAGGAGGAGCAACTATTTGGAAATTAAATTCAAATGGAGTTTTAATCAAACGATATACGCCTTACTATAACCTACCCAACGCGCAATCAGTGGATGTTGCATTAGATACCGTTTTCAAATATCGAAAAAACAACAGAGGTTTTGAAGGGATTTCTATTACGCCTAATGGTAAAATTTATGCCATCATTCAAAGTCCTATTTTATATCCATCGAAGTCTGTAGGTGAAGCTTCTCGTGTACATCGTATTATTGAAATTGATCCGGTTACGAATACGCAACGAATGTTTGCGTACTTAAATGATGGCATCATTGGTGCTAGTGGCCCCAACCAAATCAGATTGCGTGATTGGAAAATCGGAGATATGGCTGCTATAAACGATAGTACATTTTTGGTATTAGAAACGGCCATCAGAGGCACTTCCGATTATCGAAGATTGTATGAAATTAATATTAATCAAGCAACACCTGTCCATTCAGGGTTATATGGCGGATTAACCTTGGAAGCATTAGTTGATTCAACCGGACTTGCAAACAAGAACATTAAGCCAGTGACTAAAAAATTGACCATGGATTTATTAGCAAATGGTTGGCCAGTATCGTTAGAAAAACCAGAAGGACTTGCCATCTTGAATGATAGTACTATAGCCATCTGTAATGATAATGATTATGGTCAAGTTTCACCACTTGAAAATGGTATAGGCACGGCCACAGGTATTACAAGTCACTTAATTGCATATGGCCTTAGCGGATTAAATAAGTTGAACAACTTTGTTGCTCCTGCACCTCCAACATTGTCGCAAGGGGTAACCGGAGTAAATTCAAGTAGTACACCTTATATTAAACCTAGTCGATTTGATGTATCCTTTACCTCTATCCTAACCGTTCAAGATTCTGCAAATAATGGTTATAAGATGTGTGGTATACCTGATGGACTAGGTGCATTTGATAACGGTAACGGCACCTTTACTTTACTGATGAATCATGAGCTACAGAATACTAAAGGAGCAGTTCGTGCACATGGTTCTATTGGAGCATTTGTATCTAAATGGGTGATTGACAAAAATAATTTGTCGGTAATCAGCGGATCCGATTTAGTACAACAAGTAAAGTTGTGGAATGGAAGTACCTATACCACAGCGAGTGCTTCTTCTCCAGATACCAATGCACGATTTAATCGTCTTTGTTCGGCTGACTTACCAGAACCAACAGCATTCTATAATCCTCTTACCGGCTTAGGAACTCAAGATAAAATTTTCATGAACGGGGAAGAATCCGGACTAGAAGGTCGAGCATTCGCTCATATCGTAACCGGAAGTGAAGCAGGGATATCCTATCAGTTGCCATACCTTGGTCGATTCGCTTGGGAAAATGCAGTGGCCTGTCCTAATACCGAAGATAAAACAATGGTTATAGGTATGGATGATGGAACTGATGGTCAGGTTTATGTTTATATCGGGAATAAAACAAACAACGGTTCGGTGATTGATAAAGCTGGTTTATCGAATGGTAAGTTATACGGACTTAAGGTAAACGGAATGCCTGCAGAAGGTGCAACGGTTTCTTCTGCATCAACATCATTTAGCTTAGTTGATTTAGGTAATGTGTCATCTATGACTGGTGCTGCTTTAAACATAAAGAGTAATGATTCGATGGTGACGAAATTTTTACGTCCAGAAGATGGCAGTTTCGATCCAAATAACGTGAATGATTTCTACTTTGCTACCACCAATGCCATAACAGCACCAAGTCGGTTGTGGAAGCTTACGTTCAACGATATTAAAAACCCAGAATTAGGTGGCAACATTACGGCCATGTTAGACGGCACTGAGGGCCAGAAAATGATGGATAATCTTTGCATCGCAAAAAGTGGAAAGGCTTATCTGCAAGAAGACATTGGCAATAATTCGGGTATAGGTAAAATATGGGAATATAATTTAGCGAATGATGCAATGCAACAAATTGCCTATCATGATTCTAGCCGATTTATTATAGGCGGAGCCAATTTTCTAACACAAGATGAAGAATCTTCTGGTATTATTGACATGTCATCTATTTTAGGAGCAGGTAAATATGTTTTAGTTACCCAAGCGCATTATCCTATTGCCGGAGAATTTGTGGAAGGCGGTCAGTTATTAGCTATGGATGTGGCTCCTCAAGGGTGTTATATTCCTGGAGCGCCAACTAATTTAACGATTAATACATCCTCCGTTTTATTTAATAACATCACCGGTATTTCTGCAACGATGAGTTGGGCTGCCATTGAAGGAATTGGTTGGTATGAAATTCGATGGAAACCAAGCACATCAAGTATTTGGTCTGTTGCTTCCAATGGTACATCAACGGCTAAATTATTAACTAATTTGCAATCGAATACGTTATATGATGTTCAGATTCGCGCATACTGTGCATCGAATACACCTGGGCCTTGGTGTGGAGTTGTAAACTTCACTACGAATTCATCTTGTACAACACCAACCAATGTGTCGCACACGACTGTAGCCAATGGCACACAAACTCAAATTTCTTGGAACTCATTGCCATTGCCTTCCGGAACGTATTATGCAATTCGTTACCGAGTTGCACCTACTGGCTCTTGGACTAACGTTACAAGCACTAACAGTCCTAAATTACTTACCGGCTTATTGCCCAATACATTGTACGATGTGCAAGTAGCCATTGTATGTGGTGGTGCTTTTAGTGCGTATTCTAACAACTATCAATTTACTACCAATAGTGCCTGCGCTAGCCCTACCAATCTTTTTGCTAATAACATTACAAGTACAACGGCGAAATTGAATTGGACTCCTGCGTATTCTAGCAGCCCGTACTATACAGTGCGTTGGAAACCGGTTACCAATAGCAGTTGGACCACCGGTACTACCAATGTTAGTTCTAAAACCATTGCAGGATTAACTCTTGCAACCACTTATGAATATCAGGTATTAACGAATTGCAGCAATACCAGTAGTAGTGCTTGGACAAGCAGTGCTTATTTTACTACATCATCAATAATTGCGGCTAAAGCTTCTGGCGATGACTTTGCAACTACTTCATCAACTGAAGAAGTAGCGGTTTATCCTAATCCTGTGCAATCGGAACTTAAAGTGGATATTCAATTAACGGAAGTGACAGATGCTACAATTAAATTGATTGACATGAGTGGTCGATTGGTTCAAGAAGCCACCTGGCAAGGAAGTGTAGGGTTGAATAGTGTAGTGATGAACGTTAACCATCTTATACCTGGAATATATTCTCTTCAAATTATTCAAAACAGCCAACTCAAACAAGTAGTTCGTATTATTAAGAACTAAGTTGATCATACCTGATGAAAAAGCAAATGGCTTCCTTTTTAATAGGAAGCTTTTTGCATTTATGCTATGAAGGAAAAGCAAACGTTATAGGTTAGAACTATTTCCATGGTTTGTGTCTGCACCTAAAGTATATACACAAGTATCACCCATCTTTAGCGAGCATATATCCATGAAACATTTCATGGAATCTTTGTAGCCCTGTTAGAAAATCAATAGGTCCAGCGGGTCTTTGGCTTTTATAGCCGCTCCATCCTGCTAAACGTGCTATAACCCAAGATGCATAGGCAAGAGTATCGAACAAATACGGGTTTTTCAATTTTTCAGTATTGCCCTCTAATTGCTTATTCACTAAAATCATACAAGCCTTCTCCTCGCTATTAAAAGCTATAGTCATAGGTTGCTCAGTTGTTCCGTCTCTAGCTCTTATCAATTGCATTACCTTCACAGCAGCTATGAGTGCCAACAGGGTGACTTTTTTTAGTTTCTCGTAATCCTCTAATTGGCTAGATTCTATTTTTAATCCCTTAGTTTTTAATGTTCTGAAAACCTGTTCAACATTCCATCGTTGTTTGTACCATTCTACTATCTGTAAAGCCATTTCAGCAGTATTAACACAATGCGAAGTCAACAATACCCAATGAATAGGTTTTTCATTATTAATAACGCTCTCTTGCAATTCTTTTACCTCCACAATGTAAGCAGAATAATGTTTGGATTGTTTTTTTATACTCTTTCCTCCTGGTTTTTTGAATGATACTTGACCAAATTTAATAACCATTTTAGCCGTATGGGCACTACGTTTATCTGTAGCTGGTACTTTTATTTGATAACTACTTTGAACACTCCAATTCTCCACTTCTTTTAATAAAGTAGCACCGTTTTCTATTGGCCGATCAAATCTTGAACGAATGATATAATCAATTTTTAACTCTACGGTGAGCCCTATGAGTAATGCATAAATATCTGCTTCTCTATCAGCAACTACCGTTTTTGTTGGAATGTGAACGCATTGAGGAAGTGCTTTTTGTATGCTGCTAAACCAACGATAACCCTCTTTTTCTTCAAAAAGCATTCTGGTTCTCGCTGCATTTATTTGTTTATGTGTTAATGCTGGGTCAATCCAAGGTCTTGAGATAAATTCAAGCGAAGCAATACCTAAACAGCCATAGTTGTATGCATCAATAGCTAAAACAGGATGAATATAAAAACCTTGTACCTGGCCTTTATCAATTTTACCTAAGCCCTTTACGCAACGATTTAAACTGAATCCTATTTGAGATGTATACTCAATAAGCAGGCAATGTAATGAACTACCATGCGCTTGTATATTCTTGTAAAGCTCTTGTTCTAAAAAATCCAACGTAACCTTTTTATTCCTCACAAATCTTCCAAATTGTATTTCCTCTTTTCTTGACGACGATAATTTCCGAAGTGAAAGAGTTTGTTTGTCTTTAATTCGTAAAACCATTTTGTCATATACCCGATGTAGCCGTTTGTCTTTTAACTCCATGGGAATATAAAGCTAACAATAATTTGTGTATATACTTTAGGTGTCTGCACAAACCATGGGTGAGCTGAAACTGTTCAATTTGTTCGATTGAAATTAGGACAAAATTGGAAGTGTGTTACATTTGTATTATAAAAAAAATCGATTCTATGAGGTTGAACGGTAATATAAATTTTCTAAATTTTTGCGTTAGCAAACCAATTTTAGTATTACTGAGTGTAATTATTTTTCAATTAGATCTTTATAGTCAAGTTATTCCATGCTATAATAATTCTATCAACTATAGCACTTTTAGTATGCCTAAAGATTTTGAAGTTGAAGATTTTAACAACGATGGAATTCAAGATGTAGTAATCTTACGTTCTTCTAATTTAGGGATTCGTCTTGGTATTAATGGAGGTGGGTATCAATACGCAATAGATACAAATTTATCCGCACTTGATATTACTTCAGGTTTCTTTAATTCAGGAGGTAATAGAGATCTAATACTAGCAGAAGGCTCTAATATTTACGTTCTCGCAGGAAATGGTGATGGTACCTTTACACTAATTAATAATATACAACTTAATTCATCTGTCAATAACCTAATTTCCGTAGAAAGTACTGATTTAAATAACGATGGCAAAATTGATATCGTGTTTTCAGATAATCTAAGTAATAATTTATTAGTTTATTTAGGAAATGGACTTGGAGGTTTTACTTCTAGTCAGGTTATTCCGATTAATAATATAGCAGCATGTATTCGTTTTAGTGACTTTAACAATGACAGTAAGATTGATATAGCCGTTTTACAAGGTTCTTCATCCATTTCAATTTTGTTAGGAAATGGAAGTGGAAATTTTACCTTAACATCAACAGTAGCATGTTCATCTTCTCCTGGCTTTGACTTGGCCGATATCAATAATGATGGAATTGTTGACTTAGTTACTTGTAACTCTAATAATGGAGTTTCTATTTTATACTTAGGTTCAGGAAATGGTACATTTACTTCTCTTGGATCTCAAAGTTTTAATAATTCTACAAATTATATTCTTTTAAAGGACTTAAATTATGACGGGAATATAGATTTGGTTGGAGCATTAGGCAATTCTTTTTCGGGATCTTTAAAGTTTTTCGCAGGTAATGGTAACGGAACTTTTTCCCCAAGTATAAGTATTTTGCTCAGTTCAACCATAGGCTATTTACCTATTAAAATTGTAATGAAAGATTTAGACAATGACGGCGGACACGATTTGATAACCCTTAATCAAGCAAATAATTCTTTTTCGGTTGTGAAAGAATGCACTCCAGTTAGCATATCGAATGCAGATTTATACAACACATTTAGCGTTTACCCTAATCCAGCTTCAGGCAAGATTTTTTTTCGAATTAATGAAAATAATTTTTTAAAAAACCACGAATTACAGAAGGAAATGTATGACGTATTCGGTAGAAAGGTATTTCAATCATACAAAGATGAAATGAATGTTTCGGATATGCCTCGAGGGATTTACTACATCAAAATATCTGGAGCGATAAAGAAAGTGGTCTTAAATTAAATTACTTTTCATACTAACCCCACTGGCGCGAGAATTAGCGAAGCGGTTCTCGTGCCTAAGTGTTTTACAATATGCATCAATGCAATTTTTCACGTAAGTAATTAATGTGTTTCGAGTTGTGCCATTTATTTTTCTTAAAGGCACCTTCCCTTCTTGGTTATAACAATAATCAAGGCACTTGAAAAACAAATTCCATATAGGCACGAGAACCGCTTCGCTAATTCTCGCGCCAGCGTGAGATCATTCTCGTCATCGTTGTCACCCGTTGCTTCTAGTTCGTAATAAACGGATAACACAAATAGTTGATAAATTTTCATCTGTGTAATCTTCTACATCCGTTCAATCTGTGATTCAGACAATCATTCAGTCAGAATCACGGATGGTACGGATTACTCGGATTGCACGTATCCGTAAACAATAATCATCTGTGTAATCTTCTACATCCGTCCAATCTGTGATTCAGACAAGAATACCTAAACATCAGAACACTCTCAACCAGTAAGTCAAGCTTAGATTTACCAAATTATCCCTTACTTTGCCGCATGATTCAGTTCGAGAAGTTTACATTAGAAAATGGGTTGCGCGTTATTGTTCATGAAGATCACACCACACCCATGGTGGCGGTTAACGTACTATATGATGTAGGTGCCAAAGATGAAAACCCTTCCCGAACAGGTTTTGCTCATTTATTTGAACACCTCATGTTTGGTGGCTCTATTAATATTCCGGATTACGACGAGCCGTTACAACAAGCCGGTGGAGAGAACAACGCTTACACCACGAACGACCTGACCAATTATTACATTCAACTTCCTGCTAAAAATATCGAAACGGCTTTTTGGCTGGAAAGTGATCGCATGCTTTCTCTAGCATTTGGCGAGAAAAGTTTAGACGTGCAACGCAAAGTGGTGTGCGAAGAATTTAAAGAGCATTATATCAACAAACCCTATGGGGATGTTTGGAAATACCTCCGCGAATTGGTGTATAAACAACATCCCTATCAATGGATGACTATTGGAAAGGAACTTTCGCATATTGAAGAAGCACAATTGGAAGATGTAAAAGCTTTCTTTAAAAAACATTACAATCCGCAAAACGCGATATTATGTGTTGCGGGTTCTATAAGCATTACAGAGGTTAAAACACTATGTGAAAAATGGTTTGCACCTATTCCTTCCGGCGATAAATACCTGCGTAATATCGCACCTGAACCTGAACAACATGAAGGACGTGAACTGCGCATTGAAAAGGATGTTCCAGTAAGTGTTATTTACAAAGCATATCCAATTTGTGATCGTCGTAACCCATTGTACTACGCAGCCGATTTGATTACGGAAGTGTTATCGGGCGGACAATCAGCTCGTTTGCATCAAGCATTGGTAAAGGAACAAAAATTGTTTAGTCAGATAGATTGTTACCATACCGGTAGTGTTGAGAATGGTTTACTTATTATCGAAGGAAAAATTCTTCCGAACGTTACACCTGAACAAGCGAATGCAGCCATTGAAGTTGAATTAGATAAACTGAAGCAAACTAAAATTTCAGAAACGGAATTGGAAAAAGTAAAAAATAAAGTGGAGAGTATGTTAGCCTTCGAGGATTTGAGTTTATTAAGTCGGGCTAATAACTTGGCCTTCTACGAATTACTGGGCAATGCCGAACAAATGAACCTTGAGTTTGATTGCTTTAATGCCGTAACCACCGAGGCTATTTACGAACAGGCTCAGGCTATACTGCAACCACAACGTTGTAATACTTTATTCTATCTTGCAAAAAATTAATTTATCATACCTTATTTTTACGCCATGAAAAAAATCGTTGTAACCCTATCAGCCCTCTTGTTTTTATGTTTCCAAATGGAAGCTAAAAAAATAAAAAACAAAATGGTTTTAATGGAAACCACCATGGGCAATATTAAATTGGAACTTTATGCTGATGTACCTCAACACAGTGAGAATTTCTTAAAACTTGTGAAAGAAGGTTTTTACGACAGCTTACTCTTTCATCGTGTAATACCTAGTTTCATGATTCAAGGAGGCGATCCGCAAAGTAAAAATGCACCCGACGGACAAATGTTAGGAAATGGTGATGTTGGCTATCGAGTACCTGCCGAATTTATGGTGGAAAAATACTATCACAAAAAAGGAGCCCTTGCCGCAGCACGAGATAATAATCCCGATAAGGCGAGTAGCGGTTGTCAGTTCTATATTGTAGTAGGCAAGAAATATACCGACGAAGAATTAAATCAGGTTGAAGCTCGAAATGGTTTTAAATATTCGGAACAAGCTCGTAATGATTATAAAACCGTTGGCGGTACACCTTTCTTAGATAATGGCTATACGGTTTACGGACAATTACTTGAAGGACAAGAAGTGGTGGATGCCATAGCGAATGTGGAACGCAGTGCAGGCGATAGACCGAACGTAAATGTGCGTGTTTTGACAGCCAAGATTGTGAAGAAATAATTTTTTATAAAATGATATTGAAGTCCGTTTTTACAGACGGACTTTTTTATTTTATACTATATTTGAAAAAATAGTTATCCTATGAGAAAAATTACGTTAGCCTTTTTATTATGTTTCTGTTTTGTTCCAAACGCTATACTAAAAGCGCAATTTAAAGTTATTGCCAAATCGCCAGGATTTGAAGAACCGGAAAAAGGGAATGCAAAAATCATTCTGATGAAGAATGGTAATACGGCATTCTTGAATATAACAGTGAAGGATGGCATCTTCATAAAAATGTATAGTCCGGAACATAAGGTTCTTTTCACCCGAACACTTCAACACAAATTTGCTAAGTTGAAGGGCTTATCTGTGGAGGCTTGCTTAGAAACAAAAAACAATATAACCATGTTATTAAGTGAGTATGATGATAGAACACCTACATTACATCGTATCGTGATAAGTGGTAATGAAGGAAAAATAGTAAGTCAGGAAACCTTAGCAACTTTAAAAAAGCTGAAGATATGGGATGGTTATTCCGTGGCATTCGGAGGTGTTCCTTTACCTGATTTTGTGGTTCGCCGTGATCCTAATTCCGAAAATTATGCCGTGGCTTGTTTTAATAGTTTTGCTTCTGAGAGTGACCAACGTGTTGAATTAATTCATTATAACAACATGAATGAAGAAATTAGTCGATCGTATTTAAGTTCACCGGAAGGCCAATATAAATATATTGAAATAGTAGATATCGCAGTGATGGGCGACAAAGAAGCGATTGCTTTATTAAATGGCTATAACACGCGTTCTTCAGGAGGAAAAGAAACAGAATTATTGATGGCACATTTTAGTAAAAACGAGAAGCAAGTAAAATACGAGAGTTTGCTTTACGAAGAGGAACTACGAGCTATGGGTGCGATTATGAAAGTAAATCCGAGAACACAAAAAATTCATGTATTACTTCAAGCTACTGTTACACCTGGTAGTCGTGATGCGAATGGAAAGAAATTACGTGGTAACACAACCTATTATGCTTTAAGACACTTTATTCATGATCCGGTAACATCAACTACAACGGATGGTCCGGATGTGGAATGGGGAGCCATTAACGATGCGTATAAAGGTTTATTCGGAGAGAAGAAAAATTATTCAGGGGTGCTTCAAAATATGTATATGGAAGATGATGGGGGTTATAGTATTGTATTGGAAGGTTTAGAAATTATTACAACACAACGTGGAAGTTCGAGTAGCACAGAATATGTTTTGGGCGACTTAGCCGTTATGCGTTACAGCGCTTCAGGTAGTTTATCACAAACCTTATTGGTTCCAAAGGAACATAGTTTAAACAGCTCTATACTTACCGGTGGTGCCGGTGCCTCAGCGTATCCCCTGTATCACTATAAAAGAGATTTTACCGCACAGGCTTTAGGTGGAGGTAATCAATACAAATCATTCGCTTATTTATCAGGGAAAGATAAATCGTATGTTTTGATGAATGATATTGAACGCAATCAGGAAAGTATGCAAAAAGGTAAGATCACAAAAATTAGAGGGCTAGATGAATGTGATGGATTTTATTTTCCAATTGGTGAGAATACCACGCAACCACGTCAATTCATTTTCGGGAAACCGGATGGAAAAAAGGATCATAACCTCGGTTTATTCACCATTTCAGATTATGATCGCGAACGGAATATGTATGCAACCTTGGTACTGGAACGAGATGGGCGTGATAAATCCGTTCGTGTGGTGTGGCTAACCCCGAATTGATTCTAATCCATAAACAGCTTTAGAAAGGACGATCTACTTCAATCCTTTCTTCAAATCCATCATTAGATCACGCAAGCGAGCAGCTTCGATAAAGTCTAAATCTTTGGCTGCTTTTTCCATTTGTTTTTTAATGGAAGCTATTTGCTTTTCGAGTTCTTTTTGTGATTTGTAATCTAAATCAGGCTCTGCGGCTTGCAAGGTAGTTTGTGATGGAAGTGAATAGTTTCTATCGTCTTCTAAACCTTTAATTTCTAGTACCGCTGTTTGTTGTAAAATATGTTCGGTGCTTTTTATAACCGTGGTTGGGGTTATATCATGTTCGGTATTGTATGCCATTTGTTTTTCACGTCTGCGATTCGTTTCATCGATCGTTTTTTGCATGCTTGCGGTAATTTTATCTGCATAGAAAATGACCAAGCCATCGGCATTACGAGCAGCTCGGCCTGCAATCTGCGTAAGCGAGCGTTCATCACGAAGGAAGCCTTCTTTATCGGCATCCATGATCGCTACTAACGAAACTTCAGGCAGATCTAAGCCTTCACGCAATAAATTCACACCGATTAAAACGTCAATGTTACCAAGACGGAGGTCGCGTAAAATTTCTACACGTTCTAACGCATCAATGCCACTATGTAAGTACTTGCATTTGATATTGAGTTTTTGCATGTATTTGCTGAGTTCTTCCGACAATCGTTTGGTGAGTGTAGTAACCAGTACTCGATGATTTCGTTTCACTCGTTCGTCAATTTCTTCTAGCAAATCATCTACTTGATTTATACTTGGGCGAACGGAAATGGGCGGGTCTAGCAAACCGGTTGGTCGTACCAGTTGCTCTGCTACAACACCTTCACATAAATTCAATTCATATTTTCCTGGCGTAGCACTTACGAATACAACTTGATTGATGAGTTGCTCAAACTCACCAAAATTAAGCGGTCGGTTATCCAGTGCCGAAGGCAAACGGAAGCCATAACTTACTAAGTTCATCTTGCGGGCACGATCGCCACCATACATACCACTTATTTGCGGAATGGTTACATGGCTTTCATCAATTACTAATAAAAAATCTTTCGGAAAATAATCAAACAAACAAAACGGACGATCGCCTGGGTTTCTTCGATCTAGAAAGCGTGAATAGTTTTCGATGCCTTTACAATAACCAAGTTCTTGGATCATTTCTAAATCATATAAAACTCGTTCTTTGATACGTTGTGCTTCAATAAATTTTCCTTCTTGTTTAAAATAGGCTTCTTGTGCTACCATTTCATTCTGAATTTCGAACACAATATTTTTCATTTGATCTTGTGGTGCGAGATACATGTTGGCCGGGAAAATAGCAGCATCCTGTACCGAAGCAATTTTCTTTCCGCTTACAATTTCAATTCGTTGTATTTCTTCGATTTCATCACCAAAGAAAATAACACGCAACCCTTCATCGGCATAAGGTAAATTAATATCCACGGTATCGCCTTTCACCCGAAACATACCTTTATCGAATTCGAGCACACTGCGCGAATATTGCGTATTCACCATATGATGTAAGAGGTTATTACGACCATAGTTTTGTCCTACCGAAATACGAATAATACCATTGGCATATTCTAACGGGTTTCCTAAACCATAAATACAGGATACCGACGCCACTACCACGATGTCGCGTCGTCCGCTTAGTAAACTAGAAGTTGTTCGTAATCGAAGTTTTTCAAGTTCCGCATTAACGGCTAAATCTTTTTCAATATATACACCGGTAGAAGGTAAATAGGCTTCGGGTTGGTAGTAATCGTAATAGGAAACAAAATACTCCACCGCATTCTCCGGAAAGAATTGTCGTAGCTCACCATACAATTGCGCAACTAACGTTTTATTATGTGTGAGCACGAGGGTTGGTTTTTGTGTTTCGGCAATTACATTGGCCATCGTAAAAGTTTTGCCGGATCCGGTAACACCTAATAAGGTTTGAAATTTCTCGCCTTCACGAATGCCTTGTGCTAACTGTTTAATGGCATCGGGTTGGTCGCCCATGGGTTTGTATGGAGAAGCTATGGTAAACATATTTTTAATCGGATAGATGCAATGTAATTCAAATAAATTACCTTAGTTGTCGTTAATGTGTACTATGAAACGAATTTCTTATTTTCTTTCCTTATTTATTTTAATTCATAACCTAGCTTTTGGTCAATCACGTTGGTATAGTTATAACGATTATTGTAAGCAAAGCTATGCTACTACCGATTCCTCGTTTTATCCTTTGTGGCGTGATCATAACGTATTGTGGCTTTTTGGGTCAGGTTATGATACGCTGGGTGTGGTAAGTAATGCCTTGGTTCTTGATCCTCAATTTTATGATCTCAATTCCAATGTGTATTATTTCGGACAAATGCAACTTAGTCCACAGGATGTGTATTCAGTTGATTCAGTGAAAGTCTATGGTCGTTATAATCGTAACCCATCTAAACCTGGCGTGGTGGATACACTACGTGTGTCATTAGTCTATTCCGACAATTCCGTAAACAGTAACTTACCGGAATTTTATTTCAATAATATGATGTCGAATTATGGTTTTGATACAGTTTATTTCAAGTTACCTTTTTACGATTCCGTAAAGCGAACGTTGCGCAGCAAAAATGCGCTTTCACCTCAAGTGGTTGTGGTAAATTTTCCACTTACGACTACGAATTGGGCTGATTCCAATGCCAATGGAATCCATTGTTTTCAGGTTGATATTCCAAACACGCTGGTAGGAGCTAATCAGAAGGTAGCAGTTTCAACAACGTTTTTAAGTGGTGATAATGTGATTCCTTTTGATACGGTTTGGAATGGTACAAATTATAAGTACAATGTGTTTCTCGCTTACTATTATAAGATGATTGATGCCAATTCTTATCCTGCGTATGAACCAGCGAATAGAACCTGTGGTTATATACAAACACTTCCGTTAGCTTTTGGTTGGAACAACAATTACATTCCGATGTATGCTTTTCCTTTTCCAACTTTCCCGATGGAACATCCGCACATTGATATTAAACTTAATTGTAGTACTTGCTTAACCATTACACCTCAAATTACTTCCAGCATCAGTTCAACCTATCAACCCGTTTTAAATTCGTGCTTTCCTTTGGCACTATTTACAACCATACCACCCTCGGGTACCGTACAATGGTTATTGAATGGAAGTCCTATACCAGGAGCAACGTTAAGCACCTTACTCGCTACACAAAGTGGTATTTATCAAATTCAAAGTACGTATAACGGGAATACCTATTTAAGCAATCAAGTTCAATTCAACGGGCCACCAACGGTAACTGCCACCGTAACGAATTCTACCGTTTGTGCCGGTGATACCGTTATATTCAATGCGAATGGCGCAGTTAGTTATCAATGGACCAACGGCGTAGTGAACGGACAACCGTATATACCTTTCATTACTAACCTGTATGTGGTTACCGGCACCGATGTTAATGGGTGTACAGGTACTACTTCTTTAAATGTGGTGGTAAACCCCATGCCAACGCCGGTTATCACACAATCAGGAACCACCCTATCTACCACACAGAGTTTCGTTACGTACCAATGGTTTGAGAATGGTAATCCGATAGCATCGGCTACATCGCAACAGTATTCACCTACCGTAAATGGAATTTACTCCGTACAAGTTACGAATAGTTATGGTTGTGATGCCATGTCGGCACCTTATACTTACCTAACTGTTGAAACAAACCATGTGAAGGAACCGGAAAGCATTGTAGTATATCCGAACCCTGCCAGTGATGAACTTTTTATTAAGGTGAATCATACTATAGATGTTCTTTCTGTTTATGATATGCAAGGTTCTTTGCTGTATGAGCAACGCCAACCGGAACAAGTTTTACAAATCCCAATCAAACAATGGCCAACCGGAATGTATCGAATTAAAGTAATCGAGAAGCAACAGCAAAGCACTTACACGTTTACCAAGCAATAATGTTATTGGTAATTTGAAGATGGATAGTATGTTTAAATTGGAAGATAGATTTTAGCAATCATTTCTTCATATTCTTGTTCCAAGGTGCTTTGGGTTGTAATACCACCACCACTTTTATATACTAAACCTTGTGGTGTTTGTTCTATAAATCGAATCAATACACAACTATCTAAGTTTTGACCATCGAAGTAAAACGCCGTACCGGTATAAAAACCGCGCGAGTAATTTTCTGCTTCACGAATAATGTCAAGTGTTTTTTGTTTCGGTGCCCCGCTGATACTTCCGGCAGGTAATAAAGTAAATATAATTTCATCGAGATGATCAAGATAATCGTCATTCAAATCGGCAACAAGTTCGGAACTCATTTGCCAGAGATCTTTTGTACGTGTTTTAATTTTATCGAGGTAACGGAATCTTTTCACTTGAACATTTCGGGCAACCATACTCATGTCGTTGCGCAATAAATCAACTATAGTATAATGCTCGGCGGTTTCTTTTTCGTCGGCTAATAATAATTCTTGCGCATGGGATATCGAAGCATCGATTGTGCCTTTCATTGGAAAGGAAAACAACTGGTTATTTCTAATTTGAATAAATGTTTCTGGTGAGAAGCATACCCATTCGTCTTTACATTGAATTTTATATTTGGCTTTGGAGGTTGCGTACAGTTGGTCTAAATCTGCCTCAGTAACAATTGGTGTTTGACAAGTAAGGTTGGTAAGAAATGAATTACCATAACGTAAATGTTCTTGTACAAGTTGAAATCCTTGTTGATATGCTACCAACGACAACGGGAATTTTTCTAATGTAATGGCAGCAGAGGGCTGAAGGTTATTTCGAAATTCAAAATTTGGAAATTGAATGCGAAGGGCTTGATTTTTTAATTCATCTAATGAAAAAATATAACCGTGCGTGGCTTCAAAATTCAACACCAAAAAAAAAGGCTCTCGGTTTTTACCTTTTTCTCGAAGTGTGATTTTTATGGTTTCACATGACATCATTGCGAGGGATGTTCTATTTTCGGCACAAAATAAAGCATTGCATATTCTTCTCCTCGATAATTATGATTCCTTCACATATAACCTCGTGGAATTATTACGACAATGTAATGTGAGCCAAATTTCCATTATTAAAAATGATGCGGTTGATGTGCAGTCTTTGGAGAACTATTCGCATATACTTCTTTCACCCGGACCGGCTATTCCCTCGGAGTCGGGTAATCTGTTATCGCTTATTCAACATGCTTACAAGCACAAACCAATCTTGGGTATTTGCCTAGGCCATCAAGCCATTGCCGAAGTTTTCGGTGGAAAATTAATTAACCTGAAAGAACCCCGTCATGGTTATCGTACTAACTTATCAAGGATTAAACCTTGTAAATTATTTCGGGAAATACCCTCGAATCTTCAAGTAGGTTTATATCATAGTTGGGTGGTTGATGAAACTAATTTCCCTGAAGAATTAGAAGTTACGGCCTATTCTGAAGACGGACTCATTATGGGTTTACAGCATAAAAAGCTACCTGTTTACGGCGTGCAATTTCATCCGGAAAGTTTTATGACAGAACATGGCTTGAAACTAATTCAGAATTTTTTATATTAGCTATTCAACAAAATGATTATTATGAGATATCTTTTTTTAATCCTAATTCTCGGCCAACATTTAATAAGTGCTGCTCAACACAACGATGTGCCGGGTTTTATTATCGATAAGCAAGGGAATAGATTGGAGGGCTTATTAAGAAGCAAGGATTGGGATGTTACTCCTGGAACTATTCAGTTTAAAGTAGAAAACACCAATTTCAAAACGTATCAACCATCAGATATTCTCGCCTTTGGAAATGCCGGGCTGAACTACATAGCGGCTAAGGTGCATATTGATCTCCAATCTAATTCCGCCGAAGATTTACTGAAATATCCTCGTTATGATACGTCTAGGTTTGAAGCTTTTCTTGAAGAACTAGAACCTGGTTTATACAGATATAAACATAGTACAGGCG
>JAEUVD010000047.1 GCA_016787065.1 Chitinophagaceae bacterium
CCTTTGACGGTGGAACTCCGTATGTTGCATTTACGGAAACAGGTCCTTTCTTCAAAGCTACGGTGATGAAGTATAATGGAAGTACTTGGGTAAATGTTGGAAGCAATGCCTTTACACCAAGTGCCGGAACATTTTTATCGCTGGCTATAGATAATGGAACACCGTATATATCGTTCCGTGATGCAAGCGTTGGTTCAAAAGTAAGTGTAATGAAATATAACGGAAGTAACTGGGTGTTCGTTGGCCCTCAGGGTTTCAGTGCCGGTAATTCGCCATACACCTCCATTACGTTTAGTAATCATATTCCTTATGTATCGTACAATGATAATAGTTCAGGTTCTAAAGCTACGGTAGTAAAGTTCAATGGTTCAAGCTGGACAACAGTTGGCACAACTTCGTTTTCCGGAGGCTCAGCGTTATACTTGCGTTTAGGGGTATATCAAGATGTACCGTATGTGGTTTATGCCGATGGAAGTATTGGAAGCAAAGCCCTTGTACAGAATTTCGATTTCCCTTGTGAAAACAATACTGCCAATTTCACGCTCAATACCGCAGCAAATCTTCAAGTACAAGTAACGAATGCATCCGGTTGCCAAGCGAGTTCAGCACCAATGAATATAACGGTAACTCCATGTGATGCCTTTCAAGTTAAATTATTCATACAGGGATATTATTTAGGAGGAAACCAAATGCAACCCGTATTGTACAATCAAGGAGTTAGTGGCTCAACTACTGAAACAGAACTTATAACGGTTGAGCTTCATGCAGCCACCGCTCCGTATTCGGTAATAGCCACCTCTTCTTGCTTATTACAGACGAATGGAACAGCAACAGCCAACTTTAGTACATCTTATAGCGGTAGTTACTATGTGGTGGTTCGCACACGAAATGGCTTAACAACCTGGAGTGCCAATCCTATTACGATTCCATCCTCATCAACCTATGATTTCAGCATAGCTAACGCACAAGCCTTTGGTAACAATCAGGTAGAAGTTGCCACTGGCGTGTGGGCTTTGTATTCAGGAGATATCAATCAGGATTTCACCGTTGATGTATTCGACTATCTACTGATGGAACCGGATATTGTTACTGGTGTTTTTGGTTTTGTGAATACCGATAGTAATGGTGATGGAGTAGTAGATTTATTCGATTATTTAATCATAGAACCCAATATAACAAATGGTATAGGTGTTCTGGAACCCTAATTAAGAACCTAAACAAGGAGAACAACAGGACATAGAGAAGTCCGACGAGGTCTTCTCTATTACTTCTGTTGTTTTATTGTTGATAGTACGATGGAATATTATTTTTTTGGTAAACTACAGGTTGAACAAGTCCATTCAATACTTAAAACTATCGACATCGCGCTACCTCATTAAAGGTTAATCATGGTTCAACCTGGCTCAGATGTGATTTTTATCACTCAATATTCCTAATTCATTTTTTTATTTGATTCTCCGCCCCGTTGAAAACAGTCATTGGTAACAATTTTACTACCCTTCGTAACATTGCTTCCATTTACGAAAGAACTAAGAAGATTTTTGTGATAGACGTTTTGGTGAAACACGAATAACTTAAATCATCCTAAAAAATCAATACACAAATTTTTCTTACATGATAAAATCAATTCTTTTCATTTGCATGCTATGTTGCTTTGGTGCAGCCTTAGCCCAGCCAAGCATTACGGGTGTTAGTCCGAATCATGGTAACATTGGTAGCACGGTTACCTTAAGCGGTAGTAACTTTAACCCTTCGGCGGCTAATAATATCGTTATCTTCGGAACAACGCTTGCCACGGTTACCAGTGCATCATCTAACTCACTTACAGTTACCGTTCCGATGGGAGCAAAATATGGTTCTATAACCGTACTAAACACAGCGAACGGATTATCGGCATCCAGTTCTATTTATTTTACTCCTATTTATACCCCTAATAAAGGTGGTAATGTGAGCACCTCCGATTTTGCTGCCAAACAAGATTACTATGCTTACTCTATTTCTAAATGTGCCAAACTAGGTGATATGAATGGTGATGGCAAACCGGATTTAGTTTACACGAATCAAGTATTTGGAAATGCCCTGAACGTGTTAGAAAATACAAGTACCACGGGCAATATTAGTTTTGGTTCAACCTATTTCTTTGCCGGAGCTAATGTAATGAATGATTTTACCTTATGTGATTTAGATGGCGACGGCAAATTAGATATTGCCATTGCTAGTGATGATAATACACTTCGATTTCTTCGTAATACAAGCACCGGTTCTACCTTTAGTTTTGCCAACCAAGTTTCTATCAATTCCGGTTCACATCCATATTCAATTACCGCAGCCGATATTGATAGTGATGGAAAACCTGAAATTGTGGCAACAGATTATGGTGGACAGGTAAAAATATACCAGAACTATTGCTCTCCGGGGATATTAACGGCAAGTTCTATTATTGTAATAGCCTCTTTAAATACCGGAGCCTTCCCTCGTGAAGTTTGCTTGGCCGATGTGGATGGAGATAACAAAAAAGATATTTTATGTGTGAGTGAAGATCTTACCATGACAGTTTGGAAGAATAATACTTCGCCCGGAAACATTACAAACTTTTACTACAATTATGGTGGGACCTTCACGCTAGGAGCTAAGCCCAATTCTTTAATCATGGCTGATTTAGATGGCGATGGTAAACTGGATGCTATTTCAGGTAGTAATAATATTGGTTATCTTTCTTTACTTCGAAATACAAGCACATTGGGTTCTTTCAGTTTTGAAAACTATGTTGCATTAAATTCTCCGGTGGGCCCTAAGCCGGTTGTATCCGATATTAATGGTGATGGGAAAGCAGATATTGTAATGTCGGATTCCTATTTCGGTAAAATTTCCGTGTATAGCAATAACTCCACACCCGGATCGTTTAGTTCCGGTAATTTTGTTCGTTCAGAAATACCAACCGCGCCCGGACCTGAATCAACAATCGCCGGTGATGTAGATGGTGATGGCAAGCCAGAAATCATGAGTGGCAATCCGCTTGGTCCGAGTATTTCTGTACTACAAAATATTACGCAAGCACTACCTGCACCACGCAACGCGCTATCATTTGATGGCAACAATGATTATGTTGAACTGCCTGCTAATCTATCATCTTCACTTACGCAACCGAGCACACAAGCCATCACCATTGAATACTGGTTTAAAGGATCATCCTTACATTCTGCGGTTCGTTTTCAAGATGGCGGTTACATTATTGCCGGCTATAACAACATGCATGTAATTTCTACCGATGGTGGATTAAATGGTATTTCTATTGGCAATAATGCAACAGACGGCAAATGGCATCATATAGCTATGACGTGGCAACGCAATACCACGAATGGTTTTAAAAGTTATGTTGACGGAAAGTTAGTTGATCAACGCAATGCTGCGGATGTAGCCCTACCAGTAATTACTTCACCTTCTTATATAGGTTCATTTAATGGAAGCTTAGAGTTTATGAATGGAACAATCGACGAAGTGCGTATCTACAACACCGCATTAAATCAAGCATCGATACAAGCAGATATGAAAAGTACATCGATTGCTATGCCAAGCAATTTACTTGCGTATTACCATTTTGACCATGGTATTTCTTCTTTTAATAATGTAGGCGTTCAGCAATTAATCGATCAAAGTAGTAACGGCCATCATGCCACCTTGAATAACTTTTCGTTGTTAGCAAATCAAAGCAATTGGGTTGAAAGCTATGCGATGGTTGTGCCCCAAATTGCTCCGGCTAGCGGAATCCAATCGAGTAATTTTTTCGCAAATTGGAGTGCACCGATTACAGGAATAGCAGAAAATTATTTTTTAGATGTGGCTACCGATAGTACGTTTACTACCTTCGTAAGTGGATATAATGGATTGAATGTTAACGGCACCTCGGCGTTAGTAGTCGGTTTAACACCGAATACAACGTATTACTATCGAGTGCGTGCAAATAAATCAAGTGTAAACCAACAAGGTTGCACATCAGATTTCGTTTCGGTAACAACAACCAATACACTCTCCGCTCCGGGGAATGCACTCAACTTCGACGGACAAAATGATTATGTAGCCTTGCCATCCGGATTAATTAATGCTGTTTCCGCAGGCAATGCACTTACTATTGAATTTTACTTTAAAGGAAGCGAATTTCAGAATGCCGTGCGATTTGAAATACAATATCTCGCCAATGTTATTATTGCAGGATTGGGCAGTCAAGGAAATTACACACACTTCATCGGTTATATAAGTAATGGTATTCTTTCCGCAGGAAGTAATATTACCGATGGTAATTGGCATCATATTGCGTTAACTTTTCAGCAAGGACAAACCAATGGATTTAAAAGTTATTTAGATGGAAATTTAGTTGCACAAACCAATGCGGTAAACTTTATGCCCAACTTTCAAGGCATGGGTGCCTTCTTAGGTTCCCGATACGGAAACAGCGAATTCATGAATGGTAGTATGGATGAACTTCGATTCTATAATAAGGCTTTATCCCAAGCGGAAATTCAAGCGGATATGGTTAGTACTTCCAGTGCAGCACCTGGTAATTTATTGGCCTATTATAATTTTGATCATGGCATTGCCAATGCGAACAACTCGGGTATTGTTGCCTTGCTCGATCAAACTGCCAATAATTATCACATGACCTTAGGAAATTTTGGCTTAAACGGTACTACGTCCAATTGGGTTGAAAGTTACGCGATGGTAGTGCCAACGGCAACCGCCGCAACGAATGTTGCAGGTTCAGGTTTTACCGCGAATTGGATAGCCCCTATTCAAGGTGCTGTTTCTAGTTATATAGTAGATATTTGTAAAGATTCAAGCTTTACGCAACCTATTGCAGGCTCGCCATTTACGGTGAATGGTTTAACCTATACCCTATCAGGATTTCAATTAGATACTTTCTATTACCGTGTTCGAGCACAAAAAACGAATGTATCGGGCATGAGTGTGGCATCCAATACCATTTCCGTTATTGCAGGAACACCACCACCGAATGCACCGGTAAGTTCCGGCATTGTTTACGCATGTGATAATTCGACTATTCCTCCATTAACTGTTTCTGTTGGTTCAGGTGTTACGGTAGATTGGTACACTACAGCAACCGGAGGAACGCCAGTTTTTACCAATAGCCCTACCTTCCAAACGAATCAAACCGCGGCAGGTGTTTACATCTATTATGCCGAAGCAAGAGATTTGAGTACAGGCTATGTTAGCACAACAAGAACCGCTACCCGTTTGGAAATTAAACAAACCCATTTTTATCATACCGCGGCGGCTTGTGATAACTATGTTTGGAATAATACAACGTATACCGCTTCGGGAGTTTATACATCAACTCAAATTTCAAGTAAAGGATGTGATAGTATAGTTGAACTCGCACTAACTATTGAACCGATAAGTACGCCATTGGTTTCAGGTAGTACAAGTATTTGCGCTGGTGGTTATACGAACTTAACAACGAATCATCCTGCTAGTTTTAGTCATTGCTGGAAAAATACAAGCAATTCTCCGCAATGGCATTCAAGCACAACAGGATCTAACAACACATCATTTTTTCCAAGCTTGGCGATGTTAAATGATATACCGTATATAACCACCTTCGATAATTCGAATGGCAATGCAGTTAAGGTAAAGAAATGGAATGGGAATTCTTGGGAACAAGTTGGAAATAGTATTTCAATAAATCCATACGAAACGCGTTTAGCTTTTAATGGCAGCCAGCTCTATTTGTTAGTTCAAGAGTACCTTTCATTTCAAATTTCGGTACTAACTCTTGTTGGAAATACATGGCAATTGGTGGGCCCAAGTAATATCACTTCAGGCTCTACAAATTATCCTAATTTAGTTTGCAATAATGGTAGTGTTTATATAGCCTTTCTAAATTCCAACTTGGGTTCTAAGGCGAGTGTAATGCGTTTTGAAGATAATCAATGGCAATATGTTGGCGATACCTTGGCCTCCATTGGAATATCACCATACCTCTGCCTAGCATTTGATGGCACCACACCCTACATTGCTTTTCAAGATTTCAGTTCTTCAAATCGTGTAACAGTAAGAAAATTAGTAGGTAGTTCTTGGGTTACGGCAGGTAACTCGGGATTCAGTGATGGTAGTAGTAGCTTTGTTCATTTAGCTATCGATAACGGCACTCCTTATGTTGTGTATCGCGATCAGTTCTACGGTCAGAAAACTTGTGTAAAGAAATTCACCAACGGTACCTGGAATTACGTGGGTAGTCCTGGGTTCTCTACAGGAAATACCTTAAATCATAAAATTACGTTCTATAATCATATACCTTATATCGCCTTTACCGAAGTTACCGTATCCAATAAATGTTCAGTCAAATATTTTGACGGTTCCAATTGGGTCTACTATGGTAATCCTACCTTTACACCTGGCAATACAGCATCCTTAAATTTAAATATGTCAGCCGGTTATCCGCAGATGGTAGTGCTTGATGTTCTTAATGGAGGAAAAACAATGTATTATGAACATTCGATTCCATGCGAATCGAATCAATCGATATTCAGTACAAATCTTACCGGTAATTATAATGTAACCGTTACAAATGATATTGGATGTTCGGCTGTATCCTCTCCAATTTCTGTAACAACACAAAATTGTAATGCGGCTAGTGTAAAGTTATTCATTCAAGGTTACTACAGTGGTAATAATACAATGACTTCAGTTTTAATGAATCAAGGTGTTGGCACGAATTCTTCTGTGACCGATAGCGTGATCGTAGAATTGCATCAAAACACCACACCGTATGCTTTGGTAGCAAGTAGCAATTCAGTGGTTTATTCTAATGGAAATATAGTGGCGAATTTCAATTCGGGAACAACTGGTACGTATTACATTGTGATACGTTCACGCAACGGACTAAAAACATGGAGTGCAAATCCGGTTGCCATACCAAGTGTAACAATGTATGATTTTACTACTGCGGCCGCTATGGCGTACGGTAATAATCAAATAGAAGTAACACCCGGTGTTTGGGCCTTGCATTCAGGTGATATAAACCAGGATTTAGCGATAGATATTTTTGATTATCTACAATTAGACCCTGATATTGTTCAAGGTGAATCGGGTTATTTAAATACCGATATTAATGGTGATGGTGTGGTAGATGCCTTTGATTATTTAGTTATTGAACAAAATATCATTTCAGGTATCAACGCCTTTGAACCACAATAATTTTATGTAAAAACCTCTTAAGCGTGTTCTTCTACATACGAAAGAAGAACACGTTTTTTTATGCCCTAGTATTATCAGACTATAGTTTGAATTGAATATTTCTGTCTCATATAAATTCTGAAATAACGAACAGCTAAAATAGTTTGCATTCATGTTGATTGCGAATCAAGTAAGGTTACCTTCAGGCATAAATAGATTATTTGCGATTTCTTCTTCGAAAAAAGGGAGCCCCTTATTACTTGCCTGAATGCCATTTTTTTATATTAGAGAATACTCTATTTTCGCTTTCTTTCTATGTTGACCAAACGGCTTTTATATATATTTTTTTATCTACTTGGAACTATACAGGTTAGTGCCATAGATTATCACGACTTACTACATAAAAGCTATGCCGATCGTAGAAGTCAGCTGTTTACTTTCTACACCGATGAACTAAATAATCCTGATAGAAACCTAAACAAGTCGCAACAAAAGGTAATCGCCATCAAAGCCCTTGCACAACAAGAAAAGGATCGAGATTTATTGTTAGAAACAGTTTTAATGCAGATCCATGTGGATGACGCATTTAAACAAAGAACCAAAAAAGAATCTCTACGAAGTATCGACTCATTATTGCAAATCGCTGAGGACGAAAAAATTCCTTGGCTCAAATGCCGATGCCTCAGTTTCGCTGCCTTACTCTGTTTCATAGATGCTTACAATTATGAATTAGCATTTAATTATGCTGAACTTCTAAACCTTTCGTTACAAACTATAACCAAAGAAGAATTTCCGGAAAAACAAATTTGTTATTCGCAAATAGCGCATTACTATTATTATTTTCATGATTGGTTGAATGCTTTGCGGTATTGTGAATTAGGTTTAAACGAAACACCAAAGCAATGGAAAGATCAATATCCTATGCAGATGTGTAACATAATAGGTTTGGTTTACGAAAAGCAAAAGGATTATAAAAAAGCCATAGCATATTATAAAAAAGCAATTCAATACATCATTCCAAATGACCCCACCCTCAATATTTGGGTAGGTATTTTAAATGGTAATATTGGTAACTGCCAGTATTTATTAAACAATCCTCAGGAAGCCATTCCTCATTTACAATCTTGTATTGATTCAGCACTAAAATATCAAAGTCTTGGCGTTGTTTCAGATGCGTTTATGACGTTAGGAAAAATAGATTTGGATCAGAATAAGTTAGAGAATGCTGAACGCAATTTAAGAAATTCGAGGATCTATGCTATGGCCCCTGTTGAATATCCTCGATTAGAAAATCTGTATGTTGTGCTGGCGAGGTTAGCCCAAAAAAAAGGGAATGCGTTGCTAACAAGTTTATATCTTGATTCCGCCATGACGGTTAAAGATAGCATGTCTCGTAAATTAAATGCATTGTTCATTCTTCGAGGAAGACAAAAAGCAGCGGTATTAAAAGAACAAAAGTTAGAAGCCGATAAGCAACTCAAAACAACCCAACGCAATTTTTTGATCGCTCTTATTTTTCTGGCAACTTTTAGCAGCATGTATATTTTTTATATACAACGTAAACGGTTTCAGCAAAAACGAGCCATAGATCGACTTCAGTTGCAACAACACGAACAAGAACTGCATCTTGCCAGTGAAAAACTAAATGCCTTTGCCAACACCATTTCGGAAAAAAACAGATTATTGAACGATTTAGAAATGAAATTAGGCGACAGTCCGAAACTCGAAGTACTCGCTCAACTGAAAGAAAGTACCATTCTGACAGAAGAAGAATGGGACCGTTTCAGAAAACTGTTTGAACTTGTTCATAAAGGTTATATGCTTCGCTTGAAGGAAAAACTTCCGGATCTCACACAAGCAGAAACCCGTTTCATGGTATTAGCAAAATTAAAATTCAGTAACAAGGAAATGGCCGGAGCCTTGAATATTTCAACGCAAGCTATTCGTACAACTTGGTATCGCCTTCGTAAAAAACTCAACCTCCCGGAAGAAGGTAGTTTGGAAGAATTAGTAGACACAATTTAGCAGATAAGACTCATACTGCATTATTTACAGGAACATCCTTAGGGGTTGTTTCATAATTATTATACTAAGGGGTGATTTTTCGAAATTATACGAAACCGCAGATTTTTTAAGATTGATCTGATATTATATTAGAATAAAATTGCTTTGTTTTTTTTGCTAAAGTGTTAGGTTCAGCGTTCGATTGGATTCGAATTGAAATATTCAACAAAAAAAATCTGAGGTTTCTTCAGAAACCCAAATGATTCCGTTTTGCAGCTATCTGTAATTTCAGGGTAGAAGATGGTCATTAAACTTCAATAATCGGAAGAAGTATAGTACGAAACTATTATTAAAAGGGGTTGTGACGAATTTGTGACGCTCTTTATAGTTCTTGTGACTTATTTGTATTGCCTCCAAATTAGGTTAATACGGATCGAGCCTTGATTTTTGTTCTTCTAGTGAAACCCCGATTTAGTTTTCAAAAAACAATACCCTACCTCCTTATTCTGGCAAGCGGCTTATTAGCCATTGCAATTATTTGGTGGTGGTATTCCAAACAAATTTCTTAGAAAATCAAACGGATCATTTTAAACCCATTAAAACTGTTAAACCATGTTTTCATCAATGACAACCAAAGCTCTACGGCCAAATTTTAGGATCTGGAAATATATCCCGATGCTATTAATTTTACTATCCGCCTCCATGGGGCTTCGAGCTCAAACCGGAGGAGCACTCAATTTTACCGATGGCGATTATGTAAATCTTGGCACATCTATAGGAAATTTCGGCTTAGGTGATTTCACCATTGAAACATGGTTCAAAACTAGCATGTCGAATGGTACCCTAATTGGAAAACGTGCTACTTGTAATGTGAGCCCGTTTTGGAATATTCGTATTAGTTCCGGTAAAATTCGCATGGAAATGATGGAAGCCGGTGGTAATAATGCCGTTGATATTTCAACCCCTCTCACCTATAATGATAATCAATGGCATCATGTGGCCGTTGTTCGAACCAGCACCTTGGTTCGCATCATAATGGATGGTTCCGACGCTATTATTACTTCTGAGCCAATTACATTTTTAAACAATGCGGACCCTTTAAAACTAGGACAATCCGCTTGCAACAATTATATAGGTTTATTAGACGAAACAAGAATATGGAATACAGATATACCTTTTTGCACAATTTACAATCGAAGTAAATACGAATATCAATCAACCAGTACGAGTTTACTTTTCAGTGCACATTATAATCAAGGAGTTGCAGGTGGCACGAATACCTCGGTTACAAGTTTAACAAATTCATCTTCGAACGGTACCCCAGGTACCCTAGTTTCATTTGCACTATCCGGTAGTACCTCGAATTGGGTAAGTAGTACTTGTCCGGCACAGGGTGAAACGTCGCCCTTTATTTCTGTTGAAACTGTTTCCTCTTGTGGCCCTTATACTTGGGAAAATACCATATACCCCAGCAGTGGTACGTTTCAAAAACTTCTTGTTGCAGCCAATGGATGCGATTCACAAGCACAACTCGTACTTACAGTAAATCCGGTTCAATCTATCTCAACCATCACAAATAACGCAACGATTTGTGCCGGAAAGGGTAACACCATTGCCGCAGTGAATGCGAATCCACCTGTTTATTGTACCCCTACCACGACAAGCAGTAGTTCAGGTAATGACTATATTTCTTTATTCGGTTTTGGTGGAATAAATAATCCATCTGGTGATGGACCTGGGGCATATAATTATTACGGTACTCAAAATGCCTTTGTTACGGCAGGAGTTGCAAGTTCTATGTTCATGACGTTTGATGCAACATTCCAACAAGGAGTGGCTGTTTGGGTAGATTTAAATCAGGATGGTGATTTTATTGATGCTAATGAACTTGTACTAAGCGTTGCGCCAAGTAGCTTTGGACCGTTCGCGAATATTACCATTCCTACAACTGCATATAATGGATATACACGCATGCGGGTTGCTTGCAGACGAGGTGCAACACCAACCGCAGGACAATCGTGTGGTGGTTTTGATTTTGGCGAATTTGAAGATTATAATCTCGTTATAACAGGGGGTGTTCCTAATCCTAATTTTAATTATACTTGGGCTCCATCAACCAATTTATCTAATACCACGCAAGCATCGGTTACAACAACTAATATGAATAGCAGTACAACGTATACCGTTACGCTTACCGATGCGAATGGATGTAGCGCCACGGCTACACAAACTGTTTCAGTGAACCCAAAACCAACGGCTCCTATTATTACAAGTGTATCTAATAAATTTTGTCAAGGCGATACCGTATCGATGAGTTTAACGCCGTCGTATTGCAGTCCAACGGTAAGCGGTTCGAATGTGACGAATCAACATTTCATTTCGCAATTTCTATTCGACGGACAAATTCAATCTATTACAGGTGAAGGTCCTTCCACGTATAATAATTACTCAAATCAAGTTGCAAATGTATCTGCCGGTAATTCCTATTCGTATTTACTTGGGCATGGTGGAACCGCGTCTACAGGAAAAGCCATTTGGATAGATTTTAATTTAGATGGCGATTTCGGTGACGCCGGAGAATTAGTTGTGTCTACCACGAGTAATACTTCCAGTGCCGGTGGCAATATTACCATTCCCGGAACGGCATTTAACGGAATTGCCAGAATGCGTGTAGCTGTAAGTTCAGGTTCTCAACCGAATAGCGGACAATCTTGTTCAGGTTTTTCTTTAGGAGAATATGAAGATTATTCTTTGAATATAAGTGGAGGCTTAGCCGCTCTAACCTGGCAACCATCTTCACCGCTTATTGTAAGTAATGGAAGTCCGGTTTATATAGTAAATCAAGGCGTAATTACAACCTATACCTTAACGGTATCCGATGCGAATGGTTGTACAAATACTGGAACCAAAACGATACAATACTTTGCAAAACCATCGATTACGGTAACGGCTAGTAACAATACACCTTGTTCTAATTCATTAGTTACCTTAACAGCTAACGGAGCATCTAGTTATAGTTGGAGTAATGGCATTAACAATGGCGTTCCTTTCAATGCCTCTTCCACAGCAACATATACAGTAACCGGAACGGATGCGAATGGATGTTCTGCAACTGTTTCTAAAACAATAACTGTTCTTCCAAATCCAACGATAAATAATATAAAAGTTTCCGGTCCAGTTTGTCCTGGTGGAAGCAATATGCTAACCACGTTGAATTATTGTAGTCCAACAACCTATCCTTCCAATATTTATGATAGTACGTATACCATCAAGTCGTTCAATTTTAATAACGGACAGATTAATAATAATGTTCAAAATAGTACAACGTATTCCAACTTTTCGTACATAACTGCGAATGTTACAGCGGGTGCTAGTTACCCTATTAGCATTACTACACCGAATATTCATCCACTTTATTTTTTATGTTTATTAGATGCCAATCAAGATGGAACATTTGACCTTTCCACCGAAGTTCTTGCTGGTGTTCAAACGCCTACCACGAATAATTTGACGGGTGCTTTTACCATTCCGGCTACAGCAAAAAACGGCTATGTTCGGCTACGTATGTTAGTTGCGTCACATAACTTCGGACTACAATCTAACTGTATCATTGCAGATTATGTTAATCAAACAAACCAAGCCTATGGCGAGTTTGAAGATTATACTTTGATTGTTTCCGGTGGTAGTGCTGCACCAACTTCATCTATAACTTGGTCACCAAGTTCTAACCTTTCTTCATCAACAGGCCATACCGTTTTAGCTAGCAATCTTACAAGTTCAACAACTTATACCGCTACGATAACCGACGGGAATGGGTGTACGGCTACAACAACGAGTACTGCGATAGTTAATGCCAATCCAACCGTAAGTATTACTTCCTCCACAACCAATGTTTGTGTAGGCCAATCGGTAACCCTAACCGCTAACGGGGCGGTTCAATATTCATGGAACAATAACGTAACGAATGGGATTGCCTTTGTACCTGCTGCTACCAATACTTATTCTGTAATAGGAAGCAACGCGCAAGGATGTACTGCAAGCTCTAGTGTGGTAATTAACGTGCATCCATATCCGGTTGTACCGCCTCTGAGTAGTAGCGGATTCTGTAGTGGACAATCTGGAATTATTAGTATATCCGACGCCTATTGTACACCGGTCTTTACGTCTAACCAAAGTAATTCCAATTATATTGATACCTTCAGTATCGGTGGAACGAGTTTGCAGAGCTATACAGGTAAAAGTAATAACGGATATATGTTTAATCCTAATTCAGTTACCAACTTAAGTGCCTTTCTAACATACAATTTTATATTAAGTGGCGACAATTCATCCAATGGTGTTAAATCTATTTGGATCGACTACAATCAAAATGGAAGTTTTACAGATGCCGGAGAACATATTTTCGGTTCTACGTCAACCGCTAATACGGTAAACGCTACATTTTCTATACCAACTACTGCTAGTCAGGGTATAACTCGAATGCGCGTTTTAATTGGTAATTCAAGCACCAATGCAATAGCAAATTCTTCCTGTTCAGGCGTTAGTTCGGGAGAATATGAAGATTATTGGATAAACATCTCCGGTGGTGTAAATACCATGGTATGGTCGCCATCAGGTTCTTTTGTCAATTACATTGGAGGAAGAGTACAAACAACGCCCATTAACTCCAATACCACCTTTACCGTAACAGTTACAGATGCCAATGGTTGTTCTCAAACATCAACATTACTTGCTAATCCTTCACCATCTTTATCTGTTAGTGCGAGTGCCACTCCCAATTTAGTTTGTATTGGCGAATCATTTCAACTCAATGCAGTACCCACTTCCGGCGCCGCAATAGTTAAAGATTCTTTGTTAAATTCCTCTGCAGCGGTAACCTTCAATTCTGGCTTTACATTCGACATAATTAATGGAAACAAAGCGATTACGATTACCTCGTTTAAAATAAAATCGAGTTCGGGTTCTTTGGCTGAAGTATGGTATAAACCCGGTGGCTATGGCAGTACCTCTTTTATTTCAAATAATGGCTGGACCAAACTTGGTAACACGATTCCTTATACTGCGAGTGTAAATTCAAATTTTGTTTCTTTACCATTAAGTGATAGTTTAGAAATACCCGCTGGTGAAACCTATGGCATCATAATAATTACTAACGGATCATTATACGGCAGCTTCGGTACACAACCGGGTTTGGTGTATTCAAGTAACGCTGATTTCGCTATTACGCAAGGTCATACCGGAACTGGATTCGGGGGCAATTTTTCGTTTCAAAATGCACCAAGAATTTGGTCTGGTGAAGTTATTTATTACAAAGGACCGATAGCATCCTATAACTGGCAACCCGATGCCAATATTATTCATCCCAATCATCAAGCCAGTGCAGCAACAATTTCAGCAAATACAACGTTCACAGTAACCGTTACCGATATTAATAATTGTTCATCGTCTGATACGGTTATAGTTAATTCTAAAAGTACACCTGCGTTAAGTGTGAACACGCCAAATTCTATTATCTGCGAAGGGGATTCAAAAACCGTCATTGCTTCGGGAGGAACAAATTATAGCTGGCAGCCTGGAAATTTACCCGGTTCAAGTATTAATGTTTCTCCATCGGTATCTACCATCTATACAGTATCATCTACCAATGCGCTTGGATGTACAGGTTATGCAACCGCTTCGATTCAAGTTCGAAGCGCCCCTGTACCTTTTATTACTTCATCGAATAACGCAATCTGCACTGGCAGTGCGGTGCAATTAAATGCCACGCTTTTACCATTACGTTCAACAATGAGCAATTCGATTATCATTCAGGATAATACAACGGCAAGTCCTTATCCTGCAACCGTTTCAGTTGGCAATGGCTATCAGCAAAATCTAGCATTAAAGCGAGTTTATATTAACGGTTTTACCCATACTTATCCTACTGATATAGATATGTGGTTAATGAACCCTAGCGGTCAGATCGTGATGTTAATGAGTGATGTTGGTGGTTCGGAAGACCTAACTAATTTCAATATTGTGTTTGAAGATAATCAAACACCAATGAGTGCAAATCCTTTAATTAATGGGGCTTCCTATGCACCAACTAATTCTGGTGTCAATGGAACCAATGAACCTTTTAATCCTTACACACAGTTGAGTTCCTTCACAGGAAGTCATACCGGCATTTGGCAACTTTTTATTCGAGATGATGCCAATAATGATTCGGGGAGTGTGTTTGGTTTTCAGTTAGAATTTGAAGAACCGGATTCATCTAATTACTCAATTTCTTGGCTTGCCACACCATCGACATCGATGAGTAACATGAATCCATACCAAATAAGTACCTCGCCTTTAGGAACTACGGTTTACCAAACCACTGTTACAGACGCTAATGGTTGCACTTCCTCAGCAATAAAATTGATAGATGTAGATACCTGTGGTTCAGATTTAACGGTTAAGTTATTCATTCAAGGCTACTATGCAGGAACTCAAACGATGGTACCGGTTAAACTCAATGAGGGAATTGGTAGTAGTTTAACCGCTGTTGATGATATACAAATAGAACTGCGACAGGCTTTGCCTCCGTATGCAGTAGTTGCTAGTGTTACAACATTATTACAAACCAACGGTAATGCGGTTGCCACATTTAACGCTATTAGTAGTGGATCCTATTATGTTGTAATCAAACATCGAAATGCATTAGAAACCTGGAGTGCAAGCCCATTATCCATTCAGCCCAATTCAACCTATGATTTTTCATCGTCAGACACGAAAGCATTTGGTGGAAATCAAATTGAAGTTGAACCTGGAGTTTGGGCTTTATACTCTGGTGATATGAACCAAGACTTAGTAATTGATGTATTCGACTATTTGATTCTTGAACCAGATGTTATTGCTGGAAATAGTGGCTATCTCGTTTCCGATACGAATGGAGATGGATCGGTAGATGCTTTCGATTATCTTACCATTGAAATGAATATTATAAACGGTGTGAGTAGCGTTGCACCATAAACTTTCAATTACTATAAGCAGTTCAATTCCTTAGTTGAACTGCTTATGTTTTAAGAATCAATGATTCGAGCAGTTTCGAGAATTTAGAAATTGAACTATAACCATTGATTACGATAGTTGCCCAACGAATCGTATTGGTTAGCTTGTTTGGTAGTATCGAAATATCTATTTTTTCTAGGATCATTTCCTACGCCTGCCACATAAGCCCAGTTACCCCAGTTGCAACAAACATCATAGTCGATCAATAGTTCTTCAAAATAAGCCGCTCCATATCGCCAATCAAGTCCAAGATCATGACAAAAATAACTCGCTACATTTTGTCTACCTCGGTTACTCATAAATCCACTGAGCTTCAATTCAATCATATTTGCATTAATAAAATCATGCATTGTATTTCCTGATTTCCAAGATGCATACAGCGCATCTTGAATATGATGTTTTACGTGTTTATCTGATTTTATGCCATAACGATTAAAAAAACGAGTTCCGTATTTATCAAAAAGATAATAAAAATAATCACGCCAAAGTAACTCAAATCCAAGCCAATAAGTGGATTCATTGGATCCTAATTCAATTTCAACTTGTTTTAAAGCATGCCATATACATCGAGGAGATAAACATCCTTGTGCCAACCATGGTGAAAATTTAGAAGAGGAATTGCTTCCTAATAAATCATTGCGTGTTTTCTTATAATGCATCACAGCTTTGCTTTCAAAAAAATAATCCTGTAGGCGTTTCCAAGCTTCTGTTTCTCCTCCTCTAAATTGGAAAACACTTCGCGTGTCGAACGATGCTTGGTGTAATCCAAGATCAAAAAGACTTGGCAACCAAAATGGCGGAAGTTCCGGACTAGCAATGCGTTGAGGTGAATGAAATATGGTTCTGATATTTACGCTAGCTTCCACACGTGTTCTAAATACCGTAAAAATATCAGGTAATTCGGTGATATTAAAAGGTAAATCTTGTGGATGCACTAAAGTGGATGTAGAATAAGTTTTAAATTGTATTCCAACATCAACGCAAGCTTCTCTAACTGCCTTTTCTATTTGATGTTCTTCGTAAGCAGTTTCTTTCTAACAGTGAATAGAAGAAACTTGAAATTGCTTAGCCACTTTTAAAATCTCCTCACGGGGGTCACCAAGTAGCACAATCAATCCACTACCCCGTTTTCGTAAATTGGAATTCAGATCTTGTAACGATTCTAGGATAAACTGTGCCCGAAATACGCCCGTTTTTTTTGTTCCAAAAATTGTATGTTGAAAATCCTTGAGATTGAAACAAAAAACCGGTATTATTTCGTTGCTTTCCGCGATGGCTGCGCACAAGGTTTCATTATCTTCTAATCGAAGATCAGTTTTAAACCATACGATGGAACGCTTCATGGGCATAATTATAAGTCATCAACGTTATTAAGATAGGTACGTGCTTGTTCTATTAGGGAAGACCGAAGTTCGGGCTGCATTTTATTCCATAGTTGAAACATCGTTTTAAGCCTTGGATTTAATTTCAATCGTTGTTCATGTTGATGAAAAAAAAGCCAGTATAAGCTATTGAACGGGCAAGCATGATCACCCACCTTTTCTTTTTGATCGTAAAAACAAGAGGTACAGTAGCAACTCATTTTGTGTATGTATGCTCCTGAACTAATATAAGGTTTGGTTGCTATAAGGCCACCATCGGCATACTGACTCATGCCTCGAGTATTGGTTATTTCTACCCATTCAAAAGCATCCATATAAATACCCAAATACCAAGCATCTACTTCATTCGGATCCACACCCGCTAATAGGGCAAAATTTCCGGTTAACATCAATCGTTGTATGTGATGTGCGTAAGCATACTGTAGTGATTGTTTTATAGCATATTTTAAACAATTCATTTTTGTTTCGCCCGTCCAGAACCATTGCGGCAAAGGCTTTTTGTGTTGAAAAAAATTCATTGAGGCAAAATCCGGCATCAGCATCCAATACATGCCGCGCATATACTCTCGCCATCCTAAAATTTGGCGAACAAAACCTTCTACTTGATTATAGGGAATACTATGATCTTGTTGCTGATTAAATGCTTGTATAGCACGTTGTATAACTTCTCGTGGAGATAGCATTTTTAAGTTTAAAGCAAACGACAAATGAGAATGATAAACTGACCATGACTCCGTTGTCATGGCATCCTGAAACGTACCGAAATAAGGTAATTTAAATTCAATAAAATAAGTTAGTAGTTGTACAGCTTGTTCTCGGGTTATCGGCCAAATAAAATGTTCACAGTCGATTGTACCAATTGTTTGAACCGAAGCTGCTAGTAAATCTCGGTATACCTCCGATGTATTATTGAAGAACAGCAATGGATCTGGGAGAACATGTTTTTTAGGTAACTTTTTACGATTTTCTTCATCAAAATTCCATCGATTCAAAAAGGGTTGTTCCCCTTGCATGAACACTTGATGTTTTTTGCGCATCCTTCGATAAAACGATTCCATTTGGAAACTTCTTTTACCTTGAAAGAATAAAGACAATTCATTTCTGGTAGTATAAAAATGTTCTGAATCAAAAATATCATGGGTTATTTTTAAGTTTGAAGCAAAAGCATTCAGCATTTGATCAACACGATACTCATCGGGTAATTGATATTGAAATACGTTGATTTGATGACGTTGAATTAATGCGTTTAGATTGGCTTCAAATGATTGATGATTATCTTCATCATTAATTTTGATATAACAAACATGATGACCATCAAGTTCCAACTTAGTACAAAACGCTCGCATAGCTGAGAAAATACCAACCACCTTCTGCACATGATGTATAACATAATTAGTTTCTGTTTTTACTTCCATCATTACGTAAAGCACATCATCAGTAACAGACTTAAACCAACTATGATGGCTATTCAGCTGATCTCCTAAAATTAAACGTAAGATTCCGTAGGATTTATACTTCATATGTTCATATCAATTGATCTTAGGATTATCGAAGTATGTAAAACTTAAATTGACGTAACACATTGAAAGGATTGCTAATTAACCGGTGCGTAAGGTACTCATACCACCATCTATAGCTAAAGTTTGTCCGGTGATCCAAGAAGCTTGTTCCGATAATAAGAATAAAACAACTTCTGCCACCTCATGAGCTTGGCCAATTTTACGTAAGGGATTGCGTTTCTCAGAGGCTTCTAATTTTTCAGGGGTATTAAGAAATCGTTCAGCTAATGGAGTGTTCATCAAAGATGGTGCTATGCAATTCACTCGAATGAAAGGTGCGAATTCGGCTGCAAGCGATTTTGTAAGTCCCTCTACAGCCGCTTTTGCCATAGCAATACTTGCATGAAAAGTCATGCCTTGTTGTGCTGCCACCGAGCTAAATAAAACAATACTTGGATTGCTTCCTCGTTTTAATTGCGGTAAGTATTTTTGAATTACCTGTGCTGCACCTAAAGCATTTACTTTAAAATCGATCAGCAATTCATCAGCGGTTAATCGATGAAAAGGTTTCAGGTTAATGCTCCCTGGAAAATAGACCAACCCGTCAATAGCTTGATCTATCGCTGGTAACTTTTCTAGGTCATAAGAATCTACTGTATGTAAAACGTCCATCCCTTCAATATCACTTTTTGTAGAGATACCAATTGTATGATGCTGTGCTTGCTTAGCGCTACGAGCTGTGGCCTTGGCAATAAAACTGGAGGCTCCGGCAAATAAATATGTTCTTTCCATTAGAAGGTGTTTGTACGGTTTCTTTGTGAATGCTATCGTTTAGAAATTTTGTTACATGTAATTGCTCGTTGCATTGAAGATTTAAAGCGAAGAATATCTGTGGATCGTCTTCTTTGATGTTTTGTTTTACAATGCGCTACCCTTTCACGCCAACGTTTATAATTTGAAAACCGAAGCTCTGTTTTCATCAACTGCTTAACGGCATCTTCTCGTAATCCAAACTGAAAAAAGATAGCTTCAAAAGGTGTGCGATCTTCCCATGCCATTTCAATTATTCTATCTTTTTGTTTATCATCTAGCATAATTCTTGAAACATCCATATTTCGATCACATGCAGAAACAAACATAACACTTGATGTAATGCGTTTATCGCTCGTAGGTTTTAACTCAATTTGATGGTTATCGATTAAAATTTCGTTTGTCTGATTCATTCGTAGTGAATGAACAAATGTACTATTTATGTTTAATGTTTAGTGCTTTTTATTAAACATTATTAAATCGCCGAAGTACCATCAATATGCCTAGATCATGCCCATTGCAAGTACTGTTAACCAACTAGGAAGTTAGCATGATAATACGCTATGAACCACTTAAAAAGAATCCCGATTTACGCGGTGTAAATCGGGATTCATTCAATGAATAAATTCTAATTTATTTCTTCACATTAAACTTCTCCATCTTGCGTTCTCCGTTCAATAATATTTCTAGAATATACATTCCTTCAGCAAGCGTGGATGTATTAATAGCTATTTCATTACTTCCTTCAACAGCAGAACCAAAATGAGTTACTATTTTTTGTCCCATGGCATTGTACACAGATGCCACCACATCGGATGTAACAGGTGTAAAATAATTCACCGTTAATTTATCAGAAGCCGGATTCGGATACATCATGAGTTCTGCCTTTTCTTCATCCATACTCTCATTCGGATCAATTCTCCAATTTGCAGCACTCGTTGAAGCTTTTAAGGTATAGCAATTGGTTGCACTCTTAGCTCCATTATATCCATACACTAAAATATAATAAGTACCACCTGTTGTTGGTGTGTTGTACTTAATCAATTCACTCAAGGTTCCTGCTTTTAAAGAAGATGCTAATTGCGTACTTCCATTGGAGGCGTATAACCTTAAATCATAATCCGCAGGTAATGTTGTTAATTCCACTTTAACCTTTGGTGCGGCTGTGGTGGTGGTAATCTTGTAATAATCGAAATCACCTGTTGTGGCTATCATAGATAAAACAGGCGTATTTAAAGCTAGTGTAGTTGCCGATGCAGCGGTATTATTACTTTCATACGTATTATTACAAACAGCGGTAGTTGAGAAACTTGATGCCGCAGAATACGCACTGCTACCCGCTGCACAAACTGCACTTATTTGAAAATTATACGTTGAACCTGAAGTTAAACCGGATAACGATAATGCGTTCGTTGTTGCTGTAGTAGTAGTCCAGGTTGAAGAAGAACTCAATTTATATTGAACACTATAACTTACTGCACCCGAAACAGCACCCCATGTTAACACCGCCGAATTACTTGTGATACTACCGGCAGACAAAGATCCTGGCACACCACATGACGATGTCGATGGTGGCGTACACCCCGGAGAAGTTAATAATGAAATTCTTGAACCTCCCGCTGAAAATAATGCTTGCATACGTGCTTTTTGTCCTGCTGAAAACATATACATACAAGCATCATCGGTATAATCCATGTAGTTCATAAACATATCCCCGTTCGGTCCGTTAGTACAACTTACCGCTGGGAAAGTAGGACAACCGTAATTTTCATCGGCTTGATTAGGTGTATCACCAACTAAATCAGATCCAGTACAAGCTGTTCCATCATCACCCCAAATATGATATAAGTTCAACCAATGTCCTACCTCATGCGTTGCTGTTCGTCCTTTATTAAAAGGAGCCGCAGCCGTACCAATCGTACCAAAACCCGTGTAAGTAACCACTACACCATCGGTTGAAGCAGCTCCACCTGGGAACTGTGCGTAGCCTAATAGGCCTCCTCCAAGGTTACAAACCCAAATATTAAGGTATTTATTTCGATCCCAAATATTATCACCACCTTGTGCAGTAAACTTAACAGCATCATTGGTACCAAATGACGTTACCGTTGTGCTTTTTCGAACGATACCTGTTGTAGCAGCTCCGTTCGGATCTTGTTGTGCTAAACAAAATTGTACTTCACAATCTGCCGCCAATCCTGCAAAAGCCGATGGCACTAGGGAAACATCGCTATTTAGTTTTCGAAAATCATTATTTAATACAGTAAGTTGTGATTGAATTTGCGCATCCGAAACATTTTGTGCCGCCGTATTATACACGATATGAAATACAACCGGAATCGTTACTAAGATACGATTATGCTTTGACGGATTGGCAACATAATCAGAAGTGTGTTGTTCAATAGCATGTCGATTAATAGCCATCTGAGGATCGTTGGCCATCATTTCTTGTAAGTGCTCGGCGGAGCCGCATTTACGCTGTGCACTGGCTGAAAATGCTACCAGTAGCAGCAGCATCATGCTGAGTAGATTAAAATTTTTTGTCATGTTTTTTATATTTAGAAATTTAAACTACTAATTTTATTTCAATTGAAACGCAATCGATTCAATTTCTTCGTTAAATGAAAAAGAGTTGACCTAAATCAATGCTCGTAAACGTTATTCATGCCGTTTAACTTATTGCTCTTCTTCAAAATATATTTTGTAATATTTTCTTCCATCAGTATCCACCCCTTGTTCGATTAAATCACGATTTCCATGAATGTAAATATGAAAATTCTTATCGAGTTTCAAAACACTTTTAAATACGCGAGCTTGCTTTTTCACGGCTTTGGAAGAAATTGAAAATTGCTCATTCAATTCCATTTGATGTTCCTCTTGGTACGCTTCATCATATTTTCTGAACGACTTAATAATACCCGCATCTTGCAGTACTTCTTGTTCAAACTCTTTTTTATCGAAGGCCTTATGCGATTTAAAATATTCTACTGAACGGTTAAGCAAATCAATTTGATCTGTTTTAGTGACTTCAAATTCCTGACTGATTTGAGTGGTTACATACGATTTCGTAATATTTAGAAATTCCTTAGTTTGATTGTAATCATTCATGCGTGGTATAATTCCTAAAAAATCATCTCGCCAATATTGCGCTTCATTGCCTTTGTTTGATTTGTCTATCATACAAATTCGAAAACCTGTATCTCGATCCGTATTCAAGATTAAACAGCCTTTGTCGAGTTTATCAATATTAATTCCATCTTCAGCAAAAATGGAAAAATCAAATTGATGTGCTTCCAATTTTAAAAAGGCTTGTTTGTTTTCCGCTTTAAAAATTCCGAGCGCATCTACTTGTTGATCTTCTACGATTAAATTCGCTATGTAGGCAACAAACAAATCGCCTGATTTAATATTTGGATGTGTTGACAATTCAAACAGGTGCTTTGCAATATTCCTTGTTTGTTTGTGAAAGGTTGACGCATCATCGAACACCGCTGATGCAAATTGAAATAATGGGTTCAGCGTGAAATCGTCATTCGAAAACGAAAAGGCATAAAACTCAGGTTGCGTAAACGGTGTTATAAAATAGTTGAATAACAGCGCATGTAAGCGCGTGTCGGATAAATCGAGCGGTGTTTTAGCCAGTTGCAAATGTTCTCCATTCGTTTGGTTACCAACTTCATGAAGTGATACATTATAAAAACCGGCTTGTGAATAATTAATCATAGTGAAAAAACAAGATTACGATTTTACATTCATAGGTTCTAAATAAAAAAGCTGCTCGTAACGAACAGCTTTCCATCTATTATTTCCTATTAAATTACATTTGAATAGTCTTCAAAACTTCATTCATTGATCGAACGGCATCGGCTGATTTATTGAAAGCTGCTTGTTCTGCCTCATTCAACTTAAAGTCAACGATTCTTTCCCAACCATTACGTCCGATAATAACCGGAACACCTAAACAAATATCTTTTTGGCCGTATTCACCATCTAAAGCAACGCAACAAGGTATCATTCGTTTTTCATCGCGAAGGATGCTTTCCACCAAAAAAGCTCCTGCTGCACCCGGCGCATACCAAGCACTTGTACCTAATAATCCGGTTAACGTAGCACCACCTACCATGGTATCTGCAGCCACCTTTTGTAAAGTAGCCTCATCTGCAAAATACGAAACCGGTAAGCCCATATAGGTTGCTAAGCGGGTTAAAGGTATCATGGTTGTATCACCATGACCACCAATCACATTCGCTTGTAAATCATTCATCGAACATTGTAGTGCTTTACTCATAAAATAACGGAAACGAGCACTATCCAGCATACCACCCATACCTATGATACGGTTTTTTGGAAGTCCTGTACTTTGCAGAGCAAGGTAAGTCATGGTATCCATTGGATTAGAAATAACAATGATAATAGCGTTAGGTGAATGCTTCAGAATATTTTCTGCAACTGTTTTTACAATACCGGCGTTGATACCAATCAGCTCTTCACGGGTCATCCCAGGTTTTCTTGGAATACCAGAAGTAATTACGGCTACGTCTGAATTGGCGGTTTTAGAATAGTCGTTCGTACTTCCGATAATCGTGGTATCGAATCCTTCGATTTGAGCCGTTTGCATCAAATCCATGGCTTTACCTTCGGCGAAACCTTCTTTGATATCAACGATTACCAGTTCATCACAAATTTGTTTACGGGCGATATTGTCGGCACAGGTAGCTCCCACAGCTCCGGCTCCTACTACAGTTACTTTCATTGCGTTATTAATTTGCGCGCAAAGGTAGGGGTTTTTAAAAACGAAGCGATGATTTTTATCAGTCTATTGTGCACATTATCTAGGAAAGGCTATCGCGAATTTCAGTTCGTTGGTAGTCATCCGAATCGAATCTGAAGGATTGGTATAATTATACAACCAAGTATCCACATTTCCTGTTACCCAAACCGTACTTTGATTTTTTTCGTTGGGTACATACAAATTAATATCATGTAAAGTGAAGATCGGCACATTACTCTGATTAAGTGATTTAGAAGGTTTAAAAGAATAATAGGTATTACCGTTCTTCTTGTAGGTCACCACAAAAGCATTTTTATTTATCCGTGGTTGAAAGGTAGTAGTTGTAGACTGACTTGTTTGATAATGATAATTTGCTAAACAATAGGTACCCAAGGTTTGCTGCACCGCCACTTTACGCTTAAAACCCAAAACCGAATTACAACCTACGCTGGTAGCATTCAATTGCACGGTGTAAATACCAGGTTGTTGAAAACTAATATTTGGGTTCTGAACTGAACTCGATAAACCATTGCCAAACATCCACAAGTAACTTTGAAAACCCGAAGGGGCTGTACATAGCAACGAATCAGCCGTACCGGTGGTTGTAAATTGTACGCGACACGTGCTATTAAAAGAGGCATCGATATGATTAACGATGGTATCTTTATAATTGCCAAAGGTGGTAATCAACTGTACATCACGTTCGCCTGTAACAGGAAAGATATGAGTTACCGTACCATTTGTAGCATGGATGCCATCACCAAAATCCCAATCAAATTGAGTGCCTATCGGATTACTTTCATCGGCCGTGAAGGTAAAAACTTCTGTTGCCGTAGTTGTTAAGATAGAATCGATACTGTACGAATTCAAAATCAGGTTTTTAAATATCTCCGCATAATCCTTAGCAAGCGTACTACCATTCGTTGTTTCAACATCCTTTACCTGAAAACTCAGGTAAGGTTCACAAGTTGAACAGCTATCTGTTGCAAAGGTTCCTTCAAGCGTCCATAAATTCTGACTGTCTTTAAAGTAGTTCGAAAACATATACAATCGGTTGACTCCGGCCTGATAATTTATCTGATCGTTACCAATGGTACCGTTAAATTTAAACACCGGTGTATTCGCACCGTTTACAATATTAGATGGTTTATTACAGGCTATCAAACTCAAAATAAAGAGTACGAATAGAATATACCATTTCATAGAATTAAGATTACGTGTCATGTTATCTCAAATTAAATTTCAACCCAATAGAAACTCTAGTCAGGTTATTACGAATAGTATTATTATAGTAGGAGTTCTTACTTATATCTAAGAACCCTTGTTGAATCAGGATTTGAGAACTCCAACGCTCCATAAATCGGTACGAATAACCCGCTTGTAGAAAAAAGTCAAATGTTTGGAACCCTTTATTGTATTCGGAAACTAAGCTCGTATTTGTTTGACTTTTACTTTGTGACGGATTTAAGTTGTACGCTTGAGGTGAATAGGTTGTTTGCTCCAACTTACCGGAGGTTTGGAAACTATAAGTCATACCCAAACCACCAAAAAGCATATGGCGTTCCATGAGTTTTAATTGAACATTTATAGGTAAATACAATTGATATAATTTTTGCGTGTAGAGTTTCTGTTCTGTTGAATCCACTCCAAAAGAATACGTGAACAAATTATCACGCTTCAGCATATTCAATCCATTAAAATAGGTAAAACCTAAAGCAGCTGAAATGCTAACATCACGCCTAACCGGTTTTTCTATTCCAAGTCCAACGTATGGAGAAACGGCCCATGATTGTTGGTTTTCACTATTTCCTTTCAACCCTTTATTCAGGTTCATACCCAACGTGGCAAAAATTAATAAGCGCTTTTCAAAATCTTGTGGTTGGCGTTTAACTTCCGGTGAAGGCGTATTGGATGCCGTAGCTGTTGACGCCGTTGGTGCTGACGCTACCGGATCTGCTTTCACCGGTGCTAAAGTGTAAGTTATTGTGCAATCAACGATGGGCGTATAGTTTTCTAAGTTCTTCATGTACCGTGGATTACTTTGCTCAGGTAAAAGTACCGCTCTTGTTTTTTCCACTTTTTTATCTTTTACGGTATATGGTTTACCGTTAACCAGAACGGGCACCTCATTCGATGGCGTTGAGGATGCCTCGCTGCTTACCACAGGCGCAGGTTGATTTGGTGCATTTCGTGGTGTATCGTTTTTCGCATTTTTTTCCAAGTCTTTCTTAGCCGACTCGTTCCCTGTACGAGCTGATAGTAGAGCGTTTGCATGACGATTCTTTTTTTGTTTAATCTTAGATTTACGAACTATTACTTCATTATCGGAAGCAGCCTTGCTTTCCAAGGACGGTTTGGCTGTCGTATTTGAATTTTCCTTAGTATCACTCGATTCAGGTTGACTCGAGGACATCGTATTTTTAGTTTTGGAGTCATCGGTATTTACAGATTGTTGATTATCGTGCGCTTTAACCTGGTTGGTAACGGATGATTCTTCAGCTTTTGGAGTTTTAACCTTTTTCACATCGTTTGAGGATAACGAGGTGGTTAAGGATGACTCATTTTCAGGCATGGAGGATTCCATATTGGATGCTTGGCTTGAACTTGTTTTAGGCTCAGCCGGCTCGGCAGTAACCACTTCTGGCTGTTCAGCCGCGTAAGGTGATGCACTTTGTTCATTTTTGGCTTCACTTTTCTTCGTCATAAATTTAGGTACCACATAGGCTCCAATTCCGGTAGCCAGCAGTACAAGTAAAACCGATAGCCCCCTCCAATAAGGGAAACCACGTTTTTTACCTTTGTCTTCTTCATCCAATCGCGCTTCCATCTTCGTCCAGTATTCCTCTTTGAAAGGAATCTGGGCCTCTTCCACCCGATCTTTGAGAAGTTCATCCAGAAAGTCTAATTCCTCTTTCATATATTCTGAACTTTTGGTTTTTGTTTTTGAATATTCAATTGTTCCATTAAAAGTTTTCGTCCTTTATGTAAATGCCATCGCGAGTTTTCTTCACTAATGCCGATCATCTCACCAATTTCTTTATGACTATAGCCATCAATAGCAAATAAATTAAGTACCTCCCGTGTTGTATCCGGTAAGGAACTGATTAATTTGAATATTTGTTGACTATCCATTTTGCTTTCGGTGAAATCAGAAAATCCGTGGGTGTGTTGCACATTCGAGTATTCCGTATCGATTGTAAAGCGATTTCGTTCGGTGTAGCGTTTTTGAGATCGGTAGAAATCAATGGAGGTATTTACCGCAATCTGTTTCACCCAGCCTGGAAGCGTATTGATGTCGCGTAAACCCGATAGTCCTTGAACCACTTTCAAGAAGCTGTTATTCATAGATTCCACCGCGTCTTCTTCGTTTTCAACATAGCGCTTACAAACTTTCATCATAATGGGAAAACAAAACTCATACAGCGTCCGCTGACACTTGCGGTCGTTTTGAATACAGCCATCTATGATTTTTTGGTCGATCAAAAAATGCCTTGTTTTTTTGTGTTGGTGAAGGTCGGTTAAATACACCAATTGGTATTCAGCGTTTCTACCTTTTCAAATTCTTATACGAATCTAGAACCACAAACGTTAGCAAAGAAAAATGTTAATCCTTAACTATTGACTCAAATCAATTGAATTTATGCGTTTTCAGGCTACATGCTTAGTGTATATTTGCCGCGCAAAAAATTACACATGCAAAAAATTCTCAAGCAATTAAAAATAGCTAAGCTCAATTCCGGAACCTCAACCGGTTTAAAATGGTTGCCTTCCAAGGGTGAAAAACTACACAGTTACTCTCCGGTTGATGGCACACTCATTGGAACTGCCTATTCCACCACCCGTAACGATTATGATAAAGTTGTGAAAACTGCACAGGAGGCATTTCAAACTTGGCGACTTCTACCGGCTCCCAAGCGCGGTGAAATCGTTCGTCAGGTGGGCGATGAACTGCGCAAATTCAAACAACCTTTGGGTGAATTGGTGAGCTATGAAATGGGAAAAAGTTTACAAGAAGGATTAGGAGAAGTGCAAGAAATGATTGACATCTGTGATTTTGCCGTTGGTTTGAGTCGACAACTTCATGGTTTATCCATGCACAGCGAACGCCCTGGGCATCGCATGTATGAGCAATACCATCCGTTAGGAATTGTAGGTATTATTTCGGCATTTAATTTTCCGGTAGCGGTTTGGAGCTGGAATTCAATGTTGGCTTGGGCTTGTGGCGATGTATGTATTTGGAAGCCTTCCGAAAAAACACCATTAACAGCAATAGCCTGTCAGAATATTATTCAATCTGTTTTCAAGAAAAACCAAGTACCTGAAGGGGTTTGTTGTTTAATTAATGGTGGTAGAGAAGTTGGCGAATGGATGAGTAAAGACGCACGAATTCCGTTAGTATCTGCTACCGGTTCAACCCGAATGGGCAAGGCCGTTGCGTCTGCCGTTGCAGAACGATTAGGTAGAAGTTTGTTAGAATTAGGCGGAAACAATGCCATTATAATTTCGAGTGAAGCAGACCTCGACATGGCGTTGATTGGTTGCGTATTTGGTGCGGTAGGAACAGCAGGACAACGCTGTACCACCACCCGTCGTTTAATAATTCATGAAAAAGTATATAAGAAATTCACCGACAAATTAGTGAATGCCTATAATCAATTAAAAATCGGAAACCCACTTAGTGAAAAAAACCATGTGGGTCCGCTTATCGATAAAGATGCCGTACAAGCTTATTTGAATGCAATAGAAACTGCCAAAGCAGAAGGTGGTAAAATGCTCGTTGAAGGTGGTGTACTCAAAGGGAAAGGTTATGAAAGTGGTTGTTATGTGAAACCGTGCATTATTGAAGCTAAAAATACCTTCAACATTGTGCAACACGAAACATTTGCTCCAATTCTGTACGTCATGAAATACAAGACCTTAGAAGAAGCCATTGCTATGCAGAATAATGTACCACAAGGTTTGTCGAGTGCCATGATGACTTTGAACTTACGTGAAGCGGAACAATTTTTGAGTTGTGCCGGTTCTGATTGCGGTATTGCCAATGTTAATATTGGAACTAGTGGTGCAGAAATTGGGGGTGCTTTTGGTGGTGAAAAAGAAACCGGTGGCGGACGAGAAAGCGGTTCCGATGCATGGAAAGTGTATATGCGCCGTCAAACAAATACTATCAACTATACCAATAAACTACCCTTAGCTCAAGGTATTAAGTTTGATTTATAAGAATTTAATGTTTAGAAGAGAAAGGCAAGCGATAAACCGTTTGCCTTTTTTTATTTTTTATAAAGTCTGGAGAACTTAGCCAAATAAGCCGATTCCACAACGGAGAAAATGATATAAACGCCCATCAAGAAAAATAAATCCGGTTTATTTAAATTTTTACGAACTGATACCAACCAGAACATAGCGGCCATAGCTGAAAACAACAATTTAATGATTGTGCCAATGGTTACGGTATTCACAAATCGATGCGGACTGCTCTGTAAAATGCCTCGTACCGAAACGGTGTAGGCCAAAGTAAAAATACCGGCTAAAATAAGAATACCTGTTAAAATAGGTATTCGTGTAAAGGGCGATGGAAAAGAAGTAAGTATAAACCCAATTGCAAGAACAGCCACTACTACCATTGAAAATAAAACGTAAAAACGAGATGCACGCATGAGGCAAAAGTAAGGGGTAATTTACAATGAACCGTGAGCAATGAACAATGAACAATGAACAATTTACAATGAACAATGAATAGTGAACAATGAATAATTCTTGATTTAGTAAAACCTAGTGCCGAACAGAGTTTGTCAACACGTTAAAATAACATTCATTTCGTTTAAACCTAATATCCAATAATAGCCATAAATTGTTCATTACAAATTGTACATTATCAATTGTTCATTGTTCATTGTAAATTGTTCACTGTTCATTGTTCATTGCTCTTTAATAAAACTCGATTGCATTTTTTGTTCCTTGTAATCAAGTTGAATATAATACGTTCCGGGAATCAAATTCTTTATTTCGATGACCGTTTCATTCTGTTTGAAGTCTGATCTCAAAACTTCCTTTCCTAACTGATCCAATACACGAATCTTTACTTTCTCCTTGTTGTCATGTTTAAAACAAATGTGCAATTCATTGGTACTCGGATTAGGGTAAACAGATAGTACATTCGTTTCATCTAAGCTGGTATTTTGAACCGAAAGCGGCCATTCGGTAAGTTCATAGAACGAAAAACATGAGGTGTTTGGGTAACAAGAAAACGCATCGGTGGGTGGGTCTTTCCATGATGGTACACCGATAATATATTTACCATTCGGCATTCGTCGCAAAAAGGTTACGGTTTCAGTTTGCTTACCACCTAATCGCAATTTTCGTATTAAATGACCGGAGGTATCAAATTGCCAAAGAAATGCATCGCCAAGGCCAAAGGGGTCAGCAGTTGGATGATGCCCTATCCAACCATCATCATTACCAACCACATAACCATATACCCAATATCGGTCAACAGTTGTATCCAGAATTTGAGTTGCTGTTGGCCCTGAATTATTTAAATTAGCACCAAAGGCACCAAACAAATGATTCCAACGTGGTGTGCCTGAGCTATCTAATTTGGATATAGTATGCCAATAAGTTGCAGTATTTGTAGAAGGTATTTCGTTGGCATATAAATTACCGTCTGTGGAACTTGTTGGAGTATGCAATAAGATGTTGTTAGTATCAATCGCGATAATTCCAGAAGCATATTCCCAATTTGATCCCCCATAACGTGCTTTTTTAGTAATTGTTTGATTGGTATCGATATAAAATAAAAACAAATCAGAACTACCCAATGGAGAACCCACGTTATAATCGCCGGTATTACTTTCGGTGGATGCTCCGGTAAGTAAAATATCGTTTTTCAACATGGTTTGCCCCAATGGTGCTGCGTCGTAAATATTCACAAATAGTTTTACCCATTTTTTGTTTAGCTGACTATCTGCTAATGCAGTGAAGAATTGCGGAACAAATGGCGGGCCTGTATTCGCTGCAAAATCACCTAAATTTGAAACAGTAGCTCCAGTAATGAAAATTTTGTAATCGGAAGTCACTGAGATATCAACTAATTCAGATTGGCCTCCATACCCCCAAGCATTGCCATGAAGAATATTACCTGTACTATCTAATATTAATACCCATGGACAATGTACAGTGTTTGCGAATCCATAAGGAACATCTCCATCATTCGACCAAGTGTGACCACCAATCAGTAAGGTTCCATCCTTATATCGTTTTATTTTGGTAAACCAATCTGTTTTACTTCCACCATATGTGCGTCGCCATGCAAGCGTAAAATCAGCATTGAATTTACATAACACCCCTTGATGGTGTTGCGATAAATCAGGGCCATTTAATGAATCTGCCCCTACAACATAAAAGCTTCCATCCGGATTTACCAGCATGTCCAAATACTGATCTAACGTATCGGCATACTTGAGCGTAACATCGAAACCTTGGCTACTAACTTGGCTGGAAGCCGCACTACTTAGGAGGACAAGGCTAATTATAAGGTAAACGGTTGTTCTCACCATGTTGAGTTAATAAGTCTAAGTTATTGTTTTTGGTGTAAACAAACAAACGGCTTTGGGAATAATTATGAATAATAGTGAACAATTTCAATGAACAATGAACAATGAATAATGAACAGTGAACAATTTACAATGAATAATGAACAATTTACAATGAACAATGAATAATGAACAATGAATAATTCTTGATTTAGTAAAACCTAGTGTCGAACGGAGATTGTCAAAACGATAAAATAACATTCATTTCGTTTAAACCTAATATCCAATAATAGCCATAAATTGCTCATTACAAATTGTACATTATCAATTATTCACTGTTCATTGTAAATTGTTCATTATTCATTGTAAATTGTTCACTGTTCATTGTTCATTATAAATTGTTCACTGTTCATTGTTCATTATAAATTGTTCACTGTTCATTGTAAATTGTAAATTGTTCACTGTTCACTATGCATTGTTAAAGTTTTTTGTTTAGCTTTGAGATGAAAATTTTTTATTAACCCAAAAACCTAAATTTAAAATGGCAAAAGCAAAAAAAGCAGCCCCACGAAAGTTAACCGGTTCTGTTCATGTTTCCGTAGGAAAAGGAGCAACTGCGAAATCAATTCACTCATTATTAGATTCAATTTTTAAACAACAAGGTTGTTTAACTTGCGGATTAGGAGGAATTGACATTCACATCCGTCCGGGTGAATTGATTTTACCTGAATTAAACAAAGAAGCGATTACGGTTCTTTCTCACTAAAATCATCGAAAAACTCTGCTTTAGTTTCTCTGCTTTGGCAGAGTTTTTCGTTTTATAACTCCCCTCGTTTAATTATGCCCAAACCCATCCTTAGTTATACCTACGATAAAAATGATACCACCTTACTTGAACTCGTTCAACGTCATGTTGGAGCTGTAGAAACCACTGCCGATACCATATCGTTCATGATGAATAATAAGGCGACCTTGAATGAAGAAATTGTTGCACAACTCAACGCGCTTTCCTCTACGCATAAAATTTTGTCGCACGGTGTTGGTCTTTCTATAGGTTCTTATTCAGGCTATTCAGAAGCCTATTTAGCATTGATGGATGAACTCTATCAAGAAGTTCCGCTTTATTGGCATAGTGAACATCTTGGCTATACAACCGTAGATGGGGAAAATATCAACGTCATGCTACCGGTAAATCGGAATGATGAATGTTTGGCTATGATTTGCAAACGTGTTGAACAAATTCAAAAGCGCTATCCTATTCCCTTCCTTCTTGAAAATATCGCCCATCTACTTCCCGATTATAACTGCATATATTCTGAAGCTGAATTTCTAAATGCTATTGTGCGAAATACAGGTTGTGGTTTAATTCTGGATGTTTATAATATCGCATGCGATGTACACAATTTTGGTTTTAATATGGATGATTTTTTAGCCAAACTTAACCTGGATGCGGTGAAAGAAATTCATCTGGCAAATGGTAGTATCTATAAAGATAAAATGATGGATATTCATTCACGCGCAGTGAGCGAAGACGTGCTACAAAAAACAAAAGAGATTATTCCATCTCTAAAAAATTTAGAATTTGTGACATACGAACTGATGCCGGAAGCCATACCATCCATGGGATACGTGGCTATTGAACAGGAATTAATACGAATAAAAAACACCCTTGAACTTTAATATGGATACAAAAACATATCAGGAAAACATTCTTTTTATGTTGAAACATCCGGGTGTTTTACCGGATGAGGCTGATGTTTATTTGAAAGAACTTAAAGATTCTGTTGAATTAGAAGTAACACGTGATATTTCGATCTGGTGGCGCACAGTTCAAATTGAAAAGTACTGTGTTCTTACTTCGAATTATTTAAAAAAGAAACAATGTTTTGACGAAGAAGTTCGTCAATTTTATCTTCAAACAAATGTATCACCTTATATAGAAGTGATGGCCATGCAGTTCTATGATTATTTATTGATAACAACCACCGATAATTTACTTCACTCTTTAGCAGCATTTGAAAAATACTTGATCAAAATTAAACGTGGCGAGGTAATCGAATACGAAGTTCAATGGCAATATGAACCTTATGCCATACTAGACATGTTACTTCAGAATAAAGACCTCAAACCAGAACCATTTACGGGCAACTACACGACCTTCATGGCGTCCTATCTGGAAGATCATTTTGAAGTAATTCCGCAAGACGAACTACTGTGATGCTTCGGATAGCTAACTCTAAAAACAATTATTGCTTATGAAATTCGTAGTACTGGAAACAACGAATTTGCTGTTGAAAGGAATATCACCGGAACACATGAATGAGATTTTCATGAACTACCCTCAAGAAGAAGTTATGTTACTTTTGGGTCATGAGCAGGAAGAAGAATTTCTCAACGAAAAAAATAAAAATGATAAAGGGTATGCTGCTTACAATCGAAGGTTTATTTTGTTTCTTTTAGTGCATAAAGAATCTCAAAAAATAATAGGTCGATGTGGTATTCATAACTGGAATCAAGAACATCAACGGGCCGAATTGGGTTATGTTATGCACCATGAAGCATATAGAAATAAAGGTTTCATGAAGGAGGCCATCAGCGCAATTATTGAATATGGTTTTACCCAATTGATGTTGAACAGATTGGAAGCCGTTTGTTCAATACACAATATGGCTTCAATCCGAATTTTGTTGTCGTTTCATTTCAAACAAGAAGGAATCCTTCGTGCTTATTTTAATCGGAATAACTCGTTTGAAGATGCACTTTGTTTTAGTTTATTACAGAATGCATGGCATAAATCAACAGAACCTATCAAGGAAAATGAACCAAGTATTTAATCTGCTTGTTCTTGCTCTCGTTTGATTATTGTTGCAATCAAAGCAATTTGTCCGAGATGATAATGAAGATGTTCTATACAACCGGCAAAATTTCGAAACCAAGTTCCATATTTTTCTTGAACAAAAATAGCTTGCCATTGCTCGTCGGGAAGAGTTTCAAGTAGCGAAGCCAGTTCTTCGGTTTGTGCCATCTTCTCCTGCAATAACTGCATCCATTCTTCCTGCGTATTTATTTCCGGCGTTTTAAAACTCCATTCGTCTTTGGCTACTAACGGATTGCCTTTGGTAACCTCTAATTGTACACCAATATAATAAGTAGCATGACAAAACAAGGTAAGAATGGAATTGCTTCCTTGTAACGATCGATGAATCCATGCAACCGGAATGGAACGGATTACTTGCTGATAGTTGGAAACACTCCAGTTTCCACCAAAAACAACATCACGAAGATGTTTAGCCATTTGCGAAGAGATGGTTGTCATAGTTTTATTTCATGGCCACTTGTTCTAACGGTATACGGTTCTGAATACTGCGAGCTAAAGTTAGTTCATCAGTGTATTCGAGTTCACCACCAAACGCCACGCCTCTGGATATGGCCGTCAATTTAATTTTATGTGAATCGAGGCGCTTTGTAATAAAATAAGTTGTAGTATCCCCTTCCATTGTCGGACTCAAGGCGAATATTAATTCTTCAATTTCCTTTTCTTCTACACGTTTTATCAACGATTGAATATTCAAACTATCCGGTCCAATACCATCGAGCGGTGAAATAACACCACCTAAAACATGGTACAAACCGCTAAATTGTTGGGTTGCTTCAATAGCCATCACATCTCTTATATTTTCTACTACACATACCTGATGTTTACGTCGGGAAGTATCGGAACATAAGCGGCATAATTCCTGATCGGAAACATTATGACAGCTAGCGCAGTATCTGATTTCGGAGCGCATTCGGCTAATTGCTTCACTAAAAATAGTTACCTCCGATTGTTCTTGTTTTAGCAAATGTAACACCAAGCGAAGGGCTGTTTTCTTTCCAATTCCGGGCAGTTTGGCAAATTGGTTGACGGCATCTTCAATCAATCGCGACGAAAAAATCATGTCGTAAAAATAAAAGGAACCTTAAATCTTAAGCGTAAAAAGGATGAAGTTAATTTAAACAAATAATAAACACGAAGGGCTTACTTCCTCGTTGAAGAAAATGGCTTTGAATAATGCCGGGTATTTTTGTTTGTGCATGCGCATGGGTATCGATGAGTTGTGAACACGAACAAATAGCCATTTGTTGTTGTATTGATTTATAATAAGCTTGCAATTCATCATAATGAATGGAGGCTTTAATTTCAGAATATATATCAAAGGTTCTATCCATAATCAGGCTTTTGATTTTCTTGGTTTGTAATAATTTAGGTTGTTACCACAGCCACAGCCTTTCTTTGCCCTGCAACTACTAACAAAAAGAGTTAGTAAGAATACCGCCGAAAATAATAACAACACTTTCCTTGTCATTTTATGATATTGTTCTTTATTTGTAAAGATAAGGAGGCATGGTTCAAAACAAAAAAATTATACTGTCACCTCTGGATTGGGGATTGGGGCATGCTACGCGATGTATTCCTTTAATTAGAAAGTTACTGGAGAATAACAACGAGGTTTGGGTGGCAGGGAATGAAACATGTAGGTCATTAATTCTAGAAGAATTTCCTAATATCCCATTTCTTTATCTTCCCGGATATAGGATTCAGTACGCCAATACAGCTCGTAAACTACCTTGGGTTATTGGTAAACAACTTCTAAAAATTTGGAAAGCCGTTCGGCACGAGCATCGCTGGTTGCAGAAAGCCATCGAAACTTATCATTTTGAATTGGTTATTTCTGATAACCGGTTTGGATTCTATTCCAAGAAGATTCCGTCTATTTTTATAACCCATCAATTGAATATTCAGGCTCCAAATAGATTTTTACATCGACTAGCTAATTTGCTGAATCATTACTACCTGAAAAAATTCAAGGCATGTTGGATTCCAGATTATGACGATAGACGATTAAGTGGCAACCTTAGCTTCTATGAAGGTACAGTTCCAGTAACGTTTATAGGTCCTTTATCTCGTTTTCAGAAACCAAATCAAGTTATTTCAAAGGAAATCGATTACCTGTTTATCCTATCCGGACCAGAACCTCAACGTACCCTATTAGAAAAAAAGATACTCGAAGAATTTTCTCATGATGCGAAACGGAAGGTTCTTGTTCGCGGTTTACCAGGTGAAAAAGAAAATTGGGTTGTTTCAGGCTTTGAAATTTACAATCATTGTTCACTGACAGAATTACAGGAATTTCTTTCGAAAACACAATGGGTAATTTCCCGTGCTGGGTACTCCTCCATTATGGATTACGATGCTCTAAACTGTCAGGCTGTTTTAATACCCACACCCGGACAAACAGAACAAGTGTATTTAGCCCAACGATTCGAAGCTCAAAAACGCTTCGGTATCGCCTTTCAAACACAACCTCTTCGATTTCAAATTGAAAAATACACTATCAACAAATTAATCAACAATAGTTTATAACTAATTAATTTTCAATGTTTTACGACATTTTAAGCCTCGGTCTCAATCGCCCTTCCCTTGATTTATTGAAGATCATTTGTCCTTTATCTTGCCCTTTTCGCAACTCCTTTTGAATTTCCTCCGGAAGCATCACACGCTCCATACAAGGTTCCGAACAACAACCTATCATCTTCGCTTTACAGTCATCGCATTGAATAAATAATAGATGACAAGCCTGATTTTCACAGTTCACATGCGTATCGCAAGGAGCGCCGCATTGGTGACAATTAGAGATGATCTCTTCAGAAATACGTTCGCCCCGTCGCTCGTCGAAAACAAAGTTTTTTCCAATGAATTTATTTTCAAGTCCTTGTTCCTTAGCTGTTTGTGCATAATGAATAATACCCCCTTCGATATGATACACATTAGAAAAACCTTGATGTAACATGTAGGCTGATGCTTTTTCACATCGAATACCACCGGTGCAATACATGATAATCGTTTTATCCTTATCATTTTTAAACATATCTACCGCCATTGGAAGTTGCTCTCTAAAGGTATCGGAAGGCACTTCAATAGCATCTTTAAAATGACCTACCTCAAACTCGTAGTGATTTCTCATATCTACCAAAACAACATCTTCGCGTTCTACAATTTCATTAAACTCTTTGGCTTTCAGATATTTACCACGATTACTTAAATCAAAAGTTGGATCTGTAATGCCATCAGCCACAATCTTTTCTCGAACTTTAACTTTGAGTACAAAGAATGATTTGCCATCATCATCAACAGCGATATTCAGGCGCAACCCTTCAAACTCAGGCTTAGCATAAAGTAAAGTTTTCAGCGCTTCGAAGTTCGATTCCGGTACACTCAACTGGGCATTAATGCCTTCATGCGCCAAATAAATTCTGCCAAAAACGCAGAGCGCATCCAGTTCCTTATACAACTGATCTCGATACAACTGGGGTTCCTGAATAGGAAAATAACGGTAAAATGAAATGGTAATACGGTGTTCCGTTTCCTTCATGAGACGTTCGCGCAATTCTTTGTGCGAAACTCGATTATGTAATTGAGCCATGGTTTAAATTTTAAGAACGCTTGCAGGGCGAGCAAAATCGGCGCGAAATTACAGCTAGATTTGAAACGAAACAACCCCTACTGTAATTGAGTTTGAAATTGATTTAAGTTAAGTTTGGACTTCAAATCACAAAGAAAGTGCCCTAGCTGTAGAAGATTGAAAATCAAAAAATTGTTTGCCATGCACTAACAGATTAAATTCGCTGTTCGTCAAAACACCTTATAAAATTAATAATTACATGAAGTCATTGAAATTTATTCTCTTTACGCTTGCTGCTTTTTTATTTACCGCAGATTTACAAGCCCAATGTTCGGCATCGTTTACTTATAGCCAACAGCCGAATGGTAGCGTAATTTTTACGGCAACCGGAGCCAACTCGATGTTCACCAACTATTACTGGTCGTTCGGTAACGGAAGTTCAGGTACCGGCACACCGGTAACGGCGTACTATAATGCTCCGGGTACCTACACCGCTTGTTTGTATGTAGTAGATACCATGTCAACCTGTTCCGATTCAAGTTGTGTTACCATTACGATTGGAGGCTCTTCCAATTGTGTTTCATCTTTTAATTACATTTGTTACCCTACATCGGCCAGTTTAACAGCCTCAGGAACGTATACTCCAAGTACAACATTTACCTGGTTAAGTAATGGCAATGTGGTAGGAACAGGAGCAAATTATATGTATGCCCCCGGAGCAGGAACTTACACTATTTGTTTGGCTGTGTTAGATACTCTTAACAATTGTGCGGATACCTCTTGCCAAACTGTGGTCATTGGTAGTTCAACTACTTGTCAGGCTGGATTCTATATTTATCCTGATTCTGCCGGACCTGCACATACCTATATCGGTGTGAATACGAGTACAGGAACTAATTTAATTTATAACTGGACTTGGGGTGATGGTAGTTCCAGCACAGGTCCTTATCCATCTCATACATATGCCAGCGCAGGTAACTACGTAATTTGCTTGTATATCACGAGCAATGCAATTACTTGCAGCGATAGCATTTGTATGACCGCCGGAATTTTAAAAGGTGCCGCGATGTACACGGTTAATTTCCAAGCTCCTGCGTCAACCAAGGATATTACAACTCAAAACTTTGAGGTTTATCCGAACCCAGCCGGCAGTCAGTTAACTATTAAAGGTACTGAAGGCACTATGTTGCAAGTTCAGGTTGTATCCTTAAATGGTTCTGTGGTTAAGTCGTTCCAAACAGGAACAAATCAAGCTATGGATATCAGTGATTTGAAAAACGGGTTTTATATGGTTAAGGTAATAGATGAAAAAGGACAAACTGGTGTATTGAAGTTTATTAAAGAATAATAGTTCTGCTAAATTTTGAAGAAGGCTGTCTCAAAAGGACGGCCTTTTTTTTTCACCACATTCTCTATTCTTATGGGAAAAGGCTGCAATTACTTTCAGCCATTTCATCTTGAAGTGTATCTATGTTAGGCATTATTTCGTTTCAACTAATTCGTATCTTCGACTTATGAAGAATAACCTACTTGCGTTAGCATGCTACTTGCTAACCACATACTCTTTAGACGCCCAACAATGGGTTGTTCAAAAATATAGTTACGATAGTATTCTCAACGTTACCTATGGCAGTGCGATTAATTTCAATGGTGGAACAGATTCTCTTACTATGGATATTTATCTGCCTCAATGCGATATGCAAGCCCAAACAACACGCCGACCACTTATGTTATGGATTCATGGCGGAGCCTTTTTAGCGGGCAATAAGGATGAAAGTAGCATTCAATCATTTTGCAAATCCTTCGCTAAACGAGGTTATGTAACTGCTACGATCAATTATCGACTAGGTTTTATTTCCGACGATAATTTATGGCAATGTAATTATCCTAACTACTCTTGTGTATTTTCTGGCGACAGTGCGGAATGGGTAAGAGCTTATTATCGTTCTGTGCAAGATGCAAAAGGCGCTTTACGCTATCTCGTAAATCGCCATCAACAATTTCGAATTGATACATCCAATATTTTTGTTTGTGGTGAAAGTGCCGGCGCATTTACCGCGTTAGGAGTTGGATTAATGGACACCTTGATTGAACGGCCTTTGGAAACGTTTGCGCTACCTGCACTTCCTAAACCCAATACAGCAACCGCTAGTTGTGAATTTAACCTCGGAAAATTATTTACAAGTAATACAATTGCCCGCCCTGATTTAGGAGGCATTGAAGGTTCCATCGAACCGACTTCTATAAAATATCAAATCAAAGGCATTGGAAATATGTATGGCGGTATGCTTTCCAATTTACTAACCTACCACAATACCACCCAAGCTAAACCTGCTATTTATTCCTTTCATCAACCTTGTGATATGGTAGTTCCTATAGATTCGAATTACGTATTTTGGGGCTTATCCTGGTGTTTTACGAATGGCTATAATTGTTACGGCATTCAAAATAATCATGCGATGCTTTACGGTAGTCGTGCCATCAGCACCTGGAATACGCAGCAAAGTCTCGGCTATTCCATTCAAAATGAATTCACAACTACTAATTTCCCATATAGTTTTTTATTCGGACAAGCTAGTTGCACCGATCAGGTGAATAATCCATGTCATGCTTATGACAACAGAGCCCTGCGTGAAAATAATTTGACCAATTTCTTTGCTCCTCTTGTGAGCACAAATCCTGTATGTGATACCGGTGCAATGGCAACAACCTTTCAAGTAATAAATGATGACGATGGTTATTTTGTTTATCCTAATCCTTCGCATCATATTCTTTATTTTAAATGTTTGAACACCACCAAAACGTTGGTGAAAGCAACGCTCTATAGTACAACGGGAAAGAGTATATTCACTTCAAAATCAGATAGTATGAATATTTCTTCCCTAACAGCAGGAATCTATATACTTGAGCTAATCCAATCAAACGGTAAACGATCAATTCAAAAAATTTCCGTCCAGTAGTTTCGTCATACTTATTTCATAAATAACCGAGAAAATATAAATTTCTCACTTCATTCTAACGTTGTCAGAACAGGTTACGTATTTTTAAGACGTGAAGAAATTACTTATACTGGCTCTCTTTTTAGTTCAATCATTTATTCTTTTATCGCAATGTCCAACCCTTCATCATTGGGAGGCAGCGGTATTGGATAATCAATCATGGAAATATAAGGTACCCTCAACGTCTATTGCCAATTGGAATCAGTTGTCGTTTAACGATGCCACTTGGACAACCGGAACAGGAGGTATAGGTTATGGCGATGGTGATGACGCAACCGTAATTCCAACCAGTTCGAATATGGTTTACATGCGACGATCATTTAATATTATCGACACCGCAGCAATTGATTGGGTGGTACTTTGCATGGATTATGATGACGGTTTTATTGCCTATTTGAATGGAACCGAAATTGCACGTTCTAATATTGCAAGCAATGCAAGCTGGAACACCATGGCCTATCGTTCGCATGAAGCCAGGTTATATCAAAACGAACAACCTGCTTACTATTTTTTAACTGCCTCGCAAGTAAATAGCTTGTTACATAACGGTACTAACGTGTTGGCGGTAGAATCCCGGAATACCTCCGTGGGTATGGATGATTTAAGTAGTCGACCGTTTCTTCTATTCGGAATAAAAAATTCCACTTATAACTATCAACCAACACCGTCATGGTTTCATGCGCCCATATCATTTAGTACCAAACTCCCGTTGATGATGATTCAAACCGACGGGCAATCAATTATTGATGACCCTAGAATAAATTGTCATATGGGAATAATTTATCATGGCCCGGGAAATCAAAATTGTGTAGCAGATAACTTCAACCATTATTTTGGCGATATCTCCATCGAACTGCGAGGATCAACTTCACAATCATTTCCAAAAACCCCATATGGTTTTTCAACTTTAGATGAAAATGGTGCTAGTAAAAATGTTTCCCTTCTAGGCATGCCGGATGAAAATGATTGGGTATTACTAAACCCCTATACAGATAAAACTTTTATGCGTGATTTGATGAGTTATGATTTAGGACGGGCCTTGGGATGGTATGCTAGCAGAGCACAATTTTTAGAATTATTTGTTGATGGTGATTACAAAGGTGTTTATGTTTTATTAGAAAAAATAAAACGCGATGATGAACGGGTGGATATAGCCAAACTCGATAATACCATGAATTCCGGCGATGCATTAACCGGTGGCTATATCTATAAAATTGATAAAACAACAGGTAATAGTGGTGGTGTTTGGTATTCTTCCAATTATGGTGTTTCGCTACAGAATCATGTTCCAAGTTGGGATGAAATTACCACCGCACAACAAAATTATTTACAGTATTATATTAACAGTTTTGAAAACTCCTTAGTGAGTTCGGCTTATGCTAATCCGCAAACAGGTTATAGAAAATATGCCAATATTTTTTCTTTCGCCGATTTATTCATTTTGAATGAAGTGAGTAATAACGTTGATGGATATCGTTTGAGCACTTACATTCATAAAGATCGCGACAGTAGATGCGGACGATTTACCATGGGCCCGATTTGGGATTATAACCTAAGTTTTGGGAACGCCAATTATTGTAATGGGCAGCCAACTTCTGGCTGGCAAATGTATCAAGGTTGTGGTGATGGTAGTTCAAAATGGATCGATCGTATGCTGCAAGACCCTTGGTTCAAAGATGTTTTGGGTTGTCGATATGCCGCATTACGACAAACCATTTTAAGTACTAACGCACTAACCAGTCGGGTTGATTCCTATCGAAATTATCTTCTCGAAGCACATGTACGTGATTCAACCGTTTGGCAAACCATTGGTAACTGGATTTGGCCTAATGCTTGGGTGGCGAGTACATGGCAAGGCGAAATAGATAATATGAAAGACTGGATTGTAAACCGTATGCAGTGGTTAGATGCTAATATGTATTCCGGTACATCACCATGCAACTCTGCTTCAACCTTTAATGTGGTGATTGATGAAATTAATTATCATAGCGACAGCACCTTAAATGCCGGTGATTGGATTGAACTCTATAACGCCGGTAGCACTACCGCTGATCTTTCCCATGCTATCATCATGGATGTAAATAACCGAAATAAGTATTGTGTACTTCCCGCAGGCACATCGTTAGTGGCAGGTGGACGGCTGGTTATTTATGCGGATAGCTTGTTATTCCAAACTGCTTTTCCAACTGTAACCAATAAAATTGGACCCTTATGTTTTAAACTTTCTGATTCATCACAAAATATTACCTTGCTGGATAAAAATAACCGAGCATCCTTTTCTGTTACGTACAATGACGACTGGCAATGTGTTACCGATGGTTACGGAAGAACGCTTCAATTACTTTCACCAACGTCTATTCCGAATGTATCTACTTCTTGGATTGCTTCCTGTATGAAGGGCTCTCCGGGAACAGCCTATGTTCCTTGCAATGAAAACCCGATTTACAGTGAAGTTAATTACAACTCTTCGTCATCACAAGATGCCGGCGATTGGTTTGAGATTCACAATAAAACGAATTCAGGTATTTCTTTGGGTGGTTGGAAACTTAAAAATGAAAACAACAGTCAAGTTTACACCTTCCCATCAGGTTATATGTTGTTAGGACTAAGCCATTTAGTTATATATTCGGATGCAATAAAATTTAATTCGCAATTCCCAACGGTATTTAATAAACTCGGGCCAACCGGGTTTGGTTTATCCAGTGGTAGCGATGTCATTCGCTTATATGATGCCAGTAATATTTTACGCTATAGTTTTTGCTATAGTAGTCAGAGTCCTTGGCCACAAACACCGAACGGACAAGGTTATACCTTAGAAAATGGACAGTATAACGGTAATATAAATAGCGCCGCGAGTTGGTTTGCCGGTTGTCCGGAAGGCTCGCCTGGAATGGCTTATAACGCGAATTGTTTTCCTTTGGAAACAACGTTCACCAGTATAAATAATTCTGTTTCTGTATATCCTAATCCATCAAGTTCCGTATTATTTATTGGTGGCATAGATCAACCTGATCTTATAGAACTTTACGATGTACAAGGTAGAAAGCAGCTCTTAGTTTCCACGCAAAACAGCATCGATATAAAACACCTTGCCAATGGCATCTATACGTTAAAACTTTTGAAGAACAACGTTTGGTACAGTGCTCGATTTGTAAAAGAGTAATCCAGCAACTCAAACAGGTTATGTTTTAATTCTGTGTTTAAATTGTAAGAAATTCTACTAAGCTTGTATTTTCATTTTGGCATGAAGAAATATCCTCAAAAAAAACGAGGTTATTTTCTTTCGTGACTTTCATTACCTTTAACCTTCAATCAGCAACTTATGAGCATCGATATGCATTGTCATTCTTCGTCGAAACCGGTGATGAAAGAACCCGGTTATTCTAATACCCGCGATTTATTTGACCCACCTTACCTCGATAAAAATGTACAAAAAGGATTCGATTTTGAGTCAGAAGCTTTCCTGATTAACCTATTTAAGAAAGTGATAGAAAACCAATCCGGTGTTTTTCAACATAGTCAATCGCATTTTGATAGTATGTATAAAGGAGGTATCCGCGTTGCATGTATCTCCCTTACACCCATGGAAATAGGATTCAATGTTCTCAAACAAAATGCCGAAGGACGAGTACCCTTACTAAAAAAAATAGCCTTTAAACGGCCCAACACAAAATACCTGGTGAATCCTAAACTCGTAAACGCCTTAACGGGTTATGATGTTGATTTGGTGGAAAAATTACAAAGCTCACTGGGCGACTACTACGAAGGATTATTGCTTCGCGAATACCACATGTTAATGTCGTACAATAACCGATCCATTCAATCAGGTAATTTAAATTATACCATTCGGATTCCGGCCAACAAAAGTGAATTTGACAAGTATGCGTACAAAGACAATAACCTTACCTTATTACTTTCAATCGAAGGTATGCACTCCCTCATGAAAGCGCCGCATATTGATTCGGTATTTGAAGGACAACAAGAAAAACGAAAATTTACACGAGGCGATATAAATCAGGAAATATTACTGCTCATCGACCAACGCGTAGATGAGATGAAAAATACTTGGGCTGTTAAACCACTCTTCATTTCTATGATGCATCATTTTTGGAATGGACTTGGTGGACATGCACCGAGCTTAGGAAGAACGATTGGTGCCATTGTTTCACAGAATGAAGGTATGTATGCCGATTTTAATCAAAATGGCATCGCGGCAGTTTTAAAACTATTAAAGAACAGTCCGATTTATGTAGATATAAAACACATGAGCCCTCAATGCCGAAAAACATACTATGAGCTCTTACAATTTCATCAAGAATTGAAACCCAAAACAGGCAATAAAAAATTCAGATTCCCTGTTATCTGTTCACATACCGGTATTGCACCGGTTGCTTCGTTACAACATCTCATCGATCAACGTGCGAAGGAGGAAGATATTATTAATGACAAAGGCAGTTTTTTGTTTAAAAGTTGTATTAATATCTGCAAACAGGAAATTGAATACATTATTGAAAGTGAAGGATTCATCGGTATTCAACTCGATGAAAAGAGGATTGCCGGTAAACATGTTCGACAAAAACTCGAGAAGAAATACCAATCCAATATGCGTTTACTTTATGTAAAAATGCTTTGGGCTAATATGTTCGAAGCCGTTCGTTTAACCGGTATAAAAGAAACTTGGGATGTACTTGCTATCGGAAGTGATTATGATGGATTGATAAATCATCTGGATCCGTATCCAACGTCGGCTCACTTCGTTCAATTAAAACAAGACATGCTGCAATTTCTAAAGAGTAATGATGATATTATTGAAATGGATTTCTCGCTCACCCGAAATGAAATCAACTCCTTACTTTTTGATTTTATCGATCGAAAAGAGGAGTTGATAGAACAGATTTTTCAAAAGAATGCCCTCCGTTTTATCCGGAGATGGATGAATTAATTAATCTGAATGATCCAAGGCATTACCATTTGAATACGGTTATGTTGGCTTCTTATTTTTTGAATTTCCTTAAAAACTACATAGTCGTCGCCTAATAACTTTTGCAGTTTGGCATCCTCTCCTTTCTTGCCCGTAATCGAGGCAATCAATTCGGCTATTTTATCTTTCGGTTTAGGATATTCTACAATTTTAAATTCCTTTAGCTTAGCAATTTTAGCCACCGATTGTACGGCACGTTCTTGGTTACCTAAGGCATCTATTAGCTTCAGTTCTAAGGCTGTTTTACCTGTATACACATGCCCTTGTGCTAAGTTCTCAACTGTTTGCATATCCATTTTTCTATTCTTAGCTACCAAAGATTTGAAACGGAAATACGTTGTATCTAAATAACTTTGAATCCAAGTTCGTTCCATATCCGACATGGGTCGGGTTAAATTAGGGAAGTCGGCATAATTAGATGTTTTAACGACGTCGGTTGTAATTCCCAATTTATTTTTCATAAACTCACCGGTATTCATTAATATACCTACCACACCAATACTTCCGGTTAAGGTATTCGCATCGGCAAATAAACTATCTGCAGCACATGCTATGTAATATCCACCACTTGCTGCGTAGTTACCCATACTTACCACTATAGGTTTCTTCTTTCTCAATTCCAATAATTCATGATAAATAACCTCACTTGCCAAAGCTGAACCTCCCGGTGAATTTACTCGAAGTACAACCCCTTTAATAGTTTCATCTTGTGCTATTCTTCTTATTTCTTTGGTCATATCCTTCGAGTAGATTTCATTTTCTCCATTACTTTCTCCATCATAAATTGCTCCTTCTGCATATAACACGGCTATTTTATCCTTTGAATGATTTTTAGACGGTGTTCCATCTACATAATCATCCGGTGTGATAAATTCGATTTTATCCTTTTCCTTTAATGCCAGTTTTGATTTCATCAAATGCTCTACGGAATCGCCATAGACCACACCATCAATAAATTTTTCTCGTAAGGCATCCTGAGGGAAACGTACACTTCCATTATTAATTAATGAAGCTACACTGGCTGTATCTTTTCCCGATTTTTTTGCTAATGCTGTTAACACACCAGCATAAATATCGTTTACGATTTTTTGAAGTTGTGCTCTGTTAGCCTCACTGAAATCCTGACGGCTATACGGCTCATGGGCACCTTTAAACTGACCGCAATGGAAAGCTTCAGTTTTAATATCTAGTTTATCGAGGGTTCCTTTAAAGAACATACCAACAATAGCCAACCCTTTAAATTCAGCACCACCTTGCGGATTGATAAATGTTTTATCGCAAGCAGTTGAAACATAAATCGACTTTTGATCGGCAACTTCACCGTATGCATAAATAAATTTCTTTGAACTTCGGAAATCAACTAAAGCCTCATATATATCGTGCAAGGTGCTCCAACCATTTTGGTTGATTCCTAATTTCACATAAATCCCTTTGATTTTAGCATCCGACTTTGCCTCTTTAATAGATTTCAAAACATCGTTTAAGCCAATGGTAGCAGATTCGCCCCCTGACAAACTTGCTAGTGGATTTTTTTGACTTTGCTCGCCATAACTTTCGTTTAAATCAAGGAGAAGAACAGAATTATCTTCAACCACAGTTTCATTGCCGCTTCCGCTGATTGCTACGATGCTTCCAAAGAAAATCATCATTAGAAAACCGAAAGCGAAAAAGGCTAATAAACAGGCCAGAAAAATCTTCAAAAATTGCTTCATTTCTATATAGTTTTGGGGCAAAAGTACATGAAGCTCAACGGGTTTCAAGGCAAGTAAAGTATGAACGGTATTATTCTAATTATAGGAGGCAATCTCGGGAATCGAGAAGAATCGCTTCGAGCCTGCCGAAACGCGCTTCAATCCAATCAAGTACATATTGTTCGCATTTCATCGGTGTTTGAAACTGCATCCTGGGGAAATACGGACAACCCTCCTTTTTTGAATCAAGTACTGGAAATTAAAACATCCTTACTTCCGGAGGAGCTTATGGATTATTGTTTGGATATCGAACAACGTTTAGGACGAACTCGCAGCCAAAAATGGGAAAGCAGAGTAATTGATATTGATATTCTATTTTATCATCATATAATTTATCAAAGTGATCGTTTGCGAATACCTCATCCTCATATTGCATCGCGACGTTTTGTTTTAGAACCTTTGGCTGAAATGATTCCAAACGAAATACATCCTGTAAGTTTACTTCAGATAAAAACATTATTGGATCGATGTTCTGATGAACTTCCTGTTCAAAAAATTAGCTCCTCATACGAATGATCTGAGAGAAACCAGTTTTGGTAGAACACGAAGAAATTACTTCGTATCAAAACAGCAGAAAAAACGGATTCAACTTCATGATTATGCTTATTTTAGCCCTTCAATTATGGCTAAAATTAAACCCAACAATACAACAGTTAAGAAAGAAGTTGTAACTGAATCGCGCAAGCAGCAAGAACAGGTATCTCCTATTTTACCTATGGCAGACGATACAACGGGCAACTCCATCTTTTCAATGGTAACCAAGGGCATGATCCCCTATCTGCTTATACTAATTCTTGCTATTTTAGTTTACGCCAATACCTTCAAGCATCAATTTGCCTTGGATGATGATATTGTAATTTGCAAGAATGAACACGTAATGCAAGGAATTGGAGGACTAAAAGGAATTTTCACGCAAGATTTATTCGATAGCTATTATAAGCAAATGAATACCCGTGCACAGTTAAGTGGAGGTCGTTACCGTCCGTTATCAGTGGCCACTTTTGCTTTAGAACAAGAAATTATTGGCACTATACCCATGCCGGATTCGATAGCTACCATTGGCGACAGCACAGCACAACGACAAGCCTATAACCAGTTTCTAAGCAACTACTTTATGAATGGTTGGGATAAAAATAAAAATGGAAAAGGAGATCCTGGTGAAGATGCCAATGGGGATGGATTATTTAATGACAAGGATACTAAAACTCCGGGACTTGGTTTGCGCCATGTAAACAATGCTATTTTATTTGGATTAGCCTGTTGTACCATTTTCTTATTTCTTTCACAGATTATTTTTAAACAGAATAAATGGGTTGCCTTGCTAATTACACTGCTTTTTGCAGCCCATCCTATTCATACGGAAGTGGTGGCCAATATTAAAAGTAGAGATGAAATTCTATCTATCGGGTTCATGATGCTTACCTTGTACACAGCCCACCGATTTGCCCAAGAACGCACCTGGAAATTTTTACTTTTCTCTGCCTTATCCATGCTTTGTGCCTTGCTTTCTAAAGAATATGGTGGAACCCTTGTTTTTCTAATCCCAATTTCGCTTTACCTTTTCGAGGATGGATTACAACTGAGTAAAAACCTTAAATTGTATTTGAGTTATGCTGTAATAGGTATCGTTTATGTGCTCATGCGTCGAGGTGCAGGGTTGGTTGGTGAATCGGATTTACAAGACACGGAATTACTAAACAACCCTTATCAATTAGCTACCGAAGCACAACGCTACGCTACCATGTTTTTTATCTTTCTTAAATACCTGTGGCTTCAAATTTATCCTGCTACCCTTGTTTCTGATTACGGGTATAATAGTATCCCTTATAAGTCTTTTTCCGATCCGGGAACATTGCTCGGCATGGTGCTTTTCTTTGGTATGATAGGATTAACCTTCTTCTTGCTAAAGAAACGAAATTGGATGGCTTTCCCATTAGCCTTCTATTTATTAAATATACTTTTAGTAACCAATTTCGTTTTCAATATTGGTGCTACCATGGGTGAACGTTTAGTATTTCATTCTTCCTTAGGCTTTTGTATTTTTTTAGGTTACGGAATATACTACTTCTCCAAAAAAATGAATATGGCCGTACTAAGTGCTGTTCTTTTATTACCCATTTTAGTTCTGTATAGTATGAAAACCTTTTCGAGAAATAAAGCATGGAAGAACGATATTTCATTAGCTATAACGGATGTTGAACTACAACCAAACAGTATTGCTTTGAATGGTAACGCAGCATCAAGAAATATAGATTTATCGGAATTGCCTCAGAATAAAGATCGAATGAAAGAGTTTTTGAACAAGTCAATTAGGTATGGTCGAAAGGCGATAAGCATGCATGATCAGTTTGTGAACGGTTATCTTAATTTAGGATTAGCTTATGCTAAAATGGATCAGTATGATTCTGCGAAAGTATGTTGGGATAAAGCATTTTCTATTTATCCGAGCCATCCGCAAAAACTCTTGTTTTATAACCTTTTATCAGATACTTACTATCAAAAAGGATTTAATTTAGGCGGGAAGCAACAATGGCATGATGGCAAATTGTTATTGCAAAAAGCGGTTGAAATTAATCCGTATAATTCACGGTATTGGTATGATTTAGGTGGTTTCGCGTATAACGACCATGATTATGAACTTTCAAAAATGGCTTGGCGAAAAGCATATGAAATAAACCCTAATGACCCCGAGATTATTAAAGTTCAAGCGTTGTTCCCTCAATAAAACATTGGTCTTATTTTTCTTTCTGTAAAGAATCTAACAGAGTAAAGAATTGCTTATTCAAAATCGGGATACAATAAATACTTCTTTCTAGTTTTCTTAAATAAAGAAAGTTCTCGTTGCCAAGATTTTCGAATGTCGTTAACAGCAACTTTTTGTTGAATTTGTTTTCTTAAGGAAGCTGTTCCCGCAAGTTTCTCGAAAAATGAATTAAAGAATTTAGAAGTATCCGATGTTTCTTTATAAGCTTCAATAAGAAAATCTAAGTTCATTTGATTTTTGAGCAAATTATTGAGTTTGGCCATTGGTTGATGTAAATCCATCCCGTAACAAACCTTTCCTTCCAACGGAGGGTTCTTGGCTCCTTCCATACTTACCGGTGTAAATTCAAAATCCATGTTTTTAAAATCCGGATGCCCCCAAACTTCAAAAGGAGTTTCAGTTCCTCGGCCAACACTTACGTTTGTGCCTTCAAACAAACACAACGATGGATATAACAAAATAGCAGCATCTGTTTTTAAATTAGGCGAAGGCGGAATGGGAACATGATAACGGCTACGATGGGTATAATTTTTACAGGATATAATTTTAAGCGCACATTTTTTCCCTTGGTTCAACCATTTTTCACCATTAAGCATTTGAGCATATTCAGCAACCGTCATACCATGTACAATAGGCACGCGCTGCATACCTACAAAAGACTGATACTTTTTTTCTAATACCGGCCCATCCACATAAAACCCATTCGGATTAGGTCGGTCGAGAATAAGCATAGTTATACCTGTTTCAGCGCAAGCCTCCATCATATACTGCATGGAGGAAATGTAAGTATAGAATCTTGCACCAACATCCTGAATATCAAATACAACAATGTCAATACCCTTCATACTTTCCTTCGATGGTTTTTTACTTGCACCATACATACTAGTAATGGTTAATCCTGTTTTAGTATCTATACCACTTTTTACTTTTTCACCGGCATCAGCAGTTCCGCGAAAACCATGTTCAGGAGCAAAAATTTTAACGATATTAATTTTAGCGTAAAGTAGTGTATCAACCAGATGCACGGAACCAATCATTGAGGTTTGATTTACGAGCAAGGCTACTCTTTTGTTTTTCAATAAATGCATATAAGAAGCGGTTTGCTCTGCCCCGGTTACTATAGGTTCCGGTTTCCTGATGGCATAGGTAGACCATGATAAACTTATCAAAAGGAATAGCAGAAGATAATTTTTCATGCAACAAATCTAACTTAGTTTTGCCCAATCCCTGTAACAAACACCGTTCAGGTTTTTTTAAATTAACTATTGTGTTATACTCTGTATCTGAAGCAATTCAAAAAATGTTGAATGAAAGTCATTGGAAGTATCGTTATCAACTAACGAAATTGCGCGAAGACTGGGAAAAATTAATGGGCAAAACGGTAGCTAAACATACCACCGATCTCATGATACGCGATCATGTATTATATATTTACACCGATGTAGCTGCACTGAAAAATGAACTATCCTATAACAAAGGTTTGCTCATAGCCAAACTCAATCAGTACTTGGGCGAGCAATTTATTCAGGATATTGTAGTACGTTAAACGAAAGGAAGTTACTACAAGAATAGGTCGTCGATTTCTACATTTCAATTAGAAAATGCTTCTTAACCTTGGGCGATTACCTATTGGAATTTAAAAAGGAAGTGTCTTACCTGATGTATAGGAATGAAATTTCTTGGTTATATATTTCCTTATAACACGCACTAAGTTTGAAATTGGTTGGCATTTAAGAGTAGATTTTAATCAATTATCATTCCCATCTAAAAATGTTTATTTTTGTCGCGCCTCAGAAAATATGAAAAAAACAGATGTACTAGTAATTGGTGCCGGCCCCTCTGGAACCATCGCTGCTTCGCTGATTAAGAAAGCAGGTTTTGATGTAATTATTGTTGAAAAACTTCTTTTCCCTCGATTTGTAATTGGCGAAAGTTTACTTCCTCGATGTATGGAAGCTTTAGATGAAGCCGGTTTTCTGGAAGCTGTTAAAGCACAGGGATTTCAGGAAAAATTCGGTGCCAAATTCGTAATGAATAATAACGAAATTTGTGATTTCAATTTCAACGAAAAACATACCCAAGGTTTCGATTGGACATGGCAAGTACCACGAGCTAATTTTGACAAAACCCTAGCCGATGAATGTGAAAAAATGGGCATTCCGGTTGAATATGAAACAGAAGTTACGGATATAAAAATAAATGCCGACGACGAAAGTTCAATTACTACGGTACGCTACACCGATGGAAGCACCGAAGAAATACATGCTCGTTTCATTGTGGATGGAAGTGGCTATGGCCGGGTAATTCCGCGGTTATTCGGATTGGAAAAAGACAGTAATCTTCCACCGCGTGAAACACTCTTCACTCATTATGAAGATAAAAATCGAGATCGCGTAGCCCAAGAGCCAAATCGCATAACCATCTTTGTTTATAATGAAACAACTTGGGTTTGGGTTATACCATTTAGTAATGGCGTTACATCCGTAGGATTTGTAGGTTTCCCTGATGTGTTCGAAACATTATCAGGAACTCCAGATGAAAATATGCGCTTCCTCATTAATTCACACCCTGAACTTAAAGAACGATTTGGCGATTGCACCATGCTCTTTGAACCAGTTACACTGAAAAGCTGGAGTGCTACAACCGATAGATTTTATGGTAAAGGATTTGTGCTTACCGGAAACGTTACTGAATTCTTGGATCCCATGTTTTCAAGTGGTGTAACACTGGCAAGTGTATCGGCACAAAATGCCGGACATTTAGTTATTAAAAAATTACAAGGCCAAGAGGTTGATTGGGAGAAAGAATATATGGAGCCTTGTATGCAAGGTGTAAATGTATTCAGAACCTTTGTGATGGGTTGGTATGATGGCGATTTACATACCATTTTCTTTGCCAAAAATCAGAATGAAGATATGCGCCGACAAATATGTTCGGTGTTGGCCGGTTATGTTTGGGATGAAAGTAATCCGTTTGTTCGGAATCATAGCAAACAGGTAAAAACCTTGGCAAATTATATTCGAAATTCCTCCGAAGTAAATCCTGTTTAGCATTACCTTTAATGTCATGCGTTTACTACTATCAATTCTATTTCTTGGAATTGCGGGAAATTTGTTTTCACAAAAAAAAGAAAAGAATATCATTCCCGATGATGCTGCTCGCAAAGTAAATCGTGCGAAAAAACTATTCAATCAATTTAAGGTATTTGATGGCGAAAAAGTGATGCAGGAATTGATTAAAGAACATCCCGGAGATTGCTATTATACCAATGCCTTGCTGCAATTACAACGACAGGTGTTACGTTATATACCAGCCGCAAAAACAGAATTAGACGCCCTTGGAGGAGAACATCTAAAAAATAATAAAGACTCCTTAACAAGTGATAATGAAGACGAAGAAGAGGAAATTTCGGTAGATACTTTGGCTAAAAAAGAAACTGAAAAAGATACCGACACAGAGAAGGAGGAAATTAGTTTTGGATTAGATAGAGGTTCTTCCTCGCAAAAAAAGAAAAAAGATGATCGAAACACCGAAACTGAGCATACCCAAGCAGAAGCTATCGTTACGATTGATTCTACGTTATTAAAACCTGAGGTTAATGAAGACGGTGATACCATTCGAAAAATGACCAAAAAAGAAAAGGCCTTACAACGAAACATAAGAGCCTTGAACGATTTAGCCATTATTCCATACGACTCCTATAAGGAAGATTTTATAAGGAATGCTCGCAAAGCTACCCTGGAATTAGACTGTTTAGATTCAGCTTCCTCTTACCTACGTGAATTTATGGTTGATACACTTTCTTCCGATTCAGGAATTACAGAAGATGCTTTGGAGCGATGGGATGAAGCGATCGATCTTTTTCGCAACAAAAACTATCCAACAGCGGCTAAATACCTTGAACGATTAATACTTGACTTTCCGGGATATTATTCAGCTAAAATGAAATTAGCCGATGCTTATTTTCTTATGAATAAAGACACTTCGGCACTTCGATTGTTGAAGCAGGTTATTAAAGATCATCCCAACCGACCGGAACCATTTGAAAAGATAGCAGCCAACCTTTATAACATTGGTTTGTACGATGATGCTATCGGTTCACTCATAGATGCCATTATGGTTTACCCGCAACAAAATTACTTCCATCAGATCCAACAAGTGATGGAAAAAAAAGGTAAGGTATTTAATGCACAGTGGATACGCCGCGAAGTTTATCCGCTCAGTACAGCTCATGTGTATGAAGAAATTATAGCTCAAGAGAAAACGCCCTGGTGGCACTATCAAGCCGCCAAACAAGATGTGCACTCCTATTTCGACACCTTAGGTTTAGTAAGACCCAACGAAAAAACTAATGAGCCTTACCTTGATGTTTATGGCTGGAAACGGATGTTAAACAATAGTGGCAAAGAGAAGTTCCCCTTTGCTCGGGCGATGGATAAAATTGGGTACCTTGATTGTTACGTGCTAATATCACTTTTTCATCAAGATGTACATGGACAGTTTGCTGATTTAGTAAAAAAACATCCAGAAAAAGTTAAGAAGTATTTTTACCTTCTTATTAATTGGGAAAACAAAAAATTTGATGATCTTCGAAACCAATTCTTCCCAAAGAAAAAAGAAGAAACAAAAAAATAATGTTACAATTTAAATACAGCGAATTTCCTATACTTGAAACAGAACGATTACTCTTAAGAAGAATGGTTTCAACCGATGCCGAAACCATGTTTGATTTACGCAATCGCGAAGAGGTCATGCAATTTATTGCTCGTCCGCGTCCGAAATCAATCGACGAGGCAAACGAAATGATTCATAAAATTAATGAAAGTATCGACAACAAAGAACTCATTCATTGGGCCATTTCCGAAAAGGAAAATCCGAATAAACTTATTGGAACTATTGGCTTTTACAGAACACAGTTTGAAAACTACCGCAGTGAAATTGGTTATCTTCTTGATTCCGATTTTTGGCGCAGAGGCTATATGTATGAAGCTGTAATGACTGCCGTAGATTTCGGATTTACCTCCTTGGGCTTTCATAGCATGGAGGGCTGTATCGACCCCGGGAATACTGGTAGTCGTGCCGTTCTTTTAAAAGCAGGTTTTCGTAAAGAAGCACTTTATAAAGAGAACTATCATTTTGAAGGGAAGTTTCTGGATAGTGAAGTTTACGGTTTGCTGAAGTCGGAATATCTCGAACAAATGAACAAGCGTAAGTAAAATTTTAATTTCTATTATTTATTCGATTTGCGAAATTGCATTATCAGCAAAATAGAACAGAATAAAAAAGGCAAGGTACAAACTATCATTTTCCAATTCATGGTTAAACAACCAATGAATAAAAGAAACAACATCAGTACGGCCATTAAACCATTACCGAAATAAATTAGAAACTTTGACGGTTGCTTTTGAAAGAAAGCAATCAACAATAACAGCATTCCTGCAAAGGGTAAAATAATAAGCGGATGTAAAATTTGGCTTGGCGATTGTAAAGCCTTTAAAATAATTTCGTATTCCACTTGAAAAATAAACTGACGTTTATCCGAACCCCATTCTAGAAAACCGAAATGGAAAAATAGGATAACGAGAATAAGAAGCAATTTCTTCATTCTGCAAAAGTAATTGTTCAATTAATTACAAGAACACACGTTGTTTTTTACTTTATAGTCAATTCAAAAATCAATTGCTATTTAAATATAAGTTCAAAATACAATACCAAATATGTAGTTCATTATTCAGCACCATACTTATTTTTTTAAGCACAGGAGTTTACGGATTTATTCATATTTCGTATCCCGTTGTTATTCATTTAACTTGAATTTCCAACCAATAAGCATCCTCTGTTTTTCCAAATAAAAGCCTGATTCTAACGGGTTGGTAAAGTAAAGCATGGAATATTCAGATGTCGATATTATCAAATTGCTTAGGTTTGTACCATGGCAATGCGAAGGTTAAGAAACAGAAGTTTAGACAATACCGGATTTGATAATAGTACCGGAAATGCCTCCGGAAGATTAATTAACCGAGATGGTAGTTCTAATATCATTCGAACGGGGATATCTCGTTTTGATATGTATAGTGCCTATCACACCTTCATCAATTTATCGTTTAGTCATTTTGCTTTTTTCTCCCTATTGGCTTTTTTCGTTGCCAACCTTTTCTTTGCCACCTGTTACTTTTTACTAGGGCCGGAGGCGCTGGGCATACCTGCAAAAAGCAATTGGTTTCTTTTTTCCGAATCCTTCTTTTTCTCGGTTCAAACGATCACCACCGTTGGTTATGGCCACTACTACCCTATTTGTCTTATGGCCAATATACTAGCCGCTATTGAAGCACTTTTCGGATGTATGTCGTTGGCGGTATTAACCGGTTTATTGTATGGTCGGTTTTCTCGACCTCGAGCGTATATGTTATTTAGTAAACATGCTTTAGTGGGGCCATTTAAGGAAGGACGAGCGCTGATGTTTCGACTAGCTCCTTATAAAAATACGATCATCACGGATGCAGAAGTAAAACTCAATCTTGCCATAACGGAAGAGCATGAAGGTAAACGCGTGAGTAAATTTTATTCATTAGATGTAGATGTAAATAAAATAAATACCCTTGGTTTAAACTGGACTATTGTCCATCCGTTGAATGAAGAAAGTCCGTTAGCAAATTTAACCGAGGAGAATATTCATGAAGCCGAATTTGAAATACTTGTTTTCTTTCAGGCATTTGATGAAGATTTTTCGAATACCATCAAAACAAAATATTCGTACAATCAAAACGAGATTATCTTCAATGCTAAATTCAATCAGATGTTCAAGCGAAGTGAAGATCAACGTAACACTATTTTGGAACTTGATAAAATTGATGACTACCACTTACTTTAAGACATGAAAAAATACTCCGGACTCATAATAATAGTGCTGTTACTGCTAGGTGTTTTTTGGTTAAAGAAAAGTGCCAAAGAAGAAAATGATACAACACGTGTTGAGCAAGTTGTTCCGTCGAAATCTAAAAACAAGCCGATCGAGCAACATGATCAAGAAGAAATTCCAAACTACGTTTACAACGTGTACACCTATGTACAAGAACACGGCGAGGCACCACAAGGTTATGTTGGCGGAAGAATATTTCAAAATCGTGAAAACCGTTTACCAAAATTTACAAATGATCATCAAAGAATAAAATACCGTGAATGGGATGTACATCCTAAACAGGAACACCAAAATCGTGGGGCAGAACGACTAATTACCAGTAATACTTTAGAAGCCTATTATACCAACGATCATTACCGAACTTTTAATCAGCTTAAGCGTTAACTATGATACAATTGCCCAATAAGTTTGCCGGTTCTTACCAATCCCATAATCAGTTTGCTATTATTCATGGTAATCAATGTAGAACTTGGAGCGACTTTTATTTTCAACTTAAATTTGCGTTGCAACTACCCGATTACTTCGGGAATAACCTTGATGCTCTTGAAGAGGTACTACAAGATTTATCAGAAGAACCAACTGGAAAAACGATCTATTTAATAATTACGGATTTCAAGTTACTTTGTTTGGATGAGCCCGAATCGAAAAAAAATATATTGCTTGAAATTTTAAAGGAAGCAGAGTCAGAGCACTTCAAAATTATAACGCTTGGTTGAATGTTGTTAAAATGTAAACGTAACAATTAAATTAAACGGAAATAGAAGTGTGGGGTCAAGGCGACAAATTTATACGCCATGAAATACATACTTTACGCTATGCTCGTTATGCTCACCCTGAACAGTTGCATTAAACAAGAACCAATTGCACGAGAACAAATTACGGGAATCTGGAAATTGAACGGATACCAATCTACTACATACGTCATGGAAATAACGAAAGATAATTACTTCTATTGGTTCAATTACCAAGATGACCCACATTATACACGAGAATTTGAATTAGAATACGACCTCAATAACAATACACTCTATTTATACAATCCAGGAAAGAATACCATCATTCATACCATACGTATTTACAGAGATAGTCGGGGAAGATACTATTTCTCAGTTACCAACAAAGGCGGTGAAGATGCACAAGGAAATCCAATCACAAGAACAGATACTTACTACTTGATGTAAAAAAACAAAAAAGCGGAGTTTAAATTCCGCTTTTTTTATTTCATAGAATAGCCTGACTATGTTCTTGTTTGCAAGGCCCTTTTTAAGATTAGTACGTCATCTTATTCAAATACATTCTGTTTATCTGAATTTTGAAGTTGCGTTATATACGTTTTTAGTTCTTCCAGAAACTTCATTTCAGGTTTAATTTTCGCGGCAGGATGATGATTCAGTAAACCAATTAAAATATCCAAATGTTCCAATTCAGAAAGTTTCTTACTTACAGTACCACCCTCTTTCCATGCATGACGGATAGCTTCTTTCAGTTCATCGAAATGGAGTTGAAATGATTTACTTCTAACAGTAACTAAGGTTTTTACAAACAGCATATTGGCCTTAGCCATTAAATCCCAAAAATCACTTTGATCTAATTTGTCTTTACAAAGTTCATAATCATCCTGTAACCATTTGAGATAGGAAGCGGTATTAATTTTTGCTTTACCAAATTCAGACATAAACTGAATCGCCAGAAAATTAGATAAAGGATATATCAGGTTCCCGGAATCTCTTTTAATTATCGTATAACCTGAGCGGTAATGGGCTTCTGCTTCTTTCAATAATTGTTTTCGTTTTGTAGCCGATTTTTCAAAACAAGCCATGGTTTTATAGGAACTTGCCAATAAGTTGTATCGCTCTGCCGTACCGTTTACTTGAAGAATATCCTTCATTTTCTTCATGTTTTTTTCCATATCCTCTAACGACTTACCACTTGTGCGCATTTCAAAAAAGTATTTCTTATAACGCATTAAACACAATTTCTCCTCCGCATCATCAGGTAATTTAGAACCAGGTCGAAGAATGGCTTTCTCTAAATTTATCACAGCCTCATCGTAATAACGTAGTTCAGCGTAACACTTACCTACTAAATAAAAGAGAATCGAACTCATTGGAATATTACTATCCTCTACACGTTTCTCTATTTCTTTAATTCGACTAACCAAATAATTCAGGTCATCCTTATCTACATCCATTCGTAATAAGAGGTTCTCTAAATCTACTTTAATTTCATCTTCATCAAAGTAAGGTGCTTTCTTAGCGCTACTTCCTTGCTTATCATCGAACATATAGAATTGGTCGCCATAACACTGATAAGCGGCCCATGTATTCTTATTTCCAAATTTCAAAAATGTATCTTCTCTAGCACCTCGTACGGCTTCTCCAAAGTTCTTACGATCATTATCGCGTAACAATAAATCATAAAATACTTCCGTGAAATTCTTCGCTGCTAAATCATCCACCGCCCATGCCGCGGCAATAATACACTTCACACCTTTCTTTATAAGTTCTAAACTTAAGGAAGCAGCTAAGCCGTGTTTATTCATACTATTCGTCATGCCTTTAGGGGTGACCTTACCAATATGACAACAATTAATGAAAACCAAATCAGGCACATACCAAAGATTTTGGATATCTACGTTGGATAAATAAATGCCATCGCCAATGAGCATCCCTGAATTCAAATCATTTTGTTCCTCATAATTACCATGACCGGCTAGATGAATTATTTTGTATTGATTCAAATTTAGTTCATTGATGATGCTTATATCATCACTAAAAATTAATGGCTTTACTTGTAAACCATTTACAGTTAGTAAATCACGAACATGCTCCGCTTCTTGACGCGCCCCTGGTAATTGATGCTCCGGATTATTAAGATCTGGGTCGCCGATAACTAATGCGGTATTTTCATTCACATAACTGATAGCGATATTTGCATTATCAAACTCCAATCGTCGTATTATACCAACTTGTGTGGCTAAAGGTTTGATATAAGCTCTCGTATCGTGAAGTAATTCCCAAGGTATTTGTGCAGAATGAAAATCGAGTTGTAGTTGAATATGTTGTTGATTACGAACCGCACTTTTAAAATCATTCGGAACTAACAATTCAAAAATCAATTTTGCTTTTTCCAAATCCCACGTTTGCATGGAGGCCAACTGTTCAATATTCGCATTGATAACACGCATGTTTGCGATGTTATTTCGTTTGTCAACTTTAGCACTTAGCGAAGAAGCTGAATACTCAAAGTTCATCATATCTTTTTTGAGTAACCTTTGATCATCGGTACGAACTATTCGCATCTGACTCCACCAATCTTCTCTATTTTCTGAAAGAATACGTTTGCGTCTTCCTTGTACCTTATTTATTTTACGTTGCGCCAAACGTAAGTTATTGTTGAATTTATTCGTCTCCGTTTCGTTTACCAAAAACTTCAATGTCTGCACGGCTTTGTCTTCATACAACTCCACAATTTCCAACTCAGAAATCAATTTCATACCTGAGTTACGGTTATGCAATATGGAGTTGGCATTTTGAACACCATTGATAATTGCTTTCAAGGAAGTTTCTAACGACAAACCTGCATAACTACTTCCGATTAGGATTACGGAAAGACCAAAAGATTCTTCGTTCGAACTACGGTTAGAACATGATAAAATATAATTTAAAGCCCCTTGTGAAATCGTTCGTTCTAATTTAGATCCGGTTAGTTTTTCCATTTCACCTAAGCCAACCACAATACTTGCCGGTGTATTCGACTTATTATAAAACACATCACTACTTCCAATTTCTTCCGGATAAATTTTTAATTCATGTTTCATGGTTAATCGCTTGTTCAAATAACGATCTACCACACTTTCCGCACTCACAATAGCATCATTCTTAAAATGCCCTACCATGATTGGGTACTTTGTATATTTCAAATCACCACATTTGATGGAGATATTCAAAATAGGTTGTTGATTTGTTTTTCTACTTCTTCGTTTACCGAACAAACCACTTTCGATATCCTTAATATCTCTAGAAAACAATTCCGGGTCATTATGATACGAAATAATTTCACCAACACTACGATCCATTGGTTCTGCGGCTGGCAACAATTGGGTTCTTCCCGTTTTGATTAAGTCGGCAATACCGGCAAAATTATCCTCATCTGCAGCAAGGTCACCATGAATGGTATCAACATAAAATACACGATTATCTTCTTTCAATTCTTTCGGAATACCACTTTCCCAAGTAACCTTTCCGTCACCTTTATTCGTAGCTAAAAACTGTACATACCTTCCTTTAAAAAACGAATCGGCCAATTCATAATCACATAATGTTTTATCCGATGTACCGGCTATGTAAAAAACCTTCTTATTCGAGTATAATTCTGCTTCAATCGCATTCACTTCGGAAACAAATTCTTTTAGATTTCTTGTATCCGGAATTTCAAAATGTTCATCCGTACTTTTTAATTCTAACCAAGTATTCGATTGAGAGTTTAAAAAATCATGATCCTCACTCGACACCGGTAATAAGTTTAAGAGCCCTTTGTAATCTTTAAAAACACGCATTAAATCATGAGTATCATGTTTTAAATCGATAGCTGCAAAGCTTTTAAATATAATGCCTTGTCCGAGTAAAATCTGAGGCACGATATAAGCCCCCTTCAAAGGCGAACCCAGGAAGATGAATTTAAAATCTGAATGACTTGAGAGTTGATTAAATAATGGTTTATCAACAACCAATAAATGACGAGCTACCAAACCACCCATGCTGTGAGCTACCAAATGAATGCATTGATTGCCAGCCTTGGTTTGAAGTAAACGAAGTTGTGCTGCTAATTTTTGCGATGCTTCTTTAATTGATTTACGCCAATCATACGGAAACACCACTACATCATACTGTTGTTTAAAATGTTCAACAAACGGACCGTAAGATTTACTGGCCACAGAAAGCGCTTCAATGTTAGATTTAGGATTAGTAAGATCAAGCTTAGATACAAAACCACCTCGAATCATTTCACCATCGGCTAAAAATATTTTATTCGCTTTAGTGCCTTTCGTTGTTTCATATAAATTAGAACCCAAGATTCCCGGTATTAAAACAAGAATTGGTTTCTTACCGGTAATATGCGCTAAATCTGCTGGTGTTGAAAGCTCTTCTCCGGTTTGCCATTTAGAAAGTAGTCCACGTTCCTTAACCGACATCTCATCCTGAACCGTAAAATATTTTTTCCATTCTGGAATATCAGCCGTTAAGGCTGTTACCAATGCCATTCTGGAATCTTTATTATTGAAATACGAAAAGTGATTCACTTCTTTATGCTGCGTTAGCATGGTATATATGCTTCCTTTTCGACGAATCCCTTTATCCATCGACTCGGTATCTACCACCCAATCATTATCGTGTAGATAAAAGAGATTAAAGAGAATGGTTCCTAATCCCTTCAAACTAAACGAGGCTACCCCATCGCCTGCAATAACCGCCAAGGGGGCATTGATTGTAACACTTGGCATATTGAGCATACGTTGAAAACCACCATCCGGAACCATTGCTTCTAAACCGGGCAATACAGAATTATTATCCTTCAAAGAATAAATAGCAACTATAATTTTCTTTATTTTATTGACTACCTCACCGTAACCCGGTGCAGCAACTCGAATAACGTTCACAAGGGCATTGAGGTAATCAACATACTTATCGCTTAAAAGAGTTGTTCCGGCAGCCGGACAAGCCACTCGTATGAAGCGTTCAATTGCAATTTGTTTTGTTCGAATTACTTTTTCTATTTCACGAATGGTTTGAAGATCATCTGTTCTGGAAGGATCAACTACTTTAGAAAAGGCCACTTTACCTTGCTGACAAGCACTCAACACATCGCCAACAATTCCTCCTCTAGAATGTGACACTACATGCAAGGTGATATTATCGGGAAAGTGTTTCACTAAATCCAACACATTTTGCAAGGGGCTCTTGGTTAGTGTTTTATGTTCAAGTGTTATGATTTGATGTTTGTAGAAGGATACGAGCTGTCCCCAAATATTATCTTCTGAGTTTTTAAACAAACGATCGAAAGAACCTTCGGTGGATGAAAGCGTACCATGAAGGAATAACAAATAAGGTGATGAGGAATTACTTAATGTACCTGTTACTTTAGTTAGTTGAAATTTAGGATCAATATGAAATAAACCTTCTTCTTTTATAAAATCTTCTAAGTTAGAAACCACTTCATGTAAACCCTTTGAAACGGTTTTCGATTTTTTTGTGAACACTGAAAAAGCGGTAAGCAGCACGGAGCCGATGCCACGACTGGCATCCTCGCTTACTAATTCCAAAGGCAGATTGGTATCATCCGCATCGCGCTTTTTTCCCTTTACGCCGGAAATCTTGCGTAAATCCTTAGCAGCCCCAATCCATACTGTACCATCAGAATATTCAAGTTCAATAATATCATCTTCTTTATATTCAACGGCTACACCTGGATTATCGCGTTCTTTTTGAACAACATAACGAGTAACGCCATCTAATAAATCATCATAGAGATTCTCCACCTCTATTTTCTTGCCAACGGTAATTTTATTCGGCATAGGTTTAGGTTTTCATCAAATGTAATTTTATAATTCGAAAATATACTTCTTTGAGAGTTGTTTATTCAAACGAAGTTGGAGGCAAAAAAAAATGGAATCGTTTGAGCGCGATTCCATTCTGTATAAATTTCTATTTAGAAAATTACAATCCCATTTTCTTTTTCAGATTACTATCTAATGCATCCAGAAACTCTTCCGTATAAACATAGTGTTCGCCATGATTAACTTTAGAACCGTGAATACAAACCGCTAAGTCTTTCGTCATAATGCCACTTTCAACCGTTTCAATACAAACGTGTTCGAGGTTATTACAAAAATCAATGAGTGCTTGATTGCTATCGAGTTTACCACGGAAAGCTAAACCACGTGTCCAGGCAAAAATAGATGCTATTGGATTAGTACTGGTTGGTTTACCGGCTTGATGATCGCGGTAATGACGCGTAACTGTACCGTGAGCAGCTTCTGCTTCCATTATCTTACCATCAGGAGTAATTAACACGGAAGTCATTAAACCAAGTGAACCAAAACCTTGAGCTACGGTATCGCTTTGCACATCGCCATCATAGTTTTTACAAGCCCACACGAAATTACCATTCCATTTCAATGCAGACGCAACCATATCATCAATTAAACGATGTTCATAAGTAATACCGGCCGCTTCGTACAATGCTTTAAATTCATTCTGATAAACTTCTTCAAAAATATCTTTGAATCGGCCATCATATTTTTTCAAAATAGTATTTTTTGTAGACAGATACAATGGCCATTTTTTACTTAAAGCCATATTGAAACAACTTCTGGCAAAGCCGTATATACTTTCATCGGTATTATACATAGTTAAGGCAACACCATCTCCTTTGTAATTATACACTTCAAAGGTTTGTGCTTCACCGCCATCTTCCGGTGTGAAGGTCATGGTTAATTTACCTTTACCTTTAATTACCGTATCCGTAGCGCGGTATTGATCGCCGAAGGCATGACGGCCCACAATAATTGGAGCAGTCCAGTTAGGAACTAAACGTGGAATATTATTAATTACAATGGGTTCGCGGAATACAGTTCCATCGAGGATATTTCGTATGGTACCATTCGGCGACTTCCACATTTGCTTTAATTTAAACTCGGTTACACGCGCTTCATCTGGCGTAATAGTAGCACATTTAATACCTACACCGCAAGCTTTCACGGCATTCGCACAATCGATGGTAATTTGATCATTAGTTTCATCGCGCTTTTCGATACCTAAATCGTAGTACTGAATCGGTACTTCAACATAAGGTAAGATAAGCTTTTCTTTAATGAATTTCCAGATGATGCGGGTCATTTCGTCGCCATCAATCTCAACAACAGGATTTGCTACTTGTATTTTTGCCATGGAATGAAGAATTAAAATTTGTTTGCAATATTACAACTCTTCTCTATTGACAACTTAAAAATAATGCTGCGATTTCAGATAATTTTGAACATAATCGCGTACAGCATCGTGTAGCGTAAAACAAGGTTTATCGTAACCTGCCGATCGCAGTTTATGCATGGTAGCCTCTGTAAAGTACTGGTATTTATCGCGGATATCCAATGGGGTATCAACAAATTCAATACTACTGGGTAAATCTAATGCACTAAAAACCGCATGCGCTAAACTTAAAAATGTTTCTGCTTTACCGGTTCCGATATTGTATAAACCATCACTTGGTGTATGTTCCATCAACCAATAAACCATCTGGAGGAGATCTTTTACATAAATAAAATCTCGTTGCTGTTCGCCATCCGCGTAGTTTGGATGATGACTTCGAAACAAGCGCATGGAATGATTTTGTTTAATCTGATGAAAGGCATGAAAAATAACCGAAGCCATTCGACCTTTATGATACTCATTCGGTCCGAAAACATTGAAGAATTTTAGTCCGTACCAATGCGGTGGTTTAGCTTGTTGTTCTAACACCCATTTATCGAATTCATTTTTTGAAACACCATACGGGTTAAGCGGTTGCAGTTGATGAAGAATATCATGTCTATCATCATAACCCAATTCACCATTACCATAAGTTGCTGCCGAAGAAGCATACACAAGAGGTATTTGAAACGTGGTAGCGAATTTCCATATCATTTTTGAATAAACAACATTCCACTTTTCATGTATTTCGTAGCGCATTTCGGTGGTATCGGTTCGAGCTCCAAAATGAATTATCCATTGTGGCTTTTCGATTGTTTCCAACTCCATTTCTAATATATTCCGATCAATGAGCTTGGCATATTTCAAATGAGAAAAATTAAGTTGCTTATCTTCTCTATTAAAATCATCTACTAAATATAGATTATGAAATCCATGTTGATTAAAGAAAGAAGCTATACAACTGCCGATGAAACCTGCTGCACCTGTTATGAGAATGGGTGAATTCTGTAAAAGCATAGCGCAAAAATAAGTGGCTTCTAAGCATTCGCTCAAATTCATTTTAAGCATTTCAGTCAGGTGGGTCAAAATAAGAAACATAGAACTGCGTAAAGCATGTTATGCACATGGCGTAAACGATAACCGCCAGTACATGGTATTCGCACACTAAAGACCAATAATAAATACAACAGTGTTTTAAAAAGGGTATCCTATCACATACAAGATACCTTAGCTTAAATATTCGAAAATATTGCGCATTCGTATTGTAAAGCAAAACGATAAGGTTTCAACATTCATCAAATTTTCTATTGATTATCAACAAGTTGGTATGTTTATTGTGACCTAATTATGAAACGACATCTCATGAAAGGCTTATTAACCCTATGCCTTACGGGCATAGCTTTGCACCTAGGTGCACAAAATTCAACCTGTATTTATACTCCTTACAACAAAGTGTTTCCACCTCCCTATTCACCGGGTTCAGGAGCTAACGCTATCACCAATGGTACTTTTGAAAATGGTAATTTAAGTAGTTGGAGTACCTTACCAAATGCAAATAGAGTAACAATTGCATCCACCGCATATCATTCTTCTTACTCCGCTAAATTAATTTCTAAAAATACAGCCGCAGGCGATGCTTTTTTAGAACAACTCATTCCTAATTTACTACCCGGCACTACTTATAGTTTAACTTGTTATATGAAGGCACAAACGAATAATACAAGTGCCTATCTGCATGTTCGTTTAAATTATCCTGCAGGTAATTACCAGGTTCTAACTAAGGCTGTTTCTGTAACCACAACCTGGACAAAATACACGCATACCTTTACGGTACCCACCACAACAAATTTGTTACAAACCCTTGTTCAGGTTTTAAATTACCGCGGACAAAACACGAATCTTTTTGTTGACAATATAGAATTACTTACTCCGGCAACAACCGGTTTTACCTTCTTGAATAATGCAGTACCTCTACCACCGGGTCAACCTTTATTGGAAGAATTTAAAGGAACAGCTTCCGATATTTTATCTTCTAATCGATGGTTAGTTGTAAAAAAATCATGGGGTAATAGCAACACCTTAAATAATAATGGTGTTGTGCCTGAAAACCTCGAATTACTGTGCAATGGAGGTATTCGCTTTCATGGTCATGGTGATTCGTACACGGGTTCAACCTATGGCGCAACAACCAATTTGGGCAACGGCAAAATACGTGTTGGTGCCTGCATCGCTACCAAAGATTATTACGCTTCAGGCAAGTATGATGTAGTTGCTAAACTAACACCGGGTATGGTAAATGCCTTTTGGACCTTCCATTATATTGAAGATGCTACTTATCAGAGTGGAGGAATCAAGAACTCCGAAATAGATTGGGAGTTTCCATCGAATGCCATTAATGGTGTTAAAACAGATGTGGTGGATGGGATGTGCAATGGTTGGGGTGGTTTATGTAATGGAGAAGGTATTCATAGTTCATATCAAGTTGGTTTAGGCATTACTGATGCTGTAAGTAATTTTCATAAGTATAGCATCGAATGGCATACCGGTGGTAATGGGGTTAGTCCTTCTATTTCTTGGTATATCGATGATGTACTCATTAAACAAGAAACAAATCCAACGCATATTCCTTTTCGCGCTTCCCGATTCTGGCTAGGTGTTTGGTTCGGCAGTTTGAATTGGATAGCCGGCGGTAATGCTTCCCTTCTACAATTTTCGGATCGATATATGGAAGTTAAATCAGTTACGATAACGCCGTATTACGAAGCAAATGATATCTATGAAAATGAAACGGATCCCTTCATCGGTTATGTAACACCACCATTTTATCCTGTATTCCCATGTACCTCACTTGGGATGCGCGCGGCTAACACCCATCGAGAAAACGAAACACCGGAGATAGGTAATCTGGTTGCTTACCCGATACCTGCTCATGGTAGTTTGTACGTATCTTATTCGAATCAAAAACAACTACGAAAAATTGAATTGGTAGATGCAACTGGTCGACTAATTTCGGAACCGGTAATTCCTGCGAGTACAACACAAATTAATTTAAATACAAGCAACTTACCCAATGGTTTTTATATGCTAAGAGTATGGGATGAAGAGGGTATTCTTGCTACTAGAAAAATAGCTATTGAACAGCCTCGTTAATTCCGTTTTGGGAATGCTAACACATGCGGTGAACAGTATAAATAATTTGTAAAAAGAGTAATTGAACATTGTATTCGTTCTTTTCTTTTATGGAAGTTCAACCTTCGACTTCATTCTTAAGTATTGAATGAAGTGTTGATTAGCTACATCAAAAAAGAACCTAGAAATTAAAAGTCGCTTCTTAATTTAATTCCATCCTTACTCCATTTTCTTACGAAGAATGTTCGTTTGTTTGGAATTAAATGATAACTATTACAGGAAAGTTTGCAGTTTACAAATCTTTCTATCGGTTTTGATTTTCACAAAATCGCACTTAGCTTTACCCCTTATCACTGTATTACATATGAATTTGAAATTCAAGTTAACCGCTATGAGCTTCCTTCAATTTTTTGTTTGGGGAGCTTGGCTTATAACCCTTGGCAATTACTGGTTTGTAACCAAACATTGGAGTGGTGTTGATATTGGAAAAGCCTTTACCACCTTGGGAATAGCCTCTCTGATTATGCCAGCGATTACCGGTATCCTTGCCGACAAGTGGATTAATGCAGAAAAACTCTATGGCGCGCTTCATATTTTAGGTGGATTTGCTGTGGCCTATTTACCGCAAGCCGAAACAGCCAACGATTTCTTTTGGACCATGCTGGCAGCGATGCTTTGTTATATGCCAACTATTTCGTTATCTAATTCGATCGCTTATTCCATTCTAAAAAATAATAATTACGATGTAGTAAAAGTATTTCCTCCTATACGCGTTTGGGGTACGGTCGGCTTTATTATAGCCATGTGGTTTACCAATTTAACAGGTAATAAGGCCAGTGCAAACATGTTTTATATTTCTGCCATTTCTGCCATCATACTTGGTTTGTATTCTTTCACACTTCCTAAATGTCCTCCACCTAAATTAATTTCTGAAAAAGCTAATTGGGTAGAAATGATGGGCTTAAAAGCGTTCAGTTTATTCGGTATTCCGAAAATGGCTTTGTTTTTTATTTTCTCGATGTTTCTCGGTGCAGCACTTCAACTTACGAATATGTACGGCGACGTTTTTCTAGGTAGCTTTAGTGAAATTCCTCAATATGCCAACTCGTTTGTTGTGAAGTACTCGACTATTATTATGTCCATTTCACAAATTTCAGAAACCCTTTTCATCTTAGCGATTCCTTTCTTTTTAAGCAAATTTGGAATTAAGAATGTCATGCTGTTTAGTATGCTAGCCTGGGTTTTACGCTTCGGCCTTTTCTCCTTCGGTGATCCGGGAGCAGGCTTATGGATGATAATTCTTTCCAATATTATTTACGGTATGGCCTTTGATTTTTTCAACATTTCAGGTTCACTTTTTGTAGAAACAAATACCGATGATAGTATACGTTCGAGTGCGCAAGGTTTATTTATGATGATGACGAACGGCCTTGGTTCTATACTCGGAAGTAACGTGAGTGGCTTTTTAATCGATACTTATTTTACCCATAATGGTGTAAAAGATTGGCATCAAATATGGCTTACCTTCTCCATTTATGCTGCCGTAGTAGCCTTGTTATTCGCTCTTATTTTTGGACATAAACATCAGCCCGAAGACGTGGCTAGCGTGCAACATTAAGTTTCATTTTTTGACATTATCCCGACTTTCTTTCCATGTTAGAAGACAGAAAGTTGTTACTTTTATACGGTAATCCAACGCGATCATGAATAAACTTTTATTCGCCTCTCTGTTATTGTCTTTATTTTCTTTAAATCTATTCGCGCAAGGTGGCATGTGGACTTGGATGCGTGGTGATGGCAATACATCACTTTCAGCCGGAAGCTATGGTACACAAGGCGTAACAGCAGTAACCAATAATCCTCCGGCCAGATATAATACCAGTCATTGGATAGATACCGCCGGTAATTTTTGGATTTTTGGAGGGTTTCGAAACAATGGAACCAACTTCACCGACCTTTGGAAATATGAACCTAATAATAATGTTTGGACTTGGATAAAAGGGAATATGAATGGAGCCGGAGCAGCTGGTAATTTTGGAACACAAGGTGTTGCTGCCTCTACAAATAATCCACCTGCCAACTCGCTTACATCAGTAACCTGGACCGACACGTTGAATAACCTTTGGCTATATCATAAATATGGAGATTTATGGAAGTATACTATGCTCACGAATGAATGGACCTGGATGAAAGGCTCTGGTGTTGCAGGTCAAACACCTATCTATGGAGTGCAAGGAATACCGGCTTCTGCAAATACCCCCGGAAGTAATATTGAAAACAAAGCGGCATGGACGGATAGTTTAAATAACCTATGGTTATATAACAAGGGGAATATGTGGAAGTATTCCATACTTACAAATGAATGGACTTGGATGAAAGGAAACGGTTCCGCAAATGTGGTTGACTTTGGTACACAAGGTGTGCCCGGCCCAACCGTACAACCTGAACAAGAAGATTCCTATATTCAATG
>JAEUVD010000018.1 GCA_016787065.1 Chitinophagaceae bacterium
GGTAGAGCGTAACGGACAACAAGTGAACTTAAACTTTCCGGAAAATTTATTAGGAACCTTGATAGAATCAAAACGCAAAGGTTCGGTACAACTTTTACCGCGTTTACCGGCATACATCGGATCGTTTGATGGCTTAAATGAAAAATCGCCCGGCAAAGAAGCTGGCCTGCAAGAAAATGATCTTATTCTTTCCGTAAATAATCAACCGGTTCAACTTTTCGATGAAATAAAACCAATACTCCAAAAAACTACGAACGGACAAGCAGCTATAACCCTGTTACGAGGTAAGGATACGGTGAAGCTTGTTTCTAAATTAAATGCTGAAAAAAAATTGGTAATACCGTTCATTTATGATTTCGACAAATTGGATAGTATGCAAATTTTGAACGTTGAAACGAAGCACTATTCTGTACTAGAAGCCATACCGGCTGCTATATCGTTAACCGGTGAAAAATTAGGTGGTTATATCGATCAGTTTAAAAAAATACTGAATCCTAAAACGGGTGCGTACAAAGGTTTAGGTGGTTTCAAAGCTATTGGTAATGCCTTCCCTGGCGTTTGGGATTGGGAATCGTTTTGGAATATGACGGCCTTCTTGTCTATAGTTCTGGCGTTTATGAATTTATTACCTATACCTGCTCTCGATGGCGGACATGTGATGTTCACTTTGTATGAAATGATTACGGGCCGAAAACCAAACGAGAAATTCTTAGAATATGCTCAAATGGCTGGTATGATTTTCCTTATTGCTTTGATGCTTTATGCCAATGGTAATGATTGGTTCGGGTACGGTAAATAAACGGTGGTATAGAAATATTATCTGCACCAATCTAAATATCCGTCCTTTCCACGATCAAGAATGATTCCACAAATCATCTGTGTCATCTTTAAAATCCGTCTCTTCCGTAATCAAGAAAGTTACAGGATATCATCCGTGCCATCCCAAAAATCCGTCTCTTCCGTGATCAAGAAAGTTTACAGGATATCATCTGTGTCATCTTTAATATCCGTCCTTTCCGTGATCAAGAAAGATTCTGTGTCTTCCCAAAAATCCGTCTCTTCCGTGATCAAGAAAGTTTCCACAAATCATCTGTGTCATCTTTAAAATCCGTTCCTTCCGTGATCATGAAAGAAACAGAGGAGTACCCACGAACGACACTCAGAACCACATAATGATGAGCACCCTCTGTTTATTCCGTTATAGATAATGATTTAGTTATGGTATCATCATCTAAAATCAGTTGTAACTTATAATTTCCTTTGGCGATATTTTTTAATTGCACTGCATGATGTACTTGTAATCCATCCGGCTCAAAATATTCTTGATGAATAACGCGACCAGTTAAATCAACCAGTTTAACAAGCGCAGTTTCAACTTCATCAAATAAGGTCATGGCAACAGTAAAACTTCCTTGATTCGGAATTGGATAAATAGTTACATCCGCTTCTTTATTGCAATAACAATTACAGTATAACTCAATATTTTTCTCAAATACACTACAAGCACTTCCTTTTGTACGCGCGCTCACTTTATAACTTCCATTACTCAAATTCTCAAACAAAGGTGAGGATTGATAGACGCCATCATTCAAAGCAAACTCGAGCGTATCAACACTGGCTACGGTAGCATGTACCAAAATTTGTCCTGCATTGATACCATTTGTACAAGTCGTATCAATACTTGTAATTTCCGGTAAAGAAAATACTCGAGTATCGAACAATACATAATCGGATGCACATCCATTTTCCAAGCGCATCACTTTATAAGTGGTATTGTTCATTAAGGCAACATCATTTTTGACTACGACCATACCACTATCCACGGTATTATTCTTCAGGTCGATCCATAGATAACTACCAGCATCACCTTGAGCAGACAAAATCATGGTATCTCCCTCACAAAGAGGCCCGTTATAAGAAACTTGAGTTGGTGCATTCGGGGAATACCCTTCTTCTAAAAAAACTTGTTCCATGGCCATCGTGTGAGCACAAGCCGTGTCACTAATTAAAAACGAATGTTGTCCGGGTGGCATCCATTTCACCCAAGCGGGTGATGAGCTCACACTAAAATTTTCTTGGGTAACATTATAAATTTGATACCTCGAACTTCCGCCCTGAATTTCTAATTTTATGGAACCATTACCATTGCCTTTACAGAGTTCCGGAAAAACAGCATTAGAAACAGTTAATAACGGCGTCGCTTGCACGGTTAGATAGCTGCTATCGCGTTGGGTTGAACAATTTGTTCCGGAAGCTTCCACTACATACCATCCTTCCAAAGCCATGGTAACCGGAGAAACCATCGCCTGATTTACTTGAAGAAAATTACTTTGTGGTGTAAACCAATTCAATGGTATAGTATAATTCGAGGTTAGTAATTGCAGTGTATCGTTTTCACAAACATGGGAGGGAAGCATTACTTGAGGTGCAAACAAAGAATCCATTAAAATCATTTTTCTTTTAATGGTGCGATGGGTGCATGGGCCACTGCCATCCGGATCCTGTAAGGTGAGTATCAAATTCACTTCACCCAATTGCAGATCATTCGCACTTGGTATATAAGAAGCTTGAAGCGGATTTGCTCCACTGCCATTCAGAAAACTACCCGAACCGGAGCTACTCCATTCCGCGAAGGATGTTCCTGTAAAGGTTGCAGTTACCGGTATGGGCAATGATCCGCAAGCAACGAAGGGCACATCCAAGGATGCTTGCAACGTGATGCCACAAGCACAATTAACTACTTCAATAGGCCAAGTAACTTCGCATAAGGAAGCTGCGTTTTTTACATAAACGGTGTAATTACCGGCACTTAAATTGGTAAAATCCGGACTGCTTTGATACTGCAATCCATTCAATGAATATAACCACGAACCACCTAATGTATTAACATGAATATCCGCTTGCTGCTGTGCATTACAGGTAATGAGTACTTCCGAAATTACTGGCATGGCATATACATTCACATGCAAGGAAACGGGAGTAGAAGCGCAACCGGAAGAATCAATCGCTTTCACGAAATAGTAGCCGCCTTCATGCATATTGGCCTTACCTAAAGCAACCAAATTACCGGTGTTATAAAAAGAAGATTGGTATTTTGTCCATACCGCTGTTGTTCCTAGTTGTGTAGTTGCTATCAGGTTAAGTGCTTCCTGTTCACAAACATATAAATTGTTCGTAGTTAACATTGGCGGTGGAACAAGAGTACCGGCATGCACGGTGGTGATTTCGGTAAACTCATGTGTTGGACATTGTTGATCAACTGCCGTTATAGTAAAATTCCCAGGTGTTAAGTTTAAAAAAGTAGCAGCATCATTATTAATACAACTAGCAGAATTCGAACAAATCAAATAATCGCCTGAACCGCCTTGTACTGAAACGTGGATAGAACCATTTGCATGATTCGCACAAAACTCCGGTTGCGTAAGCACGGATAGCTGAAGGGCGGGAGCCGGATTGATTTGAACGAACGTCGTGTCAATGAGAGATGAACAACCATATGCAGAAAGGGTTGTTATATAATTACCCGTCATCATCACTTGGGCATTGTTGCGCCAGAGTTGCTTACCTGCGTGTATGCTGGCATCCGGGTAAGTCCATAGGATTGTACCTAAAGCGCTCTCCGCGGATAGCATCAGATTACCACCTTCGCAAAGTGGTGCGTTCGTAATAATTTCAGGAGCTACCAATTGATCAATTAACTGAATTGTTTTTATCGATCGTGCCGACAAACAACTTCCATTGGAATCCACATCATTGGTTTGAAGCATGATAGAAGCATAACCTTGCTTTTTATCAGAAGCAGAAGGTGTATAGTAAACAGTACAAGGTGAAACGTCGCATGAGGTAGCAGAAAAACTACCCGTTCCAGAACTTTCCCAATGTACAGAATCGGCGTTCGTAAAATAACCTTTAAGTTCAATAGGCAGGGCAGTACAAGCAACAGGAGGCACCACCAACGAATCGCGAGGAGGATTCAGGCATCCGCTTTGAGAAGAACAAGAGGTACAACTTCCTGAAAAAATACCTACGCATTCCGAATTGGGTTGTTTTACCTCAACCGTAAATGCAGAGCTAACATCGGTTTGCAATAACGCGTTCGATGAAAAAACACCCCCATTCATGGCATATACTACATTAGATAAGGAACTATGTACTTGAACAAAAGCATGATTGCCATTACAAGTTGTAGTAAGGAAATTTATTTCCGGATAAGCATCTACCCTTACTTGAAAATAAGCTGTATCGGAAGGCAACGAACAACCTGGCTTTTGTTGCACCACTTTATATATTCCGGCATGATAGGAAGCCAAATTCTGAAGCGATAATTGAGATATTCCATTTATCGAAGAATCTAAACTATAAATGGATGTAGATGGTGCCAGCCAAGAAAAGGATGCATTCAGAGAACCTTCTGCGCGTAAAACGATATTCGAGCCTTCGCAAAACCAATGCTGTGAGGAAGGAATAATTGTTGGTGCTTCGGAACAACCTGTGGTGGACGCGCAATATGAATTCGTTTGCGTAATTTCCTGATCATCGAATAAAGAATTTGAAGTGGTCATATACGACGATACCAAAGCCATCGCCTCCACCTTAAGTAAAGAAGCGTTTGGAAGATTGCTTGGAACCGTCAATTGAAATAATAAGGAACCTGTAGATAATGGATTCGGAAATAAAGGATCGAAACCGGTACCCGGTAACGAATTTTGCTGTGTACCAATAATACATTGCGCATCGAGCGGATCGAAGGCCCAGGAAAAGTGTGAAGCGTAATTTCCAGAAACTACGGATGCAGCATTCCCAACAAATTGAAATCCGGTTAAGGTTACTTTAATTTTAACCGGATCGTTGCTAGTAAAAGGAGCATCGTCTTGCGTTGTTAAACCCATCGTGAAAGCCACCATTGTAGTTGAACCACACATAAACCCTTGCGCAGTTGGTTCAGGAACAAAGTGTATGTTTTGTGTAAACACATTGTAACCACTCTGCGCAAAGGATAGAAGAAATACACCACATAATAGTCCGGTTAAGGACATCTTCTTCATTTGAAATAACTTTTTGTACTACCGATACTTCAAATTCAATACCTCATTCTCACAATTCCATCATAACAAAAAAAAATCTTCTTTATACAATGATTGAATGACAGTAATAATAAATCAAAATATAAATTTTTAATTAGCTGTTATTCAGTTCTTTATGTTTTACTTCAGAAAATAGGTTTTTATAAACCTCTGATTTTCAGATAATAATTTCTAGTAATTATTTTCAAAAAATAATATTCTTCCCTCCCCTCTTGATAATAAAATTCAATAAAAAAACCCGGTGCAAAAAACAATGGTGTAATGCTCTTTGCCCCGGGTCAGAAGATTTACGCATAAAAATCTTTTTCAAGATTCGCTCTTCATCAAATTATATAGAAATATAACCAATACCATTATAGCAACAAGTACCGTACCGTTTTGATGTTTTAAAAAGATATTAATAAACAACCTATTTTACTAACTGAATACATGTATGTAACAGGTGCGATGAAATTCAATTTTTAAACTATTGATTTGCAGTGTTTAATAAATTATCCTGAGAAAAGGGAAGGTACTTCTCCTAATCAATAAATTGAAAAATGGAATTAATTAAATCTTTACTAGTCTGATTTTCACTACTCTTTGTAGTCTAGCGTTAGCTTTTTAATCCGTCGCAACGGACCACTACAATAACTCATATGACAGTTCACACATTGTCCGATAACCGCAGTATAATTTTCCTTTTGGTTCTCCGTACTACGCATTAAGGTGCGCCACGATGCAGCAAACGATTTTGCATTGTTAAAATATAACTCCTCTAGAACTGAAGAATCGGTTGGTTCTGCCGACCAAAAAGGCATTAGCGGATACCGAACAGAATCCACTGTTTTACCAGCATTTAATTCCAATCGCATACTATCACAGTAATTTGCCATCGTTCGCATCATGAGTGCCATCGGCTTAACATCATTTGGGTCTTTTAACGGACTAACACAACTTTCGTCCTCTTTGTTTACCGTTGTGTTATCCTTTTTAACTTCCTTATCCTCACAAGCCATTATCCATGTAAAGGCTCCAAGTAAAAACAATAATGTTATTTTCTTCATGCGATATAAATTAAAAAATCCCGTTAGTGTTGCTAACGGGACTAAATTAATACAATTCATTTACTTATTCGAGAATAACGCCTTTCGCTTCAAAAACCAATTCTTTTAATGGCTCTTTAATAGCATCAATTTCTGCTTGCGATTGACCATCGTCTTTTGCGTATTCCTTTAAATCTGCTATTGAGGTCACATCAATCTTGGCAAATCCGTCCACAATAGCTGTTTTACCTGAACAATCTTTTGGCATAAAGAAACCGTAATCTTTAAAGGTTACACGCATTTTGCTACCATCGGTATTCACCAATTCCATCCAACAGCCCTTCTTCTGACAAACAGCATCAACTTTACCTTTTAGTTTACAGGTCAACATGGTATCTGTTCCCATCATGGCTTTGAGGCTATCCGTTGGCATAGCTCCATCAGCAGTTATCTTTTCTCCTAAATACATTGGATACACAGCCTGCTTATCCGATTGCGTTTTGGTTTCGCCTGCTTCTTTTTTAGGTTCTTCATTACAAGAAAACAAAAATGCAGTTACTGTAAGTGCTAAAAATATTTTTTTCATTTTATATAATTTCGTTGCAAATATAAGGTTCCAAATTAACCTATAGCATGAGCTAAATCAGAAATCAAATCATCCACATCTTCAATTCCAACACTTAAACGGATGAGCGAATCGGCTAATCCATTCTTTATACGTTCTTCTCTTGGAATCGAACCATGAGTCATGGATGCCGGATGACCAATTAAACTCTCTACGCCACCAAGCGACTCTGCCAGTGAAAATAAATGCGTACCACTAAGTACCTGTAAGGCATCATCCATATTATCACCTTTCAATACAAAGGATATCATACCACCATAGCCGCGCATTTGTTTTTTGGCTACGTCGTGATTTGGATGATCTTCGAAACCGATCCAATATACTTTTTCAACTTTTGGATGGCTACGGAGATATTTCGCCACCTTCTCTCCATTTTCACAATGTCGTTGCATACGAACATGTAATGTTTTTATTCCTCGTAAAACCAACCAACAATCATGAGGCCCAGGAACAGCGCCGCAAGCATTTTGAATGAAGGTGAGTTGTTCATGCAAATCATCTCGATTTACAATGATTGCCCCGTGTACTACATCAGAATGGCCGCCCAAATATTTAGTAGCCGAATGAATGACAACATCGGCACCCAAGGTTAACGGGTTTTGCAAATAAGGCGATGCGAAGGTATTATCCACCACCAAAAGTATATTATGCTGATGTGCTAACTTGGCAAAGGCTTCTATATCAATAATATTGAGTAATGGATTGGTAGGTGTTTCTACCCAAATCATTTTAGTTTTATCAGTAATTAAGGCCGCTGCAGCTTGTACATCGCTCATTCCGGTAAAATGAAATTTTAAACCGTAGGGTTGAAATACCTTCGTAAAAATACGATAGGTTCCACCATACAAATCGTTCGTTGAAATAACTTCATCGCCGGGTTTCAACAATTTCATGATAGCATCGGTAGCGGCTAAACCAGAACCGAAACACAAACCATGTTTTCCTTTTTCAATGGCAGCCAATGCGTTTTGCAAAACCGTACGCGTAGGGTTCTGAGTTCGGGCATACTCATAACCTTTATGCTTACCGGGTGCTTCTTGCACATAGGTAGACGTTTGATAAATAGGCGTCATGATTGCGCCGGTAGTTGGATCGGGTTCTACACCGGCATGAATTAATAAGGTATTCAGTTTATAATTAGTATGGCTCATAGTATAAAAATTGAGTTTTTTTTCTGAAAGCCGTCAAAGATAGTTGATTATTCCAATGACCGTTTAGAATGATGCTTTGATGTACATTTGTTAGCTCATGAGAACGTTTCAGTTTCATTACGAAGAATACCAAGATGCCCAGGAATTACCGGATGCCTGGAAAGAATTACTGAAAGCAGCGCAACAAATTTTAGCAACAGCACATGCGCCTTATTCTGAATTTAAAGTTGGCGCAGCTGTGCTACTCGGTGATGGCCAAGTGATTTGCGGTGTGAATATTGAAAACGCCTCCTACCCTGTGGGTATATGTGCTGAACGATCGGCACTCGCTTCAGTAATTTCGCAATTTCCACACGAAAAAATAGAAGCTATTGCGGTAAGTTACCTTTCTAAATCGGGTGAAAATAACCTCCCGGCTTTCCCATGTGGTATGTGCCGACAGTTTATTTCGGAGTGTGAAGACCGCAATCATGCTCCAATAACATTAATTTTAGGCGGACAAACCGGACCGGTTTCCGTGGTTTATTCTGCCAAACACTTGCTACCATTCAGTTTTGGGGGAAAAGATCTACAATAATCTTTTTTGTATTTTTTTTAGAAGAAAGCGTAGCTTTTTGGAAAATCAACCTATATTTGCGCCCTAAAAAAAAAGTTCATGGCTAATCATAAAGCGACCAAGAAAGACACCCGCCAGGCTAATAAAAGACGCGATCGTAACCGTTACCACGGAAAAACAACCCGTAACGCTATGCGTGATTTACTAGCTAAAGCTAGCGAAGGTGATGCGAAGGCTGACTTGCCGAAGGTTATTGCTATGTTGGATAAATTAGCTAAGAAGAATATTATTCATAAGAATAAAGCATCTAACTTAAAATCATCTTTAACTAAAAATGTATTAGCGCCTAAAGTTGCTGCGGTTGAAAAACCTAAGCGTGCAACGAAAAAAGCTGCTAAGTAATTTTTTTTTAAAAACAATATTTAAAAAGACCGTCCAACGACGGTCTTTTGTTTTGATAGTTACGCTGAACCTTTACCTTTGTCGGAATGGCTGAATCGCTCGTAATCATTGGACCCGCTCATCCCTTACGGGGAGGCTTGAGTTCATTTAATGAACGACTGGCTCGAGAAGCACAGAATCAGCAATACCTTACCTCTATTTATACCTTCTCCCTTCAGTACCCAAATTTCTTATTTCCTGGAACCAGTCAGTTTTCAGACGAACCGGCACCAAAAGATTTGAATATTCACATTCGAATAAATTCCGTGAATCCATTGAATTGGATATCAGTTGGTTTGGAATTAATGAAAAAGAAGCCCGACGTAATTATTGTTCGCTATTGGCTACCTTTTATGGGCCCTTGCCTAGGAACCATATTACGCGTGGTGAAGCGTAATAAACATACAAAGATTGTTTGTTTAGCCGATAACGTTATTCCGCATGAAAAACGATTGGGTGATGTTATGTTCACCAAATATTTCGTAAAACCCGTCGATAAATTTGTTACCATGAGTGAAAAGGTATTGAAAGATCTGCGAACCTTTTCCGATAAACCTGCCGCTCAAGTAATTCATCCCTTATATGATCAATTTGGAGAAAAGGTTTCTAAAGAAGAAGCTGCTTCGGTGTTGAACGTAAGCAAAGAATTTAAGTATGTTCTTTTCTTTGGATTTATTCGCGCTTATAAAGGCCTCGATTTATTAATCGAAGCCCTTGGAATATTGAAAAATGAAGGTTGGCTCGAAACACAATCCGTTCGATTTATTATAGCCGGCGAATTTTATGAAGATGCTAAACCTTATAGAGATGCTATACAGAAAACAGGCATTGAAGATTATCTGGTTATGCATGATCATTTTATTACCGATAGTATGGTTAAGCAGTACTTCAGTTTAGCATCCTGCGTAATTCAACCTTATAAAAATGCTACACAAAGTGGTGTAACTCCTCTTTCGTTTCATTATGATGTACCGGTACTTGTTACCCGAGTAGGAAGCATGGAAAAATACGTACCGCCCAATACGGGATTAGTGGCAGAGGTTTCGCCAGTATCCATTGCGGCACAAATCAAACTGTTTTTTACAAAACCCGAAGACTATTATACCCTCGGCATCCAAGAAGAAAAGAAAAAGTACTCTTGGAAGGTGTTGCTGAAATCCATGACTTCTTTTGAAAACTAAAAAAGAACATCACCTAGAAAACGTCTACATAGTACCTTTAGATTTTATAACATGATGCAAGAAAAAATAAATTCGCTTATAGGAGCCTCCATTCAAACGAAGCAACAAATCATGCACGATGGCCAATTACAACCTGTACTTGCCTCTTGTGTGCATGCTATTAGTGAAGCTTTTAAACAAGGAAGAAAAGTTCTATTTTGTGGCAACGGTGGCAGTGCGGCAGATGCACAACATCTCGCAGCTGAATTTAGTGGTCGGTTTTATAAAGATCGAAAAGCACTTCCTGCCGAAGCACTTCATTGCAATACATCTTATTTAACTGCCGTAGCCAACGATTACAGTTATGATGTTATTTATGCTCGCATGATTGATGGTATCGGTAATGAAGGCGATGTTGTAGTTGGATTAAGTACAAGCGGTAATTCCAAAAATATTATTCAGGCCTTCAAAGTAGCCAAGGAAAAAAATATGATTACCATTGGATTCACGGGTGAAGGTGGTGGACAAATGAAGGAATTTTCAGATTATTTACTTGCCGTTCCTAGTAAGGATACTCCCCGTATTCAAGAGTCGCATATATTGTTAGGGCATATTATTTGTCAGTTAGTAGAAGAACAACTTTTTTAGTATGCTTGCCGATGTAATCATTTTAGCCGGAGGTTTTGGCACCCGTTTACAATCTGTTGTTGCTGATCGGCCAAAATGTATGGCAGCTATTCATGGGAAACCTTTTTTATATTATCTCTGTAAGTATCTTGAAGCTTATCAACCGCGAAAAGTAATTTTCTCTGTAGGTTATTTGAAAGAACAAGTGATAGATTATATTACAACCACGCCTTGGGGATTCTCGTATGATTTCGCTGAAGAACTTGAGCCATTAGGAACAGGAGGCGCCGTTCGATATAGTTTGACCAAATCGGATACGGACGATTTTTTTGTTTTGAATGGCGATACTTTTTTTGATATCGACTTGAATGCTATGTTAGCTTTTCAAAAAAGTATGATGGCCGATGCTACGCTTGCACTTAAACCTATGCAACAGGCCGACAGGTACGGGCTCGTTGAAATTCAAGACGACCAAAGTATTTTATCTTTCAAAGAAAAACAAATGGGTAGCTCAGGTCTTATTAATGGTGGCGTTTATTGCGTTTACCGAAAAGGGTTTGACAGCATTCCTTTCCCGGAAAAATTCTCGTTTGAAAAAGATTACTTAGAGCCTTTTATCAACCAACGAAATTTTTTCGGCTTGGTAAAAGATGCTTACTTTATTGATATTGGAATACCGGATGATTATGAAAAAGCCCAACATGACTTTGCTAGTAGGACATAAAAATATTCTATTAAAGGTCATCGTTCATTTAGCTTCCGAAGAGGTATCCATATCATTTTAAGTTAATTGAATAATTGTTCGATCAGAACAACGAAGAAGGTTAATGACTTAGCAAGTCTTAAAAATTATCTTCAAGAAACGATTGATACACTTCAGACCAACCTTGCCATTCTAATGCGCTTCCAAGAGAAAAATTATGCCAAATTGTGATGAAGCCACCTCCGCTCCATTGCACCTGACTCCAGTACATATTCATTTCATCCAAGGCATCTTGAGCTTGTTGCTTTTGTTCAAAACGCGTGTTACACTCCATAAAAGCGAAAGGGTGAACACGCAAAACGCTTTGTTCATCTTGTTGTAAATCATACCAAAAAAATGAATGCGCTGTTGAGGCACGAAAACCATTTATAGAACCATAACCCATACTATAATCTTCTTTAATGCCCGCTTCTAATAAGTTTCTATAGGTGTCAGGTAACGCAAATCGAATATAATGTTGTCGGCTTCGTGTTGGATTTTGAAGTCGTTGCAGCTCGCTTTGTAATATTATTTTAGATTCATGACTGCGAATTGATGGATGAATACCAATGGCATATTTTCCATTTATTTTTTCCACGAGTGATTTCATTATGACAGCATCCGGATTTAAATTTTTATCTAATTTCCCACCATCCGATAGAAGAAAAAAATAAATGGGCTCTAAATGATATTCTTGATGAAGCGATTCAAGAAAATCATAAGCATCATAAGGATCTTTCGATTTACCAGCTAAAACCTTCCAGCGTAACCACACCGCCTTTCCTTTTAACCGAAGAGCATCTAAAAAACATCCGGCAAGATTTCGATAGAGTGATTTGCCTTTATAACTATAGGCAATATCGATATCGTAAGTTGGTAAAAAATATGATTTCTTTCGTGCGAGAACGATGCCCGTTTTTTGTTTCACGAGACTCTCAAATTCCAAAAGCCAAATATCTACTAAGGGGATTTTCAGAAAACCTTGTTGAAATGCTAACGATGAACGATGCGGGTATCGATTAAACTCATCCGGAGAGTAAGGCAAGTACTCTTCATACCGACTTACTAAATAAAAGACCGCTGAAAACATATCAAACGGGATATCGCTTCCGGCATTGCTAAAAAATACCGGCATTGTTTTCCAGATAGTAATTTCTACATTTTGCTCCTTAATTGCTGACTCGAATAACAACCCATGTGCTTGTATACAAAGCATATCCTTATGAAGTGCATAGTCGTAACATAGCAAGGCGTCGCTCTTTGAATCCACCAAGGCATAAGGCGTTTGGAATACATCTCCAAAAATAAAATCCAGCACATACCTTAATCTCGAACTGTGCTGGATGGAGAAAATTGTTATCACTCGGGAAAGTTACAAATTACAGTGAACAATTTACAGTGAACAATTTAATCTCCTTTGTTCATTGTAAATTATTCATTGTTCATTGTAAATTGTTCATTGTTACCAAACCTTAGCCCGTTGATTTTCTGGCTTATACATTTTATCGCCGGGTTTTACGTTATAGGCCGTATAAAACGGTGCGAAATTCGACAAAGGCCCGTTGCAACGATGGATACCCGGACTATGTACATCCGTAACTAAGCGTTGTTCGGCTTCTTCGTTACGAATATTCTGACGCCAAACTTGAGCCCAACTCATAAAGAATCGTTGATCAGGTGTAAAGCCATCAATTTTGGTATTACCCTTACCTTGTGTGGTTTTCTTGAATGCATCATACGCAATGGTAATACCACCGAGATCAGCAATATTTTCACCCAAGGTTAAAGCCCCATTGACATGCTTACCATCTAAAATGGTGTAACCATCGTATTGTTCTTTAACCATTTTAGTTTTCTCCTCAAAACGAGATTTGTCTTCTTCTGTCCACCAGTTTTTTAAATTACCGTCCGCTGCATATTCACATCCTTGATCATCGAAACCATGTGTCATTTCATGACCTATCACTGCGCCAATGGCTCCATAAATAGCGGCATCATCGGTTTTCATATCAAAGAAAGGATATTGCAAAATACCTGCCGGGAAAACAATCTCATTAAAGGCTGGGTTATAATACGCATTTACAGTAGGCGGCGTCATTCCCCATTCCGTGCGATCAACCGGTTTACCAAGTTTGCTGATCATATAGTTATAGTCGAATTTGTTAGAAGCCACCACATTCTTCACATATGAATCCGGAACAATAGTTAAACCAGCATAGCTTCTCCACTTATCCGGGTATCCAATTTTTTTAATAAAGGTGTATAATTTTTCTTTAGCTTTTACTTTAGTTTCAGCACTCATCCAATCGAGGTTATTGATACGCACCTCAAACGCTGATTGTAAGTTGTTCACGAGAGTTAGCATTCTTTTCTTCGCTGCTGCAGTAAAATAGCGGTCGGTGTACATTTTACCTAATTGGTGGCCAACAGCACCATCTACAACGCCTAAAACTCTTTTCCAACGTGGCTTTTGCTCTTGTTGACCGCGTAAAGTTTTACCATAGAAATTAAAATTTTCATTGTCAAAACCAGCACTTAGAAAGGTTGCAAATCCGTGAATGCAATGCCATTTCAGATATGTTTTCCAAGTTGCGATAGGTGTGCTTTGTAACATACCGGCCATAGCTTGAAAAAAATCTGGTTGTGCAACGATTACCATTTTCTCTTTCGGAACGCCCATTTTAATGAACATATATTGCCAGTTAATAACACCTGTTTTTTTAGATAATTCTTCTAAACTCATTTTGTTATACAACTTATGTGGGTCGCGCATAGTAACACGGTCCATACTCACTTTAGCAAGCTCTGTTTCTAACTTTAAAATATCTTGTGCATGTTTTTCCGCATCACTGTTACTCTCACCGCTTTGTGTAAGCATATTTTTGATGTGAGCTTGGTATTTCTCACGAATTTCAGTTTGACGTTTTTCGGTTTTCAAATAATAATCACGGTCAGGCAATCCTAATCCACCTTGAAAAAGATTACAAATATTTTTGGTAACCTCTTTATCATCCGGACCTACATAAAAGTTGAAAAGCGGATTCGCTTGTTCTTTTGTAGCCGCTGCTAGATAGTCTATTAGTTGCGACGAAGAACTTATTGCGTCAATCTGTTTGAGTTGATCGCTAATAGCAGCAATTCCTGCCTTCTCAATAGCATCAACATTCATTCCACAACGATACAGATCGCCAACCATTTGCATCGGTGTTCCTTTTTTTGCATTTTTTACCTTAGCGGCATCTTCTAATAATGTATGAAGCGCATTCTTGTTAAAATCTTCGAGAAGGTTAAAACTACCCCAACGTGTTTCCGATGCCGGAATGGTGGTGTTTTTCATCCAACTTCCGTTAGCGTAGGTGTAAAAGTCATCACCGGGCTTTACTGAATTATCAATATGGGCTGGGTCGATGAACTTGGTTCCAGCCGGTAAAGAGGAGTTTCCTCCATCATCGTTTCCACCCGTGAACGACGAAACCATGAGGGTACAGGCAATGGCTAGTCCTGAAAGATAAATTAACTTCATACTCGTTTTTTAAGAACGGCAAAAATAGGGTCGGATTGGATAAAAAGAAAGATTGTGCGGGATGAGCGGATAGATTGCGGTATGAAATGCAATCGAAACGGATAATAGTTAATGGATTCTACAATAAAATGTTCTTATCCTTCGGGAATTTAACGCTGTATTGAATCCGTCGTTTTTGAGTTTCGTTCGGAGCCAATTCCATTTTCCAAGTTAGAATACCTGTTTCGGTATTGTGTGAAGCCCCTGAAATTTCATCAACTTGAACCTCGATATCTTTTTGTGAACTAACCGGCAATTGATCTTTCAACAATAATTGTATAGTTTCCTTACGCGTGTTCTTCACTTTTAGTTCGTAGGTAACAGCATGCATTCTGCTCGAACCAATAAGTTTGCTACTACAAAAATCTTGCACCTTTTCTCGTTTTACCACAATTTTTTTATCCCGTCCTAAACTAATATTCAAGGTGTCTTGTGTATTATTAGGATCGATAAAACTTTTGCCAACATAATTACCATCAAAGATAATATTGGCCACACCGGGCATTAAGCTTAACGATTCCCAATTGGAAACCTCTGCCACTAAGAATGCTTCGGGGTCGAGTTTTGGAACACAATAGTATTTATACTCTGCTTGCACATTGTATTCTTTCATAGACACACTATGTACTTTATTGTCGGAGGGTATATTGTAATCCAACTCAATATCAAATGTAACATTCAAAGCGTTTTGATTCATAGAAACAAAATTATCAAGGGCCTTCGCCACTGGCTTCTCCAAAGCCAACGGTGCCTTGGCTTCAAACGATTGAATACTATTACTCATGGCATTCACTTTATAGGCATCGTTATAAGCATTTCCATAGTATTGTGGAACATAGTAGGTTAAGAACCAGGTACTCAAAACAGGAATACTTCCATTTTGATTTGGATTGGAAGTACTTAAACTCAATGTTACATTCTTCCAATCTAACCCCGTTTGTTGTACAATATTCCCTTTATAAATAATCTTCAACGGACTCTTAGTATCCTTAGCCTTTAGGTCGTACATAGGAGTCCATGCCGCCTGATTAGAAATATAACTGATTGTAAACGTAGTTTGCTGTGTTTCGTTATTTAATACTTGCAGATGTAATTCTCCTTTACCGGTTTCTCGTCGTGTAAATTGTTCGTTGATTTGTGTTTGTAATTTAACGATGAGATCATTTTGTTTTTGTTCTTTCTCTTGAAGTTCTTGAAGTTGTGTATTTATTTCACGTTGCTTTTCAAGATAGAAGCTCAGGAGTTTTTGCAACTCGGCTACTTGTAAACCCGTTTGTTGTCCGCCTAAGGTCTTGTTTGCATCCAATATTCCGAGTGCATTTTTTTGAATGTTTATTTGCGTTCGAATCGTATTTAGTAGTTGGGTTGCTTGTTTCAAACTGTCTTGCAATCGTTGATACAAGCTACTTTTGGTATCTTCTGCTGTAAATTCCTTTAAGAATGTTACACTTAGAATGGTTAAATCGGTATTCGAACCCACTTGAATGGTATTCTCATCAATGATGCCGCTTATGTTCTTAATAACTACTTCTGAATTACCGGCAGCAACCGTAACTTTAGCTGAATGTGTTAGTTCGGCTCCGGTTGTAAAAACGGTAACATGGTTCAGTAAAGCGGATGAAGATTGTGCGTAAAGAGCGAAAGAAAAGAAAGAAAAGATAACAGATACCAACAGGTTTTTATTCATCGTTTATTTTTTTTGGAAGCCTGAGAGGAATCGACGAAAAGCATTCCATAAAAAATGAACAAGAATTTTGTCTATAACGCAATCAAGTTTTTAAACTTGAATTTTATTCCAGAAATGAATTTACTTAAAAGTCACTTCTAATTTAATTGCATTATCAATCTCACAAATAATCCTAAACCTATTTAATCGAATACTCGGCTTTTACCGTAACAGTTGCGGTTTTATTGATACTGGTAGTATTGAAAGCACCGCCGTAAGAATAATCTTCATTTTCATTTTGTCCGGTAATTTGAAACACGCCCATCGAAGCTTTGCGCAAATCACCTACCGAACTGCCTGAATTATTGGCAATAGTTTTGGCACGGTCGTAGGCATCTTCGGATGCTTTTGCTAGTAAACCTATTTTAAGATTGCTCAATTTGCTATAATAATAATTAGGCGATGAAGAACTGAGTTCAACCCCTTGTTGTATAAGTTGTGTTATATCGCGTGAAATACGATCTACTTTATTCAAATCGCTCGATTCAATAGTTACCGACTCAGAGAGTTTATAACCATTAAATACACTACCCTTTTGATTCCCTTGTTCATCATAGGTATAACTAAATAGTTTTTCGGTGTTAATAGAAGATGTTTTCATTTCAGTTTTACTGAGGCCTTGTTTTTCCAAATAACCCATCACAATAGCTTCATCTTTTTTTAAAGCGTCAAATGCTTCCTGCATGTTAAATGAACTTCGTGAAAAGGTACCACTCCATACCGATAAATCAGAAACAAAATTAGTATCAGCAACGCCGGTTACAGAAATAGATTCGGCTTGTTTAAACTTATAGGTATAAGCACCACTTAAAATAAAAGCAGCAATGATAAAGGCTATAGCAGCGGATATTATCCAAATTGATTTATTCATGGTTCAAAAGTAAATGATTTTCTTAGGGTACATACTTCAAGTTGCCTCTTTTCTGAAACCCTTTACAGTAAAGACTTCCCTATCAATTAACACCACGTTTATTAAAAAGATTCAAATAATATTTCATAGGTAACACCCCTTACCTTACTTTCGCGCCGCGAGGTAGAGCAGCGGTAGCTCGTCGGGCTCATAACCCGAAGGTCACTGGTTCGATCCCGGTCCTCGCAACTAAAATTTCAAAGTGGCAGAGAATAATCTTTGCCATTTTTTATTTTTACCCTTTTAAAGAAAATCACATGTATACTGTAGCTATTGTAGGAAGACCGAATGTAGGCAAATCAACTTTGTTTAATCGCTTAATAGGACAGCGTAAAGCCATAGTGGATGATGTGAGTGGTGTTACTCGTGATCGACAATATGGCGAATGCGAATGGAACGGAAAGCATTTTCATGTTATTGATACCGGCGGTTATGTAGCTAATGGCGAAGAGGTATTTGAAAAAGAAATTCGTCAGCAAGTTGAAATTGCATTGAAAGAAGCAACGGTTATTGTTTTTGTTACGGATGTATTGGCTGGTGTAATGGGCTTGGATGAAGAGTTTGCGAACCTCTTGCATAAAACCACAAAACCCGTTTTGTGTGCGGTGAATAAGGTAGATAATAGTAAGCGTCATACCGATGCTTTGGAGTTTTATAGTATGGGGTTTGATCAGTATTTCTTCATCTCGTCGTTATCCGGTGGCGGTACCGGTGATTTGTTAGATGCGGTTACTTCGTATATGAACGATCAGGAAGAGAAATTAGAAACTGAATTACCTAAGATTGCTATAGTTGGTCAACCCAATGCCGGTAAATCATCCTTGTTAAATGCCTTGGTAGGACAAGAACGTAACATTGTTTCGGAAGTTGCCGGCACCACACGAGATAGCATTCATACCCATTATAATTTGTATGGTAAGGAATTCATCTTAATTGATACGGCAGGATTAAGAAAGAAGAGTACGGAGAAGGATGATCTTGAATTTTACTCTACCATACGTGCCGTAAAGGCTTTGGAGGAAGCGGATGTTTGTATGTTGATGGTTGATTCGGTGAAAGGGTTTACCGCGCAAGATGTAAACATTTTTAGTTTGGCAACGCGCAAGGGAAAGGGCATCATTATTTTGATGAATAAGTGGGATATGATAGAGAAGGAAACGATGACATCCAAGCGACAAGAAGAATATATTAAAGATAAGATAAAGCCCTTTGTGGATGTTCCGATTGTATTTATTTCGGTTACCGAGAAGCAACGTATTCATAAGGCCATTGAAGAAACGTTAGCGGTATTTGAGCGAAGAAAACAAAAGATAAGCACGAGTAAATTGAATGATATCATGTTGAAGGAAATCCAACGTTTTCCACCACCATTTTATCGTGGAAATAGCGTATCGATTAAGTTTGTGAGTCAGTTACCGGTGGTTGTACCATCGTTCGCATTTTACGCAAATCATCCGGAAGAGATTAAAGAGGCCTACTCTAATTTCTTAGAGAACAAGTTAAGGAGTTATTATAATTTCCATGGAGTTCCGATTCGAATATTTTTCAGAAAGAAATAATCAATTATATTTGTCGGCCTTTCATAGAATGAAAGGAAGAAGTTCTTAAAACGGGGGTATAGCTCATTTGGTAGAGCGCTTGCATGGCATGCAAGAGGTGACCGGTTCGATTCCGGTTACCTCCACCCAAGCGGATAATCCTGATTCAACATCAGGATTATTTTTTTGCCCATCCTCTAAGAAGCGCATTATTTCAGCAATAGAGAGAAATGTAGAATTTGTTCTTATGGTTCGACACTCATCATTTTTTCGGTCGTAAGTCATTCCATCAGGAAAGATGAGATTTTGTAATTTCTGTTTTTGATGATAATCGCTGGAATCCCACAGGGTATTGAGTTTGGAGGCTAAATGAATGGCAATTTCAATGGCTTTCTCAGGGTTCGACGCTCCATTTTCGGGTTTGTTCAAATTGGCTTGGATTTCATCCCTTTCATCCTTTAATTTTTTATGAAACTTCTCAAAAATTTCTTGACTCATTTCTTCATTTACAAATCGCTCTTCAATGCGTTCTAACTTTTTATTTACTTCTTTGAGTTGTGATTTGAAAACCAATTTTGCATCTTCATTATTGGCATTATTCTTTTGATAAATATCCATCATAGCCTTTTTAAGAATTGGTACTCTTACCTCATCAATATTCACTACATAGTCGTCCAATTTCTCAATAAACTTCTCATGTAATTTTTCAGCTCGTTTATTACAAGCACAACCTTTTGTTCCACACTTGTAATAAAATTGCTGGTTCTTCTTTGCCTTATAACCTCTTAAAAAATTATAACATAATTCACACTTCATAAAATGCTTCAAAGGAATACCATCATTCGGAATCATAATTTTATATCCACCAGGATTGCCTTGTTTTATGGCATTGGCTCGAAGGAATAATTCTTTACTTACGAGCTTCTCGTGGTTTCCCTCTACAATTTGCCCTTCCAAAATTCTATTGGCAAGTACACCACAATAGAAAGGGTTTTTCAGAATATCGCTAATGCGCTGTGTAGCTATTTTAATTCCTTGTTGTTCCAATCTTGATTTTATTTCCTCATGGCTTATTCCCTCCTTCGCTTTCCATTCAAATATTTGTTTGAGTTTCTTTCCGAGCTCATTCACGATAATTTTTCGTTTGCCGTTCACTTTTAAATTATCATAACCCATTGGTAATGTTCCTATCCATTCTCCTCTAAGTAAAGCCTCACGCATACCAGTAACACATTTATCTCTACGAAGCTCATTATCAAAATCACTAAATATGAGTTGAATATTTTGTTGAAGTCTTCCGCTTGATGTAGAAGTATCGGCTGGTTGTGTTACCGACTGAATGGTAACACCTTGTTTTTTTAATTGCTCTTTTATATAAATAGCATTTGCTCCACTTCTACTAAATCTATCGATACTATACACTACAATTTGCGAAATAGGTTGCTTACACTTTTTAATAAAATTGAGCATATTATTAAATTCTTTTCTTTCATCAGTTTTAGCACTTTCATAAGTACCACCAAAATAACCAATGATTTCATAACCTTGTTTTTCGCAATACTGTTCGCACAATTTCTTTTGAGTAACCAAGCTCATATTATTATCGGCTTGGTCTTTGGTGGATACCCTTGTGTAAATAACACAACGATTTCCTGTAATTACTTTAGTTGCTTTACCTCTTGCAAAAGAGTTGAATTGTTCTAATGCGCTTGTCATAATTATGCTGCTATTTTTAAAGTTTGTTCATCTGAAATTTCTTTAACATGTACTTTTAGCAATTTAAAAGTGCTCTTTGGTAAAAGTGTATCATACAATTCAGGATTTGCTTGTAATAGATGATACACAATTTCGCAGTAGCGATAAATTTCGGTTTCGTATTGTTCTTGATTTTTCATTTCTTTATGATGATTCATTTTATTTTTTATTTAGGTTATATACTGGCTAATTTATGGATCTTATTTGATGATTCCAGTTATTCATTCAATCTGCTACCCAGATTTTAATCCATAAATAGCTTATTAGATTCGAAATTCTCAGGATTCCTGACTCGACCATAGTTTTGATAGACTTCTTTGGTCATGTTCTGTCTAACATAAATCGGCAAGAAAGGAGTTCGATATTCCATTAAATGATTTGGTCTGTCTTCCTTTTTACGAAGTTGACAACGATAATAATAAAAGTACTGCTTGCATTTGTTGCTGCAATACTTTCCTGAATTTCTTTTGGTGGTAAATGTGTTACCACAATAAAGGCATTTCTTTTCCATTGATTTTTTTTATTTTAAAGCGCAATAGTACTGCCAATCAAAATTTCACTTTCCCACAACAGCACATTAGGCAACAGAAAGTTCAAATAAGGAACAACTTAGTCTAAAATAGCATAAAATGCACGAATTTGTTTAATGTGAAATTGTCGTGTTTAGGAGATTTTGCCTCGTTACTACTCTTGATTGTCATGTGCTAGCGTAATCAAACAATTAATGTAACATATTCAAAACAATGAGCTGATTTATAGTACCGTAATCAAAACAATAGGTTCGCGTATACAAAATATTAGGTATGTATTGATTATCGTAATCAAAACAATACTACCTAATTGAATTATATATGGATTATAGTTCACGGAAAGTTCAGTAATGCTAAGGAAAGCTAAATTAGGGTTGAGTGAGAGATGGCAAAAAGTTATAATCTTATTTTTATATTAAGTTCTATGAGTGTTTGTATACAAAAAATAAAAAAGTAACTTTAAGGACTCCAATTAATAAATGATATGAATAAATCCTTACTATGCCTAATCTGCGTATTCTTATTCTTTGGTCTTTCCTCAAAAGCCCAAACGTATTACGTTAGCCCTGTAGGCAATAATTCAAATACAGGTCAATCCGTTGCACAAGCATTTGCTACTATACAACAAGCTTACAATGTTTCCAATGGAGGTGCTACTATTTATGTTGTTCAAGGTACATATCATGAACATATTTATGTTCAAGGTATTGCTGGTTCTTCGACAAATCCAATTTTATTAAAGAACTATAATGGGGGGCTAGTTATACTTGACGGAGATTCTACCCAAACATTGGCAACAAACGCCATTATTAATTTTGATGATGTTGATAATGCAATTATCGATGGAATTTCCTTTACAAATGCAACCAATAGTAATGCTAAGGGGGTTTTTATTCATAATAAGAGTAAAAACATAACTGTAAAGAATTGCAAATTCAGTAAGATAAATTTTTCAAGTAATCCGTTAGCCGTGCCCACTAGCACAGGAAGTGATAATTCAAACCCTTTAGTGGTATGGGGTGATAATGTTGTGCCGATAACACATATTACAATACAAAACGTGGAAGTATTTAATTGTAATACCGGGTTTAGTGAGAGCATTACTATGAACGGTAATGTTGATGGATTTTTAATTGAAGAATGCTATGTGCACGATGTCAAGAATATTGGAATTGATGTTGCTGGGCATTACGGTGTTTGCTCAGATCCAGCTTTAGACCAAGTACGAAATGGTACAATAAGGAAGAACAGAACAGATAAGTGTAGTTTCTATAATACTGTATCAAGCGCAGGTGCAATATACGTTGATGGCGCAAAAAATGTGATTGTAGAAAACAATAGAGCATATGGAGGACAAGTAGGTATTAGCGTTGGTTGCGAAATTCCTTTTCACACGGCAGATAGCATAACGGTAAGAAACAATTTGGTTTATAACAATAGTAGGACTGGTATAGAAATAGGTGGTTGGAGCTACTATAACAATTTATCAGGGAAGGTTACAAATTCAACTGTTGTTGGTAATACTTGTTTTAAAAATAATACAGACACTAGTATTTGGGCAGGGGAATTAATCGCCTCCAATAATGACAACTTGAATGTTCATAGCAACATATTTTATGCAAGTAATTATCATAATGTATTAATCAATTATCTACCACACAACGGAAGCAATAATCATTTTAACTATAATGATTATTACACACCTTCTGCAAGTTATGTTATTAATTATGATACAATAGGATATAGTTCTTTGGCTGATTTGCAAACTTATACTGGCAATGATACCAATTCAATTTTTGCTAATCCTATGTTGATTGACCCGAACAATTTAAACTTCCATTTATCTACAAATTCACCTGCTATAAATAAAGGCAATCCAAGTTATCTCAGTTCAAATCTTGAAAAGGATATGGATAACGAGGTTAGGAAAAATGGTGTAATAGATTGCGGAAGTGATGAAAGTTATTTTGTTTCGGTATCTACAACACCAAATTACAATCCTGTTGGTGGTGATACTTCAGGTTATACTCAAGGTACGTTTAACGTAAGTGATGCGGGTGTAGCCAATTATTCAATTCCATTAGTAATAACTCCCGGTCGCAATAATATTCAACCATCTATTGCAATTTCATATAGTAGTCAAAATGGAAATGGTTTATTAGGTCAGGGATGGTTGTTACAGGGCTTGTCTTCCATTTCAAGAACAAGTCAGACAAAGGCGCAAGATGGAGTTTCTGTTCCTGTTAATTTTACAAGCACAGATAGGTTTGCTTTGGATGGAGAGCGATTAGTTAATATTGATACAGTCTCCATTTACGGAGGAAATGGTACTGAGTATAGGACTGAACAAAATTCCTTCGCGCAAATATTTTCAATCGGAACTAATCCTTCATATTCTAATACCCCTGATCATTTTATTATAAAGACTAAATCGGGTGAAATATGGGAGTATGGAAATACCCCTGATTCAAAAATAAACGTGCAAGGTTCAAACACACTGTTTTGGCTTGCATCAAAAGTTTCAGACACTAAGGGAAATTTTTATTCATTCACTTATTTCAAAGATTCGATAACAGGAGAATATTATCCAATAAGAATTGACTATACAGGCAATTCCAATTCATTTTTACCTCCATTTGCATCGGTACAATTTAATTATGAAAATCGAATGGATAGTGCAACCACTTACTTAAATGGTGTTTCCATTTCCAATAATAAAAAGCGACTTAAAAGCGTAACAAATTATTATGGTTCAACATTAGTGAGAACGTACAATTTAGGTTATCAAAGTAGTTTATCCAACTTATCTCAGTTAGTTTCAATCCAAGAATGTGGGTCAGATGGCAAATGCCACACGCCTACAACTATATCTTGGAACAATTCTATAACACCCACTTTCACGAACACCAATGTTAATAATATTCCGCAAAGCAATACGAATGAAGCAAGACATAGTATTGATATTAACGGTGATGGCGTTCAGGATATTGTAAGAATTATCAAAGGAGGTAATCCTAGTATTGAATGTTACGTTTCTAACAAAAATTCTTCTTCATTGAGTTTGGTGAATGTTCCTATTGTGCCAAATATTACGATTACGAGCAAATACAACTTTGGCGACGTTAATGGCGATGGCAAAATTGATATACTGGTGTTTGATTCTATTAGCGGCTCTAGCAACCTTTATGTCAACACATCATTCGGAGGAGGTCAAGTAACTTTTAATAATAATAATCCTTATATCGCATCAAGTTTATTAACAGGAAGTAAGAGTGTATTATTCTCAGATTTAAATGGGGATGGGAGAAGTGATATTCTGACGTTTGACTATTCAACCGGAAATAATTATTGGATGATTAGCAACTCCATTGGTAACAATTTTGTAAACTTTGAATTGAATGGGGTAAATAACTTTTTTACTAATTTAATATCTGATTTAACGTTGTTTCAAGGAAACTATCAACCGTATATATTAGATTTTAATAATGATGGAAAATCAGATATTCTATTTTGGAATCCTAGTAACGGAGCAACTAAACTATATAGAAACGCACCAAGTCCTTATCCTCTCAGCCTAGCATTAGATACAACCAATTTAATTTTACCCTCCTTAATAACGAATACTAACGGAACTTTAAAAATTCAGGACGTTAATGGAGACGGATTACAGGATATTTTATTCTATGTTCAAAGTTCGGGTACAAATACTTGGTTTGTCAATCATGGTAGAAACCAATTTATAAATGTTACACCAACACCATCAAATCTTAGTTCACTAATTTCCGGAGGTACATTGCTATTACAAGTTGATATTAATTCTGATGGCTATTCTGATTTAATTTGGATTGATAAAGCAACAGGGCAAAACAAATGGTTTCTGAATGATGGGAAACTTAATTTCTCCCAGCTTGCCACTAATATCATTAATCCGACATGGTTGAATGGCTATGAAATTGAGGGCATAGGTAATTTTTCAAGCAAATCTAATTTCGACTTTTTTGTATTCAACAATTCTCTTTCACCAAAAGGGCGAATTATTTTAGGCGATGGTAATCAAAACAATTTGGTTTCGCAAATTCAAAATGGTAATGGGCAGGTCATTCAAATTAATTATGACTATCTGACCTACGATAGTGTTTATGCAAAACAGGACAGTTCAATTTATCCTTTATTGGATTATCAGGCAACTCAAGCGGTGGTAAGCAAGTGGTTTATCAAAAATGGAGTAGGTTCATTTAGCGAAACGGACTATAAATATTATGGAGCAAAAATCAACATGGAAGGTCGTGGATTTCGAGGGTTTAGCAGAATAGATCAAAAGGATGTGAACACAGGTATTTTAAAGACAAGATATTTCTTAAACGATTCAACTTCATGGAAATATATCAATAGCCAATTGATAAGGGAGACTACAAAACTTGCCAACGGAACCATTACTAGTGATATTACTTACACCAATGATATAAAAACATTTTATAATGGTAAATGTCATTTCTCGTATGTGAAATATGAGAAAGCTAAGAATTATGAACTTGATGGAACCTTTGTAGATTCGACCGTTACCCATACTGAATATGATAATTTTGGTAATGCGCTTACTGTTGTGGTAAATAAAGGTGATGGCATGATTGATAGTGCCGTAAATGAGTACGTTAATGAAACTGCCGGAACATGGTTAATCGGTCGCCTTACTAAATCACATTTGTATCAATTAAAAACTGGTTACCCTACGCAGGTACACGCAAGCGCATTTACTTATTATATGGGTGATGCTACAGGATTACTACAATCGGAAATTACCGAGCCTGATTCTTCTAATCAAGTTAAAACAGTAAAGACTTATATTTATGATGCCAATGGCAATATTCTTCTTACCACATTGCAAGCATGGAACGGCACTACCGTCGAAACAAGAACCACCTCTACAACTTATGATGGTGATTATCGTTTTGTAACTTCATTTACTAATGCAGCAGGACAAACAAGTTTTCAAACAACTGAACCTTTACTTGGAAAGGTTACAAGTCAAACTGATTTAAACGGATTAAAAACATTTAGGCAATATGACGGATTTGGAAGGGAAACTATGGTTTATTATCCCGATGGAAATTGGTCAAGTACAGATTACCGTAAATGCAATGGAGTGTTTCCAAACAGTCCTGCATTAGCCGTTCATTTAATTTATAAAGAATCAAGTGTATCGCCCCCGCAAATTAGCTACCTCGATTTACTGAACCGAGTTATCCGAACAGAAAAAAGTGGCTTCAATGGCACAAAGATATTTAAGGATGATATCTATAATAATCTTGGACTGCTAACCGATGAATCCATTCCATATTATCAAGGAGGAGCAATCATTTATACTCATAGTAATTATGATATTAAAGGAAGAAAAGTAGAAATAATTGAACCCGGCAATAGAGTAGATAGCGTAATTTATCATGGTAGAACTACGGTTACAAGAAATTCACTTGGGCATCATAATACCATCATAATTGATGCCAATGGAAAAACAATCAAAGTAACCGATAATCAAGGTAATAATTTATTTCATGAATATGATGCAGGTGGAAACTTAATTAAAACCACCGACCCTGTAGGTAATAATTGGACATGGGAATATGATATTCATAGAAATATTACTAAGTCTTTCGACCCTGATATGGGGACAAAGAAATTTGTAACCAACGGATTCAAAGAAGTTGTAAAACATACAGACAACATGAATCATATTCAAACCATGAAATATGATTCTTTGGGAAGAATGGTTATGTTGCAAGAACCCGAAGGAATAACAACATGGATATACGATAACAAACCAAATGGTATTGGATTAATTGGAACTGAAATTAATTATGATGGTGATTCCATTGTTCATGTTTATGATTCATTTAGCAGACCGATAAATAGAAAAGAGTATAGAAATGGCAAACTGTATAATATTCAAACCAATTATGATTCATTAAGTAGAATCCAAAGCATCATTTACCCGAAAGGATTTGGATTGAAGTATGAATACAATAGTAATGGCTATTTATATCGAGTAAAAAATAATGCTTCCGGTTCTGTTCTTTGGAAGGCGAACACCTTGAATGCAAAAGATGAAATAACACAACAGCAATATGGCAATAACGCCATCATTCAAAAAACTTATAACGACTATACCGATTTTCTTACATCTATTACCACCAGCATTTCTTCAACAACCATCCAAGACTTTACTTATACGTACAACAACATTGGTTCGCCAACTTCAAGGCAAGATAATGTGATAAATAAGCAAGAAGTATTTGAATATGATGATTTAAACAGATTGACGAAAACACATGTTATTGGATTAGATACAGTTGTTATGAGTTATAATGCTATTGGCAATATGTTATCTAAATCAGACGTTGGGACATTTAGTTATGGTGGAATAAATACTAACCCACATCAAATTGTTCAAATAAATAACTTGGCGAATGCTTGTATTCCTTCGTTATTAATCAACACTACCTATTTCACATTTGATAAAGTAAAAGAAATTACAAAAGGCGATACCGTTGTGAAGATAGAATACAGTGTTGACAGACTGAGGAAATCTAAGAAAATGTATATCGCAGGTAATTTGGTAAGAACCAAAATATACATTGGTGGTATTTATGAAGAAGAAGTTATAAATGGCGATACCATACGAACTAATTTTATTACATCGCCTGATGGAACCATTGGTTCGTATGTAACACATACAAATACCACCCCAAGCAAACTAAGTTATTTTCATAAAGATAATTTGGGAAGCATAGTAATGGTTACTAACTCAAGCGGTGTTGTTGAGGCTAAATTTAGTTTTGATGCTTGGGGCAAACGCAGAAATTCAGATTGGAGTGCTTTATTAACTGATACTACCGGATTAGCTTCAGATAGAGGTTTCACAGGGCATGAGCATTACGACCTCTTTGATATTGTAGATATGAATGGTAGGATTTACGATCCTGTGCTTGCACATTTCTTAACGGCTGACCCTATTGTGCAACAACCAAACAACTTACAATGTTATAATCGTTATTCGTATTGTATCAACAACCCACTAGCATATACTGACCCAAGTGGTTATAGCTGGTTTTCTAAAGTGTTTAAAAAAGCGGCTAAATGGGTCGGTAAAAATTGGAAAACCATTGTTACCACAGCAGTTGCAATAACAGTAGGTTACTTTACTCTTGGTACCGGCGCTGGGCTTTTTGAAACTATGCTTTCGGGTGCAGCATCGGGCTTTGCTTCGAGCACAGTTGGCACTTTATTGGCGGGTGGAAATTTAGGTGATGCACTTCGAGCGGGAATAAAAGGGGCGGTAGTTAGCGGTTTAACGGCAGGAGGAACTTTTCAAGTCGCAGAGTGGTTTCCAAGCCAACTCAGCAACAATCTTCATGCTACTGATGGTAGTAATGTATTTGAAAAAATGATTGCGCATGGCTTGGTACAAGGTACTGCATCTGTTGCTAATGGAGGTAAGTTCTTAAATGGTTTTGCAACCGGTGCAGTAACAACATTCTCAAGCCAATGGACAGGCGATTTGAAAAATGATTATTCAAAAATCGCAGCAGCGGCTGTTGTTGGTGGAACGACATCATCAATCACGGGAGGTAGTTTTTCTAATGGTGCAATAAGTGGGGCATTTATAGAAATGTATAATGGACTTCAGGAATATTATGGAGAGGAATTTAGGGAGGCGTTTAATAAAACAGCTGGCATTAATCAACAATTTTCGTACGGTGGAGCTGCTTTGGCTCTTTATTTAGACCATCCTGAGTTGGCAAAAGGGTTTATGGCCTATGAAAATTATTTTGGAACAAGAATGGCTATGGGAATGGTTGCTGGCGATTTGATAGCTCATGATTGGGTTAATGCAGGATTTGATTTAGCCATAACTTTTACACCAGGTGGGTATCGGCTAGTACCAATAGCAGGAAAGTTAGCCTACAATAATTGGGACCAAATTAGTAATAAAGACTTCCAAATGCCTTACTCTAATGGTTTTAATGGATATAACTGTGCCAAAACTGGCTTAATGTGTAACACAAAATAAATAATCAATATGCGTACCACCTTAATTTTAATTCTTTTAATAAATAAAACTTTTTTATCGATGGCGCAAATCATTTCATTAACCTATGATGCTAATGGTAACCGTCTCACTAAACAAATTAACGGAACGGCACCACATGCTTCTGTCATTGGGGATACATTGGTTTGTCATGGGCTAACAACAACATTAAATGCTCATGGTGGAGCAACTTATTTGTGGTCAAATGGTTTAACAGATAGCACCATTACCGTTTTAATAGATACACCAATCACATATAAAGTGGTGGTGCATAGTGGTAATGGCTGTGCCGATTCTACCACGCATCATATATCCGTTGCGCCTTTACCTGTGTTATCTGTAACCTCCAATCCTGCAACCTCAGCAGTTTGTGCAGGTACTCCTGTTACGCTAACGGCAACAGGTGCAAGCACGTATTCATGGTCGGGAGGTATTAGCAACGGTGTGTCGTTTACACCAACTGCAACAACCACCTACACAGTCACAGGTACGAGTGCAAATGGTTGTGTGAATACAGCTACAAAAATTGTAACAGTAAATGCCTTGCCATCTTTGTCTATAACGTCTAACCCAACAACCCCAACAGTATGTTCGGGTTTGCCTGTTACTTTAACAGCCAATGGAGCTAGTACATACGCATGGTCAGGCGGCATAACAAATGGAATAGCATTTACACCAACAACAACTACAACATATACGGTAACAGGTACATCATCAAACGGCTGTACCAAAACAGCAACCAAAACAGTAACCGTTAATGCGTCTCCATTATTGAGTATTACTTCTATTCCTGTATCAACTACTGTTTGCAATGGTAGTCCAGTTACGTTAACTGCTACTGGTGCTAATAGTTATTCGTGGTCGGGAGGAATCTCAAACAGTGTTACATTCATCCCTGCGGCATCAACTACCTATTCAGTAACAGGTACAAATACGAATGGATGTACTGCAATTAGTACAATTTCGGTTATTGTCAATTCTAATCCTGTTCTTTCAATTTCATCCGTACCAACAAGCACTACTCTATGTTCGGGTGATTCAATCACATTAACAGCTACTGGTGCAAGTAACTATTCATGGTCGGGAGGTATTAATAATGGAGTAGTTTTTGTTCCAACAAATACTTCAACCTATAACGTAACAGGTACAGATGCTAATGGTTGTACTGCTAGCTTGTCCCAATTAGTAACGGTAAATGCCACACCAGTGTTAACCATAGTTGCAAATCCAATTAACGGTACAGTCTGTTCAGGGTTGCCGGTAACTTTAACGGCTACCGGAGCAACGTTTTATAATTGGACAGGAGGAATAAGTAACGGCGTTAATTTTAATCCTTCGTCAACCAATACATACACGGTTACGGGTATTAGCAATTTGGGCTGTAGCAAGACAGATTCGTTTACAGTTCATGTAAATCCTAACCCAACAGTTCAAGCGAATATTACACCTAATGATACCATTTGTTCAGGCACACAAGTTACTTTATTTGGAACTGGCAATGCTGCTACTTATACTTGGAATTGGGGTATTATCAATAATGTAGCATTTTATCCTCCAGTAAGTGCAACCTATGTTGTTACCGGAACAGATGCAAATAATTGTACAAATAGTGATTCTATCCAAATACAAATCAATCCAAATATTACCCCAACTATAAGTTTGACTTCATGGCCAACACAAGGCTCTACAGGTGACCCAATTACTTACACAGCAACTACGAATGTACCTAATCCTTATACCATAGACTGGTATCGAAACAGTATTTTATCGGCAACGACATCAACCAACACATGGAATGATTTTATTGTTGCTGGAAATAATCAGATATATGCCGTAATAAAAAATCCTACTGTATGTATGACACCGGATATTGCAACCTCAGCAATTCTTGATGTTCATAATGTTACAGGCATTTCAGAAGTATTGCCAGATGGATTTAGTATTTATCCAAACCCTGCTACATCAGAGTTAAATATTGTTGGCCTAAAACCAAATGATGAATTTAAAATCATCAACAACTTAGGTCAAGTCATTTTGAAAGATAAGAACTTTCAGTCAAACTCTAAAAACATTAAGGTTGATGCTTTAGCAAACGGCATTTACTCTATCATTTTAATCAGAAATGATAAGCAATGGATTGCAAGATTTGAAAAAATGGATTAACCAAATATGAAACTAATGCTTGATTATTTTATTTGTAGTTACTCCGTTCTTATCAGCAATCGTTAAAAGGTAAACTCCAAATGGGAGTGAGGATAAATCTAAATTACTAACCTCTGAATCAAAATATTGTGAGTAGTAGGTAGAGCCAACAAAATTTCTAATAGATACTGTGCAATTTGAAATTGGTGAAGTAAAATAAATGATGTTCTTAAAAGGATTAGGATAAACAACCATATCAGTATCATTAATATTTACTATCGAACTTGGATAATTTGTTTCATCCGCTCCGCAATCAATAATACCAACCATTCTATTTTGACCATCAATATCGTATTCCAAACTTGTTGAACTGTATAAAGGATTACCAGCATTTATTGCGGGCGAAGATGCTTGTAAATGAAAGTCTGTTGCAGTATCTACAAATTGCGGGTTCAAAAAATGTGAATTGGCATCAAAACCTGTACTGGCATTTAAAGAAGTTAAGTTATAGTAGTTCACTCCATTGAACATAAAATAATAGGAACCGAAATTAAAATATAAATTGTAATCAATCTTGTTGCCACTTCCGTTGTTTAAATCGTATTGACACATTATGGGTATGCCGTAAGTATTTACCTTAAAGAGAATATTATTCTGAAAGAGTAAACTGTCGCAATAAGTAATCCAATACTCACCTGCCCAGAGTGAATCTCGGTTATTTCTTGCGATAGTATTTCCTGTTACTACACATGAAACAACTTTGCCTGATTGAGTTGGATAATTATACCCGCCAATTTGCACCCCAGCTCTTACATTGTTATAGGATACATTGTTTCTTACTGTATCATTACTTGCAGTTTTACCGACATTTTCACAGCCCACAGTAATTCCATTTTGACAATCAAAAACGGTATCATTTTCAATTACCACATTTCTGCCACCATCAATGTAAATGCCACTAGCAGGATGATTAGGATTGGGGTTCTTGCAATTATTGACCACACATCTTTTTACTGTACCATTTCTCGCTTGGTCCAATAGCGAATCGGCACAAGCGTGCCAATGCCCTGCAATTGCAACACCAATATTTCTAATATCGCTTAATCTACAATCGTGAATAGAAAATCCATCAACATTACCACTAAAAGTTAGTGCTTCGCTCCAACCTGTGTTGCAATGTTTAATTTTTACATTATCAATTTCAATATTTCTTGTAGTTGATAAGCTATCAGCATAAACTAATAAAGGACTGGAACTATTATTTAGACTTGATACTGTATCATTGAAATTATTGGAAAAAGAAATGTCTTGAATTTCACAATTTCTAATCGTAATATTCTCGCAATGCCCTCGTATCAACAAACCACTTACATAAGAGTTGAAAGCATTTTCAAATTTTAATCCCTTTATAAGAAGGTTGCTTCGGTCTTGAATTAAAAACAGCGAACTACCAAAAGAAGAAGCCGTGCCATTACCATCGATGGTAACGGTGTCATTTAGATAATTTTGTATAATGATAGGATTAGTAGTTGTGGCTGAGTTGTTCGGAAAAGTAACATGCTCAAAGTATGTACCTTGCATAATATTTACAACTGCACCACTATCCACCGCCATGTCTACACCTTTCTGAATAGTCGCAAAAGGCTGTGAAGTAGATAGACCTGAGTTGCTATTATTACCTGAAGGGCTTACATAATAGGTTTGGGAAAAAGATAGTATTGAGATAAAAATGAATGTTATAAGACCTAATAAATTTTTCATTGTATAATGATTATATCCAAATTTAAACAACTTTAATGACGTTACCATCCTTAAAAATTTGCTGTAGAAAATACTTGTTGCAAATATTACAGCCTGAATTGCAAGATGAGGAATTTGCTTGCTAATTTTATTAATGAAATTTGTGGCATTAGCTAAGCTGTATAAGAATGTAATACTTTTTGATTCTGCCCCATCAATCTAATATCCATTTAGGAATTTATTACCTTTACAAAAACTAGATGTCATGCCAATATTAACAACAGCAGCAATAACACTTCTAACAACCCTAGCAACGAAAGGGTTAGAAAAAGCATTTGAAACAGGCGGAGAAAAAATATCAGAGGGCGCAATCAATTGGATTAAATCCCTTTTCTTTAAGAATGATTCACCAAGTGAGGTTATGACCTCAATTCAACAATCGCCGGATAATCCTGACAATTTAAAAAGAGCATTGCAAATTATAGAAGAATCAATTAATGCAAATCCGAGTAATAAGAAATACTATGATGAAGTAATGAATCGAGTACAGAACACAATTACAATTAATAATGTGAATAAGAATATTAATACGGGGGATGTGAATACTGGAGGTGGAAATTTTAGAATTGGTGACGACAATGCCGGATAAAAATATCAATTTAGGTAATATTAATACTGATGGTGGGTCAAGTCATATTGGTGATATTTACAACAACAATAATATTACCAATATTATACTTGGGTTATCTTCACTTTTGGGTGAATTTAATTCACAGGTTGAAGATTTGAATATACTTATAAATGAATTCAAAGTAAAAACCGCCCTTACTCTGTTAGAAAAAATACACCTCAGGGTATCTGATAATTTCACTGTAGAAGATGAAAAATCTCAGATTAAACTAAAGCAGATTAAAAGCAAAATACATTTCCTCAAGGGGATTTGTAAGCGTGAAATAAACAGCTACACTAAAGAGGAAAGTGCACAAGAATTTACTCAAGCATATAAAAACAATGAACACGATAATGGAATAAGAGATAGAGCCTGTATTGAATATATCAATTTAAGTGAAGTTGATAAAGCTATTGCCTTGGCAAACCAAATTATTACTGAAGATGAGTTTAATTTTTCCGCTTGGTTTGTACTTGTTGTTACATCTAAAAACAAACTGAATAAACTTAATTCAGTTCCACTTTTACTTAAAAAGAACCGAAACTTTCAGTTAAGTATTATTCATGACTTTGTTATGAATAATACCGTAAGTAATTTCGATAAACTAAAGGAATACGGCCTTGACTTTAGCAACTACGAAAGTGAATTGAATGAAGTCACTTTTAAAAACAAAACTAGTTGGGTAATGATTATAACACTATTAATTGCTAAGCAATTCAATAGTGATTCGAGCAAGTATATTGCCGGGGAACATTTTGGCAATCGGGATACAAATGAAATTAAAATAATAGTTCGAGTAATTCAAAAATTTATATCGTCCCTTTTTGGTACTGAAATTGAGGAGACATTAAGTGTTCAGAAATTTCATTTACACTATTACCAATATATTTTAACACCTTCACCATCCTGTTTACAATCAGCGTTGGAAGTTTACGATAAGATAAATGAGAGGTGGTGGTATTTGACATACTGTATTTGCCAACTCCTAAATCATAATAAAGAATATGAAAAAACCATACAAATATTAAAGCAAGCGGAAGCCGAGCAAAATGTTCTCCCGATAGAATTTTATCATTTTAAAACGGTAGTAAATATTGTCATTGAAAATGAATCTGATTCATTTCAAAGTTTTAGTCAATACATTAAGGCAATATCAAGTTTTGATAATTTCTTGGCTATTAATGTATTGCACACTTTGTTTCTACTTCAAGAATTTCACAATTTTCAAAAATACTGGGATGATTTAAACCATGAAATTTCAACCAAAGATTTTGAGTATGATGAATTGAGGGTATTTCTACAATCGGGAATTGATATATTGATGAATGGCAAAGATGCAACCTCAATTAGTGAACTACAAACAGTAAAGGATTGTCTTTATTTTGATACTTACATTAGGTTTTATATATGTAGGTTATTGAATATTGCGGGGCATCGAAATGATGCTATCGCAATTATGGAAACATTTTTAGACCGAGAACAAGTTTCAGAAGAACTGCGATTTTACATTGGACTACTATTGGATAGGTTGCATGATAAGGATGAAGAAACACCAAATCAATATAAAGATTTACTTGCTTTATTGAAATTTTGGAGAGAGAAGTCCGTTCTATTTGATAGAAGACTTTGTATAGCTGAACATAATTTATATGTAGAAATAAATGATTTTGATTCACTCTATACAGTAGACAAATTGCTTTTTGATAATTCTCCTGAGAATGAAGAGAGCATTTATTTATACCTAACAACCCTTGAAAGACTTAGGAAAGTAGAGGAGATTGAAAAAATTACTACCAATTTATCTGATAATTTTAAAAATGAGAAGTATGGCATTGTTGTTAGCGGAATCCTGCTGAAAAATGAAACCACGAGCCAAAAAGGGTTTAATATTCTTTTTAATCTAGCATCTGATAGGACGAATATTGAATCGCGAAAGAGATATGTTGCTCAGTCATTTATGCTGACCAATTTTTTAAAAAAATTTGAAACTGTGACTCTTGGGGTTTGGGTTAGGTATAGTATAGATGGCAAAGAGGATAAAATAAAAATAAATCAGGAAACCCAGCTTCAAGGTGAGTTTATAGGAAAATCAGTAGGAGATAAGTTCACCAAAAAATCGTCAATGGTGAATGAAATCCACGAAGTAGAGATTTTGGAAATATTTGATGACGGCACCAATTTATTTAGAGAAATCTTAGATGAAACTAAAAACCCATTGAATGAATTAGGCTTTGTTAGCCTCCAACTACCTTCAAATCCAAGCGATTTTAATCAATGGTTGGTTGAACGCTTTGGAGCTAATGGTAGTTTAAGGAAAGAAGAAACGGATCAATTACTTAAAGATTATTTTGGCTATAAGATTGGCTTCTCTGAAATTTCTAAAGCTTTGTTTGATTCTAATTTTGTTGACACATACTTTTTCTTAACCAATGGTGGAAAGGAAATTATGTTTACAACTTTACCTATTAGTGTTCTTTCTCAGAATAAATTGAATGAAAGTCTAACATATAGTTTGGATGTCAGTACGATACTTTTATTCTATAGCCTAGAACAACAACTTGGATTTAAGCTTCGCACAAAATTTATGATTTCCTATTATCTAAAGGAAGAAATAGAAAATGCTATTTTGGAATGTAAGCATTCACCAAAAGCTGAAATGAGTTTGAATATATCTCTAAAGGGAGTGACTGGTCATCAACTGCCTTCAAACTATAGGGAAAGAAGATTAGAATTTTTAGAAGCCTTGACGCAATGGATTGAAGATAATTGTGTGGTTGATTTGGTGGAGGAAAAATTAAATGTTGCTCCTAAATTAAGTAAGCACGAAAATATTGGGAATGACAAAACGATGCGAAATATTATTGATAATATGCACTTTTCTATTCGGACTAACCATAGACATATTAGCAGCGACAGTTTTTTGTTTCTTTATAATTTACAGTCTAATGTACAGCATAATATTATAAGTCCAGAAGGTTACTTGCTTCAACATCATCCTGAACTTTGTTCACCCGAATTATATCGTCAATTATTAAAATGGAACTATGTCGGTATTAATATCACCTACGAAACCTTACAAAACGAATTTCAAGATTTCTTATCGGGGTTAGAAAATTGTTACATTCAGGCATTGTATAATTTACAGTTTACAATTAATCCTAATCCTGAGAATATTAAAACTGCCACTCAATTTTTAAAAGAGTTATACGTTAATCCTGTACTACCATTAGCTAAAAGGAATTTTTATGCTTTGGAATTTCTTCGATATGTACTCAATGGAATGCCTCCTGAGGTATTAAAGGATTTTCTTGCACTATTACAATCAGAGTTTAGGATGTTAGGAGCAAATTTTACGCAAGTATTGCAACAGATGAATTTAACCCAGATTATGCATTAGGAAAATGAAAGGGAGGCGATTTTTGAGGTATGATATCAAAAAGAGCATCTAACCATCTTCGTTTTTCTCCGATGGCAGATATTTTTAGAGTGGTTATTCTACTATGTTGTGCTATCCATGCTCCTAATGCAAAGCATTTAAATCGTAAAGTGTTCAAGGTGTTCTGTTTCTTGGATTGTAGACAGATTTGACGGAAGAGGGCCATTAAGTTATAAGCCATCATGATCATTCTAAATGCCGCCTCCGTTCCCCAAAAGTTCTTCACGCAAAAACTATCCAATGCAAAATCATATTTGAGTTCCTTGATCTTATTTTCTGCATCGGCTCGATGCTTATATATGTTCCATATATGCTCTGCCGGCAAGTCGACGTTGCTTACGTAAACACTATATCTAAAGGTCTGGATTTGTTCTTCCTCAAACAATAATAATTTTCCGGTGGCCTTTGTCAGTATGCGAATATTTTTTCTAACAGCAATATATTTTCTTGGTTTTATAGCTGCGGTAGCTTGATATTCAAACTCACATACTTCAACCCCATCTTTTGTTTGTACCCATTTTTTTTGATTTCGAATAGCTTCCTTTATGGTAGGATAAAATTTTACAGCAATCACATAATTCAATCCTCTTCCCTCCAACTTCTGTATAAACTTCTCTCCATAAAACCCACTATCACAACGAACTAATCCTACTTTCTTATTACCTAATACATGTAGGGTCTCATCCAAAAAATTCTCTGCATTGCTCAATGCTCCTGTATTTCCCGGACGTAACCAAGCGTTCGCGACCATGCGAAGTTCAGGAATGAACGCCATCAAGGGATGATGAGATAACCTACCGGGCTTCTTTGTATTATAACCTTTCTTTGCTCCTTCTTGTTGTTCACCATAACGGGTAATAACAGAACTATCTAAGTCCAAGGTTAGGTTATCAAATTGAATTTGATTAAAGAACCATTCCTGCAACGGAGCAAATATCGCTTCGTTTCGCTTCCAGTCAAATTTGTTAAAAAAACGACTGTATGTACTTTGAGATGGTGCTTCTGACCATCCAAATATTTTTTTCAAAACATCATCGTATCGCAAATAGGAACTATGTGAAAACCGACCCGCTCCTATCCATATACTTGTCCAAAAACATTCCACTATTTGAGATGATGCATAGCTACGATTACTCACACGTTCTGGTAGTGCAAGATCATTCAACTTCTCTCTAACACCACTCTTATCCAAAAGCTGTTTCATCAATTGCATGCCGCCCCATGCCGTTACCTTTTCATCACTAAACTCTATACGATCTATTGCACCCATAGGGTGTAAGGTAATAATTCTAAATCATCAATAACAACAATCCCTTTGTACAATTATTCAGTTTTTAATGAATAATCTGGGTTTAATAATATCCAGATCAACATAAAATATTTTCTCTAAAGGAGGTGATGCAATATCTCCGCTTTATTAATTTTTCCCTTCTTTATCTTCAGAAAAAAATTATCAACTAACGAGTAATTAGGGGTTACTTTTTTCGAGCAGACCCTAATTACTTTGGAAATATTAACATTGAAAAAGGAGTTTGATTAACGTTTTACTTCACCTTGGATGTTTTCTTATTAATCAAGGTATTATCACAGCCTCTTCCGCCACTGTATCTTCCGGCGCTTCGCCAAATGCAAACCCACTGCCAGTAGTCTCGCAATAATAGTATTTTCTCCCAATATAAGGATAGTATGTACCATTTCTATCATTACTCCATATTCCTACTGCTAAGTGATTGCCTTGTTTATATTGAAGTAAAATATTCGAGATATTAATTTCTTGCATTAAGGATGCATAGAGCAATGCTGTATCACTGCAATCACCCGCGTAGTCAATAAGTGTTTCGGAAGGAAATCGTTCAATTTGATGGTTATTATCATCGTACCGAAGTGCCTGAACAAAGTGCAGTATGAATTCCCCAGTATCATAACCGTTCTCTTCCGATCGATCCTTCAAAAATTGCGCAACAGTATGAATAATATTTCGTCCTGGGTCATTGAATTGTCTTTTACGATAGTCCGAATTGTAACCACGTTGATTTGTGAAATAAGATTGGAGTACTTCAAAGTCATCACCTAAGATTAAATCCATATCGAATTTCCTATTATTGTAGTACCAATGAAATGAAAGTACCCTACCCGAGCGGCTAAGGGAACCGTTGTTGTCGCCGGATAGGGTATAGTTTTCAGAAAATGCGGGAAAGCAAAAAAATTGAAAAGCGATAAGTACTATTAGATTTTTCATGTTATTATTTTTTTTTGAAGAATAATCCTGAGTGCCTTGAATATGCAAAGGCACTCAGGGTTGTTTGATTATGGTGTATAGCAATCCACAAATGTTTCTCGAGTATCATTCCAAGAACGGATTACCTTACCATCCTTATACTCTTCATACCGTAAATCCTCCACTTTATATCTGCCCATATTTGGAAGCGATAAATCGTTGTATCCACAGTGAAGAATATCTGCTTTATACGTATAACGTGTGCTCGTAACGGTATAACGAATACCATTGGGTGCAGATATTGTTTGAAAGCCTATAAGAAAGAATGCTAGTACACTGATAAAGGTTATGTAACGCATACAAAAATATTTTGAGGTTAATAAAGAATTGGTATTGATGTTGGACAATTATAGGATTGGCAGGTATGACCAGTAATTATTTCCTTCCCTGCATCTTCGCATGAAGCCACAGTATATACAGCATAATCCATAATATAGCCGGGATGTACAGTTACTGTAAAATTTTGGTTGTTGTCGAGTTGGCGACTATCCGTGATATGATCGCAAAACATACCCCCTCGTGGAGCATCAGTCTTAATTAGTATGATATAAACCCATCTGGTTTTACCGGATACATTTTTAAATACCATATCGACCGATTTATTGTTCCCAGTTTTATTCTCTGCATGTGTAGGGGTTACCAAAATAGTTGTGGCCATGAAGGCAAGGCATGTCAAGATGCCGACAGTTACTTTTTTCATTGTATATTTTTATTTATTTTGTTTTTGAAATTCATTTTGATCTAACCTAAATTTGGAAATTAAGATTCCTATGGAGGAAGACCTGAAAACAAACTCAGTCGCATTGATTTATTCATTTTTGAAACGGACATAGATTTTAATTTCTATGTAAAGAAAATTAGAATCCAACACCAATTGTTTGACTGGACTTTACCAACACTTGACCACAATTTACCTGATTCAATCATTCAATAATCGTATCAGCATATTTGCTGTTAAACGCTAAATCAGCGTTAGTCTTATAGCCAGTTAAGTATGGTTAAGTGGGAATTTTATTTTTGATTTATCTTAGCTTGTAAATAATAAATAGAACTTCCATGGGTGTTATTATTAATTTTCTAAGCGATAAACGAAAAGCGCAAACTGTATTCTATTGTCTTATTTTATTTGCCACTACAATTTTTTTTCTAATCTCGTTTACATGGTATATCCGCAAAGGAGAAGTACAACCCATATCGGCTATTGTACTATACTTCTTTTCAATTACCGTTAGCTTATCTGGCTTAATGATTATTTCCTTCCGAACAAAGAAAGAAGCGAATCAAAATATACTCTCACCCAAGGATGACTTATATAGTGTAATTGCCATTAATCTTGCCTTCATTATTTGGCTGACAGCCTCTCTTGTTACCAAACCTATAATATTCAATAGCGTCAATCATTTATTTCAATCTAAAACAGAACAACTCAGCAATAAACAATACGCTTACTTTAAAAAATTCAAGACCAACTTGCTGATAAACGATAGTTTACGAAAGCAGAAATTAGATTCCTTACTTGATCGCGAACCACGCCTTGGCAAAATAAAAATATCCGTTGATTCCATTAGAGTAATTGATAGCCTATTAATTTCTGGTAATGATTATTCTGAAATTAAGTCATCTGCAAAACAATACGCCGATAGTATGTTCAGTAATGCCCTTCAAAAGGTGCAAAACCTAAACCATCGAATTTCATTTGTTCAATACCTGCTCTCCCTATTCAACAATTTTGCCTTTTTATTTGCTATAGCCTATATAAACTTAAACAAACGACCAAAATGGCTTGAGCGATTGAAGAATTTTTTTGAGCATGACTGGTATATCAATTTAGTTGTTCTATGTATTCCAATTTGGTTTGTACTATTTCTATTCGATCCTAAACTTTTTTCAATTCGATTACTTGAGTTAATTATATCAACTACGGTATGGTTATTAATGTATTCTGCCTTATCGAAAATGAGTAAAGAACGAGAACAAAGTGAATTTTCGTTTCTACTCATGGTCATTACCCTATTTATAATTTTAGTTAATTGTTATCATGGAATTTACTTAAGTATACTGGAAATTTATCCTGATTTACAAAACGACAAAATTTCTGGAGTAGTAAATCTGATGGGGAATGGTTATTATATGGGTATAGGCCTTGTTTTTCTCATTTGGCTTTTTAGTTATAGGCATTACCATATTTCGACTGAGATGAGAATGAAGAATGATGAGCTAAATATAGCCATGAAAAATCTTGAAGCTACCGAAGAAATTCTTTTTGGTGGCTATAGTGGTACTAAAAAAACGATTCTTGAAGAGATACTCAACCTTTTATGTCGCAGTAATAATGACGATCAGGCGGTAATGGATATTGTAAATTCAAAGTTAGTACTAAGAGACACCAAGTATCCTATTGATGATTTGCCTAATCATGAAAATAACGTATTACTACCTAGTGAGCAAATTATATTCAATAATGAAGGAGAAAAGATCACACTAAATACAACTATTCCATATAAGTTTCCATCCTCCGGTAAATGGAAAGAAGTAAGTATGAAGAGTAGAGTCCTGAATATATTATGCCTATTACATCCTGAATATCACAAAATGCTATACTTTAATTCCAATAAAGGGGGGAAATCTTACAACGAATTTTATAAAGAACGAAAACAGATAATCGAAAATTCAGAATTAAATTTAAACAAGGGTGAAATTATTAAAGGAACCTCAGAATATGCTTACAACGTTTTTTTGGCAATAGAAAATAATTCCGGTAAAAAAATCGGAGTGTTAACATTACAACAGAATAATCCAATCAGTTCGTTACTACTGAAGAAATTGGAAGCTGTAGCAAATATCCTAGGTCGCGTTATTCCTATTTTAAAGTCAATAAATGAAGATGATTTGATTTCAGGAATTGCTAAACTGGATCATACTAAAGACTTGCATTTTAAAGATAGTCATCAGGCTCCTAAGCCGTTCAAGTACTTGGTAAACTACATTAATCAAGTGAATAATCTTGAATTGGAAATTGATGAAAACACTATACCCGATGATTGGAAATCACTAATCCAAGAAGGGAATAACTATTCCCATAAAACCTCTTTGGGCGGCTTTATAAAGTCCATGCATTACGATGATAAACGGTTAAATATGGCGGGGATCGCATTTTTCTCATGGTTGGGTGTTCGACATAGTCGGGCGATGAACCGCGAAGCTTCTATAATTGAACATCAATTAGAAGCTATATGGTTAGAGATTATGAACTATGGTAGTAATGAAGGACTGAATCGGTATGGTGCGGTTTCTAATGATTATGAAGAATGCTACCAGACGATTTACGATATAAATCATGCGATTACGCCAGAGACCTGTAACTGGGATTATTCAAAATCTAAATTAACTTTAACGTATTCATTAAATAAAGATTCTGAAAAATTTAATCAATTTCGAGATGCTATAAATGATAGACAGCGTTTTCCTAAAGGAAATTTATCACAGGCCGTTGAACAATTAAAATCAATCGGTCAAATATTGCCAATAAGGATTAGGCTAGATGAACGACATTCTAAGTTAACACTGGAATTCGAAAAATTACTTTCTTTGAACGTGTATTTATTCGATAATAATTCTGACAGAGCTAAAGTAATGGCAGAGTACTGTACTCAACATCTCCGCTCTTCTGAAGAAATAGATATTATTGAGCTAACTAGTTTGGATAAGAATACAGCTAATGATAATAGAATTAATCAATTGAAATCTAAATCCAGAAGGCATTTCATTTTTGTTCATGGATCAGACCTAGAAAATTTGGAGGGCTTATTGAACCATAACGATATTAACACTAAGAACATTTATTTTATTCTATATGGAGGAGCTAGTTACAACTCCGATAAGGAATTAAAAACAACTCAATATGTTTCGTTGAGAAAAACAATTGGCACGAATCCATCGGATGATGATTTGCAGCAAGCGGGCATCGATTATAAAATATTCAATAGAATAATGGATAGTAATAACTTAGATGCTATCTTAAATTATAGAGGGAGTGATAAGAATAAATCTGAATACCAAGGCGAAAATTAATGACCATGAAAATAAACAAGTATTCTTTTGTAGTAGTAGAATCAACTGCTGAAGAACCAAAAAGAATTTCAAATCATGAAAAGTTTGAAAAGAACTTAGCTCAAATAACTTCTTTATTCAAAAAAATCGATATCAAAATTGAATACATTGAAAATATTACCGCTTTTTGGGAAACGAAGAAAATAACCGAATTAAATGTTAATCATACTGGAATAATATTATTCGGAAGGAAAGAAGATAACGACCGAATTGCGACGGTCGAGCAATTAAGGAATAAAAACTACAAGGGTTTAATTTTACTACCTTATGTTTTAGATGACGAGGATGAAATTGAGACAACCATTGAAAGCAAGGTAAAAAGAAATGCCCGCTTTTCTATTTTTAAAACCCCTCTTCTGTATGCAATATTCGAAACAAAAAATAGTAAAGGGCAATATTCTCTTGATTCAATGAGCAGGAAACAAATAGAGAAACTAATCCTTTTAGATCGACCATTGCAATTATCCGAAGAACAATTACAAGATGCTAAGCGGTTATGTGATCGGCACAGAAAAATTTCATCCTTCTTTCACCAGTACAAAAAAGAAAGCTCATCGGTATTAATCGATTTCTTACCCAGCTGTTGTGATGAAAAGGAAAAAGAAAGTATTGAACGTATTTTATTAAGTAAGGTAAGTGCAACTACAACGGTTGAAGATTTTTTGAATCAACCATATGATAACACAAAAACGATGGAAGCGGAAATCAAAACTATTCTTAAATTCCCTCTACCCAATCAGAATTACTCGATTCTCTTTGTGGACGATGAGGAAGGGGCAAGAAAGGAGATGGAAATGACTATAGTAAAACTAGGGATTAAGAATTTCAAAGCCAAAGATACCGTTCAAGCCGGAATTGACTATTTAGAATCTGAAGAAGGCAAGAACATTGATGTAGTTATTACCGATTGGCAATTTTATGATGAGAATGACAATAATGAATTATCGTATAAATTGTCATTGTTACAAGGAAGAGATCTGGTGAGATATTGTCAGAAAAGGAATAAACCCATTTTTATTTATTCGAAAACATCTTGGGATTTAAATCAACAATATCCAACAAGTAGGAATACAAGATGGTATTCCAAAATGGATATTACGGGTGAGAAATTGATCCAAAATCTTTATTTTAATATAGAAAATGTTTTACAAGGTCTGATGGATTTTAACTCTTGGACATCCCCCACCTCACACAGTAAAGAACCCTATTACGTATTGTACAAAGCCTACTTATCTTCTCCGCAATATGAGGCATGGGAGAAGAAAGTTAATAATGAGGTAGTAAAAATTTATGATTCATTTTTTAAGTACAAAATGAATTGGAATATTCCACCCATTTCGGAGAAATTGTTGGACGAAGACGAAAACAAAAATTTAAAAAAATTCCTTCATAAATTAATATGGCGTAGAAGCATATTATATGCCTTAACAATAAATCCGGAATTAGGATTATTGGAAATATCATTAATGTATCTGTACAAAGAGAAACCACTTTACGGTGCTTTAATTTTGAAAATAGATGATATAAAAAAGCCAGAATTTATAGAAAAGTTAAAGGGTGTTTACGATATATTCAATTCAAGAACCAACCTAGGAAGCAAGGATAAAGAAATTCTCGGAAGAATTTCTAATGTTCTTAGTATATATAATGATCAAAATATTGACAATTGTATGCGCTTAATTGGGAATATCACTAGATCTGAAGACAAAGCAATAAACGAAGTAAAAGCTTTAGACGATTTTTCAAGCATACTCAATACACATTTATGCTTAAGTGTAGACAAAAAGGCGAATAAAATCATAATGCCTGATACTCTTAATCTATTGGATGAAGAGAAAAATTTTCTGGCCAGCATTAGGAAAATGGAACGAGTTAACAAATAAAATGGGATTTAAATTCCATTGAACTGAAGTCTAAGCATTTTTTGTACGTCCGAAGTATATTTTTGACCTGCTTGACCTTAATGTTTCATGACAATACCATTCTGAAATCAATACAACATCAACTCGGTATTATAGTTGCAAATAATTAGTTTCTTTACCCTTTAACCAAATCAATTAAATTTGGAGGACTTGGTTACCAAACTGCTCTATCAACACCAAATCCTCCACCCAAAAGTTCGATTTTCGAGTGCTTGCTTCCACCCAAATAGTAAGAGAAAGAAAAACAGAAAGGGAAAGTCTTTTTGTTTCTCTTTTTCTTTCAGTTTCTTTTTCTTTAATCCAACGCAGTTCTCCAATTAGTACCATTGCAACATAACCAAACAAGCCAGTTATAGTTTGTCTTTGGCGCAGCATTAGTTTAGCATAAGAATGAATCTTTATTCAAAATAACAAAAAGCTATTGCTTAACTAGTTTCGTATAAAACTCATCACCAACTTGTAATATATAAACACCGGGTTTTAAAAAACTTAAATCAAGTTGATTCAAATGAGAGTGAATCGAAAAATGCTTTATGGATGATCCTAGTAAATTGAATAGCACGGCTTCATGAATTGTTTTACTATTCCCTATGTCCACCAAGCAAGTTTCATTGATCGGATTTGGATAGACCTTCGGTGAGAGCAAAGTTGCAGTTGCAGAGCTTAAGGGGTTCAGGCCTTTAATAAAAAAACCTCCATAACCTTGAGCATAATCAAATTTAATCTCCCAACAATGTAAATTCGAATTCCATTTAATATTGGAATCTAACGGATCAATCGTAGTTAAGGTGGATGCATTATAACTTGAAATTAAACCTGTTTCCCCAACCGAAGTATCCGCATAATGTGCTACCACTATATTGGATTTATAATTTTGACTATCGAATGAATCTATGGGAACATAATAATTTGATTGACTATTATACAAATCAAACTCACTCTGTTTAAAGTACAAGGTTATACTGCCGGAGTTGTTATATTCAGTTGGTTTATTTTTTAATTCATACCGCCGACTAACATAACTGCTACCTAATAAGTTATCAATCCAAACCTGTGCCTTGATAACATCTGCGTCGAAGAGATAGTTGTTCGTTACCTCACAAATTTTTTCGCACGGGCTTAAATTATAAACCCCCTCACAAGCTTTTAATCGGTGCGTGGAACTGCCCGAAACAGAGGCGGTGCCTTGGGTTTCAGCACAATAGGAAAACAGCTCAGTTCCGGTTTCTCGGGTTTGTCCAAAAAATAAAATGGTGCCATTGGAATTCGTTAAATTAACTGGAGACAACCCTAATTTCCCCGGGAATTTATCTTGAACCATAGAGGTGCCATTCGGTGTTCCATCCGATCGATATAATTCTATACCGGTGATTGAATCTCCCATGCCAAAATACATAAGGCCATTACTTGTTACAGCTTCACCATACATGGGTAGTCCGTATTTCAACAAATAGGTTCCTGCAGAAGTTCCGTCGGAAGTCCAAAAACCATCATTACTCGACGGACTTTGCCAATTGTAAAGCCAGAAATACGCTTTGCCATTGTATTCGTAAAAAAAGCTATTTCCTAAAGCTACCCCTGTAAAATCAAAGCCAGGAATAGAGCTAGGAATAAAATTCGTACCACTGGTAGTTCCATCAGACACCCATAATTTGGTTGTACCCGCTGGTACATTATTTAACATGATATAGATTTTATTGCCGCACACTTGCATACCTATCACTCCAGCTGTTGCTATTTGCGAATTAAGATCTTTTACCAAAACGGTTCCAGCCGCGGTACCATCTGTTTTCCATAATCCATCACCGTTGGTTGCATCCGTAGCAATGAAATACATGAACCCATTGTAGGGTGTAAAAAATTTGATATCCGAGTTGCTGCTCGTATTTATATTCTTCACTAATTGCGTACCACCTAAGGTACCATCACTAATCCATAATTCACTATCTTGTGTAGAGTCCATTCCGTAGAAGAGGATTTTGTTATTATACACGATACCATATTTCATAACAAAAGGTAACAAGGCTATCGTACCTGCTGTTGTGCCATCCGTTACCCAAGTATTCGAAGGCATATTCAAACTAATTTGGGGTTCCTGCACGCCATTAAAATAGATCTTATTGTTATACTTTATGGGTCTATAAAACAACATCGTCGGCGTGATTGATTTAATAATAGATGTTGCAGTAAAGTTGCTATTTACTTTACGAAGTTCATCTTGGCTTGTTTTCAAAAACAAATAGAGCTCACCATTCAGTGTGTCCAGATATCGTAAATTGGGTGATGTTGTTCCTGGTAAAATATCTTCCACCAGTCGGGTCCCCCCATTCGTTCCATCCGTAATCCATAATTCAGTTCCTAAGGCTTTCGTAGTTGCTCTAAAGAAATTATTATTTTGAAAATTAAAAAGAGGGCCACCGTTAATCGATAAAAATGTGCCGGCTCCAAGGGTGCATGATTCCGCATCTACAACAAGTTTTGTTCCAGCGTTGGTGCCATCCGTTACATAAAGTTCAGTACCAAGCGTATCATTGTCTGCTTCGAAGTAAATTTTATTATTTAGCAAAAGACGACTCCCGTACATGATTGTGCTGGTCGGCTTATTATTAATATCTTTTATCAAATAAGTACCGGTTGTTGTGCCATCTGTAAACCACAGTTCAGTATTGGAGGTAGTAGCTGAAGTATCATTATCTGCGGTGATTATTAGTCCGTTGTTTAAGGTATCTAACACTACGTTACTTGGATTACTTGAGTAAAACGATTGGGCAATATCTTTCACCATATACGTACCAACAAGGGTACCATCGGTTCGCCACAATTCATTACCGGTGCTGGTGGTATTGCCTACAAACAAAATTTGACTATTAAAAGGTTGTAGGATTCCTATGATACTGTTACCCGGAGTTGGATTAAATAGCGCATTGGTGCCGGAAGGCGTTCCGTCTGTTTCAAATATTTTTCTAATATTGTTGCTATCGGCATCGAAGCATAATTTATTATTCCAAGAATAAAAACCAAGAATATTACTGCCATTCATTCCAAGATTAATATCCTTGAGCAAGGCGGTTCCAGCCGATGTGCCATCAGTCACCCACAATTCTCTTCCGTTCAAATAGGTTATTGCCGTAAAAACTATTTTCCCGTTGATTACTTTCATATAGTAGGGTGAACTGGAATAGACACCACTATAAATATCTTTTACTAACACGGTACCATTGTTAGTTCCATCACTCATCCACAACTCTTCGCCTGTTAACCCGTCATCTGCATTAAAATAGATTTTATTATTGTATACGGTCAGAAATTTCGGCCCTGAACTATTGCTGCCTGCTCGAATATCTTTCACAATATGTGTTCCTGAAGTAGTACCATCCGTAACCCAAAGTTCATATCCATTCGCTGCGTCGTTTCCGATAAAATAAAGATTACCATTATACTCAACCGGTGCCCCAGCCCCTGTAGAGCTGGTATTTTTCATGTTGGAATGTATCAATTGATTGAATGCCGTTGTGCCATCTGTTTTCCATAAACTCCAATTTTGCAGAGCATCTGTGGTGTAGTAGTATAAATAATTATTGTAAACGAAGGCAAAAAAAGGACCATCTGTAGAGGTAACATCCAAGCAAATCGAAAACTGTTGTGTGGTAATATCATATTTGAAGATGTGATTCACCGAATCGAAAGTCGGATCGAGTTTTCCCGCGAGGTAAATGTTTCCATTATACACTATTTTATCTGTATAGTTGGATTGATAGCTGAAGGTGTCATTAATATCTTTAACTAACTCAATTTGTGCTTGCAGTTTCAACACACTACAAATAAAAAATAAGGAGAACCATATACTTTTTGGCATAAGAAATGATTTAATTATGCAACGAATATACCATGATATGCTCAGTTTAAATACCATACAGAAGAAATACTGTAATGATTTTTCCGGCCTTGGTTTAACCCAAAACCCCTCAAGCTGCCAATGTTATGTTGATTCATGAACATACTTTCACCTCAACCTGGCGTTTCCCCAATTGGGCTTAAAAATTTCCAAGTTTATGGGAGTAATTATATCTAAGGTTGCATGTAAAACTGTGCTTCACTAATAGCATGCAAACCATTTACTCCCGTATTTAATTCCAATCCCAAGGAAAGACGACCAATTACTCATTTATACGCTATGATATGAAGGATATACTATAGATTTGAGGTATGTATAAAGGAACATAAAATGATTTCATCCTAAACCTATTTATATGGTAAGTAAATTTATTTGTTATTGCCGTTATGCATTCCTTTTGAACCTAGTTATGCCAACCTTGGATTTATTCTTTTTCAAGTAAAATATGTTGTCATCATGAGAATACGATCCATAAAAATCAATCGAATAAAAAGAATAAGTAACTTAGCTTTACGAAACAAGCAACCTATCTAATCTCATTTTTAATTTTAATAATTGATATGCTATGAAAAAATCAACCGCTAAACCCTCTACAGTAAAAAAGGGAAAGGCCACTCCTGCCGTGAAGGCTACACCAAAAAAAACAGCCAAGCCAGTAGTTAAAAAAACGCTGGCAAAAGCACCAGCTAAAGGAAGCACTACAACCAAGAAAAAGGCGGCGCCTCCAACACCAAAAAGTATCAAAGGAAGTAAGCGCTTTGTTTCTGTTATCACCCATCGGGATGTAGAAGAGTACAAAAATAAACTAAGCAACGAAGGATCCATTCATCATAACACCATTCTAAAATCATTAAAGGCGAGTTCATTTACATCGAGCTCCAAGTTGAAAGCAAGTTTCAAAAAAACAAAATTTAAAAAAGCTGAATTAGCACCTGCATTTAAAGTGGTGTATAAGGATAGTCCGAAAAATGCCGCCAAGCTTTCTGAAACCTATGCCGCTAGTTTAAAAAGTAGCGACGAACATCGTGAATTTTTTCAGCAAGTAGCAGGTATGGGCAAGGGCGAACGCGCTGCAGCCATTAAAGGGTACAAAATTGGCAAACAAGGACGAGGAGTAGTACATGCAATCAGTCAGCTACCACGCCGTCATGCTCGTTTACTCATGGTTGATTTCTTGACGGATGAAAAAGGAAAACGCGACAAAGCCGCCATGCAAGATGCCATGATTTGGCTGCGCGATGCGGGAAGTATTATGCGCAAAGTTGATGGCAAAAAAGGGAAAAAGAAAAAACCTAATCCGGATTTTGATGAAGCCGTTGTAGAGTTTTTTGAGGATGTAGCGGATGCCATCGTAGATGCGGTAACCTCGGTAGTGGATGCTATTGTGAGTGCCGTTAAAACCTTAGGCGAAGCAATTGCAGATGTTATTAGTTGGACTCGTGATGCGATCGCTAGTTTGGCTCGTGCCCTCATGGAAGCTGCCAAAACGATTGGCGAAATTGTTCAAGCTGCGTTTGAGGCCGGGTACGAACTCGTAAAGAAAATGATACAAGGTTTAATTGATATCGGAAAAACTTTTTATGATATTTTAGAGGATACAATTAACGCAGGCATCGAATTATTTAAAACGGTATTACGCGCCATCGATAACTTAGGAAGAATCTTTAAAGAATTTTTAGAGTGGGTGGCTACAAAAACCATCGACTTAATTCAAAAAGCAGTAGAGGCTTTAATTTCTATTGGAAAATCCATTGGCAATATTCTAGAGCAAGCCTTTCAATTTGGTTTCGCTTTAATAAAAGGCATTACCGAAGCCCTTTTAGCGTTAGGTAAAACAATGGGCGAAATTTTACTTACGGCACTCACTCGTCCATGGCAACTCATGGATCAAATTGTGCGCTCTCTACGCGACTTAGGATCCACCGTTGGCAATATTTTAAATAATATTAAAAATGAAGCCGCTAATTTGTTCAATACCGTAGTGCAATCGTTAGCGCGAATTGGTAATACCATCGTTGACTTGCTATCCTACGCAGCGTCGGCTGTGGTGGAATTAGGTAAGAAGGTGGTAAAAGCCATCTTGGATGCTGGTATAACCATTGCCGATATGCTGAGTTCTATCGCAACAAAAACAGTGGCCATTATTAAAGGAGTTGTAAGTAAGTTGTTTGAATTAGGAAAGAAACTGATCGACGTTGTAAAAAGTATTGCAAAACTTGGTTTCGATTTATTGAAGAAAGTAATCAAAGCAGCCTTTGAATTAGGAAAAACCGTAGCCGAGTTTATTAAAACGATGGTTGAATTTACTTACAAAACGGCTGCTCGATTAATAGATGCGGCTCTCGAAATAGGGGCTAAGGTGGCAGACATGCTCGAGTCTGTGGCGAAAGCAGGTTACTTTGTTTTCCGAAAAGTAGTTGCAGGTATCTTGCAAGCGTTAGGGCCTGTGGGCGATGTATTAAATTGGTTAATTGAGCGTGGCGAAAGTTTAGCTTCCAAACTTTGGGAAGAAACGGTGAAAGCAATTCGCTTCGTGAAGAATTCATTTACTCAAGTATTAGATTGGGCCGCTACCCAAGCAAGTAATGTATTTAATACCATAGTGACAGCCATCAATTCATTAGGCGAAAGTATTATGTCGGTGCTTGAATGGGCTGAAGCTGCAGGTACTTGGGCCTTGGAAATGGTTTCTGAAGCCTTCATCAGTATCGGAAAGAGCTTTGATTATATTTTAAATTATCTCGAAAAAGATTTCTTACCAGGTATTGCCAAAGCCGTGAAAGGTATGCTGGAAGCCGGTGTGGCCATCGCTGAACTGGTAGGTTGGATGGCGAAACGTGCGGTGGAAGTTGTTACTGAAGTAGTGAAAGGTGCGCTCGAAGCGGGTGCCACTATCGCTACCTTCATTGCGGAAACTGCCTTGCATCCTGAAAATGCCATGCAAAATTTAATGACCGCGTTTGATGCGTTAGGTAAAACATTGAATGATGTGTTACAAGCAACCATTATTGATACAGCGAATCAATTTGCAGAGGAAGTTACCAAGGCTTTAGTATCCATTGGAAAAGCTTGCAAAGATATTTTAGTTGGTGTATTAGAAATTTTAGGCGGTGCTATTGGAACCTTTATTGATATCTTCTTGCAATTGTTAAATGGCTATCGAAAACTATCGGCTACGGAAATTGCGGAGGCTAAAAAAGTATTCGGTAACTCGATTGATTACAGCAAGGTGAGTATATCGGAAGATAGTATTCAAAACGACATCATCTTTGGCGTACAAGATTTCTTCGGTCAGTTAGGCGATGGCAACTTTAGTGGTTTAACCGATGAGCGTGATTCTCGCGCTTTTGTAACCGGTAATAATATCAATTTCGATTTGGATAATCCGATAAGCACACAAACCCTTATTCATGAATTAACCCATGTATGGCAAAATCAACATGTTGGCCCGATTTATTTAGCACATGCTATTTCGGATCAAATTGCCCATGGTGATGATGCCTACAATTACGGCTATACCAATAAAACAACGGGTGAAGGTGGACAAGATGATTTGATTGCAGGCAATGGCGTGCTCGATAATTTCGGACCGGAAATGCAAGGTCAAATTGCGATGCATTATTACGAACGAAAATTTGTGCAGTCGCCTGCCTTGAGTGTTGTTGAATGGCAACCCTATATCAATGCATTTAAAGCGGGAATGCCAGAACGAAATGTAGCTTAATGAGTGAACAAACAATTTTGGTTGTTTTGCAAAAGGAAATCAAACCCCATCTACGTGATTTGATTTCAACTTGGCAACGCCATAACTACCATCCTTTGTATTTATTTTATGATACAGAGGATGGTTTTCCTTCTACCCAAAAAATCGCTCAGCATGCTGAACGTGCATTCGCTGTATTGGCTTTTACACCCTCGAATCGTGCGCCTCATACCCTGTTGGATGGACCGTATATCGAATTAAAAAATAATCGAATCATCCCTATTGGTATGGTGCCCTACGCTGGTACGGAAAGTATTGCACTTTTTATACAAACTACCTGTGCCGTGCATGATCGAAAAAAGAGCAAACCCAATGTGTGTATGCTTAGCCAACGCTTACCACGTTATATAACGGTTGCCAATAAAATTCATACCCAATTGGAACAGAAGAAACACCTACGCAGTTTAAACTGGACAGGCGATATAATGTATAAAGAAGATGTATTGTACGGTTTAAACAGAGGCAGTGCACTTACCTTGTATGTTGGTCATGGAAGAGCATCCGGTTGGGTTGGGTTTCGTGGCGTGAAAGTACAGGAGATGAAATTATTTGCGCATAAACCAACAGCGGTGATTTTTTCGCTTTGTTGTGAAACGGCAAGCCGAAGGAAAGTAGCTTACTCCTTTAGTGAGCAACTCATTTTGGAAGGAATTAGTGCAGTGAGTATTGGTGCAACGCGTAAAACATTGTTTACAAATAATACCCGATGGGCAGTGAGTTTGGGTAACGAATTACTGGAACATGTTGGAACGATAGGTGAACTCTTAGTGAATGCCAAGCCGTCGAATCCGGCTGCGTATAAAGATTATCGTCTTTTCGGAGATCCCACCATACCCATTATACCAGATAAAAATTTTTTTACAGATATAAAACATATTGAATCCTATGCCTAGTTTGGTAGAGTTAGAAGAACAAATTATTACGGATCTTTACTTGGTAAAACCCGAGTTGGCACAGCAAGTGCATTCGGGTGATAGCTTGGTACAACAGCATGGTATTGAATCATTGGATATGGTTGAATTAATTGCACGCATAGAAGATCGTTTTCAAGTTCCTATTGAAGATAATGATTGGAAGAAATTACAATCGATTCAACAATTGGCTCAGTTCATCCAACATAAATTGAACTCGGAACATGCAGGATAGAATTGTGATTACTGCCTATACGGTATATTCACCGCTAGGAAATAGTATTCAAGAGCTATGGACTAATTTATGGCATCATCAGTCGGCCTTAAGGGAGCATGATTTTTTACAACAGGAAAAATTCCGATTTCCGAAAGCCTGTTTGATGCATCCTTATCCGGAAGGCTATGAAACAGATCGAGGATGGAATTTAACGGAACGAGGTATTGCAGACCTGGTGCTTCAAGCAGAAATTAAATTGCCTGAACAAACCGGTTTATTTTTTGGTTCAACTTTGGGGGAAAGCGCCCTACTCGAACAAGCAGCCCTGCATTCAGACACAAATACAACGAAAGCCTATGCCAATTATTGGGCTCGGCGTATTCAAGCGAAATACCATCTGCATGGTCCGGCGGTGGCCTACGGAACCGCTTGTGCTGCAGGGAATTATGCCATTGGACAAGCCGCTGATTATATGCGCTATTTTGATTTGGATATAGCAATTGCCGGTGCCTCAGAGCCCTTCTCGCGGATTGCCATGGCGGGCTTTAATCGAAGTAGAGCGATGAGTAATGATTATTGCAAACCCTTCGATCAAGCGCATAATGGTATGGTGCTCGGGGAAGGTGCCGCGTTTTTTTTGTTAGAGAAAGAAGATCATGCGCGACAACGAAAGGCACCCATGTTGGCAGAAGTAAAATCACTCGGCCTAAGTTGTGATGCCTATCATGCCACAGCACCCAAACCGGATGGAAGCGGCATGCTGGCTGCCATGCAAAAAGCATTATGTTTGGCGAATCTCACACCGGATGCTATTGATTGGGTTTGTGCTCATGGCAGCGGTACCATAGCGTCCGACGAAGCCGAATTGAACGCGTTAAATGATTTATTCAAGCAATGTTCACCTTGGTTGAGTGCATATAAAGGAGCTACCGGTCATACCTTAGGTGCTGCCACGGCCATCGAACTAGCTATTTGTATTAAAGGCTTACAAGAGCAAGCAATTCCGAAATCAAGTAATTTAGTTAACCCCATGCCATCACAACATATACAATTTTGTACTGAGAACAAATCAGTGCCACTCGCTACCATCTTGAATTGTGGGTATGCTTTTGGGGGTATTAATTCAGCTCTTATTCTATCCGCATGCTAATCGAACCAACATCGATATTTTCTATTCAAAATCAAATACCTTTAACAGAGGCAAGCATGGAAAGTATTTTAACATTGGCCGTGCAACCCCTGCAGGAGTTTATTGCTTCCCAAACGATTGCAAACGACCACCTAGGAATTTATCTCTGTACAAATACTTCAGGTAAGATGGAGTCCGTAGCTTTTTGGAAGGAAAGTTTGATCAAAACGCCCTCCTTTGTGAACCCGGCAATTTTCCCATGGACCCTACCCAATGCAGCGGCTGCCCGTTTAGCTTATCTCTTGCAAGTAACTGGCCCCGTTTATACATTTCTAGGTACTTCAGATCAGCATCAAGTACCCTTGAAAACAGCATACATGGATTGGAAGAAAAAACAAATTCAGTTTGCCCTTATAGTTGAATTAGACGTAGAGGAAAGAATTCTTAATCTCAACTTGAGGGTTATTCATCCCGAGGCGATAATCGTGGAATAGTTACTACGCCAATGTAGCAAAAGCGTCTGTAGCAAGGGCAAGAAGAAGGAGTTTGTGCTAGGTGTTCAGATGTTGAAGAAGAAAATAGTCAGGGTGTTCACCTATCAAATTAAAAACGCAAGCAGTAAAGAATTAAAACTCTTTTTTGATCAACATATTTCTAAAGAATCACATGTTCGAGTGGACACTTGGAGAGCCTATAATCCGATAAATATTAACTAATCTAATTTGTTTCAAGAAAAAAGTAAACCAGAACAAAACTTCAACTAACTACATCGAAAGACTATAATGTTTCAAACAGCTTTAAGAGGTGTCTATCACCACATGACTCATTTACAAGATTACTTTTATGAATACTTCGTTAGGAAAAACCTCAACAATAAAACTCAACTATTTCCTGCAGTCTTTACCAATATGGTTTTATCTAAACCAATTAAGATTATCCGGTTGAATTTGAGGTAACAAAAAGACCATCTCTATAAAATAATGTATTTGAGATTTATTTGAATCATTTCTAATCAACAGAGAATCGTAATTGTAACGCAATACCAATCTTTATTAGCGTATCGGACGTAAGAACTGTTTCGTTAATTCAGATAGCTTATCGGTAGCATAGCGTAAATACATTTTCATGCCTAAGGATAACCAATTACTTCCTGGCATTTTTCACTTCCACTTTATACCGATCACCTTCCTGCGTGATCCAAAGTAAGGCTCGCTGCCCTTCACCCATTTGAACAATAAAGCATGCGTACTTAATACCTTGCAACAGATCGTCGGTTATGGATGCATAATGCGACAATGAATTGCTGGTTAGATACCCTGTCATGCGTTGTAAGTCTTGTTGCGTTTTACATTTATCAAATTGATCTCTATCAAAATTTACAACGTTAATTAGCGTGGTGGTTCCATTCAAATCCTTGGGTGTTTTATTGTCTTTACCACTTAGGTTATACCATTCTAGTTTTGATTTACCTCCATCCGTTGAACGTATTAACGCCAAATGAATATTGCTTTTATTGGCTTGCGCCTCCGCTTCATGATATGCCTTATTTTGATTTAAGCTCAAGTATTTTTCTGCATCCGGTTTCATATCTACAGTAAATACATCTAAATTTTGCGCCTTACTTGTTTGAGCTAAAAGTAAGATCAACAAACTACTGATTAAAATTTTTATATTTTTCATGCTAGGTAAATTTAAAAGAATATAATTAGTTGAGTGAATTTATCATTCTAACAGTTACTTTATTTTCAATTTTTCCATTTCCATTTTTGTCCCAAAATAGAACAAGTATATTATACTCTTCTTCTAACAACATAGGTGCGCCGGTGTTAATGGTACATTGAAGCATGTTAGCCTGGTCTTTATTAAATACATCATGTCCTTCAAACAAATCCTTTTCATTTAACAACAGTTCCCCTTTTGAATTTGTAATCTGCAACGTACAACCAATAGTTACTTCGCCGTTTTTTACTACCACCCCTTTAATACCTTCGTTTATGACAATAAAACTTTCGCCCAACGGAATTTCGTTGTTATAAAGCACGTTATTATGCATGACCAAGAATACCTTTTGTGGTTCCATGTTTTTGTATATTGCTGAAAGTCCGGTATTAAAATCTTTTTTTACACCGATCAAAACGTTTGATCGACAATTCATGAATAATGCCAGGAATAATAAGGTTACTATGTTCAAAGAGAAAGGCCATTTCACATGTGATATAAATGTTTTATGATGGCGTTTTTCATGTACACTTTCTTCGGACAGAAAGAATTTGTATTCGTTCGATGCATGGTTATTAGCTGGTACGACCTCTTGCTTTCTGTCTTGCTTACTTAAACGTGTAACAACGTACGTTTTTATTCTTACGAATGATGTTTTTATCATAACAAAGATTTTATTGATTGATTATTTTTAAGTTCATGTCGGTATGATTCGATAATCGAAGGATATACATTCCAGAAATAGGAAGAGCGATTTGCAAGGGTTTATTATTTTCTATTTTGTGTTGTTGAATAATTTGACCATTTATTGTGAGCACTTGCAATTCATCCGGTTTGTCTAAGCCAGAAGTTAGAATACTTAGTGTACCCTTAGATGGCTGAGGCCAAGCTTTTATGGTACTTATTTTTTCTGTACTTCCGGAAATAACGCGCGTTAGTGAATGAGTAAATTTTCCATCAAGGTCTTCTTGTTTCAAGCGATAATAGGTAGAACCAGTAAAGGCATTATTATCTATTTGGGAATAGTTTAATGCACTATAACTAGTACCATGTTCTGCCTTACTTTCTTCATAGGAAATGATAGAAAAATCATCTTCATGGGCGAACTGTCGTTCAACATAAAAACCTTTATTGTTTATTTCCGTTTGTGTTTTCCAAGATAGTTGCACTTGGGAATTATCTAATCGAATAGCAGAGAACTCTAATCCTGTAATGGGTAATGGTGTGCTGGCTAATTTACTTTGTTGAAACCCTTGATTTAATATTAGATTATTGTCAGTTACTTTTTTAGTTAATGCTTCACCTAACGTAGAACTTAATTTGTATAAACCCGAAACACTTACCTTTCCTGCACTGCCTATTACACTTCGTTGAATGCTTTGGGCTGAAAGATTATAGGAGGTTAAAAACGTGATACCTATGATAATTATTTTTTTCATTTTTTTTCGTTTAAAATTTATTCGGCAAAAACAAGATGACCGGTGAAAGTATTTGAAAACAGCCAAGCAGCGGAACTAGAAGAATTGGTTTGTAAAACTCGACACGATAATTTATCTCCAGCATTTAAAAATAGGTCCTGGTCCAATACTAATTGAGAGTGACTAGAAATCCCATCAATATATGGCGCATTACCTTGTACATAGGATACTTGAATTCCATTCTTATAAAAATATAAATAGGTTTCATCTAGGTTATTCGTCATTGAAGCGAAATCTACAAGTGTTTTTGCACTAAAGTGGTATAATCCAGTTACAGGAGCGGTAAAGGTATTTGGATTGGAGCTTGCTGAATTGGGATTAAAATCTCCGTTTCCATCATATACTTCATCAAGCGCCAGGGTTGTTTCTGAATTATGACTAATATTTTGTAGATTACTCCTGTATCCAACAAATCCGATTTTGGTTTTCTTCCAAATTGCATTACCACTAGCATCACTTGTTAATACCGCACCCGCACTTGGATTTGTGTTTCCGCCGGCAATTTTTACATTACCATTTACATCCAATGCCTTGCCACTCGCATTTGTATTTTCTGCATAAACGGCTACACCTGTAGCACCGGTAGCCTTTCCTCGAACGGCTATACCACCACCAGTATTAACCCCTTCCAGAGCAATACCTCCATTATTGAAGGCTTGACCACGCACACCGGTTCCGGCCGTGTTGCCTATAGGCACCACACCATATACACCGATTGCATTGGCATTGTTTGTGAAAGACGTTCCTTTTATGGCAATACCTGCTCCATTGTAGTAATTATTCACTACAAATGAATTAATGGTATTGTCGTTGCCTGTATAGGGAAGGGATAATGAATCCGTATAAGTACTAGAACCAGCAAAAGTACTAGAACCGGCATAAGTACTAGAATTAGCATGCATGCTTTCGAAGGCATAAGGTACAGCTGCCAATCTTTGTGATCCCATATCAGTGTAATTTGTACCCCCGGCTGGATCCATTTCAATTTGAAGAAATTGCGACATGCCAGACCAATTAATATTGCCCATTGAACCGATGACATTTGTGGCTCCAGCGCTGCCAATTTGAAAATCGAATAATCCACCGGCATCTGTTGTTACCAAACGTTCCTCGCCATATCCTATACCGCCGTATTCAGCACCGCCACGTATTCTGGCTCGAATACTAATTGTTTGATTTGAAATAGGAAGCCCACCCGAATTGATGGCTACGCCTTGATAATTAATTAGGTTTGGTGTTTGAGCTATTAATAGGTTGTCTAAACAAATAGCTATTAAGAATAATAAAATTTTCTTTGTCATTTTTAGAAATTTAAAATTGTGATTGTTTTTATTTATGATGTAAAATTGGTTTAGCACTATCTTCTCAAATAATTTATATAAACTAATAGCACTAAGTATGTAATGAAGGGTGGTAGAAATTAATTGAATATTAAAATAGGTATTCGTGAAGAGGGTAGTTTTAGTTTACAACTGGGTATATCTTATTCAGACATAGAAACAAAAAAACCCACATACTCGGATGTAGGTTTTTGGAATACGCTCTGTATTTTTTTTAATTATTGTATCATCACCTTCTGACTCATCGTTTTATCACTCGCCAATCGTATAATATAATTACCAGGAGTTAGGTTGAGAACTTGAACCGTGTTGTAATTCGTTATTGGAAGCTGCTGTACGATATTACCAATGAGGTCATATACTAACACTTGATCGTGCTTGGCTATACCATTTACCTGTACATTAAAATAATCGTTGGCAGGTATAGGCCATATTCGCAGAGTAACACCCTGACTATTAGTTCCCTCTATTGAACGTATGATCGAGTATATATAGTTACCGTCAAAATCTTCTTGTTTTAATCGGAAATAGCTGAATCCGTTATAACTATTTATGTCTTCAGACATGAGTTTACTACGGTTCATTTCAAATTTGACACGGTTCATTTCAAATTTGCCACAACTCAGTACAACCTATTTTTAATGTTCTAGTTTTTTTTTGTTATTTACATGGTGTTTAAATGCCTATTTTTTTTACTACATGCCATTGGCTTGGTGCTTCTTTGCGAAGCTCAAGGAGAGAATTTAGTGTTCAAACATTTAAACGAAGAAGATGGCCTCAACAACAATGTGGTAAATTGCATTTATAAAAGCCCAAAAGGCAGGATGTGGATTGCTACCTATAACGGTTTTAATAGTTATGATGGTGCCAACTTTACATCGCATACTGTGCGCAAAGGAAACAATACATTACCCAATGAAGTTGTTCATGAATTATGTGAAGATAAGTTTGGAATACTTTGGGGTGCAACGAACAACGGTGTGTTTAGCTATAACCCTAAATCAGATTCGTATAAGAATTACTATTTGAAAAGTGCCAAAAGGAGTTTGAATTTCTTTAATATTCTTTGCGACAAGAATGGCATCATCTGGGCAACCGGTACGTGGTCTTTATTTAAATACAATGCTGCCAAAGACTCCTTCTTTGAAATACGTGTATTAGCTAATCCTTTAGATACAAGTAACCTGTGCTTCATAACCAAAAATGGATTTTTAGAAGAACCTAATACAAACAAACTTTGGATTACAACAAGTCAAGGATTATGGTATTATGATTATAAATTAAATAGTGTTGGAAATGCATGCACTGAAAAAGGAAATGCTCTTTTTGCATTCCGAAATACAGCTGCACTATGCTACGGGCAATCCGGTTTATTCTGGTTTTTTGATAACAATACAACAAGTATCGTACAGTTTGACCCGAAACAAAAAAAGGAAATTAAATCCATACCAATAGGCAAACAATTACCCGATGCAAAAGGCGCAACATTATTTGAAGATAGAAGCCACAGACTCTGGTTTAGCAGTTGGGGTATGAATACGTTGTTAATTGAACCTGATAAAAATTATTCTATTACAAAACTATTCCACCGTAATGATGACAACCGAAGTATTGCCGGTAACTTTATATGGTCGGCTTATCAGGATGCTAATAACACCATTTGGCTGGGTACCTTATCGGGCATCTCTATGTGTAACACGCAGAACGCTATCTATAACGAGCTCAGAGTGTCCAATGAAATTAAGGAACTTCAAAATAAAACAATTAGAATTGTAGAAGAAGAACCAGATGGCAAAGCCTTTTGGATACTTAGTAGCGATACACAGTTATATCGTTTCAATAAAAGTAATCCAGCCAACTATAAGAAACTTAACATCTCTTCTGCTTTAAGAAATAGTAAAGGACTTAAACCGGAAGGAATACAGGCTATTAAGTTTATTAACGATGCAACCTTGATTATCACGAACACAGGTATTTGGCAAACAGATATTAACCTCACCCCGTTGAGACCTTACAATAATCTTCCGTCCAAGTTTGCAAATTTTATGGCTATAGAAATAGTGAACGATGCGAATTCTGTGTTGTACTTGAATGATGGCCGAAACATTTTGTATTGGAATAAAACGAATTCATCTACACGGGTGTATTCACGTAAAAATAAACGCACTACTTTTTCTCATTTATGTTTGACTGCAAATCACACCCTATGGGCCATTACCAATGAGAAGAAACTTGCAACGATACAGCATGATAGATTACTAGAAATTGATTTGAAAAGAAACTTCGAAAAAGAGTCAGGATACTTTTGGGACCTTGTGCCGGATAGTTTAAACAATCTATGGGTTCATAACCGAGGCGCAGGAATTTATTACGTAAATACTAAAACCAACGATGTAAAACTTTATGATATGACCGATGGTTTGGTGAGCAATAGACTGCATAAAATTGCACTAGATAAATCCGGCAAATTGTGGTGTATGGCGTATGATAAAGTTTCCGTTTTCATTCCGGAAGCGAAGGAATTTTACAATTTCAGCATCAAATACAAAATGGATGATTTGAATTATGAAAATCATTTAACCCGTTTACAAAATGGTAATTTACTTGGTAGCATTAGTGATGAACTCATAGAATTTTCAACAGAAAAATTATTAGCCAAACCAACACTAGAAGCGCCAATTATTTCTTTATTGAGTGTGAAAAACAACATGTACTATACCGCAGAGAACGAAGTGCTCAAACTCGGTACAGATGAAAATACCGTGAGGATTGCTTTTGGTTCATTTATCGACAACACGGCTTACCCCTATGACCTGGAATATAAACTTAATGGTACAAATGCCGATTGGATTAGTGCAAAAGGCAATTCAGAAGTTGTTTTTACCAATCTCGAAACAGGGAACCATGAGTTTTTAGTTCGAGCTAAGGGAAGGAATAATGCCTGGGTTACAACATCAAAAGCATTACGGTTTATAATTCGAACGCCCTTCTATAAAAGCACGTGGTTCATTATTGCGCTCCTAACATTGGCCGCACTCGGCATATACAGTTACTATAAACATAGAATAAGGCAAAAAGAAAAAGTACTATTTCTTGAAAGTAAAGCTCAATTACTAGAAAAAGAAAAGGCTCTGGTTATGTACGAGAATTTAAAAGAGCACCTAAACCCTCACTTTTTATTTAACTCCCTTACATCGCTAAGAAGTTTAATTCGGATTGATCAGAACATGGCAGGTACATTTTTAGATAAAATGAGTAAAGTGTACCGTTACATCTTAAAAAATAGAGATAACGAAGTAGTACCCCTAATGGAGGAACTGAAATTCGTTCAAATGTATATCGACTTACAAAAAACAAGATTCGAAAACGGTCTACAAATAAATATTGATATAAGCGAAGATCATTTAGTAAGAAAAATAGCGCCGGTCACTTTGCAAAATTTAGTAGAGAACGCCATAAAGCATAATACAGCTGATGAAGAATCTCCACTCGTTATATCTCTGTTTATAGATGACGACTATTTAGTTGTACAAAATAATTTACAAAAGAAAGGGTTTGTTGAAACTAGTAATAAACAAGGCCTAACCAATATGGGTTCGCTGTATAACTACTTAAGCACAAAACCCATGATAATAAAAGAAGAGAACAATTTATTCATCGTAAATATTCCGCTTATATGAACGCTATAATTATTGAAGATGAAAATTTAATTGCAAAAGAACTGCAATATAATCTTTCACAAATTGCACCCGATGTAAAAGTAATCAACGTATTACCAAGTTTAAAAACCTCCTTTAAGTGGTTTATGGAAAACGCTGAACCCGATCTTATCTTCGCCGATATTCAGTTAAGTGATGGCGTGAGTTTTGAAATATTTGAACGTTTTAACTTAAAGTGTCCAATCATATTTACCACGGCTTACGATGAATATGCCATCAAAGCTTTTAAAGTAAATGGCACCGATTATTTGCTTAAACCATTAGATATCGACGAATTGAAAAAGGCTATCAACAAAGCCCGTGATATCGTACAAAGCAAAAGCGAATACCCCAAGGATATGCAACAATTATTGCATCTCATAACTAATCCAACAGCCTCGATGGGTTATAAAGAAAAATTTATTGTGAAACATAGAAATAACTGGATACCCATTCTAACAAAAGATATTGCTTGCTTCTATCGTGAAAATTTGAATTACTTTATGACGTTTAGTGGTGAGAAATACATTTTAGATTTTACTACGTTAGAAGAAGTAGAAGAACTTTTAGATCCAACGATTTATTATCGAGCCAACAGACAAAGTATTGTACATGTTGATGCCATTCAAAGTATAAAGCCGCAAGGAAATCAAAAACTCACCTTAGAACTAAAAGCCCCGCTTAATATGCAGCAAGATATTAGTAGAGACAAAGCTCCGGGTTTTAAAAAATGGTTCGAACGATAAATTAAAACGTACTTGACTACAGACAAATTTGTTTTGCACCCTTGCGATAAATAGTCAAGTACAACAATTTTTCATTTCTCTAGAAATCAAAACAAAAAAAACTTCAGTATTGATAGTCCATTAAGGTGTTAGGTTCATTCTTACAAAGAATTCCAAAGAAAAAAACATCTAGGAGAATATCCATGTTTATAAATTTCTATCAGCAATGAAAAGAAATCAAAACATGTTTGTACTTTACAATAAAATTGATTGAACAATGAAGTCTTTAATTTTCTTTGTGCTAAGTTTTGTTGTCTTTCTATCTGCCAATGCTACTACAACACTAGATTCCTTATTTACCGAACTTAGAAATCATCCTACGAAAGATAGCACCCGAATAAAGATTTTAAGCAGCATAGGCTTTCAGTATAAAAGTATCAACCAACTCACCTCCATCAAATATTATAAAGAAGCATTAACTGTAGCCGACCACCTCGCTTCAGACTCATGGAAAGGGAAAGTTCATAACGCTATCGGAGAGGTATATACCCTCACCGGTGATAGTAAAAATGCTATAACCAATTACCTTCGCGCTGCTGAATTGTTTCAGAATGATAAAGAGTATGATGAGTATTTTCGTTCCTTGAATTCCATTGCAACATTATACCTGAATCTGGGTGATGTTCAAAAAGCAGAAGAATATTTTGAAAAAGAATCTGCATTCCTAGAGAGCATAACAGCAAATGTAAACTTTCATGCCCATTACGATTTAAAGGCCTCCATACTCATGGCGAAGGAGGAAATAGATTCCGTTATTTTTTACTATAAAAAATCATTACCCTTTAGTGTTGAAGATAAAGATTACCAAGGCATTCAGGCTACCTATTGTAATATAGGTTTGATTTTTAATAAAATGGCACGCTATGATTCTGCCGACTTCTATATACGCAAAGCGCTAAATTTAAATACCCACCCGATTACGAACGATTATAACATTGCTTCGGCCTATAGCTTTTTGGGCGACAATTATGCTTGTCTTGGCAATATAACCAAAGCCAAAGAAATGTACGACTCTTCTAATTTTGTTGCCAAACGTTGTAACTCATGGACCACCATCGTAGAAAACTATTTATACATGTCGGATATGTTTGCGCAACAAAAAGATTACTTAAACCAAGCCTTATATCTTTCAAAACATTATCAATTAAAAGATAGTTTGTTCGGTATTGAAAAGCACAGTCAACTAAATCAAATAGAACAAAATTTTACACAACAATTAAACGAAAAGGAATTAAATTATCAAAAACAACAAAAGACTGTTTTTATAATTGTATCACTTATTCTTCTTTTGTTAGTTATCATTATTTTCTTCATCGGTTACAAAACCAAACAAAAAAATAGATTACTGAAAAAACAAAAGGATGAAATAGAGCAACAACGCAATGAGATAACCATTCAAAAACAAGAACTGCTTCAACTCAATCAAACTAAAGATCGTTTGTTTCAAATAATTAGTCACGATTTGCGAAATCCACTCATTGCGCTTTCCCAACATCTTGAAATATCGTCGAACCCATCGCTACCCGCACAAGATCTTTTAGCGTCGAACGCCCTTACTGCCGGTGCGTTGCACCAGTCTATTTCTTTACTTGATAACTTATTAACGTGGGCTTACGCTCAAATAGGTCCTCAACAAGTTCGCAACGAACCTCTCGAAACACCTCTACTAGTAGATGAAGTACTAACCCTAGTTAAACCTCAAGCAGAGCATAAAAAAATTAGTTTTAAGGTTCACATTGAAAAGGAAGCAGAAGTGGTAGTGGTAGATAAAAATATGATACAAGTGGTTTTACGAAATCTTATTACAAATGCGATAAAGTATAGTAATAAACAAGGTAATATTGAAATTCAAGCCCAAAGAAAATCGAATCATATTGTGCTTACCATTTCAGATTTTGGCATTGGAATGAATAGAGAAACACTCGATAAGCTTAAACAGAAACAAATACACAGCACCGCAGGAACAGCCAATGAAAAAGGTACCGGATTAGGACTTACCATAGTTTTTGATTTACTTCATAAAATGAATATTCCGTACGAAATAGAAAGTGAAGAACATGCGGGCACACGCTTCCAATTAGTTTTAAACACGCTTTAGTTACCACTATTTCTTTTTATAACAGGCAAGCCGAATGTACCTTCATTAATTAAGTGCTGATAGGTGGTTCCAATACCCAAATCAATATGTTGCACTTTTACCGATTGGTGATCAAACGCAGTAACCTTAGATTTATTGACGATATGGGTTCTGGATATACGCACAAAGAGTGTATCGGGTACTTGTTCTTCAAATTGTTTTAAGTTAACCAAAACCAAATGCTTCTTGCCATTTTGTAAAAAGAGAATTACAAAATTATTCTGACTTTGAACATAAAGTAATTCATCAAAATGAATTTTTACATAGGTGGTTCCGTCTTTAATAAAGAAAGCTTGCTCACTAGGTTTAATTTCATGATTTGATTGTTGTAGCTGTTCTAACAATCTTTCCGCTTTTTTTATACTTAACAATAAACGATCTGTTGTAACCGGTTTAAGTAAATAATCAATAGCATCTAATTCGTAGCTATCTATTGCGAAGTGAGGAAAGCTACTTACAAAAATTATGAGTGGTGCTTTGTTAAGTTGTTTTACTAACTCCATACCACTTAAACCAGGCATTTCGATATCTAAAAATGCCACATCTACAGTGTGGTTTTGAAGAAACTCGAGTGCTTCGGCAGACGATACAAAGCTACCTTCCAAGTGCATACCCGGAATGAGTGCCAACTTCTGACTTAAATGTTTAAGTTGGCTTTCATTATCATCTACTAGTACAAATCGTATCACCTTGGTACAAACTTAATGAACAGATTTGAATTCACTGATACACTTATATCAATAATTCCCACACCACCGGATGGCATTCACACACTAACCAAATTTCTTAGCATGAGGTAATACTAAGTTTGAATTTGTACTTCATGTAATGCGAAGCAAGAACAGGTTGATAGAACTTCAAAAAGAAACCATGCTACTCAAACAAGAAAAAGTAATGTGGCAACAATGGTTAGCAAGTTTCAAAGTTCAAACTGAATCGTTACAAAAAAGTATTACCAATTATATGCTTATAAACAGTCAAAATAAAAAGCCATGACAAACCAAATTCAACATGCAGCCGTTGATAATCTCAAATCAACCTTTTTTTTCCGTTTCATACTAATCATGTTAACTCTGGCAGCAGGTATAACGGATGTTTCATCGCAAGGAACATGGACAGCACTCACCAATGCATCTCCAATTGCCAATGATGGCCCGTTAATCGTTTTAAGTGATGGTTCCGTGCTATGCAAAACCGCTTCGGGTGGCGGAGTAGGTAAAACCTGGACTCGTTTAAATCCTCCTTCGTCGAACAGTTACTTAAACGCAACTTGGGGTACAAGTACTACAATGAGTAATGATAGGAAACGCTTCTCCTCACAAATACTTAAAGATGGGCGATTGTATGTTTGCGGTGGAGAAACCGGTGCGGGTATTGCGAGTGCTGAATTATTTAATCCGGTTACAACTAGTTGGTCGGCCGCGGGTGCCCCCGGTGCAACAGTTAGTAATGCTTATTCGGAAATTTTAGATGACGGAACTGTTTTTCAAACCTTTGGTACTAGTGCATCACATACTTGCAAAATATACAATCCAACAACGAATTCCTTTTCCTCGATTGCAAATAGTAATGGAATCCATCAAGACGCAACAGCTCATAAACTAGCCGATGGCACGATTTTATTAATCGACAAGGTTATCGGTGGTGGATCGGTGAATACAGAACGATATTTTCCTTCAACCAATTCATGGGTTGTTGAGCCTTCGATTCCGTTTGAATTATGGTCGAATGCGGGTCCAACGATTGGTAGTTCAATTATGCTACCCGATGGGAGAATATGGGTGATAGGCGGTAACGGAAATACAGCCCTGTACACGCCATCCGGTTCAAGTGCCGTAGGTAGTTGGTCTGCTGGACCTACATTACCTGGAGGCTATGCACAACCTGATGGCCCTATTGCAATTGCACGCGATGGTATTGTATTATTCACAGCTTCTCCTATTCCTATCGTTGGTTCTATACATGCTACACCTACCCGATTCTATGAGTTTAACTATTTATCGAATACTCTAACACAAATTAACGGCCCTACCGGGTTAACATTACCTTCAAATACAAGTAATCAAACTCATTTAGTAAATCTACCTACCGGGCAAATATTATTAGGTATAGAAGGAAGTACCCAATACTATTTATATACACCATTAGGTTCAGGACTATCAACCTTACGACCAACCCTCAGTGGCTTTGATGCTACCTGCGATCATTTTATGGCGTATGGAACAAAATTCAATGGAAAGAGCTTAGGAAGTGGTGAAGGTGCAGAAGGACAAAACAGTACGAACTATCCAATCATACGTTTATCCTCCGGTGCTACTATTTATTTTGCTCGAAGCTTTAATTGGAATTCTACCTCACCCGATTACGCGGGAAATGATTCGTGCGAATTTGATTTGCCTGCCGGACTACCAAATGGTAGTTATAATTTGGCCGTTATTGTAAATGGTTTAAATAACTTAGGTACAACTACGTTTACCACTTACCCACAACTAACCAGTGCTTTAACACATACCCTTTGCAGTGGTACTTCTTTTAGTTACTCCCCAACTTTTGATCGCGCATGTGTGACTGCAAGTTGGACAAGAGCTGCGGTTTCCGGAATAAGCAATCCGGCAATTACTACACCACAAACAGGAAGTATCAACGAACAATTAATTAATACTACCACCATTACTAAAACGGTAACCTATGTTTATATCATTTCAAATAATGGATATGCCGATACCGTGAATGTTACTGTAACCGTTCAACCAAAACCAACTGTTACTGTATCCCCCTTTTCATTTTGTGCAACAGGAAGTGCTACCACCTTAACAGCAAGTGGCGCTAACACCTATTCTTGGATACCCGGAACAACAGGTAGTACTCAAGTAGTTTCTCCCACAGCCTATACGCATTATACCGTAATTGGTACTAACAGTTTTGGGTGCAGTGATACCGCCTATAGCAAAGCACATACCCTTCCAACGGTGAATGCTACTGCCTCTGATCCAGACATATGCCCTGGTGCTTCAACACTTATTTCATCAAACACGATTACAACTGAAACCGATTCATTGGTTTCTTCACTTACATCAAGTACAGCTGTAAATAGTATGGCGTTTAATATTATGGCAGGTAGCCAAAGCATCACCTTAACCAAGTTGAAGTTGGCATTAAATGGTTCTCAACTCAAAATATGGTATAAACCCGGTGGTTATGGCAATACCAATTTCACTAGCGCCACAGGTTGGGTTCAATTAGGAGGCACCCTAAATTTTAATGCGCTACCTATTAATACTTATGTTGATATACCACTTACTACAACACTTACCATTCCTTCGAATCAAACATACGGAATTATCATAGCGAGTGATGTGAATTTACTTCAGCTACCTGTATCGATACCATTCGGGGCAACCCACCTTGCCAATGATGACCTATCATACACATCCGGACACATAGGCAGTGCTTTTAGCGGTATTTTCAGCTTCCCGGTAGGAACTCCTCGTGCTATTCAAGCAGGTTTTGTATATACCATAAATAATACCATTACTAGTTACTCTTGGAGCCCTTCTACCGGTTTGAATAATAATTCATTGCAAAATCCAACAGCATCACCCGTTTCTACTACAACGTATACCCTAAGCGTTACCGATAATAATTTTTGTACCGCCTCTACAACTGTTTTGGTTACCCCTCATGGCAATCCAAGTATTTCCATAATCGCAGCAACTCCTACCGTGGTATGTGCAGGAAGCAATGCTACTATGCAGGTTACAACACAAAATTATTCGAATAAACTTACAGCCAGTATGTCGCCAGATAATGTTGGCACCGCGGTGGTTTTCAATATATCAGCCAAGAATGATATTGTAATAAATCAATTGAATACATTTATGAGTACGCCAGCCACTTCGGTAGAAGTTTGGACGAAGTCTGGAGGTTACGGTTCCTCTACGTTTACGGGTACTTCCGGATGGACCCTATTAAGTAGTAACATTCCTATCATGCCATCAGGAACATCTGCATTGGCAACTATTGCTTTGCCTTCTACGATCAATCTGTTAACCGGACAAACGCTAGGAATCATGATTATTACGAATACCACAAACAGCATTCATCATGATGCCACCGCAACTACAAGTGGTAATTTATTTTCTACTAATGATGATGTTCTCATACAAGTTGGACATGCGGCCACCAACACCGGTTTGAATTTCAATTTAACCAACCGAGCATTCTGCGGTACCATTGGTTACGAACGAAGCAATCCTATTGCTGCGTATAATTGGCAGCCTATTCAAAATATAACCAATGGAGCGAATACAACCGCATCCATTGCTTTCACTCCATATCAAACAACCACCTTTACCATAACAGCAACCGATATTTTTGGGTGCACTGCATCCGGCACAAAAAAGGTTTATGTTAAGCCCTTACCAATTGTTGACCATGTTGTTAGTCCTGCAACAATTTGTCCGGGAGATACAGCTACCGTAACATCAACCTTAGTTGACTTCATCGCCGATTCATTAGCAACCCCCTTAAATAATCAATCGGCTAATGGAGGCAATGTATTTAATATCATTACAGGCAATCAGCCCATTCGAATCACAAAACTCAAATTACATTTAAGTACAGGTGTTACCCAATTGGAAGTTTGGATTAAACCGGGCGGATATGGTAATGCTAACTTCACCGGAACAAGTGGCTGGACAAAAGTTGGTGCCACTTATAGTGTTACCGGTTTAGGTGCCGGAAATTTAACTCTTGTAACGCCAACACCCTTTACCATACCTGCTTCCCAAACCTATGGACTTATGCTGGTAACAAACCAATCGAATGGTATGCTTTCAAGTTTTGGAAACAATGTTGGAAATACGATTACATCATGTGCTGAATTTTATGTTACAGAAGGGCATGCCGGTACAAGTATCAGTTCGTATGCGATGAATACATCACCACGAATTTGGAATGGTGAAATAGTTTTTGAAGCTGATAATGCTTTAACGGCCTCATCATTTTCACCCAGCGCGAGTATGGCAGCTACTACAAATGCTTTAATTAATAAAGCCTTTCCATCAAGCAATACTATTTACACGAATACCATTACCGATTTGAATGGTTGTTCCAATACCTTAAGTTTTGGTGTAGGATTATATAATTATTTAGTTGGCAGTTTGAATGCAACTCCAGACACTGTTTGTTCAGGCAACCCTATCACCTTGAACTATACAACACCTCCCGGAAATCAATGTTTAGGTATTCTAACTAATAATTTCACCGGTCCTTATGTTTATGCAAATTGGACAACTACCTTAACTAACGCTCTGGGCGGTAATGTTACTACAACTGTAAGTAATAATTCTGTTACTATTAATGGTAGTAGTGGTTTAACCGAAGGTTTTACAGCTTACACAATAACCATACCTTGTGATGGCATTGTATCATTTAATTGGAATACATCAAATTCAACAGATCTGTTTGGGAATAATGATTATCCGATGTACTCTATTAATGGCGGTGCAAATATTCTGTTCCCTGGGTATAACAATGTTTCAGGTGCACCGGCAGAACAACAGGGTAAGGTAACTCTTCTGATGAGTGCTGGACAAACATTAAGTTTAAAAATGCGCAATGCTATTTCTTTTGGTATTGGAAGTGTTACTATAACTAATTTCAAAGCTCCAGGGTACAGTATTCTATCACAATTTATCAATTGGTATACAGCTACAAATGGAGGAACCTTGGTAGGAAATACGATTCCTGCTACCACCATACCCAGCAGTAACCAAACTTATTATGCAGAAATTACCACTGCTCCAGGAGGATGTTTGAATCCGAATCGAGTAGCTACTAATGCGGTAGTAGTTAACGCATCGCCTACCTTATCGGTAAACGCTAACACATCAACGCTTTGTGCAGGCAGTAGTGCAATACTTACAGCTAGTGGTAGTTCAGCATCGTATGTGTGGGTACCAGGTAATTTAACAGGCAATCAAATAACCGTAACACCAAGCACAACTACTACCTATACAGTTACAGCAACGAATAGTTTAGGTTGCAGCATAACTTCAACCATTATGATTAGTGTTAATCCGATACCTGCCATTACCGGCAGTGCCAATCCGGGTGCAGTTTGTCCGGGTGGTGCTGTATTGCTCACCGGAACAACTCCAAGTGTAACATGGAATTGGCAACCGGGAAATATTAATACGAGTACGGCAACGGTAAATCCTTTAGTAACAACAACGTATACCGTAACCGCTACGAACAGTTTAGGTTGTTCTAAAACTCAGACTTTTGTAATAATCGTACATCCTCTTCCAAATTTAAATATCACGGCAACACCATCCCATACAACTTGTATTGGCAACGATGTTACCTTAACGGCAAGTGGAGCATCCTCTTATAGTTGGCAACCGGGCAATGTAACCGGAAATTCTATTCTTGCTTCAGCCAGCGCAATAGGCACATCTGTGTACACGGTTACAGGTACTACAATAAATGGCTGTACAGCAAGTTTAATGCAGGGTGTTGTGGTGAGTGCGTATCCTAGTATAACGCCATCAGCATCACCGTCTGTTGTTTGCAGTGGCTCCCCAACTACATTGTCGGTAACCACAACAAAAAGCGACTCATTATCCACAGGAATGTTAAATAACTTTAGTGGACAAATTGCTTATAATATTGTTGCAACCAGCCCGATTACTTTGCACAGCTTAAAAACACTATTAAGCGGAACAAGTGGATCATTACAAGTATGGTATCGACCAGGAGGTATGTCTTCTCCGGTTACATCTGGCAATGGATGGGTGCAATTAGCTAATATGGCTTCGATAACAGGCGCCGGTCCAGGCGGATATAGCAATATTCCGTTATTGAATACGCTTAATATAGCTCAAGGACAAACCATGGGTATTGCTATCCTAACGAATACCGTTGGATTTATTTTGAATGATGCAACTACCCTTCCGGTGAATACAATTGTAACTTCTAACAGTCATTTTGGAGTTACATCTGGAAATATTGTATCCACGGGAGGTACTGCATTTACAACTACGGTTAAACTATGGCAAGGTGAAATAGGCTATTCTATTAATTCACCTGCCACCTATACTTGGCAACCAGGTAATTTAACGGGCAATCCAGTTGTTGCTAACCCAGTAAATACTACGACCTATACCGTAACCTGTACGAATGCCGCCGGCTGCTCGGTTACGGCAACAAAACTGGTTACTGTACTTCCTTTACCTAGCGTAACATTAAATGGAAATAATTTTGTTTGCTTAGGTAGTCTAGGATTATTAACTGCCAATGGGGCATTTAGTTACAATTGGCAACCAGGAAATAATACCGGAGCTATGCTTACCATTGCCCCTACCGCTTCAACCACTTACACCGTTACGGGTACAAATACCAATGGTTGTTCCGCAACTGCCACTAAATTGGTAACTGTTGAATCTGCAAGTATTACCGCAACGAGTACAACGAACCCACAAATTTGTATTGGAAACTCTGCCATTTTGCAAGCAACCGGAGGAAACACCTATGTATGGAATCCGGGTAACATCAGTGGTGCTCAAATAACGGTATCGCCTTTAGATACTACTATTTATACGGTTACCGGAACTACCAGTCTAGGTTGTAGTGGTACGGCTACTGTTACAATTAATGTAAGTGCTATTTGCAATGGCAAGCTTGATCTGAAAACTTTTCTGGAAGGTTATTATCTTGGAGGAGGATTGATGCAACCCGTATTACTCAATACAGGAATACCCGGAGCAAGTGCAACTCAATGTGATTCGATAGAAGTTTCTCTTCATGAAAGTACATTTCCTTACACATCAATTAAAAGCATTCAAACGGTGTTGAATACAGACGGTACCGTTTTATGTTCTTTCGGAACAACCGGCACCTATTACGTAGTTATTAAATTTAGAAATGGTTTAGAAACATGGAGTGCCAATCCAATCGCAATTACCGTTTCGGGCGGATTATACGATTTTAGCAGCGCAGTCAATAAAGCCTTTGGAGATAATCAACTCGAAATTGAACCCGGAGTTTTCGCTATCTATTCCGGTGATATAAATCAGGATGGGTCGATAGATGCTTTTGACTACTTGCTTCTCGAACCCGAAATTGTTCAAGGTAATTTCGGCTATCTTATTACCGATTTAAATGGTGATGGCGTGGTTGATGCATTCGATTTTCTGGTTATGGACGATAATATTGTAAACGGAATAAGTTTGAGTACGCCCTAATTTTATAGCCTAGTTTCTATCTTCTTATTAAAAAATAGGCTTAGCGATAACGAGATAAAAACTTCATTGAAGCGAAGAATTATACAAAGGAAAAAGACAAGCAATAACCTACTTTCTTCCTTCTAACTCCTTCAATAATTTCTTTGCTGAAACATGAACCGGCTTACCATTTTTAGACACAACCAAGGTTCTTCCTAACAACGCCTCTTGTCGAAGCAAACGCTCGTAGGTCATGTTAAACCCTTGCAATAATTTTGCTCCCAGTTCGAGATTTTCTTTACTTAACGGACGTTGTTTGCGCATTCGTCAATAAAATTTGATTCCAAAGGTAATGGTTTTTTATCCGGAGTGCCTCATTTTTTTCACCCTCCGCAATTTCTTCCAAGGTTCCGTCGGTATTATTCACAACTACCCAATAATCCACTAACGCTATATAATCATCTAGCAAATGTTGCACTCCCCGATAGTACCGACGTATTACATCGTCATCTTTAATAAAATGCCCGCCACGTTCAACCCTTACGGCCACACGTTCTAAGGCGTGTTGCGGACTTTCCAACCAAATGAAAATCAAGCTCACCTTGTAGCCCACTGTATGCGCCTCTTTTACCAATCGGATATAGTTCTTCGAAGACAGCGTTGTTTCAATGGCAAAATCTACCTTTTGTTCCATTAATTCATTAATGCGATGTAACATGATTCGTCCGGCTTCGATAGCTACTTTTTCAACATTAAAAGGCGACAGCCCACGTGCAATATTATCGGCATTTACGAACTCATAGCAGTTCAATAATTCGGGTAATACAACCTCTGATGTGGTAGTTTTACCCGCGCCATTGCAACCGGCAATGATATACAAATTAAACTTACTCGATCGGCTGCGTTTTGCCATGAGTAAGGGTTTTATGTACAATGAGCGAATCTACCTGAGCAATAAAGCGAGGTTTTTTAATGCCATAATATTCGATAATAGCAACAACTTTTCGTGGCACGATTTCTTGATGATGCACTGCATGCTCAACATCAAAATCAAAAGGCAAGAAGTAATAACGATAACGATTCAATGGAAGTTTAAATTGTTGTACTAAGGTATTTCGCTCCGCTCTAGAAACTTCTTCAATGAACTTACCTTTCGGACGAATTTTATGTTGTAAAAAATAATCGAGCGCTATAAGTTGAGAAAGAACCGGTTGATCGGCATAGTATTCAGAAACAAACTGGTAAACCACATCATAAATTTCTTCTAACGTATGTTTAATGTAATTACTCTTTATACCAAAATACTTTCCTAATCCTAGTAAAAAATCAAAGATGCTGCCCGTATGGCATACAAACATTAAGGTATGTATCAGTCGTTTTTTATTCCAATAAATTTCAAGAGCATGTTCCAGCTTAACAATATCAGCGAGTTCTTCAGCAGATAAATAATTACTTCGAATTATTTGATACGGAGCAATCGGATCGAATTCGAAACCATATTGTTCGTACTTCTCACGCACCGGTGTTCCCTTAAGAAATTTCAAAAAACCGAGTTGCAATTCCGGTGGATACAACTTAAAAACTTCTTCAAAACTATATTTTATATCTTGCCAATAATCAAGAGGTAATCCAACAATTAAATCTAAGTGCATATCCACATGATCTTTTAACCGGAGGATTACACCCTTTGTTTTATCAAAATTCTGTTTCCGACTAACTTCCAGATTAGCTTTTTGATTCACCGTTTGAATGCCGATTTCAAATCGAAATATTCCGGGCGGAATTTTTTCTTCAATAAAAGACATGATATCGGGATGAAGAATATCGGCGGTGATTTCAAATTGAAAAATATTCTCCGGTCTACGATGTTCCAAAATGAAATTGAAAATTTCCAAGGTGAAATCCTTTTTCACATTGAAGGTTCTATCTAAAAATTTGATAACCCGACCGTGTTGCATGAGATACAACAAATTCGACTTGATATGATTAATAGGTAGATACCGCACTTTATTATCTAAGCTGGCTAAACAAAATTCACATTTATAAGGGCATCCGCGCGACGTTTCGATATACAATACCCGATTGCGAAGTGTATCCGGATCATCATGTTGATAGGGGTTTCCACCCTCATAGTTAGTAAGGTCGAAGTTGAAGGCATCTTGATGGTATAATACGTCATCATTAATTTTCGAAACCAAATTTGGAATGGCTGAAACGTTTGGATAGAATTTCAAAAACGATGCAAAAGGAATTTCACCCTCTCCACAAATGATAAAATCAATATCGGGTCGTTGTATAACTTCTTGCCAATCGTAACTCACTTCAGGACCGCCTAACATAATTTTAATATCCGGCTTATGTTGTTTAAGCGCTGTAGTTAATGCGAGGGTTTGATTGATGTTCCAGATGTAACAACTAAAACAAACAATGTCGTATGCCAAACAATGAGTTAGCATGGTCTGAAGGTCATCTTTTATTGTAAACTCATGCCATTGTAAACGTTCATCCTTTTGGTTAAGTTCATACAATAAACGAATGGCCAAATTCATATGAATGTATTTGGCGTTCAGTGTAGTCAGTAAAATCTTGCAGTTTTCCAAGAAGGCAAAAGTAGTTTACTTCCTTCAAAATCGTTCAGTTTGAAGTGATACCTATAATTCGTAAGCTTCATGTAGTACTCGTTATTTGGAAAGAATGTAAATTACTTGACTACAGTAACCCAATGGATTGTTCATGACGAATTCTATTTTCAGGGTCGTACTTCGCTTTAATTGCTTTCAATCGAACAAGATTTTTTCCATAATAAAGTGCAAGCGGATTCTTGAAATTTATATCCGGGTAATTTCGGTATTGTGCCTTAACTCCGGTTGCGGCAATGAGTTGTTGCACTTCTTCAAAACGTTGTAAACAAAGTGCCCCTTGCTTTTCATCATCCCAATAGGTTTGTAATTCAGTAAAGAATAAATAATTACGATGCGGGAAGGAAGATTGTGATTCCAACGTACTATCCTGAATAAAACCTCCAAGCGTATTAAACTGAAATATCATGCCTCGTGTTGTAAACACCTTTTCCAAAGCAGCATCCAGAAAAGGTTGCACTTCGCTAAATTGATTATAAAGTCCGGCGGAGGCATTTTTAAATTTAACCGGATGTGGTTGCCCGTAATAATTTTGCAAGGCCGTACCTAATGGTTGATTCAAATTCATTGTTGTTTTATCACTCAACTTCTTCATAGTGGTAATAAACAGTTGAACTTCGGGTTTCGAAGCAGACACATTGGTCAGTAGAATATAAACGGTATCGCCATTAAACAGACAGGTTGAGAAACACGACTTAGGTAATTTTTTACATTGATTCATCCATTCACTTAGTAAACTAGCAGCGCGCTTTTTATCGGTTTTATATGACCGAAAACGGTAGCTACTCATAACTTTCGGTCGGTTATGTACCTTGAAAGTCATTGACGTGATAACTCCAAAATTTCCATTGCCACCGCCTCTGCATGCCCATAATAATTCCGCGTCTTGTTTAGTTGAAACGAGTTGTGCTTTACCATCAACCATCGACACACTAAGTAAACTATCACAAGTTAAACCGAACAGTCTGCTCATTAAACCATAACCACCGCCTAAACATAAGCCGCCAATGGCAACAGTTGCACACGATCCGCCAGGTAGTATTTTACCTTTGGGAATCATTGTTTCATACAAGTTTTTTAATAACACCCCTGGGCCAACCTGAATGGTGAAATCATCAATCCAAACAATTTTATTCAGATTACTTAGTACTAATTGAACACTGCCTTCACCTGTACTAAAACCTTCCATGCAATGACCACCACTTTTAATACTAATAGGCAAATTTTGTTGTCTGGCGAATTGCACAGCCTTTACTACGCCGGCTTCTGAATAACATACAGCAACTACTTTAGGAAATTTGTTGATGCGGGTATTGAAACCACGTCGTATGTTATTATAATCTGGGTTTGAAGCAGAAAGATACATTACATCCTGAACTTCCTTCACGGCGAACGAAGTTATAGGCTTGAGAAGCAGTCCTATTGAACCCAAAAGATTAAACCGAATAAATTCACTGCGCTTCATATTCTAATTTGAATGACATACTAGTACTTAGAATTATATTCTTTGAATAAACTACAACGCTTCAGGCAAGGTATATTTTCGACCGCTATTTTGTTGTTTCAACCAACCCATTAACGGACTAAAATAATCAACCATTGCTTTGGCATTCAAATCATCGCCGGTTGTTTCTTTCAATATCTTTCGCCAGTCTTTGCTTGAACCCACTTTCATAATGCTCTTTAGAAAATCACCTACCCCTTTATTCCCAAAATAGTTACAAGCATGCGGATCTTGTTTTAGTATATTCTTACAGATATGTTGGTGCATCTGATACAAAATAACATACGATAACGCGTAATCATAGTATTGGGCTGCATCATCGTTAATATGCGTTTTTGTAGCCGCATCACAATATTCTTCTCCACGTGTTGAAGGTGGAATAATACCCTGATACTTTTTAGCATATTCCCACCAAGCTTTGTTCCATTCTGTGGATGGTAAGTTATCGGCGTATAAATTCTTTTCAAAGAAGGTCATAGTGCCGCTTGAAAAAGGTATAAACACTGCTGTATTCATAGCCTCTTTCAAAAGAATTTGAATCTCATCGGTTTTAATACCGGATGAAATTAATCCGGCGTTTTCGAGAAACGGTTTTTGCATGGCAGCAAGTCCCATTAAACTACCCATTGCTTCATGGTAAGCTCGGTTTGCACCGCCACGAAGTAAAGGAGGAACGTTGGCGTTTGAATAACTCATATAATAATAAATATGACCTAATTCATGATTAGCCGTTTCCCACCATTCACTATTTGGTTCAACACTCATTAAACTACGCACATCATCATTCAAATTCATGTGCCAGGCACTGGCGTGATTATTCTTTTTAATCGAACTATCCGCTCGATAGGGAAACAAATTACTCTTTTCCCAAAACACCGGTGGTAGCGGGTCGTAACCAATACTTACATAAAAAGCTTCGGCTTGTTTCGTAATCCATTGCGGACCTTTAGTTTTTAGAATACTATCTAAATTAATTCCTTCCACATGCACTTCGGAACTCCAGTCTTGTCCCCAACGATTCGGTAACCAATCGGCAGGAAGATAATCTGGTACAGATTGCTGCTTGTATTTTTTCGCGAGTTCATAGCGCATATACGTGTGCAACTCACGATACAAAGGCCACAAATCAGCCATTACTTTTTTATTCAAATCCATCATCTCATCGGTCGTCATGCCGTATTCCGAAACTTGGTAATTGAAATAATCCTTATATCCTAATGCTTGTACTGTTTTATTTCTCAGGTTGCGTAAATTCTCTAATCCTGACTTCAATCCTTTACCAACTTCCTTACTTGCTTCCCATGCCCCTCTTCGTTTAACCAAATCGATTTCGTCTTTTAACACTTCATCCAGATCATTTGTGTTTACTTTTTTCGCTCCTATTTTATATTGGAAGCCAAACAGTTTTTCTGTTTGTTCTGTTTCGGCTTTAATACGTTGTTTTACTAAGTCTTTCACCGTAGCCGGATTATTAGCGGCATTAAATAGAATGTATTCGAGCTGACGCGCTTGCAATTCCGTTAGCTCCTTCTTCTGTGCTAAAAATTCCTTGGCTTTTTTTATTATTTCCTCGCTACCTGTATATTCAGCCATAGCTTCACCAGCCTTGCGGGTATTCACCGAATTCGTTGAATCGCCTTCTTTAATTTCAATATTACCTTTCCACTGCGCTTCGCTATAGGTTGTATAAAGTTCAACGTATTTTTTACTATACTCGTCAATAAAAGCCTGTGCTTCCTTTTGCAATTTTTCATTGACAGTATTACAAGCCAGTGCGAAAAGCAAGAGGCTCCAAACGAATAGTTTTTTCATGTATTTTATTCTTTAGGTATTTCGATAGTTTTAAAGAGTTCGTCTATTTTCTGAACATAATCTAGGGTATCATCCAAGTAATACGAAGTAACAGGAATTTTACGTACTTGGTTTTTAATACGCTCGGCCAACAGTTTACGTAGTTTCCAATCCATATCTTTAATATGTTTTAGCATTTTTTCAGGCTCTTCAATTTTGAAAAAACTCAGGTAAAATCTAGCTTCCATTAAATCGGGAGTTACTTTTACTTTTGAAATTGAAATCATTCCGCCGTGTATAACATTGAGCCCTTCCTTCTGGAAAATAGCATTCATTTCATGTTCAATCAAACTCGCTACTTGCCGTTGTCTTTTACTTTCTTCCATGTTCCTACAATTAATCGCGTAAATTTACGGCTTTATTAGCGAATGAAATCAGTACAACAGATTTTACCCTACCTGAAAGGCAAGTGGAAGTACGTTTTGGGTTATGGTTTGTTTAATCTCCTCTCGGTTATATTCTCCACGGTAACGGTAACCATGATTAGTCCGTTTCTTACGATGCTATTCGATAAGGTAACACCTGTAACCCAAAATCCGGGATTGCATTTAAGTAAAGAAGGCATCTCAAATTATTTTGGTTGGCATCTACATCATTATATTGAAATTCATGATGGTAATAAAACATACGGATTGATTTTGATTTGCGTGGTAGTTGTGTTTACAACGTTTTTTAAGAATCTGTTTCTTTACCTTTCCAAGTATCTTCTAAACCCTTTACGTAATAAAGTAGTATTTGATATTCGCAATGATTTATTCGGAAAGGTGTTGCATTTACCAATAGGGTTCTTTACCAATGAACGAAAAGGCGATATACTGTCACGACTTACCAATGATGTAACCATGGTAGAAACATCGGTACTAAGTACAATGGAACTCTTGTTTTCCACGCCAATCACGATTATTTTCTACTTCGTAGTTTTAAGTACCATCAGTGCAAAATTGTTTTTGTTTTTAGTGGTGCTCTTACCAATAGCCGGTATTATTATCGGTCGAATAAGTAAACGATTGAAACGCACCACACAGGAAACGCAGGAACGTCAGGGTAATTTATTATCGATTATGGAAGAAACCATTTCTGGCTTACGTATCGTGAAAGCATTTCGTGCTGAAGGGAACAGGGAGGATGCTTTTCGGAATCAAAGTAATCGTTTAAAAAATCTTAATAACCAAATTGCAGCGCGTCGGGAAATGGCATCACCCATGTCGGAATTTCTTGGTATTTTAATTTTGAGTGTCATCATTTGGTTTGGTGGCAATATGGCCTTGCAAAACCCTCCTGAAATTGCCCCGGGTATATTAATTGTGTTTGTGGCCATGTTTTACTTCCTGATCAATCCTTTAAAATCGTTGTCGGGCATTTTCTACAATTTACATCAAGGTAGAGCAGCCATCGATCGAATTAATTTAATTCTACAAGCAGAAGATCAAATTCCGGATAATCCGCATGCGAACGAGTTAACCCATTTCCAACATGAAATAACCTTCAAGCATGTTACGTTTGGATATGGCGAACGAACTATTTTACAAGATATAAGTTTCACATTAAAGAAAGGTAAAACCTTGGCTATTGTTGGTGCAAGCGGCGCCGGTAAAAGTACCTTGGTTGATTTAATACCTCGCTTTCATGAAATACAACATGGAGAAATATTAATTGATGGAATTTCAATTCAAGATTATTCCGTTGCCAGTTTACGTAATCAAATGGGTATTGTTTCGCAAGAACCCATTTTGTTTAATGATACGGTGGCGAATAATATTGCACTCGGACAAGCTGTAATGGATAATGATAAAATAAAGTCGGCGGCTGTAGTTGCCAATGCCGATTCCTTTATTCAACAAAAAGAAGGGGGCTACCAGTTCAATATCGGCGACCGTGGAAGTAAATTAAGTGGAGGCGAAAAACAACGTCTGACTATTGCGAGAGCCCTATATAAAAACCCACCTATACTCATTTTAGACGAAGCCACTTCCTCCTTAGATACCGTAAGTGAGAAACAAGTACAACAGGCCATTCAGGAGCTCATGAAAAACCGAACATCCATTGTAATTGCACATCGGTTATCAACAGTTCAAAATGCCGATGAAATAGTGGTGCTCGATCATGGTAAAATAATTGAACGAGGAACGCATCAAGAACTAATAGCCTTACAAGGTATGTATAAGAAACTTGTAGACATGCAATTTGTAGAAGGATAATTAACCTCGAACATAGTTATTCCGTTAATTCCATTTTCAAATCATCAATCCATAATTCCTCTTTTGCGTTATTATGAATAAGTACTTTGATACTATCCCTATTTTGGATGGAAGAAGGAATGCGGGCATAGAAAAAAACTTCTCCCCACTGATCTTTAACAGCACTATGTAAGGGAATACCTTTGGTGTGTTCCCTGCCTATTTTATTAGGTATTCTACAATTCACCCAAACACCACGATGTGCGATTTCACATCTAAAATCTTGCGAGGTATAGGTATCAACCCAACCCATTTTACTTAAAAATTTGCCGCTCACACGAATCCATTGTTTTGGTTCAGCGATATATTCGTCATATAACCAACATAATTGCACCGGTGGCCATTCCTCGCCCGCAGGAATTTTAATAAAATGATTGGTTGAATCTCGTTCATCTGTTGTGTAGAAGCGAACGCTGCTATCTTCACAAGGGTTAGTTACCAGCGTTTTTACAACCTTTTGTTTGGTATAATTTGGTTGCCTTCCTGCATCGGCACGTACGATATCTTCATAGGATGTTTCAGTTTTGAAAAGCATATTCCATGCATGATATCGATGGGTTTGTTCGGTTGTAATATAATCTAATATCTGATGTCGCGACCAGGCTAAGTTAGCATAACAACAAAAGGCAGTAACAAGTAAGAATAATGTGAAAAAAGCGTTCGATTTTTGTTGAAGCCATTGTATCAAAGCGGCAAATGGAAAGGCCAATAACGGATACAAATGAATCATTGGCCGTGAACCAAATCCATTAATATACGTATAACACCACCACGAGTAGATAACAAAAATGTAAATGGGAACTACTATCCAAAGCGACCAATTCAGTTTTTCTAATTTCTTAATGAAGAAGAAACCAAGAATAGAAAAAATCATTATCGGACTGTAAAACAACCATCCGTTATTAGAGCCCCATAAGCCCTTTCCGGTATTTTGAAACGACCATTGAAACGTTTGATTCTTATAACTATCGTAAATAAATTGTCCGGTGTACTGTTTCCATAAAATAAGTTGAGGCAGTATAGGTAGCAAGGCAAAACATGCCATCACTATCCATAAGTACTTATACTGTATAATCCATTGCCATCGTTGTTTAAGGTCTGAACGATTTTTTAAACCGTATAATGGAATTACCATAAGAAGAATTAAATCAGAAGGGCGCATTACTACAATTAATCCTGCCGCCAAGCCCAATACAACTGCATGCCACCAACGAGGTTTTTCGTAGAAGTTTATCGTATAATATATAACGATGGCATATAACATAAATATGGGCACATGAACCATGCCCACTTGTACCCATGTAAACCAAAATAAATTCGTGCCTAACAATACTATGGAAATAATGATGCGTGCGATATCGGCATTGAAGCTTCGTTTGATTAATAAAAAAATAAAAAACAAGCCTATGGCCGTATAAAAAATGCCGCCATACCGCAATGCATTTTCATAATTAGATGAATAACCATTCATAGGCAGATGATGGTATTTTTCGTAGCCATGTGCCAACAGAAAAAAAGGTAACTCCATGATGGCAACGCCACAGGTATATTGGTTTAAGTAATACCCTTTCGGTGTAAGCGCATTGGGTGTACCCATATCACGTATACTGTTCACTATTCGATCTGGAACGCCGGAATTTTTTGGAGTGGTTTCGAAATGATCGAGATTATGGTATATAAAAACAGAAGGTAAATAGCAATAATAGCCGAGTGCATCACCGTAAAACGTAAACCTATCTTTACTTATTTTTTGAAAAAAAAATATACTTACGCTCAAGGAAATTATTAAACATAACCATGAAACTACCCGCATGCCACGAAGATAAGTGATGAGAAGAAAATCAGGTTTAATTCCTAAAATAGTAAATCAACTATGATTACATTTTACCGGGTTCTTGCCGGTAATTTCAATCATACCCTTCACGTTACTTGTGCTATATAATACTTTCTACATTCATCAAATAGTATTTTCTTTGCTTGATGAATACGATAGGCCATGTATTTCGGGTACTTTCCTATGGCGAATCACATGGGCCGGTTGTGGGTTGTGTGATAGAGGGTTGTCCGGCCGGATTGAACTTGAATCTCCGCGAAATACAAGACGCAGTGAACCGTCGTAAAACAGCGCAAACCGCATTTTCATCATCCAGAAGAGAAGACGATCATATTGAAATACTAAGTGGTGTTTACAACAACATTACACTGGGATCACCAATTGCTATTCAAATAAAAAACAGCGATGCCCATTCTTCAGATTACGAAACATTAAAAGATGTTTATCGCCCAGGTCATGCCGATTACACCTATCACGTTAAATACGGTCTTCGAGATCATCGTGGTGGCGGACGATCATCGATACGCATCACCGCTCCACTCGTTGCCGCCGGTGATGTGGCTCGCCAGCTTGTTCAATCATTACACGTAGTTGACGTTAAAGCCTATGTAATTCAAATAGGTGATATTCGAATACCCTTAGATGCTACTCTTTCTTTGGAACAAATCAATGAAAATGAATTCCGTTGTCCGCATGCAGAAACAGCTCAGCGATTTAATTCCCTGATTGAAAAAACGAAGGTTGAAGGTGAAACGCTTGGTGGTATTATTCAATGCACAATATCAGGATTACCCGCGGGAATTGGCGAGCCTGTGTTTCAAAAACTACACGCACAACTAGGTCATGCCATGCTCAACATTAATACCGTAAAAGGAGTTGAATTTGGTGATGGGTTCGCCATAGCATCTCTTCGAGGGAGTGATGCCAACGACATTTTCGGTTTCAATGAGAAGGGGGTGTATACCGAAACAAATCATAGCGGAGGCTTATTAGGTGGTATCAGTAACGGACAACCGATTTCGTTTAATGTTGCATTCAAACCTATCTCAAGTATTCAAAAAACGCAGCAAACAATTACTACTTCCGGAGAACAAGTTGACCTTCGGATTGGTGGCCGCCACGATGTTTGTGCCGTGCCGCGTGCCGTACCTATTGTAGAAGCATACACTAACATACTATTAGCGGATAATATATTACTTTCACGTCTCAATAAATTATAAGATGAAATACCTATTGCTTTCTATTAGCTTGTTGATTGGTTTTAGCTGCTTTGCCGACAAGAAAAAGAGTAAATCAAAAACCAATGTTGTAAAGAAAACAGAAGAATCGAGTTCGGATGGAACGATGGTAACTGCGAATACTGAAATGCAGACCAGCGATAACTACAAAAACAAATTGGAGAACACAAGGATCGATGCCCCTTTATTTGCTTTCAAATGTTCTGATATAAAAAATACAACGATTGATCAAGATAAGTTTAATGATAGAAATCTGGTTGTGATGTTATACAATCCTGATTGCGGTCATTGCATGGAAGTTGCACGAAAAATACTTGAAATATTACCAGAGCATAAGGATACCCGTTTATTACTTATGTCGGGAGAAAATACAACACCCGCAATTCCAGAATTCATGAAGACATTAGGTATTTCCGAAGATTCTGAGAATATTACGATAGCCTTAATAAGTAAAGAAACAACCGAGGCTATTTTTGAATATAACGGTATTCCGCAAGTAATGGTATATGGACAAGAACGACTGTTACGTAAAGTATATTACAAAGACATCGACATCCTTGATTTTTCAAAATTATTAGAATAGAAAACGCTACATGTTTTTTCCTATCGGCGATGTTAATCTGAAAAAAGGAACCAAACCCTTTCTTTCTTATCTTCTCATAGCAATTAATATTCTTGTTTTTATTTATCAATTTAGTTTAGGCCCCGAGCTTGGTCAACAATTTGTATTAACCTTCGGAAGCATTCCTGCCGAAATAAACCACGGCCAGGATTTATTCACACTTTTTACGAACATGTTTTTACACGGCGGGTGGTGGCACTTAATAGGTAACATGATGTTCCTTTGGGTATTTGCCGATAATATTGAAAGCACCTTAGGTTATGGACGTTTTCTCCTATTCTACCTTGCTGGAGGTGTAGCTGCCACGCTTGCGCAAAGTATTCTAGCAGGAGATAGTCCGATTCCATGCGTGGGTGCAAGTGGTGCCATAGCTGCTTGTTTAGGCGCTTACTTGGTTATGTACCCACATTCAAAAATCCGAATTTTCTTTCTGGCATTATTTGTAACCTTTGAAATAAGCGCTATTTACTTTTTAGGTTTTTGGATAATTCAACAATTGATGAACGGAGTGGGTAGTCTTGGTGCGAAAGCTTCCTTTGAAGGAGGTGTAGCTTATTGGGCACATATCGGAGGATTTGTATTTGGCGTTATCGTTGGATTCTTTAATCGTAAGAAAGCACTTGCTTTAAGTAATTAACCTTTTCTGGCTTGATCCAATTTATCGTAAAATTTTTTTTCCTGTTCGTAAATCGAAAGCAATAAGTTAGAAAGATCACCATAACCAACTACATCGGTCGTACGTGATTTACAAACTCTTGCCGCAGCATAAGCAAAATTTCTCCAAGCATCTCCAACTACAGTCATTTCTTCCGATAATTCTTTGAAGGCTTGTTTATTGGTTACTTCATACACTTCTTGTAAAAAAGCGGCATATAAAAAACGAAATCCTGCACCTCCGGTACCTATTTCTTCTTGCATTCGAATAATATTCCCAAGGTATAGCGAAGCTTTACGCGGTTCTAGCTTTTTAGGATATTCTGAGATTTTCTTGGCGAGAAATTTAATAGCATTCACGCCAAACCATGGAATTGGCGGAGATTTCATAAAAAAAACGGTTTGCTTCAGCCCTTTGTTAATGGCATCTTCCAGCGGAATGGAGGAAGGCGTTTTTGTAATATAGTACATTCTTCCTTTAGGCTCCGGTACCCCTTTGGCAAATCGAGCTTTGGCTAAATCGTCGTATGCAATGGTGCTAACACCTTCCATAACCGGATCACTCACATGAAAATTAGTTCCTTCGTATCCATAGACAATCAAATTATGCGCGTTAAAATGAAAACGAAAAACCTCCGGGAGAAATGGCAGGTAGAATACACTTACCTGACAACCCGTAGGAATTTCCATATCTAAATTCTGCTTTAATTGATTCATTCCTTTCTCTATGGAAGAAAAGCGTTGCGATTGAAATTCTATATTCAACCGCTTACACGCATTAGCAAAAATTTGTCCGGGATAAATACGATACGTCGACCCCGGAACGCCATTCACTTTTACAAAAGGGAGGTGAGCAAAAAACAAACCGCCACCAATCCCAAACGCCATTGGTTCAGAAATTGGTAATTTATAATGCTTAAGTAAGTTTGAAGTAACCCCACTTTCACAATGCGCTTGCGATTGATGGTTGAATGGTATAATCATGGGGTAAAGATGACACTTAAATTTTATTTTTTACAAACAAAAAGAAACACGCACGAGCTAACTACTTGGAATATTTTATCATTTCAAATCTTAAATTCAAATACAACTTTCCGTTGTATTTAGATCATGAATACCATGGGTGTATACTTTTCTAACCCCTTTTTATTATCAAACGGTAATTGGAGAAATGAATACCCAGCACTACATTTGAATCGAATTAGCAGTACAAATTTCATAACATTAATTAAAGCTATGCCTCGAATACAATACAGCGTAACCATTAACGCCTCTGCACATAAAGTTTATACTACCATGCTCGGACTAACCAATAAAGCAGACTATAACTATTGGACTGCCGCCTTTAATCCTACATCAACTTATGAAGGCAGTTGGCAACAAGGGAGTAAAATTTATTTTGTTGGCATGGATGAACAAGGTAAACGCAGAGGTATGGTTTCCGAAATCAAAGAAAATAAAGAAGCCGAATTTGTATCCATTAAACATGTTGGATTTGTTGAAGGGGAACAGGAAATAACCACAGGAGAAGAAGTAGAAAAATGGACCGGTGGTTTAGAAAATTATCATTTTCAAGAAGAGCATAATCAAACATTAGTTACTGTTGATATTGACGTGATTGATGAATATCTCGATTACTTTAACGATACCTATCCGAAGGCATTAGCTAAGTTAAAAGAAATTGCAGAAAAATAATTTTATCAAAAAGCTATCCTTTAAAGGAGCGTAAATCGGAAACTTCCATATTAAAGACCTGAGCATATTTTTGTAGTACATTTTCAGACAGGTTTTTAAACACGGAAGCTTTACAATGACGTTTTACTTGCCATTGCCATTTACCCACATAAGAAGCCAAAATACCAATATCCATGCGGTTTTTAATCATAAAATATTTAATCGGACTAGCAATGCCTTCCCGAATTTCTTGTTTTACTTGTTCCTCTTGTTCGAAAATTTCGCCCCAAGCCTGTTCCAATGCAATATTCTCCGATTCCCATCCGTAGCTATGTGTTTGCGTGTATTGTCCGTTTTTATCGGTTACATACAACACTTTACGCAACTCCACATCCTTATCATTAAAGTGCTTTTTATCTTGAGGAACGTCATTCAATTTCATGGCAGCGAATTAATGATTACTACTCGTAAGTTAATTTTGAAAAGAAAGAAGAAATGAATCTAGTTCTTACTTGTATTCACACTACTCTTATTACCCTTCTCTAAATTAATCCAATCTAAAATCACATTGCTTGCTTCAGCAACATAAGGATCTTTAGATAAATTTTCGAGCCACTCTTTGTTTGTGCGAACTTTAACCGAGTCTTTCTGAATTTCAGATTTGTCGGCCATTAAATTGCTCACTTCTCCAACCTTTTTATTCTTATTAATATCTTCAATTTTTTTAGAAAGATCTTTGGCTTCTTTCAATTGCTGACTATAAACATTTTCGTTCAAAGAGTATTTATTATCATCATTTTGTTTCTTGATCAAGGTAGCATTCTGACGAATTAAGGTAAAGGCAGTATTACCTCCAACACGCTTCTTACTGTTTTCGATGAGTGTAGCGAAGGTGGCGTCATTCTTAATTGGTTTATAATTCGATTTTGCTATTTGATCCCAAGGTAATGAGTTTTCATCTTTACGTTCGCCAACATCTAATAACTCATACAAATCCGGTAAGGTAACATCCGGATTCACGCCTTTCAATTGCGTTGACCCCCCATTGATTCGATAGAATTTTTGCAGTGTTAATTTGATAGAACCGAAAGGCAACAAACTTTGTTCGCCACCATAAAAATCTTCCAAAGGATAAACACGTTGCACGGTACCTTTCCCAAAGGAGGTTGTACCCAAAACAACGCCGCGCTTATAATCTTGCATGGCTGCAGCTAAAATTTCGGAAGCCGAAGCCGAACCTTGATTAACCAATATGGTAAGCGGCCCATCGTACAACGATCCTGCGTTTTCATCATTTAAGGTTTGAGCGGGAGCACCTTTAGATTTCACTTGAACAATAGGTCCTTTGTCTATAAACATCCCTCCTATTTCTACCACATCTGAAAGCGATCCTCCACCATTACCACGCAAATCAACAATTAAACCAGATACATTTTCTTTTTTTAACTTCTCAATTTCAATAGCCATATCAACAGCGCAACGACGGCCATTACTTTCATTAAATGACGCATAGAATTCTGGCAATAAAATGTAACCAATTTTAGTTTTACCAATATTTATAACAGAAGATTTCGCGAAGGTTGCTTCGGTTTCAACTTTACCACGAATGATAGAAATTACTTCCTGACTTCCATCTAAATGTTTAACCGTTAAACGAACCTCCGTTCCTAGTTTTCCTCGGATAATAGAAACAATATCCTCGGTATCCCATCCTGCTATATCCACAGGTTCTTCTGAACCTTGCGCCACTTTCAAAATAACATCATTCACTTTTAAACGACCTTCTTTCCAACAAGGGCTACCTGTAACAATTTGCTTAATGGTACAATGCGAACCATCACTTTGTAACACTGCACCTATACCAATAAAGCTTCCACTCATTTCTTCATCAAAACGCTGTTTGTCTTTTGGAGGAAAAAAATCGGTATGCGGATCAACTACATGGCAAATGCTATTCATATACGTAGCAAATCGATCGGTTTCATTTATCTTATTCAAACGCTTGAAGTAATTATCCATGCTCTTCTTCACATTTTCTCGCGCATCGATTTCCAATTGAGCTAAGGTTTTCTCTTTTTCGCCTTTATCGGTCGTTGTTTTTTGTTGGTCTTTCAACTCAGTTAAGCGAGCAAGTGTTCTATACTTCATACTCTTGTACCATCGTTGTTTCATTTCTTCTTCGTTGGCACACCAAGATAACTTCTTACCATCTAACTCAATGAATTCATCAGAATTGAAAGTAAACGGGTTTTTTAAGGCTTCTGTATAAAAAGCCGAAGCATCCTTCATTCTGCTTTTGATACGTTCGTTTACGAGGTCGAATAAATCTGTTTTACCTTCCTTAATATCATCATCAATGCGTGTTTCATATTCTCTAAAAGCATCAATATCTTGTTGCAATAAAAACAGTTTGCCGTAATCGGTCATCTCAAGGTATTTATCGAACACCTTCTTTGAAAAATCATCATTCAAATCTTTTGGAGAGAAATGCCCTTCAGAAATAACTCGATGAATGGTTTCCTGAATAGCCTGATTTTTAGAAATAGCCCGGCCATCATCCTGAACAAAAGGTTCTACCTGAATTTCATCATCCGGCATATAATGCGCCGACTTGTTATCGGCAATCATTTTAAAGGAAAAGAAAATTCCAATACCTATAAGAAGGATTAACGGGAGGAAGGATTTTTTCGACATAATTTCGTTCTGAATAAAAGTGGCGTAAAGTTAACGGCTTGACGGTTAATAAATAGATAATTATACTATAAATTGCCGGGAGATGATGAACGGTCAATGGACTCGATGGATAGAACTTGAAGCCCTTAAATTAGGCTTTGATGCCGTAGGTTTTGCCAGAGCGGAACGACTTGTTGACGACGAAATACGTCTCACTCAGTGGTTGAAGCAAGACTATCATGGCAACATGCGATACATGGAAAATCATTTTGATAAGCGTTTAGACCCCCGTCTGTTAGTGGAAGATGCTCAAACCGTTATAACGTTTATTAAGAACTATTATCCTGAACAACTTCACTTCCAAAGTGACTACAAAATTTCGTGTTATGCTTATGGGCAAGACTATCACGATGTTATACGAAATCAGCTGCAACAGCTAATCGCTTCTATGCAATCAGAAATTGGCAACATTCAAGCACGTGGTTTTGTGGATAGTGCCCCGGTATTAGAACGAAGCTGGGCAGTTCGAAGCGGACTCGGTTGGGTTGGCAAAAATGGGAATCTCATTTCAAAAAGGAAAGGCTCCTTTTTTTTCATCGCTACCTTAATCACCGATTTGGCTTTGGATTACACCAACAATCCGGTGGCCGATTTTTGTGGTACGTGCACAAAATGCATCGATGCTTGTCCTACCGATGCCATTCTTCCAAACCGAACTATCAACGGATCGCATTGCATTTCCTATTATACGATAGAATTGAAAGATGCCCTACTGGAAACCAACAAATCCTGGGATAACTGGATTTTTGGCTGCGACATTTGCCAGGAGGTTTGTCCTTGGAACCGATTTTCAACCCCTCATCAAGAAGATTCCTTTAAACCCCTATCCGAACTCGTTCAATTTTCCAACAAGGACTGGGAAGAACTTGATGAAGCGACGTTCAAACAAGTTTTTTCTAAATCGCCGATTAAGCGAAGCAAATTCAGTGGTTTAAGTCGAAACATAGCCTTCATAAAAAACCAATCTGATAAATTGAAGGGTTAATATCACCGGCAAATTCAGATAAAAATTACCTTTGTCGGATGCAAGTCATGGATACTACCCTCACCCAACAACTTATTGATCGTGAAGAACAATTCAATGCTCATAATTATCATCCGATTCCGGTTGTTTTAGATCGTGGTGAAGGGCCTTATGTTTGGGATGTAGAAGGGAAACGTTATTACGATTTTCTAAGTGGCTACTCCGCGGTAAACCAAGGGCATTGTCATCCAAAAATAATTCAAGCGCTTGTTCAACAGAGTTCAAAACTCACGCTCACGTCACGCGCCTTCCATTCGAGTTTATTGGGTGAATATGCTGAATACATTACAGGTTTTTTTGGATACGATAAAGTACTTCCAATGAATACCGGCGTGGAAGCAGTTGAAACTGCCCTGAAGCTGGCCCGTAAATGGGGCTATGAGCGCAAAGGCATTCCAGAAGGTTCGGCAAAAATTATTGTTTGTGAAGGAAATTTTCATGGTAGAACCTTGAATGTAATTTCTTTCAGTACCGACCCCTCGTCACGTAACGGTTTTGGGCCGTTTATGTCTGGCTATATTACCATACCTTATAACAACACAACGGCATTAAAAGAGGCGCTTAATGACCCAACAGTTTGTGGTTTTTTAATGGAGCCGATTCAAGGTGAGGCTGGTGTAGTTGTTCCAGATGAAGGCGTTTTGTCAACCTGCTATCAATTGTGTAAAGAGGCCGGTGTTTTATTTATTGCCGACGAAATTCAAACAGGACTTGCCCGTACAGGTAAAATGCTTGCTTGCGATCATGAAGGAGTTAAACCGGATATACTTGTTTTAGGAAAAGCGTTAAGCGGAGGTGTTTTACCAATAAGTGCGGTGTTATGTAACGACGACATAATGTTATGCATTAAACCTGGAGAACATGGTTCAACCTACGGCGGTAACCCCTTGGCTTGTGCTGTGGCTATCGCTGCACTTCAAGTTTTAAAAGACGAAAATTTAGCAGAACGTTCCGAAGAGTTAGGCTTGTATTTCAGACAAAAATTAGCGCATCTGAATAGTAAATACATTCGAACTATTCGCGGTAAAGGCCTTTTAAATGCCATCATTATTCAGCATAAAAATCCTGAAGCAGCCTGGGATCTTTGTTTAGAATTAATGCGAAACGGCTTACTGGCTAAACCTACGCATGGCGATAAAATTAGATTAGCTCCGCCATTGGTAATATCAAAAGAAGAACTTGATGATTGCATTCAAATTATAGAAAACAGTTTGTCTGTTTTGGATAACCTCTAGGAAGCAGCGTTCTATTTTAGAAAATTACGATATTCTATACAAAATAATTTTTTTAGGTATATCAGAAAGTCGTTACTTTTGATTAAACCTACAAAAATGAAAAGTCTATTCCCCCTAACCCTCATGGTGTTATTATTAGCATCATGCGGAAAAATCAAAACGTACACCTGCGAATGTAAATATACTGCTACACCGGGTGTTCCAAACATCAAAGACATAACCGAAACCACTACAGTAAAAGGTCGAAGTTTTGCACGCGCATCATCAGATTGTCAGATTGAAAACGAGTACAAATATCAGAATGTTTATTACTCCAAAGGCGTTTGTACGCTGAAGTAATTTTACCTATGGCTCGGTAAGAAAATGCAAAAAGCCCCTCAAATAGGGGCTTCGCTTGTTTATTTCTTTAAGCAACTTAGTTCATGGATAAGTAAACTGCAACACTGGCGTGATCAGCTTTCATACCTGATTTTCCTTTCACCCAATTGGCAGGACAAACTTCCCCATTTTCTTCATTAAATTGTAACGCATCTACTACACGTAAAGCTTCATCCACATTTCTTCCTAACGGTAAATCATTTACCAATTGATGACGAACAACGCCTTCCCGATCAATTAAAAATAGTGCACGATAGGCAATGAGTTCACCCTCTGCTTCTAGCATACCATCATTATAACCCCAATTACCAACTAAAACATCGTAGTTATGACTAATGGTTTTATTCGTATCGGCTAAAATCGGATAAGTGATTCCTTGAATACCGCCACGTTCTTTTGGCATTTGAAGCCATCCCCAATGCGATTGTTCGGTATCGGTTGAAACCGCTAAAACCTCACAGTTACGACTTTTAAATTCTTCCAATTTTTCTTGGAAGGCATGTAATTCCGTCGGACAAACGAAAGTAAAATCCTTCGGATAAAAGAAAAGAACAACATACTTCCCTTTAAATTGTTCGAGTGTAAAATGATCCACAATTTCATTTCCATTAATTACGGCGGAAACATCAAATCCCGGTGCTTTTTTACCTACTAATACTGACATTGTAATAAAATTTTGCGCAAAGGTAGAAGAAACAGGAGGTAAGAAACAAGATAAAAATCATACTATTTTGAAATTGTTGAAGTAAAGAAATTAATCAAGATGTTTTTTTGCTTTTTGCACGCTTATTTTCCATAAAAGCACGGCCTTATCCGGATAAAATTGTATGCTTCTTTTTAATCTATTGCTATCTTTGGTTGATGTCGTTACAAACTCTTATTCAACAATATGCCTCATTTAATTTATGGGCTAATCAAAAAATTGTTCATCGTTTACAACAAGAATCAGAAGAACTCTGGTACATGGAAACACCTTCGAGTTTCCCCAGTATTGATTTTACCTTACAGCATATTCTTCGCACCGAACGTTTTTGGTATTTGTTCATAAGTGATCAAAGTATTGAAGGATTTGACTGGTCAGTTAAGGATTATCTTGGCGAGCAAATACAACAAGAACTGCTGCAACAATCTTCCCTGTTGAAAGAATATGCATTACAGGTTAGTGAACAAGATTTGGGAGCAATGCTTGAACTCAACATGCCATGGTCGAAAAATAAAAAGGCCAGATGGGAATACTTCCTTCATGTTATAAATCATGGTACCTATCATCGAGGCCAACTTATCACACAACTTCGAATGCTAGGAATTACAGAAAATATACCCGCTACCGATTATAACTTTTATAGAAGCGAATAAGCTTTTCAGATTGTAAACAATATCAAATGCATAAAAAAAGGGCTATGTTGCCATAACCCTTCACTTTATTTTAAAAAAAGAATTAGTGCTTCAATGCAATTTTTTGCTGACTCACTTTTCCGTTTATTTCAATAGTAACAAAGTACAATCCGTTGCTTAACGAAGATGTGTTCAAGGTTACTTCCTGATTAAATTTCGGATAGTTGTTCTGAATTACGGTTTGTCCGAAAGCGTTCAACACCGTGATATGCATGGCACCCTTCTCGTTAGATCGCACATGAAGTTCATTCGAGGCAGGATTAGGATAAACATAAGCTGATGCTTCATTCAATTGCGATGTTGACGTTGGATAAGCTCCTAAATCCAACAATTGAATATCATCAACCGCTGCTTCAACCAAGGTACCCGCACCATTTTGAACGGAATCTTCAGCAACAAAAAGCAATCTCACTTTGGTTCCTTTGGTTACATCCACTTGTACTAAATTCTGACGCCATTGCACGTCTGGTTGAAAGGTTCGTTCTACAAGCGCTACAGAAGAAGGATACATGAGGTACACTATCCAACGATCTTTACGCCCCACTGAAGAAGTGCTTTGAGAATTTGAAAACCAACGCCAATATGAAATTACCGGACTCGAGTAAGTGCTTACATCAAATTCTTCGGATAGCAAACTTGTTTTACCATTATCAACATCAGCCGAACCGGAAGAAGCATTTGGAGAAGAAGCATTACCGGTAACCGCACATTTACCAGCACCAGAAGAATGGTCATGACCGGTTTGAACCGTATCGCCATTGATACGCGATGAAACTGGTATGTCAACAACCCATTTACCGGCTGTGGCATTATCTCCTGTATAATTACCAATAGTCCAATCCGTTAATGGATTTTCAAAATCTTGAAGAAGTTTAGGTATGTAACCGATAGCGAAATAGTATGGAATATTTCGTTGCGCAAATGGTGTAGTGAAAACCGGAGCTATTGGTCCGTATGCTGATTTATTTCCGAGCACATCGGTTGCTAAATAATAATACTCATAAATATCACCTGCAGGTGAAGCCGGGAATGAGCCATTGAAAATAGTATCATTCACGGTAACCATAGTTAGTGAATCAACTGCAGTAGTTCCTTTTTTACGGTAGAACATTTTTAGGTCTCCTAAAAAAGCAGGAAACGATGCTATCACATCGGCTGAAACAGGGAAAGCAGTATTTGCAAGATGAGCGGTATTGCTTGTATTTTTAATTTTTGAATCGGATAGTAGATATATTCCGTGGCGGGCGAATGCCTTTACAATATCCAAAAAGTGTGGAGTGCCATCGGTAATATCATTGTTGTCGTCGTCATATTCTAATGCATCAATAAGTATATCAAAATAAACTTGTCCTTCGGTACCATCAGGTCCCGTAGCTAAACCGAATTGCGAACCTGCAAAAATATTGCTCATGGTATCAACGGCATCACTTAACGAAATAGATTGTGTGGCACTAATGTTTTGAGCAACATCCCACCAAGCTCCGGCAATAATTTCTCCATCGGCATGTACTTCGCCAACGATATCCACCGGGTAAACTTTAGGCGCTAAGTCGTAACGGCGAATTGTACTAGATGGCTGACCAATATAAAAACCAGGTCCAATCAAGGGGCTCTTTGTAATACACATCGCCCAAACATCGGAGTAGCCTTCCCCCATGCCGCCATTGTCGAATGAACTACCATTGGCAGTCCAGAATTTATCGGAAATGCCATGACCATATTCATGATACATTACATCACTAACATACGATAAAGCATTACAACCATTTGAGGTGGTGTAAAAATTAATCGAACTTCCATTATAAAAGGCGTTGCAATTACCATCAGTTCTATCTACTCTTGAAAGTAAGGGAATATCCAAATTGGTGAAGGATGGAAATTTCGTTTTCATAAAATCATGAATTTCGTTGACATGATAATAGCATGTCAAATGACGTTCCGTAGCGTTTGGTGATGATTGCGTATAAGTAACGGAATCGCCATCAATAATATTCGTAAGGTTTAAACTATGTACGGTACTGCCGGTAGCTCCGGTAACTATTTTGCACCACTTTCCTTCTAAATTCACCGTTGGGTTCCAAGGTCCATTGGCACCGAGGGTAACAACACCATTATTATCGGTATAATAGGTACTACCACCTTCAACAATTTTTAAATTCTTTAATGGATGATTTCCAATAGGACCGTACAGATTAGTAAGATACAAATCACCTTTTACTTTGAAACCAAAATGTTTTACCTGATTCTGGCGATAAAGTATTGAACCATCAACGGCATCTACATAGGTTTTATAACTTCCTGGAGTGGTTTGATCATCTTGGGTATTCACAGTTACTTCATACACCGGACGTAAAGCTATTCCTTGTTCGGTTGGTAATGGAAAAAGTTTCAATGACGAATTAACTTCCGAACCTGTAATTGGCGTATTGATTGCTGATTCAGCGAAATGAAGCGCTGTGGTAGCGTCTAACGTAGACGAAGAAGGATTTACATTGCGATAGCAATCTACCGTAAAACCAACTATTTTCAAATCTTGAGTAAATCGAACGTTCACATCACTCCAAAGTATTTCCTTACCTTGAAAAGATTGACGAAAATTCACATTGATATATTTACCGTCATTTTGATTTCGTGTAAGCACCAATTCCTCTGTTGGAATTTGAAAAGCTTCCAGTTCTTGTTGTAAAAAAGCTTTAGCCTTGAGAACAGGATCTTGTCCACCTCCACTAAAAGTAAACGCTTTTCCTGCCGCACGATGTGGAAGTTGCGTGTAACGCCCGAATCGAGCTCCCCAACCTTTATGCTTTGCAACAAATTGTTTCCAGGCCGCTTGTTCATTTCCGGCAATACCCGTAATGCCATTCATGGCATCTTGAGCATCGTGAAAAGGTGTTATGTCCTTATTGAAATCATGATCCGAATGAAGGACCTGTGTATAGGCGTTAAATCCGATTAAGAGACTTAACCCTAGGGTAAAAATTTTTCTCATGTGTGCTACTGAAAATAAAAGAAGCAAATTAAGCTTTGGCCTTTAGAAATAAACCATTTGTAGACAAATTCATAGATTTTCCCGATGAAAATTTAACTTTTATCAACCTAAAATGCAGCTCTGGCAGATGCTGTTTCTTCTAATGAGGCAAATTCGCCTTGAAGGTATTTATAATGCCCTACCATGGCAATCATACCTGCATTATCGGTACAATATTGAAAAGCGGGTATGTGGGTTACCCAATGGTTTTTCCGACCATAATCCTCTAACGCTTGTCGCAACCCACTATTCGCACTTACGCCACCTGCAATACCTACTTGTCGAATTCCGGTTTGCTTAACCGCTTTCACTAGTTTTTTCATAAGTATTTGAATGATGGTATGTTGAATACTTGCGCATAGGTCGGCAAGGTTTTCCGAAATAAAATCTGGATTAACTTTTACTTCCTTCTGAAGAAAATAAAGAATTGAAGTTTTCAATCCGGAAAAACTAAAGTTCAGGTCAGCAATATTAGGTTGTGCAAAAGCAAATGCCTTGGGATTTCCCTCTTTGGCATATTTATCAATCAACGGGCCTCCCGGGTAAGGTAATTGCAACATCTTAGCTGCTTTATCAAAGGCTTCACCGGCAGCATCATCAATGGTTTCTCCAATAACTTCCATTACAAGTGGCGATTTACACACTACGATTTGCGTATGTCCTCCGGATACCGTTAAACAAAGAAACGGAAATTGAAACGTTGAATTATCAATCATGTTCGAAAGCACATGAGCTTGCATGTGGTTTACGGCTATTACAGGTATATTTAAACTTTGGGCGAAGCTCTTTGCGAAACTTGCGCCAACTAATAAAGAACCAATTAAACCGGGTGATTGTGTATAGGCAACTGCTGATAAATTATGTTTAGAAACACCACTTTGTTTAAAAGCCTCTTCCACAACCGGAATAATATGTTTGATATGTAATCGGGAAGCAGATTCCGGAACTACACCGCCATACTGCTCATGTATTTTTTGCGTATAAATGATATTGCTTTTTATACTACCATCTACGATAATAGCCGCACTTGTTTCATCGCAAGAAGATTCAATAGCAAGCAGAATAATGGGCATTTCTTACCAACGTAGCAATTTAACCATAGTGCGTTTAGGTTTTGGTTTCACTTCGGTTAGTTTACAATACGTGATATAGTCTTCGTTAGGTGTATCAAATGTTTTCAAACGAAGAATAAGATGAACTTTACCGGGAGTATAGTTATCATAGAAATTCTTGTACAAAGCATCGATTTCACGTTCATCTACTTGAATACGCAATCGCACCTTATTTGCGTTGAAATGAATAACCATGGCATCCCATTCCACTGAGTCAATTACACCCGGAAGAGTTAAGGATCCATAATAACGCTTAGGGTCGAAATCAATTTCCCGAGCGCAATCCTGACTTACTTCACGAACAAAATCTTCCTCAACATAACGGAAAGTATGGTATTCAGTGCTGTAAAAATTCTCCGCATCTTTATCGTAGAATCCGCAAACAGGCTCTTGACCAGGAAATTCAAGTATTGAAAAGAAGGAAGGATCCTTCACGGTGATGGTTGCTTTTTCGTAACCCATGGTATAGGTTTCTTGCGCCAGCGCTCTGTCAGCAACGAGTAATATTAATACAGCCCAAAGGAGTTTTTTCATGTAAATCCAAAAAAATTCTAACAAATATATATATTAGTTCGTCAATTTACCTGTGGGTTCATGAATTTATTCCATTTTTGTTCCTGCTTCAATAAAAATTAAACAAAATACAAAATGAAAAAAGTAATCATCAGCCTTTGTACGATCGCCGTGTTGGCTTGCAGTATCTCCTCTTGCAAGAAGAAAAGTAACGGAAATACCAATAACAACAATAATAATACTGGCGACGGTACAATAACTATTGAAGTTCCAATTACAAAAAATAAAACCATTACCGATTCGATACCGGTTATTCCAATTCCTGTTCCCTATCCCGGAATACCTGGTTTGATGCAGGATACCTTTGCAACTAAAGTGGATGAAATGCTTAATACCTATGCAGCAGGTGTAACCAAAGATAAAATTATTAAAATTTGGCCTACATCGTTTCAAGCTGTGATTGATGATGCTTCAGGACAAACTTTTGATTTTATTGATGATTCTGTTTTTGTTTATCTGGATAAATACAATGGTACATCGCCACGCTTAGTAGCATACGCTAAGGGAATACCAAAGGGAGCCAAAACGATTAATTTTACCGTTATAACCGACGATGTGAAAGATTTATTCTATAACGAATTTCTTCAGTTCAATTTAAGCTTTGGCATACCTGCTAATAGCACCTTAAAGAAGAACAGCATGTTTATTACGAATCTTAAGTTTAATATTAAAGCTTACACACCTTAGTCAAGTAATTTATTCGCTTAGTTTATGAAACATTTGTTGATAGTACTCTTGTGCTCTGTAGCACTTGGGATAGAAGGTCGTGAGAAAATAAATTTAGCCGAGAATAACAAAAATAGTGTTGTATTATCGGCTGGATATGGTGCCCCAAGTATAATCCGTACTTTTTTAAAAAAGAATAATAACCATCAGGATTATAAGATCATGGGCTACGGACCATACATGTTTAAGGGAGAATATTTTATTAACTCTCGATGGACCGTAGGTTTCAACTTTACTTATAGTTTCTCACGACTTTCATGGATGGGAGAAGGATACGATACCGTTAAACATGATATGGGAATATTTGAATACGGTATTGAAATGGAAGATTACTCTTTACTACTTCGTAGCAACTATCATTTCAGTCCGAAAAAACGTTTCGACAAATATGTAGGTTTTGGAATTGGTTATGGTCGAATAGCCTTCGGAACATACACCGAAGCTCCGGTAAATCAGTTTTCCGTTGGTATCGTGTTACCTCGTCCGTTAAGTATTGAAGCTACCTTTGGTTTACGCTATGCCGTTACCCGACGCTTTGGAATTTACTCAGAAATTGGGTTAGGCAAAAGTTGGATACTATTCAATAAGTACTTCATACCTGAATCGCTCATTCAAGCAGGCATGTATTTACGCGTGCGTTAGGCGAACATAAGGTGTTTAGAAGATGCTACACCGTTTGCTTTTTCGTTCATGTGCAATAGACCGTAATGTTCAAGGAATGATAAGGTTAGTAAAACCAAGTAACTCTTCGCTATGTTTGCAAAAATTAAAGTGGTTCTAATATTACCAACTTCCTTCTTTGTTGCTAACTACGGTAAAAACACGCGATAAATTAAAGCCAAAGTTAATTTGTCCTTTCGCCCAATCTTGTGTTGTTTCACCCATAAACGCACGTTCATTCATCCCACGTGAGTTACTCACATGCAATTGAAAAACATGTCCTCCTGTTTCAATATCAAATCCTATCGACATAGGTAATGTTGCACCGGTTGGTGCACCATATACTAAAGGAAATGCATCAAGAAGTATCGCCGATCGTTTAGAAATTTTATATCTTGTTCCGATACCAATCGCGACCATATCATTATTATCTTTTTGCAATTCAACCATGTTTTGATGTACTAAGGTTGGAGATACTTGTAACGTGAAATTTTCACTGAATTTACGACCTACTATAACCTGGTGATAATAACCTAAGCGATTAGAAAACGTGTTCAACGCGGCATCACTAAACTTTGATGATTTTACTGTCATTCCAGATACCCAGATCAACGAAAACGGAATTGCTTTTTCTCCGGTATGTTGATGCAACAACCTGTATTTTACGAACCCATCGTATTCCTTGTTGAAGGTACTTCGTCCATAACCAATAGTAAGATTACGCGTTATGCCATAATCAAAACCCATACGCATGGAAGCCTGGTCTAAACCGAATAATTCGCTAATGCCATCCTTTATCATTCCAAAGCGATGCAAAATTCTAAAGTCGAGCACCCCTTTCCCTAACATCTCCATGGAATGTCCCATAACTACGCGTGTAGATTTAAAGGCATTCTTTGCATATTCCTTTTTAGGTTTTGCATCTTGTTCTAACATTTTTTCGAGGTCAGAACCATCCGTTTGTGCTATGCCTTGATTGAAACAAAATGAAACTAAACAAATAGCACCTAAAACAATTTTTTTGGTCATTGGATTTACTTTAATTTATCTAAGGTTGCGTTTACATTGATTTTAACCTCTTTTGAAATTTTATCTTTCACCGCTCCTGGAATAGCAATATTATAATCGGCAAGTAAAATATTGAAGGCACAAACCAGACTTGCTTGATTACCTTTAACGATAATTTTTCCTGATTGTTTTACATCCTTAGTTACGCCGTGTATCATTAGTTTGCCGGCTACATCAGCTTTATATTCGCCATCTTTTGCAAAGTTAATGGCATTCAAATTCGTGATAGTTCCTGCAAAGGTTGACTTCGGGAACTTATCACTTTCCATATAATTTTCGTTGAAATGCTCTTGTAACAATTGTTGTTTAAACACGAAACTTTTTATTTGAATGATAAAATCAACTTTACCTGTTTTAGCATCCAATAAACAAGCTGAAGCCCTATTAATACCTTCAATTGTTTCCATCGGAGCCTTCGATAAAAAATCCACAGTTCCGGTTTTCGTCATATATTTTTGAGCTCCTGCCTGCACCCCTGTAAAAACAAGTGCTGCTAAAATTATTTTTTTCATGCTTATGATTATTTACTTTTTACACAATAATTAAGTTGAACAGTATTACCAAGTCCCAAGCCGGAATCATCTACTTCCGCACTTCGTAGTAGTCCTTTAATAGCTACTGTACTATTTTCCTTTACGTTGGCGAAGTCGGCAACATGTCTATCATCAACCTGACAAATTATACTCGACACGTTGTTACTATCACCAAGCTCTAACGTAATCTTGTTTAAGTCCTTCGCAATTTTTTTCACATTACCAGACACAGCAATGAGTTTATCTTTAAATTGATACAGGCTTGCCGTATCAGACGATTGATCAATTAATTCCGTCCAGGTAAATACTTTTTCCGGTGTGCTATCACTTAAATCGGGTGCCGATTTATTAATGAATTTATACGCGATAAAACCAGCCGCCACAGCAACAAGAAGAAGCACTAAAACGATACGAATAATTTTCATTAAAATTAATTTTGAGGGGCTCCGTTATTTACCCAATTCTGAAATTTACCAATAGTACAATCATCCAATTTCGGGGCGCTTTTGGGCATGCCTCCGGTTACGATCTCATCTAAAACATTATCAACATGATCGTACACATTCTGGTATGTAAGTAACGATATTGAACCTGCGTTCGCACCATGACAACCAGATTGTGAATTACAATGCTGTGTTACCAATTGCTGAATGGCAGAATTGTATGTAACATTGGTGGAATCGCAAGTAACTTTACTCAGTAATTCTTCCTTGCTCTTATAAGTACAGGAATTAAAAAGCGAAATTGAGATAGGAATAATCAAACTCAGAGCTATTGTAATTTTTTTCATTCTTGGAATCAAGTAACTTTTTTAGCGTAAAAATTTCATCACAAAAATAAACAAATCAGTATGCTAGCTGTTTTCATTTCGTTATTTCAGGAACGAAAAATTTTATTTTGATGAATGTCATATAGGTTAACCACGTCGACGTTCCAAAAGCACCATCATCATCAAACCTAATTGAACACGATTTTCTTCACCTTCTTCAAAATCTGCTTCTTTATACAATTCAAATTTTCGACCGAAAAAGGAAGGTCTTTTTTTAAATGTACAAACAAGCGTTCCATCTGGACGTGTTACCAAATAGGTTGGATTGAATACATATCCAGTGAGTATACCCAGAATTGGAATTTCAGAGAATAAGGCATCACCAACTCGAACCCAAGGATTTTTTTCATGAATCGACAAATCCGGTTGATCCAGGTGATCGTATAAATCATAAGCTACCTTCCACAATGAACGCCAACCCTTACGAACTATCCGTCCGATACTAGTTCCATCCGCTTGTAAAAATCGATACGACGCATTAAAATCTAACCAGCGATCTGCCTTAATTTCATATATCAGCTGTTGCTGCGATGTATCGGAATAAACTTTTACATGTTCCTTTAATTTCAAGAGCTTTTGCTTAACGTAAGCTCTTACCTCACCGGTAACATCTTTAACTTCAAAGTCGTTATGAAAGGTAGTAACCTTAAAGGTAAATGTATACGGATATAGTTCGTTTTCAAGCATGTATTAAATTATTATTAGAGAGAAAATTGGCGTAAACTAAGGGTATTATCTTATAAATTTTTCAATTCTGAAACTAAATCTTGTAATACCTTTTTAGCATCTCCAAAAAGCATGGATGTTTTTGGTTGGAAGAATAACGCATTTTCAATTCCGGCATAACCCGGTTTCATACTTCGTTTATTTACAATTACGTGTTGAGCGTGTTCTACCTCCAAAATAGGCATACCATATATTGGTGAAGAAGGATCATTTTTTGCAGCGGGATTAACCACATCATTAGCTCCTAAAATAAGTACCACATCCGTTTGAGCAAATTCCGGATTAATTTCCTCCATTTCCTTAAGCTTATCATAGCTCACGTCTGCCTCTGCTAAAAGCACATTCATATGCCCCGGCATACGACCAGCAACCGGATGAATGGCATAGGCCACTTCAACTCCTTTTTCGTCTAACACTTTTTCTAATTCATGACAAGTATGTTGTGCTTGTGCTACCGCCAAGCCATAGCCCGGCACAATAACTACTTTCTTACTATAGGCCATAAGCACAGCCGTATCACTCATGGAAATTTCCTTATAACTTCCGCCCGATTCACCTGAAGCACCACCTCCGGCGGCATTACCTCCAAAGGCACCCACAATAACATTGGTGAGTGATCGGTTCATGGCTTTACACATCAGAATGGTAAGAATCGTTCCGGCACTTCCTACTAAAATACCACCTGTTAGCATTACCGGATTGTCGTATAAAAAACCACCGCATGCAGCAGCAACTCCTGTGAATGAATTCAACAAAGAAATTACTACCGGCATATCGGCACCACCGATAGGCATAACGAACAACACACCATATAAAACGGAAATTGCAAATAAAGCCCAGAATAAATATTGAGGATTCAAGCTGGTAAAACCACCAACCATGATAACTAACAACGCAACAATAACTAGAAGTAATCCGATATTAATAACTTGCTGAGCGGGTAACACACGGTCTTTCAAATTACCATTGAGTTTACCGAAAGCGATAATGGAACCGCTAAATGAAACCGTACCGATTACCAATCCTAGGAGTATGGTAAGTAATTTTAATCCGGCGTGCTCGGGTTGCCCGAAACCTTCAATAGGCAATTGATCTAAATTAAATTGAATACCATTTGTTAAGTTTTCAATCGATAACATTTTTGGAGCATGTTGTAAATGTTTGAATTCAACGATAGAAATGATAGCAGCACATGCACCACCCATACCATTAAATAAGCTCACCATTTGAGGCATCGCTGTCATCTGTACTTTCTTTGCCATCATGGTTCCTACTACGGTACCAATAAGCAAACCACCAAAAATCCAGAGTTTATTTCCGAGATGTTCCTCTGCCCCGAACGTATATAAAAAGATAGTCGCAAAAATGGCAATCGACATCCCTGCAGCAGCAATTAAATTACCCTTGCGTGCGGTATCGGGATGCGACAACATTTTCAACCCCACAATAAACGTAATACTTCCTATTAAATAAGATAAAAGAAGAATGAAATTCTGTAAATCCATGATACTATTTTTCGATTGTGAATCTTTTTATTTTTTCTTTTTGGATTTGAACATTTCCAACATTCTGTCGGTTACAACAAATCCCCCAACCACATTCAAGGTTCCTAAGATTACGGCCAGAAAACCAAGAATCAGTGAGAGATAATCCGTTGGTTCAGCTTGTCCCATTACTATAATCGCTCCAATAATAACAACTCCGTGAATGGCATTCGCGCCACTCATTAACGGTGTATGCAATACAGAAGGCACTCGGGAAATAACCTCTATACCTAAAAAAATAGAGAGTATAACAATCGTGATCATGTTATAATTCTCAGCGAAAAAATTTATGATTGATTCCAAAATTTATAATTTAAAATTAGTGATGTAATACATTTAAGATAGTAACGCTTTTACTCTATCGTTCACGATTTCCTTGTTATGAACTATACAGGTTCCTTTTACTAAATCATCATCGAAGTTCAGGTTCAAATTGCCTTCTGCATCAACGATTAGTTTTAGAAAGTTCAACACATTCTTGCCATACATTTTACTAGCATCGCTGGGTTGTTTAGAAGCCAAGTTTGAGTTACCAATAATACTAACGTTGTTAACTACCACCGTTTTCTGATCTTCGGTATAATCGGTATTACCACCGGTAGCCGAAGCTAAATCAATGATAATACTTCCTGAACGCATTGCAGCAATCATTTCCTTGGTAATCAGAATAGGCGCTTTTTTGCCCGGTATTTGTGCCGTAGTAATTATTATGTCTGCTTTAGCTGCACTCTCGGCAATCTTTTGTTTTTGTCGTTGTTGAAATTCTTCACTTTGCTCAACGGCATAACCGCCTGCCTTACTAGCATCGGCGGCACCTTCCACTTCAACAAATTTAGCCCCTAAACTCATAACCTCTTCTTTCACTGCCGGGCGAGTATCAAATACTTCTACCACAGCGCCTAATCTGCGTGAGGTAGCAATTGCTTGTAAACCGGCAACACCAGCTCCTAAGATTAATACTTTAGCGGGAGTAATACTTCCTGCGGCTGTCATGAACATCGGGAAATACCGACTATATTCTGTTGCGGCAAGCAGTACCGCTTTGTAGCCTGCAATATTTGCCTGACTACTTAGCACATCCATACTTTGCGCTCTTGTAGTTCTTGGTATGGTATCCAAACTAAATACGGTATATCCTTTTGAGGCCCATTCCTTCATTTGATTAAAATGAAAGAGGGGCTGATAAACCCCCATGAATATTGCATTTTGTTTGAAACCTTCACCCGCAGGTTGCATAATCGACAAAACCAAGTCAGCTTGTTGAATAACTTCCTGGCGACTATGGATAGTGGCACCGCCATCTTTGTATTGTTGATCAGAAGCGAATGCACGTTCACCTGCACCTGTTTCCACCATTACCTGCACTTTCATTTTTACGAATTGTGAAACCACTTCAGGAAGGGCCGATACACGGTTCTCTCCTTCTGCTTCTTTCAGTATTCCTATCGTCATGTTTATTTTTTACCGCACTAACTTACTATTATTTTTTTGTTGTTTGAAAAAAGAGGCGAAAAATAAAATATAACGGCACATCAACCCGTTACTTGAAACAAGAACTAATACCAAGGAGAATTTTACATTAATCACTTTTATGGCCTCGAATTATACGTCAACAAAACCGTATAAAAATGGACAAAAACAAAATCCTCCAAGCTGATCTGCTCGACATCGTGTTCGATCAACGAAACAAAGTGTATGGTGCGTATATGTTACGCCGTACTTATCATCAACGACTCAAACGCTCTGCTATCGCTGCTTTGAGTTTTGTAAGCGCTGTTCTTCTTATTCCTATTCTGAGTGCCTTTCATCCTGAACCTGTTGCGGCTAAAAAACCCTATATACTTATTCCTGTTGAAACTATTTTAGATGTACCAAAACCCGAAAACCCTGAAGTGAAAATTCAGGAACAACAAAAAGATCCTGATATGCCTGTAATAAAAAACACTCTTCCGGAGATTGTTCCTACGCAGGATAATGTGGATCCTCCACCTACTCAAGAAGAGTTGGCTGAGGCAGCTTCAGGCCTAGTGAATCAAGAGGGTGAAGGAAAAGAACCAACAGGTACTGTTGAGTTAAACACAGAAGGAAGCGGTACAAGCTTGGTTGCTGTTGAAGGGCCAACTTCTATTCCTGAAGAAACAACCTACTCTACGGAATCAGGATTAGATATACTACCATCTTTTCCAGGAGGTGATGAAGCCATGATGGAATATTTGCAAAGCAATATCAAGTACCCTAATCAAGCTAGAGAAGATGGTAAAGAAGGAAAGGTAGTGGTATCCTTTGTAGTAGATAAAGATGGATCACTCACCTTAGTAAAATTAATCAATGGCAATGGCTACGGTATGGATGAAGAAGCCATGCGCGTTATTAAGAAAATGCCGAAGTGGAAACCTGGAACCATGAATGGCCATCCGGTGAAAGTGGAGTTTTATCTCCCCTTAGTTTTCGAATTGAATCAATAATTGGTGTAGTATATAGTAAGGCCTGTTCACTTTGTAATGGGCCTTATTTATTTTCAGAAAGATAGGAATCCGTGAAGTGCCGTTCACCTTTATCCTGACTAAACTTCTGGTGATTGAATTGTTGCGAATTTCCTTTGGGTATCGACAATGATTGCCATTTTTCTTGTTGAATCATTTTCCCTAAAAACACAATTTGCCCAACATGATATGGATAATGAGCAAGTTGTCGAAGTAACGCATCCACAAGGGAATGACCTTCGTTTCTGATATAAATTATCTGAGGTAAATTCTCGTATGTAACCAGATTAAGTGCATCGTGTAAACAACTCCATCCTTTCTCCCAATAATCAAGTATGGCTTGATAGTTCTCCTCGTGTATTTCGAATTCGGCATCTCGATGGCGCCATGCTTTTTCTCCATCAGTCGTTAAAAAATCGGTCCATCGCGAAAGCATATTACCTGCCATATGTTTCATAATTATAGCGATGCTGTTACTTTCTTCATCCGGTTTCCAAAATAATTTCGAAGCGGGAATTTGATGAATAGTTTTATTGGCCAGTAATTGGTAATAATCAAATTGTTTTTTTAACGATGCAATCAGATTCTCTTCTATCATGATTTTTATTAGAACCGAGGACAACCCAAGGTTCGATTTGTAACATCAGTATTTTTATAATTGCCTTGTAAAATCAATGACACCTCAAAAGCGCCCATACCATTATTTCCTTCAGCGAGTTGAGAAACAGTATGATCATACGATACCATCACTCTGCTATTTCCGAATTGATAGCCTCCTTTCGCGATAATGGCATCTTTATTTCTATAAAAGAAACCGAGTATTAACTCACTTGCTTTTATCGAAGCATCCTCGGCTGTGTTAATGTTTACTAATGACCCACCAACTAATTCCATCGCCTTTTTTTGTGTGGTAAAATAAACCGAAGGTGTTAGCATTATTTTATCCGAAGCTTTAAATATTAATTCAATATTTCCGATTGGGCGTAAGCCAATCTTATTCTGATTACCATAGAATGTTTCTTTAGGTCGATTAATATGTTGAACCGCTAAACTTGCCTTTCCATACAAGTTATTATTATTAAAAAAAGTAAACAACACACCCGTACCTAAATCGAGGTAAGCCGTTTTTTGCGTTGTATTGGTTTCCTTATTTGGCAAGTTTGAATTGAATGAAAACTCATCCCACTGCACATCATAGGTTAATTTGCTAAAGTCAACACTTCGTTGCGAGTAAGCAGCACTCATTCCGATGGAGAAGCTCATATTCTCACCCATCACATGAGCGGCCAAATTTCCTTGTACTTTAGTAAGCGCGAGATTACCATTACCGGCCACATCACGCCACATAGCTAAGCCTGTTCCTAGCCAAGAATTTTCCCACTTATTTCTCATCAAACCACAATCCGCAAAAAAGGTAAATGTGTTGTACGGAACTGGTATCGTTCCGCTCTGATTTCGATATTGTAGCCCAGCACGCCAATCATTAACTTCTAAAAGTCCGGTATTGGCAGCATTGAGTAAAAGTGGTGAATTATAGTATTGCGAAAAATGTAAATCCTGAGCAAAGCTGTTAACTCCGAACAACGCTGCGAGCAAAATTGTAATTAGTTTTTTCATGATCGTGCGTTTGAATTATCTAAGTAAAGTAATGTTTCCTTTTTTAAACGTTTTGGAGCCGTCAAAAAATGTTACGGACAATGTGTACTGATAGGCTTCCATTTCTTGTTTTACATTTTTATAGGTCCCATTCCAACCTTCATTTTTATCGGATGTTTCAAACACCTTTTCACCCCAACGATTAAAAATTCGGAAGGTCATGGTTTCAATACCATAGCCTCTCACATAAACGACATCATTGATACCATCGCCATTGGGTGAGAAACCGGTTGGCACATCAACTATAGGAAATACAATACTTCGAACCGATTTACATTGCGTGTCTTTACAACCTACCTGATTACTTGCGGTTAAACACACGTTGTAGGTTCCATCTTTTTCAAAAACATGTACAGGATCTTTTTCTATTGATGTACTGCCATCGCCAAAATCCCAGAAATAATCTGTTGCTCCAACCGATAAATTGGTGAAGGTATTCGGGGTATTAGGGGTTGGTGGTTCAGGCATCCATATAAAATCGGCAACGGGTGAATCAAAAACATGAATTCCCTGAGATGCCGTATCCAGTTTATTACAACTGTTTGGATTAGCGGTAATGAGGGTTACCGTGTATGTACCTGGTCCAGGGAAGGTATTCGTAGGACTGCTTACATTGGATGTATTTCCATCTCCGAAATTCCAATTATAGGTTGTTACATTGGAACTTTGATCAATGAGGTTTACCACAGCCGGCATACAAACCGTATCAGGCATATCGAAGGCAGCACTCACAAAACTTACATTATAATCTACCACAGCGGTAAACACGGAAGGACTATTACAGGCATTCGAATCGGTAACGGTTAAAGTTACTGTATAGGTGTTCGGGCCTGGGAAATTATGAATTGGTGGAAATTGAGCCGAAGAGGTTGTTCCATCACCGAAATTCCAAGTATACACCGTAGAGCCGCTTCCCGGTACCGTTGTGCTAGTATTAAAGAAGCTTGCTGTAAACGGACCACAGGAATCTATTTTAGCATAAGTAAAAGCTGCATGCACACTATCATCAAGTACCTTTATTATTATTTGATCGGTGCTAATGCTCACATTACATCCATTCGGATTATTGGCAGTTAAGGTTACGGTATAAGTACCGGGTGTTGTATACGTATGCGTTGGATTTAATTGGGTTGAGGTAGGACTACCATCTCCAAAATCCCAAACATAACCTGTTGCAGACGATGAATTATTTACAAACTGAACAACAAAAGGTGCACATCCTATACTATCTGCCAACACATTTGCAATAGCATTTGGATCTTGCAATTGGAAGTCTATTTTCAAAGCAGCCAGATTACAATTCGTGCTCAGATTTGTAGGATGAGCTACACCGGCAGAGGTTGGAAATACCTGACTACCACCACAAGCAGCACATATCGCTTGATAAATTACCCCTTTCGAATCGAAGCGACTTGTTCCACCATCTACATGTTCACTTACACCACCAACTTGCCCGAAAAAACTACCATAAAGCAAGGAGCTCAAATTCTGGTCAAAAACAATAAAGTAGAAATCATTACCATCCGTATTCGGTTGCAGGGCGTTGGTTGTTGTTGGCATTCCGGTAGTAGAACTATTTACTACAAAACCTAAGTTACCACCCCAACCGGATACATACACATTGTTACACTTATCCACTAAAAACGCATTCGGTGAAATGTTACATTGCACCGTTGAACCACTTCCGTAAACGGTGGATACTTGCAAGGTTGTTAGCGTTGCATTGAGTTTCGAAACAAATTGCGCCGAACCGGGATTTGAATATACAGAACCAACTACTGGGTATGCACCAAGGGTTTGTCCCATACAGAATACACCACCTAACGAATCCGTTTGCACACCATACACTTGATCATATTGATTGGTGCCAATAAAGGTAGAAGCAACAAGTGCTTTGGAAATTGAGTTGAAGCGCATCAAAAAACCATCTACCGTACCGCCTTGATACGTCGCATGATGCGTACCACTTGTTGTTGGAAAATTCGTACTCATGGTACCACCGCCAACATATAATTTCGAAGGATCTGATTTATCAATAGTTAGCACATAGGCCGCATCATTGTTAGTACCACCAACATAAGTACTCCATAATAAACTAGTAAGATTATTATTCAGTTGAATGATTACACCATCCTGACTGCCTCCATTACTTGCCTGAAATGCACTTCCTGTAACCGGGAAATTAATAGATTCAGTACAACCTGCAACGTACACATTATTGGAGGCATCAAAAATAATTTCCGAACGAGCATCATCCGCGTAATTATGTTTTAAAACACCGCCGATAAATTCTTGGGCTTCTTCATTAACGCCATCATCACCAGAGCCCCCAACATATGTAGAACCTACCAAAGCAGTTCCTGATGGATTAAATTTAGCTACAAACATATCACCACCGCCGTTAAAAGTATTATCATAACAACCGTTCGTAACAGGGAAATTTGATGAATATGTTCTTCCGGCTATACAAAGCTGATCGAGGTTATCTACAATGATACTATGAGGTTGATCGTTATCGGCACCTCCAAAATAGGTTGCAAATAAAACGGTTGTTCCGGCTGCATTGTACTTGGTAAAAGACGCATCATAGCGAAATTGACTACCCATGCCTCCCGGGCCTCCTCCACCGAAAGTGGTTTGAATAGCGCCAACGGTAGTTGGATAATTGCCCTGAAAAGTACCCGGTGTTGGGAAACTATAACCTACAATACCTCCTGCATAAAAATTACCTACCGAATCATAAGTAGCTGTATAACCCCAATTATCGGCAGTTGAACCCGTGAAGGAACAAAAAACCAAAACCGGATCTATATATAAGTCAACACTCGGATCATACCCTTTGTCTAGCTTGAACGTCACTTTACCATCATTCAATTGGTAACGACAAGATACTTCCTGACGTTCCCCGTTAATATACTGATAGCTATAAGGAATGCTTTCTATTAATTCTCCAAGTGAAGTTTTTAAATACAGCTTATTCTTTTCCATGAGAACGCCTTCCAATCCGCTATAACTCACTTGAATATCATTTGGATTTCCGCCTGGTTTTACAATAAAATCATATTTAACATTAAAGTCTTCAGAATATACATGTAAATTAATGTTGGAATACAAATTTTGATAGTTAACAACCTGCACCGGATGAATTTCAGATTTCCAGCGTGACTGGTCATTTCCTAAAAAATAATTGTAATAGTGTTTTTGACTTTTTTCTGTTGAAGTGGAAGCCTCTGAATTGCTTCCATCAAAATGAATATCAAAACAATGATATTTCAAGGTTTGTGGTGCTTTGATTTCATTATGTCGAACCCCATGAATTTTGGCTTTGTTCTCAATATCGGAGAGCATAATTCTAAAGCCTTGTTGTTTCAGATAAATATCTCCTTTGGGAGTTATGGCTTTGTACATAAAATCGCCGTCCCATTGCCCTTGATTAGCAATGTACTCAATTGGCGCGATAGCCGTTTTTTGACCGATTACCGTCATCTGAAAAAAAAGCAGCACAGTAACTATGGTAAGTTTAATAAAATTAGTCTCCATCAGATAGTAAATTTAATTCTTTTGATCTTAACCCGCTCTTAAAAGACGTCATTTTTTTGCATCTAGTTAGCACACGAAGAATAAAATAATACGTACTACTTAGTATTTCACTGTACTTTTGTTGCGATAATTTCAAGGATTATGCTGAAGACAGGAAACCCAGTGGTGAGTATATACACCGAGATGACACCAAACCCGGAAACAATGAAGTTTGTGGCAAATAAACTGTTGTATCCGAGTAAAAGTATCGATTTTCAAACAGAGGAAAGTGCGGCTCCCTCGCCATTAGCGAAAGAGTTATTTGGCTTTCCCTTTATTAAAGGTGTTTTTATCGCCAGTAATTTTATAACACTCACAAAGACCATAGAAACAGATTGGAATGAGGTAATTCCAAGCTTACGTGAATTTCTGAAAGGTTATCTTGAAGAAGGAAAGGTGGTTATCAATGAAGATGAAATTCCGAAAAAAGTGGCTTCATCAACAGGAGAACAGAATGAATCGGATATAGTATTACGAATAAAGGAATTACTCGAGAACTATGTTAAACCGGCTGTAGAAATGGATGGTGGGGCAATATCTTTCAAAGATTATCAAGACGGTAAAGTTTCATTAGCCTTACAGGGATCCTGTAGCGGTTGCCCTTCATCGATGGTAACTTTAAAATCAGGAATTGAAGGTATGATGAAGCGCATGATTCCGGAAGTGAAGGAAGTTGTTGCGGTTGAAGATTAATAGTTTTAGTTTTTTTGATGTATTCATGAAGGAAACATTATAAAATGTGCATCGAATAATTATTTTTGCCCAAGTCCTTCTATGCAATCATTAAGTCAGAGTCAACGCTTACTGCAAAAACTTTCACCTCAACAAATTCAGCTTATGAAATTGTTGCAGGTTCCAACGATGCAACTCGAAGAAAGAATCAAAGAGGAAATGGAGGAAAATCCTGCGTTGGAGTACAATGGTGATGATCCGGATGATATGTCGTTGAATGAAAAAACCAATGAAGATTTAAAAGACGAATTTTCTGAACGTGAGGAAGAAGATTATCCCGATGGCAGTGAAGACGATTACAGCAATATCGATATTGGTGAATATGTTAGGGAAGGGGATGATGAAGATGCAGATTACAACTTTCAACGCGATGCCTATAGCAGCGATGAAGATGCGGTTCCAACCTATCAGCCTCGTTTTGAAACAACCTTCTATGATCATCTCATGGCTCAGTTGAATTTACTGAACCTAACGGATAAGCAACGTAAATTGGCTGAGTTTGTTATTGGTAGTATAGATGATGATGGTTATTTACGAAGAGACATTCCATCTATCATTGACGATTTAGCGTTCCGTCAGAATTTACAGGCAGAAGAAGAAGAATTGAATGAAGTACTAGCAATGATTCGGGAGTTTGAACCCGTGGGCGTTGGCGCAACCAATTTACAACAATGCTTATTGCTTCAACTCAAACGAAAAGAAAAGGATGCCAACGTTTTATATTCCATCAAAATAATTGAAAAGTTCTTTGATGAATTTATAAAGAAGCATTATGAAAAAATTCAGCGAACGCTTAATTTATCGGATGATGAGCTTCGTGAAATAATTCAGATTATTGTAAAACTGAACCCCAAACCGGGAAGTTTGTTCTCAACTACCAATAAGGCTGAAACCTACGTTATTCCTGATTTTATTGTTTACAACAACAATGGCAATCTGGAAGTACAATTGAATCAAAAGAACGCTCCTGAACTTCGCGTGAGCACCTCCTTTCGAGAGATGTTACAAGACTATAATAAGAGTTCGAAAAAAGATTCGCGACAAAAAGATGCTATCCTTTTTATCAAACAAAAGATAGATGCCGCCAAATGGTTCATAGACGCTGTTAAACAACGCCAGGAAACACTCATGCTAACGATGACTCGTATCTTGCATTTACAAGAAGATTTCTTCTTAACCGGCGACGAAAGTAACATGAAGCCTATGATTCTGAAAGATGTTTCAGATAGAACAGGACTCGATATTTCCACCATTTCAAGGGTAGTAAACAGCAAATTTGTTCAAACGGAATTTGGAACATACAAATTGAAGTATTTCTTTTCTGAATCTTTATCAACCGACAGTGGCGAAGAAGTTTCGACCAGAGAGGTTAAGAAAATTTTGAACGAGCTCATTGGGGAAGAAGATAAAAAGAATCCGTTATCCGACGAGAAACTTACCGAACTTCTAAATGATAAAGGTTACAACATTGCGCGAAGAACGGTTGCTAAATATCGGGAACAGTTAAACTTACCTATTGCCCGTTTGCGCAAAACACTGTAGTGTTATTTATTAAAACGTTTAACCAAATAAATTCCAAGAAAAGTAACCACTGAGCCAATTACAATTGGCCACGTGAAATGCTCATTGAGTAATAAAACACCTAAAAGGAGTGCCACGATAGGGTTAATATAAACGTAAATCGACACCAATCCCAAGGGTAAATGCTTCAGAGCATATAAATAGCATTGAAAACAAATTATGGATCCTACAATAATCAAATAGAAAATATAGGCCCAAGCATTACCCGATAAATTGGAAATATTCACCTGATCTTCAGTGAAACGTGAAAAAAAGAACAACATTATTCCGCCAAATAACATTTGCCAACCTATTCCGTGTTTTGCAACATATCCATGTTTGTTTCGTGTAGAAAGTAATGATCCAAAAGACCATGTAAATACAGTAAATAACGTTATACCGATACCGAAAGCGAAGTTCTTTCCATGCGCAATCTGATCACCGAAAGAAAGTAGAATAATACTAACACCGGCAAATCCGGTTAACAAGGCTAGGAGCAAAATAGGCTTCAATTTCTCCTTGTACATAACCCAACCAAGAAGTACTAAAACAAATGGCATCAAACATCCTAAAAGCGCACCCAAGTAAGAAGGAATAAATTTTATGGCCAATGTTGTTAATCCATTGCTTGTTGTAAAGAAAAGAAAGCCCAACATAACATTAAACGCTGTTTCCTTGAATCCCGGCCAAGGAATTTTATTGAATACGTTAAACAATAAAATAAAAAACAAACCGGCGATAGTTTGTCGAATCGAACAAAGTTGAAGAGGAGGAAGATGTTGAATGGTTAATCTAGAGACGAACCACGTTGTTCCCCAAAGAATGGAAATAGCTGCTAATGCCCAATATGCTAATACAATTTCTTTATTTTTCAACTGGCAGCAAAATAACAATATTTATGGCTTGTAATGGAAGTACATTACCACATAGGGAATGTTAATTTTAGAAAAAAGACGTGTAGATAAAAAATGCATGCCGTACATTTGATATTCAAAGTAAAAAATTATCACAATGAAAAAGGTATTATTTCTATCATTAGCTATGCTTGTAGCTGGTGTTTCTTTCGCAGATAAAAAGTGCTGCAAAGACAAAAAAGGAGCGGGATGCTCTAAAGAAGCAAAGGCTAGTTGCCATAAAGACGGACAAAAAGAAGAAAAAGCGGAAGCTGCTGCTACTCCTGCTTGTTGCAAAAAGAGCATGGCTCAAGGAAAAGCTGCTTGTTGCAAAAAAGACGAGAAACACGCTGATAGCCGTCAACCCGTGGCAGCACCAACAGATAAAAAATAATCTTTTCTCTAAGCATAGTAAAAGGTCGGTTCATACCGGCCTTTTTTATTTTTGTTACTAGAATCTAGCAACAAAAAAGCCGGCATGTAGCCGACTTTTAATATGTTTAAACTGTAGATATTATCTTAGTAAACCCACAAATCGTGTTCTTTATTAAATAATTTTTCTTTGATTTCTTCTGAAGCATTTAAGGCGTCAACACCTTTTTTGAATGCTTTGATGTCATCTTGTAAAGGATTATTAATATTCGATTTAATTACATACGATGCGAAGAAACGTTTTTCGAAGTAATCATCCCACGTAATGCGATACACATCATTATCAGGGTTATACACTTCATATTTCACGTGAACACCACGAGCATCCGGATAGTATAACCAAAATAAAGGTACTGAGCCACGGAAACTACCATCAACATCACTAAAACGATCTTGATACGGAGCAATTCCAATAATTCTGGTTTTCATACGCCCTTCGTTCTTATCAAAAATCCAGTCTTCCTTAATACGGAACTTAGTAATTGTTTCAGGATCAAAACGACGAACCGTGATTACTTGTTTCTCTTCTCCGGTAACAGGGTCAACTACCGTATTGGTATCAGACTTTCCGGCAATTTTAGTCATAACATCTTCCGGTGACAAAGGAATAGTGAAACGTTCATCGCTGAAGGCTACAATATTTCCTTTTCGGATAGCATCGATTAAGATCTCAATATACATTCCTCCGCCCGATTCATCATCTCCAGGATAACGCATACAAACATTTTGGCGTTGACGAGTATCGATTTCACGCCAAACACGCTTTTTGTAGAGCACATCAGCCTCCCGGATATTTTGCCAAGGAACAACATAATTGTTATGCTCCACCTTATCAATGGCACCGTCTTTACGCAAGGATGGTTTATACGATTCCTTCACTATTTCAGCTACACCACCTGCTACTGCTGGATCTGTAGGAGTAGTTCCAGCGGGTGGACCACCTACTTGACCTACAGCCACGCTGCTGACGAACATAGAAGCCAGCATTACCGTTTTTAATTGAATCATTCGTTTCATATGTAGAACAAAAATAGAAATTAATATTTAAGAATAAAAACCATTGAGCCAAGATTTCTAACCTTTTTATCCGGACCAACAGCACGAATGTTGTCGAAATAAAGTTTTCCTCCAATATCTAAATCAGACATCATTGATTTTACTTCTGAATTAGCTTTTGGATCGTTTAAATACATGGTATTCGAGGTCGCTTCACGATAGTCACCACGACGAGGTTGATAAGCCATATCGAAAGACACAACGTTAAACTTAGCATCAAAATCAGAACCTTCTAAACGCGCAATGACACCAATTTGAGCTTTCATTTCATTTACCCCAACGGCGCCTCCACGCTTATTCGCAACATAAGCAACAGGATCCGGAAGATATTTTACACGATAGTTATACGTACCGAAATTTACCGGAGTACCATCTGCTTTAGTACCGAAGAGATTAATTTTTGCTGTTCCAGCCTTTTCAACCCAAACTTCGTACTTATGTACACCTGGTAATGGATTTAACTTACAGTTCTCTTCACTATGTTGGAGCTTATCCGAAGGTATACCGGAAGCCGACAACGTTATCGGGTTAGCAACACCAATATAAAACACATTCATTTTATCTAAAGAAATTGATGCTGTTGCTTCACCTACAAAATATTGTGCTGGTTTTGGCAATTTAACATCCACCTTCTTCAAGGATTTAGTTCCATCTGCATTTAATATAGTATCCGTAAATGTTGCAGAAACATTGATATTTTTAGCCCCATTACTAGACGAAACCTCGGAAAAATCCACAACCCCTTCTTCATTTGGAAATAAAGTTCGTCCGTTAACGTTGAAAGATAAGTTCTTTAATTTTTTATTGTATGTACCCATGGCAATTCGCGCATGATACTTTTCACCAGGTAACAAATAACTGTTATCTGCAGAAACAATAATCGCGTAGTCGGTCATTGGTTTAGCATTCAATCTCAAAAGATTTTGCTTCTCACCGGTGGCTAGAGCCCAAATACGATCAATGGCAACTGTTTGACACGCGCGTGCATCATTAATATATTTGTTAATTAAGGCTACACTAGCGATTGTTGGAGACATGTGGAAATTGCCTGTTGACCAGTCGCCTGAAGGATTATTCTCTGAAACTTGAGTAGAAAAGTCGAGTGGTAATTGAGCAAATATATCCGGGTTATTTCCCGTTCCGGCAGAAACTATAGCTGTCTCATCCTTTGGTACTAAACCAGCTATTTCGTCTTTATAGGATTTAAGGCTTTGTAATAATTTAGGTCCGTTACCTTCATCAATCATTACACGCGTACCACCATCTAAGTTTTCGATTTGTTTTAATTCTATACCGTCAGCTTCATATCCTCCTGAGGCTTGAACAATCATTTCTTTATACTTATTCAATTCAGCAATGATAGCGGTGGTTTTGTTGTTTACATCGTCTGCAATTTTCATGGCATCCTCCACACGTTTCTTTTTATCTGCTGCTACTTTAGGATCATTTTTATAATCCTCAAACAACTTCATAGCGCCCAAACTCCTGTCTTCCGCAGTTTTATTTGAACGAATCAAGCTATTATTCATTGTTTTGAACGCATTTAAGATTTCGCTTGATACATTCATGGCTAACAAAGCTGTTAGTACCAGATACATCAAGTTAATCATCAACTGCCTCGGTTCTTTAGGTAATGACATTCTCTATGCTACTTTTCTGAGTGTTAAATTATTTTGGTAGTATATTAAAATTTGAAATAAAATTTACTGTATGCAAGCAATTAACGCCCTTGCATAGCAGTTAACATATTTCCGTAAACCTGATTTAAGGTGCTTAAGTTTTTAGCTAACATGCCTATTTGTTCTTTCGCTTTATTAGCATCTTCCGCACTATTTTGCATAGCGTCTGAAGCATTCACTAAATTACTGTAGAACTTATTCATAGCTTTCAGATGGTTATTTGCATCTTGTAATTCCACTTCATAAATTTGGTTTAATGAACCTAAATTCTTAGTTAGGGTAGTAACCTGACTATGGAATTTTGCCGTTTCTTCCGCTGCACTATTAAAAGAACCAAGCGTATTTGCTGCCCCCATAAAAGTGTCTTTCATTTGATTTAACGCTGAAGCTGCTTCTTTCGCTTTGGAAGCATATTCGTTTGTAGCTGCAGCTACATGTGTAATTTCTTTAACTTGGTTAACTGATTCCCCAAAACGTTGAAAATTCTCATTCAACTTCTTCAAGTTAGCAGGATTCATATTCGCTTCTTCCAACATTTTATCTAAGGCCGCTGTTGCAGAATTACTGTTACCGCCACCGATTCCGGAAATAGGAGTTGGTTGAAATTTAACGCCCTTTCGATACGCTTCTACATGCGGGTTTTGATCTAATCCTGGATAGTATTTCTCCCAATAATAATCTTTATGAGGAGGTAAAATACCTAATAAAGTAAAGATAAATGCTTCCGTACACATTCCGATGATCAAGGCCGTTCCTGCCCAAGGCCAGTGTTGTAACTTAGCCAATGCTCCAATCAATACTATGGCAGCACCCACACCAATAATCACGTTTTTAATATACTTGCCCGACGGCGTCTCGAAAAATAAAGCAATGGATTTCATGTTATTCTGACTCTTATTTTTATGTTCTTTTAAAGTTAACGTTACTGTAGTTTAAATATTTTATTTTCTAGGTGGTTTATTCGATAACGCCGGAGAAATGTACTCTAGAATACAACGGAATCCAATATATGCTTTGGCAGTATCTGCAAATTCATAATCTCTTGAACTTACTTGTAAAAAGCTTGCAACATCCTTCCAACTTCCACCGCGAATACTAATTCGTTTCCACCATAATGGATCTGCTTCGCTTTGAGCTTTTAATCGAGAAGCACCAGACATATCAGCAACAAAACCATAGGCGTTTGTTTCATAAGGTGATAAAGTCCATTCTGCTACATTACCACTCATATTATATAAACCATAATCATTAGGATGATAAGCATCGGCACGAACAGTATATAAACCACCGTCTGCACTATAATTACCACGATTAGGTTTGAAGTTAGCTAGATAACAACCTTTTTTGTTTACGATATAAGGACCTCCCCAAGGATAAGGTGATTGAGTACGACCACCACGAGCTGCCCATTCCCATTGTTCTTCAGTTGGTAATCGGAAACTACCTTCTAAGTACATTTTTTTAGAATCTCTGTATTTTCTCCAATACAAGGTACGCCAATTACAAAAAGCCTGAGCTTGATACCATGTTACACCAACCACCGGATATTTATCGAATGCAGGATACCAGTTATATTGATGGGTAATAGGTTCGTTGTAAGAATAGGTGAACATTTTCATCCAAACGGTTGTATCCGGATAGGCGCGAACATCGTGTGTTTTTTTATACGTACTACGAATTTGTTGTTGACCTGGTTTGTATTCACGTGCCATTGCATCGTAATCGAAGTCTTCGTAGTGATACACCAACTTGGTCATATCAAATTCTTCCTTCCCCCAAATACTTTCCGCAGAAGGAACATAATAAGCAGACAATTCTTGTTTTGTGTCTTCGTCTGTCCATTTAATTCGCTGCTTCCAATCAATTACTTGCTCTCCGCTTTCTCCCACATCCTTATAGTGTTGTAAAACAGCATGCGCCGTTGAATCCTTCACCCAATTCGTAAATTGTCGGTATTCAGCATTGGTAATTTCGGTAGCATCCATCCAAAAACCGACCATTTGAATGGTACGATTTTTAATATCATAGGCTCCTCGCATATCTTGGTCGCTCGCTCCCATGTGCATCACGCCTGAAGGCACCCAAGTCATCCCAATTGGATTGTTACTGGTATTATTTACACGAATGGTATTCCCTACAAGTTGTCCTTGAGGCCCACCACCACTGCTACATCCCCATGCGGTCGCTATCAAGGCCAAAGCAAATAATCTCAACGAATAAAGTCTAATCATAGTCCGTTTATATTGTGTTTATACAAGAAGGCAAATATATTAGAATAATTTGTTAATTCAAATATCGCACAATATAGGTCGTATATTTTAATTACCATGTAAATCTTCAAAAAAAAATTTTTCGTTAAATGGAATGTAGACAAATCACGAAAAATAATCTACAAAGAGATTTTGAGTTTTATCGAACTTGGGTTAAACTACGCACGGCTAAATCAATAGAATCCACTGCTGGCAAGCATTCGAGCTTAGTACAAATTGAAATACTACATTGGGTTACATTCCGTTGAAAGCACGCATAGTCTTCAAAACTATTTTCACTTACATAGCAATATGGAAGATTATTTTTCATCGTTTTAATCAGTTCAGTATACGTATGATGAGCTTGGGAACCCATAATAGAAATTTCTCGCCACGGTTGATTTTCATACAATAACTGTAAAGCCCAACAGGCAAAAGATGAAGGATACTGAGAAACGAATGGCTTCATAGCATCAAGCATTTGATGTGCCTGAATTTCGAATACATCATTATTTTTAGCTACCCCCATATATTGAATTACATTACATAGCACGGCGTTGGCTGAAGGCAATGCTCCATCATACGTATCTTCTTGCGTAAAATCCAGTTGTTTATGGTTTTTATGGGTAAAATCAAACAGTATGGAACCTTCCATTCGATAATTTTCAAACAGGTTTGCTAGAATATCCTCAACCTTTAACAAATACTCCGGACTGGCTGTTGCTTTGGCTAATTCTATTAAGGCACTTGCCAAAAATGCCAGATCATCGGCATAGGCTCTATTCTTGATTTCTCCTAAACAATAGGAATGACCATAAGCACCAGGTTGGATAACGTGTAATTTCAATAAAGCTTCTATATTCTGTTCAGCTAGTTGAAGCCAAGTTGTATTGTTACAATAAATGGAGGCAACGATAAGCGATTTGCTCATGAGCGCATTCCAACCAAGTAGCACCTTGGTATCGGTTAAAGGTGGTATTCGTTTCTGCCGAAATGTAAGAAGTTTCTGAAGTAAGGGTGTGAGATCCTGCGTGAAATTTTCAGGTTGGAGCAAAGAATATAGAATGTTACCTCCTTCCCAATTCCCTTCCGGAAGTACATGAAAGTAACCATGAAACTGTTCAAAGTCGGCTCCCAAAAAGGCTTGTAGTTCTTCGTAAGTCCAACAATAATATTTCCCTTCCTCGCCTTCACTATCCGCATCCTGTGCTGCATAAAACAACCCTTCCTTTGATGTCATTTCCCGTTGTAACCATGCAACAGTTTCCTCACAGATTCTTTTATAGTGCTCCTTTCCGGTTATTAAAAAAGCATATGCATATAGTTCCAGTAATAAGGCATTATCGTAAAGCATCTTTTCGAAATGCGGAATCTTCCACGCTTTATCGGTACTATATCGTGCAAAACCTCCACCAACATGATCATACAAACCTCCTTGAGCCATGGCATTTAAGCTATGAAGTACATGATCTAAACAGCTTTTGTCGCCTGATACTTGATAATACTTTAATAGGAACTGAAGGGAATGCGTTGATGGGAATTTAGGGGCATAACCAAATCCACCGTCTTCCAAATCTGCTTGTGCCATGATTTTCTTTGCAACATCTTCCAAAATAAAATCTGAGGCAACATTGGAGTTAGGTTTAGCCATCTTCTTACGTTGCATATGCTCCACAAGTCGCTGAGCTTGTGTATTTACCTCATCTGGATTCTGACGAAAAAATTGAAAAACGTTCACAAGCACTTCCTTCCACGAAGCTCTATTGTGCATTCGTTGCGGTGGAAAATAAGTTCCACCATAAAATGGCTTTTTATCGGGCGTTACAAAAACATTTAAAGGCCAACCACCACTGCCTGTCATGGCTTGAACGGCATCCATATAAGCATGATCTATATCCGGATATTCTTCCCGATCCACTTTAATACATATAAAAAGTTCGTTCATTAGGTCAGCTACTTCGTTATTACTGAAGCTTTCATGTTCCATAACATGACACCAATGACAACTAGAATATCCTATACTTACCAAAACCGGTTTGTTTTCACGTAGCGCAACCTCAAAAGGCTCTTCTCCCCAAGCATACCAATGAACAGGGTTATCTTTATGCTGTAATAAATAAGGTGAACTTTCTTTTCCTAAGCGATTCATGGTGCAAATCTAGGAACATTGCCTAGCACAACGGGTACTAACGTTTCCCCAATCCATAGAGTAGATAAAGGTTAAAATCTACTTGTGTATTTCGATCGCCCCTACCATAACCGGCCAAATAAGGTGGTGGAAATTTTTGCACCGAATTTGGATTGACCAAACTTTTCATGCGCATATTCCAACCTAAAAAGATATTCTTCTTTACCTCCAAACGAAAACCTCCGGTTAGTTCAATCCAATGCGCCATGAAATTCTGAGAACCTATCGAACTGGAAGCCGGCCCCCAAAGGGGATCATAAATAGTTATACTTGCCGGATTCCGATGCACACGGGAAAGTGCATAACGTAAGCCAATAAATGCATTGTCTTTATCGCCTAAAAAATCGGGCGTAAAAAAAGGATGATCTACACCCAATCGAAGAAAGGTATTATTACTCGAATAATTCAAGTAATCATTGTTGGTTTTCGCCGTACCAAATCCTAATTCTGTAACTAGGTTTATCGATTTCGAATAATTGACATCGAGTTGCATTTCGTACGATGAATTACCTTGTTGAAACAATCCGGTAATAGGTTTGAAGAGATCGATACCTACTCGGTAATACGTAAAAGACTTTGTTGCAATAGAATCTGTTTTTGCCATTACCAATACGGGAAGAAACATATAAAAAAACAGCAACAATCGCATCATAATTTTTTTAATAGAATTCGGAGATGTTGTGTGTTTACGTTATCATCTACTGTTTCGTTGATTATCCAAACAGAATCGATAACCTGACGAGTATGCGTGACTTGCGTGAACTCAAAATTGTATTGAAAACCACAAGCTACACTAACAAATTTTGGATTACGATTGGCGAATAGAATGAGGGTATCTAAGGTAGCGGGATTGGTTGTGGTCGTGTCTGATTGGAAAATATAGCGTGTACTATCTGTTTTAGACGACAAACGAAATGATGTTGATTTGCTATTGAAAATCGGAATAGCGTACATACTGTCTTGCGCTTGAAATAGAAGTAGCGACGCCGTTAACACACTATCGACCGGATTACCCAAACTATCTTTTGTAATGAAACCTGCTCTTGCCTGAACGCCTTGTGGCAATAAGCAAGTATCCTCCCTTTTACATGCTTGTAAAAAAAACAAACCGAACAACAAGGTAACAAGAATACGCATGTTAGAGTACCGTCCAGGTTTCTTTACCGGCAATGAGGGCTTGTAAGTTAGCCGTTTTTTTACTTTTTGCTTCCTTCAATTGATCATGAACTAATTGATCATATACAGGGCGTTCTTTAGCGTATAAAACTCCAAAAGGACGAGGTACTGCATCCGGTTGATCGAATAAGCGCACAAGCGTTTGTGCTTTGTAAATATCTTCTTCATCATGTATCCATAAATCATCAGCACTATACGCTTCCATATTCACTACCTCTGGTTTTAACCCATCTAATCGGATACCTTTTTTACCGTCATCAAACAGTAATGGTTTTTGATGCTCTACAAACAAAGCATGTTGTGGTTTGCTCGATTTTTCCGTGAAAATTTCGAAAGCCCCATCATTAAAAATATTACAGTTTTGATAAATTTCTAGGAAGGAAGCCCCTTGATGCGCATGACTTCTTCGAATCATTTCTTGAAGATGTTTCGTATCACGATCCATTCCGCGCGCAATAAAGGTGGCATCAGCACCCATGGCTAAAGCAGCAGGGTTGAATGGATGGTCTAAACTTCCATAAGGCGTACTTTTAGTAATCTTATGCTCTTCACTGGTGGGTGAATATTGTCCTTTGGTGAGTCCGTAAATCTGATTATTAAAAAGCAGAATCTGAACATTCACGTTTCTGCGAAGCAAATGAATCAGGTGGTTACCGCCAATACTCAAGGCGTCGCCATCACCGGTAACAATCCAAACACTTAAATCAGGACGAGAAATTTTCAGTCCACTTGCCACCGCAGTTGCTCTACCATGAATGGAATGCATACCATAGGTGTTCATGTAGTAAGGGAAACGACTGGAGCATCCGATTCCGGATATTATGGCAATATTTTCACGAGGAATTCCTAAGGTTGGGAGAACAGTTTGCACTTGTTTCAGAATACTATAATCTCCGCATCCTGGACACCAACGCACTTCCTGATCGGTGGTAAAATCCTTAGCTGTTAAGGTAGCGCTCATGCGGCAAAGGTAACAGTAATTGACCTATCCTCTAAATGGATTTTTTAGAATGATAAACTTGTTCGAATTATTTAACTGTGAACACCTGTGATCGTCGGTCGTTACCTGCTTGAATCGAAATTAAGTAATTGCCCGTTTTCAATCCCAAATTTGAATTAGCGAGTTGAAAATCCTTGTTGCCGGAGGATAAACTTCCTAAGGATTTCGACCAAATTTGATTACCCATCATATCGGTTATGCCTATTTTCACGAACTGCGCGGTTGCCAGTGTAAATGATATGTTGAGGGTTTCTTCAACCGGGTTAGGGTGAATTGAAAATTCAGGTATAGCTGTTATTCGATCTAAACCAGTTGGGAAAAACAACGGATCATTGAGTAACAAATTCTCAATGTTAATATTCTCATCGCCTGATTGATAAATGCTATACAAAAAGGAATCGAACAGCATTTCATCATTTGTATTCGTACCGGCAATAACAGGCACGTTTGGATTTGGCGTGTTCGGGTTGTTTATGGTATTATCAAACTCGTGAATGCCATACAATTTATAGGTAGCCGGAATTTTCTGCAAGTTCTTGAATATGTATTGTCCTTGCCAATGAAAATCCCAAGTTGGAATACGCACTAAAGGTATTGTATCGGTTCCTTTATAGGCATAATTAATAATACTCGTACAAGTTTGGTGTGAATGCGGGAAACAGGCGAAGGCAGAAACGTCAACAGGTAAGCCTGCATTACCGGCAGGATATTTAGCAGAAGCAGTTAACGTGCCATTGGCCGGAATCACAAAACTCCAATTTTGCAAGGCTGTTTCGAAAAGCATGGGTCTGATACCGGTTTCATTTAATGGATACAGAAAAACACGCAATTGCCCCTGAACAAGTTGTCCGGAGGTACCTTCGGGAATATGAAGTTGAAATGACATTTTTGAACCTTGTTTCAATCGGAAACCAAATTTAGCCGGCGGTGTAAATGGCAATACCGTAGGCCCCATGCCCGGTGCGAAATCGCCAATATTTATTTGTCCTTGAAAGTTATAACAGCCGCCACTTAAGTCATCCACAGCGGTTCCGGTAGTATCGATTGTAATTACGGCATGGTGCACCAGCGCTGCATTATCCGGAATAAATTCAAACGCTCTGATATAACGATCTTGCGTAATGTTAACCGGCACATTAACACATACATAAATATCCTGTGTAGAAGCGGTACTGGTAACTGCTGGTAAATTCAGCACCAAATCGGGCGTTCCATAGAGTTGAAAATTTCCATAAGAAGGTGGTGGTGGTGCGAGTGTGGTATCGCCAGCCTGCATACCGTTTGAAATCCAGTTCAGCAGGGCTGTTTTATCGGAAGCACTTAATACTCGTTCTTTAACGTAATGCCTGTACGTAGGATCAGCAGGCCAAGGTGGCATGTTTCCATTTTGAATGGCGTTGGATGCGTTGTTCCCCCAATTCAACCAATCCATATAACCCGTAAGCGAAAAACAAACACCTCCACTATGATGACAGGATGTACAGTTGTTATAAATAATGGGTGCTACGTCCTTAAAGGTTTGAGCTTTAACAGAATGGATTTGACATAAACCCATTACGAAAAGTATACCTAGAAATAATTGTTTGCGCATAGTGAATTCCTTGATTGGATAAAAATAGACAATTCATGTCAATCAAAGCGATGTTTTCTCAAAAACATTAATCTTAAAAATGCCCTTTTTACATTGGCCTGATTGGTCAGCAGTACGGCCAGCAAGGCAAATTCAGTAAAACGACCTTTGTGTAATGAAAAAAATACTCTTTGTATTCTTTTGTTCGCCCTTCGCTTGTTGGGCAGAACGAGTAACCATTTCTATTCAAGATATAGCTAAGAAACCCATTGAAGTTGCAGTGGTCGTGTCAGACTCAAACCAACAATTCGTTGGAGGGGGTATGAGCGAACAAGGATTATTAAACCTGGAATTAGAACCAACGATGAACTATCATTTTCAATTCAGTTCTGCATCGTACGAACATCTCGACACTACCATTCGCTATACTTCAGGTAGTACATTGACTTTCTATTTGGCCGAAAAAACAAACGCTTTAAAAACCGTTACTGTAAAAACAAGCAAACCTGTTTTTGAAAAAAGCGAAGAAGGCACGCGCATAAACGTACAGCAATCTATGTTATCAAAAAGCCCTTCGATGCAGGAATTAGTAAGTCGTTTACCCGGAATTGCCATAGTTCAAAACAAACTGCAATTGATTGGCAAAGGAGAATTACTCTTAGTAGTGGATGGCAAGGAAGCGACCTACGACATGCTACGTAGCATTCCACCAAATCAACTAAAATCAATTGAAATTATTACGAACCCCGGCGTAAAGTATGATGCCAAAGGAAAAGCACTTTTGGTTGTTCAAACAAAAAAAAGTTATCGGCAGGGTGCATCGCTCATCCTTACAGAATCGCTACAATGGAATCGCGTTTTAAACCGAAAACCGTTGAGCGTGCTGTATAATACAACAGGTTTAGTGCTGAATATACGAAAAGATAAATGGCTCTTTTCCTCTTCGTTCAATAATGAATACGGAATATCTTGGATGGAAAATAAATTTGAAAACCGTTTTACGTATCCCAATCAAGTGTACATCAATGATGGCTATTATACCGAGGATGCATTATCTAAAAAAGTATTCTATTATCGGTGTGGCATATCCTATAAAACCTCAAAGCGCAGCAGTATTTCTATCCAGTATGATGGCTTAGCGCACGACTTTGATTTAGAAGTTATGCAACATAGCGATTATCTTCTTCCTGAAGGTAAACGTACTACAATACATATGGATAACGATGCGAATACGCGCCTTTCAAACAACTCTTTAAACATAAACTATTTGCTTGAATTAGATAGTACAGGAAGCAGCTTGTTTATAGCTGCACAAGCCAATCGTTTCCAAAACAAACTACTCGATCGTATACATGAACAGATTACGGACACCATCTTGAAAAAAAATAACTTCGACCGTATCAATGATAGTAAAAATAGCATTTGGCTCTATACTTTTCAAGCAGACCATCGCATTAAACATAAACTACTGAGTTTGGAAAGTGGCATAAAATTATCGTATGCCAGTAATGAAGGGCATATACGATTTCTTTCTAAACAGGAAGAGTACGCTCCGTTTGAAGAAGTATCTAGTAAAGCCAACGGTACCTTATATAAGGAAATTGTTCCGGCTGCTTACAGCAACCTTCAATGGCACAAAGAGAAAGTAAATTTCAACGTTGGCCTACGTGCAGAATATTCCAAGGTTACGGATTACTCCTTTATTAGTAAGCAGAAATTTATCGACACCTCGTACTTTAATCTTTTTCCATCGGCTAAACTAGCCTATACTATTTCTGGATCTTGGTCGGTGAATGCTTCATACTCACGAAAAATAAGCCGGCCAATTTACCAGGATTTAGATCCGTTTCTGTGGTACCTCGATTCACTAACCAGTATTCAGGGAAATCCTATGTTAAAACCTGAATATTTAAATCAATATGAATTTCGATGTTATTACAAATCATATTTATTACGCACGTCATATACTTACGCAAATCAAACACAATGGGCTATTGGCAAACCCGGCAACCAAGGTTTAAATAGTTATGTGTATTTGAAAGAAAATATTCAACATCGCACAATTACTACCCTTGCTACCGAGCTGCCAATAAATTACAAAAAATACGCATCGTATCAAATCATTAGTTGGAATGTATATCGTTTCAGCGACAACCGCCCTGAATTCAAACCCACTAAACCCTCACCGCAGTGGTATATTTATTCGTTTCATCAGTTACAACTTCCCTACAAATTCAGCACCGAATGCACCTTCGAATTTTACGGAGCCTCATCGGATGGATTCACTAAAAAGAACCCGTACTATTATGCCAGCATTGGCATTAGCAGAAGCATTTTGCGCGAACAGCTTGCTGTTCAAATCCTTTGGAATGATATTTTTCGCACCGCACAGTTACAAGGTGTTAGAACTTTAAATACCATAACAACCAATTACAATCAGCGGTATTCAACAAACTATATTCGTATAGGATTAACTTGGAATTTCAATCGATTGATTCAATTCAATTATCAAAATAAATCGGTGAATGAAAGCGAGTATAATCGTATTAAAAAATAAATTGCATGCTGATTATATTATTAACTCCCCATGAGTTCATTTACCTTTAAGGATGATATTATGTTAGAAGATGACAAGGTTAAACTTTGTCCTTTACAACGTACCGATATACAATACCTCAAACTGTTTGCCGAACAAGAACCTCAACTGTGGAAATATAGTTTAGCGCAAATTAAGAATGTTCAAGACTTAGAAACGTATATTGATAAAGCGGTGCAAGCTAGAATCGATGAAAAGGAGTATCCGTTTATTGTTTACGACAAAGAGAAAAAACGCTATGCGGGCAGTACACGATTCTATGATATTCAGCTAAGTTTTAGTACACTTCAAATAGGTTACACATGGTATGGTCATGAATTTCAGGGCACTTCAGTTAATAAGCGCTGTAAATTTCTTTTATTACAATATGCTTTTGAAACAATGCATATGGAACGCGTTGAGTTTCGTGCCGACGCGCGCAATGAACGGAGTAAGCAGGCCATGGTTTCAATAGGTTGCACCCTAGAAGGAACACTTCGAAACCACTTACCATCGGCAGATGGTGGCCGACGAGATTCGATCATTTTAAGTATTTTAAAAGAAGAATGGTTTGGTAATGTGAAGGAAAACCTATGGAAGAAGATATCCTAAACATGATGGCCGGATTTGTCGTAGTTTAGTCGTTAGCATCTGGCAAGCACAAACTACTTTTGGACAATGATTACAACGAACACAATAACCAAATTTGTTTTTTTAGTATTGCCGGAAATTCATTTGATGGATTTAGCCGGACCCGATCAAACCATTCATGAAGCTATAGAGTATGGCGCCCCATTTGAAATTGAATATTGTGGTTTAACTGAAGCCATTATGTCCTCGGCGGGATTGCCTATTAGCAAACAAATTCATTTTAGTCATGTTCAACTCAAGGCCGGTGATTACCTCGTAGTGCCGGGTTCCAACCTATCGTTTATACTTTCTTCAGAATTTAAAAAGAATAAAGAACTGTTACTTTGGATACAAAAACAATATCAACAAGGTGTGCATCTTGTAAGTATTTGTGCCGGCGTATTTGTATTAGGTTTAGCGGATTTATTGGATGGAATAGAATGTACTACTCATTTCAAACGAACAACTCAATTACAACAACTTTTTCCGAAAGCCATAGTAAAAGAAAATATACTTTTTACCGAACAATCCGGTATTTTCACGAGTGCGGGAATTGCGTCTGGAATCGACTTAACCCTTCATATTGTAGAGCAGCGTTGCGGTGGATACTTTGCTCATAAAGTAGCTCGTGAATTAGTAGTTTATAACCGTCGAGAAGGTTATCAAATGCAGCATAGTGTGATGATGCAATTCAGAAATCATATTCATTCCGGCATTCACAATACGCAAGATTACATTATTGAACATATCGACAAAAAAATGTCGTTGTTTGATTTAGCTGAGATGGCATGTATGAGTGAGCGAAATTTTACGAGAGTATTTAAAAAAGAAACGGGAGTTACCGTGAATGCATTTATTAATTCAATTCGTAAAGAACGAATTCAGCAATTAATGAAAAATAAAGACTTAAGTAAGAAACAGATTGCAACGCAAGTTGGTTTAGAAAGTGAGCGACAGGTGCTTAGGATTTTGAAAGGTGACATTGTAGTTTAAATATCCTATTTTCAAAACACTTTAGACGAAGCATTAACCCTAATTATTAAGCGCTCAAGTATTTTCTGATAGAAATAAAATATTATGAAGTACGAGTCGTTCTTTTGGTAAGTATATTAATGCAAAAAACAATTACGAATAAAATACGACTCACACTTCCCGCTATTATCTTTTTCATAATCGGTTTATTCGTACTCCAAGTACAACATAAATGGAAACGTAATCAAGTTCTTAAATGGGATGCCTTTGGATATCACTCTTATCTACCGTCATTGTTAATTTATAAAGACTGGAAAAAGGTTTCTTTTCTGGATAGTATTCTTACGAATTACGAGCCTTCAGGTAATAAAACTCACCGTTTTGGTTTTAACCCAGTAGCTAAAACCGGTAATGTATGTAACCAATACACGATGGGTGTTGCCATGATGCATGCACCAGGATTTGCCATTGCCCATGGTTATTCGAAATGGTTTTCTTCCTTTCCGGCTGATGGTTACTCTTTTCATTACCAAAAAGCGAATGCCTATACGAATTTGCTTTATGCTAGTTTAGGAATTCTTCTACTTACTTTTTTTCTTTCAACTTATTTCTCCTCCACAATCAGCGCCATCACAACAATCCTCATGGGCTTTGGAACTAATTTGCTTTATTACAGTTATCATTTCAGTGGTTTGTCGCACCCTTGTTTATTTTTTCTTTATGCGGCCATACTCTATTTAACCCAAACTTGGTATTTAAAACCAAGTTGGTTAAAAACGTTTGGCATCGGGTTATGTGTAGGGTTATGTGTATTAATTCGACCCATTGATGTTCTTGTTGTTCTTATACCTCTTCTTTGGCCACATAAGAACAAACTTACTTTTTGGCTAAACCATTGGAAGCATATTGTGGCCATAGCCTTATTGGTTCTGTTGGTATGTTTACCACAATTATTCTATTGGAAATCTGTAACTGGTTCTTGGCTTTACTACTCGTATAATAAGGAAGTTGATTATTTTGATTTTAGCAAGCCTCATATTATTCAAGGTCTATTAAGTTATCAGAACGGATGGTTTGTTTACACGCCGTTAGTATTAGTTGCCATTGCGGCCGCTTTCGCTATGGGAAATAATACGTTTGAAAAAAAGTACAATTGGGTGCTATTCGTTTTTTTTATCCCGTATATCTATCTTGTTTTTTCGTGGCATGATTGGTTTTATGGATGGAGTTATGGATGCAGAGCACTTATTCAAACCCTACCCTTACTAGCTTTTCCGTTAGCTTGGTATATACAACATCTTGCATCCAAACAACGACTTCAAAAAACAATAGCTAGTGCTTGTTTCGGTTTTATTCTATTCCTCAATATTTTTCAAAGTTGGCAATTTGAAAAGGGAATTCTCCTAGGTTCATTAATGAATGAAAAATATTATTGGAGTGTATTTCTCTCCACGCACAAGGACCCGAAACTTGATCGCATATTATACTTACAGCAACAAATGGAGAGTGAATTTGGTTGGTAGCTCTTTTAATCTATCTTCTTTCCAAAGTGAACGTACTTGGCTATTTATTACCAAACACTAGGTTGTAGTTAGACATACTGAAAGCTTAAAACAACACATTCGGAAATTTTATTGCGATTCTACGCTGCTAGAAAAAATGAAGTTTCTATCGTTTACATGCCAAAGAACTCGAATACAAATCGAGTTCATTGACATATTGTAGAAGTTTACAAGTTTGTATTCCAGAATTAATTCACAACGATCTTTTCGCACAGCGTCTTTTCTCCTTTTACTGCAATAAAGTAAATACCTGGTTTGAGTCCGTCGATGCGCTGATCACCTTGTAACCCCATGGTAAAGGTTTGCAGCGTAGCTCCTTTTGAATCTAGCAGTTGCACTTCGGTAAGTTTAGTACTTACTAAACGAATATTCACAAAACCACTTGACGGAATAGGCCAAACTTGCAAGGCAGCCTGATTTGACGGATCGCCACTCACGGTACGAATCAGAGAAATATTGCTTTTCCCATCATGGTCAACTTGTCGGATTCGGTAGTAACTGATCCCTTGAAATGAATTCGCATCCCAAAAACTATAGGTACGTTCGATAGTATTTGATGCTTGAGGCATGATGGCTGGTTGAAAACTGCGTTCCAAGAAGGTAGTTTCATGTTCTAATTTACGTTCAATATAAAACCCTTGATTATTTTGTTCCGACATCGTTTTCCAACGAAGTTCTACGGAATTTGCGTTTTCTCTTCGAGCAAAAAACTCGAAACCTTGAACGGGTAAGGCTAAGTTTGGTGTGGGGCCTTGTTGAAAGCCTTGTTTGATTTTCTGACCAGCATTGCTAACCGTATTTATGACGGCCTCTCCTAATGTATAACGCAACTTGAGGTTACTGCCGGCATTACTTTGTCCTCCTGAACCAATTACTGATCGTTGTATGCTTTGTGCATGGCTCGTTGCAATACACAGCGTCAGTGTTAAAAGTATAAAAACAGATTTCATGACTTATTAATTTGTGTTTGATTGATGATAGATGTTTGAATTAGTCTGCGAAAATTAAGTGCCCTTCAAAACCTGAGGATGCCATTGTACCGGAAGTATTACCTTCTGAAACCATTTTAACCCGAACTTTCACTTTATCACCAGCATTCAGATGAATAAGTTGCGTTCCTTCAACAGAACCACTACTCAATGCTGTATTTGACCAACTTCCGGAACCAATATGGTCAAAAGAATTAACGCCATTAATAACAAACGCTAAATCAATGTACTCTACATTATATACTGAAGAAAGAATATAAATCTCAGCTCGAGCTTGAAACGAATACAAACCGGAAACAGGTGCGATGAACGTATTCGCATCAGTTGCGGCGCTTGTTGGGTTAAAATCGCTACCAACATCATAGGTTTCATTTAATCCGGTTAAGTAAAAATAGGAACCAGAACTCCAAGGTAAATTAGAGGCGGTATATTGAGAAGTAAACGCCACTTTTCTGGGTTTCCATGTTGCATTGCCTGAAGCATCACTCGTTAATACCGCTCCGTCGCTCGGATTCATATTTCCTCCATATAATTTCACTTTACCATTCGATTCTAAACCATATCCTGTAAAACTGTAGCCATACAATGCTGTTCCTGAAAGTGTGGAAGCAAAAACACCACGATTGGTGCTACTATACCCATACAAACCTACACCACTCGTTGACAAACCACGCACGCCAAAACTATTAGCGCCGTTCGATTCGCCGAGTACGCCACAACCACCATTTCCATTGTTTAAACCGTAAACACCAGAAATGCCCACGTTCTGACTAGTTGCCTCACCTTTTACTCCGGTTCCGCCATTGGAATTCCAACCATAAATTCCGGTACCTGAAGGGTCATAGGTATAACCTTCCACCCCAATACCATTTACTCCGGTACCATAGCCTTGAACACCAACGCCATTAGAACCACTACTTGCTCCATGTACAGCTGCAGAATTACTGCCTGTTGCATTACCCCATAAAGCACTCCCATTGGCCGCTGTACTGTTGATACGAAATAATTGACCAAAACTTGGCGAATTACCTAAATAAGGAAGAGAAAATGCACTTACGTCATCACCCGCTACCCAATGAGTACCGTCATATTTAAGCACTTGATTGGTTGTAGCTCCGCCATTCGTAATTTGATTTGGTGCAACAGTTGCCGTGGGCGTTAACCCACCACTTACATTCGAAAATTGTGCATAAGGAACTGAAACCAATTGCTGCGTTCCCATGTCGATAAAGTTCGTACCTCCGGTTGCGTCCATTTCAATTTCCAGAAACTTAGCGCCGTTTTCCCAGTTTATATTACTCCAGGAACCTAGTACTGCGGAGGCTCCCGTAGATCCAATTTGAATATTAAATAAACCTGTTTCATCTGTACTTGTATTTCGTGATTCACTATACAAGATAGTACCGTTGGCTGTGTTTTGATGCACCGTTAAACGCAGTGCAATGTTTTGGTTGATAATAGGTGTACCGACACTGTTGACTGCAACCCCCTGATAGTTAATTTGATTGGGTGCTTGTGCCCAGGTGTTGACTTGTAATAAAGTCGTGAAAAGCATGATAATACTGAATAAACGTAGCATGATAGTTAATTTTTTAATTGTGATTATTTGTTTCATGGCGTAAAATTGAAGGCCAAAAACACAAGTAAAAAACCTATCCAAGCGAATCGAATAATTTGCTTCACGAATCGCATATTCGAAATGATGAATCGAAACATGTAGAATCGAGTTTGTACCTTTTGAGATTATACTTAGCATAACTTCATGAAATAATTCTCAACCATTTAGTATAAAAAGTTAGGTGTTAATTACCACGTTTTCCTCCAAGAAAATTATGCCCTTCGAAAACACGAAAGCGCCCCATTAAACATTGCCTTCCATATGTTTTGGAATAACTAACTGCCTCCATAAACCACTTGCCATCCCGTTCAAATTACTATTAATTTACATGTTTTTTTATTTAATCTAAGTTTGAAGATGGCCTTCCCTCAATAAATTGTAAAATAAATCAGGTTTATTACAACCTTTTCCCTACTTTCGCACCCGATTAAAAAAATAATAACCTTAATACTTTAAAGATGTCAGTATTAACAAGCACAAGAAAGAAAGAATTGTTCACTCAATTTGGCGGAAACGATAAGAATACCGGTTCCGTAGAAGCCCAAATTGCCATGCTAACCGAGCGTATCAAGCACATATCGGAGCATATGCAAAAAAATAAAAAAGATTTCAGCTCTAACCGAGGGTTAATACAATTGGTTGGTCAGCGTAAAAGTCTTTTATCCTATCTCCAAAAAACAGACTTACAGGGTTACCGTTCACTTCTGGTAACTTTAGGACTAAGAAAATAAAAACATTGTTCAGTATTCCGAACCCAGAAGGTTCGGAATTACTGTTTTAAGGGCCTTCCTGTTTTCCAACGATATTAAAAAATTATTTATAACTACGCTGACTGCTTATCAATTTGCAGTGGGCGTTCATTTGTTTAAATCAAGATTATATGTTTAATGTAAAAACCAAAACTTTCGATATAGGTGATGGAAGAATGATTACCATCGAAACGGGTCGTATGGCCCGACAAGCCAATGGTTCAGCACTTGTTACCATGGGTAAATGTGCTATACTCGCTACTGTAGTAGCTAATTTAGAACCTAAAGTAGGACAAAGTTTTTTCCCACTGAGTGTAGATTATCAAGAAAAATTTGCCGCCGCCGGTCGTATACCCGGTTCGTTTTTTAAACGTGAAGGTCGATTGAGCGATTATGAAATACTTATTTCCCGTTTAATTGATCGCGCACTTCGCCCGTTATTTCCGGATGATTATTTATGTGATGTTCAAGTTTTAGTAACCCTAGTTTCGTCTGATCCTGAAATAATGCCTGATGCCTTAGCCTGTTTGGCGGCGTCGGCTGCCTTAGCAGTTTCTGATGTTCCAGTGGAAGAAATTATTTCTGAAGTTCGAGTATCCCGAATCAACGGAGCCTTCGTTATTAACCCAACACGTTCGCAAATGAAAGACAGTGATATGGATTTCATAGTGGCTGCTACCGAAAAGAATATCATGATGGTAGAAGGTGAAGCTCAAGAATGTAGTGAGGCTGATTTAGTTGCTGCTATTGAAGCAGCCCATGCTGCGATTCGAATTCAAGTACAGGCTCAAAAAGAATTATGGGAAATGGTTGGTTCTCCTGCCAAACGTGATTATACCAAACCTTACCGCAATGAAGAATTGAACGACAAAGTAAAAGCGTTTGCATCAGATAAAATTTATACCATTGCGAAAGGCGCTTTAAGTAAGAAACTACGTAGCGAAGGATTTGATAAAATTAAAGCGGAACTGGTTGAACATTTAGGAGAGCTTTCAGAAGAAGATGCACCGTTGGTAGGTTATTACTTACATAAATTGGAAAAAGAAATCATTCGTAACATGATGATCGACGAGAAAATTCGTTTAGATGGTCGTGCTTTGGATGTAGTTCGTCCGTTAGATATGGAAGTAGATGTATTACCATCACCGCATGGTGTTTCTCTTTTTACTCGTGGTGAAACACAATCCTTAAGTACGGTTACCTTAGGAACTCCGGAAGACGAGAAGTTGATTGAAGATGCGGAGAAGTCGGAATATTCTAGTTTCTATTTACACTATAACTTCCCTCCGTTTTCAACAGGGGAAATTAAGCCAATGCGCGGCCCGGGTCGTCGGGAAGTAGGACATGGCAATCTTGCACAACGTTCACTAAAACATGTAATACCTGTAAAAGAAAAATTCCCGTATACTATTCGTATTATATCCGATATTTTAGAGAGTAATGGCTCTTCATCTATGGCCACGGTTTGTGCCGGTTCCTTAGCTTTAATGGATGCCGGTGTACCGGTTGAAAAACATGTTGGTGGTGTAGCGATGGGGTTAATTTCACGTGCCGATGGTGCTTGGGTTGTATTAACGGATATCCTTGGTGATGAAGATCATTTAGGTGATATGGATTTTAAAGTTACTGGAACAAAAGATGGTATCTGTGGAATTCAAATGGATATCAAAGTTGATGGTTTAAGTATGGATGTTATGATGAAGGCCTTGGAACAAGCTCGTGCCGGACGCTTGCACATCTTAGATGCCATGTACTCTTGTATGCCAGCTCATCGCGACGATTTGAAACCTCATGCACCTCGTATGGAGTTCATGATGATTGATAAAGAATTTATCGGTGCGGTTATCGGACCAGGCGGAAAAATTATTCAAGAAATTCAACGCGAAACCGGTACTACAATAACCATTGAAGAGGTTGAAAACAAAGGTCATATCAGTATTTTCTCAAAAGAAAAAACCGGATTAGATCGTGCAACGGAATGGATACGTGGTATTGTAGCGGTTCCTGAAATTGGAGAAACTTATGATGCTGTTGTGAAATCAATTATGCCATTTGGTGCCTTCGTAGAATTTTTACCGGGGAAGCAAGGTTTAGTACACATATCTGAAATTAGTTGGAAGCGTTTAGAAACGATGGATGGTGTTTTCAAAGAAGGTGATGAGATTAAGGTGAAATTAATGGGTACTGACCCGAAAACAGGCAAATACAAATTCTCACGTAAAGTTTTATTACCGAAACCAGAAGGAATGCCTGATCGTCCGGAGCGTAGTGAGCGTCCTGATCGTGGTGACCGTAATGATCGAGGTGATCGTAAACCGCACCATGGTAATAAGCCTCATGGCGATAGAAAACCACGTCCGCAACAAGAAGAAGAAAATAAACCGGCTGAATAAGCTGGTCGTTTAAATAGTTTAAGAGGCTGCCCTGAGGGGTGGCCTTTTTTTATCACGGATGGAGACGGATGAAACGGAAAACACAGATTGAAATTGTAATATGGAGTTTCTTAATAATAAAAAGTACACTTTCAAGTACCTGCTTTTAGGATAACTTTGAACAACTAAATTTTTAAAATGGAACTTAAGTTTAAAGAAATAACCGAGAGAATAATCGGCGCATCTTATGAAGTACATAATTTTTTAGGTAATGGCTTTCAGGAAGTAATTTACCAAAGAGCATTAGCGTTTGAAATGAGCAAATCGAATCTAGTGTTTGAAAGAGAAAAACAACAACTTATTTATTATAAAGAACTAGAAGAACCTATAGGTAATAGACGCGTTGACTTCGTTGTAGAAGGAAAAATATTAGTAGAACTTAAAACTGTTATCAATCTAGATGACGTGCACACTGCTCAAATACTCAATTATTTGAAAGCTTATAAAATGGAAGTAGGATTGTTAATTAATTTCGGAAGTAATCGTTTAACATTTAAAAGATTCGTTTATTAATTATTTAGAAATCCAAAGTTTACGTTCCGAATCACGGATGAAGACGGATGAAACAGAAAACACAGATGAAGGTAATAATTAAAGATCACGGAAGATGATGGATGAAACGGAAAACACAGATGAATACATTCAATAGAAATTTGTAAATAAAAATCTGTGCCATCCGAGTATTCTGTTAACATCCGTGATTCAGACAATAATTGATCACGGATGGAGACGGATGAAAAGGAAAACACAGAAGAAGGTTATAATTAAAGATCACGGAAGAAGACGGATGAAAAGGAATATGCAGATAAATACATTCAATGGTATTTTGAATATAAATAAAAATCTGTGTTTTCCGTTTCATCCGTCTTCATCCGTGATTCAGACTACCCCTTCACCATGTATTCTCTTAATGTATGAATAGCCTGGGTTCGGGATGCAGCACCGAGTTTAAGATATACATTGTTGATGTGCTTTTTTACCGTATTCAATGAAATAAATAAGGCATCCGCTATTTGCTGGTTAGATCGACCGTTATAAATTAAATTTAATAGTTCAAACTCTCTATCCGTAATGGCTATTTCAACTTGTTTATTGAGAATCTGTAACGACAAATCAGGAAATTTATGTTTGTTACGTTGGGTATGATTAAAGATAGCTATTTCGATAGCCGAATACAAGGCCGCTTCAGAAAAGGGCTTTACAATATAACCCGCAGGTTCAGTATGCTTGGCCTTTTCCAGCGTATGTTTATCGGAATAGGATGTTAGAAAAATAAAAGGTAGTTGATAATTCTTATTGATGGTTTCGGCAATCATGATTCCGGCATGCTCGCCATTCAAATTAATATCGAGTAAAACCAAATCCGGAAATTGTTTTAATTCTTCCAAGGCATCTTCCGTATGATATGCAATGGCAGTAACTTGATAATCATTTTTTTCAAGTATAGATGCTATATCCTCGGCAATAACCGGTTCATCTTCCACAATTAGTACTTTCACCTTACTCATTTTAGAACTGGAATTTTTATGTCGATTTTTGTACCATCTTCTGTAAATAATGCAATATGACCTTTCATTTTTTTAAGAAAAGCATTTATCATTTTATACCCGAACGAATTTTGTTCAAAATGCATCGTTTTATTTTGCATGCCAATACCGTTATCATAAATTCCTAAATGTAATTCTGACTCCTGTTGTTTCAAAGTAATTCTAATTTTACCATTTCGCTGATCAGGAAAGGCATACTTCAAACAATTATTTATTAGCTCATTTAAAATTAACCCTAATGGAATTAATATATCAATATCCAATTTCATGGCATCAATATCTAACTCCAATGCAATCCGTTGTTGATGAATGTTATAGGAATGAAATAAATAGTTACTCAGTTGCTCGATGTATTCCTTCACCTCAATATTCACCAAATCATCATCACGATATAAATTCTGATGAATTAATGCCATAGACTGTACCCTGTTTTTACTTTCTCGAACGGCATCTAATGCTTTCTCATCGTCGATATAATTGGATTGTAAACTGAGTAAACTGGAAACTAATTGCAAATTATTCTTAACACGATGATGAATTTCCTTCAATAAAATTTCTTTCTCTTGCAATGATTTTTCAATAAGATTATTTTGCTCCGTAAGCAGTTTATTCTTTCTTCGATTTCCACGATAGGCACGAAACGACAGAAAACTTAATCCTACAAATAAGATTGTTGAAAGAATAAAATAATTACGAACCTTCCTTTGGGATGCAAGAAGATTCAAATTAAGTTGATTTGTTTCCTGTAAAATTTGAATCTTATTTTGTTTTTCATTCGTCTCAAAAATAGCCGACATTTCGGCAAGTTGTCTGACGTTGTTGGTACTTAACACAGAGTCGGTAAGTGTTTTAGATGTGTCTAAATGCAAATATGCTCTCCGATAGTCGCCATTCTTGAAATACATTCGAGCAATGCTTTTATGAAAGGAAGTAATCGATTCTAGAGAATTTCTTTGCTTAGCTAATTGAAGGGCTTTAAAAAAATACTCCAATGCCTTTGCCCCTTGTTCTTTGTGCATATATAAATTAGCCATAGACTCAAATAGCGTTGGGGAAACGAATTTATGAACTCCCGCTTGAAAATCTCGATCAATGGGTTGTAGTAATTTCCATGCTTGATCGTACTTGCCCATTGAGCACAGGGCTGCACCCATGTTAGATTTACAAATGATAATATCCTTTGGGTATTGAAGTTTTTCCGCTTGAATTAAACCTATGGAAGCATAATAATAGGCACTATCAAACATATCACGCATATGAAAAAGGCTTCCGATATTAATTGTTGTATTGAGTATTCCCGGTTCGTCGTTAATTTCCTTTTTAATTTCTAGGGCCGTTTGCAATGATTGAATGGCTCGATCAAATTCTTTTCGAGCTTTAAATAACAAGCCCATGTTGTTGAGTGTTTTAGCAATATCTTTTTTAGTGCTATGTTCTTTCATTAAGTCATACGCTTTAATATAAGCCCTTAATGAAAGTTCATGTTTAGATCGTAAATAATACGCAACCCCTAAATCACTTAAAACGGAAGCTTTCCAATCGAAACGATGTAGAGCAGTATAACCAGAATCGGCTTTGTTTAAAAAAAAAGTACAGGAATCTAAGTTATCCTTTAAATCATAGGCTACAGCTTTTTCATGAATCGCTCTTATCTCCCTAAAAGGATCATTTATTTTCTTTGCTAATTTTTCTGCTTTCAGTGCAAAAAATAAAGTTGAATCAGGGTTTTCATCTTGATATATTTTGCATAATTGCAAATACGTATTTATTGTCAGCGTATCATGATTACTGTTCTTAACCACGCGTAACAACGAATCTTTATCTGTCTGTGCCAATAATTGACTGCTCAACAAGAGTGCAAACAAACCAAGTACAGCGTAACATTTCATAGTTTGAGAAATAAACGGTTACAAAAATCGATTGTAAGGTAATATGAAATGTTACCCTAAAGGAGTATTTATTCATGAAATTACTTTTCAAAGTAGTAGTGCCTGCTTGTCGAATGTTGCACTTTTTATATAATTCTATTACATAAAAAAACAACTTGTTCCGTTGCGTTAAAATGGCTGTTTTCAAATCTTTGCTATGGTTTCAACCAAGAATGCCTGTAGCGTTTTTACAGCATCGTGTTATTATAAACTGTACTTAAATCTACAAATTAGATACATGAAACAACTCCTTTGAATATGGATTCCTATTATACTTTTTTCATTGCTTGGCTTTTTAAGATATGTCAACTTGGTTAGTTCTTAAACATAATACAATGGCTAATGCACGCAGAAATAATTGTTGGTTGATATAATAGTGTTTTACATGAACCAGCACAGCACTGCAAAATTACCCTTTCGGGTAAGACAAAAAGAAGATGGTGATTAGATTTTTGTACTTCAAATTAAATCCTATGCAACGCCTAACAAAATCGCAACGTTTTCTTCTTATTGTTGCTCTGCTTCAACTCCTAACATCAACCATTTTTGCTCAAACCTTCAATCCAACCAAATATACACCTGATGGGCCGGTATATGATTTAGAACAAAGTGGCGATACCCTCATAGCAGCCGGCGCTTTCGATTATGTTGGAAAGTACAATACCGGTATTGCTCATGTAACTGCCCTATCCGACACCTTGCTTCCGGCGCCTTCTACCGTAAATGAAAATGCCGTTTGGTGTACGAACGACGGCTCCGGTGGGTATTATGTAATTCAACTTCCTTCCGGAACTATTCGGCATATTTTATCGAACAAACAATACGATCCTAATTTTAGTGTGCCCATCTTTCCGGGGTATTTAGTAAGTTGGAGTGAGCTCCGCATGTTACACCATGCCGGTAAACTTTATTTGTCTGGTGCGCTCACGTATTGGTCGTTTGGAAATGTTGCTAATAATATTATGGTACTTGATATTGCTTCGCAACAATTTCAAAATCCTTTGCCAACCATTAATGGCGCGGTTTCTAGTATTCGCATTCATAATAATAAGCTTTATGCTATAGGTTCATTTAATCAGGTAGGCGGACAAAGCCGAAATCGAATTGCTTGCTTCGATTTGGCATCGAACACGCTTACTAACTGGTATCCACAAATCGACTCCTGTATGTTAATCCCATTAAATATGACGGATATTGCCTTTAGAAATAATCAAGCAATTATTTCCGGACATTTTCAGAATTACTGCATTTCCGGAATTGAAATAAGTAAAGTGGGCTTGTTCGATCTAACAACAGGAAATTCGACGGGTTATTTATTTGGTGATGCCGGATTCTTTGGTGGTAGTTTTAAATCGATGTATTGGGCAGCAAATATTGAACGAATTACATTGGAAGGTGATCGCTTGTACCTCAAGTCGGGAGGAACGTATGATACGCGTATAACGTGTTACGATTTTGCCACAGACTCTGTCCTTTGGGCACGGTTCTTTTATCTTACAAACACCATACGCGAAATGAAGGTGATTGGTAATAATATTTATTGTGTGGGTGATTTAAGTGAAGTGTATATAACAGACTATTTGAATTACACCACCAGCGGCTTAGAACGAAAATTACATAACAATGTTGCCTTCAACAAATTGACAGGTGTAACTGAAAATTGGGATCCTTTTAGCAATGGCTCCTTCACGTGTTTGGCAAACGAGGGCGATAATATTATACTTACCGGTTATTTTAGTCATATAAATTGCATTGACAGAAAAGCGCTTTATGCCATCAAAACAAGTACCAATAGTATTCTACCATTAAATATTAATTCGCATCCTAATGGCAATGCTTTTGGATTAAAAGTTAAAGATGGTTTGTTATATATCGCAGGCAATTGGTACTCTCCTTCTTTTCAACCTTTCTCATTTTCCGTTTATAACCTGGCAACAGGAGCTGAGCTCACTAACTTTACAAAATCATTTGGAAACGCTTACTGTGTAGATGTGAGTAGCAATTACATTTTCGTTGGTGGATCCTTCACCGATAATACCAATAATATTTCAAAAAGTAATTTGCTTGCCATCAATAAAACTACTGGAGCTATTGAAAATTGGGCACCTAACCCAAACAGCGATGTACACCGTTTATTAGTTTCTGATGGCAAATTATACGTTGGTGGTTATTTTACCAATATCAACGGACAATCGCGTGAACGTTTTGCTGTGTATGATGCTAATACCTTAACGCTTTTAAGTAGTCCGCAATTGAGTTTTAATGGTTTGGTGAATAGCTTTAAAGTGGACGGAGGAAAAATATGGGTTGGTGGTGAGTTCACGGCGGTAAACACCACGGCTACTTCGCAACTGGCCGCTTTTAGTAGAACCGATGGATCACTCGTACGAACTACTAACTTAACAGGTGGCATGATGTCGTCGGTTAATGATATTCTTGCTGAAAACGACAAACTGATTACCACCAATGTTCAAGTATACTATGGTTTTGGTGATACCTGTACTAGTCCGTTAAACTTTCATATTACCAATTCGGAAGCTGTTAAATCGAATGACTTCTGTGTTCGTATTGACGCCGATATTTCTAAAAATTTATACTGTAATACACATATTGGAAACGATTTGTATTTTGGAGGGAATTACAACAAAGTAAATTCAACTTATCAATCTCCTTGCTTGGGTCGAATTTCAATGGCACCGAATTACTTCAATCCGATACCAACAGGACCTGAAATAGATGTAGAGAGTAATACCGTATCTATTCAAAATAATAATACAACCTATCAAAATGCCAATAACACATTACTCGGAGCTGCACCGGCCGGTTCATTCATTACTAAAGTTTATTCTATATTCAATTCAGGCATCAGTAACCTAAGTATTTCAGGCATGACGCTTTCCGGAGTGAATGCTGGAAATTTCGCTATCATTTCGCCCTTTATTGGTACCATAGCACCAGGTGAAATGGCGCAATTCCAAGTGAAGTTTACATCGAGCGGAACAGGTTACAAATCCGCATCGGTAAGCATACAAAATAATGATGTTTCCGAAAATCCATTTGTAATAAACCTTAAGGCATACAGTGGAACGGCGCAACTATTAAATTTCGATGGCGTAAATGATTGGGTGAATAGCGGTATAAATTGCGATAATTCAGTGATGCCTAATACAACATGGGAAGCATGGATAAAGCCTACGGATAGTTTGAACCCGAACGTACAAATGGTTTTTAGCACCGATAATTTTGGATGGGACCGCTATCTTGGCATTTCTAATAATAAATTTATTATGGGATTGGGTTATGGTAACTTTGAACCTACTACCGTTGATTGGAATCAGTGGCAACATGTTGCCGTAGTATATGAAGGAAATTCACTTCGCTTTTATAAAAATGGAGTAGAATTTATTTGTCCGAATGTGGTGGATACGGCTTCACAAAACACGAATATCCCTTTACAAATTGGGTGTAGTTGGCATTATGTAAACGATGCGTTTTTTAAAGGACATATGGATGAAATTAGAATTTGGGATGTTGCCAAACAAGGCAGTGAAATTGATTTGAACAAAACGTGTAGAATTACCAGCGCCCAGCCCGGCCTATTGGCTAATTATACCTGCGACCAAGGTGTACCTGCTGATGATAATTCGAGTTTAATTCAATTGTCTGATATGAGTGGTAATTCTAACCATGGAATATTGAACGGATTTATGCTGAATGGCGTTACATCTAATTTTCTACTAAATAATGATATAACATTTTCTACAAATTGTTTAGCTCCGTATGAAGTTAAAATGCTCATTCAAGGTTACTACAATGGTGGTGGTACTATGGTTCCATTATTATATAACTCCGGCTTATCGAATCAAACCACTATGACGGATTATGTTACCGTAGAATTTCATCAGCATGTTGCACCATACGCCCTAGTTTACAGCACTTCCGCTTATGTAATGAATAATGGTAGCATATCTTTATTCATTCCTAATTCGTTAATAGGAGGTTCCAAATACATCGTAGTTAAGCATCAAAATACATTAGAAACCTGGAGTAAGAACCCCGTTAATTTAACCTCCGCTGGAACCTACAATTTTACCAATGCCGCTTCCAAGGCACATGGTGATAATATGGTAGAAGTTGAATCGGGTAAATGGGCCTTCTTCTCGGGAGACATAAATCAAGATAAAACTATTGACGTTTTTGATTATATCGTGATGGATCCGGATATACTCGCAGGAAACTCAGGATATATTATTTCCGATTTGAATGCCGATGGTAGTGTGGATGTTTTTGACTATTTGGTAATCGAAAATAATATCACTAATGGCATCAGTACATCGCAGCCCTAGTTGTATAATCATGATGTGATAGGAAACAGATAAGAAGTTATCGTTTAATCAACTTCTGTCGTTTGCCTTCACATTCCAAATAATAAATCCCGGATGGTAACTGTTGCAAATCAGTCTTATTGCCGATAAAACAAAGAAGCACTTGTCCTTGCGCATTATAAAGCACTTTTTTGCTCGCACTCAAACAATTCCTGATTATTAAAACATCTTCTATAGGATTAGGATAAATTTCTAGAAGATTACTATTTCCTTGCAAATCGGGTAGTGAAGTTACCACACCAACGGTAAAGGTTAACGTGGAAGATGGTCCAGGAACAATACCCGGAGTGCAAGGCACAGGGCCTGCGCCATGATCGAGTTGAAACGAAGCCACATAGGTTCCGGCAGCAAGTGTACCCAGAGGAATCGTATCGATATGGTTGCAGATATAAGCAAGCATACCAACACAATGAAGTGCCCATGCCGAAATGTTATTGCCCATTACCGAAGCACCCTGTGTATGTAAATCGCAGGAACCCGAAGGAAAATTACAATCAGCAATTAAAAAAACAGAATCGCTGGGGCTTGGATTAGCTGGAAAAATGGAGAGTGAATTAATCCATTGTGCGTTTGCATTCATGGAAACAGCTAGTAAAAAGAAAAGTATCATTTTTTTCATAGTGTAAGAGACGGAATGCAGCAATAGATTTGTTAGTATTTGACCAAAATTTTTCTCTTCCATTTTCTTTTCAACTAATTTTTTTACCGTTGATAATAAATGTCTATCCGTTGGTACAAAGAAATTATTCTAACAAACTATCCGAAAGTAGGTTAGCATAAAATTATAAATCATGCGACAACTTTTACTTCTTTCCGTTTTACTTTGTTTCGGGCTACACCTTTCGCTTAAAGCACAAATGCCCATGAATATTCAATTAGCGCTACAAGATACTTTGCAAGATTTAGGAGCAGGGTATAAATTTAAAGGACTAACCGTTGCAGTTAAAAACAATTATGGTTCTTGGGCTTCAACCTATGGCGAATCGCATGCAGGTACGCCTCTCGATACGAATATGCTGATTGGAATTGGCAGTAACACTAAAACTTTTATTAGTGTTTGCATCCTAAAGCTCGTTCAAAACGGACAACTTAGTTTAAACGATAGTATTGGAACCTATATACCAACTTACCCTAATGTAAATGGAGCGGTAACCATAAAGCAACTATTAAATCATACAAGTGGTATTGCAAGTTATACGGGCAATCAGAATTTCTGGAATGTTTTTAATATGAACGTGAGTAAACTCTGGTCGAAAGATGAAATTCTCTCCTTTTATGTAACCACCCCAAGCTTCGCTCCTGGTGCAAGTTGGGAATATAGTAATACGAATTACCTCATTGCTGGTCTCATTCTTGAAAACAAATTAAGTAAACCTGTGCATGAAATCATTCGCGATAGCATACTAACGCCCTTGGGCATGACGAAAACGTTCTTCCCTCCCTATGAAACCGCTACACAAACTTATGCACACTTCTGGTCAGATATCAATGGCGATAATTTACTAGATGAAGTTTGCGATTGGAATTCACCTGGTAGTAGTATTCTTCCGGCTGAATTAAATTCATGTGCTGATGCGGCAGGTGCTCTTGTATCGACGCCTTCTGATATAACCCGATTTTGGAGTGGGTTAATGAATGGACAACTTATTACAAAATCAACGTTGGTAAATGAAATGCTTCAATGGACGAGTATTGGTGGTACCAGTTCTTACGGTTTGGGTATTTTCAAAGACATTTATTTTGGGAATGTAGTATTCGATCATGGTGGTACCTGGATTGGTCAAATTCATAGCAACGTAGCTGATACAACAAGAGGTATTTACATTTCAGTTTTATCGAATCAAGATAGTTTGATGAATACTTATACCGACAAAGTGGTAAAGGCTCTATACAAAACCATGTTATCAACTTATCCTACAAATACAACTTCTGTAAATTCAACAGCAACTCTAACCTGTTATCCAAACCCTGTTTTCAGTACTTTACATCTTACATCTGATGAGGCCATACAATACGTAACGCTTCATACCATCACGGGCAAACAGGTTTTAGAATCTGAATTTAAAAACACCCTCGATATTTCTGGGCTTCCATCAGGAATCTATCTTCTGAAAGCCCAAACAGAAAAAGGAATGCTTGTAAAGAAAATCACTAAGTCGGAATAGCGCTTTAACAACAAGACCAGTTTAAAGCTAATTCGTCGAATTGTTTTGGATTTTGAAAGATATAAGCACATCCGCTATCGCCAAACATATAAGGCAAATTGCACTCTGAATCAATTTGAAAAAGAAATTGAAGTGTGGCTTTATTGACCTTCGACGTAGGATACTCCGGTGATTGAATCCAGTTAGGCCAACCATATAATTTATCACCGGTAAGTGGTATTCCAATTTCATCTTCTTCCAAAATTTGATAGTCATCTACACATAGTTGTATTCCCAAATTTTCTAACTCCTCATAATGCGGATAATCTTTTTTCTCCTCCCAGGATGTGATTCTTCTTTCCTTAAAAATTTCCTCCATCTTAGGTTTTATAGTTACTGAATCACCGTCAACCTGAATTAATCTGCATACCACGCCAGTAGAAAAAGCCTCATAGGCCTCACATACTGAATCACAACACAATTCATCATTCGTACAATAAAATATTTGTACTAACCCTGTTCCTTGGCTTATTGGTATATGTTCTGTATTTAGTTGTAGAAACAGCTGCATGTGGTTATTGCAATTCGGGCAAATGGGCCAGTCTGCTTCATGTCGTAGATAAGGGTAACCTCCGAATTTAGAATTCGACGTAAACGAAGCGCTAGTTTCTTCTACAATCGGAATATATGCACTTCGTACATGAGTTTCCAATTGTGATAAAAGAAGTTCTTTCCTTTCCATTCTTGTTAGTTTGGATGAAGTTTGTATAGTACTTTTATCTTTAGAGGGAATACCGAATAACTTTTTGAAGAAGCTCATAGACAATCATTTTATTTTATAAATGTACTGGGTTAAATTCAGAATGGAAGTAATTTCATTTTGATAGCACATGCTATGCTTTAGAATTATTATTATTCGAAATAAATTCAATCAGCCTCTTAAAACAACTATGGAAATTGATTATGAAGAAAAATCAATTAACGCCCCCTACATCTTTTAGAACACGGATTCTTTAAGGAATGTTATGATTAAATTAGATGAAGGATTTTATTATGACTTTAGCCTTTGGTGTTAAGATCAATATTCATACAGATTTCGGATGGATAAAGATTCTTCGAAAATAATCATAAGCGATCTTAAATAAATCCACGTTCCAAAATTATGTCGAACAATAGTACTTTAGAATCTAAACATTAAACTACTTTCGACGATAGATGATACAGATTCCCTATTGGCAATTACTCAAGAAGCATCGCAAAAAAATTGTGTGGAGCATTTTGTTGTTTTGGCTTGTTATGGGTGGTTTGGTTTATGGGAGTGAAGTAATAGCATACACCTATTTTGGTGCTCCTGTTGTTGATCCTGTGGAAGTGCGGCAATACTTACTTCGATGGCTGTTATGGCTCCTATTCACTCCATTGATAATTCTAATAGGGCTAAAAATAAATATCGGGAATACACGAATATCAAGTTTTATCATATTGCATATTTGTTTGGCAACATGTATGCTCTTACTCGAATTTTATTTAGAGGTCTTCTTTCTTAAACCTTTTGCAGAAATATACTACCATCGCAAAGTAACAATTAGTGAAATGATCGTTCCATTTCTCTACAAGTATTTTGCTTATGTGGTAAACTATTTCTTAATGGTAGGCATGGTTAATATGTATGTATATATGCAAACCTATTATAAAACGAAAGAAGATTTACTTGTAACCGAACTTCAAAATAAAGCATTGGAAAACGAACTAGCTTTACAACATCTTGAAAAACTAAAAATGCAAATTCGTCCGCATTTCTTATTTAACACATTGAATGCGCTAAACGGACTGATACTAACCCAACGAACAGAAAAAGCTGAAATAATGCTGAGTAGATTGTCAGCCTTACTTCAACAAACACTGAATAAAGAAACACGTGAATTTATTTCGTTGAAAGAAGAATTAAATCATGTTCAACTATACATGGATATACAATCGATTCGTTTTGAAGAACGACTGCAGTACGATACCGATATTCAAATGGAAACCTACGAGGCACATATACCGTTTTTTATAGTACAACCTATTCTGGAAAACGCAATTAAATACAGTGTAGAACAAACGAATAAACCAATTTTTATTTCATTGACGGCCCGGGTGCATCAGCTTCAACTTCAAATTGAAATCCGGAATACGTTTGTTGATTCGAACAACCAAATGATGTCGGGTTATGGCATAGGACTTAGCAATGTAACTGAACGACTTGCCCGTTATTATAAGTCATCTGCTGCCGTGAATTTAATAATAAATGATCATGGAATTACTCGGGTTGAAATAAATTTGCCTTATGTTACCGGATAAAATTCGAGGCTATATTGTGGATGATGAAAGCTTATCTATTGATGTGGTAACATCCATGCTCACAGAATTTCCGGAAATAGAACTTATAGGCAGTTGCACAATTAGTGCTCAGGCTCTTCAAAATATTCTGCAACTAAAACCCGATGTATTATTTCTTGATATTCAAATGCCTGAACTGAATGGTTTTGATTTATTGGGCAAAGTACTTGAGGTGTACACGCCTGCCGTAATTTTCATTACAGCTTTCGATACCTACGCTATGAGAGCCTTTGAAGTGCATGCGCTGGGTTATCTGCTAAAACCAATTGAACGAAAAAAATTCAAATCCACTGTCGATAATGTTCTTAAAAATATTCGAAAGATGAATGACGAAGAGGTTTTAACACAATTAAAAAAACTTCTTGTTGCTCAACAACAATCAACACCCAGAGTGCTTGATAAAATTATGATTCGACATTCTAAACGAATACAGTTCATTCCCTTACAAGAAATTATTTACATTGAGGCGGCGGGTGATTACGTAAAGGTTATTACCGAACAACAAACTGCCTTAGCACACCATAGTTTAAATGAGCTACAATCGCTCTTACCCCCAACTCAATTTGTTCGCATTCATAGATCTTGGATAATTCAGGTAAATCAGGTAAAAGAATTTATACCTTATTTTAATGGAGAGTATTATGTAATTATGAGTCAAGGCGATCGACTTAAAATCAGTAGAAATTACAAAACCATTGTTAGCAATTTCTTTCCAGGGTTATAACGTTAGTTCCGAAAATTTAAAAAGATTCATTTCCATTCAGCGACTGAAACTGTCGCACAGGCGATTCAATGATTCACTTTAGCGGAAAGCATGCACGATATTCAACGAGGCATTGAATTTTTATAGAAACAATTGTAAGATGTCTGCAAAAATTCCATCCTCCATTAAGTACATTATTGGCAATGAAGCTGCTGAGCGTTTTAGTTACTATGGGTTACGCGCTATTCTAACCGTTTATTTGGCAACTCATTTTTTCAACCCGACTGCCAACCCTGATTTACAATCGATAGCAGAAGCAAAAGCGAACGAAGTAACGCATTTCTTTATTACCTTAAATTATCTACTCCCCATTGCCGGTGCCCTATTGGCTGATTGGTTTTTTGGAAAATACACCATTATCCTTTGGCTTTCCTTGGTGTATAGTTTTGGTAATTTATTAATGGCCGGTTTCACCGATAACTATACCGTATTTATGGTTGGCTTAGTGCTTATTGCTATAGGTTCTGGTGGCATCAAACCATGCGTTTCGGCGAATGTTGGAGATCAATTTGATGACAGTAATCAATCTCTGATGAGTAAGGCATTTAGTTGGTTTTATCTGAGCATTAATTTCGGATCCTTCTTTTCAACATTGCTCATTCCTTATACGCTAACCGCTTTTGGTGCCAAAGTAGCCTTTGGTATTCCTGGCATTTTGATGTTCGTAGCAACACTTGTTTTCTTTGCCGGAAGAAAAAAATATGTGCGCATTCCACCTTCCGGGTTCCCTAAAATAAATTTCATCTCTGTAAATTTCTATTTACTCACACAGGTATCAAGATTAGTTAAAGGTGAAAAAGCAAAAGACATTGCTTCCGAAAAATTTCCAGAACAATCGGTACACGCTATCCTATCGGTTTGGGAAATTTTAGGTTTATTTATATTTGTTCCTGTTTACTGGATGCTTAGCGATCAAAGCACCTCGGAGTGGGTTTTACAAGCTACTAAACTAGACCTTCGCTTCTTTGGAACCACCTTATTACCACAACAAGTACAAGCAGCCAACCCTGTTTTTATTTTGATTTTAACACCGCTATTAAGTTCATTTATTTTTCCGATGCTCGAAACAAAAGGCATTCGATTTAATACGCACCGCAAAATCATTACTGGTTTTATTTTACTCACGTTGTCTTTTGTTATCATCTACAGTATCGAAGGAGGAATTGAACGAGGAGAGCATCCATCGGTTTGGTTTCAAATAGCCGCATACTTTTTACTTACGATTGCCGAAATTCTGGTCTACCTCACCGGATTAGAATATGCTTATGCCAAAGCCCCGGCTTCCATGAAAAGTACCATCATGTCGTTTTGGTTACTCACCATTTCTCTTGGCAATTATTTAGTTTCTTGTATCAACGGAAACATCAGTCAGGGCGGGTTTCTTAGCAAGCTTACAGGCGCTAACTACTATCTTTTCTTTATTGTATTAATGTCCGTTGTTACTTTTTTATTTTCTATTCGCTTCCGCAGCGATTTATTTCGAGCAAATCAGTTGTCTTAGTTTCTAAAGCTATTCATCCTTGAAATTACATTTCGTTACAACTTATAATTCAGATGCTACCTAGTAAATAGTTGTTGAATTATATTTGTTCGGTGCTCGGTAACAAAACCAAAAACCTGATTCTACTTTACCTCATAGTATTTGAGTGTAACTTCAACCATATAATAGCTAAACAATCAGCAACAGATTATGTGGCTTCTCAAAAGGTATTAAGTATTGAAGACGGACTTGCATCACGCGAGGTTTTTTGCACTATACAAGACGATGACGGTTTTATTTGGTTTGGAACGCGCAACGGATTAGATCGCTATGATGGTAAAAATGTTCAGCATTTCACACAACAGAAAAATAATCTAGCCGGCAATCGAATTATACATCTGGCAAAAGACGCACAAAACAGATTGATTGTACTTTATGGCCATCCGGGTTATTCTCGCAGTGTTGGCGCCATTCAGGTGTTCGATTTAAAAACTAATAAAGTATTATCAGTTAAGGAAGCTTTTCCTAATTTACCATTTGATGAAGCATACCTGTTTTGGGTAACGAATGATGGTAACGACTTGTGTTTTCTTACATCAAAACCTTTTCAGTATTGGCGATACACGAAAAAAGGTTTTGTATTGATGAGTAACATGACCGGTTGGAATGACCCATCTATGTCTTCGGAGGAATTAAAAACACGCAACGCGCCCAAACACTGTGCGTTTGGACGTAACAGTATTTTTTACAATGACCAAGCGGTATTATACTACGATGAAAAAAAACCATTGTATCTAGTTACACCGCAAGGTTCTATTGAACAGCGATTTACTACGAAGCATCGTCCGATTGCTATTTCTTCTTCGAAGAAAATAATACACGATATACAAGATATTACCTACCAATACAATGGTCGAAAAAATTGGCAACGTATACCCAGTTTATTTCCTAAAACCATGTTCAAAAAAGAAGATGAAGTTTATTTATGTTATAGCAATAAGAACGAGCTAATCACGATTGAACGAAATAGTGGTATTCAATTAATGGATTCAACCGGATTCCGTTTTATTTCTTCCCTGAATGATTTAAATTTAACCGACGCCATATCGGTGTATTCTTTTTATACCGATCGCCAGGGTATACATTGGATAGCCACTGCGAATGGAGTAATAAAATTATACCTTCGAAAAAATCCATTTACGCATTATTTTACCAAGCAACAACTTAAAAATAATAGTAATAATCAAGTTCGCGGCATGCTCCTCAATGCGCAGAATCATGTTGTGGCAAACATCTGGACTTCCATCTATCGAAGCAACAGCACGGAAGTTATTCCGCATCAAGAAATTCTTTATGGCATTACGCAACATAACGGCGTTTTGTATTCCGGTTCCATTTATTTAAATGCGCTTCGAGAACACGGCTTGGAAACTATGGCATCGCCTTCGTCTAAAGATGAACTATGGACAATTGATTCGCTCAACGATTATGAATTACTGCTTGGTAGCTCTCAGAAATTAATGCGTTATAATATTATCACTCATAACATTAGCCAAGTAACCTATGCTTTCTCTATGCCTGCCGTTGAATTTGTTTACCGGTTTATTCATCGCAATAACGGCACTATTTGGGCTGTTGCTCAAAACGGATTATACCTTCTGAACAAAAAAGCAGATAGCGTACTTCTGTATTATGGTAAAGGTAACAAAACGTTTCCGCCATCATTACAATATGCACTATCCAATATGCTCGACGCCTATGAAAACGAAGATGGAAGTATTTGGATTGCTACGAATGGTGATGGGTTGTATGAATGGAATCGAACAAAAAACAATTTGAATCATTATACCTCCCGAGAAGGTTTACCCTCCGAAATTCTCTATCGAATCGAAGCAGATTCTTTTCAAAACTTATGGGTGAGCACCGACAATGGTTTATTCAAAATAAATACGGTTAGCAAACGAGTCAATGTTTACACTATAACGCACGGATTGAGTCATAATGAGTTCAATCGAACTTCTTCCTATCATGCTAAAGATGGTCGACTTTTTTTTGGTGGTATCAACGGCATTAATGCCTTTAATCCAAGAGATTTTGTTCAAGACACCTTTAGTTTGTCGGCTCCCATTCGCATCATTCGCTTTAATCAGTTTTCAGGTCAAGAAAATAAACTACTCGATGTTACCGATACCTTCATGGTTACTAAAAAAATAATCTTGGAACCCAACGACAAATTTTTCAATCTTGAATTTCAGTTGTTAGACTATCGTGATGGTGGTTCATCTTTTGCTTATCAAATTGAAGGTTATGATGCGGATTGGAACTATATAAAAGAAAACACATTGCGTGTAAGCGGGCTACCAGCTGGACACTATACACTAAAAATTAAAGGACAAGGCAGTAACGGACAATGGAGCCAACAAGTGTTATCGATTCCGGTTGAAGTAAAAAATCATTTTTACAAACAAGTTTGGTTTCTAGCCTTCATGATCATATTATTTCTTTTATTTGTAATTCTAATCATACGATGGCGCACAAAAAATTTATTAATTTCTAAACAAGCATTAGAAAGAACAGTAAATAGCCGAACCGAACAATTAAAGAATTCATTGGATGAAAAAGAAGTACTATTAAAAGAAATACACCATAGAGTAAAAAACAATTTAGAAGTAATTAGCAGTATTCTTGAATTACAAAGTATAGGTATTAAAGATCCTGAAGCAAAGGCAGCCATTATCGCGGGACAATCGAGAGTGCATAGTATAGCGCTGATACACCATAAACTGTATCAAAGCAATCATGTATCTCAACTACAATTTCATTCTTTTATAGAGGAATTATTTTCTCAGGTGAAACAGGTATTGCTACCAATGGGTACGAGTGTTGATTTGAAGGTAAAGGGTGAGGATATTCTATTACCCTTAGATATTGCAGTACCTCTCGGGTTAATTTTGAATGAATTGCTTACCAATTCGTTCAAGTATGCGGTACAATCGGGCAAACAACATGTATTTACACTCACACATATACCGCCCAGCGGAAACAATGAATTACATGTTATTCGCTATGATGATCATGGGCCCGGGTTACCTCCCGACTTTAATTTAGCCTTATCTAATTCCTTAGGTATGAAAATCATACAACTTCTAACTCGACAAATCGGTGGTGAAATAAGAATCATTTCTGATCAAGGAACAACCTTTGAAATACCTTTTATTAAAACCCGTCAACAATCATAAACATGAATTCAAAACTTAAAATAGGCATCGTAGAAGATGAACTGCTCATAGCTGAAAAGATAAAAATGCTTTTAATGGATATGGGATATCATGTTTGCTCCGTTGCAAATAACTACTCCTTGGCTATTGAAATGATAGAAAAGGAAGCCCCGGATTTGGTTATCTTAGATATTCAATTGGCCGGCGAAAAAGACGGCATACATGTAGCGGAGTATATTCGTGCTCATAGCCAGAACCCGTTTATCTTTTTAACAGCCAATAGTGATTGGGCTACGGTTGATAGGGCAAAACAAGTGCGCCCCGCAGCCTATATTGTTAAGCCCTTTACCAAAGAAGATTTATACACCAGCATTGAAATAGCCTTGGCAAATTTCAGTTTATATAAAGAACAGACAACAGGCAAACAAGATCGAAATTTTATTTTTATTAAAGAAGGTTATACCTTCAAGAAACTGTTATATACTGATATCCGCTTTGTGGAAAGCGATGGCAACTATGTGAACATACATACAGATTCCAATAAGAAAATCATGGTGCGGAGTAAGCTTGACGATTTGGTAAAACGATTAAACTCCGATGAGTTGATACGAGTGCATCGAAGTTATATAGTGAATGTACAACATGTGCAGGGCATTACCCCAACCGAAATAGAAATTGGAAGCAGTCAAATTCCCATAGGAAAACCATACAAAGAAGAGTTGTTTAAGTTACTCGGTATTGAATAACTTGTTTAGTTATATAGCATTTTATGATACTAGCCCTCAGTAAACCGTGAATAGCTTCATTGGATTGTTTGCTATGTTCGTAAAAGCATCAAAACAATTACAATAAAGTAAAAACAAAAAGCACAATGGTTCGAGGAAATGAAAGTTTAAGCCCTTTGGCTAAGGGCCACGTCGTGCTGTTCCAGATTGCATTTTCTTGCTACAGAACAGATCCACTCACTCAATTTTATTGAACAATAAAGGAGAAAATCAGCAAAACCAGTTTCTATTTTCCTCATTTCCCATAAAAGAAGATTTTTTTACCAAATTCATTTCGTTTTATCACAATTGGCTAAGAATGAATGGAATAATAAATTTCTTTGAGGTAGAAAATGGCCTTGCTCGATCTTAATAGTATTCGAAACGTGTCTGGAGTTGAAGGAACTACCTGTCCGAATTGTGGTGCAGAATTAGTTCGAGATAAGGAACAACAGTTTTGGCAACAATTAGTAAAAGTGATGAGTTTGAGTTTTATCAGGATATATACCCTAACCTGTAAAAATTGTGGCAAGAAATACCGAATGATGTAAAAAACAGAAATAGTAATAAAAAACCTACTAACCATTAAGTAAACAAAAAATGCAACACCATGAATAAAAAAAACATCCCCCTTCTTAGGTTGCTGTTACTAAGTTTTATATTACTTAGTACCAGGGCTTACTCGCAAACTCCGTTAAACTGGAGCTTGGTTGCCGGTACTACTTCCACCGGTCTTGATCCCATTACGAATAACGTAGCTGCCAACACGGTTCGTTTCGATAATGCTATATTTCATATGGCATTAGCTCCCGATAACACCGTTTATCTTAGTCTTTGGTTTAGCTACCTTGCCGACCGAAGAATTATTAAGAAAATTGATGCGAATGGTATTACCAACACCGTTGCTGGTACAGGTGTAAGTGGTAATGGCGGCGATGGCGGCCTTGCTACCGCGGCAACAATTAATCCGGGCGATGCTATTATTGATGCGAATGGAAATATCTACTTCATCAATGGAAATACTTCCTTAAGAAAGGTAGATGGCTCCACCGGAATCATTAGCACACTCTATACAACTCCGAGCGGACAGTTAGGCTCACTTACATTTGCTCCTGATGGAAATATTTATATCGGCTATGAAGCGGGTTCTAAAATTAAAAAACTTAATTTATCTACATTAGCTGTAACAGATATCGCGGGAACTGGCACATCAGGGTTTAGTGGTGATGGTGGTTTAGCCATCAACGCGACCTTTGTGAATGCACGTGATATTGTTGTAAATAGCACCGGTGATATTTACTTTAGCGAAGGTGGTTTGCGTCTTCGAAAGATAGACATGACCACTGGTATCATTTCAACCATAGCTGGTACAGGTTCAACCGGTACACTTTCGAATGGCATGTTAGCAAGTAATATTGTACTTGGTGTTACTCAAAATGGTTTGGCTATAAGAAATGATGAACTTTACTTTTCTACACAGAACCAAGGTATTTGGAAAATAAAAACAGATGGTACGATTGTAAAAGTTGTGAATCACCATTCACCATTTACTTCTGGAATCGGACAAGATATTGAAATTGGCAGCGATGGTACTATTTATTGCGCTTATGCAGGTGGAGATTTTAAAGGTTACATTTTAAAAGCATGTGATGCTAGTATATCTTCTCAACCGCTTAGCACCCAAACCGTATGTAAAGATGCATCGGCTACTGCTCTCAGTGTTACGGTTAGTTTAACTTCAACATACAAGTGGTATGTAAATACAGCGAATAACAATACCTCAGGTACTTTAATTTCCGGTGCCGTAAGCAGCAGCTATACGCCACCAACGTCCGCTGTAGGTAGTTTATATTATTATTGTGAAGTTACAAACACCTGTGCTACCATAAAGAGTAACACAGCGCAAGTTACTGTAGAAGATTTCCCTACGGCCAACGCAGGTAATACGGTTTCGTTATGTAATGGTGCGAATCCAACAAGTTATACGCTTAGCTCTGCAAGTATTGGTGGTAGTGCTACTACCGGTACATGGACCATAATTTCCGGTGGAGGCACACTTAGCACCACCTCACCCGTATCGAACCCTGCTAGCGTTAGCTATACTCCGGCAGCAAATTATGCCGGCAACGTGGTTTTGCAACTCGAAGCCAACTCACCTTCATGCGGAACTGCCACTTCGTTACTAACGCTGAACTATAAAATTCCACCTACAGTACCTGTTGTAAGTGCTTCAACAACCAGTCCTAACCCAGGGGCAACGGTAACGCTATCCATACAAAGTGGTTCACTTAACGGAGCTACACAATGGACATGGTATAACGGTAGTTGTGGTGGTTCGCAAGTAGGAAGCGGCACTTCAATAAATGTTACCGTTTGTGGTGGAAGCAACTCGTATTACGTCCGCGGCACTGGTGGATGTGCCACGAGCAACGGAAATTGTGGTTCTGTAACACTCAATGTAACTAATTCAAATAACTTCTATCCTCAAATTAATGAAGTTACGGTTAATGGTAATACAGCTACAAAAACTCAAAATCCAAATGCTCCTAGTACGTTTTCATATACAAATTGTGGTACACAATCAACTACTATTACTTTAAGCAACGCTAATTTGAATCAAGGTAATACTTGGGCTTGGTACACAGGTGGTTGTGGCACGTCTTCCGGTGGTACGCTTATTGGAACGGGAACCACTATAACAGTAAATCCATCTGTAACTACAACTTATTATGTTCGTGGCGAAGGAAGCAATAGCTGTTTAACGAATATTTCTTGCAACGCTGTAGTAATTACTGTGGATCCCGCCCCTGTTTGTCAGAATGGTGGTACAGCAGTGAACTGTGGTTGTAACTGTCCTAATGGATACTCTGGAGAACATTGTGAGAATATTGCCGTAGCGGCATCTACACTCGATTTTGATGGGTCGAACGATTATGTTGAACTTTCAGATCCTTCTTCCTTGTTGAACTTTAACATCACAGATGATTTTTCTATTGAAGCTTGGATCAAACCACTTACACCATTAAACACAAATAATGGTAACAATAATTTCATTGTTGCTAAACTAACTAATACCGCAAAAGGATATGGATTATTTACCACTGGTTCAGAGGTTGTATTAGCAGTATCTAATGATTTCACTCAAAACCAATTAATTCTTGTTCAATCAACTGGAGGAACCTTATTAGATGGTTCTTGGCATCATGTTGCGGCAAGTTACGATGGAAGTTTAAATGCTTCTGGGGTAAAGTTATATATTGATGGCAACCTCGTTTCTATGCAGGTAATGAGTAATTCACTTACTTCAGGCATGAGTATTAACAATACAGAAAGTGCTAAAATTGGTGGGGCTCCATTTGGTACTTTCCGCGGAAGAATGGACCAAGTAAGAGTTTGGAATAAAGAATTAACGTCAACTGAAATAAGCAGCCGTTTGAATTGTGAAGCAGGTGCTATGGATAATTTGGTAGCCTCTTATCATTTCAATGAAGGCTTAGCCGGCAGTAACAATAACACACCTGTTTTGGTAAACTCTTTGCCAGACGCATCGGGGAATAATATCACCGGAACATTACTGAATTTCGCATTAAATGGAACTACTTCAAACTGGCAGGAACATGGTACAATAACTTCTGGAGTATCCTGTTGTTTACAACCAAGTACACCCAATATAACTATTATTGGAACACCTGGTTGTCCTGGCGCATCTTTTTCCTTACAAGTTGATCCATTAGCAAATTTAAATAGTGCCACTCAATGGGAATGGTACACGAATACTTGTGGTGGAACACCAATAGGCACAGGTTCTTCAATCACCGTGTCTCCAACTACAAGTACTACTTATTATGTTCGTGGTAATGGAGGTTGTGTTACCAACGCATCTTGTAACTCACAATCGATTACCATAAGCGATACTCAAAATCCAACTATTTCACCATTGTCGGATATTAATGTTATTGCAAATCACGCTGGATGTACTTATAGTGGTACTATTAACGTACCTGTGGGTACCGATAATTGTGCAAGTACGGTGATTGTAACAGGTCCTGTACCAGCTGGCCCTTACCCTGTTGGCACTACGGTAGTTACTTGGACAGCAAATGACGGGAATGGTAATACAAGCACACAAACCCAAAATATTATTGTGGCTGCTAATCCAAGTTCTGGTAGCTCAACAGCAGTTGCTTGTGATTCGTATACATGGATTGAAAATGCAAATACTGTTTATACTACTTCAGGAGCTAAAGTTGCGCATTTCAACAACAGCATAGGTTGTGATTCAACACATACTTTAAACCTTACCATTAATAATTCAATAAACACATCGGAAACCGAAACCGCGTGTGGATCGTATACATGGTCTCAAAACAATACAAACTATACGCAAAGTGGAACCTATTCGGTTAACACAACTACTGCTCAAGGTTGTCCTGAAAATCATGTTTTAAATCTTACGATTAATCCGATACCTGTTGTTACAACCAATAACGTTACTGTTTGTCCTGGTGATGCCATTACCTTAATGGGCTCACCTGCCGGCGGTACGTTTAGTGTTGCCAATCCGTACACTGGTCCTTCAACTACCTTCACGTACACGTATACCACACCAGCGGGTTGTTCTGCAACCAGTGCGCCAGCTACCATTAGTGTGTACAATGTGGCACCGCCATCTCCAATCAATATAACTGAAAGTGGTACCTCGGCTGTAGTAAACTGGACTCCAGCGTCTAACTTAACTAATTTCAATTTGCGTTATAAATTGGCTAGTTCATCGGTATGGACTACCTTAAATGTTTCAGGAAATTCTACTACGCTGAATGGATTAACTTCTTGTTCAAATTATGAATTACAAATGCAAACAATTTGTCCGGGAGGAACCAACGGTAACTGGAGTAGTGTAGTAACCTTTAGTACTTCTTCCAAAGCACCGGTTAATTTACAAGCGGCAGTTTTAGGTACAGGAGCTACCTTAAGTTGGACAGCAGTGCCAGGTACAGGTTTTTATGGTATTCGCTATCGTAGAACCAATCCGATAGGAGCTTGGATCACTTCAACCAGCAATGCTGCGAATAAATCAATTTCAGGCTTACCTCGAAATGCATGTTACGAGTATCAAGTGCAATCATTCTGTACTGGTGCAACGGTGGGAAGTGCTTGGAGTTCAGTTAGAACGTTTTGTACTGCCGGTGCTGCACCCGTTAAACCAGGTGTAGGAAGTACAGAGGAAAGTACATCACTCACTATTTATCCTAATCCGGTGAATACTGTCTTGAATATAGATCTTAGCAATAGTCCTTCTAAGAAAATAGAAATTAAACTATTCGATCTAAGTGGTCGTTTGGTGAAATCAGGAATCATGAATGGCTTAGAAGAGAAACATCATATGGAATTTGATGTTCGACATTTTGTAACAGGAATGTATGTTGTTCGTGTGTATGAAGATGATGTATTAACAAATGTATCTAAAGTGTTGATTCAGCCTTAAAGGGGATTTATTAATAGGAATCGTGAATTTTCTTCACGAGCAAAAGAGGTTGCATTCAGCGACCTCTTTTTGCTTTTATGCCACCCAGTACGTTCTCTGCTCTTCAGGAATGCTTTGTAATTGAATCATTCAGGGAAAAGAAAAATGTAATTGCCTCTACTCTATTCGAAGGTTACTCGCTCCACTATTAGAGCACCTATTCACCAAGCTAATCAGAAAAAATATACTAATCTTGTGATGCAAAATATGCTGCCGATGATAACGTCAACAAATACGATCTTACCTATTACCATACCTTTCAAGAAATTGAATCTAATCTTGTTTTCACTATTCGGGATAGTTTTTTTCGTTGGCAGTTATATGATTCTGGTGGAGAAGGCAGGTGAAACACATTTTTTAATCAGTGATCGTTTTACGCGTTCTATTATCGGAATTGCGGGTTTATTGTTTTCAGGAATTATTACCTTTCATTTCATCAAAAAACTATTTCAATCTAAACCGGCTCTTATCATCGATAACGATGGGCTAATCGATCACTCTTCCGCCTTTACCGTAGGTCGTGTTTATTGGAATGAAATTTTTGCAATAGAAGAAACTGTGTTTTCAACATCTGCATTTTCGAAAGAAAAAACAATAGCAATTATTCTATGCGATCCGAATGCCTTTGTTGAAAAATACAACTCCAAATTTGCTAAAAAAATCATGGAGCTCAATAATAAAACGCTTAGTACACCCTATCATATTTCAGCAAGAGCCTTAGCCATTCGTCATGACGAATTACTTGCTATTCTTCAAAAATGTTTAATCGAACACCAATAGCTCCTGAAGTATTTTCTTAAACCAAGCAATCATAAAAAATCATTAGTCTACCTGATAATTATCATAATTGAAACTTCGATTCCCTTCTAGTTTTGCTTAAAAATAATAAGCCATGAATACTGTTTTGGTGCCAACCGATTTTTCGAAAACAGCCGATAACGCCCTTTCGTATGCCATTGATTTGGCAAAAACCTACAATCTTCAAGTTACCTTATTTCATGCTGTATCACTTGCCAATATAGGCTCTGTAAATAGTGTGCATGCAACCGATAATGGTGAACGTTTACTAGCCGATGCCAATTTCCGTATGTCGGAAATGGTAACGCATTTGCGAAAACTGCATCCTGAAGTTAATTTCTTTCAGGTTACGCGTATCGGGTTAATGTTGGATATATTAGATGAACTTTGTAAAGAAATTCTTCCGATTGCCATAGTAATGGGTATTACCGGTGCCGGAAGTAGTTTTGATAAAGTAGTAGGAAGTAATGCGCTGAACGCGATGCAGAATTTGAATTATCCTTTAATTATCGTTCCTAAAGACACAGTTTTCAAACCTATTGAAAAAATTGCTTTCGCATGCGATTTAAAACAAGTAGTTGCATCAACTCCGTTGGTATCGATACGAGCTTTTGCAAAATTATTTAATGCAGAAGTACAAGTTCTTAACGTTGACTATCAAAATCGAAATTATACCCCCGCAACGCCGGAGGAGCTTACTCATTTAGATAACATGTTAGAAGACACACGTCATTCCTTTCATTTTATCGAGAATGAGAACATTCAATCAGCCCTGAATGAATTTGTTGACGAGAACAATATTGACTTATTGTTAATGTTACCGAAAAAACATAATCTCTGGCAAAATTTATTCAAAAAGAGCCAAACGAAACAAATGGCCTATCATAGTCGTGTGCCGGTTCTTGCCTTGCATCTCGACTAAACCTCACGTAATAAAAAAACCGGATAAGATTCTGTTAATCGAAGGAATCCTATCCGGTTTTTTGCTATTTATTGTTTGTTTAAAACATCAAGTTATTTCTTTCAGCGCAATCGGTTGCCTCTTCGTAACCGGCATCCATATGTCGAAGCACACCCATGGCAGGGTCATTATGTAACACACGTCGTAATCTATTTGCTGCATCGTCCGTTCCATCGGCAACAATAACCATGCCCGCATGTAAACTATAGCCCATGCCTACGCCGCCACCATGATGAAAGCTAACCCAACTGGCTCCGCCGGCAGTATTAATAAGTGCGTTAAGTATTGGCCAATCTGCAATGGCATCTGAACCATCTTTCATAGCTTCTGTTTCACGATTTGGAGAAGCCACGGAACCACAATCTAAATGATCTCGTCCTATTACGATGGGCGCTTTTAACTCACCGTTCGTTACCATTTCATTAAACAGTAATCCCGCTTTTTCACGTTCCCCCATACCTAACCAACAAATTCTGGCAGGTAAACCTTGAAACGCAATTTTTTCCTTGGCCATATTCAACCAACGAATCAACCCTTTATTGTCCGGAAACAATTTCTTCAATGCTTCATCGGTTTTATAAATATCTTCCGGATCGCCACTTAAAGCAACCCAACGAAACGGACCTTTTCCCTCACAAAATAATGGACGAATATATGCCGGCACAAAACCCGGAAAATTAAACGCATTCATTACCCCCCGTTTATCATGCGCTTGTCCGCGTAAATTATTACCATAATCAAACGTGATAGCACCTCGTTGCTGAAGTTCCAACATCAATTTTACATGATGGGCCATGGTATCTAAACTACGATTTTTGTATTCCTCCGGATTTCGTTCGCGCAAAGCATTAGCTTCTTCTACGCTAATCCCTTCCGGATAATAACCTATTAATTCATCATGTGCCGACGTTTGATCGGTTAAGGTATCGGGAGTAATATTTCTATCCAATAATCGTTGAAGCAAATCAACTACATTACAAACCACACCGATGCTAATTGCCTCTTTTGCTTCTTTGGCACGCAAAGCTTCATCAATAGCCTCGTCGATAGAGTGAAACATTTGATCGATGTAACGTGTATCTAAACGTTTTTGAATACGCCAAGCTTCTACATCAGCTGCTAAACAAACACCTTCATTCATGGTAATGGCTAAGGGCTGAGCACCTCCCATACCCCCTAAGCCGGCTGTAACATTAAGGGTACCACGCAAGGAACCATTAAAATGTTTATCAGCCAAACTTAAATAGGTTTCATAAGTTCCTTGAACAATACCTTGACTACCGATATAAATCCATGAGCCGGCAGTCATTTGTCCGTACATCATGAGTCCTTTCGCATCCAGTTCTCTGAAATGCTCCCAGGTTGCCCATTTCCCGACCAAATTTGAATTAGCTATTAAAACGCGCGGTGCATCTTTATGGCTACGCAGAATACCCACCGGTTTACCACTCTGAACCATGAGCGTTTCATCTTCTTCAAGATTCTTTAAAGCATGTAAAATCTTGTCGTAAGATTCCCAATTACGTGCTGCTTTTCCAAGTCCACCATAAACGATAAGCTCATCCGGACGTTCAGCAACATCAGGATCGAGGTTATTTTGAATCATGCGATAAGCTGCTTCCGCAATCCAGTTTTTACAATTCAGTTGATTTCCTTGTGGGGCATGTATTACGCGTTTCATGGCGCAAATGTAAGTAGTGCAAAGCAAAATTTTCAGCGCGTGAATAACTTGATTTTAGTTGAATCTCGCGTCATAAATAAAATCAATCGATTTTCATCATTGACCATTCGAATAGCAAGAGAATTTTCTTTTACTGTTTTTATTTCAAGCCAAGAACCAACCTATGCCATCTATTAATAACTTAAACCAAGATGCAGTTGTATCATTTGCGATTTCCAAACGGAAGATTCGTAAATATGATTCATATTATTGATACCGGAAACAAAACGCAAACCGGCGTTTACACGAATTAACGGTGCCTCTCCCCCAAACTGATACCATAAACCACCTACCATGGTCATATTTTTACTCTCTATAATTCGCACACCGCTTTTCAATAAATGATTTTTATCGGTCATAGAAACATTACCCATGAATTGCGGCCCTAATTGCAACCATACCTTTTGTGTTAATTTAATATTGAGAAGAATAGGAATTGAAATCATACTAAATCTAAATCTACCTTCCTCTAAACTATCGATAACGTTATTATAATATTGTTGATATAAGCGACGAAATGACGAATCAGAAACAACGGTATTTGTATTCCAGAGTGCTTCTACTTGAATTCCGAAATGACGCTTATTGAGATGAGCGAAAAAACCAACTAGAGGATCGGTATGGTAAGCTTGAGTCCAGCCCTTGCCTGTCATGCGGTTTACATTAAGTCCTCCCTTTACACCTACACCCAAATCTAATCCAAATTTCTGTTTCGCATGAAGCGATGTTGTAATAAACAAGAGGAATGCTAGTAGTGTTACGTTTCTCATACTTCAAATTTAGAGGAATTCCATGGAACAAATCAAAATTGGTTTTCATTGTTCCTGCAAGTCCATTATGTTTGTGATTCTTTTCGAGGTAATATGAAAGCCAGTCGTAAACAATACTTAAAATACTTGAATCCTTTACAGTTGATTCAAACGAAAAAAGTATTGAAAAACAATCCAACGGTACCCTTGGCACATGATACCGGAATGGAGTCCATTTTATCCTTATTCAAGTATAATCAAAAAGAGTGCCTGATTGCAAAGAATATTGATGCTGAACTTGTAAATGAACAATTGTTCGAATCGGGTTATTGTTTTTGGCTGAATTCTGACATAATTAATAAAAGCACCGTTGAACAAATAGGTAAAAATTTGAACTTGCATTACCTCATTGTAGAGGATATTTTAGGTGAGAATGAACGACCTAAATTAGATGAAATTGATGAGTTTGTTACCGTAGTCATGCAGATGTTATATTATAAAGAAGATAACACCACGATTGAAAATGAACAGGTAAGTTTTGTGCTAAGTAAGAATTTTGTGGTGAGTTTTCAAGATGATTCACTGCGAGATTCTTTCGATGCTGTGCGTGAAAAATTAAATATTCAAGGAAATAAATTACGAAGTGGTGGGCCTGATTATTTATTATATGCATTGATAGATTCTATCGTTGATCAATACTTCGTTGTTTTGGAAAAGCTAGGCGATCAGGTAGAAAAATTGGAAGAAGAAATTACGAATACCAAGGTAGATCAATTCACGATGAATCAAATCAACTATCTTCGAAAAGAACTTATTTTTTTCAAACGCAACGCTGCTCCGGTAAAAGATTTACTCAGTTCGATTATCAAATCAGAGAACACATTAATCAAAGAAAATACCATTCGTTATTTTAAAGATGTGTACGACCATATTGTACAGATCAATGACCTCACGGAAAACTATCGAGATGTGATTACCAATATTCGAGATTTGTATTTATCTCAAATGAATATGAAGATGAACGAGGTTATGAAATTTCTTGCCATAGTTACTTCCTTGCTTGCGCCAGCCACTGTAATAGGAGGTATTTTCGGAATGAACTTTGACCGTATACCCTACCTCCATGATCAGAACGGGTTTTGGATTGCAACGGGTATCATGTTAATAATCCCCATCTTGATGATGGTTTATTTCAAACGGAAAGGTTGGTATTAATAGCCACGAACACAACCCCTTATGTTTCCTTTTTAATTAATTTGTGATTTACGATTTGCGTTTTATCTTCACTCAGTTTTAATCCTTTTTGTAAAAGTCATTTGAATTCTAAATTTTAAACTCATGCGCCACTCCTTGAAATATTTTAGCCTTTTTTGTATAACCCTCTTTACCCTGTCGTCTTGTGAACGAAAGAGAGAATGTGAAGATGCTATCTGTACAATGAACTTTGCCAGTCATTCGTTGCGAATTGAAGATGGTTCCGGACAAGTGCCTGTATTAGACAAGGTGGATGTACATGTTGGTTCAGATTATGTTTTTAGTGCTACGCAAAATGCGCAAGACCCTTTTTACTATATCATAGCAGATGATACTTGGATTACGAGCGTAGGTAAAAATGTAGAACGTTATACCGAAGTTTGGATTTATCGACAAGGCAATATCGTTTCAAAAGTTCCATTTCAATTTAAAACCGATTGTTGTCATGTTGAATATGTAAGCGGAACAGATAAAGTAATTATTCCCTAACGGTTGTTGTACTTCGTTTGCGCTCATGCTCAGCGTAATTCTATCAAACATGCGTGAAGCCATGTGGAATAAAGTAAGTAAAGTTGATTTAATTTTTACCTTGCATTTTTGCTCATCTTATTCGTAGCGCAAAGCATTGATAGGGTTTAATCGTGCTGCTCGAATAGCGGGGTAAATTCCGGCTGCAATACCTACAAAAACACAAATACTTATTCCTAACAAAATCCACGACCAAGGCACTACAAATCCGGATTTAAAAAAGATAGAAAGAATATTTCCTATCAGTATGCCAATGATGATTCCGATAACACCTCCTTTCACACTTATAAAAATAGCTTCTAGTAAAAATTGTTTACGAATAGTAGCTGCGTCTGCGCCAATAGCCTTCGACAAGCCTATTTCTCGGGTACGTTCCGCAACGGCTACCAACATGATATTCATTAAACCAATAGCTGCTCCTAGTAAAGTTATGAAGCCAATTAAACTTGCAGCTAAGGTTACAAACTTCAAATTCGAAATAAGCGTATTTGCGATTTCATCATTCTTGTTGATAGAAAAATTACTTTCATGTTGAATAGATAATCGCTTCACGGCACGCATAACACCTTCTGCTTCATCCATAGCCAAATCAATTCGTTTAATATCATTTACAGCAACACTTATTACGGCAGATCGTTGTTCAAGGTTGTAACGCTGACGCGCATTTTGAAGGGTAATAAAAACCGTATTATCGGTTCTGTTAACCATACTCGACCCTTTCTCTGCACAAACGCCAACCACTCGATAACGTTGATCGTTAATCATAACGGTATTTCCATCGGCTGAACTAATGTCTTTAAATAACTTTTCGGCCAAAACATGACCCAACAAGCAAATATTCTCACCGCTACTTACTTCTTCCTGATTAAAATTTCTACCCACGCTCATATCCGTTTCTGATAGTTTGAGGTAGTTCTCATCTACACCCATTACCATAACATTCGGATTCGTTTTTTCCTCACCATGTTTCAACGTAGATGTGCCCGACGTTAATACACTCACGCTTACAATAGCCGGATACGTGTACTGGCGGTTAAAATGCTCCGCTTCTTGTAAGCTAATTCTATTATTTTGAACACTAATTCGTTGCCGGCGCTTTCCCTGACGTTTACCTCCACCCATCATAGATTCCGAAGCAATGGTGAAAGTATTAGAACCCATGCCGCTAAAATTATTATGAATCGATGTTTTCAAAACTTCAATTACTGTAACAATGCCTATCAATGCGGTTATTCCGATGGCAATAATAGACACCGTAAGATTGGCGCGTAACCTGTTGCTCTTCATGGCACGCTGCGCAAGCGCTATGATATCACGTATTTTCAAATCGTTTCAAAAGTAATACTTCTTATCACAAAAAACATGTTTACAGCACCACATGTGTATCCTTTACAACGCCCATAACAAATACGCTTTGAATATGGCCTACATTTTCAGCCTGACTTAATTTATTGACATGAAAATCATAATAGCGCTCCATATCTCGGGCAATGACTTTCAGCATGAAATCAAACTCCCCACTGATACTGTAACATTCCACCACTTCTGTTAATTCCTGAATGCGTTTTATAAATTTCAATCCGGCATTCTTGTTATGCTCCTTCAAGGATACGTAACAAATAACAATCAAACTCTTTTGAATTTTGTTTAAATCAAGTAAGGTTGCATACTGTTTAATCACACCTTGTTGTTCCATACGCCGTATTCGTTCATGCACCGGAGATCCGCTTAAATGCACCTGTTTTGCAATATCGGAAATAGTAGCCTTCGCATTCAATTGAAGCACCTTCAGAATGGCAAGATCCTTTTCATCTAACGCTTCAAAAGAAAATTGTTCGGTTGAAACCTGTTTTTTAGCCATAAAATTTTAGATATTTTCTGTTAAATTACGTATTTTAATTAAAATATTCTTTATTTTTTAATATTGATAGAATATTATCCTACAAAAGTACATTTGCTAAAAATAAAATACATGTCTGTAAGTACATTATCCAACATCGATTTTTCTTTAGCACATAAAGTTAAAGATATGAGCCTTGCTGAATGGGGGCGTAAAGAAATTAAACTAGCGGAAGCGGAAATGCCAGGCTTAATGGCCATTCGTGAAGAATTTGCAGCTACCCAACCTTTAAAGGGTGCTCGCATTGCGGGTTGTTTGCACATGACCATTCAAACAGCCGTTTTAATTGAAACCTTAGTTTCTCTGGGTGCTGAAGTAAAATGGAGTTCTTGTAATATTTTCTCTACGCAAGACCATGCTGCCGCTGCTATTGCTGCTGCAGGTATTGGTGTTTACGCCTGGAAAGGACAAACGAACGAAGAAGCAGAATGGTGTATCGAACAAACCTTGTTTTTCGGAAGTGAAGATCGTCCGTTAAATATGATTTTAGATGATGGCGGTGATTTAACCAATATCGTTTTTGATAAATACCCGGAACTTATTACAAACATCAAAGGTTTGAGCGAAGAAACAACTACCGGTGTTCACCGTTTATATGAGCGCATGGAAAATGGTACATTACCTATTCCGGCTATCAACGTAAATGATTCTGTTACTAAATCTAAATTTGATAACAAATATGGTTGTAAAGAATCATTAGTTGACGCAATTCGCCGCGCTACCGATGTTATGATGGCCGGTAAAGTTGCTGTAGTTGGTGGTTATGGTGATGTTGGTAAAGGTTCAGCCGCTTCGTTACAAGGTTCTGGTTGTCGTGTTATTGTTACAGAAATTGATCCAATATGTGCTTTACAAGCCGCTATGGACGGTTTCGAAGTAAAAAAGATGAGCGATGCTGTGAAAGAAGCTGATATTATTGTTACCGCTTCTGGTTGTTGCGATTTAATTACAGAAGAGCATTTCCGCTTGATGAAAGATAAAGCCATTGTTTGTAATATCGGTCATTTTGATATTGAAATTGACATGGCTTGGTTGAATGCAAATTATGGTTCAACGAAGAACACCATTAAACCACAAGTTGATTTATACACCATTGACGGTAAAGATGTAATTATTCTTGCTGAAGGTCGATTAGTAAACTTAGGTTGCGCTACTGGGCACCCTAGCTTTGTAATGAGTAATTCATTCTCGAATCAAACTTTAGCGCAAATTGAACTTTGGAATAATGCCGACAAGTATGAGAACAAAGTATATGTTCTACCGAAACATTTAGATGAGAAAGTAGCTCGTCTTCATTTGAAGAAGATTGGTGTTGAATTAGAAGTACTTTCCGATAAACAAGCGTCTTATTTAGGCATACCGCAAGAAGGTCCGTTTAAGTCAGACATGTACCGCTATTAATAAATAACCTACTACGTAACATCCGGTAGCGTTCATAACCTACCGGTTGTTTTAAAATTTGATTGAATAAAGTCACAAGAAGAAAACCGCAGCACATGCGGTTTTTTTCCTGTCTAGTATTTCAAAAAATAAATTTTTGCCTCTTTGGAAGCGCCTTTTCCAAATTTAATTACATCGAAATCACGCATGTATTCATCAAACAAGAACAAAATATAAAGTATTTGCATGGTAGAACATTCGTGTTTAGTAGTACCTTAGTTTCTTATTTCATACTATGAAAAGAATCTTGCACACCGTTTTATTTTTGGTCGTTGTTAGTTTATGCATGTCGTGCGGCGCTGATATTGAAGAAACCATAACGCTTGATGATCAATATCAAGGAACCTATGAGGTACAAACAGACATGATACCGATGATGCGCAGTATGGCTTATCAATTTGCTGTATTTGCCAAAAGTGCGGATGGCAATGAGGATGAAGGTGGCAAAATTGATTCCGCTAAAATTGAAGCAGACATTTTTAAGGATATGCCTGAGGTTGTAGATAGTATAATTCCGCTACACAAAATGACTAAAGAAGCCACCCTTAGTCCTGAGGATAAGATTAAATTAGAAAAGCAACTTAAGATGTATATGAAAGGTGGGAAAAAATCCGGACAAATGATAATGGGCATGTTGTATACGTTTACTTCAATTCAGGATTTGAACGAACTGAATGCTATTATGGAACGGAATAAAGAAAGTTCAGAAGATTCGAAACTAAAACAACTTTCAGGTAATGTTTCCTATACATTATCCGGTAATACCTTCACTCGTATTTATTCTGAAAAAACGAAAGCATCATCGAATGAAGAAAATGAAGAACTCTTAGCCCAAATGATGTTTAAAAATACGTTTTATCGAACAACAGTTAATTCAAAACGAAAAATTTTAAAGGCCAAAGGAAGTGGACTAAAAATGCAAAAAGACCATCAAGTTGTATTTGAATATCCGATGAAAGATTATATGGATGGTACCATTAAACAAGATTTCATACTCGAACTAGAGTGATATTAAAAAATCCCGGTTTAAGCCGGGATTTTTTAATACAGTATGTTTACTAAAATTATTTCTTAGCGTAACGCTTATTGAATTTATCGATACGACCTGCTGTATCTAACATCACATTCTTACCGGTATAAAACGGATGAGATGTATTTGAAACCTCCAATTTAATAACCGGATATTCATTTCCATCTTCCCATTTAATGGTTTCTCTTGAACTAGCGCAAGAACGAGATAGAAACATAGTTTCATTACTCATATCCTTAAATACTACGGTACGAAAAGTTTCTGGGTGAATTCCTTTTTTCATATTTATTTAATTTTGTGCATGATACTAACCATGCGGATTTTTAAAGAAGGGCGAAATTAAGGTTACCACCGCTAAATACCAAGAATTTTTTCAGTTTTAGTATCTACACGCCATTTCAGGGAGTAATAAGGAATATTTTATTCAATTCGTCGAGGTGGTTTTGATTTACCTTCGTGGCTGTGTTGAAGACTTTATACATCCGAAATTACGCTATTATTGAAGAGATAACGGTAACTTTCGATTCAGGAATGACCGCCATTACCGGAGAAACCGGGGCAGGTAAATCAATTCTCATGGGAGCGTTATCCCTCATTCTTGGGGAACGAGCCGACAGCAAAAGTTTATTTTATCCCGATCAAAAGTGCATTATCGAAGGCATTTTTGCAATAGAAACACACCCTACCCTTCAGCAAGTTCTTGAAACCAATGATATCGATTATTTGCCGGAATTATGTATTCGGAGAGAAATTACACCACAAGGCCGATCCAGAGTATTTATTAATGATACCCCTGTAACACTAAACATTCTCTCGAAGGTTGCTAGTAACCTCATTGATTTACATCGTCAGTTTGACACCTTAGAATTACAGCAACAAGAATTTCAGTTGGAAATAATTGATGAATTAGCCAAGAACGAAAAACAACGTAATGCCTACCACGAAACTTTTTTATTGTGGCAAAAACGAAAATCCGATCTGGATCAACTTCGTGAAAGCAATAAACAAATACGACAAGAATTAGATTATCATCAATACCTATTTAACGAATTACATCAGCTAAATCTTCAAGAAGATGAACTCGAACAGGCAGAAATTGAGCTTAACAAACTCATGCATAGCGAAGCTATAAAAACGCATCTGCAACAAGCAACCTATTTATTACAGGAAAGCGAGCAACCCATTTTAGCACAACTTAAACAGGTACTTCAATTATGTGATCAGCACGTACAACAAGTTCCCGAATTAACAAGTGTTGTACATCGCATTCAATCGTGCCTGGAAGAACTAAAAGATATTGAAAACGAAATTGTGCTAGCTTCCGATGCAACGTATTATGATGAAGAACGAATTCAACATTTAAATGAACGTTTGAATGACGGGAATCGCTTACTAAAAAAACATCATGTGCAACAAACCAAGGAACTGCTTCAATTGCAGCTTGTATTAGAACAAAAAATTGCACAAGCAACCGGTGCCGACAACGATGAAAGTAAATTAGCAGAAGAAGTTGCTTCGCTTTATGCATCACTCGAATCATTGGCTGGCAATCTTTCAGAAAGTAGAAAAAAAGTTTTTGCGGGGTTTGAAAAACAAGTAAATGTTTTGTTGAAAAAAGTGGGTATGCCTAATGCCAAATTAGAAATAATGCATCAAACAATTGGCTATCATCAGCAAGGTATAGATCAAATTGAATTTCTATTCGATGCCAACCAAAGCGGAAAAGCACAGCCAATACAGAAAGTCGCTTCAGGAGGCGAATTAAGTCGTTTAATGTTATGCATCAAATCGATGTTGGCCAATGCCAAGGCACTACCTACCTTAATTTTTGATGAAATAGACACCGGCATTTCAGGAGAAACTGCGGTACAAGTTGGTCTAATTATGAAGGACCTTGGTAAGCACCATCAGCTGATTACCATCACACATTTACCTCAAATTGCCGGAAAGGCACAACACCATTTATTCATATATAAAAAGGAAAATGCTCAAGGTAAGATCTCAACCAATATGCGTAAACTAAACGATGAAGAACGTGTAGAAGCTTTGGCCGAAATGCTTAGTGGCAAAAAGCCGGCACAGCAGTCGAAGGAAATTGCTCGTGAACTTATGAAAAACTAAAACTCTTATAACAAACAAGCACAGGCCAAAGTTCCTAATCCAAGAAAAAGTAAATACCGAATTGCAGCTTCCATAGGAAGTGCTTTTCTTTCCTCTAACATAAACTCAATTTCACTATAGACGAATAATTCTCGATAAACGTTGAATTCAAAAAACAACGTATGCACATTACTTGTTCAAACTCCTGTGAAAGAGAAAGGATTTCAACGTCGAAAAAAAAATGCTGCCTCTTAAAAAAAGTTACTTTCTTCCGGTTTTAAATTTTGCAATTGCCTCTCGAGTGAATGTACTTAGAACTAAACGGCCACTCATAGCAGCTCGCTCAGCCAGGAGCTTATCCCAATGCTCGGTACCCGTCCAGAAAACTTGTTTTAGCTCTTGCATAGCTGCCGGATTTGAATGTGCAAGTTTATCGCTCAATCGTGCAATAGCATCATCTAATTCTTGCGTACTGTTATACACTTCTGCATATAACGCATGCTTCTTGGCCCATTCTGCGCTGCGCCATTCCGTTGCATCCATCGTAAGTTGCGAAAAACACGAAACTCCTAGTTTACGTTCCACCGCAGGGCCTACTACAAACGGACCAATACCCACGGCGAGTTCACTTAATTTCACAGCAGCATGTTCCGTGGCTAAGGCATAATCGCATGCAGCGGCCAAACCCACACCACCACCAACGGCCTTGCCATGAATACGACCAATAATAAACTTATGTGCTTTACGCATAGCATTGATTACGTTCGCAAATCCACTGAAAAATTCTTTACCCTGCGCCTCATTTTCGATAGCAACTAACTCGTCAAAACTTGCGCCAGCACAAAAGGCACCTTCTCCGGCAGAGCGAAGTATGATAACCTTCACACGTTCATCTTGTCCTTCCTTATCTATAGCTCCTGCTAAATCCTTTAATATTTTTCCCGGTAGTGAATTACTCGCAGGATGAAAAAATGTTATCGTACTAATTCCATGATCATGTTCGATATTTACGTATCCATTTTGTTCGGGCATAACTTGTAATTTGAATCAAATGTAACCAAGGTTTTTTGTTTTTAATACCTTCCGGAAAATATTATGCACAAAAATAAAAGCATCGACTGTGCACTTGTAATGACTTCATAAACCTAAGCTTTTGCGGCAGTATTTTATTTTTCAGGCATATCCATATTTCGTAACGACTTGGCTTTCCAATAAGTAAAACCAACCACCGACATCGTGAGCATACCACCTAGCACAACCGACCTAACGGCTCCAAGATAGCGGGCCGTTAATCCGCTTTCAAAAGCGCCCAATTCATTACTCGAGCTAATAAACATCATATTGATAGAAGACACCCTACCCTTTAGTTCTTCCGGCGTATTTAATTGTAAAATACTATGTCGTATTACAACACTTACGCCATCAAACAAACCGGCAAAAAACAAACAAGCAAAGGACAGATAAAACCATTCTGACAATCCGAATACCAGCATCGACAAACCATACATTAATATGCACAGCAGCAATTTAATGCCAATATTTTTCTTCAATGGAATATAAGTAAGAATCAAAAATAAAAATAAACTGCCAATGCCATGAGCGCTACGTAACCATCCATAACCTACTTCACCAATATGTAAAATTTCCTTGCTAAAAACCGGCAACAGCGCCTCGGCGCCACCAAATAAAACGGCGAATAAATCTAAACTCAAAACCGCTAATATAATTTCTGTTTTAAATACAAATCGAAACCCTTGTTTTAGGCCTTCCAATAAACCAATGTCTGTTTTTAACACCGGCGGCTGAGGCCTAATAAACTGAATGAGAAAAAAAGAAATCAAAATAAAAGAAGCGGCTACCAATAACGTTTCAAAAATGCCGGCATAAGCCATTATCATGCCAGCTACTAAGGGGCCTGTTACGGAGCCAAGCATCCAAGCGGTACTACTCCAGGTTATAGCTTGAGGTATTTGATCTTTACGTATTAAAAGTGGAAGTAAAGAAAAAGATGCCGGCGCAAGAAAGGCGCGAATACAGCCGCTGAAAAACATAACGAGGTAAATCATCCATTCCAGATGTTGTACACTGAACAATTCCTTTCCGAAGGAGGATGCTAAGTACAACATAAGCAAAGCGTTCAGAACATAAAATCCAATACAACTTAAATACACATTGCGTTTAACCCTGTGGTCAACAAAATACCCGGCAATAAACGCCAATCCAAATGCAGGTATTACTTCTGCAAGTCCGATTAAACCTAGTGAAAGAGGATTATTAGTTAGTTGATACATCCAATAACCCAATACGGTATTCTGCATGAAGAGCGAAAAAATCAGAATAAACCGTGTACTCAGAAAAAAACCAAACTCACGGTTTCGAAGCACCTCACGTGTTTTCCTTGCACTCTCATTATCCATGAAGGCAAATATACCGGTGGTATTTGATAATCTTTATCTTTACACCCTTGTGGAAGTTTTTTTACAAAATATAGTGCAAGCATGGCAAGCTCTTGCCGGTAATAAGCTACGAACTTTTTTATCGTTGCTGGGTATTACTATTGGCATTTTTTGTATTGTAAGTATTACTACGTTGTTCGACAGTTTGCAACGCAATGTTTCCGACAATATGAAATCTTTAGGAAGCAATGTTTTGTATGTATGCAAATACCCTTGGATACCTGAAGATGATGGCGAATATCAATGGTGGAAGTACAAAGCCCGTCCGATTTGTACCTATGATGAAGTTAAATTAATTGAGCGGAATGCCACTTTAGCATCTTTTGCTTCCATTTGTTATAGCGATGAAGCAGAAAAAATCTCTTTCAATGGCAATGAAGTAAGCGGTGTAGCCACGTTTGCCGTAAGTAATAATTTTAATAAACTTCAACCTATTGATATTGCTGACGGCCGGTATTTTTCGTTGGCCGAAATGCAAAACGGACAAAGTAATGCGGTTGTAATAGGTTCAGAAGTTGCCAATGAACTTTTTGGAAACAATATTTCTCCGTTGGGCAAGAGCATTAAAATCTTTTCAAGGAATTTCCAAGTTGTTGGCGTTATGAAAAAACAAGGTCGTTCTATGACTGGTTTCAACTTTGATAACGGCATTATACTATCTTATCTTTATCTTGCTTCATTCCGAAATATTGATCGAAGTTTTGAAAATTGGAGTACGGATCCGTTGTTGATGGTAAAATCTAAAAATGGAGCGAGTCTGCGTGATATGAAGTACGAAATTAAATCCATCCTTCGCGCACATCGAAAAATTAAACCTTCAGAGAAAGATAACTTTTCCTTCAATCAATTAGATGTTATTCAAAATAGCATCAACGAAATGTTTCAAATTTTTAATGTTGCCGGTTGGATTATTGGGTTCTTTTCGCTGCTAGTGGGTTGCTTCGGAATTGCTAACATCATGTTTGTTTCGGTTAAAGAACGAACACCACAAATAGGTATTAAAAAAGCGATCGGAGCACGTTCTATTTCTATCTTAACTGAATTTTTAATCGAAGCCATTCTACTCTGTATTATAGGCGGCTTACTAGGAATAGGATTTGTAATGTTATTATCAAAATTCCTCACAGGAGCTATGGAATTTCCTGTTTATATGTCGTTAGGTAATTTTATTTTAGGCATTGGCGTAAGCGTAGTGGTGGGTATTATTGCGGGAATCATACCAGCCTTACGCGCTTCCAAATTGAATCCGGTTGTAGCTATTCGAAGCTAAATAAAGTGGGATTAATTTTTGTTTAACCACCACTTTTCATCTTCATAATAATTCTTCCAACCATTACTGGCAAATGGTTCGTTCAACGACCAATCGCGCTCACCGACTGTAAAAACCTGAAATACTTCATCTCCCATTTCAACAAAATTGCCACTTAAGCAAAATGGATTCGCCTTATCTGTTATTTCACTTTTCCAAATTCCTGCAATTAGTAAATCTTTTCCATTAATTTCTAATTGATGCTGATAATTATTTATTTCAGAAATATCAGCACACCATTGAGCATCAAATGAACCCGTTTTTTTGTTATTCTGGTATTCATCTGCATGAAATTTTCCAATAGTACCGTATCGAATATTTAATTCCGGTTTACCAGGATTTTCTCTATTTATTCCGATATAATCTATGGTAACATATCCCTTTATTGTACAGATGTTTTTACCTAAACGAGTTTTTCCAATAAGAATCACCTTTTCATTGTTCTCGTCAAATTCCGATGAATCAATAAAGCATTCAAACATCGCGTATTTGGAACCGTAATATCCGAACCATTGCATTTCGCTACCAAAAGAAGGTTCTGCATTTTTAAATAAGTTTGGGAAATAAGGGTTGTGAAGAATTTTCGTTTTAATAGCTTCATCATGCTTGAACCAAGGAATAAACTCCTTTTTTAAACGATCAAATTTTGTTTTTTGAATTGGAACTGCAAGTAATTTTGGTTGATAAGGACTCTGCAAATGCGATGCTGGTTGAGATTGAAGTGTAGTATGATTGGTAACAGAACGAGCAGTAGACATTTCATCTTTCTTATGGTTGTTACGGGTAGCTTTAAGCTGTAAAATAAAAACCACTGCGGCAATCAATGTAAATACCAAGAGCATTAATTTTTTCATACGAATCCGTTTTTAGTTGTTTTAAAAAATAAATGACTTAAGTGTTTTTCCAATCCAAAGTAAAGTAAAATTTCAACAACAAATAAATTACCCACCCATGAAAGCCAAGATAAAGCAGTATAGATGTCAATTGGATTACTTTTTGGTAAGAAGTGAAGAAAATAACCCTCCGTTCTTAAACTCAAGGCTGCTAGGGTTATTGCGTAACTACGAATCATCCAGAGTAAATGCCTATCGAATCGTTTCCGGAGAGCATGAACTAAAGCGCTTAAAGTTGTTAGCCACCAAAAAATACTTAAGCAATAAAATCCAAGTTGAGCCACCAATCCACCATTGGCGTACATAGAAATAACAAAACCGCTTGGAGCAGCGAAAAGCAAAACAGAACTAATATACACATAGCCTAAACCTCTATGCAATTTTGAATTATGATGATAAAGAAAGGAAGCAAATTGAAAAATACCGAGTGCCAGAGGAACCACACTCCCTACAATATGCGTGTAAAAAGAAATTTGATAACCATACCGTTGAAGCAAGTTTGACGGCTTTGTTGTAAGAAACATAACCTCCTTACCAGGCGGAAAGTAATTCACAATCATGGCCAACATAACAGCTGAGAACAATAACACTAATAATGCGAATGGAAAGTATAGTATTTGAAATAACCTATTGGGCATAACCTTGTGTACAAATCTATTCAATTAGTAATTGTAATAAAATAGTATTAGATAGCATTTTTTAGCTATGACCTTCTTTTAACTTATTTTTCTAACTTAAGAAACTCCGTTAAATCAGGAAAACTACTCAATTTTTTCATGTCTTCATTTTACCCGTTTTCGAAATCAGTTAGCATTCATAGCTAAAACCACTTTTCATATTTCTTCTTCATCCACTTATTTACTCGATACGTAGCATACGCCGAACCGGCACCCAATAATGCACCGGCTAACACATCCGAAGGATAATGCATACCTAAGTGCATTCTCGAATATCCTACACCTGCAGCCCATGCGAAGGCAGGTAAGGCCACATACCATTTTCTATAGTTCAAACTTAACGATGTTGCCACACAGAATGCATTCGAAGTATGACCTGATGGAAATGAATAATGACGTTCCGATTCGAACGCTTGAATATCGGGATAAGTAACGCTTGGTCGAGGTCGATCTATTACTCGTTTTACAACATAAGTCGAAGCCGTGTTTAAAATTACTGCCAAGGAAATATTCACCCCCTTTTCTAAAGTAGTGTGCTTGCGCGTAGCCCACGCTGCGGCACAAATACTAACCGGCACCAAAATACCAACCGCATATTCAGAGTTAGAAATAAACTGCATACTACCATCGAGCGAAGTATTCCGATTTATGTTTAACGAGCGAAGCATGCTGATATCGGAACCTTGTGCAACAACTTGCAATAAACTGAGCAAGCACAATAAAAAGTACTTCATACTACAAAGAAAATAAAAAGCGCTTATCAAGTTACAATTTATCTTTACACCGAATGAAACAAAGTTTGGCGTTCATATTGTTTACCATTGTGGTTGTATCCCTCATTCAATGTACTACAGCAAATAAACAGGATGATAATCCATACCGTAATGTAAACAATCCGGATGCGCATTATGTTGGCATGGAAACCTGTAAAACCTGCCATGCTTCTATTTACAATAGCTTTATTAAAACCGGTATGGGACAAAGTTGGGGCTTGGCTACTCGCGAAAAATCAGCTGCAAATTTTTCACCGTCCAAAGCTCTTGTGTACGACACCAGCAACAATTTATATTACAAACCGTATTGGCGAAATGACAGCTTGTATATTCTAGAATTTCGAATGGAAAGACAAGATACTATTCATCGACGTGAGGAATATGTTCACTATATCGTAGGTAGTGGTCAGCATACTAATTCGCATATCACCGAAATCAATGGTTATTTGCATCAAGCTCCCATTACATTCTATACTCAAAAAGGAAAATGGGATTTAGCGCCTGGATTTGAATCTGGAAATAATTCGCGCTTTGATAGAAAAATAGAACCAGAATGTATTACATGTCATAATGGAAACTCAACTTGGGTTGAAGGTAGCTTAAATAAATATAGTCAAGTTCCATTAGGCATCGATTGCGAGCGTTGTCATGGCCCTGGCAGCATTCATGTAAATGATAAACAGCATGCTCTTATTGTTGATACTTCAACCAATATTGATTACAGTATCGTTAACCCGCGAAAGTTAAGTATTGAAAAACAGAATAATCTCTGTCAACGTTGTCATCTCCAAGGCATTTCCGTTTTGAATGATGGTAAAACATTTTACGACTTCAAACCTTCTCAACTACTTCAACAAACGATGAACACCTTTATGCCGGTTTACAGTGAAGATGAAAACAATATGATCATGGCAAGTCATGTGGAACGTATGAAACAAAGTCGATGTTATGTAGTATCTCAAAATATGAGTTGTATTACTTGTCATAACCCCCATATAAGCGTGAAAGAAACTCCTGTAAAGCACTTTAATACGCAATGTCAGAGCTGTCATAGCAAAGAGCATTTATGTAAAGCCCCGGAACCTCTTCAAGCCGCAAATCAACATAATTGCATTCAATGCCACATGCCAAAAAACAAGAGTATAGATATCCCTCATGTGGCCGTTACCGATCATCGTATTCGAGTGATGAATGAAGAAGTTAGTACAAAACAACGCCATCAAGTGGCTCAGTTTGTACGTATGCAATGTTATAATAACAACCATCCAGATTCAAGAACGATTGCACGATCATTTTTAGAATTTTACGAACGCTATGTAAATGCAGCATCGTTTCTTGATAGTGCCATGTGGTATCTTGGTCAACAAGAAAATCCTTCGAAGAATTTAGACAATGATAAAATACGAACCTTATTCCTTCAACAAAAATTTGAAGCAATTGCAACTTTAGTTTCATCAAATAAAAAGGAAGTTATAAAGGATGCTTGGACCTTATATCGCATCGGAGAATCATTCTGTAAAATAAATAACTACCAACAAGGAGTAACCTACCTAGAGCAAGCGTGCAAAAGCATGCCGTATGCTTTAGATTTTCAAATTAAATTAGGAACAGCTTATGTTCAGCTTTCACAACTCGATCGCGCTAAAAAGGTTTTCGATTTTATCGTGAACGAAAATCCGAAATCGGCATTGGCATGGTTTAACCTTGGTTATATCGCCGAGCAGAAACAAGCTATACACACCGCAGAGATGGCGTATTTAAAATCAATCGCATTGAATCCGGATCATGAGCAAAGCCTAATTAACCTTGCCGTAATCTATTACAACATGTTGAACAAACCTAAAGTAAAGCCCTTATTACTACGTGCCTTGCGTATCAATCCAACAAATAGTAAAACCAAGGCTATGCTGGAGAGTCTGTAATTCAATTACGATATATCCAATATACTAGTTGGGCTTGGATTCTAGCAAATCAATCCTTTGTTGAACGATTTTATCTTGCCGTCCCTTTAGCGTATCATAACAAAAAACTTATCATGCGTAATTGACACTTCACTTAATTCTTGATCAAACGAAATGCGTGATTCCATTGATTATTCAGGAAACCCGGAATGCACCATAACATACAAAGTGGCTCTATCGCACGTGCTGCTTCTACTTTGCCCATGTCTTCGGTTTCCCAACCAATATCCGCTAAAAAATTACGTGTCCATACTTTAGCTTCATCCTGATTACCACATATAAACATGGAAGGTTTTTCTCCATTAAAGTCCGGATCAATCATGAAGGCATTGCCAACACAGCTAAAACATTTTACGAAATGCGTGTCGGTGAATTGTTCTTGCAACGTCTCCATTAAACTTTTATCTAAACTGGTAAAAAAAGGCAGCACCCCATTTACAGGTGCTCTACTTTCATCAATTGGATTGGAAGCATCTAAAACTATTTTATGCTTCAGATTATCCGTTCCGCATAACTCAAGTGCATTAGACGCATACATTCCTTTCACCGCCAAAATAATATGATCGGCAAATTGTGCCGTTTGTTGAAAATCACCAACCTGAATTGCTCCACCAATAGTTGCTTTGAGTTGCTGTTGTTTATCCGGATTGTTGCTGCCAATCATTACCTCGTAATGATGGTTTAGAAGGCCTTTGGCAAGCGCAATACCTACCATGCCACTTCCGATTATTGCTATTTTCTTGTTCATTTTTTTTAAGGTGAAGATACTGCTTTTTGAAATGGGTTAACTATGGGGTGAATATTGATGGGGGGGATGGGGCGAATATTAATGGGGTTAAATGGGGTGAATATTGATGGCGTTAAATGGGGTGAATATTGATGGGGTTAAGTGGGGCGAATATTGATGGGGTTAAGTGGGGCGAATATTGATTCGCCCCTACGGGGTGGGGGCGGTTAAGAGGGTTAATAAACGATACAATTCTTGGATTCCCTTAACCTTATCAATGACTAACATGAAAAGGGTACCAACATGTTTTAATCGTGCATTTTTTAAATTGAGTTGAATGGCTTGTGTGATATATTCAAATGTTGGACTTTGAAAATAAGGTGAATCCGGATTGTTTATGAAATACATTCTTAATTGTTCATTCTTCAACATAATTTTTTCAAATCCTAATTCCTTCCCTTTCCAACGTACCCTTAATGCAATAAATAAATCTTCAACGGCTTTGGGCAAAGGACCGAATCGATCCACCATTTCCGTTGCGAACAATGTTAATTCTTCTTCCTGTTCACAATCGTCTAAACGAGTGTACAACGACAAACGTTCACCAATACTTTCAACATAAGAATCCGGAATTAAGATTTCCAAGTCGGTATCCACTGTGCAATCATGAACAAAATCTGCTTTGTCTATTATTTGCTCTTTAAACACATCTTTAAACTCCGTGTGTTTCAATTCGCGTATGGCTTCATTCAATATCTTCTGATACATATCAAATCCGATATCCGTTACAAAACCACTTTGCTCCCCACCTAATAAATTACCTGCTCCCCGAATATCCAAATCCTTCATGGCAATTTGAAATCCACTACCAAGTTCAGCATACTGTTCGATGGTTTGTAAACGCTTCTTTGAATCGGCTGGCAATAAACTTAAAGAAGGAGACAGTAAATAACAAAACGCTTTTTTATTACTTCTTCCAACTCGACCGCGTAACTGATGCAAATCGCTTAATCCGAATTGATGAGCATTATTAACGATGATAGTATTCGCATTCGGAATATCAACACCACTTTCTACAATATTCGTACTAACTAACACATCATATTTCTGAGCCATAAAATCGAGTAAGGTTTCTTCCAATTCATCTCCTTCCATTTGTCCGTGTGCCATGGCAATACTTATATCCGGACAAAGTGTTTGCAAATGCGCACGCATATCGGCCAACCCTTGCACACGATTATGTACAAAGAAAACTTGTCCGCCGCGTTCCGTTTCATAATAAATTGCTTCTTGAATGAGTTTGTCGTCAAACATGGCCAACTCGGTATGAACAGGTTGTCGGTTTGGAGGCGGTGTATTTATTACGGAAAGATCACGAGCGCCCATCAACGAAAACTGCAAGGTTCGTGGTATCGGTGTGGCGGTTAAGGTAAGTGTATCTACATTTACCTTCATGTTTTTAATTTTCTCCTTCGCACCAACACCAAACTTTTGTTCTTCATCTACCACAAGTAAACCTAGGTCTTTGAATTTAACATCCTTACCGAGCAAGGCATGAGTTCCGATGATAATATCTATACCCCCTTTTTCCAATCGTAGTAAGGTATCTTTTTTCTCTTTCGTCGATTTAAAGCGATTAAGATAATCCACTGTGCATGGGAAATCTTTCAAACGTTCTTTAAAATTTTGATAATGCTGATAAGCTAAAATAGTAGTGGGAACGAGCACGGCAGCTTGTTTTCCATCTACTACCGCTTTAAAAGCCGCTCGAATAGCTACTTCAGTTTTTCCGAAACCAACATCACCACAAACCAATCTATCCATTGGAGCATCCAACTCCATGTCTTTTTTTACATCAGCCACTGCTTTACTCTGATCGGGTGTGTCTTCATACATAAACGACACTTCTAATTCCGTTTGTAAATACGAATCAGGTGCGAAGGCAAAACCCGGCGACGCTTTTCGTGCCGCATAGAGTTTAATTAAGTCTGCCGCAATGTCCTTTACTTGTTTCTTCGTTTTCGCTTTTAATTTCTCCCATGCTCCCGAACCAATTTTGTGCATCTTAGGTTCAGTGCCATCCTTTCCAACATACCTTGTTATTTTATGAAGCGAATTGATATTCACATAAAGCACATCATTGTCTTTATAAATAATGCGCACCGCTTCCTGCATAACTCCATTTACATCAATTTTCTGCAATCCGCTGTATCTGCCGATTCCATGATCGATATGTGCCACAAAATCTCCCGGTTGCAATTCTTTCAACGCGCGCAAACTCAAAGCCCTTCCTTGAGAATAAGCTTGCTTCATTTTATACTTATGATAACGTTGAAAGATCTGATGGTCGGTATAGCATACTACACGTAAGTCTTCATCGATATATCCCTGTGATAGCGAAATAGGTATAGGTGTAAATAAAATATTGGCCTGAAGATCAGAAAAGATACTGCGTAAACGTTCGAGTTGCTTTGGATTTTCAGAAAAGATAAATAAGTTAAAATGTTCGGCTGTTTTTTCCTGAAGATCACGAATCAGGAGTTCGAAATTTCTATTAAATGCCGGTTGTTCTTTCGTATGAAAGGTGAATGTTTTATGATAGGATTGTTGAAAAACGTCGGAAGCAAAACCCTTACCAGTTTCTATAACATGAAAGCCTCCTTCCTTACGGAATAATTGTTGCACAAAGATTTCGGAAGTTGTAAAATCATCAAGGGAAATAGTTGTTTGATGTTCCTCATCATTAAAAATAGTTACCTCCCCTTTCTCCTGAATGCTCAGCGCTACCCTCTTCATACGTTCGATTGTATGCTCTGCATCATACATCCAAATGAGGGTATTTTTAGGAAGAAAATCGAGTAAAGAAATCTTCTCTTGCTTTTCAAAATGCGTTTCAATATTCGGGATAATCGTAACCTGTAGTAATTTACGTTCCGACAATTGTGTTTCCGGATTAAAGATTCGAATAGTTTCAACCTCATCATCAAACAATTCTACCCGATAAGGATTTTCATTACCAAAAGAATAAATATCTATAATACCTCCTCGAATTGCAAACTGTCCGGGTTCATATACAAAATCTTCCTTCCTAAAACCCATTTCAATCAAAAACTCAAATAGGAAAGCGGTATCCAACTTTTGATTTTGTTTAATAAAAATTGTATTTCGCGAAAAGGTTTTGGGGTTGATTACCTTCTCCATCAAGGCTTCCGGATAAGTAACCAAAACTTTTCGATGGGGTTGCTCGGTGTTTAATTTCATGAGCGATTCGGCGCGTAGCATAACATGACTGCTATTCATTTCGCCAATAAAACCGGTTTTCTTATAGGAATCAGGAAATAAACAAATGTCGAGGGCTTCCGTTATGCTTTCAAAATCATTATGAAAATAAGCTGCGGCTTCCTTATCATTGAAAACAAACACATGGTTATAATCCAATTCACGAAAAAGTTCGGCTGAAAAAAAGGCAAGTGCCGACGTTTGTAAATTTTTAAGTTGAATGAGTTTCGGTTCGGATTCAAGTAGCTCGCTAGCCAGTAATTTAAGGCAATTATGTTGTGCATAACGACTTTGCAAATAAGGCAAATTCATAAGGAGAGCGAAGGTATGAAAATATAGATTGGAATTGTTTTCGTTTTAAGTACTTGTAGATTCATCTTTTTGAATCAGCAGTTTGTCAAACGTTTTCACGTATAAAAATACCATTTCCGTCAACTAACAATGTTCAAATTCCGCAGTAATTGTACCATACTTAAAAATAGTAACAGAGTAGCTATGGTATAATCTAATTGTTTTTTATGTTGGGTAAAAAAGTGCATCCAACGTTTGCCGATATGGCCGTAGGTAAACAAAATCAAAAAAGCACCAATACAGGCCCCAATACTAAAAAAGAAGATGCCGGTGTAGGTCCAACTAAACCAAGTTTTATCTACAAAGTAAGCGCCCCAAATACTCCAAGCAGACAATTGAAAAGGATTGAGAATGGCAAATAACAACAATGATGGAATGGTCATTAATTTAGGTGGCAATACGCTTGTTTCATCCTTCGGAATTTCTGTATAGGTTTTATAAAACATCACTATAGCCATGATAAACATCATTAAAAATACGCCCCAACTTAAAAAGAGTTGTAAATACCGAATACTCATGAGCCATTTAAACCCAGACATACATAACATACAATAAGGTATTTCCACGAAGGCTATGATGCCAATAATGAATAAAACTTTACGCCATGCATGATGCAAACTCAATTGAAATACCTGGATATTAATAATACCCGGACTTAAATAACTATATAAACCTACCAGTATACCAATTCCTCCTTGAAGCAACCAGCTCATGTACATGGCACGAAAGTAAGAACAAATGAATTTCTGAATGAAGATACACCAATCGATTACAAGCATTTTGATAGGGAAACACCCCAAAGAACGGATCGACTGCGATAACGTTCTGTATTTACATTTACATCTAGGGAGTTGATATAATTCACGGGATTTTGAACATGGTATTCTGTATATAATACCGAAATCCCTGATGAAATTTTCCAATTCAAGGTAAGTTGATACCCCAAGCCAAATCCGGCGCAAACCGTTCCGAAAGCATGTTGTGATGGCAACATTAAATTTGAACTAGCTGGTTTAGCTTTCGTATAAACGGAAGAATACAACCCATCATCGCCAAAATATAATAAACCTTGTTTTTCTGCACCAAAGGAAAAACCAAATAGGTCGGTATGCGTTTCTATAGAAAATCGATCACTCATTTGGTATGATAACCTGAGCATGAAGTTGAGTGTTATTATTCTTGTATTATTTAAAAATAGGGTGTCCATGTTTTCGCTTTTTCGATTAGAAGCGTATGATGCGAAACCCGTTTTACCGGTGGTAATAGATGGCGGAGCGGTTATATAGTTCATATTATTGTTACCAAGGTTAAAAGCTCCTCTTGGCCCGATAGCAACATGCCAGCGCTTTCGTTTTAGAAAAGACCAAGATTTTAGTAAAGCGAATTGAATACTTTGTGCTTCTTGATTTGTAAAAAAAGACAGTGAAATACTTAGGGGGTCACGTTTTACCACTTTATACTTGTATGCTTGTACTGTATTCGATACTAACAAGAGTGTAATAAGTAGAAGGCCTCTAAACATTGCTTAAACGAATATAGCTGTTTATAGCGTTTTCGGAATCAATCATGGTGAAATTAAAATTTTAGCACCAAGTTTCACAATCCGATAAACTTCATTCATATCTTCATTGGTTAGGCCCAAGCAACCCCAGGTATAGGCATATTTGGTTTTCCAATCATTTGTTCTTCCGTACTCATCGGAATAACCATGTATTTTAATATCACCGCCCGGGCTCACCTTTCTTTTTCTTGCCTGCTTGCGATCAGCCTCATTCGGATATGAAATACCCAGGTTTTTAAAGTAAGCGCTATTCGGATTTTTATCGTTTATCGTGTACAAACCCTCCGGTGTGCGATTATCGCCTTGTTGAAGTTTATGCCCTTGAGGGTTGTAACCTATACTGACCGTATATGACTTTATAAATTTACCTTGAGCATATAAAAACATCGTTTTGGTTTTCTTGGAAACAAAGATGGAATCACAAGAATCGCTCAAAATTGTTTTGGTTTTTGAAGAAGCACAGGAAATGAATTGATAACAAAGAAGGGCGATGCATAGTAAAAGCCTATAGTTCATAATTTTTTTTCGCCGCGATGATTTGGAAAATAGTTTCCATACAAATCCTCAAAAAAAATTTACCTATGGATAAAAGGTGCTTACGACAATAAAATTTCGATTTCCTTGTGTTTAAACGATTTAATCCGTCCGTTTACTTCTAACTGCAATTCCCCGCGATCATTCACCATAATTACCTTCCCTTTGTACATTTCAAAATTTCGCATAAACGTAATTTCTTGACCTTTATTAAACAGCAATCCGTTATACAAATTAAAATGTACATGATAATCTGTTTGCAGGGTTAGGAAGTTTTCATTGTAAATAGCTAAAAATTTCTTTAGCACCTGTTTAAGTTTCTGTTGTTTACCCGTTTCATTGAGAATGGACGATGCTCGTAGCAAATCCGGGAAGTTGCTTTGATTCACATTAATTCCTATTCCTATAATGGCATTCGACCAAGTACTTCCTCGCAATTGATTTTCAATCAGAATACCCGAAACCTTCTTTTTACCTGCATAAACGTCATTAGGCCATTTAATTTTTATGTCTGGAATATGGTATTCTGTCATGAGTAAGTTAGCAATCGAAACGGTAGTCATGGCATTCAACATAAATTGTGATTCAACGGGAAGTCGCACTGTATCCATCACTATAGAGAAAAGCAAGTTCTTCGACTCTTCCGACAACCAGGTATTTCCTTGTTGTCCGCGGCCGGCTGTCTGAAAATCTGCCCGTATCACCAAGCCATGTTCTGCCATTCCTTCATTTAACAGGCGCATGGCATAGTTGTTGGTACTATCGATTTCCGTTAATTCTATAATAACATCACCAATGGGCGAACTCTTATGCATTTAGTATATTTGCTTTGCTTAGATTTGTAAAATAAAGTAATAATTGACAATTTTTAAATAATTGCCCTTGAGAACTAGCCTTGAAGCGCCCGTAAAGCAAAAATCATCACTGACCTACAACAGTAAAATTATCAAAACTATTATAGCTGCCATTCAGGATAAAAAGGGAGAAGAGATTGTTTCTCTAAACCTCAAAAAAATTCCTGAATCCATTGCCGATTTTTTTATTGTGTGTGAAGCGAATAACCCGAATCTTCTGAAAGCCATTGCCGACAATGTTGAAAAAATGGTACACGATGAATGCGAAGAAAAGCCTTATCATTTTGAAGGAAAGCAAGGCGATAAGTGGATTTTGATTGATTATGTAAACGTTGTGGTTCATTGCTTATTGCCTGAAACCAGAGGATTTTACAATTTGGAAGATTTATGGCAAGATGCCGAACGAAAACAACACGATTCTTAAAAAAGTTACACGAACCAGTAGATCATGCAAGAACAAAATAACATACCGAATCCCGGCGACAATAGTTTTAACAACAAGGGTAATAAGAAAGGCCCTCGTTTTAATATCTTCTGGATTTATGGTATTTTCATAGCCGCCCTCATTCTATTTCAGCTCTATGGTAAAAATTTTACCGGTAGCGGACCAAAAGAGGAGACCTTTCAATTCATCAACCAGAATTTTCTGATAAAGAATAAAGTGGACAGCTTGGTGGTGTTTTCAAAAACCGTGGATGTTTACCTCGATAAAGATAGTTTGAAAGCCGACCCCGCTCAAGCGGCCAAATTTCATGGCAACTTACAAGGCCCCCATTATTCGTTCACGATCGGTAGTGTTGAACAGTTTCGTGATGATATGTCGGAAGCACAAAAGGAAGTTCCGCTTACAAGCCGTGTTCAAATTACCTATGCTGAAGACACGCGAAGCGGTATTGTAAGTTTTCTAATCAACATGATTCTACCTTTAGGAATCCTTATTTTCTTCTATATTCTAATCATGCGTAGAATGGGTGGTGGTGCCAGTGGCGGAGGTCCAGGTGGTATTTTTAATATTGGAAAAAGCAAGGCGCAATTATTCGATAAAGGCACTAAGGTGAATATTACTTTTAGCGATGTTGCCGGTTTAGATGAAGCGAAAGGTGAGGTGATGGAAATTGTAGATTTCCTGAAAAACCCTAAAAAATATACTGCCCTTGGTGGAAAAATTCCAAAAGGATGTTTGTTAGTAGGCCCTCCGGGAACTGGTAAAACGCTGCTTGCCAAAGCAATGGCCGGTGAAGCCCAAGTACCCTTTTTTAGTATGAGTGGTTCCGATTTTGTGGAAATGTTTGTGGGAGTAGGTGCCAGTCGTGTTCGTGATTTGTTCAAACAAGCTCGGGAAAAATCGCCCTGCATCATTTTTATCGATGAAATCGATGCTATCGGCCGGGCAAGAGGTAAAAATCAAATGATGACGAATGATGAACGTGAAAACACCTTGAATCAGATGTTAGTTGAAATGGATGGTTTCAGTGGCGATAGTGGCATTATTGTGTTAGCAGCAACTAATCGTCCGGATGTACTTGATGCTGCGTTACTTCGTCCGGGCCGTTTTGATCGTCAGATTTCCATCGACATTCCTGATTTAGCTGGAAGAGAGGCTATTTTCAAAGTTCACCTCAAGGGTTTGAAAATTGTAACGGATCTAGACATTCATAAATTAGCCGCTCAAACACCAGGGTTTGCCGGTGCCGACATTGCCAATGTGTGTAATGAAGCTGCTTTAATAGCTGCACGTAAAGGAAAATCGGAAGTGTATATCGATGATTTTAACGATGCTATTGATCGTATTATCGGTGGTTTAGAGAAAAAGAACAAAATTATAATGCCGGATGAAAAGAAAGTTATTGCCTACCACGAAGCTGGTCATGCGGTTTCCGGCTGGTTTCTGGAGCATGCCTATCCTTTGGTAAAAGTAACTATTGTTCCTCGTGGTGACGCTGCCTTAGGGTACGCTCAATATTTACCTAAAGAGAAATACCTAACGTTGAAAGAGGAGATTGAAGATCGAATGGCTATGGCTTTAGGTGGACGTGCTGTGGAAGAGTTGGTTTTCGGAAAAATATCTACTGGTGCTTTAAGTGATTTACAGCAAGTAACCAAAATGGCTTATTCCATGGTTAGTGTGTACGGGATGAATGATAAGATAGGAAATGTATCGTTTTATGATCCTCAGAATGAAAATGGTTTTCAGAAACCCTATTCGGAAGAAACAGGTAAACTGATTGATGATGAAGTTAGAACCCTAGCCGAAAAAGCATATTCACGAGTAAAGAAATTATTGACCGAAAAGATGGAAGCAGTTCGAATTATTGCGGAAGAACTTTTATTGAAAGAAGTTTTATACAAAGATGATTTAGAGCGTTTAATCGGTCGCCGCCCGTTTGAAGAAATAGGGTTACATGTTGAACCTTTACCTGTTATTAATGCCTAACTATGAGCAGTCAGTCTAGAGAAAAAATACTTGGCAAAATCAAAACTGCTTTACAGGAATCGAGTGTACCTATGCCCTTTCCGGAAGCGGATAAGGCTACCGATTTTTTTGTTGAAGATGCTATTTCTCCGGAAGAAAAATTTGCTGCCGAATTTAGTAAACTTGGTGGTAAGTATGTGTACTGTTCCAACGAGCTTGAATTGTTTTCTCAATTGGAAGCATTATGCGATGCTATGAAATGGAAACAAATTCATACCCTCGATTCTTATTTAAATCAACTCGCCCAAGAGCATCAACTGGATTACATTACCAGGGATAATACGTTACAAAATATTGAAGTTGGGATTTCACTTACCGAATGCTTAGTGGCGCGTACAGGTAGTGTTATCATGAGTTCTGCTATGGATTATGGTCGCAGACTCCCTGTGTATGCACCCATACATATTGTTGTTGCCTATGCCAATCAAGTCGTTTGGAATATTTCAGATGCTATCGAATATCTTCAGAAGAAATACCCTAAAGGCTTACCTTCTATGATTGCGTTAACCACAGGACCGAGTCGCACCGCCGATATTGAAAAAACATTGGTAGTGGGCGTGCATGGGCCAAAAGAGGTTTATGTTTTCTTTGTTGACAAGCAAGCCTAATTGTTAATTCTCCAGGGTGTTTACTTTTAAGGTTTAACTTTAGCATTCAAATTACTGAACGATGAAAAACCTTTTAATTGTAGTAGTAGTATTTGCAAGCCAATTTGGTTTTGCACAACAACCCTCGATGCAAGCTAATTTTAAACGTAAAGAAGTTCAAAAAAGGAATACCACTATACTTCAAGCAAAGAAAAAGCCAGTGCCTATGCGTTCAACTGTTTCACGGGTTGAGCCATTACCAGTAACCAGGCCGAAACCTAATTTAACATTGGAGCGAAACGAAATCAGAAATACGGATATATATTACGAAAACACGAACGGCAATAACATGATTTTACAACCTGCTATTGAATTAAAAAAATAAGTTCGATAAGAAATTCATTGAACAACTTCGCGATCCTGATAAGACCATTACTTTCTTATCATGTAGTTACATGAATGAGTTACTTTTTACAATTATTATATAAGTAGCCCGCCACTTCTTTATGTTCTTGATCTGTAAGTTTAGCTTTTTTACTCATCGGATGCATTACACGCAACCAACCTCCAATATCACGGCTTCCTGGTTCATGTAGCTCATGACATGTACCACATTTGGCTTGATAAATCGTCATCCCGTTATGGTATTCACCATCACTCAGGTTAGAGATTGCGGCTATTTTAGCTTCTGCAGACAAATCATCAAAACTGGTAGCCTTACTACTACCCGTAGATTTAGAAGAAGAAGAGCTTGAAGATGACGAATTCGACGATGATGAATTCGAAGTTCCAGAAGAAGCAGGTTTGGCTTTTGGCGTACAATTAAGTGCGAAGCATGCTACTACAAATAATAACAGGGCAATGCGGTTTTGTTTAATGCTGTTCATATAAAATTAAAATCTAGCGTAAATCTAGTATTTTCAATTGAATATTAGTTTTACCCTGCCATTCATTTTCTTCAATATGGTAGAGAATTTCAAATTCACTCCCTTCTTCAACCAAATTAAATTTATGAGCTAAGTTAAAACCGATGCCATTCATGGTTTTGCTTCCGGCTTGATACATGACAAAGCGAATATGTTTCTCTTTCAAAATTTTACTGTAGTGTTGATAATTCATTACCCCTGTACTTCTAAATACCGGTTTCATATTGTCGGGCCCGTGCGGCGAAAACTGATGAAGAATATGTAAAAACGCATCCGTTATTTCGTTGAATTGTAGATCCGCATCGATTTCAATTTCGGGTAAGCGCATTTCTTCAGGTAAGGTATCGCGTACAACATCATTAAATTGTTGCGTAAATGAAAGCAAATTATCCTCTGCTAAGGTCAAGCCCGCCGCGAAGTAGTGCCCTCCATAATTTTCGAGGTATTCAGAACAGGCTGATAAGCCGTCGTAGAGATTAAAACCTTTCACAGAACGTGCTGAACCGGTGAGCTTACCATTGCTAGCTGTTAATACAATCGTAGGACGATAATGGTGATCTATTAAACGAGAAGCTACTATACCCACTACCCCTTTATGCCAATGCGGTTGATAGAGTACTGTAGCGTGAGCCTCGGTATGTTCTTCAGCCAACTTTAAAGCTTCTTCTGTAATACTCCGGTCGATATCCTTTCTATCATTATTATCCTCCTGAAGAATGGTTGCAATTTCTTTGGCTTTCTCTTCATCTTCTTCCAAAAAAAGTTCTACTGCTTTTCGTGCATCATCCATTCTTCCGGCGGCATTTACACGCGGTGCAATTACAAATACCAAATCATTAATGGTAAATGGTTTTTCCAAGACCGCTATTTTTCGAAGCGCCTTCAATGGGATGGATGGATTTTCGTTCGCTTTTTTCAAACCTAAAACACAAAGCGTTCGGTTTTCGCCATTCATCGGAACAATATCGGCAGCGATGGCCGTTGCCAATAAATCTAATAATTCAGTGGTATAGGTTGTTTCTATACCATACTCCGATGCATACGCACAAATTAATTTATACCCAATACCACAACCACAAAGTTCCTTGAACGGATAAGTGCAATCCGCTTGTTTGGGGTTCAAAATAGCATGGGCTTCGGGCAACGAATCATCCGGAATATGATGATCGCAAATAATAGTATCAATACCATGCTCTTTCGCTAAACCAATCAGCTTGGCCGATTTAATACCACAATCCAAAGTAATTATTAAACCGAAATTTTCTTCTATTGCAAAATCGATTCCTTTTTGTGAAACACCATACCCTTCACCAAATCGATGCGGTATATAAAAAGCGATATGCTTGGTAAGTTTCTTAAAGAATTGATACACCAAGGCAACCGCGGTTGTTCCATCCACATCATAATCGCCGTAAATAAGAATTTTCTCTTCGTTCTGAATCGCTTGATGAATTCTGGATATTGCAGCAGACATATCTTTCATTAAGAAAGGATCATGGATATGCTCTTCACTACTTCTAAAAAACTGTTTCGCTTCATCAAAGGTGCTAATCCCTCGTTGCGCTAACAAACGACAAATGACAGGATGTATATGTAAAACTTCCTGCAAGTGTTGAACAACAAGTGAATTCGACGGTTTTAAGGTCCATCGTTTTTCCATAAATTACGTGTTTGGGCTAAAAGTACGGAAATTTATTCCCAGCGGAACACTTTTACCGCGATGGCATAAATTATTACCAACCAGATGGTAAGAATACCTAGTTGAGTACCACAATCGAGTAAACTTTTACCTTCAAAGGCTATTACACGCATCGCATTATTAAATTGAGTTAAAGGTAAAGCCTTACAAATAGGTTGTAACCAGGACGGAAAATTACTAGGGCTCATAAATACACCGGAAAGTAATAATTGAGGCATGGTAATACTATTCGCGAGCGGAGGTATGCTGGCATCGTTCTTAGCTAAACTGCTTACTACAAAGCCCATACCTAAAAAAATAATTAAGCCATACATGCTTAAAAGCAACATTTGAATAAAGGTTGATAAGCCATGCACTAACGTATAATCGAAGAAAACATAACCAACAAGAATAATAATGGCTGCACTTAGTATTTGAAGAAACAAGCGAGCAACTCCTTCAGAAATAATGATGTTCAATCGTTTTACCGGGGTTGCGAAAAATCGTTTGAGTACTAAGGTTTGTCGAAGTGTAAAAAACACAAAAGCCGTTCCAAAAATACCAGCAGATAGCAACGAGAATCCTAACATGCCGGGTAATAAAAAATCAAGATATTTAAACGGACGACCTTCAATTGCAGGTGGTTCAGCAATTCGGGCAATGGTTTTTCGATCCGGAAATTCCTTTCGATCGAGGGTATCTATAACTGCTGTTAAAATCTGTTTGGCTATATTCGGATCGTTTCCAGCCGCATTACAAGTTTTGAACTGAATAGTATAATAAGGCGACATCGAATCGTGCGTACGTTGAATATCTAATACCGCTGCTAACTTCCCTTTTTTAAAGTCAGTTAGTAGTTCATTACTATCCGCATATTCATTTACGTTTACAATATCCATGTGAACCAAGGATTGATAAATGGCATTAGTAGTATCAGATTGTTTGTCGAAGGCAATATCCACACTCATTCCGCCTCCGTTCATGAGTCCGAAGGCAACAATAAAAATCAAAGGGAAAGCAATACTAAAAAAAAGCGCCGACGGACTTTTTAGCATGGCCAGTAAGCTCCCTTTGGTTAAAGCTTTGAGGGCGGTAAATTGATTATACGAACGCATAGCCCTCAAATATAATACAGGTTGTGAATCTAATAGTTGAATAAACTCAACATAATACCGGCACGAATATCCAAGGTGCCATAATAACGTGAATTTGGATTTTGAACTAAATCATAATTTGCCATAAGGTAAGAATGCGAGTATTTACCGAAGCGTTGCATGTAGCCTACGCCAACCAAACAGGAGAGGATATTCTTTCGGTACGAATCGGCTTTGAGTTTTTTAGTTACCGGATCGGGATAAGGAATTTCAAAATACTTCACATTATTTATTTCCGGTTCAAAATTAAATATCAGAAAATTGCCTATCATGGGTCGAACATAAATAGACGCACTATAAATAGGCATTTTGTATTTAAAGATTTCCGTTTGATTGGTAATTACATTGTACTCTGCCTGACTGAACTGATAATAGCTAAAAGTTGTAGTTACACCCGCATAAACATGATCGGTAAAGGCATAACCAACCGATGGCGAAATACTAAAAAAGAAGGCTTGTTGAGCGGCTCCAAAATTTAATCCCGGGCCTATTAAAATTCGTTCTTTATCGAAACCACTTTTCTTCTTTTTCTTTTTAGGTGCAATGCTTAAATAATCATAAGCAAAAACAGAACCCGATAGCATCAGAAAAAAAGCGGCAAATAAACAGCGTTTCAGCATGTGTTGTTTTTTTGTAAAGGTAGCGGTAGGAGTGCCTTTAAAATTTAAAGAAATGTGAACATTTAAAATTAATTTCAAATGGCTTTCATGAAATAAATTAAAAGGGTACAACCTATCGATTGGTATAAAACAACGGCGTAGCGCATTGATGGGAATGACTTATTTCATTCACTTCATACCATAAGAAACTGCTACATTTGTTGCGCTTATGCAGTTTATACTTAAATGGGTAATTTGGGGAATACTTGGTTTTCATGTATTCGCATTGGGTTTATCGGTTTATACCTTTCAAATTGAGTCGCAAGACCTTGGTATTTATCGTTTCGATACACTACTGAAACTACTATTTACGCTTGCATGGCTGGGAATAACGCTAAAAAAACGCTGGTGTGCATTCGCCTATTTTCTACTCTGTTTATATGAACTCGTGATGCGATTCTTCTTTCGTAAAACCGTTTTTGCAGAAGTTTTCGGAGATATATTATTTCCGGCAGACGTACTCTTTATTTTCATATTGATGTTCGCATATCGTGAACATTTCCGACAAGAGACTACCTAAACCGTATGCGTATTGTTTCGTTAGTTCCTTCGATCACGGAGTTGTTATACGACTTAAACCTCGATGAGGAGGTTGTTGGTATTACCAAATTTTGTGTTCGACCGGAATCATGGTTTCGAACGAAAACGAGGGTTGGTGGAACAAAAAAAGTTCATCGGGAAAAAGTACAATCCTTATCGCCCGATCTTATTCTTGCCAATAAAGAAGAAAACACCCAAGAAGATATTGAATTTTTGCAACAACAGGTGCAGGTGTACCTGAGTGATATTAAAACGATACCAGATGCTTTACAAATGATACTAGATGTTGGAAAACTTACGAACCGTATGGCACAAGCAGAGGTTCTAAGCAGGAGTATCCAAGAATCTTTTCTTTCGTTCAAACCCTCTGTGCAAAAAACTGCTTTGTATTTTATTTGGCAAAAACCGTACATGGTAGCAGGTTGCGATACCTTCATTCATCACATGATGGAACTCGCCGGGTACAATAACTTATGTCATTCGCATCGCTATCCGGAATTGACATTAGAAGCGATTCATTCACTTTCGCCTGAGGTAATTTTATTATCCTCCGAACCCTTTCCGTTTAAAGAAAATCATCTGGATCAATTTCAAGAGTTATTTCCTAGATCTTCTGTTATTCTGGTGGATGGTGAAATATTCAGTTGGTATGGTAGTCGCATGTTGCATGCCATTCCTTATTTTAGAGGTCTGAATGAAGAATAGCATCGTTTTAATAGGTTCTCTTGCATGGTATTGTATATTAGTTGTACTGCTTAACCCTGTTTTAGGTTATATGCTCGACAGTGATGCTGTAGCCTATTTAACTGTTGCACGAAGAGCTGCTAACGGACAATTTATGCAGAGCATAAACGGATTATGGAGCCCTTTAAACAGTTGGCTAATGGTACCTTTTCTGCATAAAGGATTAGATGCTTGGTGGGTTGCGAAAGCATTGAATGCTGTTTTTGGAGGACTTTTACTGGTTCAATCGATTCTTTTCATTCGAAGTTTTATTAAAACAACCCTTACCGATGGCTTGCTTCTTATAAGTCTTCCGCTAATAACTGCTTTTCAAGTTTACTTTCAACTTTTTGGTGATGTGTTGCAATTGCTTTTTGTTCTTGGCTATTTGCGCTTACTGCTTTCCGAAGGTTTTATTTTTTCGTCGTGGAAGGCAATACTCTGCGGTGTACTTATGGGCATCGGGTTTTATGCCAAAGCCTATACACTAATCTTCTTTGGATTGCACTATACCTTTAGTTTAATTTGGTTTTATAGAAAAACGCTGAATCATAAAAGCATTCTTTTTCGTCAATGGGTTTTAGGTGGTGGTAGTTTCTTCCTTTGCATTCTTCCATGGAGTTATTTGATGTTTAAAAAGTATCATGTTGTATCGCTATCCGGCTTGGCTGGAAAGTTGAATATGAGTTGGTATATTAATTCAGGAAAGAGTTTTAATGCTGATATTAAACTTTTGATTCCACCGCCCTATCCCGATTCACCCTCGTTCTGGGAGGACCCTTGGTTTTCTCAATCAAACCTCAGCACCCCGTTTAGTTCGTTATCTCATTTTATTCGTTGGGTTGCCCGTGTTGTGTACACCAGTCTGGAAACCGTAGTTTGTATTCAGGAAATTTCTTTTCTAGGCATTGCTTTGTTGTTGTTGTCGGCTTATTTTTTACTTCGGAACAAGAAAATTGATTTCGTACACCAAGCATCCACATGTAATCTTCAACTTTTATTATTCACTTGTTTGATCTTGCCAATTGGCTACAGCATGATGCATGTAGAAACCAGATACCTATGGTTAATGATACCCATACTTTTCATACTTGGATTTCGCTATGTAAGTAACTTTATTTCCGATAGAAAACCACGTTTTGTTATGATGCTCATGGTGGCCTTTAGCTTTCTTCTTTTCCCATGTATGCAGCTAAAAACATTGCGCTATAAAAATAAAGATTTGTTTGAAAAAGCAGCCTGGTTGAGGTCGCAACATATAGAAGGAAAATTTACATCGAATATTTCCGATGCCGGACAGATGTGGGTTATTGCTTACCTGAATCAATCTAATTTCTATACCATAGAACGAAATGATTATAGTGAAGAGGAGTTGATTAAAGAAATGAAACGCTATGGCGTGGAGTATTATTTATTTGAAGCAGAAAACAATGTTCTGCAACATGAACTTCCAACTTCCGGGCATTTTGAAAAGGTAAGTAGCGGTTATGGGATTACGGTTTACCGACTTAACTATGCGATTTAACCCAATCTCTTATTTTTTTGCAATAATCATAATAACCGGTATGTAGCCGCATGTAAAATAACAGTCCGCCAACCACTCCAATACCGGTTAAAATATAGGCTGCCAGCATATAGTTTTCATCATGACGAAGGAAGAGTGCGATTCCTCCAACCAAAGCCAACATCAAAAATATGGCGAGTAAGGTTGGTCCACCTGAATCTATTTTACGTGGCTTACACATCATTTTTATGTTCGAACCACCTTGTCCGTTTTTAATGAATTTTAGATGTGTGATAGGAATGGTTCGCAAAGAATCATCATTTTCGGCGTGAGGAATAATTTTCAGTTCATCTTTAACGTGATAGATTTCAAAGTCGAGACCATGTACCTGCAAATGTTGCCCAGTAATATGTTTCATTAAATCATCGGGATTTCTACTGCTTTTTAAGCTGTAAAATTTTCTAAATATCATGGTATTTCCTTTTTTGTGCTGTTAAGATAATTTGTTAAGTCGGTAAAATCTAATTTCGGATACCTCTTTTTACCGAAATGTTATACACCTTTAACGTAGCGGAGGATAGGTTTATTGTCACAATAGTGTCACAAACGATATTTATCGGTTAATTTATGTACAAAAAAAAGCCACCGTTCCCGATGGCTTTAATTTCTTTTTACCTTTTCTGTTTAAGGTTTTAAGGCAGCTAATTGTTTTTTCAGATCTTCCAACTTATTGTTGGCCTCTGATAATTCGGCCTTTATTTTTTGTTGCTCCGTTGCATTATCATTTAAATCGCTTTCATTTTTCTGCAAGTCGTTTTTATATTCACCAGCACTCTCTAAAGCCTTTTCGTACTTTTTAGTAGCCTTTTTTGTAGCCTCTTCTTGTTTGCTAACTTCTTTTTTTAATGCTTCCATTTGATCGATGGTCGCTGTTTTTTGTTTTACCGCTTCCAAAGCAGTTTGTTGTGCTTCCATATCCGATTTCAATGCTTGAATTTCAATTTCGTTCGATGAAATTTTCGATTGAATTTTTCCTTTTTCCTTGTTCAAGGATTCTTCTTGTTTGGAAGCATTTTTCAGACGTTTCTCAATAGCACTAATAGCCTCGTTTTGAGCTACGATATCTTTATTTAATTGAAATGCATTTAAATCAACCATAAACTTTGTCATGAAGGCTTTGGCATTATCCAGCGCCACAGAATCGCCTGCATTACGACTTAAGAAATTAGTGTATCCTAACGACATTAATAAATAGAAGTTGGTATTCGGTTTGCGATCATCAATTTTCACATAATAATCCATCGACTTGGCTGAAATTTCAGGGATGATAATTCCCTTATACATTTTATAACCATCTTTTGTTTTAGAGGGTTTAGAGAATTTCATATCCGACATTTTTTTGGCCCATGCACCATCTACCACGTCATAAGTCATGGTATAACTTGCCATTATGCAAGTTTGTGTGGTTGCGTTAATATCAGTTGTCGATTCTTTAATATCCTGTGCAAAAGCAGAGAAGGTTAATGTGAACAGAGAGGCTAAGGTTAGTAGTTGCTTTTTCATGTATGAGAAATTTCTTCAAAAATAGGGTGTCGAAATATCTTAAAATTTTTTTTCATTCGGTATATCGTTAATAAGTCATAAAAGAATTTAGCTTTGCTTCCGTTTAATATACGCTTTCCTTGAGTATCAAAAATTTAGCGAGTCAAACTTTGTGGTATGGCTTGAGTAACATTCTGGGTCGTTTTCTCAATTACTTTCTGTCTATTTTGTTAGTGTATTATTATTCACCCAATGCAACGGCACCGGTTCAGCAAGTTTATGCCATCATACCGTTTTTAAATATTGTATTTACACTAGGTTTGGAGACGTCCTATTTCCGATTTAGTAATCAGTTAGATGAAAACAAATTATATAAAGTACTGAGTACGTTTTTGCTGTTGAGCTCCCTTACGCTTATTGGTATATTGTATTTTTTCGACTTCTATTTCATTCCATGGATGGAAATGGAACGTAACCCTACGTTTTATTACCTCATCTTAGCTATAGTTTTTGTTGATACGCTGTGTGCTTTGCCTTTTGTTCGGTTACGACAAGAAGGAAGGCCGAAACGCTTTGCCATTATCAAGTTTTTGAGCATCGTGTGCAATGTGTTTTTTGTGGTCCTGTATTTAATTATTTTTCCACGAATGATAGCGAAGGGCATTTCTATTCCGATCTGGATTTACAACCCAAGCTTTGGCATTGGCTATTATATTGTTGCCAATTTAATTTCATCCTTTTTGTCGTGGGTTCTCCTTTATCCCGAATGGAAGCAATTTCGTTTTCAATTCGATTTTACTTTGTTGAAGCAAATCATGACCTATTCCTTTCCCATATTAATTGTTGGTTTTGGTGGTATGATAAATGATTTTCTAAGTAGAATTGTTTACTATAAGGTATTGCCCGATTCGGTTGATCAACTCGACCATGAATTTGGTGTTTTTGCGGCTAATTATAAACTGGCTGTGTTAGCTACCATTTTTATTCAGGTTTTTAAAATGGGTGCTGAACCATTCTTCTTTAAACAAGCCAAAGCGGCTAACGCCCAAGAAACTTACGCTCGCGTAATGAAAATTTTCGTGGTAATCTGCTGTTTAATCTTTTTAGGCATTGCCATGAATCTCGACATATTAATTTTACTTATTTCCAGTGGACATCAAGCGTATGCAGAAGGGAAAAACATCATTCCAATTCTTACCCTAGCCAATATCTTTTTAGGTATTTATTACAACCTTGCGGTTTGGTATAAATTAAAAGATCAAACAATGAAGGGAGCTATAATAACCTTCGCCGGTGTTTTAATAACCATTGTGTTGAATGTAATTTTGATTCCGAAATTTCATTATGTAGGAGCATCTTGGGCTACGTTTAGTTGTTATGCCTTCATGATGGTTGTTTCGTATTTCTGGGGACAAAAACATTATTTCATTCCGTATGATGTGAAACGATGTGTATTTTATTTAGGGTTAAGCATCGGGTTGTTTCTTCTGAGTTCTTCGATACAAGAGCACTTTAATTGGCATCATTGGCTATATAGTATAAGCTCCTTCATTATAAGTTTAGCTATTTTTCTATATGCCGTTATTCGATTTGACAAATCGGAAGTACGAGCTTTACCTGTTATTGGGAAATACATCTAGAAGGTTGTATGGAAGCTCCTCAACGTTCACGAATCTTGTTTGCAAACGAACAAAAACTTCATTCGGAATTAAGCCATTTCCTTCTTCTGAATAAAGAATCCAAGCAGTAACATAGCCACAAACAGCAATAAACCAATACTCGCTGCTTTTGTATCATTCCAAATAACGCCACTTGCAACAAAGGTGTAGTACACCATATACAACACAACCAACCAAGGCGTAATGCTACTCAGTCGCGATGAAGTTCCTCCTGAAGCAAGGTATTTCTTTCGTATCATGAACAGTGTACCCGCACTAGCTATCATTCCAACACTATCCAAAAACATAGTAAAACCCATAATGTTGTCTACTTCCTTCCCAACAAAAACAATCATCATGGCGATGAAATAAAAGGTGAGAAGCCCTATGGTTCTTGCGCCGGTTTGTGAATGTTGTTTGGCAAATACCTTGGGTAGTAAACCGTCATTAGCCATGGCATGCATTACCAGTGGATTCGACATTAATAAAACATTGGTATAAGCCATTACACTCAACACTACTAACACATCAAACACTTGAGCACCGAACCTACCAAACCAAACAGAAAAGAGCGTGGCGCCTATAGCTTTCGCGCCTTGTAATTGACTAAAACCAAGCGTATGAACATAAGCCAAGTTGAGTACCAGGTATAATATTATAACTACTAGGATGCCCAATAAAATGCCGCGTCGCATAAATCGGGTCGAACGAATTTCATTTCCGAAATTGATCGTTTGCTGATAACCACCATACGTAAAACAAATAGGAATTAAGCAAGCCAAGAGCATTTTCGGATCATTTAACCACGACGCGCTAGTATGCGCTTCTGGTTGAATTGTAGTTTCAACTACTTCTCGATCTGATTTAAATAAGGTTGAAATTAAAACAAGCATTAAAGCCAGTTTAATAAGCAACAAAATATTAAGCAGACCACTACTTGTTTTTAATCCCTTTAAATTAACCCATAAAAACAAGGTTAAACAGAAGCCACTAAACAACACAGGAAACCAAGATTGTTTCGATGAGATTCCAACTAAATCTTCACAGTATTCTGCACCAATTAAACAAACTATACCAAGGGATGCCGCGTTACAAATAAAGATTAAAATGTTGACTGCAAATCCTACCGAAGGATGATACGCTTTCGAAAATATCTTATAGTAAGCACCACTTTCGGGTACTAAGGTTCCAAGTTCAGCATAAACTAAGGCACCCGCCAAAGCCATAAGTCCGCCCAAAATCCAGAGACCATAAAAAACCGCGGCATTGGGTGCTAAGGCCGCCACTTTAGCTGGAGTGCTAAAAATTCCAAGACCAATAACCAAGCTAATAACAAGAAAAACAAAGTCGAAAAAACGAAGTTGATTTGAATTATTCATGAATGGCCAACAAGGTACTATATTACTCGAATAAAAGAAACTAGTTTAGGGGGAAGGAGTAGATTGCTATATAGTTTTTTTGATTGCGATAAAAGAAAGTTACTATAGTGGCTTGCTGATTTGTTACCAATGAATAGTCGTAATACGTGTTAGAAAACGGAATGGCCCATTCTGTTTCTTTTTGCAAGGTGGCGGCGTTATAGGCTACGAATTGACGTGATTGTTTACTCCCTAGTTGAACAGCGTAGAGGTGGTTACCATCATCACTAAAACTGAAGCCTCGCAAAAACATATCAACGCTGGGTGTGGGAAGTGTTGTTAGTTCAACCAGATTTTTATCAAAAAGAATGCGGCTATTATCGACGATTATTACACTACCATCGGCCTTTGATCGAATGGTGTAATAGCCTAATCCTAATGAAAATGATGTTTGGGTGCTTAGTAAAACCGGACTCTCCGGGGTTGTAACCGAATAACTTGCGAGCGAACTATAATTCTCGATATACATAACCTTTCCATCGCTGGAGAACGTAAAACATGGTCGGTCTATCACGCAGGTGAATTCATTTAATATCGTTTCGTTGTTAACATCATAACAAAGTATGTTATACGGGAAATAAGCTTCCGCGATATAGAGTATACCATTGAGATAAGCACAACGACCGTCTAAACTATCCGGTAAGGAACGATATTGTAGGATATCACCGGAAACGGCATCACTGATTTGTAATTCATTGCTACCGGGCATAACTTGAAAGATAACGGGTTTGTTTTGCCATTCACCTACCGTAAGATTTATATAATTTAATTGGTTTGAAGTTGTAACGAGTTGAAATGAATTTTGTTGATAATCGTAAATGCCATATTGAAAGTAATTGTCGCTAAATACATAAAGCTGTTTGTGCTTGACGTCGTTAATCACACGGGCAATTTGCCCTTCCATGAGGTTCACACCACTTTCATAAGTAACTTCATTGCTTGCATATTGTTTTCCAAAATGGTCGATAGCAAAAACCCGGTAATAGGTAATTCCTTGCAGGCTGCTTGTAGAATCAGCATACTGAATTTGATTTTGATTCACAAAGGTGGCTAAGGTTTCAACACCGGAACCGGCTTCTATTTGGTTGGGGATGGGTTGATTACTGCGACAAACCTTGTAATGATTAAATTTTGATAAATCCACCCGATTCCAAGTTAAGGTAATAACACTTTTGTTATTGGATAATTCAAGCTGAAAAGATATGTTTTGTGTTCGTTTGCAAGAACTAGTAACAAGTAAGCAAAGCAAGATATTGAGCCAAGCAAAACTCATTGAATAGTTCCTTAAAAAAGTTTGAAATATCCATTTAACCATAGTAAGTAATTCTCTTTGTTTAAATATAGATATAATTTTTTCCAAGAAGGTTTGTTTTGGGTTAAAATTCCCGATAATAATTTGAATTGCTCTACTATTAAAGGCTGCTTATTTGTATTTTGCTAAAGCTTATGCTTAGGGCTTCATTGTTTGAATTGAAGAATAAATGGATATAGCCGATGAAGCAGATAACGACTTAATACTAATTACACATCTGGGCAATCTGCATATTCCGTTTTGCTCCGTAATTCTGATAAAAGGTTTATCTGTTGTTCTTCACTTTAATTCCATTCCATTATTTATCGTACAATAAATCGTTGGGTTTCAAAATCAAGACGAAATAAATATACCCCTTTTGCCAAGTTGCTTACATCCAAAATTAGCTTATTACTCCGTGGCCATGCTTGTTTAAGAATTCTCATTCCTTTGTTGTCGAAAATTTCAAAAAATAAATTTGATAAATCGCTCCTTCTAGTTTCCACTGTGATTGTTTGTTCGGAAATGGTAGGGTAAATAATAAAAAATTGATTTAAATCTTGACCAATACTATAACAATCGGAGGTATCGCGGCATGATTGGTTACTAAGTATTAATGCATACATTCCATCCAACTTGGCATTCAATTCAGCACGATGCTCATTGTTCAAAATACTACCCGATGTACAATCCATCCATGAAATTTCAGGGCCGTTTTGTATTGCCTTTAAGGTGTTAGAAGTTACCAATACTTCAGCCGAAAGCGTATCCGAGATAAGGTGTAATGCAATTAGGCTATCACAACCATGGATATTTTTCTCGGTAAAAAGAAATACCGTATCAGTAGAAATCATTACCTCTTGGCCATTTGGTAAATGATAAGTCGCATCCTTACAAACAGTGTCGTAATTTATGGTATTTGAAATAGGCATTACATGAATAAAACTTGTTACGATACTATCACAACCCGTGTGACTAGTTAATTCAGAAACATAGGTGGTATCTCGCTGAATATTCATCATGAGTGAACTATCTGGAAATAAATAAGACGAGCCTGAACAAATGGAATCATAGGTTTGCTTTGCATACTTTGGTAGAACATGAATAAAAGTTGTTACGATACTATCACAACCCGTTTGGCTAGCTATTTCAGAAATATGGGTTGTATCTTGTTGAATATTCAACACCAATGTACTGTCAGGAAATGTATATAACGAACCATAACAAATAGAATCATAAGCTTGGGTTGCATAATTGGAAAGAATGTGAACATGAGTTGTTACTATGCTATCACAACCTGATATACTCATTAGAGAGGACATATGTGTTGTATCCAATGGAATATTTAAAATTGTTATGCCATCTGGAAATGTATAGGAAGATCCTGAACAAATGGAATCATGAGTTTGTACAGAATAATAGGGAATTAAATGAATATGTGATGTTACTAAACTATCACAACCGAGAAGATCTGTTAACCAGGATTGATGTATGGTATCTTGCACTATACTTGCTATCGTAACTCCATCCGGAAATGTATAAGGTGCTCCGTAACAAATAGTATCAAATACATCCGTTATATAAGTAGGATAAACATGAATAGTAGTTTTAATGCTACTATCACATCCATATTGGTTGGTAAATATGGAAACATGAAACGTATCCTGAATGATGTTAGGGAATACAGTTCCGTCGATAAAAGTATAACTTGAACTAGGGCAAACCGAAATCAACTCATTTAGGGTGGTAGAGGGTTTAATGTATATATAGTTCAAAATATAATTACATGGTGGATTCGAATAAGGAGTTTCCCTAGTGAAAGGATGTATAATATTGGTGCTAGTATAACCGTCGAGAAATGTAAATGAACTACCGGAACAGATGGTATCTCTAAAAATAGGAGGTGTTTGAATCTCTAAATGGGTTTCAAGAATGGTATCGCAACTTGTCGTACTGTGTAAGGTGCTTACATGATTTGTAGTTAAAGTAGCATTGTTTATAGTATAACCATCTTTGAAGGTATAGGAAGCTCCTTTGCAAATGGTTACGGAATCGTGTGCATTGATATCATACGTAACAATCAATTGCGTATGTACAATGCTGTCGCAAGCAGATGCATTTGGGAAGTAACTCGTATGATTTATAGCATAGTGAGTATGAGGCGAACTACTTCCATCAGGAAATGTATAGGAGCCACCATAACAAATGGTATCATGAATAGTATATTCTATAACAGGTCGCATTTTAATGTTTGAAATTACGATACTGTCGCATCCATCGTTTGTAGCTGTAAGTTTAGTATAAACGGAAGTATCGCCATGCAACTGTGTAAGCACAGAACCATCCGGCAACACATAATTAGATCCGCAATACACTGAATCATTCACCGTTTTGCAGTATTTCGGAAAAGAAGTAGCCTCATAAATAGTAAAATACAAATCGGTATTGCTTGTGTTTACTAGAATTCTCATATAGCCCTTTAATGATGATCCGTCAGGATATTCCTTCTTTAATAAATAAAAACAATTCGTGCAATTAAAAAAAGCATTCCCTGAAAGTGTAGTATAATTTGCAATGGTTAAATTGGAATTATGGGAATAATAAGGTTCACTCATCGGATTCGAATTAGAAACCGGCGAGGCAAATGTTAAACTTAGTTCCATAACATTCCAAGCATAGAATTTCAAGTCATTTCGAATAGAGGATAACCCTATTCGATTTTCATTATACAAAGGATAACAATTACAGCTTGCTGTTACAATAAAATCAGTGGTTGTATCACAATAATCTATATTACATGCTTGTTGAAAATTATAACCACAGTTACCATTTTGAACATGATAAAATAAATTCATTGGTTTTAGTGGTAAGGTATATGGAACGGCTTGCAGGGCAAAGGTTGAGAGCAAAAGAATCAAGACTGATTGCCACATGTTTATTTTCCTTTGTTTCAATTTTAATTCATTCATTAACATTAAAACCAATCTATTTAGGCAGCTAAAAAAAATGTGTTTAGACGTTTTCATCATTAAAGATTCGAGGTTTAAATATCTATACTATAAATAAATGTAATATTATTTTTTAAACTTTAAACGTAGCGTTACCGATCTAATTGTAGTTAAGTAGAATTAATGCCTTGGCTAATGACCATTCTACCCATCATTAATTAAAAAAAGTGCTAGCGAATCACCTTGGCTTTTTGTATTAAAGGCTCCTAAAAACATGTAACAATTTGAATTCAATAGCTAGTAAGAATACACCTTAATGTACCACATAATTTTGACCGCCCTTATCATAGCTATTGACAATGCCATTTATTCAAGCAATCTTTGTTTAAAATAACAACCATGAAAAAATTTATTCTTGCACTAGGATGCCTTCTATTATTCTCCATTGTAACCATTACCTCAAGAGCACAATCGCCACAGGCTATACCTTATCAGGCCGTTGCACGTGATGCGAATGGACTAACCCTAGCGAACACCAATTTACAAGTTAGATTTACCTTCATTGATTCTACTATAAGTACCATCGACTATCAGGAAACACAGGCGGTAAACACCAATTCGTTCGGCCTATTTACGGCTAATATTGGTCAGGGCACGCCGGTAATAAATACGCTATCAGATATTGATTGGTCGATTAGTGGCAATGAATATTTGCAAGTTGAAATTGATTTTGGAGGAGGGTATGTAAATATGGGATCAACCCGCTTGTTAAGCGTACCGTTTGCCTTGCACGCCAAGAGTGCTAGCACATCGGCCGATAATCATTGGGGGGCCTCGGGTAATGATATTTATAAATCAAACATTGGGAACGTGGGTATAGGAACTGTCACACCCAATGGTGCGCTTCATGTTGCATCTGATATTTCCAACGATGAATTAGTAGTTGGAGAAAATGTTTTCAATCAAAATGATGCATCAGCACGAATTCAACTTGGAAGTACAACAAATAGTGCATTAATGCGTATTGGTCAATCGAACAGTAATTTTTTATCGGTTGGTTGGGTACCCAATTTTCTGGATCCGAATTTATCTGTTGGACAGCTTTCTACATTTAACCCCGCCAATGCCTTATTGTTGCAGCGGTTTGGCGGCAATCTAGGTATAGGTGGTGTGCTCACACCGCAACATCGAGTTAGTATTGGCGATCCAAGTTTTGATGTACAAAATATTGGTTTACGTACCTATACCAATGATGCCAATGTTTGGAAGGGCGCCGGTGCTTTTGGCTATAGCTCGGGTAGTGTGATTATGGGTGAATTATATGGCGTGCCAACTATTGGCGGTCATAACGCGGATCTTTCGGGATGGAGCAATTTAGCGATCAACCCTGATGGCGGCAATGTAGGTATTGGTACGAATAATCCGAATCATCGTCTTGAGGTACGTGGTAATGTTTGGATGGGAAATCAACAACCATCTAGTTTTACAGCTGTTAATGATGCTATCTATTTAGGTTCTCCACGAAAATATTTATCGAATACCTTAGGTGCGAATATAGATGGCAGTGTAGATTGGATTAACTTGATGTCTCATCCTTTATCTAAAGGAATTATGTTTGGCACTTCCGGCCCTAATGATACTGATCCGCATAGTGCACCAACCGCCAATATGGTGGTTCGCTCAACCGGTGAAATTGGAATTGGTGTAGCTGCACCGGAAGCACAACTGCACATATATCGACCGGGTAATGCAACGAATGTAGTGATTGGAGGAAGTCCTTCTGGTAACGCACACACCGCTTTAGTGCTAGAAACGTCAGCCGATCAGTCTGGGTATTCATCCATACAATCAGTTTCTCAAGCAGGACAACAATGGGGTGATTTGGCGCTAAACAGCGCAGGTGGCAATGTTGGTGTTGGTACCACCACACCAACCGCGAAATTGCATGTGAATGGAAGTTTAAAAATTAACGATGGAACAGAAGCAGCCGGTCGTGTATTAACCTCAGATGCTAGCGGAAATGCAACGTGGCAAACACCGAGTTCTGGTGGTGGTGTTTCCATGGGTTACTCATCCGGACCAGGCAACAACCCAAGTACGGCAACATCTTTTATTGGTGTTACGGTTACTGTTGTTATTACTTCTTCATCACAAAAAATACATATCACAGCTTCAAAAGCGTTAGGTTCAAACGCTGCGGGCGGTGCAACCGGTCTGAACATCTATCCGGGCTATCAAATTTCTGGTGGTTTTTTAACTACTTTGGGTGGTGGTATTTTCGGACTAACTTGTGCACAAGGACAGCGACATACTTATACTGTAAATGGGGCAATAACCGGTCTCCCTCCAGGCACCTACCAATTTGGTATGGTAGGATCATCGGTTAATGCCGCCAATTGGAATAATAATGAATTTGGGTACGTGAGTTATATCTTATCTAATTAGAAAGCTAACTCATTGTTGTGTGAACCGCAGATGGCATAGCTGCGGCAGATGAAGCAGATAACTTTTACTTACCAATCTGTGCCATCCGTCTAATCCATATTATGCCGAGATTCTCACTCATGGTTTATGACCCCACAAACCATCTTTGATAATAATAGCCTAAACAATGCTTATAAGGTAAATGGTTTGTGCGGACACCAAACCATGGGGATAGTGATAAAGCCATCAGAAAAGCAACAACGAATTAGATACGCGGTTAAACAGCAATCATATTGTTTCAATTCCATTCTTCTAACTCCACTAAGGTTATCGCCATAGAGGAATTCGAAACGATTTCCTAAGATTTTTTGTTAATGTTCTTTTTTTTAATTCTGCTAGAACCTATTTTTACTTATCCTCATTTCCAATTTAAACTAATTCATCATGAAAAAAATTTTCGTCTTAATAGTTTTAGCTAGTTTATGGTTTTCAACTTATAGCCAATACTACACCTTTACGATTAGTAATTTTCATTTGGTAAGCGGCACCAACAATCAACTCGAATTTGATATTCATATCCGAAATATCAGTACCGATACACTCCGTTTACAAACTGCTATGTTTGGTATTAATTTTAATTATGCCGGATTAAGTAATGGAGGAACCATCACCGGATCCTTTGTTCCCGGCTCCTCGTACGACCCCAGTACCAACGCAGAATTACCCCCTCCACAAAATGCGCCTATTTGGAATGTAAATAGTACTACACATCGTATAAGAGGACTCGCTACTATACAAACAAACTATAGTTTAATGCCAATAATACCAACTTCTTCACCGGGACTGAAATTAGGCACCTTTCGTTTAACTAACACCGTTCCTTACCCCACCAATTGTTTAATACCTAATTTTAATTATAATTTTCTTTCTGCACCCAATCAAACAAAATGTGCCTTACATGCTTGTATAAACTCTAGCTTAACTGCTGTTAATCTTATAACACAAACAAGTTTCAATTTGTACAATCAAGGACCTGAGTATTTTGTTGATCCTAACTCATTTGGGAATGGCAATTTAAACGTCAATGTTTCTTCAACGGTTACTGATGCAAGTTGTTTGTATTCGTTCGATGGAAGTATCGACTTGCAGGTTAGTCCGGCAAGTATCTATTCTTATTCTTGGGAAGATGGTTCTACCCAAGAAGATCTTTTCAATTGTAGTCAGGGTAATCATATTGTAACCATATCAGACCTTAGTGGTGATTGTATTTCCTACCAATCCACCGTAAACAATACGGGAACAAATTGTTACGGCAATGCAGGAAAAGCATTTTTGGATGCTAATAATAATTGTTTATTCGACACCAGTGATTATCCGATACCCAATATGATGATTCATTTATCGAACGGAATTCAAACATTAACCAATGCAAATGGCATGTATTCATTTAGTCAGATTACAGGAGGAACCTATTCAGCTTGGCCAACATCCTCTTACTCCATTCAACCGACGTTGTCGTGCACACCGCTCGACTCCATTACCTTTTCATCAACGAGTTATTCTACCGAAAATAATTTCTTGTTCGATTTTTCTTCGGCTGTTAATAACACAGTCAATCACTTTCCAAGCTGGGTTTTGGTTCCTGGGTTTTCCAACCATTACTGTGTGTTTGCTAAATCGAATTCATTTGTTACAACAACAAACACAATAAGTTTTTTAGTTCCGATTGCTTTAAATTATTCCAATGCAATCCCATCACCATCAGCGGTGTATAATACACCAAACGGAGATTCTATAGTTTGGAATACGAGCTTAAACCCTTTTCAACAAAAAGCGTTTTATGTATTCTTTCAAATACCGTCAACCATTGCCATAGGTACCTCCTTGCCTAGCTGCTCTTACATTAATGTACTTGGTGCTACAGATGTTAACCTTAGTGACAATCAAAAATGCATCAATACTATTATTGTTGGAAGTTTTGACCCTAACGACAAATCGGTTATTCCGGCAGGATTGGGAAGTAATGGGTATATCACGCCTTCCGATTCTATACTGGAGTACAGAATTAATTTTCAAAATTGCGGAACCTATCAAGCTTTCAATATTAATATAGAAGATACCATTTCATCGAAGTTAGATATATCTAGTTTAGAAATAATAGCGGCAAGTCATGCGTATCAGGTTCAATTAATCAATAATGAATTGGTTAAATTTACGTTCCCCAATATTATGCTACCCGATAGCAATAGCAACGAACCTATGAGTCATGGATTTATTGTTTATCGCATTAAGCAAAAACCGGGAAATATGTTTGGCGATGAAATAAAAAATACGGCTTACATCTATTTCGATTTCAACTCGGCAGTAGTTACTAATACTACTTTAAATACATTGTTTAATGGTTCACCTACTTTAGTTGAATCCAACGATGTTAGTAAGGTTGAAGTTGAACCTAATCCGAGCAATGGGGTTATTCGGTTACAAGTTGCATTAAAGGAAGAAAGTCTGTTTTATCTAACAGATCTAACAGGTCGAATTGTGTTTGAAACCCCTTTGAAAAAAGGATCATATACGCAGACTCTCGTATTGCCTGCATCCTTAACTTCAGGAATGTACCTCTACGCTATTAAATCAACGCATAGCCTTAAACAAGGCGGAAAGCTAGAACTCGTACGTTAAAAGTAGTAGTAACTTCTTCGTCTAAATATTGATAACACAATTATTCTTCAAATATGGCTTGTGTTTGAGCAAACCATCATTGCTAATAATAGCTTATATAGTACTTAAAAGGTAAATGGTTTGGGCCCCCAAATAATACGGATGGGGGGGATTAAGCAGATAACTTTTACTTACCAATCTGCGCCATCCGCTTAATCCGTACTATCCGTGATTGAGATTTTTATTTATCCCTCACTCCTCCGTGCCATCCGCTTAATCCGCACTATCCGTGTTTAAGATTTTTATTTATCTATTACTCCTCTGTGCCATCAGCCTAATCCGTTCTATCCGTGATTGAGATTTGTAATTACCCCTCACTCCTCTGCGCCATCCGCCTAATCCGTATTATTCCGTGATTCTCACACCTACCCTACCGTATTCCGGTATTTATCAACCGAATTCTAAATTCAAATAGAAATAAAAACCGCGTTCACTACTTTTGATTCAAAATAATCACCATGAAAAAGTGCTCCCATTTTTATAAGCTCGCATTTCTCATTCTGTTTGTGCTGCTAACCGTAACAGGATTTACGCAAGCTCCTGATTTAATTAATTACCAGGTTGTAGTACGCGATGGATCCGGAAATCTACTAAGCAATACCCTTATTGGTTTGAAATTGGAAATTTATCAAACCTCACCTGCGGGCACCTTAGTGTTTAGTGAACGGCATACTCCAACCACCAACGATTATGGTTTAGCGAATGTTGTTATTGGTTCCGGTACCGCTATTACCGGAAGTATTGGTGCTATTGATTGGGAAACCGGTCCGTATTATATTACCACTTCGGTAGATCCTAACGGAGGTACGTCTTATTCCATTACCGGCTCATCGCAATTGGTAAGTGTACCGTATGCCTTATATGCGCCCGATCGTACAGAAGGTGGCGATGGGATAATTGATGTCGGTAAAGACTCACTCAGTATTGGTGGTTCATCATCGAAGGATATAACCTTGGATATGAACCATCACGATTTCAATTTTACAGGGAATGATAGTTTAAGTGTAAATGCCGCTGTAAGTCAGTTATCAGGTAGCACCTTAGCAACGCTCAATGGCAGCAAAACACAAACCTTTACCATGGTGGGTGATGCTCGTTTACATTCTTTAGAATTGAAGCTCAATGTAGCTGCCGGAATCAATGTTTCTTTAACGATTAAAGATAACAACGGATTGATCATTGCATCTGCTTCGAATATTTTCTCCTCTGCCTTCAATAACTGGTTTACGTTTGATTTCAATACCAATCCGATGTTGGAGCAAGGTATGGTGTACACTATACAAATACAACCTGCCGGTAGCAATGCCTTCGTCTATTATTCCGGTACTAATCCGTATAGTGGAGGAAGTGCGAATATTGGAACCAACTCCGATATTGCTTTCAATATCCGAACCTTGCAACAATTTAATATTCTTACGATTGGGGCTAATGCCAACGTGGGTATCGGGGTGGCTAACCCATCGGAACGTTTAGAGGTTGCCGGTAAAATTAAAGCTTCATCGTTACAACTTTCTCCAAACACATCCGGTAATTCCGCTTTAAGTACAGATGCTTTCGGTAATGTAATTTCAGTTAGCTTGCCTTCTACTTTACCGCCATCAGGCAATGCAGGGGGCGATTTAGGAGGCACCTATCCTAACCCCATATTAAGTAATACCGGTGTTAACGCCGGAACATTTACTAAAGTAACTGTAGATGCGAAAGGCCGTGTTACCTCAGGTGGAACCTTATCTTCAACAGACATTTCGGCATTGGAAACCGACCCTCAGGTTGGTAGCCTGACTACCTACCTAGTTCCTCGTTGGGATGGCAGTAGTTTAATAAACGGTTCCATATTTGATAACGGAGTGAATGTAGGTATTGGTACCGTGGCACCAAGTACAGCGGCCAAACTTGATGTTAATGGTAATCTTAAAACACAAACAATAACTATTGCTTCCGGAACACCTTCCGCCGATAAAGTGTTAACCGCTACCGATGCCTCCGGCAATAGTACCTGGAAAAATAGCACGGAGTTACCAGGTACCTTAACAGGAATATACAATGCGCATGGATTTATTACCGCCTTGTCGGATTCAGCAGGTTATAAATTTCTTGGCCCAACAGTTACCATAACCCTTCTTAACGGACAAACTGTAGATATGGATGGTACAGCTGCATTAGGTACACTCACCGCTCCTGCCACCATGAACAAATTTGCTTTAGGGTATAAACTTACCAATTCTACTTCCGGTAATATAACACCTGACATAAACACGTATATTCAAAGCTTAAAACTTCCAACAGGCTGTAGAATACCCTGTACCATTCATGCTACAATAAATAACTTACCTGCTGGCACCTATACTTTTGGCATTATTTACCAGTGTAATACCGGCCAGTCTGCGGGTTTCAATAGTAACGACTATTCCCGACTCGATATTCGCGTATATAATTAACCATCGAACGCCAACGGTTAACCAAAACTAGCCAACCCTAAATTTCAACGCTGAACTTATTAACTTGTAGCAGACTTCTATGCAGGTTAACCTACTTTCGGATTTCAAAAGACCTCGAAGGGGTATTTGAATATTAACTCTTCGCGCTTTTGCGGCATATACAGATGCATGCTGAATATGCCCTACATCAACCAATGGTAAAGAAGGGAGTTTTAACATACTCCCTTTTTTCATAAAAATAGGTATTGAAGGCACGCACTAGCAGAAATGCGAGATGGGGTACATGACATTGATTTTTGCCTTACTTTTGCGCCCTTAAACTCAAAAACCAACATGAATATTCTATTTTATTTAGTTCCTATGCTGGGTGTGGTAGCCCTACTTTACACCTTCATTCAAAGTGCCTGGGTAAGTAAACAGCCAGCCGGAAATGATCGTATGAAAGAAATAGCCGGGCATATTGCCGACGGTGCTATGGCATTCTTGAAAGCCGAATATAAGGTACTGGCCTACTTTGTGGTATTGGTAGCTATTTTACTTGGCATCATGGGAAGCACCAACGCAAACTCACATTGGAGTATCGCCTTGGCCTTCGTAATAGGTGCGGTGTTTAGCGCCTTAGCCGGTTTTATCGGAATGCGTATTGCTACTAAAAGCAATGTACGTACTGCAGAAGCCGCTAAAACAAGTTTGAGCAAAGCCTTAAAAGTTTCTTTTACCGGAGGTTCGGTAATGGGTATGGGTGTTGCCGGTTTAGCCGTTTTAGGTTTAGGAGCACTTTTTATTATTTTGAAAACAATTTTCGCTAAGGATGCAGCTGTTGACTCTGTGGAGATGGAACGTGCCATTGAAATTCTAACCGGATTTTCATTAGGTGCTGAAAGTATTGCTCTCTTTGCGCGTGTAGGTGGTGGTATTTATACTAAAGCTGCAGATGTGGGTGCTGATTTAGTAGGAAAAGTTGAAGCTGGTATACCTGAAGATGACCCGCGTAACCCGGCAACTATTGCCGATAACGTAGGAGATAATGTGGGTGATGTTGCTGGTATGGGCGCCGATTTATTTGGTTCGTATGTGGCAACTGTTTTGGCCACGATGGTATTAGGTCGTGAAACCGCGAGTGTAGATCAGTTCGGTGGTTTAGGTCCTATTTTATTACCTATGTTAATCGCAGGATTAGGTATTATCTTCTCCATCATCGGCACTTTCTTTGTGCGTATTAGCGAAAACTCAGGTCTTAGTGTAAGTAAGGTTCAATCAGCTTTGAATATGGGTAACTGGGGTAGTATTATTATTACCGGCGTAGCTTCTTATTTCTTGGTAATGCATATTCTTCCTGAAAAAATGACTTTACGTGGATTTGAGTTTAGTAACACCGGAGTTTTTGGTGCTATTGTAGTGGGCTTAGTGGTTGGTACCTTAATGAGCATCATTACGGAATATTATACGGCAATGGGTAAACGCCCTGTAATGAGTATAGTTCGTCAATCAAGCACAGGTCATGCTACCAATATCATTGGAGGTTTAGCAGTAGGTATGGAATCTACCTTACTGCCTATTTTAGTTTTAGCTGGTGGTATCTATGGTTCTTATTTATGTGCAGGTTTATACGGTGTGGCTATAGCAGCGGCAGGTATGATGGCAACAACAGCTATGCAATTAGCAATTGATGCTTTTGGCCCGATTGCGGATAATGCAGGAGGTATTGCCGAAATGAGTGAATTACCGGCTGAAGTTCGTGAGAAAACAGATATATTAGACGCTGTAGGTAATACAACAGCGGCAACAGGTAAAGGGTTTGCAATTGCCTCGGCAGCGTTAACGGCATTAGCGTTGTTTGCTGCTTTCGTAGGGATTGCAAAAATTGATGGTATTGATATTTACCGCGCCGAAGTATTGGCAGGGTTATTTGTTGGGGCTATGATTCCGTTCATATTTTCTTCATTAGCAATTACCGCTGTTGGTAAAGCAGCGATGGCTATGGTGGAAGAAGTTCGTCGTCAGTTCCGAGAAATTCCAGGAATTTTAGAAGGAAAAGGAAAACCAGAATATGAAAAATGTGTGGCTATTTCTACGGAAGCTTCCATTAAGAAAATGATGTTACCTGGTGCGATTGCTATTGTGTCGCCACTAATTATCGGGTTTCTTTTCGGGCCTGAAGTATTAGGTGGTTTCCTTGCTGGTGCTACTGTAAGTGGCGTATTAATGGGAATGTTTCAGAACAATGCCGGTGGTGCCTGGGATAATGCAAAAAAATCGTTTGAAAAAGGTGTTGATATTAATGGCGAAACGTTTTACAAAAAATCGGAACCGCATAAAGCCTCTGTTACAGGTGATACCGTAGGTGATCCGTTTAAAGATACCTCAGGACCTTCTATGAATATTCTTATCAAATTAATGAGTATCGTATCCTTGGTAATAGCTCCAACCTTAGCTAAAATTCATGCGGAGAAAATTCAAACTAACCGCAAGCATCAAATTCAAACTTTAATGACGAATTGTGCAGAAGCAGGTTGTAATAAAGAAGAGTGTATGGCTATGATGGATGCTGCATGCAAAGGTAGTTGTGAAGCTGGTGAAGGAAAAAAATCATGTTGTTCAGAAGGAGAAGGCGATGCTACAGGCCCTAAAGATTCGCTCAGTGTTGATTTACCGGAAGCTGGTTTAAGTTTGGATGCTAGCGGTAATTTAGTGCGTGATTTGGGAGCTATTTCTAATCTTGATTTAGGAAATGGTAGCGAATTAAAAGCAGGAGCTAATTCAATCGAAGCCAAATTATTGGATTTTATTAAAAACGGTAAGATAGACGAAAACGATAAAACCAAGAATTGGATTTCGTTTGATCGTTTACAATTTGAAACCGGGAAATCAACCTTAACGGCCAAAAGTGATGAGCAATTAAAAAATATTGCCGACATCTTAAAAGCGTTTCCTGCGGTTACAATTAAATTAGGAGGATACACCGATAATACAGGAAAGGATGCCGATAACCTAAAATTAAGCGATGATCGTGCTCATAACGTAAAAGCTAAGTTAGAAGCAATGGGTATTGCGGCTAATCGTATGGAAGCAGAAGGTTATGGTAGCAAACATCCTGTTGCTTCTAATGATACCGATTTAGGTCGCGCTCAAAACCGACGAATAGATATTAAAGTAACAAAGAAATAAATTGTAGAATTCGAATAGTATAGAGGAGGCTTCGGCCTCCTTTTTTCGTGTTTGGTACTTCGTTTTTTAGTCTTCACTGCAAGTGAATTTCCCTTGAAATTGCAATTATTTTATTAATTGTTTATTTTGTTGTAAAGTAATATTATATACATTACTTAATTTTTAATTTGTTATATAAACTTGCTTAATCTCAAATTTTGTTATTTTTATCTAAAATAATATCTGATGAAGAAACTTTACGTTCTCCTTGTTGTGTTAGGCTTTTTATTAATTCAATACGAAACAAACGCGCAGTATTGTGTTCCTAACTACACATTTACTCCTTTTGGATGCTCCGATGCGAATGGAGGCGATGTTATAGATGACTTCTGGACAACTGGAGGTATCACGAACATCACTAACATGAACACAGGTTGTAACGGTGATTATACCTATTTCAATACCATGACTTGTTCGCAAACCATGGGTCAGCAGATTACGTTTAACCTTCAATGCGGACCAACCTTTGCACAAGGTTATAGAATTTGGATAGATTATAATAACGACTTTGATTTTCAAGATCTGGGTGAAGATGTTTGGGCCTCTTCAGCCGCTACGTTAAACGTTCAAACTGCAACCTATACCATACCAACGGTTGGTATTACACCCGGTTTAAAACGGATGCGTATTGTAGGCAGATATAATACCGTACCAATTTCAACTGATGATTGTAACCAGAGTATGTCGTTTGGAGAAAGTGAAGATTATAACATTAATATCCTTCCTTTAGCACAATACGACCCAGCCGTGTATTTCATTAGTCAGCCGGCAGGTAACTGTTTTTCTGCCAGTCAAGCCTTTCAAGTAAGACTAAAGAATTATGGCTCTTCACCTATTGTTCTTTCTGCTACACAAAAAATTATTGTAACCCTAAACGTAAATGGCCCTGGTGGTTTAGTAACCTATGATACCACGTTATCAAGTGGCACCCTACCTGCTTTAGGAGCCGATTCCATAGTTGCTCTTTTCCTACCTGCTTTCAATAATGCACTTAATTTATATCAAGGTGGAAGTTACTCTATCAATACAAGTTTAACCTGTATCGGTTTTGCAAACGGACTTGTTTCGGATGATTCGTTAACGGTTCCAATAACCTTAGTCAATTATCGACCGCAACAAGGACCAACCTATAATCTTTGTCAGTATGCCAGTATACCTTTCGGACAAGGTTTATCGGTCAGTGGGTGTGCTACACCATTTTCCGACTCCGTAACAATCAACTTTACGGTAACACCATGTATCGATAATGTGGGTGCTACCGGCTTCGGAACATCAACCACAGCACCTGCCAATTGTGCCAATCAATTTGCGTGCACCTTTGCGTCGGGCATACTTCCCTCGCTACCGGTTGGAGCTTATTTCATTCAACCTTCTAAATTAACCATTACTAATTTATCGTCTAGTTTCCCTACCGAGTGTCGGTTCAATGTGTTTGGAGCTATTCCGGATGGCCCAACGTTGTATTCCGGTTGTCCTACCCCTTACAATGTTGGAGCCGGTGATATCAATGTTGGAGGCTCCACCGCTGGCCCAGCAAATAATTTCACCTATACGCGAAACATTCCAACAACGGGTATTTCGGCTATGTATTCAAACTTGATTCCTGGGAATACGGTAAATATTGGGTATTTTGAATTGTGGAACGACTTACCTGCGGCTTCCGATATTGGAGTGAATGCCTCAGGCCCAACCGTTGTAACCTTGAAAATTTATTACCAATATGTGCCACCTAATTACGAGTGGTATGATGTAGCTTTTGGAGGAACTTCTATTTATAATCTTTCTCCTTTCAACCCCATGGTTACTCCTAATGCTGTGGTAAATAATTCAAATGTTCCGGGTACTTATATTTTTTATGCCGCCTGTAGTGGATCTTCTAACTGTCGAATTGCTGATACCTTAAAAATTAACCCAGCACCTACCGTATTTCAGGATACGCTAAATGCTTGTGAGAGTATTTCTTCCAGTAATACAGCTATCGTAGATTTAACCTCGTTAAACAGTTCTGTTTCCGGTGGCTTACCTTATGATAGTTTATTATATTATTACGATCAGGCAACACTTAGTTTGGTAATGCCACAAAACGCCGATACTACGGGAAGCATCGTACTTTATTCCAAAATTTATAAAGGACTATGTGCTGCAACGGATTCTGTTTTAGTGTATGTGAACAGCACACCGGAATTGGTATTAACGAATAACAGTCCGCTACTCTGTGCTCCAAATTCAGGTAATGCGGTTGATTATATTAATCCGTTTAGTTTCACACCCATTGGGTCGGATACCTTATTTTTCCAGGATGCCGCTTGTACACAGCCCTATCCCAATCCGAATTATATTACCTCCGCCGATTCGGTTTATATCGTTATGATAACCAACAATAATCCTTCCTGTGCTGATACATCAGGCTTGTTCATGGATGTGGCAACCTCTTCTAATTTAATTGTAAATCAAAACAATAGTTTAATTTCCAATTGTAGTAGCACCGATCCGATTCCTACCAACTATAATACATTTGCCGATGGACAAATGATGAATGTTTTCAATTCATCCGACTGTAAGAAGATAGTTCGAATACATGATGTAACGAACGGTACTTCTCTTGGAACTACCGCCGTAAACGAATGGATTGAATGCCCTACACCATATTATAATGGCCAACCTTATATTAATCGTCATTTCCAAATTACCCCAACTAACCAAGATAGCGCGGAAGTGTGTTTATACATTTTAGATGATGATGTAGCCCAATACAATTTTGATATATCAAGTTCTGCTTGGCCACAAATTGTAACGCCAAGTTTGAGTAATGTTTGTATAACCAAAGTTGATAATGGTGATATTACCGATCCGGCTCACACCTTCTCTGTAATTCCTAGTAACGATATTACGGTAAGTTACGACCCAACGTATCAGGTGTACAGTTTATGCTTCCAAGTTAGTAGCTTCTCTTATTTCTATTGTCATACTTGTAATAGCCCTATGCAAGTGGCTCTTCCTGTTAATTGGAAATCGTTCACTGGTCGTAGAGTTGAAAATACTAGCGTTTTGAATTGGATTACTTCTTCTGAAAAAAACAACAATTACTTTGTAGTAGAACATAGTAAAGATGCAAAGAACTACAATATAGTGAGTACTCCTATTAAAAGTAAAGGTCTTAATGGAAATAGTGACGTTGAGTTAAGTTACGATTTTACGCATCGAACACCAAATGAAGGCCATAACTATTACCGTGTTCGTCAGTTCGATATTGACGGTAAAGAAAGTCTTACTAAGGTAGTGGATGTTTATTTCGGTAATGATACACGTGTTACCGTTTACCCAAATCCTGCGCAGCAACAAGTAAATGTAGCCATTCAGGTTCAGAAAAATACGCAAGCCGACATTCAGATAATTGACGCTACGGGTAGAGTGGTAAAATCAACCCATACTGCATTAAGTAACGGCGACAATACCATAACCTTTGATATTCAGAATTTAGCCAATGGGGTTTATCAACTCAAAGTGAGTAATGATAAAGGACTGTACTACTCCGAAAAAATAACTAAGAACTAAACGCATTATGTAAATAACCTCTAAAAAGTACCTGTTCATTCAGGTACTTTTTTCGTAATTTGCTTTCTTTTAAAAATATCGAATATGAAAAAAATTCTATTCCTAGTTGTTCTATCATTCATTTTTGTTGTACCGGGAATTCAGGCACAGTATTGTCCGTGTACCAATGCCGGAGGCACTTGTATTACGAATGTTACCTTAAATACCTTAAACAATACAACCACGGGTTGTTCAGCGGGAAATTATTCGCAACAATTGGCTACTACCAATTTAACACAAGGTGGATCTTATATTGTTTCCGTTACGTGTGCATCGAATGCCATCGTTTCTGTTTGGATAGATTATAATCACAACTTCACTTTTGAAGCTACGGAGTGGGTACAACCTTACACTTCTGCTACTACGGGAACTGCTACTATTAGCGTTCCTGCTAATGCGGTACCAGGTGTAACCGGCATGCGGGTTAGAAGTCGAATTGCTAATCTTCAAAACGGCCCAACCGATCCATGCCTCGCTATGGGTTCAGGAGAAACTGAAGATTATAATATCACTATCGTTTCTACAACTCCATGTTCCGGACAACCAATAGCAGGTACAACTACGGTAAACAATCCATCACCATGTATCGGCCAACAAGTAATTTTAGGAATTTCAGGTAATACTTTTAACGGTGGTTTGGTATATCAATGGCTAAGTTCACCAACAGGCAACCCAGGTACCTGGGTTCCGGTAGCCGGTGCGAATGGGCCATTTTATGTTACTTCCTTAACCGGCAATACATGCTTTCGCTGTGTAGTAACTTGTACTAATAATAATTTGTTCGATACATCCTCTTCAGTTTGTATAAACCCGGGTGTGTACACGCCATACTCCACTTGCTACTGTCCATGTACCCATGTTGGTTCATCACCTTGTATTACGAACGTCAATTTTGGTACCTTAAATCATACCACAACCGGATGTAGCGGAACGAGTAATTATAATTTCTTTACAACCGCACCTATTCCCAATTTGGTTCAAGGGCAAAATTATATGTTTACGGTTACTACCGTCGCGAATGCTATTACGTCTGTTTGGATAGATTATAACCATAACGCTGTTTTCGAACCATCAGAATGGTATCAGCCCGCAACCAGTGCAACTATTGGTGACACCTTAATTACTATACCCTTAACTTCATTACCCGGACAAACCAGAATGCGCGTTCGTAGTCGTTTACCCGGCAATCAAAACGGTTCGGGAGCCGCTTGTATCGCCATGGGTTCGGGTGAAACAGAAGATTTTATTATTAATATTTTACCTGCTGCTAATCACGATCCGGCGGTTACAGCACTCAATACACCAACAGGTAATTGCTTTTCTGCCAATTCAAATTGTAGTGTTACACTTACCAATTTCGGACAGTTTCCTATTAACTGTGCGAATAATAACATAACAGTATATTTGAACATTAACGGACCGAATGGTTTTCATCAGGATAGCATCGTTGTTAATACCGGAATATTGCAAGCTGCTGCCCTAAATACCTTGAACGTTATTATCCCGAATGTGAACTTTTATGCGGGAGGAACTTATACCATTAATACATCACTTAAAATAGATACCACTGGATCAGTGTACAATGGTTTATTGCAAGATGACTCACTAGCATCGCCCATTTCAATACAAAACTTTCGCCCTACCCCAGGACCAGTTTATAACTTATGTCAAGGTTCTAGTATCCCCTTCGGACAAGGCTTAACCGTGAGTGGTTGCGCCACGCCAATCATCGATTCGGTTACCATTAATTTTACCCTAACACCAAGTGGTAATAATCCTTGTAACCCTTCTATGAATAATAACCCACTCGGATCTTGTTTAATGGGTACCGCCATACTTCCTAATTTACCCAATCCTACCTTTATTTCTGCGGTTATGAAAGTAACCAATTTGGCAACCGTTAATGGTGGTTTTGCGAATCAAATACGATTGCCGTTATTCAAAGGTTCCGTTCCCATTCCGAATACTAGTAATGTTTTTGTTTCAGCCGGTCCGGGTTCAACCTTAAACGCATCTACTAATTTTACTTGGCAATCTACCATTCCTAACCTGATAGTTTCAAATATTTTTGACTCCTTAGGTGCCGGTGGCCTTCTCAAGCTTGGATATTATAGTACGTGGTTAGGCAATGCAACTACCAATGGTTTTCAATTGAATGCCGGTGGATTACCTTCCGTAGCCAGTCTGAAATTAGTGTATAGTTATGTGCCGAATAATTATGCGTGGTTTGAATCATCGTTCGGTGGTAGTGCTATATCAACAGCATCACCATTCAACCCACTTTCTACCCCTAATAGTATTGTAAATAGTTCGAATACTCCCGGAGATTATATATTTTGGGTCGCTTGTGGCCCATCACCTGTTTGTAGAGTTGCCGATACCTTACGAATTAACCCTACACCTGTGGCGAATGATGTAACGCTTAGTACTTGTGAAACAAGTGTGGCTAGTAATACCGGAATTTTTGATATTACCTCTATTAACTCACAGGTGAATGCACTTTTAACACCACAGTATTTTTACGACCAAGGTAACTACCTTCCAATTCCTACACCTAATGCGCATGCCAGTGGCACATCGGATATTTATGCAACCGTAATAGAGCCCGCTACAGGTTGTTCCGATATGTCGTTAGTTCATTTAACTACCGATACCTTACCAGATATTCAAACAGCTACACAAGGTTTAATTTGTTCGCCAGCCACGTTAAACGCTGCTAACTTAATCAACTACAGTTTTAGTGTTATACCTGCTAACTCTAATATAACGTATTGGGCAGATGCCTCTTGTACCATACCTCACCCGAACCCTACCAATATATCAACAGCAGGTTCAGTTTATATCGTAGTGGCCACCAATACAACACCATCGTGTAAAGACACTGCAGAGGGTATCGTAAATATATCGGCTGCAAGCGATGATATCGTGAATCAATTTTATATTGGCTCTTTTACGTATTCTAGTCCTACCTCACAAGACCCCGTAAGCACTTCGGTGCGTTCGTTTCTTGACGGACAAACCGGTGATATCTATACAGCAAACTGTAAGAAATTTGTAGAAATTACCGATCTGGTAAATGGTAATAACCTTGGTAACGTTTCTGCTGATATTATCATTTCGGATAGCATCTTAAAACACAATGGTCAACCTTATGTAAAAAGGGTGTATAAGGTTACGCCTACGAACCAAGACAGTGCTCAAATTTGTTTGTATTATTTACAAGAAGATTTCAACGAATATAATGTTGAAGCCAGTCAAACTTTTTGGCCGGATTTAGCGAATCCTACTATGAATAACTTAGCTATAAGTAAGGTAGACAATGGCGATATTTTCACACCAGGACATTCGGTTACCGTTTTATCCGGAACCGATTTAACTACGTCTTATAATGCATCGAATGAAGTTTGGAAGGTCTGCTTTCATGTTGATAGTTTTAGTTATTTCTATGCGCATTCTATAAACCCAGGTAATGCTGCTTTAGGAATTACATGGAAACGATTTACTGCACAACGTGCCGATCAAATTTCGGTGTTGAATTGGATTACTTCGATGGAGAAAAATTCAGATTATTTTATAGTTGAAAGAAGTCATGATGGATTAATCTTCAATCCAATTTCTTCAAAAATTCCTTCTCAAGCAATAGGTGGCCATAGTGAATCGGAACTAAGTTATAACTTCAACGATCTTACTCCTTTAGATGGTCATAACTACTATCGTATCCGTCAGTTTGATCTAGACGGAAAAGAAAATTTGAGTAAAACGCTGGATGTTTATTTCGGCACAGATAGTAAGATTTCAATTTATCCAAATCCTGCGCAAGATATTATTCATGCTACGATTCAGGTTACCAAAGGAGGCCCGGCGAATATTGAAATTATGGATGCCTCCGGAAGAATAGTTCAACGTGTACAAACGTCCTTACAAGCGGGAACGAACAATGTTAATATACCTATTCATGATTTAGCGAGTGGCGTATACCTTATTAAAGTTAGTAACGATAAAGGAATGCGATATAGCCAAACCATTCGGAAGAATAATTAACACAAAGTTTGTTGAACTAACAAAGCAAACAACAAACTTCGGGTTAACTCAACAGATAACAATTCTCTTTAGATAACTATTTTGCGTATTAATGTAGACGAATACACTTCTAAGGTAACAACCATGTTCTAAAATTTCGAAGTAGCATATCGAAGAATGACGTTAGAAGTATACAACCTCGTGAAAAGCAAAGCGTACTATTTCACAGAAAATCAATAGTTTATTTTCTCAGTCTGATAAGCTAAATCATCATGTTGTAATTTCATTTATATTCACCCATTCATAACCCTATATGCACGCCGGTAAATCATACAAATTTTCAGAATTTATTCTTTGGACAAGAAGAAATATCTACGTTGCACTGATTATTGGAATCATACCTGTTTTTATCTATCAAACCATTGGAATAAAATGGTTAGCAATACCTTGGACGGTAGTTGCCTTGCTCGGAACGGCCACAGCCTTTCTTGTTGGTTTTAAAAATACACAAACTTATAACCGTACTTGGGAAGCCCGACAGATTTGGGGTGCCATACTCAATAGCAGCCGTGCCTGGGGCGTTATGAGTCGTGATTTTTTAAACAATCCAAGTAAAACGAAAGAACTCGTTTACCGCCATTTTGCATGGCTCACTGCGATGCGTTATGCCATGCGCGATACACGAAATTGGGAAACCGTAAGTAAAACCTATAACCAAGAATATAAATCGTTCTATACCATTCCGGAAAGAGAAACAAGTCTCGAGGAAGAATTAAAAAAGTACCTTTCTGAAAAGGAATTGAACTATATTCTTTCTACCAAAAACAGAGCCGCACAATTGCTAAGCTTGCAAGGTAAAACAACCAAGGAGCTTTACGACAATCAAGAAATCGATAGTTTACAATTTGTTGAAATGCAAAAAATGATTAAAGACCTTTACGATCAACAAGGTAAGAGTGAACGAATTAAGAATTTTCCTTACCCTCGTCAATTCGCAACTATAAATAATTTCTTTATAAAGTTATTTTGTATTCTTCTACCCTTTGGAATGCTTAAAGAATTCGACAAGTTGAATGATGCAACCATGGGCTTCATGCATGGTTATATGGTTTGGTTAGTTGTTCCGTTTAGTGTTTTAATATCATGGGTTTATACATCATTGGAACAAGTTGGAGAAAGTACGGAAAACCCTTTTGAAGGAAGTGCGAATGACGTGCCGATTTCTCAAATGAGTAGAACGATCGAAATCGACCTTCGTGAAATGCTTGGTGAAACAGATTTACCTCCAGCCTTGCAACCAAAAAACAATATCATATTATAAATATTGCACAATGAAAAAAAGAGAGAAACTAGACATTATACATCAGTGGTATCCGAAAGCAATCACTACAATCGATAGCGTAAATAAGGTAATCGATTTTGTGGAATGTGAATTAGATCTAGAACCAAGACAAGTTATGTTAGCCGATAGTATTTGCAGCGATGATGTAAATAGCATCCAATATCCGGCACGAACACAAGAATTTCTCGGTCCATTTAAAATGGGAGGCTTAGATGGTTATCCGTTTACAGGCCTAACAGGTATGGGAGCCTTCGCTAGTCATGTACCCGACGAAGGAGCTGTGTTTATTTATTATGGGCCTCATATTGGCATCACTAAAAATGGAACCTTAGGTGAAATACATCGTTTCGGACAAAGTAAAAATAGTGGATGCTGTGGAGCTGCTAAAGGAGCTTTACATAAACTAAATAACAATTTGATTCAGGAAGGTGTTATTACCGAACTAGATTATCAAATGAATACCATTGAACAAATATTGTATAAAGCTAAGGATAGAATATTACCTGCTGCGAGTCCGTTATTTGAGGCTACCGAAGTAATTTACGAAGCCATTGATAAACGCATCAACGAATTAGTAAACCAAACAAAATATAATTGTAAGTATGTAATTTTGGGTGGAGCCATTCTAATTAATAGTGATAGCGATATGGGTTCGTTTACCGAAGTACGACGATTTGAAGTGATCGATTTGGGTACCAATCAGCGAAAAGATTATATCAGTACCTTCCTGTAATTACGATAAATACTTGGCTACAATAGGCACTCTACGACCTACTCCGAAAGCTTTGGGCGAAACTCGCAGTATAGGACAAAACTGATTTCGTTTATATTCATTCGTATTAACCAATTTAAGCGCACGCTCTACTATCGAAGCATCATACCCCAAGGCGATAATTTCGCGAGGGCCCATGCGTCGTTCAATATACTGATACAAAATAGCATCAAGTATGTTGTAATCGGGAAGAGAATCACTGTCTTTCTGATTCGGTCGAAGTTCAGCCGATGGTGCTTTCTTAATAATATGTTCCGGTATAATTTCTTCAAACCGATTTATATACTCAGCTAATGCATAAACCTGCATTTTATAAACATCACCTAACACGGCTAAACCACCGGCCATATCTCCATAGAGCGTACCATAGCCAGTTGCACATTCACTTTTATTGGTGGTGTTTAACAGTATCAATCCAAATTTATTTGCTACTGCCATGAGTAAGTTACCGCGAACGCGAGCTTGAATATTTTCTTCTGCCAATGAAAATGGTAAATCTTGATAAATGGGTTTTAACTCATGTAGAAAGGATTCGTAAATTGACTTAATCGGAATAATATCATACGGATTCTGAAGTTTCTTCGATAATTGTTCTGCGTCACTCACCGAATGTGACGTACTGTATTGCGAAGGCATCAGCAGACAGCGTACATTTTCAGCACCAAGTGCTTCGCACGCGAGTACGAGCGTAACTGCGCTATCTATACCTCCACTGCTGCCCAGTATCGCTTTCTTGAATCCCATTTTTTGAAAGTAATCACGAATACCTGCAACAAGGGCATTATAAATTCTGTCGGTATGTAGATTTGCTTGATAAACTAACGGATTCAATTCAGCATCTGGTATAGCATGTTGAGGAATTTGTATCGCTTCTTCAAAGCTTCCATGATCCGTTAAATGAACTGAAATCAGTTCCTCTTCAAAAAACTTCCCTTCATAAACCTGATTACCTTGAGCATCAAATACTAAACTACCTCCATCAAAAATAATTTCTGTTTGCGAACCAACTGCATTACAATATAACATAGGTAGTTGGTACTTCTTCACATTGGCCTTCACAATAGCTAAGCGATCTTCGGCATGCGTGTAATCAAACGGTGATGCGCTGAGATTGATCATGATATCCGGTTCTTGTTGTTTCAATTGATCCATCGGACAAACACGGTATAAAGGGTTGTCGCCCAAATTCCAAATATCTTCACAAATTGTAACAGCCAATTTTTTACCTTTAAACGGTACACATTGCCAATGATAAGCAGGTTCGAAGTAGCGGTATTCATCGAACACGTCATAGGTTGGCAACAAGGTTTTATGAACCTCTTGTTTTATTTCATTTTCATATAGAAAAAAAGCTGCGTTATGTAAATCTTTTCCTTCGCGAATAGGGTTTCGTGCAGGTGCTCCCACCAACACGGCAATATCTTGCGTGTGCTTTTTTATCTCCTCTAAACAAGCATAGCAACGATCTATAAAATCATTGAACTCTAAAAAATCACGTGGCGGATAACCACAAATGGCGAGTTCTGAAAATACAATTAAATCTGCCTTACGTTTTTTAGCTTCCTGAATAGCTGCAATAATTTTAGCAGTATTCAAATCAAAATGTCCGATATGATAATTCTGTTGTGCTAAAACGATATGCATGCGAAACTTGTTTTAATTAAAAAGATGTAAGGAAGAACGGGATCCTTAGATTGATTCAAAATAACCGGTTTTTCTATTTTTCTGTACTTCGGCCGCTTTAAAATATCGGCCATTCATAGCAATATAAACTCCAACCGGTAAGGTTTGTACAAAGGCCATAGCACTGCCCATATTGTATAATCCATCACTGGAACCAAAGGTATATGGAATCATAGCGCCGGTTAACACAATCGTTTTATCAATATTTTCCTTTTGAATTTGCAAAGCCGTTTGAACCATCGTATCGGTACCATGGGTTATAATAATTTTATCCTCATCACATTTAATACATTGCGAAACGATGAGGTCGCGATCTTCATCAGTCATTTCTAAACTATCTACCATCATAAGGGTGCGTACGTGAACCTCGGTGGTATTTCGTCCGCGTTCCAATATCTCATTCACGTTGGTATCATTAAAATACAATTTCCCGTTGATAAGATCGTACTCTTTATCAAACGTTCCACCGGTTACAAGTAATCGTATTGCCATGTAAGAAATTTGAAACGCAAAAGTAATTTATTTCATAGCATGAATAGAAACTTGACGGTATTACTTCCAATATCGAACATGAATAGTTTTTCACATGAATTAAAAGAAAAGAATACCATTCAAAAAACAGCTACCTGTGCGCTTTTTACTATCCGGATTTGGATAACTCGAATTTATTTACTTTTGAAAAAAAATATAGAATGAAAAAAGTGCAGCTGCTTCTGGTATTGTTATGTTTTGGATTACAAGGTTTTTCACAAACTTTTGCTTGGGCGAAATCTGTTTCTTTAACCGACAATACATCGTCGATAATGGTTACAAAAACGCAAGTAAGTAGTTCAGGTAACATGTACATGACAGGAACCTTTTACGGTAATGCCGACTTTGACCCAGGTTCAGGAACCTTCAATCTGAGTAGCTCTCCCTTTAATGGTGCCATCTTTATCATGCAATTAGATGCAAACGGGAATTTCGTATGGGCGAAAAAAATCGAAGGTACCAATTCGTATATCATTGCAGATGCTCTTGCTGTTGATAATGCCGGTAATGTATTTGTTTCCGGTGAGTTTAGTGATTCGGTGGATTTTGACCCAGGAAGTGCGGTGTATAATGTTGGTGTAACTGGCCCTTCAGGTGCCTTTGTACTTAAACTTAACAGTGCAGGACAATTTGTTTGGGTTCGTTCCTTTGAATCGTCGGATTTCATTGCACCTATTTCCCTAAAAACCGATGCCAACGGCAACTGTTTTGTAGGCGGTTTATATTCAACTGATATGGACATGGATCCCGGAGTTGGCGTGCAACAGAGTGTATGTTCCGGATATTATGAAGGTTTTTTAATTAAGCTAAACACAACAGGTAACTATGTATGGCATGATGTTTTTAGGAGTAACACCACATCGTCTGTTACAGATATAGATATTAACGCAACAGGCATTTATGTGTGTGGCAATTTCGGAGGTAATATTGATTTAGATCCGGGAACAAATAACATGAATGCCAATTCAAATTTTGGATCCGATGATTTCTTCACAACCAAACTTAGCTTGAATGGAAGCTTTGTGTTTGGTAAGGCTCTTGGCAGTGATGGTTATGATGAAGTGCGAAGTGTTCGAAGTGATGTTAGCGGAAATGTCATGTTGTACGGAAATTTTACAAATACTTGCGATTTTGACCCCGGTTCAGGAATTTACAATTTATCGTCAACTAATTTTTCTATGGACCCTTATGTGATGAAACTAAATAGTGTTGGAAATTTTTTATGGGCAAAGCAACTGAGTAGTAATGATGATGATGAAGCTACCGCCATGGATGTTGATGCGAGTGGTAACCTGTATCTCTTTGGTCGTTATGCTTCTACACTCGATGCCGACCCTGGTGCGGCTGTGGTTAACTTGAATACACTTGGTGATTACGATGTCTTTATGGTGAAGTTAAATTATTCAGGATCCTACAGTACATCAGCAAGTATTGGTAGTTCGCTGTATGAGGAAGGTATGAGTATTTGTGTGAAAAATAATCAGATTTATGGATGTGGCGTTTATTCAGAAACCGCAGATTTCGATCCGGGTTCAGGAACCTATAACCTAACCCCGTATTCAAACTTATCTTCGGATGTTTTTGCATTCAAATGGTCGCAATGCACACCAAGCACCCATACCATCAATGCAAGTGGTTGTACGTATACTTTAAACGGACAAACATACACCGGCAACGGAACCTACTATCAGGTTTTCACGAATAGTACAGGATGTGATAGCGTTCTCCTTCTTAATTTAACCGGAAGTTCAACGGTATCACATGTTTACGTTAATACTTGCAACGTGAGTAGTTATGTTTTCAACGGACAAACATTTACCACAAGTGGCACCCATCAATTACCATATACGAATAACGCTGGTTGCGATAGCAGCGTTTATTTACATTTGAATTTAGGAACAAGTGGTTCGAGTACCACAACGGCCTCTGCTTGTGATTATTATATTTTCAACAATGAATTTCTGAACTCATCCGGAACCTATATCGATACATTATCTACAGCATCGGGTTGTGATAGTATTGTAACACTCCATTTAACTATTAACTATTCGGGCTATACCTATATACCCATTAATGCGTGTGGACCGGTTACTATTAATGGTATTACCTATACCTCTTCGTCGTATGTTACCGATTTTTATACAACCGTTGCCGGTTGCGATAGCATGGTTGACTATGATATAATAATTACCGCTTTACCAATTACCTATAGCAATTTATCCAGTTGTACACCGGTAACCCTGTTAGGTCAAACGTATTCAACCAGTGGTGTTTATACGCTGAATTATGTAACTGCGGCCGGTTGCGATAGTACAGTCAACTTAACGCTCACCATAAACACGCCCAACACGGCTATAACCCAAAACGGCGCTACACTTACTTCGTCTGCAACCGCACCAGCCACATACCAGTGGATAAAATGTAACCCGACATCAATTATTACCGGAGCCACATCGCAATCATATACCGCTACAAGTAATGGCTCCTATGCTGTAATAGTAACTTTAAATGGATGTAAAGACACCTCAGCGTGTAAAACGGTGAGTGGCATGAGTGTGGAGGATTATAACTTGTTACAAGCAATTACGATTTCTCCTAATCCCGTTCAGGATTTTCTCTTTGTAGATATTCATCAAGCGCAACAGGAATGTAAACTCTCCATTCAAAATGCAACCGGACAATGTATTTTGAATCTCAAGCCAGGCAATGCTCAACGAATTCCTGTTCAAGTTCAGCATCTTTCTTCAGGTTTATATTTTATTACGGTTGAAAACAAACAAGGAGCTCGAGCAACCTTTAAGTTTACCAAACAGTAATTGTTTTAGCTAAAAATTCGTTCGAGAAAAATCAGAAGTTCAAGAGGTCGGAAATTGCTTGAACTACCTTTTCCACGGTAGGCAACATGGCCGCTTCTAAAATCATATTCATTGGCACAGCCGGTAAATCCATAGCCCCTAACGTTTTAACCGGTGCGTCGAGTTGATAAAAGCAATGTTGTTGTATGCGACAAGCCATTGCCTCTGCAAACGAATTGCGTAGTTGTTCTTCAGTAAGAACCAAACACTTTCCGTGTTTTTTTACCGTAGCGAAAATCAATTCTTCATCGAGTGGATATAAGGTTCGGATATCTATAACTTCAATCTGACCTTGAAATTGTTGAGAAGCATTTTTCGCCCAATGAACTCCCATGCCATAGGTTATTATACACATACTTTCACCTGCGTTCATGGCTTCTTGGGATGCCTGTATTACCGATAACCCTTTGCCAAGTGGCAAAATATAATCTTCGGCAGGCTCCACACATTTTGCATCTTCGGTGCCTGGAACTTTACTCCAATACAACCCTTTATGTTCCAACATAACCACCGGATTAGGGTCGTAATATGCCGCTTTCAAAAGCCCTTTCAAGTCGGCTGCATTGCTGGGATAAGCTACTTTAATTCCTTTGATATTTGCTAATAACGATTCAACACTTCCGCTATGATACGGACCGCCTCCACCGTATGCACCTATTGGTACACGAAGTACCATACTAACTGGATACTTACCACAACTTAAATAACAAGATTTAGAAATTTCGGTTATCAACTGATTGATTCCAGGATAGATATAATCTGCAAATTGTACCTCTACAAACGGGCGCAAACCAAGTGCGCTTAAGCCAATCGTGCTTCCAATAATATATGCTTCCTGTATAGCGGTGTTGAATACTCTGTCATCACCAAATTTATCGGCAAGTGTTGCGGCTTCACGAAACACCCCTCCCAAACGTTTCCCCACGTCTTGTCCGTAAAACAAACATTCCGGATGTTTACGCATAAGTTCTTCTACCGCATGTAACGCCGCATCAACCATTACCACTTTCTCACCGGTTGCAGGTAAACGTGTACCTGATTCTTCTAATACCGGAGTAGGTGCAAAAACATGATCGCCAACCGTTGCCGGGTTTGGTTCGGCAGCGTTTACGGCGTTTTGAAAACATGTTTGCACAAAACGCAGTTCTTCTTCCTCTATATTTCGTAATACTTCTTCCTGAATCCCATCCTTTACTAAGCGTTCAAATAGTTTCGTGGCAGGGTTTTCAGCTTCGTGTTTCGCTAAATCTTCATCCGTGCGATACCATTCCTTTCGTACACCCGAAGTATGATGGCCTAATAATGGAACTTTAGCATGAACCAATATGGGTTTTCTATTTTCCCGAACAAAGTGTAATGCATTTTCGATACAGGTATAACTCGCTTCAAAATCACTTCCATCCACCTGTATGCGTTCAATTCCTTTAAAGCCTTGAATGAATTCATAAGCATTCATCGTACGAGCTTCATCGCTACTAACCGAAATCCCCCAATCATTATCTTCCACTAAATACAAAATCGGAAGTTGCTTTAATGCAGCAAATTGAAATGCTTCGCTTACCTCTCCCTCGGTTACACTACCATCACCGAAACAACACACAATTACTTCCTGATTATTCCAACCTAAAACCTTTTCTCCATACTGAATTCCTTGTGCCAAACCTGTGGTAGGCACGGCTTGCATGCCGGTAGCCGAACTCTGATGAATTATTTTAGGTTTATCTTCTCTTCGTGAATTTGGATGGTTATAGTACTCACGACCTCCGGTAAACGGATCATCAGCTTTAGCTAACAATTGAAGCATTAATTCATACGGATTCCAACCCATACCTAGCATAACACTCTCATCGCGGTAATATGGACTAACCCAATCTTTCGGTTTTAATTGTAAGCCAAGTGCCAATTGAATAGCTTCATGACCACGAGAAGTACTGTGCACATATTTACATATTGGGCGATTTTCTTCATAGGTGTTAGCCATTGCCTTTGCCCGCATCATCAAGCGCCAGGCTTGGAGTAAAAGTTGTTGATCCATGTGAAGATTAAGGCGGTAAAGATAAGGTAAGGAAGATTGATTTTCTGTACGGAGAAACCATAATTCCGTTGAATCAACATGCTCTATTCCGCAATTTTTAACCAAAACGAACCACCATGTTTCTCAACAGACTGTAACGATGGATGATTCCAAATTGGAGCTAAAATAGCAGCCAATGGTGCATCTTCAGAAATAAAATAATTTGGTAGTATGGGTTGGTATTTAGCAGCGTTGGCTAACAAATACATGGCTAAACCGTATTGTTCCGAATAAAACCGATCGCACATAAACTGGGGGTAGTCGTACGGTATATAGATATCATGTATATGCACTACAACCCCTTGTTGCAATCGAGGAAGGACTTCAAGAAAGAACACCATCGCATCGGAGTTAGGAAGAATGCGATGCGAATTATCGACAAATAAAATGTCGCCAGCTTGTAATGAAAGAATATCCGAAAAATCAGTTTGTTCAAATGGTTTGCGAATAACAACATCGGCTAGTTGATCGATCGAAGCTCTTGGAAAGGGATCGATCGATATAATTTTAGTATCGAGTTGTTGATCATGTTTCGCTTTGTAAGCCACCTTAGTAGAATTACCTGAACCAATTTCTACATATCGTTTAGGTTTCAATTCACTGATCAAGGTGTACAACGCGATAATATCCAATCCTGGAAGAAATCCATTATTCCAACCGGGTTGTTTGTCATCTTTAATGTCTGAAGCTTTCTTTATTTCAAAAAAACGATCCGAATAGGATAGCATTTTTTGAAGCTGTTTTTCATACATTACCCGATGTTGATTTATAAGTTGATACAATTCCGGATGAGGTGAAGTACGAGGTTTAAAATCAACAGGGTATTCCAAAAATAATTTTTGAAATTTAGGATGCAGTAAGCGGTATAAATATTTTAGCATACGTAAGCTAGGGCTTATAGTATTTTTTGAGAATGCTATTGTAATGTTCTGCGCCTATATAGGTGTAGGTAAACTCCTTTGGATATTTATCCGGCACCTTTGCTTTCTTCAAACGGGATCGATTATAACAAATTTTGTGTTCAATTAATTCATACTTATCGTTATAACTTACTATTCCAAATTCATCATTGGCATTTGCATAGGAACGACTCTCTTTGCTCAATTCAGGATTTTGAGGATCGCTTCCAATCTTATAATTCGGTGGTGGAGGAAAATTATTTTCAACAATCCACACATTACCAAAAAGAGAAATATCGGGTTTAACCGGATTGGTCATATCCTGATCAAAAAACAAGACCTTATCCCAATGTTTATCAATCACATCATGCAATTGAAGGCTGTTGAAGAAATACACTTTACAAAAGGTAAAATGTTCTTTGAAATCGGCTACTATAGCATGTGCGATATCCTCGTCGTATTGCTGCACAAGTTTCACATCGTCAAATCGCTTTCGTTCTTTCAGGGCTTCTATTTTATTGATAGAACGATTAATCTTAAATAAGATACAAGTAGGCGTTGGTGGAAGATCTCCTCGTCCGGCTTTAGCCACAAAGGCTGTCATAAAAATAAGCAACCAACTAATACGGGAAAGATAGTGTTTCATGTGATCAAATTCCGTACTAAAAGTAGTTATTATTTATTCATCGTTGCTAAAAATTCTTCATTGCTTTTGGTAGATCGCATTTGCATCAGAATAAAATTCATAGCCTCTTCCGGATTCATATCGCCAATATGTTTACGAAGAATATAGAGCTTATTAATTACATCTTTAGAGTGTAGTAAATCATCACGACGGGTAGAAGATGCCACTATATCAATAGCCGGATAAATGCGTTTATTCGCTAAACGACGATCTAGCTGCAACTCCATATTACCGGTACCTTTAAATTCTTCAAAGATTACCTCATCCATTTTACTACCGGTATCGATTAATGCCGTTGCCAAAATCGTGAGTGAACCACCCCCTTCAATTTTACGAGCTGCACCAAAAAACTGTTTTGGTTTTTGCATGGCATTCGCTTCCACACCACCACTCAACACCTTACCTGAAGCCGGTGCAACGGTATTATGCGCACGAGCTAAACGGGTAATTGAATCGAGTAAAATAACTACATCATGCCCCACCTCAACTAAACGTTTGGCTTTCTGTAATGCAATGGTTGAAACCTTAACGTGCTTTTCAGCGGGTTCGTCGAAGGTTGATGAAATTACTTCTGCTTTTACACTGCGTTCCATATCGGTAACCTCTTCCGGGCGTTCATCAACCAATACAATCATGAGGTAACATTCCGGATGGTTAGCAGCAATTGCATTTGCCACTTCCTTCAACAACATGGTTTTACCGGTTTTAGGTTGAGCTACAATCAATCCACGTTGTCCTTTACCAATCGGTGAAAACAAATCCATGATTCGCGTACTGTAGTTAACCGGCGATGTAAATAAATTTAATTTCTGGAAAGGAAATAAGGGTGTGAGATAATCGAAAGGAACACGATCGCGAACTTCTTCCGGTGTTTTGCCGTTAATAGTATGCACTTTGTTTAAAGCGAAATATTTCTCTCCTTCCTTCGGTGGGCGAACCGTTCCGGTTACAGTATCTCCCAATTTCAATCCAAATACTTTTATTTGAGCGTGCGATACATACACATCATCCGGAGAAGACAAATAATTATAATCACTCGAACGTAAAAAACCATAACCATCGGGCATCATTTCAAGTACACCTTCGGTGTTAATTTGTCCGTCGAATTCAAGATTGAACTTAGGCGTTTTTTTGGTTATAGGTTCAGGAATATTTTGAACTGGAGGTGCTGCTTGAAATTCTTCTGCCTTCTCTTCTACACGTTCTGCAGGTGCTACAACCAGTTCTGGTTTTGGCGTAGGTTGTTCTTTACGCTCCGGTTTCTCTGTAACCGTTTTAGCATGCTTCTCGTTAATTCGAGCTATTATTTCATCCAAATTCGGGCCTTTAGACTCTTCCGATGGTTGCGTTGGTTCGCTCGATTGGGTTATACGTGGTTTATGTTCTTTCTTCTTATCCTCCGGTTTTTTTGCATCACTCTTTTTTATCTCCGGCTTCTTTTCCGCTACCGGAGTAGGGATGGTTTCTTCTACCACTGCTTCCGATTTCTTTACGGCTGCCTTCTTTGCACGCGGTGCTTTTTCTTCCTTAGGGGTAGTTTCTGTTTCTTTCATGGCATCCGCTTCAACTCCCTTTTTAGGAGCTGCCTTTTTAGGTTTAACCGTTTTTGCTTTTTTCTCGGTAACTGCTGCGTCGGAATCTGTACCTAGTAATGCTTGAGCATCTAAGATTTTATAAATTAAATCTTGTTTGGAAATTTCTTTGTTGATTGTGATGTTAAGTTTCTTGGCCAAATCCATCAGCTCCGGAACGATCATATCGTTCAGTTGAATAATATCAAAATTCATATTGTTTGCGATCTTTTCAGTATTGAAAAGAATTTAAAGTTGAAAAAAGTATGTGATTACGTTTTTATTTGAAGTAAAAGATTGAATGATTTTGACGTGTGCAACAAATAATCCAGAAATCTTTTACGATGCAAGGTTACGATGCAAAATTTATTTCAACAAAAAAAATCTTTTTCTTAAAAGCTTATCATTCGAAGTTAATCGCTATTTGTACATCACACTATAAGGATCAGAACTCAGCTCAAAGGCTTCCACAACCGTTTTATACGTTTTTAAATCAATAACCGTATAATACCCATTGCGGCCACTACACCCTGAAACATGATGCGGTGCGGGCCCCGAAGGGTCGGCATTTCTACTGGCTATATAGAGTAAATTATGTTCTTCATCAACAATTAATCCATGGGGTTGAAACAAGTTTGCATAAATTACATGCTCAACAGCATACGTTGTCGGATTGATACAATACACACTGCCACGATAGAAATTATTCACTTGATCAACATCCTCCTGACAACCTACATAGATCATCGACTTATCTTTATTCCAAGCCATTTCTAAGGGGTATTTTCCAACCGGAATTACAGCCACAAGGGTATCCATTTTTCGATCCATTACACGCACTTCATTGCTAGCCTGACAAGTTACAAAGTAATGACTTTCATCTTTATCAAAGCTCACTTCATGCGGATCAAGCAGAAAAGGAATGGTAACCGGATTTTGTCCTTTTTGAATTGAAATTGGTTCCAATGAAAATTGTTTTGGCACATAGCGATAAATCATATTTCCAAAATTCGCGGTGATGTAAATGGTATCACCGGAATTAGAAACTGCAATGCCATGCGGATTGCTTAACAAGCCAGGTTCGGAGAGCATAGATTTAACCGTAAGCGTGGTTAAATCTACGATTACTAATTTTCCGTTAGGTGAAAGATCAGAAACAAAAGCAGTTTTACTATCGCTTGAAATACGTACCACATTCCATGAACCTTGTCCGATATTAACCTCACCCGTCAACTTATCGGTTACCGCATCATACTGCTGTAAAAAGGTTCCATTTACAAAGCAAGCATACCAGTGTTTTCCATCCGGAGCTAGTTGCAACATGTGTGGTAATTCAATGATGTTTTGATCGTGCCCAACGGTAATATTTCGCATGATCACTTTTGATTCCGCGTCGATGACACTCACTAAATCGCAACCTTGGTTAGATACATAAATCTTTCGTCGGGTTTGAGGATTAGCAGAAAAAGGAATATTTCCATTTCTATCCGGACAACCGGCTAAAATCCAATTTCGAAATAAAGTTACTTCGTCGAAGGTTAGCGGATCGGCGTTTAAAGGCATGGTTGGCGTTGATTGCAAACCAAGTTCGGTGTAGGTATTGATAAACTGAAGTAAGGACGATTGATTTACCGCAAACGGAATTACCGAGGCGCCGCTATGCCCCCCTTTTAATAAGCTAGCCATGGAACTAAGATTAAGCTCGCTGGCTAGTAAATAGCTCTCTTGATTATGGCATCCAGAGGTAGCACATTTAGTTGTTAGAATATCTCCTATAGCATCGGGATAACCGGTTTCTTCCACATAAGGATCTTTTTTACATCCTAAAAACATCACGAGGCCCAAAAGCACCAATACGATTTTGTATTGCATAGAACAAATATAAAAAAAACTGCCGGTAAAACCGGCAGCCTTGAAGTACTAATGTAAATTCAAATTTACTGTTTAAGCAATTTGATAGTTTCTTCTGTTCGGTTTGCCGGATCCGAGAGGTGAACAAAATAAATTCCTGTCGGAAGATAAGACAGTCCGGCAATTGGAATGGTTTGTTCTCCTCCTTGATGTTCGTGAACAATTTTCTTGATAGCGCGGCCATACATATCCCGTAAAGTAATTTCTAAACCGCCTGCTAAGTCGGCATTGTATCGAATAGTAATATGTTCAGTAAATGGAGAAGGGAATACCTCAAGATTAGCATGTTGTATTGGGTTTTCAATTCGAATAATTTCAGTGTAAGCAAACTGACCATTCATATCAACCACTTTCAAACGATAGTAATTTAATTCCAGAGGAGCTTCATCTAAACGTTGGTATTCCACAATACCGGTTTCACCCGCACCTGAAACTTCCACCATACGTTCAAACGTAACGCCATCAGCACTTCGTTCAAGGATATAAGACTGCACATTCGTTTCATTTTCTACAGTCCAAAATAAGGAATTAGTGCGGTTTTGATTGCAATGTCCGCTAAACGAAATGGATTCTATAGGTAATGCCAAATTTTGTACTTTATTGGAGAATACACCCGGACTTAAATTATAAAAAGAACCTGTATTTGTTTCTTGAAGTTTAACCGCCTTTACCATATAAACAGCTTGTGCATCAAAGGAAGTTATATCCGTATAAAAATTGTCGGTTATATATTCCGGTGTGAGTAAGGTAAAATTGTCGTTTTCGCTTGAAGCCTTGTAAACAAAATAGCCTAATACACCTGATTCAGGGGAATGCGACCATTGTAAATTTGTTTGTTGAGAGGCTTCGGAAGGAAATGCAAGGAGATTGCTCGGCGCTCTAAACATATACATGCGTAGTGTTGGATCACCTTGAAGATTTTGATGAACCTGTCCGGAATAAAATCCTTTAGGAAAATAAGTTGACGTGTTATTTACGGAGCTGATATAACTATATCCGATAGGTTCACCTAACGACATGCTATGCAAAAACCAATTAGGTCTTCCGCCCCAAATACTTACCAAAGTAGAAGAAGGACTAGCTATTGGGGCACGCAAAAAATTATTCTGATTATCCCAGTCGCCGAAATAGCTACCATAGAGCATGGTAAAAATACTTTCAATTTTATCGGTTTTGAAGCTTGATGTTGAACCGATTCCTTGTGCGGTTGTGTAGGTTCCGCCACCACAGGCATAACTCCAGATATAAGAATTGTCTTTCAGTGTGGTAAAGTAATCACCATTTTGCACTTGGGTAGCTCCAAATAAATTGCCAAAATTTCGGTAGCCATTTTGAGCAAAGGCTTCACCTGAGAAAAAGCCAAAATTATCTTGAACCATACCTCGGTATTGAACCACCTTTTGAGCAGAACGATACACGTGATTCTTAACTAAATATTGCTTAAACAAAGCAACATCATCAGTGCTTATGCTTGGCATATTAAATACATCAATACGGCCTACAAATAACCGAACAGAGTTTGTTCCGCCAATAACACTTATATCATATTTACCATCTCCAATAGTATTATGGTTTCGAACATCGGTTGCGGAAATGGTTTGAATAGAAACATCATTCCAGTTTGCCGTTGCACTCACATCGCCATAATACATATCGGATGGCCATGCACCTTGATGGTCGGGATGGGCATCGGGAGCGATATTACCGCTATAGGGAACCGGAATATGACCGAGAAGAATTACCCCTTTTAAACCAGATGGATTGAGCGAGTAAGCAGTGTTAATTAGGGCTTTAACGGAAGCAACAGACTGTGTTCGATTTACATATTCGGTTTTTACCTTCCAGCCCTCTTTAATTAAATCACGACGGTATTCGTTTAATTCGTTTTGGGCAGCGAGCTTGTACGTATTATCTACAATCAAAAGAACCTCCCCTTGCTGATGCACGGCGGGTAACTCTTTGCCGGCATAGAGGTAGCCGGAAATACCGGTATTATTAGCACTTTGCACGCAATATTCATAAGCACTTCCCTTTGTTGTAGTTACATCTAAAAAGGAGTTTTGTGTAGCGGGTAAATTAGTGGCTATCGTGGTAAAGTTCTTCTCCGATCGACTCTTACGAAGCACTTTATAGGTTGCAACATGACTTAATGGAGTCCATGTCAAAAGGGTTCCAGAATTATACACTTGCGCAGTAATCGTTATAACAAGGTCGGAAGCCGTTGTTTGCGCCTGACTTTTAAGAAAAAAGCCGCATAACAGAAAGAGAGTAGTGATTTTTCTCATGATCCAATAATTTCTATTGGATTGTAGGCAATGAATATGCCAATAACATCTATTTACCTAAATATCAGTTCTTTATAATTGTTTTTTATAATGTATTCTTTTTCATTCATTATTTTTTGAATTGAATTTCAATTATTTAAGAATTTACATGGAATTATGTTTAAATTATTAATTATTAATATATTATAAAAATAAATAGAAATACTGGGCTTTGGATACGGTATTTAGAAGTGGGAAGTTTCGGTTAGTGGTTGTTCGGATGTTTTAGGATATAATTGTACTTTTACGGGATGGAGGCAAAAACACTCGTTAGCAGACTAAAAAACCCATATCAACTTATAGAGGATACCTCAGAGCAATGGAGCGCAGTAGCAAAGGAGTATCCGTTTTTTGCTCACGTACAGTTTTTGTCGTATGCGCAGCAAAAGCTTGAAGGCAAAGATGTTTCTATTCGATCCTTATCGCCATTCAAACAGAATCCGATAAAAATGTTGCAATTTCTTCATCGAATCGACCATCCGGAAACGGGGAGTGAAACGCTTGCCAATGATACTTGGGAAGATACTCATTCGATGTTATTAGATGAGGCGTCGCAGGAAAAACAGGAACCAATTATGCAGGAAGCTATAACAGCCTCCACCGAAATAAATGAAACTCAGTTGGCAGAAGTAGAAGATATGGTTACAGAACAAAGTAATGCCGTAGACGATGTATTTGATGTAGAAGCGTCGATTCAGGAAAAGGAAGAATTACATGACGTTGCTTTTGCGGAAACGGAGATAGAACGCATACCTGAAACAGCGGCTTTACCTGATATTAAGGATGACCTTTCCGATTCAGAACAAAACAAAGAAACCGCAAATGAGGTCATCGTAATAAATGAAAACATGGGTGTTGATTTAATGGAAACAGACGATTCCGTACCCGACGATAAATCGTTAATGGTTATGATGAGTTTCATGGATTGGCTTCACCATTTCAGATCAAAAACCCAAGCCGAACAAGAAGAAGAACGGGAAAAAAAGGCACTCAAAACGGCCTGGCAAAAAGAAAAATTAAGTGCCATTGTAGAGGAGGAAGAGGAAGAAATTCCAGAGAATATTTTCAAGCAAGCAATGGAATCAATTAGTTTGGAAACGACCCTGATATCTGAATCGCTAGCGAAATTATTGGCCAAACAAGGTAAAACCGATAAAGCCATTGAAATGTATAAAAAATTAAGTTTGCGCAATCCTGAAAAAAGTGCTTACTTTGCCGACCTCATTAAAGAAATTCATTTAAACAATAATTAATTATGGCTCTCTTTTTTATTCTTATTATATTGACTTGTGCTGTTCTCGCTTTTTTTGTTTTAATACAAAATCCTAAAGGAGGCGGTTTAGCTGGTTCTTTTAGTGGATTAGGCACCCAAATGATGGGTGCTAAACAAAGTACGGATGCCGTAGAAAAAGCTACTTGGATTGCTTCGGCTTGTTTGTTAGTTTTTGTTTTGGTATCTTTTGTAATGAGTCCGAAAGGAAACGAAAATGGTACACAAAAAACCCGTTCTGAACAGGTTAATCGTGGCGCCCAATCCATGCCTGCAGCTCCGAAACCGGCTCCTGCGCAAGCACCTGCTCCTGCTCCTGCACAAGGTCAGAGCGCCCCAGCTCAATCTACGCCTGCTCCGCAAGGAAATTAAACATATTGACTAGTTTCAGTCGAGCCTTCCGAATGGAAGGCTTTTTTATTTCAAATAAGTACTGGATGATTTTCCATCCATAAAAAAAAGCAACCTGCTGGGGTTGCTTATTTCTCTGATATGAATGAAAATTCGAGTAAAGAAACCTACTATCTACAAACTTTACTCGCGTGTTTAGTAGACAACAATCATGCCAAAGGCTGAAAGCCCGATAAAAAAATAGTATCATCCGAGATTATTTTTTACCCCCATAGCCGGTATGGTTACTGCATGGAGAATAATGCCTGCCTCTACTCCACTATGGAGCATATATCGTATAAGATTACTGTCATCCGATAAAAACAAAACTCAATTATTATCTTCATTTACAACGTAAGAATCGATCATCATACGTGATTTAGAAGTAAGGTGACATACCGAAAAAGGACAACGAATCTTAAAAATTGTAATAAATATGCACGCTTAATTAACTCAGAACAGGATATAAAAAGCAAAACTTATAGAGCATCGCCTATTTTAGTTTACCCTGTGCCTGCATCATTAAATTAGAAACTACAGGATCGTTAAAGCCATAGCGTTGATAAAGAGATGCAAAACGAATAACTTCTTCAGGTTGACTTTTAGCAGAATAAGCAATAACCATATTCTTGAGCGTAAGTTCATTATTCTCTTGGAGCTGCAAAGACTTTTTAAAATAAAAGATAGCAGAGTCCGGCAGGTTTGATTTGGCATATAAGGAACCAAGATTGTTAAGTGCCATTACATTATCGGGGTGTGAAGCAATACTTTGCTTATAGAGTGATTTTGCTTTTTCCAGATCGCCCTGCATACTTCGAATCATTCCCAGTTTAAAAGCTGCCTGATAATTATCGGGAAAGAGTTTCAAGCTTTTTTCAAAATAACCAATGGATGCACTTACCAAACTATCTTGTTCCGCTTTGTTGCTTGTGGCTTGTGCCTTATTCATAAGTTCTGTGGCGTAGCCGGCATTAACCCGGGTACTATTGGGAGCATGTTGAGCGGCAGTTTCAAACAAGGTAAAATTGTCGACCCAAGTAGCACTAACCTTGGATGTCATGAAGGTAAATACAACAATTACAATGGCTAGTCCGCTAGTTGCTATTAGATTTATTTTAGGAGATATATTCCAGTTACCTATCCAGAAAATAATAGCAACTAGAGCGAGAATAAAACCAAACGAAGGCAGGAATAAAAAACGTTCTGCTAAGGTGGTTCCATTTAAAAAGAATATATTAGAAACCGGAGCCAAGCAAATGGCGAATAATGCAATTCCAAAACTTATCACAGGTTGTTTTCTCCAAAAAAAGAAAAATGAGCCAATACAAACTAGGATACACAAGAGGGAAAGATATGGCGTGAAAGAGGTAAGGTTAGTTACCGGAATCTGACTATACGAATAATCCCAGGTTAGTGAAACCGGGTATAGCATCAAACGGAAATAAGTAAGTAAAATGGTTAGTCGTGTTGCTAGTTGCTCACCGAATCCTTTAGCGGCATAAAGTACATTTTCCATGGCAGAAGTTTCAAAGCCTTGTGCTACCTCTTTTAACACAGCATAGCGAACGAGTATATAAAGCATGCCCAAGGCGATGAACGGTATTGTTCTTCGCAGGGCCTGCAACAAGTTCATTTTAATTATGAGCCAATACATAACAAAAAATACTGCTACGAAAGCAACCACGCTTTCTTTGCTAAACAACGCTAAAAAGAAAGAAACACAGGCCAATATGAACCATTGTAATTTATTAGTTTCATGATGCTTATAGGCTAACAAGAGTGCCGACAAACTAAACAAGGAGGCCAATAATTCATCCTGACTTTTAATATTGGCTACTACTTCAGAATGTACAGGGTGAACCAAAAAAAGGATGGCAATTAATGCGAGGTAAACACGATTCCATGATGGTAAAAATTTTTCAAGTAGTTTAAAAAGTACAACCGCAATTAAGAAATATAATAATAAACTAATCATGTGGTAACCTTTTGTATCTAATTCAAACAGTTGATACTGCCATAAGAAGGCACTAATAACTACGGGTCGATACATCTGAAAATTAGATCCTTTAAAGTGCTCCTGACTACCGTGTTTAAAAGTTTCCGGAATAGCAGCCAAGCCATCTTGCATCACCGGATTGTTTTTTATGAACAAATCATCATCGAGTACGAAACCATAGTTTAAGGTTTTGCCATACATGAACGCTATCACCAAAGCAAAACACAAGTAAACAATCCAATTATTGAATCCGGATTTGGTATTCGAGGAAGACGCATTCATGTCTGTTTTAGGAGTTACACTATCTTTTGTTGTTATATTCTTCTTCGCCATGATTGTTTACAAGATTCAGGAGTTGAATGTAGAAAATTATTCTAATTCGTCAAAGGGCATTCGAACCAAATTATCATTCTTCATTTTACTCCATTACAAACTCCAATTGTTCGGAGCATTTACAAATTGCCGTTGTTCTTGCATATTTGCAACAGCGGCAGAATTTCATGGTGTTCTATTTAATAATTCCAATAAAATAAATCTTAATGGTTAACTTAGTTAGATGTTTTGGAAACATTTACTTGGAATTACACTTACCATTGTGATGCAAATACCGTATTCATCTGTCTATGCTCAACTAACAGCTTCCGACTCATCTCTTTTTAATTCTTTATTTCGATATCCGTTATATACAAGGCATAAAGGCGATTTCTATATTTTCGATTCTTGTGGCAGTATTAAAACTATGTATGAACAACTTCATCAGTCTTTTCCGTTTCAAAACAGCGATTTTTACTTAGCTTCAAATGAAATAAACGTACACGATTCATTAATTCCTCTTGAAGCAATTAATCAATCCTTGAACATAGCATTTGATCTTGATTCCGGAAATTCTTATCGTCAATACAATCCCTGCTTCGCACTCAAATTTCAATTGAATGGCAAGTCAGCCTTCACGTATACCACCAAAACACCTTGCACATTCGCTCAACCCGATTCCATTAAAACGGCTATTTTAGTTGTTCCGGGTTCAGGTGAAAATACAACCTCATCGCTTTACAAAAATGAAGGCTATCAATGCCTCTATTGTGATGTTGTTAAAAAACTTTCTCAATATGCTGATGTTTATACGCATATAAAACCGCTGCAAGACCAACGTGCTATATATTGGAACAATCAAAAACTTGAAGCTGAAATTAATAACCAAAACCAACCGTTGTATATCGTACCATACTTAAGTTCGATAGGTACTCGATACGGAACTAATATGGTTATTGAAAACATAGCCCTGATAAAATTTCTACAATCCAACTACGATCGCGTACTTGTAACCGGTCTTTCGCATGGCGGTTATATCGCTTATTTTGCATCCATCGCTACACAGCCGGATGCCTTATATTATGCAGGCGGACTTGGCTATGAAGCCAATGAATGGAAACACGAACAACAATACTTCAGTGAGATCATGGATTTATTTCTTCCCGAACGTATGGTAGATTCGATGAAAAGATCTTCTACCTTATTTTATTTTTCAGTAAGTGAGGTCGACAATCCTGCAATGATTCCTGAATCGTTCTATGGATTGAAAAATGTACATTTCGATATATCAAAAAAAGAACATTCATTCCCAACATGTGCTGTTTGGGATGCATGGATAGATCAAACCTTCTTGACACCTCATGTACAAATTGACTCTTGTACCGAGCATAACAGTGCCCATTTTATTCATTACACTTGTAAAGGGCAGCCTCCTTTCCATTTTCAACTTTATGCGAACAACATGTTCCTCAGTGAATGGACATCGGATGAATTATCAAATAAAATACCTATTGCGTTCAATGCGGAATACCAGATAAAACAATGCACTGATTTGCACTGGGAAGGCTATGCGCAAAGCAATGTGTTTTCGGTAGCCAATAAACTTCCCTTTAATTTCTCTATGTCAACAAACGCGGAAATGCGAGCCCCTCTTAAACATCTTTTCATCTATAATCTCGAGGGGAAATTGATGGCTCAGTTACCCGTGGATGAAAATCGAACTATGCGATTACAAGCGCAAGCTTTCGTAAACAGTTTACCTACTTCCTTGTATTTCTATAAGGTCATCGCTAACAATAAACTTGTTGAAAGTGGCTTGTTACAAGCAGCCTATCGATAAAAAAAACCGTTACGAATGTCTAGTAACGGTTTGAATTATTTTTTATTATCTCAGAAGGCTACTTCCCATGACAAGCTTTAAACTTTTTGCCACTGCCACAAGGACAAAGATCGTTACGACCAATTTTGGGTTCTAAACGACGAACCGGGTCTTGTTTTACCGGCGTAGGATCCACGTAGTCGCGTTGGTTAGCTGCATAATCATCACCTGCCGCATCTATTTCCTCTTTGTTTACATGCATCTGGCTCATATCCGTTCGTTCAATCTCCGCTTGATGTATATCCGATTCTTGTTGAATTGGAATTCCACTACGAAGTAAGAAAGAAACAATATTCCGATTAGTAACAGCAATCATTTCTTTAAATAAATTGAAGGCTTCAAACTTATAAATCAACAACGGATCTTTTTGTTCATAGCTCGCTAACTGCACACTTTGCTTCATTTCATCCATCTGGCGTAAATGATTTTTCCAAGCATCATCTATAAAACTCAAAGTGGTTTGTCGCTCTAAATCGCTTATCAATTCTCTGCTTTCGGTTTCAATTGCTTTTTGCAAAGGAGTTACGATTTGTAATCCGCGCGTTCCATCTGTAAACGGAACGGCAATATTCTGAATACGGTCGCCTTGATGTTCTTGAATATTTCGCAATACAGGCATGGTATTAGCACAAATCCATTGCTTCTTGTTTTCATAATTCTCCAAGAGTTGCTTATACAACGCTTCCGTAATTTGTTGCGTATTCCACTTTTTGAAATCTTCAGCTTGAATAGAAGGTTCATAACCAAAATCACGAAGCAATTCAATCTTAAAGGCTTCATAGTCTTTGTTATTCTCAAACATTCCGGCTATAACACCACAACTATCATAAAAGGCATTATCTAAATCTACCGCCAAGCGTTCTCCAAAAAGAGCGTTCTTTCTACGAGAGTAAATTACTTCACGTTGCGAATTCATAACATCATCATATTCCAATAAACGTTTACGAATTCCGAAGTTATTCTCTTCTACCTTTTTTTGCGCGCGTTCTATGGATTTGGAAATCATACCATGCTGAATCACATCACCATCTTTATGTCCTAAACGATCCATCCAACCACTCAGTTTATCGCTACCGAATAAACGCATTAAATCATCTTCCAAGGAAACAAAGAACATCGATGACCCGGGGTCTCCTTGACGACCAGCACGACCACGTAACTGACGATCTACACGTCGACTCTCATGTCGCTCTGTACCAATAATAGCCAAGCCTCCAGATTCCTTCACACCAGGCCCTAACTTAATATCTGTACCACGTCCAGCCATATTCGTAGCAATAGTAATAGCTCCTGGCAGTCCGGCTTCTGCAACAATAACCGCTTCACGCGCATGTTGTTTCGCATTCAACACATTATGGTTTACTTTTTCGTAGCTAAGCATTTTACTAAGCAATTCCGAAACTTCAACGGAAGTAGTACCCACCAAAACTGGTCGGCCTGCTTGTTGATATTCTTTGATTTTATCGATTACCGCACGATATTTTTCCCGTTTGGTTTTGTACACTAAATCATCATCATCCTTACGAATAATAGCACGGTTCGTAGGGATAGTAGTTACATCTAATTTATAAATCTGCCAGAACTCTCCCGCTTCCGTTTCCGCCGTACCCGTCATACCGGCCAACTTATGATACATCCGGAAGTAATTCTGTAAGGTAATGGTAGCAAAGGTTTGCGTAGATGCTTCTACATCTACATTTTCTTTGGCTTCAATCGCCTGATGCAATCCATCGCTGTATCGTCGGCCTTCAAGAATACGACCTGTTTGTTCATCTACAATTTTCACTTTACCATCCATCACCACATATTCTTTATCCTTGTCGAATAACGAATACGCTTTCAATAATTGTTGCACGGTATGTATACGATCCGCTTTGAGCGAATACTCTTGCAAGAAGGCATCCTTCTGACGAATTTTTTCTTCATTACTTAACCCTGCATTTTCGATAGCAGCTAAGCCGGTTGAAATATCCGGCATTACAAAGAATTGCGCATCCTGCACAATACTCGTTAATAAATCAATCCCCTTTCCGGTAAGGTCAACTGAATTATTTTTTTCATCGATATGAAAATATAACTCAGCATCTACCTTAGGCATATTTTTTTGTTGATCGGCGAGATAGTAGTTTTCTGTTTTTTGAAGAATTTGTTTGATACCGGTTTCGCTCAAAAATTTAATTGTAGAGCTATTCTTCGGCAAACCACGATGGGCACGTAATAAAGCTAGTCCGCCACCCTCTTTATCATCATTACCTTCGGCTATTAATTTCTTTGCTTCAATTAAAAAACCGTTCACTACTTTCCGTTGTGCTTCCACAAGGCGTTCGATAATTGGCTTCAGCGAATGAAACTCTTGGTCTTCACCCTTCGGCACAGGACCGGAAATAATCAACGGCGTTCGGGCGTCATCAATCAATACGCTATCTACCTCATCCACCATCGCGAAATGCAATTTTCGTTGCACCATTTCTTCCGGCGAGTGCACCATATTATCACGGAGGTAATCAAAACCAAATTCATTATTCGTACCGTAAGTAATATCAGCGAGATATGCTTTGCGACGTTCTTCCGAGTTAGGTTGGTGCTTATCAATACAATCAACCGTTAAACCGAGCCACTCAAACAGCGGGCCATTCCATTCACTATCACGTCGGGCAAGATAGTCATTTACCGTTACCACATGCACCCCTTCACCTGCCAAGCCATTCAAATACGAAGGCAAGGTTGACACCAAGGTTTTACCTTCACCGGTTGCCATCTCAGAAATTTTACCTTCATGAAGATTATAACCACCAATCAACTGTACATCATAATGCACCATATTCCAGGTTACTTGTCCACCCGCGGCCGTCCACGTATTCTGATAAATAGCATCGTCGCCATCTATGGTAATATAGTCTTTGCGCACCGCGAGTTCACGATCTAAATCTGATGCTTTGCTTCGTAATTCGGTGTTATTGGCAAAACGGTTTGAGGCTTCTTTTACCATAGCAAACGCTTCCGGTAATATTTTCAAAAGAATTTCCTCAATTTGCTTATCCTTTTCTTTTATCAGCACATCAATCTCTTTAAAGATATCATTCTTTACATGAATATCTGTCGATTGCTCTGCTTCATTTCGTTTATCGGCTATTTTGTCAGAAATCTCCTTGGTGTACTCCTTGATTTGTACTCTGAAGTTGCGCGATTTCTCACGCAATTCGTCGTTACTCAAACTTTGGTATTGGTTAAAGTACTGATTGATCTGATCGATCACCGGACTCATTTTCTTTACATCCTTCTCTGATTTACTACCTCCGAAAAGCTTACTGATAAAATTCAACATCGTATTATTCTGTTTTCTTACTTATATAAAAACCTATTTAGCCTTCAAAATGCGTGCAACAAAAAGATTTTGTGACAAGTTGGCAAATCTAATTCAAATGAGTTTACGGAAGGCCAATTCTAAAGCACAAATTTCATGTAAGGTTAAAGTGCCGGAACGAGCACACCGGAATAATAGAAAGTGCTCTAAAACCTAGGCGTTTAAAGCACTGTTGCACGATAATTCTAGTATGGAACCTAAAAAAAGAACATTAAGATAATCTATAACCAACCGAAACCATTACCATGGGCCTTTGCTAACCGAATATCCCTCTTGCATACATAGCCCCATAACATAAAATTCATCTGTTTTTTTATAACAAGACATTATAATTCCATTTGAAACGAGCGTATACCTTTGATTAAATTTTTGAACATGAAAAAAATACTGATAACCTGCTTCACACTACTTAGTTTTCAAATTTCTCAAGCACAAACGCTGAAAGATATTTTAAATGACGCTAATACCATTTTAAATGGCGGCAATAATAATGGTGGCGGTAATAATAATGGCGGTGGCATTCTTCCTGGCTTAGGAAACAATTTAAGTAATACAGAAATCGTGAGTGGATTGCGTGAAGCCTTAAAAATAGGAACGCAGAATGCTTCTAAAAAACTTAATATAGCCAATGGCTTTTTTGGGAATAAGCTGATAAAAATTTTGCTTCCGCAAGAAGTAAAAAATATGGAAGCCACACTACGTCAATTCGGTTTTGGAAAACAATGCGATCGATTAATATTAAGTTTGAATCGTGCCGCAGAAGATGCCGCCGGTAAAGCCGTTCCCATTTTTGTGAATGCCATTACCAGTATGAATATTCAAGACGGTTTGAATATACTACGTGGTGGAAATAATGCAGCAACCGAATTTCTTAAAGCGAATACCACAAATGCGCTTACGCAGGCTTTTCGCCCGGTAATACAAAATTCATTAGGTAAAGTAGGCGCAACCAAATATTGGACAGAAATTTTTTCTATTTACAATCGATTACCGATTACAAGGAATAAAGTAAATCCTGATTTAACAGGTTATGTAACCGAACGTGCCTTGGCCGGTTTGTTTACAACGGTAGCACAAGAGGAAGCAAATATTCGTCAGAACCCCGCTGCGCAAGTTACAGGACTGTTGAAGAAAGTGTTTGGTGGCAAATAGAAATTGCATAGGCCTATTCCTTCGTTAGGTTTGTTTCTCATGCACACCAACTAAAGCGCTCGGTCGCCATCAACAAAATTTAAGTGAACTTATCGAACGCTGTGTTTTAAGGCACTCAGGTTGTTTTTTTAGAAATCAGCATGTCCGAACAAACTATTAACTTGCAGCGTTTTGCATTACGCTAGTATTAATAATATCTCCAAATCCTTTGGAGTTCGCGAATTGTTTCGTGGCATCACCTTTCATGTAGAGGAAGGCGATAAAATTGCTCTCATTGCACGCAACGGGTTCGGGAAAACAACTTTGTTACAAATTCTTCTTGGAAATGACACGCCAGACCAAGGGGACGTTTGGATTCATAAAGATATTCAGGTAATTTTTCTGGAGCAAGAACAACGCTTTGATCCGTTAAAAAGTATATGGGACAATGTACTTTCGATGAATCATCCTGTGGCTCAGGTCGTGAAGCGGTATGAAGAATTTTTAGAAAAAGGAAGCGCCGATGCAACCGAATTACAGCGTTTGTTAAATACTATGGATGAACTTCATGCTTGGAGTTTTGAACATGACATGCAGCAAATTTTATCTCGACTGAAAATCACAAACCTCAATCAAAAAATAAGTGCATTAAGTGGCGGACAAAAGAAGCGGGTAGCCTTAGCACAATGTTTAATTGCTGCCAAATTACACGAAGGAAAGTGTTTACTTATTTTAGATGAACCTACGAACCATTTAGATGTAGCGATGATCGAATGGTTAGAAGATTATTTAAACAAAGCAAAAATAACCTTGCTCATGGTTACCCATGATCGTTATTTTCTGGATGCCGTGTGCAACGAAATTATTGAAATAGACCAGCAGCAGGTGTATATTCATCAAGGAAATTATGATTACTTCCTGGAACAAAAAGCACATCGTAATGAAGTTGCCTCAAGCGAATTACTCAAAGATAAAAATATCTATCGCAAGGAATTAGAATGGATGCGAAAGCAACCCAAAGCCCGAACCACAAAATCAAAATCACGTCAGGATAATTTTACCGATGTTGAGCAACGTGTAAAACAGAAAGTGGAAGACCTTAGTGTACAACTTCAAGTAAAAATGACACGCTTAGGCGGCAAGATACTTGAGATGAAAAAAGTGTACAAAAACTTTGGCGATAAGAAAATACTAGCAGGGTTCGATTACACCTTCAAACGTGGTGAACGTATTGGTATCGTTGGAAAAAATGGCGTTGGCAAATCTACTTTTCTTCAAATAGCCTTACAATTAATGGAACCTGATTCGGGAAAAGTAAATCATGGAGACACAGTTGTATTTGGTCATTTTTCACAAGAAGGTTTAACATACAAAGAAGATAAACGTGTAGTAGAATATGTGAAGAGTTTCGCTGAATTTTTTCAAATGGCAGACGGCACAAAAATTAGTGCCGCCAAATTTTTAGAGCGTTTTGCGTTCACCCCGGAGCAACAATACACCTATCTTAGTTTACTTTCCGGTGGTGAAAAAAGAAGACTTCAATTACTTACGATACTTTACAAGAGCCCTAATTTTTTAGTGCTTGATGAACCAACCAACGACCTCGATTTACAAACCCTTCAACTACTCGAAGAATTTCTTTTAGATTACCCCGGTTGTTTATTATTAGTTAGTCATGATCGTTATTTCATGGACAAATTAGTAGATCATCTTTTTGTATTTGAAGGAGATGGCATCGTGCGCGATTTCCCTGGCAATTACTCGCAATATCGTATTGAAGAAGAAAACAAACAACCCATTCTAGATACTAAGGAAAATCAAGATAATAATGATTTTGAAGAACAAAAGCGCTTAAAAAAAGAGAAAGAAAAGGAAAAAAAATTAAGTTATAAAGAAAAGCGTGAGCTGGAAGATTTGGAGAAAGAAATGCCTGCCTTGGAACAAGAAAAATCAACATTAGAAGCACACTTAGGCAGTTCAGGATTAAGTTATGATGAGTTACAAAAAACCTCAGAACGCATTCAACAAATCATTCATCAATTAGAAGAAAAAGAAATGCGTTGGTTAGAATTAAGCGAAAAATCGTAGGGGCGAATCATCATTCGCCCCAAGCGTAGCGCTTTCCAACAACCCACATCATTCGCCCCAAGCGTAGCGCTTTTCGACAACCCGCATCCTTCGCCCCAAGCGTAGCGCTTTCCAACAACCTGCATCATTCGCCCCAAGCGTAGCGCTTTCCGACAACCCGCCATATTATTCCCCAACCCAAGCCTCCTCAATCCTCATCAAAGCCCTCATCAAAGCACCTCTTCCTATTTCAAAAATTTCACATCCCCTAACAAACCGGTAAGCCAATCAAAATTTGATTTCACGCTTAGATAGCCGAACACATTCGCTCGTTGCGGATCATATTTAACAGTTAAAGGAACCCAGAGGGATTTAGTAACGCGCAGGCGAATACCACCATCGAACGTAAATTCCGGCATTTGCAATTGTTTAGGTGCACTGTAATATGTAGAACCAGCTTTAATTTCTAACACAGGTACTTGATTACTATTTCTATGTACGTAATTCAAGCCGCCCTCTCCTTTCCAAATTTGATTCAGTTGTTGCGAAGCACCTAGGGAGTCGCGATTAAGGGTAAGCGATGCTTGCAAATCAAATTCAATATTAGAGAAGTGATTCAGTTTAAGCAATCCAGCTGTTGCTTGCGTTTTCACTATTCCATCTTGAAGCAGTCCATTATCAAGCGTAGAAAAATTAAGTGATGCCGTCCACAACAGTTTATTCTTATAGGAATCGATTAAAGAATCTAATACAAGATTTACCGATTGCCTGAAACTAAAATTCTCAGCAACTTTTTCTGAACCGTAAAATTGATCGATTAATTTTTGAGGTCATCGCTTAGATCTTTATAAACAACATCTTCCGATCCAAAAAAATCGCTCAATTCTTTCGTAAGGGTTTTTTTCAATTCGCGATCGGTTACTTTGGCAATAGCCATACTGAGGTATTCTCGCAATTGATTGAAGTTCTCCACACGTAACTTATACATGTCGGTGAGATGCCTGGAGACGGTATGATCGCGACGATTACATAAGGCATATTTGTAACCAAAGGAGATTCCGTTAAACCTGAATTTGTCGGCAAGTTTTAAATCAACATCAATATTTGAATTTCTCCAGAAGGTTTGATTCTTGTAAAAATGATCCACATTCAATTCCGGATTTGTTTTCAATTTTATGGCAAACAGATTGGAAGAAAATCGAAATCGTTTATCATCGCCGGTTAAATCGTTAAACGCAAGCTGAAAGAAATTGGTTAGAATATCGCGGTAATTTCCACTATTCAAATTAGCATCGGTACGAATATTCTGAATTTGATCATCATTATTCTGCGCATGAAGTACAGCGCAGTATAGTACTAAACAGAGGGTAATAATTTTTGTTTTCATTGTTTAATTAATTAGCATGAAGAAAATATCATTAATGCCCTTTTTATAGGATTTAGGTGTTGTTGGTTCTGTTTCGGTATTGATTGTAAATTGTGTACCTCCTTCCGTACTCATACCTCCAATACTTACAACATATTCATCAGGACCTAACTCGCGCGATTTTGTTCCTGAATTCTCGAACTCAATAGATTTTCCAACTTGCGCTCCTGTACTATCGAAAATTTTTAACGAGAGGTAGCCATTCGTACCTCCTTTGAACTGAACTGAAAATGAAACTTTCATGGTTGTAATTTTATACGAAAGTAATTCAGCGGTTGCATAACTATCATACTCCTTTTGTGCTAAAGGATGATGTATTGTTTTTTGCGTATTTCTTATGTAGAAATTAAATCAAGAACAATGAAATTACTTGATAGGTTTTTCAACCGGAGCTTCACCGTTTTGAAGTGTTTGAATGGAAACAATATTTTCTTGCATCACCCATTGCGCTCCATCCCAACGCATACCATCATAAGTACCATCTGGTATATAAGTAAACTTTTTTGCCGGATCACCGATTTGCGATTCACAGTGATCAAAAATAATTTGATTGGTTTCCGGATCGAAGTTCAAGGATAAAACAGAACCTCGTTGATATTCGTAAATAAATCGATTGGGCGTTTTTCGAACACCTCGTTCAAGGGTTGTAAATACAGGGGCTCCAAATAGCGCTTCTCCTTTCGCGTTAAAGCTTAGTGGTTCTATAATTTTCTTATCACTGTTCAGGTTATTACTGTTTCTACCAAAAATAAAATACACCGGTTGGCCTGCCACTTCACGCATAATTAAGTTATAGTACAAACAACCAAACCAACGATAAGAAGCACTATTGAAAATACTGTCTTCAGCACCTCGAATAATTTTATCGGAAATATCTACCAATGGAATGATTCCTCCATCCGGTTTCTGAATAACACCATAATATCTCGAATAACCTTCGGTTCGTAAATATTCCCAATTGTAAATTCGGAACGATTTATCCGGGGCATCCAGAATACTTATATAATCTTTCAATTTTGAAAAAGTATAATTGAACGAACCCGGTGTTTTTATAGTTGCTTTAAACAAACGAATCAAATCGGCATTGGCATTTTCCTTTATTTCAGGAATGTCGTTGGTGTAAACACTATCAGCCACATGCACCAGAGAATCCTCATAGCGTTGCAAGGGCGAAAGCTTTTCAATATCTTCGGTATGCCAGGGCTTGGGAGAGGGATTAAAACCAGGTATTTCTTCCTGAGCTATTCCTTGAAGTTTTAAAAGAAGAAAAAAACAAAGCAACGAAGTTATTCGACCCATCTAACAAAAATAATAGAATTCGAGGAAGTGATTTAAAAAAAGATGTGAAAGAAAATGCGTTATTTCGTTGGAACGAGGGTAGCTACGGAGGTATCTCCGAAGTCAATAAAGCGAATTTGCAGGCTATCTTTGTTAAGTTTCAGTATTTCAAATGTTAGTGATTCACCGGAACCTTTCAGTTTACTTTCATCAATACGAATATATTTTTCATCTTCAATGTTATACATCGCCGAGTCGCTTCCTTCAATCGATGTGGTAATAGTTACCCCATTGGTTCGAAACTCCATGGTATTATTTTCAAGTGCTAAACGTTGCTCTTCCCGCATGGCATCGAGGTCCGATTGAAGTCCTTTTTTCAAGCTATCTAAATCGGCCATACTGGCATATTCATTCGGGTTGTATTTTAGGGTATCAATAAAATGCTCGAAATACTTTATTTGCTCTTGCATTTTTTTATTCTCAAAAGCCACTGTACGCCATTTTTTACATAATAAATCCTGCTGCTTGTTCTTGCAATGCGTGAAAAGAAGCATAAAAGCGGCAACTACGAGCAGATTGAGAGAAAAAGGTGATTTCATTGTGCAAAAATAGATGGAAAAAAAAGATCGCAATAGGCACAAACCTATACCTTTGCCCCGTTTTAAAAAAAAATAAATGAGCACTACTATTCTAGAACCACAAACTGAAGCCGGAATGACGGGTAAAACACAACAACTTATGCCAGTAAAAAATATTACCGTAATTGGTGCGGGTACCATGGGAAATGGTATTTGTCATGTTTTTGCTCAATTCGGCTATCAGGTTTCTATGCTTGATATTAATCAGGATGCCATGAATAAAGCCATTGTTACCATTGGCAAGAACATGGATCGTCAGATTTCCAAAGGCGCTTTAACGGAGCAGCAAAAAGACGAAGCCTTAGCTCGTATTGCAACTTATACCGATATGAAGGAAGCTGTTAAAGATGCTGACTTAGTGGTTGAAGCTGCAACTGAGAATATTGATTTGAAAATTAGAATTTTCAAGGAGTTAGATATGCTTTCTCCTGAGAAAACAATTTTAGCTACGAACACATCTTCTATCAGTATTACGCGTATCGCTTCGAACACGAAACGTATGAGTAAGGTAATAGGCATGCACTTCATGAACCCTGTTCCTGTAATGCGTTTGGTTGAAATTATTAATGGTTATGGTACCGATCGAATGACGACCGATACTATTATTGATTTGTCAAAAGCTATTGGTAAAGTTCCATGTGTTGTGAATGATTACCCAGGTTTCATCAGCAATCGTATTTTAATGCCGATGATTAATGAAGCTATACTTGCCTTACAAGAAGGTGTAGCCAATGTGGAGGAAATAGATACTATTATGAAATTGGGTATGGCACACCCGATGGGGCCGTTACAATTAGCTGATTTCATTGGCTTAGATACCTGTTACAGCATCATGAATGTGTTGCACATGGGCTTCGGCAATCAGAAATATGCACCAGCTACCTTATTAGCCAACATGGTTCAGGCCGGCTTCCTTGGTGTTAAATCAGGTGAAGGTTTTTATAAGCATGTACCAGGCAGTAAAGAATTAATTGTTAGTGAACGTTTTAAAAACAGAATGTTCTAAACACAACTAAATAGGTTTTTTGACCATATCACAAAAAGCTTCCTGTTGCACAGGGAGCTTTTTGTTTTTTAAAATAAAGATTTAAAGGTTGAATAGAAATAGCACTCAACCTTCATAATACTTCGGAGTTTTATTGAGGTTATTTCTACAACAAGAAAATTATTCTTTACAGTAACAGCGAAACAACCACTCTTTAGATTACCTATTTTCCATTTCCTGCCCTATATTTGAGCATTAAATAATTTTTACAGGCTATGAAAGTGTTATTAGCAGGTTTTATACTTTGGGTTGGATTGATGAGTTTTTCTTCATGTAAGAAAGATTTTACCTGTCAATGTACCTTCGTAGATACCACCAAAAATTTCACTACTACAATTTCGAACATGTATAAAAACGAAGCAAAAGTAGTGTGTAACGACTATGCTGAGTTTGTTGGTAACTGTACCTTGAAATAAGCGTTTTATCTGATTTCTACCTGTCCGTTTGGTAAATAAACCAACTGTTTAAGTACACAGTTTTTCAGTAATAACGGGCCATCCATATCCACATAATGAAGCCAAGGCAGAAATTGCGCAATCGCTAGACTCCCAATTTCAGTCTCGCTCATACATCCCATCATCACTAGTTTTCCGGCTTGTCGCGCTTCCTTAATCATGCGTACCGCCGGTGTTATACCGCTACACTTAGTAAGTTTAATATTAATGCCATGGAAGCAAGACAGGCATTGTTTTACATCACTTTCACTAACACAACTTTCATCGGCTATGAAAGGTATATCGGAAGCAGCATACAATATAGCCATGTCGTCCCAAGCATCTTTAGCTAAAGGTTGTTCTATTAATTCAATATTTAATTGCTTCAGTGCTGGAAGAATCTCTAAGGCTTCTTTTAATTGCCAACCGCCGTTGGCATCAATTCGAATGCGCGCGTTACTGGCGCTGCGCATTGCTTCCAAAATCGGCAAATCATTCTTACCCCCAACTTTCACCTTATAAACCGGCCATGGATGTGCCTTCATTTTTTCTAACATGGCTTCCTCCGAATCCATACCGATGGTATAATCGGTTGGTGGTTCCTGTTCTAATTTAAGATCATCCGACAAGCCTATTAGATCGCGTAAAGGTTGTTTTTTAACTTGCGCAAACATATTCCAATAAGCCATATCGAGAGCGCAAACCAAAAATGGATTATTCGGAAATAAATGATGACAAAAATGCCAGAATCGCTCTGGTTCGGTGAACGCATAGCGCACTAAAATAGGCATCTTCTGTACTAATTCCTCTATCATCGATTCAACTGTTACATTATAGTAATGAACGGGAGGGGCTTCGCCATAACCCGTTACCTGACCGATAGTTAGGGCAATGAGCAAAGCCGGTTGATGTGTTTTTAAGCCATGAGCGGTTTGAAACGGATATTCAAATTCACTATTAATTTTTTTGTACTGAATGCGCAGCATAACAAAGCGAAAGTAAGTCTTGTCTGTGTTTTAGCGTTAGTTTTGCAGCCATTTCAACAAGATTGAAAAAAGCAATAAAAAATATAGCCTTAGTTGGTAATCCGAATAGTGGTAAAAGCTCTTTATTCAATGCGCTTACCGGGTTAAACCAACGAGTCGGCAATTTTCCGGGTGTTACGGTTGATAAAAAAAGTGGTCAGTTAGCGTTGAGTAAGGATGTGCAAATTACGTTGATCGATTTACCAGGAACCTATAGCTTATACGCTAAAAGTGATGATGAATATGTTACTTACAATGTGCTATTCGAGCAACATCAGCACCTTGGTGTGGATGCGGTTGTAATTGTGGTAGATGCTTCCAACCTAAAACGAAATCTTCTTTTCTGTTCGCAGATCATGGATTTGAAGAAGCCTGTTATAGTAGCACTTACCATGATGGACATTGCCCGACAAAAAGGAATACAGGTAGATACCGCAGCCTTATCGAGAGAGTTAGGTGTGCCTGTTGTGGCCATCAACCCAAGAAATAATAAAGGTATAACTGAAATAAAAAAGCAACTTGTAGCACTGGTGCAGTCGGCTTTGCCGGTAGCGTATGATTTTATCGACAACCTTGCGTTGGCACCCGAAACTATATCCGCGATTCAAAAAATAAAACCAGGATTCTCTTCGTATGCAACCGTTCAGTTAGCATCTGCATATGATAAACTACCTGCTATTAGTGCCGAAGAAAAAAAACAAATTGGGGAAATACTTGAGTTTACTCAATTTAAAAAAACGAAAGTGCAAGCGGAAGAAATATTAGCTCGTTATGCAAGAATCGGAAAAATAATGCAACGCTGTGTGGTTGAAAATGATCCGTTGAAGCGTGAATTATTTAGCCGGAAAGTAGATGAGTATATTTTACATCCGGTTTGGGGAAACCTTTTTCTATTGTTTATACTCTTTGTATTGTTTCAAAGTGTTTATTGGATTGCTGCCTACCCGATGAATTGGATCGACATGGGTATGAGTACACTGATAGCCCAGTTAAAATCTATATTACCAACCCATACCCTTACCGAGTTATTACTGAATGGTGTATTGGCGGGCATAAGTGGAATTTTAGTTTTCATTCCACAAATCATGATTCTTTTCGGACTGATTACCATTCTTGAAGATTCAGGGTATATGTCGCGGATCAGTTTCCTCATGGATAGAATGATGCGCAGTGTGGGCTTAAATGGTAAGTCGGTGATGCCCTTAATTAGTGCCGCAGCCTGTGCTGTTCCGGCTATTATGGCGGCTCGCACGATTGAAAATAAAAAAGAGAAACTCATAACTATTCTCATTACACCCTTCATGAGTTGCAGTGCCCGATTACCGGTTTATAGCGTATTAATTGGATTGATCATTCCGGATAAGAAATTTCTAGGTTTCTTGAGTTTGCAAGGGTTGGTTATGATGGGCATGTATTTACTCGGGTTTATTATGGCTATTGTGGCGAGTTATGTTTTAAACCTGATTATAAAAACCACACAACGTAGTATTTTTCTACTTGAACTTCCGGTTTATCGGATGCCGCAATGGAAGAATATTCTTACTACTATGATCTTAAAAGCAAAAGTATTTGTAGTGGAAGCCGGGAAGGTTATTCTAATCATTTCTATCGTGCTATGGGCTCTATCATCCTATGGCCCCGACCCGAAAAAAAATACTTGGTTCAGTAGTGAAGTTAGCCTAGAAACATCCTATGCCGGTATATTAGGAAAGAAGATAGAACCTGCTATTCAACCGTTGGGTTTTGATTGGAAAATAGGAATATCGTTAATTACTTCTTTTGCTGCCCGCGAAGTGTTTGTTGGCACCATGGCCACCTTGTATTCGGTGGATGAGGAAGACCCCAAAACCTTGATGCAAAAAATGGCGAGTGCGAAGCGAGCCGATGGCACACCCAGTTATACAACCCGAACCGGCATATCGCTGTTGATGTTCTATGCCTTCGCTTTACAATGCGTAAGTACACTAGCAACGGTAAAACGAGAAACAAATTCTTGGAAATACCCCATCTTACAATTTTTTGTGATGAGTTTATTAGCCTATTTGGCATCATTCTTGGTATATAACCTTTAACCCAAGGTGTCCTTGGGTTATCAATTATAACAATTAATGACTTCTTGGAGAATATCCTATAATTTTGTGACTATCAAATCAAATCGATCATGGAGCGAACGACAATGAAGCGTAAGTTGAGTAAAGAACTTATACAAACAGTTCAAAAACGCAACTACCGACTAGCTAAATTTTGGGAAGAGCTAGGTTTAGATGTAGAAATAGTGGGTGATATGGAAACACCGGCCGTAGTAAAAGACAGCTATTGTTTAGCTTGCTACGTACATAATTTTTATCTGATTTTTACCGATACTTATGACCGCGGTAACGAAGTATATCGAGTTAAACTACACAGCGTTTTTGAGTATGATACCGATAAAATTATTGAGTGGTTAAAGAACTCTACGCACCGAAAAATTTATCGAATAAGAATGAAAGAACATCCGAAATTATATGTTTCCGGATATAGCATGAAAGATAAAAAATCGACCGACAAACAAAAGTATCCGGTATTCGGAAAATACAGCGCCAAGGTATTTTTCACTGATCAATATGCAAAAGACATTATAGATATTTATCAGTTAGAATATTGCGAAGTGGTGTAACTAGTAAATAGTTATATACCCCGATTCAAACAAATCCTCTCCTAAATAAACTTCAAATAGATAGGTACCTGTTGAATTGAAATTATTCTTATCTACTACTAAACGTGTTTTTGTAACGCGCGAAATGCGTAGTATTTCCTCTTTATCCGGTGTATAAAATCGAACGGAATAAAGCTTACCAACAGCATCATCTAAATTGATATTGATATGACCCGTAAATGGATTCGTGAACACTTTAGCCGATGGTGTATAATGAAATACCGTATCAACAGGCAAGGTTGGCGTAATGGTATTGTTCGTTTTATCGGGTAGTATCGATTTACTCGTTCCAGATTGAATTGCTTGCTCCAACGATTTGGCGATAGTAGCGGAATCAAGATATACTTTATAGGTATTACTAAACCACTCAATATCGCCGGCAAAATTTACCGACAAACGATAATAATTCTTACCCGCTACAGGCTTCTCATCAGTATAATTACCAATTCCCTTTTTAGGCTTACTCACAACACCGATGGTAACAAAATTCTTAACGCTATCGGTTGATCGTTGAATAGCAATCGACTTAATCCCGTCGAACTGACTATTCCAACTAATAATATTTCTTGCGCCCAGAGTCATGATATTCATAGCCGGCAAATCCGCAAGTTGCGCCTCCGCCTTCCAAGTGCATAACAAACAAATAAAAAATAGGATTCTCTTCACTACGTAATTTTCGCGCCCGAAGGTAATTACTAATTTGATAAATAGTTGAATAGCCAGAGTTATATATGATATCCTAACCAATATTTTGTAATCTTCCAACAGGTTAAAAAACTGCGCGAACACTCGCTCTTCCGGTGTGGACGGTTGGCGTTGAAGCCGATTTTCTACCGTCGTACTCTAAAGTCATTTCAACACTTTTTGATAAGCGACGATCAAAACTCACGTGCCATATATAGTTTTTACCGGCTTGCAAACCATCCAACATGGTATAACCAATCGTAGAATTAGCCACGCCGTTATAACGTATAGTTGTAAACGTAAAACGTGTTCCTATGCTTCCCGAACTCAAAATATTATACTTCGATTCCAGTTGCAACGAATGTGCTTGCGCCTTTTCATTTCCAAAGTTTGGTTGGTTTTTTCTACTATCATATTTATAACTACCAACGAGTCGAAACTGATTATGCCGAAACAAAGCGGTTAACATAGGTTCAAGTACCTGATAGTTGATTACATAATTTCTGGTTTCTAAAAATTGTGAAGAGAAACTTCGATTTCCATACTTCCAACTGCTTCCGAGCGCAACTTGTCGTGTAAGATTGTAACGCGCCCGCCATTGTTGTTCTTTCGCACTGCGTTGATCAATGCCATAGGTTAATAACGTTCGACCTCCATTAAGGGTATGAATATAATCAAGTCCCCAATCGTTCGACATTCGATTTAAGAAAACCGAATTCACTATAGTGGTTGCATTCTGGAGTAATAAACTATCGTTTTCGAGAGATATAAACGGATTGTATTGTTCAATGCCCCGAGATCCTATAAAGCGATTATTCAATTGAACAGAAGATTGCAAAAACAAGCGCCCAACCCATTTACGCCAACCTTTATACAACGAATCAGGTATCAGGTTTCGAGGATTCAAACTAACACTCTGATTATATTGCGCGTACTTAGCTTTTATATATTGGTTCGTTGGGGTAAATACACGAATGAATTTCTTCTCATCCGGAAAAATGGCTAATTCAAACTCATTGAGTTGTTGCAAACCATCTGCATTATAATCGCGCCAAACATACTGTCCTTGTCCGATCGGCACCTCCACATAAGCAAATTCTCGTTTTAATTCTTGTCCTGAACCAAATTCATATAACAGATTTCCTACACAAAATCCTTTCCACAATCGAAAGTTATAGTCGAAACGACCTAAAAGTGTTTCATCTGGTTTTAAGGTCGTAATACTGGTATCAGAAATTTTCAAAACACGATACGCGCTGGTTAATCGAATTTCATGATTTGAAAATGACAGCACCGATGCGCTCAAGGCGTAAGTATGCCCTAAGGTATTTTGTTTAAAAGCGTTTTCCTTCACACCGCGATCGCGTCGTTGAATGAAATCAAACTGATAATTATTATCCTTCTTATTGCTTTTGGCATAGAGGTTCAAAATGTCGAACGAGAATGCTTGTTGCAACAAACTATCGCCCGCGGCATTTTTGAGCGCATTATGCTCTAATTGCATTTTTGTTCCTACCGTTAATGCGCGTGCTTTAGTAAATGCTTTTTCCAATTCCAATATTGGACGATAAAATTGACTTCTATATAAGCTCGCCTCTTGTTGCATTACATCGCCTTTAACGAGTATATGATAACCTTGTTGTTGCCAATTTACAAGAAGTTGATGCTGCGAACCTTTGAAATCGGAGCCTCTTAGATACGTTCCGAATTTGTAATCAAGTTGCCCATTATTATTTTTCTTCAACGAGAATAAAGCACTTCCCAAATGTTCTGTTTCGAAGGTATTCGGCGATGAAACATTCCAGTCGCGTGCGAACTCCACATTTCGAAATCGTTCTAACGGACGAAATCTGTCCTCTACAAATTCATAATTAAGCTTTGATTGTAATAGAAGGTTATGCTTCTTGGAAATAGTTCTTCCTTCCTCATAATTAATTTTACCCGCGAAGCCTTGATGCGTTTGGTTATCACGTTTCGAAAACAAATTCGGGTCGGCGCTGCTCAATGCACCTTCCACATAAATCTTCTTCAAAGAATCTAACTGATAATATCCACCCAAAGTAAAAAGTTGTTGTTTCTTAGGTGTAACCAAAATATAAACAGGCTCGTAATCGCCTTGCGGCACACCGGCCACGGGTGGAACCCAGGCATACACTCTTCCATTAGCGTTATTGATGGATTGCCTGTAATTCCCAAAACCTTGACCTACTTGATTAAACGACAACGAATATTTCGCGCTATCGGCATTGGTTGAAAATACATAAATGTTCAGGTATGTAATTCCATTCACCACCGTGTCTATTTTCTTATAGAGAATTTTACTGTTGGTGAAAGAATCTACTTGCACCACACCGGGATAAAAGGCAGTACGAATACTATCACCAATGGTAGATAAAAAATATTTTTGTGCACTATCGAGTGTTTGTTGAATGGGCTGATTGCGTGCATCCTGATTGCTATAAGCATTTAAAAAAACATGCAGCTTAGGGTTGACCTTCCATTCATGATTGAGATAAAACAAGGAATTCAAATAATTCCGATCTGTAAATTCGAACTCTACCACGATGCGCGAATCCTTGGTGATTAAGCGTTTTGGCATGAAGGTAACTTCGGCGGTATTATAGTCGATAATATAATCGCGATCCTCACCCCGTTGTTGTAAAACACCATCTATAAAAACCTTCTCGGTGTTTGCCAACACAATAAAAAACACTTCGCCGTTGGAACCTGTTAATTTGTACGGACCCTGATTACCTTCTAAAGCAACGATGGTATTACGTACAAACTTACCCTTTGCGATAGAAGCACCAACCGCGGTGGTAGCTTCTCCTTGCTTAGCCGTGCGATAGGTATGTGCCACATAGGCGCCTTGAACCCGCTTGTAGAAATTCATGAAATAGGAATTCGGTCTATCCAAATTATAATCGCCAACGATGAGTTTGCTTTTTCGTTTTGAAAGTTGAATAAATACCCGATCAAACTCTTGAATTTGTTGTGTATTTCCATCGGGCTGAAAAGGAATAGAATTATCTGTTATGGCACCACTTAGTTTGATACTGTCTCCTAAGTCGCCTTCAAGTTGTAAATTAAATTGCGAATTCAGAACAACATCCTGATTATTTCCGAACGATAAATTTCTGCCGAAGGTTCCTGAATAATCTATAGTTCCGAAATCAATGAATTGATTTTTTTTCGCTTCATTGGCATCATAGTAATAATTCGGCATCAACATATTTCGGTTAATGCGTTGCTTATCTTTATGAAAATAGGCGGCGGTTAAGGCGTAAGGTATAATTCGGTATTGCACATAAAAACTGTCTGTTTGAGGTTTCATTTTCCAAATGAGCAAACCATGTTCAGGCCATAAGATATATGTTGCAGTATCTTCTGAACATTTGAAACTTCCTCGTACTATAGATAGAGAATCAAGTTGTACTGAATCTTTATCAACGGCTAAACGGTATGCTCGCAAAGACGTTAACACAGATTCTTGTGCAAACAACATATTGCCGGCCAACACAAGACCAAGTATCATTCCTATAATTAAACAATTCCGCAATACAGCTTGCCTTTAACGGTAAAAATACAAGGTTTTCTGTTTCCGGAGTTTTGAAGAAATGCTACACCGTTAATAACCTTAGCCGGCACATTGCTTTTACGCTAACGATCGTACTTACAACAAGCATGTAACTTTTTGTAAGCTGCATCCGAAGCCTTATACTTTTCGGTATCATAACCCGCATTGGCTATTTCCTGTTGAATTTTATCCATAGATATTTTCGATGGAAGATATTCCACGTATAACCTATGTTTTTCAACATTCCATTCCGCCCATTTCACGCCTTTTAAATCAACTGCGGCTTCAATATTCTTCTTACACATCTCACAATTCCCATTCACGGCTACAGAATCCTTCACAGCTTTTTCTTTCGCGCCCGCGAAAACATCTACTTGTATCAAAAGTAGAATAACGATAATTAATTTATTTACGTATTTCATGACATTCATTTTTAATTGATAGTATATCGAAATCCAAGATAAAGCATTCTCCCAACCGCTGGTCCCCAAACATTTCCTGCATCAAAATAATTCCCATTCGGATTAGCGGCATCAACAATAAGTTGTTGTTGCGTGAAATTATTTAGATTTTCCGACCCGGCATAAATCTCAAAAAGTTTTTTTGCGTAAGTAATTTGCCCCATTAATTTAAAGAAAGACGGTGAATAAGATGTCATTCGATATTGTTCAGGATTCTTACTTAAATCTGGCAAACGTTGCTTGCTTAACCATTGTGTAGTGAAATCAAATCGCCAATGTTTATTGCGGGTCATGTAAGCTATATTTCCCAATACACGATGTTTGGCATTGAGCATTTTTTCAGTCAATACACCTTGTTGCGTTACCCGAACATCATTGAATTTGTAAGCTAAACGAACATCTAAATTTTTAATTACTTCATGATACCATTCCGCTTGGGCATACCAAGCATAGGAAGTACCTTGAAGATTATAAAAATGAACTTCCTGAGGCGATTGATCAAAGTCGGCCACGATTTGATTTTGAAAATCAGTACGGAATAAATCAACACTTAATCTTCCTTCTTTACCATGTTGTTTGTAACAATACGAAAGATTCATACCATAGTTCCAACTATATTCTGGGTTAAGGTTAGAAGCTACAAACACCGTTCTGTTGCTTACAAATACCTGCGGGTTTTCGGCAAAAATGTTGGCTGTACGAAATCCACTCCCCGCGCTCAAACGCATGCTGAGTTGCTTCGTGAATGAATATTTAAAATTAGCCCTTGGAATAAAGTAGGCTTTTTTCAAACGTACATTGTAATCCGCCCGGGCGCCTAACAACAAGCTCCAGACTTCGCTTCCGGTATACGTATATTCCGTAAAAATACCGACAACAGGTTCTTTACGTTCGATGGAAATAGTTTTAAAATGTTCATGAACATCATCATATAAAATACCACCGCCAGTACGTATCTGATGATACTCCTCTTTGAAGTACGTCTGATAAATTAAGTTGGCGAATAAAGTATTTTGAATGCCTCGATAATTATTCTTCCCATAAAACGAACGAATATCATGATTGGAAAAATTGGTTTGAATGCCTAAACTTTTCGCTCCGCAATCATCCATATTATAACTTCCTTTTAGAAAAACTTCCCAACGTTTGGTGTTGTTTTTAAATCCCCAATACGACTGGCTATCCTTTGGAAGGTCTGAATCAAATTGAAGTTGCCCGCCTTGTTTTTGATCAATCATTCCTTTAACGCCAAACATGCTTTCAATATGTTCTCCGGAATATTTCCATCGATGAATTCCTTGCAACTGATTGGTAAGCGGTTGATCTAAAAAACCGTCTTTATTCTTATCCAATTTAGATTGCTGCGTACTACCGTGAGTCATGAGTAAAGTACTCCATTTTTTATTCATAGTTCTAGCCGCATTAATATTGAGCTCCTGACGCATCATATTATTTAGATATGCGTTCACGAAGAATCGAGGAGCTTTTTCCGGTTTCATTAATTCTACATCAATTTGTCCGGTCATACTTTCAAAGCCATTCGTAACGCTTCCCGGGCCTTTGTTGATATAAATGCTATGCACCATAGTACTCGGAATATTAGCAAATCCGAAGGTGTAGTTTAAACCACGAACGGTTGGCAACACGTCGGTCATCATTTGAACATAAATTCCGCTTAACCCGAGCATTTGAATTTGTCGTGCGCCGGTTACGGCATTATTAAAACTTACTTCTACAGAAGGGTTCGATTCAAAACTTTCTGCTAGGTTACAACAGGCATTTTTCTTCAATTCCGTTTGTCCGAGACGTTCAGTTCGAATAGCTTTTAAGGCATCTATTTGATTGCCATTAGTACGTGATTCTACACGTATTGTTTTTAATTCTTTTTGTTTAAGTGTATCCTGTTTTTCCTGTGCAAGAATTGTATTTCCGCACAGCAAAGCGATACAAATTACTTTAAGTGATTTCATTTTTCTTTTTAATTCAATTGAATAATAGATTGATATCAAAAAGAAAAAGGAGCCGAACTATTCCGTATGATCTACGCTGAAAGCATCAATGGTATTTGAAGCCAACATATCCACCCAGCTAATATCGGCTGCTGTGGTGCTCATACGCTCACCGTCAATATTAAAATCAACGGCTGGATTATTATACATGTTATTAATATCAAAATTAAGATACATGGCCTTACTCTCTGCGGTGATTTCCCAGTTAATTGGAATTTCAACGATGCTAAATCCTCTATCGGTTCCTAAATGCTGGGTCAATGGTCGTGTAGAACCATCATTAGCTTTATAGTGACCTTCATGCTTATAAAAAATATAGCCGGTATTCCAATCCCAAATCATTCCATGAATCGGATCCAAATCGCCATCTTGTGCTCCTATATGATTTCTTGTTGAATCTACACCTAAGGCAAACCTAAGTTTGGTATATCGTCCGAAAGGTATTGTTGGTGCCGTAATCCATGAGCTGTTTGCATCATCAATATCAATTAAATCGTAATTGCGGAACGTTACCCAACTGCCGTTTTCATTTAGTAATACAATGCCAGAAATGTAATATTTCAACATATCAATGCTGTATTCGTTACCTGCAGCATTCACCTTATTCATTAAACCCGGTGTGATAGCTGTTCCGTTGGCAATGGTATTAATTTTTAATTTGATATTGCTATTTTCTGTTTCTCGCACTTTCTTTTTGCAAGAAGGCAGGATTAAAAACAAGGCTAGCACACTGAATAAACCAATCTTTTTCATGTATCTATTTTTTTATTTTTTTTGTTCAACTTCTTTTTCTTTGGGAAGAAAAAAAGAATCAAATCAACCACGTGCAATTTATAAGGTAGAGCGGATCAGGGGGAGGAAAATCCTTCTGAACAGCTCGCGCTTTCTTATTAACTGAAGTGACCTTGTAGAAAGACAATAATTCTACTTCATTCGTTAGTAAATCCGCAGGAATTGATACTACATAATTACTTGTAGATGGTGTTTTATATACATGCTCGGTTTGAACACGCACAGTTACATGGTCATCATAACAATCGTTGCATTCATCCGTACCGCAACAATCTTGTTCATCGGGGTGACTGAAGTAAGAAACCTCTGCAATTTCACCGGCACAAAAATGTCGATGTAACAGCAGTCCTTCCACCGATAACAGATAGAGGAATAGCAGTATGATAGAACCTGTTTTTCTCACCGAGAGCAAAATTATCTAATTCAATTCAAACTATTGTTAATTAAAAGGAATGAAAACCTAATTTATTCTACTGTTAGAACGACAATTTGCTGTCTGATGTTTGGAAAAACCTTATGGCGTGCTTGTACCCGGGCCCATAACCAGATTCCATTCTAATAGAAAAAAATCTAAGACATCCGTAATACCATCGCCATTCAAATCGCCCAATCCGTTATTGTTCGATGCGCTACTGGCTTGTTCAAATTCGAAAAAATCAAAGAGGTCGATACTACCATCCTGGTTTAAATCACCGGTGTAAAGCATCCATGTATTGGCATCGAAATAGACGCAATCGCCCTTTAATACTCCTGGCTGCGAATAATCGTACCAAGCTCCGGAGGTTAATAATTTAGATGTACCACTCCACGAGGGTAATATGTTTTTAGATTTCAGCACATGATAAAAATGGTTACTTTTTATCGGATTAAATGCTACCCAAACCGAACCATCCTTTTTCAGTCGCCCAGCACCAAGACGAACTATTTCAAAAGGAAATATTGGTTTCCTGAATTCTACTTCAATATCAGCAACATCATTGGAATCGTAACTCAGCATTTGGTTATACATAGCTGGTATCATGGTTCCATCATTTTGCATTAATCCTTGCAATAACAGTTTGAATGAAGCGGAACCTATCATACAGGTATCTATAAATACCGAATCGGAAAGCGTACATCCAAATGAATCGCTTGCAGTTAAAGTGTAGCTCTGTTGCAAATTTGCCTGAAAGGTGAACGGCGAGGTAAAGGAGCCATTACTCAAGCTATACGTAAGATACGACTGATAATTATCGATAATTACCTCGCACGACGTATCACCGGCCATTACACAGGTATTAGCCATTACCGGTTTTTCAAAAACAGGATATGGTGGCGAGCACCAGGTATTTCTCCCAAAATGCTGATTATCTTGAAAAACCTTCTCATTAGCAAAAATAGAGGCCTTCAAACTGAACTGTAACGGCAAACTAGCGGCGCTATTCGCTAAGCTCTTTCCCACAAACACCTGAAGTGTATATACTCCGGAGTTCAAAACCAAATGATGCTGTTGCAAATTGTAAACGCCGGGTATTAAACAAGCATCGAGTAATACAATGGGACCTCCAGGGCCTTGCAACAGAATAGAAGTTACCCTATCACTCACATAAAGTTGATCGAGTGTTAGCCAAACCTCTGTACCGTTTGGTAGAGCTTCTAGCTTAAAATCGCGCTCGAATACATAAGGTTGATTGGTATAATTACATGCGTTACCGGTAAGTACAATATTGGAGGGCAAATTCAAACCATTACCAAGCGCAATACTTCGAGCTAATCCGAATGAGGTATTGACTGCAGTACCTGATACTACAAGCGCACAGTGAGGGTAAGTGCCTGCCTGAACCGGACCGGAAACGATACGCCAAAAAGGATCGGTAGCCTGTAAGGGGAAGGCTTGATTGGATTCTTGATTCACGCCTGTGCTTAAATCGAGATAATATGACGAACAGGGTACCGTGGAATTTTGGCTAAATCCAAGTTGTACTAAAATAAGTAAGCAATAAAGCAACAGCCCCTTCCGAAGGTAATTTCCTTTCCGTTTCATAATAAATGAGTTCTTAGTTGAAAACAAAAGTAGAAGGCTAGGGATATTCGAAAAAGGAATAAAATATTTTTAGCCTCACTAGTTTTGTAATGGTTTACTTCATCCAATGCTCAACGAGATACCATAGAATATAGATTTTTCCGTTACATGAAAGAAAAATAGCATAGGAAACTCATGTAACACCTTGAATTTCAAAGAAATTGATTTTTAACTTAGCCCCTTGTTTATTTAAGTCTGAACCCCTTACATTTGTCGTCTTCTATTTTTAATTATATCAGTGACTATGTCTAACAACGAAACTTATTTTATCAAAGAGAATGCAGTTTATCTGCACGCCAACAAATGGTTCGAGGAACGTAATATCGGAGAACTTAAAGAAGCCAATCAACAGTACACCATTGCTTCCATGGAAGAACGGTTTAAGGAACTGGAAGATAAGATGGCTGAGATTGAGAAAGAATTTAATGAAGCCAGCGAGAAGGTAAGATTAGCGGGAAAAGTAGCCCGAACTCGGACCTATTTATGCACCGCAAAAGCAATAGGTAATTATGCGGCCCTTTTCGAAAAACTTGATGCCTTTGAAGTTGAAATAAAAAAAGGTGTGGAAGAAACGCTCAAACAGAAAGAACAACTTTGTGTTGAAGTGGAAGCCATATTGGAAAGTAAAGATTGGAAAGAAGGTGCTGAAAAATTGCGCGATTTGCAAAAGAAGTTTCGTGATTTGCCTGTTGTTCCGGATTTAAAAAATGAAGAACTTCGAGATCGTTTTGAGAAATCAAAAGATGAATTCTTCAAACAAAAACAAGCCCGACATGAAAGTTTCGAACAAGAGTTGCTCGATAATCTTTCTAAAAAAATAGAACTCTGTGAGAAAGCGGAAGCATTGTCATCCTCCACCGACTGGAAGAAAACTACCGACGTGTATCAAGAGATGAATGAAGAGTGGAAGAAGATAGGCATGGTTCCAAAGCATCGAATGGAAGAGTTATGGTTCCGTTATAACACCGCTAAAGATATTTTCTTCAATAATAAACGAGAACATTTTGGTGATATTAAAACCGAGCAGGAAGAAAACCTGAAGAAGAAACTCGCCTTAATTGAACAAGCTGAAGCGGTTAAGGAAAGCAAAGATTGGAAGAAAACAACCGACGAGTACACTCGTTTAATGGATGAATGGAAAAAGATCGGTCGCGTACCTCAAGAGAAAAGTGATGAAATTTGGAATCAGTTTTTGGCAGCCAAAAATCATTTCTATAATAATAAAGATGCTCACTACGGGAACATTCGCGTTCAATTAGAAGATAATTTAGCCAAGAAAATGGCCATTGTTTTACATGCCGAAGAACTTCAAAACTCACATGATTTTGATGCAGCTACGCAAGAATTCATGGACATGTTTGATGAGTGGAAAAAAATCGGACGAGTTCCTAAGGAAAATGGCGACGAAGCTTGGGAACGATTCCAAAAAGCAAAAAAGAATTTCTTCGATCGTAAAGATGCTTATCGTGAGCAACGTAAAAAAGAAGTATCCAAAGATTTAAAAGAGAAAATAGATCGCAATCGAAGTTTCATGAACAAATTGAATCGTGAAATTGAACGTGAAGAAGATTTATTATTTGATATGGATGATCGCTTGAAGAATTTGCCGGCTACCCTTCGTTCCTATGAAAAACGTGAAGAGTATTTGGAAATGATTGAAGAAATCAAAGATAAAATCAACGACCTCAAACGCAAGGCTAAAGATGTTCGCGAGAAATTACAACAAGACGAACGCGAGATGAATAACTTCCTTCGAGGGCCAAGAAAAAAACCAAATGAAGAGCAAGGCCAAGTGAAAAACACACCGTCAACAGCGCCAAACGATGCTCCTCCACATGAAGTTATTCCGGCAGAAGCACCGGCTGCGGAAGCCGCTGCAGAAAACGTTGTAGAAGTTGTTAATGAAGAAATGCCAACGGCTTCGGCAACTATAGAAGAACCAAATTCAGAATCACCAGCTACCGAAACAGAAGAGGCAGCTGCAGAATAATAAGTAAATAAATTATGTCAAATAAAGTATTCGATCTTATGAAGGATTTGGAACACGAACAAATCGTGTTTTGTCATGATCCTAAATCAAACTTAAAAGCAATTATTGCAATTCATAATACCACACTCGGCCCGGCTTTAGGAGGTACTCGCATGTGGAATTACGCTTCCGATGATGAAGCTGTAGTGGATGCCGCACGTCTTTCGCGAGGAATGACGTATAAAGCTGCTATCAGCGGATTAAATTTAGGTGGAGGCAAAGCGGTAATTATTGGCTCGCCCGACATGAAAAGCGAAGCCTTATGGCGACGTTACGGCAAGTTTGTGAATTCTCTGGGTGGTAAATACATTACCGCAGAAGATGTAAATACTTCCGCGGCTGATATGGAATTTATCCATCTGGAAACCAAACATGTTACCGGAATTCCGGAGTACATGGGTGGTAGTGGTGATCCTTCACCATTCACAGCTTATGGTGTTTTTGTTGGTATGAAAGCTTGTGCATTCAAGCATTGGGGAAATGATAATTTAGCAGGAAAGAAGGTGATGGTGCAAGGCGTTGGTCATGTTGGACAATACCTCGTTGGGCATTTACAAGATGCCGGTGCTAAAGTATATATTACTGATATCAACCAGGATCGTATCAAAGAAACAACGAGCAAATACAACGCGGAATATGTTGATCCGAAAGAGATGTTGAATATCGATTTTGATATTTACGCCCCCTGTGCGCTAGGTGCCACTGTAAATGATGAAAGTATTGCAGCGTTAAAATGCCCCATCATTGCCGGTGCTGCGAATAATCAATTAGCGGTTGAGGCGGTTCATGGTCGTCAGTTGATTGAAAAAGGAATCATTTATGCACCCGACTTCTTAATTAACGCCGGTGGCTTGATTAACGTAGCCGCAGAAGCCGGTGGTAATTATAATCGCGAAAAAGTAACCCATGATGTAGAGAAAATCTACAATCGAATTTTAGATATCTTTAAATTATCTGAAAAAGATGGTATCACAGCGCAGGAAGCCGCTATGAAAATAGCACAACAACGCATTGACGATATAGCGAATGTGAAAGCAAGACTTTAAGCAATGAACAGTGAACAATTTACAATGAATAGTTTGCAATGCACATTTAATAATTGTTACTAAACGGTGGGTGAATTGAAAGATAGAGCGTGTCAATTTCTGAAGATGATTCATGTTCATTCAACTAAGTATTTTATTCTTGTTAGTAATTCTGTTCTAATTGTTCATTGTAAATTATTCACTGTTCATTGTAAATTGTAAATTGTAAATTGTAAAATTGTAAATCATGAGTAATAGCGAATGGCCCCTATGGGAAATTTTTATCCGCAGCAAAGCCGGATTAGATCATAAACATGTAGGAAGTTTACACGCCTCCGATGCTACCATGGCTATTGAAATGGCTAGAGATGTTTATACCCGTCGACAAGAAGGGGTAAGTATTTGGGCTGTGGAAAGTGTTCATATTCATGCTTCCAACCCAGATGATGCGGAAAGTTTTTACGACCCTATGAATGATAAAGTTTATCGTCATCCAACCTTTTATGATTTACCTGATCAATTAAAACACATGTAAATCATGCATTCAGATTTAAAACAATACTGTCTTCAGTTAGCAGATAATAGCTTGATTCATGGACATCGTTTAAGTGAGTGGTGCGGACACGGACCAATTCTGGAAGTTGATATGGCGTTATCCAATATTGCCCTCGATAATATTGGTGCTGCCAGAAGTATTTATGCCTTCCTTGCCGAACAAGAGGGTGAAGGCAAAACAGAAGATTACTATCCATACACCAGAGATGTTCGTGAATTTCTGAATGTTTTACTCGTGGAATTACCCAATGGCGATTTCGCTGATACCATGGCAAAATGTTTATTTTTTGATGCCTATCAGTTTTACTTTTACACGGCATTAAAGCAATGTAATGATTCAACACTTGCCGCTATCGCAGAAAAATCGTTGAAAGAAGTAACCTATCATTTACGTTTCAGTAGTGAATGGGTCATTCGTTTAGGAGATGGCACCGAAGAAAGTAAAGAGAATATGCAACGAGCCATTAGTAATTTTTGGGAATACACGGGTGAATTGTTTCAACCATCAGCAATAGAAACCTCGCTTCAAAAAACATTGCAACTACCCGACCTCAATCTAATACGAGATCAATGGATGGAAAAAATTTCTGAGGTACTGCAGGAAGCAACGCTTTCGTTTCCGTTAAGTTCCGAAAAAGGCTGGTTTCAACAAGGCGGTAAAACCGGAATTCATTCCGAACATTTAGGATTTATACTTGCTGATTTACAGTTCATGCAACGTGCTTATCCGAATAGCGAATGGTAACCATTCCAGCTCATATTGCAGCAATACTGGAACAAGTGTTCGATCCAGAAGTTCCAGTATTAAGTATTTTAGACTTAGGAATCGTAAGGTCTGTTGAAGACCGTGATGGACAATTAAAAATTATTATTACCCCTACTTACAGTGGTTGTCCTGCCATGCAAACAATTGCCACCATGATTCGGCTAGAGCTTAGCACCCATGGCTTTCAACATATAATTATTGAAGAACAACTTTCTCCGGCATGGACAACAGATTGGATGACGGAGTCGGGAAAAAGAAAGCTACAAGAATACGGCATTGCACCACCACAGTATTCAACAAAAAATAACCCGACTAACTATCTAGAGGTTGTAGTTCCATGTCCGCAATGCTCCTCTTCACACACTGAACTTATCAGTCAATTCGGCTCCACATCATGCAAAGCACTTTACCGCTGCTTAGATTGTAAAGAACCCTTTGATTATTTTAAATGTCATTAATTGATTTGGGTCACGGAAAGATTTTTCGTAATTCCTCGTGAACCAACATGTCTGAATTACATTTGAAGAAGTAAATTCAATACATGCGAAAATTTTTACTTCCCACCTTTTTAGGATTATGTTTGTTAATCATTAAAATGACCATGAGTTCCTCTTCAGGAGGAGCACCCGGTAATAGTAGCGCTGGATGTACTTGTCATGGTAGCGCTGGCGCAGCAACCGTTTTAACGGTAACCGGATTTCCAACGAATTACGTGAACAATCAAGCCTACCCTATTACGTTTACAATAACGAACGCTTCAAAAGTAGCGGGAGGTTTTGATTTAGCTGTAAGTGCCGGTAACTTAAGTGGTGCTATTTCCGGACAAACTGCGATCACTGCCAACTTGAAGGAAATATACCATACTGCTCCAAAGAACATGACTGCCGGAGTTGTGAGCTGGACCTTTACCTGGACAGCCCCGGCAAGTGGCTCTACGGCTGTGAGTGTAACCTATGCAGGGAATGCGGTGAACCTTTTAAACGGAAGCTTGGGCGACCAATATAATATAGGCACTAAAACTGTAAATGGTACGGTTACACCATTATCCGTAACTGCTTCGAATGGTGTTATTGCTTGTAACGGCGGAACAGCTACTATAGGTTGTACCGGAGCCGGAGGAACCGCACCGTATCAATACGCTAAAAATGGAGGCACCTATCAAACAACCAACACCTTTACCGGAAATGTTGCGGGCACCTATACCATTACGGTAAAAGATGCAACGAACGCTACCGCGTCTACGGTTAAAACAATCAATCAACCTACCGCAATAGCAATAACTCCTTCTCACACAAATGTGAGTTGCAATGGTGCTTCCAACGGTACTGCAACCGTTTCTGTTTCGGGTGGCACTCCAGGATATACGTATAGTTGGGCACCTCTTGGTGGATCTTCAGCCACAGCTACAAATCTTTTTTCGGGCAGTTATACATGTACCGTAACCGATGCGAACGCTTGTACAAAAACGCAAACTTTTTCTATCACTCAACCACCGGCTTTGAATACAACACCTTCCCAAACAATGGTTAGTTGTCCGGGTGGAAGCAACGCCACCGCCAGCGTAGTTGCTACAGGTGGTGCCGGTAGTTATACCTATAGCTGGTCGCCTTTTGGAGGAACCGGAAGTCAAGCGACCAATTTGAGTGCAGGAAATTATACTTGTACTGTAACGGATGCCAATTCTTGCATTAAAACGCAAACATTTACCATTGCACAACCTGTTGCTTTTAACTTAACTCCTGTGCAGGTTAATGTAAGTTGCAATGGTGGTTCAAATGGTTCGGTTAGTTTAAATCCTTCAGGCGGTACACCAAGTTATTCTTATAATTGGTTGCCTTCCGGTGGTAGTGGTGTAACGGCTAGTAATTTAGTTGCCGGAACGTATACGGTAACCTTAACTGATGGTAATGCCTGTACAAAAACGCAATCCTTCACGATAACACAACCGCCAGTAATCAATGTAACTTCTTCCCAAACCAATGTAACCTGTTTCGGAGGCAACGATGGAACGGCAACGGCAACGGGCTCGGGTGGAGTACCAAATTATACCTATAGCTGGGCTCCTTCAGGCGGTACTTTAAGTACGGCGTATTCATTAACTTCAGGTACTTATACGTGTACGGTTTCCGATGCGGCACTTTGTACGAAAACAACTACCATTACCATTACACAACCTCCTTTAGTAAATGTAACCGCAAACCTATTAAACAACATATCGTGTAACGGAAGTGCGATGTCATTGTATGGTGATGTTCCTTCCGGTAATCCGGGTTATTCGTACACATGGACCGGAGGCATTACAAACGGACAATACTTTACTCTTTCAACCCCTACCACTTACACGGTTACGGGAGTTAGCAGTGTAACAGGTTGTACCGATACCGATGTTATAACCGTAACGCCTACTTCAAGCAATAACCTTGCACAAAGTAGTAGTAACAACACTGTTTCCGTATCAGGCTCAAGTTGTGCAACCGTGTATCAAATTCCAGGCTTGATAGAAAAACATACAACTCCTACCTGTCAGTTAATAGCCACCATCGAACAACCACTGTCTTCACCGGCATTAACTTTTGTAACCAGTTGTGTGAATGTGTTAACCAATGTTCCTGTATTCAATAACCAGCCCTATGTACCACGTTATTACTCGATCACACCTCAATCGCAAGGACAAGCAAATGTTACGTTATACTTTACCCATGCTGAACTGGTAGCTTATAACAACTATATTATTAATAATAGTAGTAGTTTTCCATTATTAAATTATCCAAATACTGTTCCTCAGAATGGCGATCAAGTAACAAACGCCAGCATAACCAAAATAGATGGCGCCTTAGGTACCGCCCCCGGTATTGCGATACCAATCTTACTATTATATGATGCCTCTATGGGTGTTTGGAAAACAACGTTTACCGTAAATAGTTTCAGTAGCTTTTACTTGCATGCAACGAATCCGTTCAATACACCGTTGGATGTGAATCTTGTGTCGTTTACCGGCGTGGAAAAAGAAAATAGTCATCATTTACGATGGACGGTAGAAAATGAAAAAGAGATTATGCACTATGCTATTATGCACAGCACCGATGGTATTCATTTTGATCAGGCTGGCATAGTAGCCGCTAAAAACAACAATGCTGTAGAACAGGATTATATCTTCATAAACGCCTCGGTAAAAGCCGGACATAATTACTATCAATTACAGACAACAGATGTAATAGGTATAACCAAAACTATTAGTAAGGTAATTGATATTCCATTTGGAAAAATAAGTGGTGATCCAGAAATTCAGATTTACCCTAATCCGGTGAACAACAAACTTCTTTCGTTTAGTTATTTTTCTTCAAATCAAGGAAAGCTACATTTGGAAGTATGTGATGCTAGTGGACGCGTTCTTTGGTCGGAAGATACCACCGTTTCAACGTCGTTAAGCTTACAACACCAAGTTCGTTTAGATCATTTACAACGTGGTACCTATTGGTTAAAGATTATCCAGGGTAAACATAAATCTGTTCGTCCGTTTACGATGTATTAATTCAGAAGGTAGCGTTCCCATTATAGGTAAAAGCTTTTTTGCTCTTTTACTTTTTCCGATTCCCCTCTGAATAAATAAACGTTTTGTAAGACTTCATTCAATAAAAGATTGATTGGTTTCAATGAACTGACTCATGCTTCAAGGTTATTAAATATCCCTTGTTCGATAATTTACCTAAACAGGATGAACAGAACTTATGCTCTTCCTTCAATGGATTACCACCTTGGGCATCACGCATAAAACAATCCGGTTTACTACAATGCGGAAGACCTCGTGTATGCCCCCACTCATGAATGGCCACTTTGAATAGTTCTTCGTCAAGGTTATTTTTACGCAGTCGAAACGTAGAAACTACGCAGGATTTGCCGGGTTGAAAACCCAAACCCATTACACCATAATCGGGAATTTGCTTTTTAGTTGTACTTATATCGTGATGCTTAATGCCAATTACTACATCCTCTTCTGGAATAGTATGTTGCAAATAACGGATCAAACTATCAGCACGATAACGATTTCGTGGAGGGTAAAATGCTGATTCAGGTATTTGTTTTTCAGGTAATACGGTAATTAACATGGCATCACCCAACGCAATTCGCAGTTGTTCGCATAAACGTTGTATTGTAGATGCAGGTATTCCGGTAAAAGGCTGAAGAAACACGTTTTGCTTTTCTTTAAAAGAGGTTTGATATTCATTTGAACATGAAAGCAATACCAAGAGAAAAGCGATCATACAGCTTCGCATAATTCAAAAATAAGCCGTATAAAATTGTAAACTCGGGTTCAGCATAAAACACAAAAAATTAATATCCCCTTTACGAAAGTAAGAACCTAATTTGAAAAGACTGAAGTACAAAACACGCAATAAAATGAACTAAGGAAACAGTTCATTGGTTATTCTCTACCCTTAAACTACGATTTTAAACCCTTGAATGAATTAAATCTTTAGGATAAAATACTTGTTGTGAAATTTGGCTCATGAATCTGGTTAAACTTTGGTATTCCTTCCTTCGAAATTTTCATGAATATAATTTCTATGAAAAAAAAGAACTTATTCGAATGCAACGATTGCTACTACACCATGGCAAACAAATTTCTGCGGAAGTGCTGAATGCAACCGTTGACGAAGACAAAATTGGCAGTTTATTTCCTATCAAACTCTGGCTAAAAATCAAATTAGAAAATGGAACAAGTACCATTATGCAAACCAAAACGCTGGCACCATTAGATAAATTTCCGGAAAAAGGTAAAATCATCAAAATAAAATACCTACCCAACGACCCACGTTCCATACTCATCGCTTAAGCCACCAACGATTCATGCTTCATTTTATACGGTTCATGGTACAATTTAGGTGGTAACACCTATCCCTCTTGGCAAATAGTAATAGTTTATTAGTTTTATGGCATGTTGTTTCATGCACATACTGTTCGATCGAGGTGTAATAAATTACAACGCGGTTCTTGTTTACATAAAGGATTGCTGCGTGGTACAACAAATACAATTTCACACGGGCGGTTGTTCATCCTATTGCTAGTTGCACTTTTGGGCGATGTAAGGCTGAAGGCTCAGAACAGCTCGATGAACTTTCATAAACTCGGCATCGCAGAAGGCCTACATGATGGTATCGTTCGGTGTATTGCTCAAGACAAACATGGTTACATCTGGATAGGAACCGTTGGTGCATTAAACCGATTTGATGGCAAACATGTAACCCAATATGCTTATGCCCCAGGCGATTCAACCCTACCCTATAGTTCACAGCCGCGATGTATGCATACCGATAAAACCGGTCGTTTTTGGATAGGCATGGAAACAGGACTCTTGGAGTACCATGTAGCGTCTGATAATTTTACTCGTATTCCTGCCTTTCAGAACAACTATATCAACGCCATTGAAAGCATGGGCGATAGCGTACTTTTCGTATTAACACGAAAGAATTTTTACCGGTATAATAAGAATAGCAAACAACTTTGCTCGTATTATTCTACCACGAATAAAAATTTTGCCCAACTCCAAGGAATTACAATCCATGCATTCTTGGTCAAAGAATCTTCCTTGTTTTTAGCAACCTCCAAAGGCTTGTACGAACTTGATTGTAAACGTGATGAACTTAAACCTATCGGCCGCGAAAGTACGCGTTCACGCTCCTTTGTTGGTATTGATTTAACTGCAACCGGGAAGATTTGCGCATATGAACCCAAGCAGAAGACATTTTATTTGTTTGCCTCCGGAAATACACGGGTGGATTCTATCACGCCATTTTTAAAGAATAAATATAACTCCACCATTGAAATAACAGGATTTCTTTTCGATCCTAACGATAACCTTTGGATGATTTCCAGAAAAGATGGATTGTTTCGCTATAACCCCAGAACACATATTGTAGATTCCTTTCAGCATCAGGTTCTTATTTCTAGCAGCACACCAAGCAATAGCTACCGATGCTTATTTAAAGATAATAATGAAGTTATTTGGTTAGGTTGCGATGTAGAAGGCATCACTTTTTTCAAACCGAATCAAGATGGGTTTACAACAATTCTTCCCTTCCCGGAAAATTTAAAATATAAAAACAATCCTCTCGGAAGGGCGGTTACCGTAGACAAAAATAATTTTATATGGATGGGCAACCACGACGGACTTAGCTGCTATAACCCACAAACAAAAGAATATAAAGTATGGCATAATGAGGAAGGAAAAACAAATGTTCTTTATAGCAATATCATTCGTTCTTTATATTGCGATGAAGCAAACAACATCTGGATAGGTACCGGTAATGGCGTAAATTGTTATCATAACAATACGGGAATTATGGAGTTTATAGATCCCAAAAAATTACCTCGAAGTTGGTATAATTCAATCAACGGAGATAAAAGCGGAAACATTTGGTTTTGTACCAACGATACTGCTTCCTTGTATTGGTATTCCATAAAGAATAATTCATTTCATTCCATCGCACATCATCCATTTCTTAAAAAGTATAAAGGCTATACACCAACTTCCTATGTATTCGAAGATTCTAAACAACGACTATGGATTTCACTTTCGCGAAAAGGAATTGTAATGTTTGATCAACGAAACAATACCCTTCACAATTATAAAGCACAAGAACAAGGTGGGAACTATATCATTGGAAATCAAATTATCGAAATCAAGGAAGACAAGAATGGAACTATCTGGTTTTCTACTTTTAATGGTTTGAGTAGTTTAAACCCTCAAACCGGAATGTTTTCTTCATGGAATGAAAAAAATGGATTGCCTGGGAATTTGGTTGGTCCTATTGCAATAGATAATAACAATCAACTTTGGGCCGGTGTGAATGGCGGCATTACGATGCTGCAAGAAGACCGAAAAAAAACAACGGTATTTACAGTAGATGATGGCTTACCATCGGTAGGATTTCATGAACACGCTGGTGTAAGTACAAATGACGGTTCTATAATTTTTCCAACCTATATTGGGTATGTTCTTTTTAACCCAAAAAAAATTCAGGAACACCATGCTAAATTTCCATTTTACGTTTCATCATACACAATAAACCATGAAGGGATTATTCGTTTAAATGAATCAATTAACAATCCTAGTATTCAATTAAAACCCAAACAAAATTCGTTTACGTTCCATTTGATTGCCTTGAACTTTATGAATCCAACACGCACATGGTTTGCGTATAAACTCGAAGGATTTGAAAATAACTGGCATTATACTCAAGACCCCAAAGCGGTGTACACTAATGTGCCGGGTGGTAATTACCAATTCATTTATAAAGCTGCCGGCAACAAGTACAGTTGGGATAGCATAGAACCTAAAAAGCTACAGGTTGAGTTAGCTACTTTCTTTTATAAAACAAACTTATTTAGAATTAGCATTTTAATAGGTGTTCTCGGCTTTATTTACTTTTTATTCCGATACCGAAGTAAACAACGTGATCAACTTTACTTGCTCCGTGAAAAAGCGCAACTATTAGAGAAAGAAAAAGCGATGGTTTTGTACGAAAATCTTAAGCAACAATTGAATCCGCATTTTTTATTCAATTCACTTACTTCCCTAAATAGTTTAATAAAAATAAATCCCAAAAATGCATCCCGTTTTTTAGAAAACCTGAGCAAAACATATCGGTATATATTAAAAAGCCGTGATCATGAAACCGTATCCTTACAAGAAGAAATTAAATTTGCCGAACAATACGTTGAGCTACAAAAAATGCGTTTTGATACCGGACTAGAAGTAATCTTCAACATTGAAGAAAACTACCTGCATCATAAAATTGTTCCGGTAACTCTGCAAAACCTTATTGAAAACGCAACTAAACATAATATCGTTGTTAAAGAAAAACCTTTGCAAATTGAAATATATACGCAACACGACTTTCTCATCATTCAAAATAAATTACAAAAGAAAAACTATGTTGAAACAAGCAACAAACAGGGCTTGAGTCAACTTCAAAGTTTCTATACATTTTTAAGTAGTATCCCTGTTGAAATTATAGAAACCGAATCAACCTTTTCAGTAAAAATTCCTTTAATTCAATAATTAAAATCATGAAGGCTATCATCATCGAAGACGAAGCATTAATTGCCCTGGAACTACAATCTAAAATTGAAGATTTGGCTTCCGATATTGAAGTGCTTGCTGTATTACATAGTATTCAATCGGCAGAGCAATGGTTACAAAATAATCCGGAACCCGATTTGATCTTTGCCGACATACAATTAGGTGATGGCGTAAGCTTTGAACTTTTTGAACGGCATACCCTGAAGTGCCCAATTATTTTTGCTACCGCATATGATGAATATGCTATTCGAGCTTTCAAAGTGAATGGAATCGATTATGTTTTGAAACCAGTTGATGACGACGAACTATTGCGCGCTATAGATAAAGTGCGTATGTTACGAAATACACAAGCACCCATAGTATCTGGCTTAGAAAATATTATGCAACTCATTGCTAATCCGGCTCTTCTTCAATCAAAATATAAGGAACGTTTTGTTGTGAAACATCGCAATGCATGGATGCCAATATTCGCGAAAGATGTTGCATTCTTTTATCGCGATCAATTAAATTATATTATCACGCATCAAAATGAAAAGTACATTCTGGATATGAATAGTTTGGATGAGCTAGAAGAAATTATCGATCCTACTTTATTCTATCGAGCCAACCGTCAGTACATCATAAATTTACACGCTATTCAAAGTTTTAAAACGCAACTCAATCAAAAATTGGCTATCACGTTAAAAGCACCTTTACATAAAGAGGAAATTGATATTAGCCGAGATAAAGCTCCATTCTTTAAAAAGTGGTTTGAATCATAATACGATACCCTTCTTACAAAGCCATATTCATTTTTGAGGGAAGAGTGAACAAAAGGAAGATATGGTATTACATTTGCCATCATGAAAAAAGTATGGTTATGCTGTGTTCTCCTTAGCGTGACTCATCTTCTTTATTCACAAAAAACAGATTCTTCCAAAGTTTATTTAAAGGAAATAACCGCTTGTCAGAAATTAGCAGAAAGCGGAAGTACCGACAAAGCACTTCAATGTTATGTAAAACTCAATCAACGCTATCCAAAACAGGTAAAAGTTCTAACCCGATTAGCCAAACTAGCTTACGATAAAAAAGATCGCATACTGGCCTTACGATATGCTAATGAAGCCATAGACATTAATCCGAAAGAAGCTTATACGCCCTTAGTAGCACTTACAAAAAAAATGGATAAACAAGATGATTATAATCTTGCCATAAAAATTTTAAACAGACTATCGGTTGCTCAGCTCGATAGTTTTACCTTACAAAAAATAGAAGAAGATAAATTGCATTTAGTTTTATCGACCAATAAAAATGCCGTAGCCATACCGGGAATCTATCTTCAAAATTTAGGAGATTCCATTAACACGAAAGAAAACGAATTTCTACCTTCCACTACTCTTGATGGCGAGCAATTAGTTTTTACTCGAAACGTTCAAGGCAACGAAGATTTCTTCATCAGTAAAAAAGATAGTACCGGGAAATTTCGTAAAGCCAGCAATATAGGCTATCCGCCGAATACCGGTTTCCCGGATGGGGCCGCCATGATTTCCGCTGATGGTCATTATTTATTCTATCAGCGATGCGATCGTAGAAGTCCGAATGGTATTGAAAGCGGTGGATGCGATATTGCTTTCAGTTATTTACAAGATTCTGTTTGGAGCTCACCACAATATTTTGGCTTCACGATTAATACAACTTGGTATGAAGGTATGCCCTGTTTAAGCAGCGATAACCGCGATTTGTATTTTGTAAGTGAACGACAAGGCGGTTTAGGTGGAAAAGATATTTGGGTGTCGCATTATGAAGATGATTTGTGGAGTGTACCTGAAAATTTAGGCCCTACTATTAATACCTCAAAAGACGAAACTTCACCGTACATACATCCTGATAATGAAACGCTTTATTTCAGTAGCGATGGCCATCCCGGATTGGGTAAGAGTGATTTATTTGTTTCTCGAAAAAATAAAAATGGTTCGTGGAAAACACCGATTAATTTAGGCTCGCCAATTAATACCACCGGCCACGACGCTTCAATTTATGTGAGTGCACGAGGCGATTACGGCTACTGTGCCAGCGATCGGGCTGATTCTCGCGGTGGATTTGATATTTACCGATTCAATACCTATCCCGGCATTCAACCCAAAGGTACTGTTTGCATGAAAGGATTTGTAGTAGATAAATACACAGGTAAAAAATTAAAGCAAGTTGACATTGATATTGAAAACATAAACCGTACGGAATTACTTGGCACCTCAAAGAGTAACGCCGGTGATGGCAGCTATGCACAAGCCTTACAAATTGGCAAACAATATTTATTGCACGTAGAGGAAGGCGGTTACAGGCCCTATTATAGAAAACTCAGCATTGTTGATTCGATGCAAGAAAATTTCATATTCCCTATTCGACTTAAACGGCCGGGAATAAGCGATACTCTTTTTCAAGGACAACTCATACTTGATTCGGTTACACACCAACTTGATAGTTTGTCGATGACCTTATTAGATAGTTTGTTAACTTACTACCATAGCGAACAAGCGGATTCAGCTAACTTAACGTTTTTGTTGAATGCGAACTATTATAGTGGTGATAGCATTAGCGATAGTAATTATCTTTTTTATTTAGAAGAAGGGGAAAAGAAACTAACTTATCTGGAAGGTATTTTAAATAAACATAAACTAAAGTGTCATGAAGTCATGACCGATTTGGATATGATTATTTATGATGATGAGAAAAGAAAATTCGATACTATTGAAGTCGTATTAATAGAAACTTATTAGCTTTCTATTCAATCAAAAAAGTAATCAGGCAAATTCATTAAAGCAAGAGCTTCACCAGAAAATCAACACCTTACTCACCAAATTCTCAACCGAATCAAGGGAACGCAGAATCTAAAAAAAGCAGCTTCTTAGTTTGAATAATTCCTTACTGCATTAACTCCACGTCGCCTTTAATGAATCTTGGTTCTTTAAAGGTCTGACAGTTATACTTAATATAGTAGAAATAAGTACCTACATCAGCGCGTTTGTTTTTATACATACCGTCCCATTTAACCTTTGGATCTTCTGTTTCAAAAACGCGTTCTCCCCAACGATTATAAACCGTTAAATAGAATTTCTCAACATTCTCAATTACGATAACACCAAAGCCATCATTTTTATTATCATCATTTGGCGTAAAGGCGTTCGGTACCACGATGCGCGCGCAACATGGTTCTCGGCTAATGGTTACATAATCGTAGAACGGACAACCATTTGCGCCTGTCACCGTTAATGTGTACTGTGTGGTTGTGGAAGGTGATGCAATAGGTTGTGCAATAGTGGAATCATTCAATGAATTACCAGGACTCCAACTATAAGTATTTGTACCAATTGCCGGATTACCAATTACCACACTTGGCATATCACAACTTAACATTTTTGGCGGACCGGCTTCACCATCCGGAGGATCATTATCAACAAAGGCCGTGTAAACAAAAGAACAAAGATTATTTACGGTTAAGGTGTACGTTGTAGTTACCGTTGGAGAAGCCATTGGCTGCGCTACATTCGTTTCACTTAAACCGGTTCCTGGCGACCATGAATATGTATTTCCTGGTTGAGACACTGGGCCAATAGGCAATACGGTATCCTTACAAGTGATCGTAACATCCTGCGGAGTAATAAGCGGACAAGGTATGAAAGCAAAATCGTAGGTATGATCGTTACGCGCATTTTTTCTAGCTAAAACACTATCAATCGTTGGGATGTTTCCTAATATGATCGCATCATTATCACGAACATCAGCTTGTATAACCGGACTACCAACATCAGCGATACCCAAACTCATACCGTTCAAATCGTTGATACCTGCACCGGCAGCCCAATCGGCTGCACCAATACGAATGAGATAGTATTTTCGAGGCACCGGGCCAGGTTGAAGACCAGGAACAACAGGGTCGCCATCAAGTACGTTAGAAGGATCGAAATAATAATAACCTCCGGAATTTGATTGAGTATTTCCTAAAGAGCCTCCATCCGGAATTCCATTATTATCAAAATCGGCAAATAATTCAACGGTTACATCGGCAATACCTAATTCGGTTGGATCCTGAATACCATTGGCGTTATCATCTGTCCAGATACGATTACCAATTTGAAGAGGAGCTGCATCACCGGCAACTTCAATATCGCCAAGCGAATTCGCTTTACCCATTTCAACCGTACTAGCAAGCTGCATATTATTACTATTCCCTCCATTAATGGTAGAAAATTTTGCCGTTCCATTGGAGAAGGCGTTTACCGGATCCATCAAGGAAACCACAACCTCGCGTCTTCCACGAAGCACACCGCAAGAACCAACACTCGTTTCATGATGGAAGCTAGCCCACTCATCATTCAAAAAGAATTCTCCGCCACCAACGCCTTCACCATTACCTACACCTCCGTTAAATACAGTACCGTTGGAGGTATAAGAACCATTGTTTTCAAGAGTAAAAACACCGGTATTGCAATCCGTTCCGGCTATGAGAATATCACCACCTATGTCTATACTCCCGGCTAATTCCGTACCAGTTAAATTCAATCGATTGGAAATCATGAACTGATGGCCAGTACGATCACAAAAATCCATGATTAAATCACCGCCATCGCTAAACTCAATATCCGATAGCATAGGCGTTGGCAAGTGTGGTTCACCAGGTAACAATATATCTGTCTTTTTATTCCAAGGATACCATTGCGTTCCAGAGCCACCTATAACTGCACCTTTCAAATAATTTAACGGGAAGGTGATGGCCGGAGTTGCATTATAAGTAGGAATAGCGCTGAGCGCGTTTTCTAATTTGAATACGTAGGCATATAAATCGGTAGCACCATTAACAATGTTTTGTCCGCCGTTTTCACCAGTAGTCACCGCTCCTACATACACCGCACCACGGTAATACGAAACGCCAAAACATCGTAGTTTACCATTATTAGCTGTAACATTTGGTAAGGGGAAACTATCTACAGCAATTACCGAAGTCGGGCTTGCCGGATTATCAAGTTCCAAACGAAATAACATTCTACTGTATAAATTAGCCACATACAGAAACTTACCATCTTCACTAATATCAATATCGCCTAAACCAACTTTTCCTACTTGGTCGAGCGCCGCAGGATCATTCCAATGGTCGGTTAGTGAAGAAGTAAATCCTCTTCCTCCGGCTCCATTAACCCCAATTACACCAAGCCCCTCCGGATCGCCGGTGAGTGGATCTATTGGTCCGAGGTATGATGCTTCTGTACCGGCCGCGTTTATCGTAAAGGAGGTTCCGTTACCATATGGAACCGCTGTTGGCAGGGCTCGCGTACGATGACCATTCGCGTCCATATCGTAAAAGTTGGTAACTGTAAACGAAGTTCCGGTTGGGGTGCACAAATAAATACCTCCGCTTCCCATAGGGCCATAACCACATTGCCGTTTCATGAAGGCTGCGGCAAACACTTTTTTAGCCTGACGGCTATAAGCTATTCCCCAAAGGGTACCGACAGCCGAAGCAGGAGCGGTGAACGTTGGGGTGAACGCTGCACTTGAATATAAATAACCATATAAGGCATCAGCCGTTGCAGACGCCCCTGGTTGTAAGGGATCGCCGCGATTAAGTTTTGCAATATAAATATAAGGGTCGGCGGTAATTTGATAGTCTTGCGGATTCTGGATTCCATAATCCAAATTATTCGTAGAGGTAGTAACAAAGCGAACATTATCTCCTCCTAAGGCAAAACTGTTAAAATCAACATTGGAATCAACACAAGGTGTTGGCAACATAAATTCAAATTCAACACGAACGGGTACGGTAAATGGAAGCGAGTATGTACCATTTGCGGTAGATATGGTACTATCAATAGCGATATTGTTAGCATCATAAATTTTCACTTTTATACCACCTACACCATATTCATTATTCGGAATACCAGGTTGAAAGGTACCATCCATGTTGTAATCACGGAATACAGTTCCGGTAATTTGGGAATACCCTTGTTCGAATAATAATGTTAGTAAACAAAGCAGTACAAATCTTTTCATACAAGGCGGTTTTGAAATGAATACACTCAAGACGTTGAATGTTGTGCGAAAGTTAAGCAAAAACCTAATATTTTATAAGGTTCACCATAAAAAAAATGAGAATCACCCTACCCGGTACTGATTTCGCCCGGTTTTATTGATCGCTTCGATACGGGTTTGAACATGAAGTTTTTCATAAATATTATAAATATGCGTACGAATCGTATTGGCACTAAGAAACAAACGATCAGCAATATCTTTATTACGGTAGCCTTTGGCAAGTAAGTCGAGTATTTCCGACTCGCGTTTGGTTAGTTTATACTCCTGATCGCGATTCTGAGGATCTTCCTGTTGAAACGAGTTAACCACTTTCCGGGCAATTTCGGTACTCATAGGAGCACCTCCCTGAAGCATTTCCCGAATAGAATCTAATAAGGTAGAAGCCGCATAGCGTTTTAACAAGTAACCGCTGGCTCCCGCTTTTAAGGCTCCAAAAATCTTTTCACTATCTTCATACACGGTACACATCATGATTTGCACTTCCGGAAAATTTGCTTTAATCCAAGAGGTAGCTTCAATACCATTTTGTCCTGGAAGATTGATATCCATAAGCACAACACCGGGCCGATAATTGGCAAAATCATCGAGGGCTAATTCAGCATTCTTATACGATTGACAATGAAAACTCGGTTCATTTTTAAGAATAAACTCTATCCCATTACGAATTTCCTCATGGTCTTCTATCAACATAATTTTGGTAACTACACGATCGGTCATAGTAATATTTTAATGGTAATGGTGGTGCCTTTTCCCGGTAAACTGTTAAAGCTAATATCTCCTTGTAATTCTTGTACACGTTTCTGCATATTTTTTATCCCGTTGCCATTTAAATTATATTTATTCATTTCAAATCCTTTGCCGTGATCTTTTATTTGAATGGATAATTGTTGTTTTTCTAAACTAAACTTTACCTGAGCCTCTTGAACCCCGGCATATTTATAAATATTGAGAAGTGCTTCCTTCACAACTAAAAAGATATTTCTACGAGCCTGTGCACTGATAGCCAAATCGGGAAATGTTTCCGGATAAACTCCAAATGTCACTTTCACGGAACAGTTATCTTCAAATCGAATGATATAATCGCGTATGAAATAAATCAGGTTAGCCCAAGTGTCGTTATTATGATTCAACGACCAAATAACCTCATTCATTTTGTTCATTAGGGTATCTGCTGCGGTTTCCAATTTTTCAAGAACCGTTTCCGTTTGTTGTGCAATTTTTCCTTGCTGACTCAGCAACACGATATTCGTTAGTTCGGCACCAATATCATCATGTATATCTGCAGCAATTCGGCTGCGTTCTCGTTCTAACGCCTGCAATAATCTGATTTCATCGAGCTTTCGCCGTAATTTTCGTTTAGCTAAGGCTCTTGTAATAAGATAAATTCCACTTCCCAAACCAACTAATAGCAACAGTAAAAACCACCATGTTTGATAAAATGGTTTTGCAATGCAAAATGGAATTTTCGCCGAAGCCGACCACGGCGAATACTCATAGCGTGCTTGTATTTCGACGAGGTAATTATCGGCCGGAAGATTGGATAAATCAACAGATATGTTATAGGTTTCAAACCATGTTGCTTGAGATGCCTTGATCTTGTAACGATATTTAATACGATGCTCCGGCGCTAAATTAGGAGCTACATAATCTATTTGAATATGATACTTTGAGAAAGGCAAAGTAATTGGTTCCCGCCAGGAATAATTTTTACCGTTAAACCGTAACGACAGCACAGACACCACAGGAGCCGCCGTATTCGCCGGTTTAATTTCTAAGGGTAATACCGATAAACCATTCGCTCCGGCTGCATACAATACCCGATTTAAAATAAACACACTATTTATGTCATTGGTGATTAGACCATCGGCTTGAGTAATATTTCGAATCCAACGAAGACTACGGTTGAAGTATGTTAGCACAGAAATTCCGCCATTCGTACTTACATACAAGGTATCATGATAATTATAGATCCTTCTGCAAAGAATACCCGGTAAGCCTTGTAAGCGAGTTACTGCAGATCGTACGCGATTCTTCTCTAATACTAAAACTCCCTCACCATAAGTTGCCAGTAACAGACTTCCATCCTTCATGCTTAAAAAATGATTGATTCGAGTATTAAGTCGTTTGTCGTGAAGTGCTAAATTTTCAATTCGTCCAACCGAAATAAAATGAAGGCCATCGGAGCGGCTATCATACATTCGGTAGAAAGAATCTATAAAGAAATTAAAATGACGAATGGTGGAATCAATAAAAGGGTAACAGGCATTGAGGGCTTCAACAGAATCTTCTTTAAAACCCGCTAAACACTCTGCGTAACCGAAGAGTATATGATTTCTAAAATCATGTACTATGGTTTTTCCTGCCATTAAAACGCGAATTCCATACGGATCACAATGTTCTTTTTTACCGGAAGGCAATAAGCGCATACCCCCTTCATCTAGTATAACGTAAAGTTCTTGACGAGCATTCATTTGAAGATCTAATACCCGATTATAGGTGCGGGTACCAAAACCTAAATCGTAAGCCTTCACTTGAAGTCCGTTTACATGATCTACAAAACCATCACTATAACCTAACCAATAGGTATTGTTTGTATCGAGATACGTGCTCAGAATTCTATTACCATGAAGTTGTTGATTTAATTTGAGAATTTCATAATGCAGCATATAGGAAGGTACCTTAAATAAGCCCTCAATAGGACTGCATAACCAAGCATTATTTTTGGTATCAAAACAAACTTTGGCTGAAAGGTTATCTAGAAATTTAACAGGTTCGTGATAGCCATTTTGCTTCTTAAAAAAGATGAGGGTATGCAGGGTAGCGTGCGAAACCCAAATATTACCATGGGCATCTTCGCAAATGCGAACGTAGCCTTTTAAATCCGGAAGTTGCGATGAAGGAATAAGCAACGTTGGTTTTAAAGAACTTAAACGTTTCAACCCTTCATGATCGATGGTATAATTTACTTGTTGATTATACGCGTAGAAATTATCAACGCCCGGCATGCCGGGTTCCAAAAAACAACACGATTTTTCTTTGGTTTGAATATTGTACAGCGAGCCATCTGAAATCAAAAGAATAACTTCCTTCTTATCGTTCAAAAAAATATGGTTGATATAGTTTTTGTTTAGAACATCCTGAAAGTTCAAGGTATCCACCTCATTGGAATTGTTTAAAACAATAATTGAATTCGACCTTGGACGGAAACAGAAATATAAATCGCCATTTTGCGCTTCTACAAAATCTATCAAACTTTTAGATGCATTAATTTTTTTTAGAACGGGTTGGTTATGTATGTTATAAAACTTGCCATTCAAAAAATAACTCAAGGAACCGCTAAACGGGAAAAACCAAATACGCCCTTTACTATCGACTGAAAAATCAACAATTTCATTATCCCCTAAACCATCTTCAACACTAAAGTTAGTAAAGGAATGACCATCGAAACGAGACACCCCGGCGTCAGTAGAAATCCAAAGAAAGCCTTGATGATCTTCGTGGGCAGCGTAAACAGTTTGACTAGGAAGTCCGTTTTCAACCGCGAAATGTTCGTATTTAATAGATAGTTCTTTTGTTTTAGCTTCTTGTGAAAACAATACAAGAAAAAACAAATTCAAAATCAGGCAACGAGGCATTCATACAAATATATAAATTTACTTATGTTTTCTTAACGTTCACTTGTTTTAGATACTTTCACATGAAAAGAACTGCAGTAAAGGAAATTCCGTTGAAGCGTAACGAACCCATGGGTTGAACTTGAAACTTGTACATTTGTTGCATGCATCCTAAAGAAATTCAGATTGAACGATATAGTTACGATTTACCGGATGAACGAATAGCACGTTATCCTCTTCCGGAGCGCGACCAATCGAAGCTTTTAGTGTATCGTGAGGGAGAGATGAACGAAAGCATCTACCGAAAATTACAAGATTACATTCCGGAGCACTTCTTATTGGTTTGTAATAATACCAAAGTAGTGGAAGCCCGATTACTTTTTTATAAAGAAAGCGGCGCTAAAATTGAGTTATTCTGTTTAGAACCTTCGTCGAATTATTCCGATATCCATCGAGCGTTGCAGCAAACCAATGAAGTGGCATGGCATTGTTTAGTTGGTGGTGCGTCGAAATGGAAACCCGGTCAAGAACTCATGCAATTGTTTACTTGGAATGGCAAGCAAGAAACCCTTGTAGCACGTTATCTGGAGAAAAAGGAAGATGGTTTTTTAATTCATTTTAGCTGGACTGCCTCACAACTTACTTTCGCGGAAATTTTGCATGTATGTGGCGAAATACCTTTGCCACCCTACCTTCATCGTAAGGCCGAGCAAGACGATCAGGTTCGATATCAAACCCTCTTTGCTAAAACCGAAGGTTCGGTTGCTGCTCCTACCGCTTCGTTGCATTTTACAGAGCACATCCTGCAAGCACTTCAAGAAAAAAATATTGACATTGCCTATGTTACACTTCATGTTGGAGCCGGAACATTTAAACCGGTAAAATCAGAAACATTAGAAGGTCATAGTATGCATGCAGAATTTATACAGGTTACTATTTCTTTTCTGGAAGAAGTTCTTAGAAAATGGCCAAATATCATAGCGGTTGGCACAACGAGTTTGCGCACCTTGGAATCGTTGTATTGGATGGGTGTTAAGGCAATTCATAATCCGAAGGCTACCCTACAAGAATTAGAAATTAAACAATGGGATGTTTATTCATTAGAAGCAACGATTACCGTACCTGAAGCCATTCAAGCATTGATTGATTGGCTTAACAAACAAGCTCTAGTTGAATTGATTTGTACCACACAGCTACTAATGGCTCCGCCTTACCAATCGGTTATGGCACAAGGTTTAATTACAAATTTTCATCAACCAAAATCAACGCTCTTATTATTGGTAGCGGCCTTTGTTGGAGAAGTCGCTTGGAAGAACATATATGAATTCGCGCTGCAACATAACTTTCGTTTCTTAAGTTATGGCGATGGAAGCTTACTGTGGAAGAAATAGATGATCAATTTCTTTTGAACAACTAACTTATTGGAATGCAAAACATTACCACGTTGGAAAGAAAGAATAGATTATATTTCGAACAACCATAATAATGAATTTAAGGAAGGTAGAATAGACTCGCAGCGTTCCAAAGTTGGCGCAAATTATGAGTTCAGCAATTAAGATCATTAACATGTTTCAATTGCAAATTGACACTATAGTATAACTACTGTTCGAGCTATCGTATTTCTACTATATTTATTTTAGCTGCAAACCCATGAGACCATACTAACATCTATATAGGCAAAAGCAAGCAGATGTTTAACTTAGTAGACCATGTTGTTTCCGATGGTGTGTTTAGAGATGGTTACGTACAACTTCAATTCCAACAAAAATTCACCGTAGCTAAGAATTCAACTGTTCTGACCGGCATGGTAAACATCTACAATTCTTTGGTTGATACACAAAAAATAAATCATTCTTTACAATATCCAATGAATAAACATGATTTCCATTACATGATTTCTGCAGTACACCTCATGAAAAGTGATTGCCTGCCCCAACATTAAAACGAAAACTCAATAAAATTTTTCACCTGATAAAAAATTAAGAACAATGAAAAAATACATCGTCACAATCATGCTTGCGTTAGCATCATTCCAAGTAGTCTTTGCCCAATGTGCGTATCTACCCCAAGCAGGAACAGTACCCATACAGCAAAATGTATCTTTATTAAATAACGGTAATGTAAATCCTTTAGCAAGTTTTATAGTTTGCCAAGACGTTCACTTAACACTTACACCTATTGGTACGCAAGTATTGAATATATACTTGGAGCCTTATGCGCAATTAACTATCAATCATGATTCTACTTTCTTTGCAGAAATCAACGTGTATGCCAAAGAACAAAGTATTATAGACTTCGGCATGCCTAATCAAATAAATATGTGCTACATTCATGACTTAGTATATGATAGCACGACAACGATTATAGATTCAACTGGTAATGTAGGCAATACAGGCATAATACAAGAGTGCCCCACCTTTGTTAGTTTTAGTTATTCTAATTTCCCAGGAGGCATATCACCCTGTTTGTTTATTCCGAATGCGGTAACTACAGTGAATAAAGAATTAAATTTCCAACTAGTGAATCCATTCCAGCATGATATTATTATTACCACTAAAAAAACTCTCAACAAAGCACTTTTTAAACTTTTTAGTTGTACAGGAGAAATAACAATAGAAAAAGAGCTTATGCAATCTTCAACTCAAATTGATGCTGAGAAGTTACCGGAAGGATTATACTTTTATCAGATAATAGAAGGTGGTTTGGTTTCGCAAAGCGGGAAACTGTTGCATCAAAGCTATTAATTTATTAAATCTTCAACTCCGTATAATATGGATAGCATAACTAGATGCACTAGAATGAGAGGAACTATACTATTCTGCTTTCTACTCTATACTGCAACATCCTTTGCACAAAACCATTCAGAAAAGCTAGATAGTTTATTCAACTCCCTGTATTCTCATGGGCAGATGAATGGTAATGTTCTTGTTGCCGAACACGGACAGCCTGTTTATAAAAAATCCTTTGGATATTTAAATATTGCGACACAAACACTTCATGATGAAAACTCACTCTTTTCCTTGGCTTCAATTTCCAAATCGATTACGGCTACAGCCATTCTTCAATTGAAAGAAAAAGGAACATTGAAATTAGATGACTACGTAACAACATACTTGAACGAATTTCCTTACCCCAACATCACCATTCGCAATTTGCTTACACATACCTCAGGTTTACCAGACTTTGACCTTTTTGAAGATGAAATAAAACGAAATCCGAATAAAATTTTTACAAACAAGGATGTTTTACCATCGCTTAAAGTATGGAATAAACCCCTGGAAAATAAACCGAATGAAACATGGACTTACTCCAACATAAATTATCTTTTACTTGCTTTAATAATTGAAGAAATCTCTGGAGAAGAATTTCAAGTGTATGTTCGAAAGCACATTTTTATTCCTGCCAAAATGAAAAATACCATCTTCCAAACAGACACCTTGGTGTTACGGAATAAAAGAAAATCTACCAATTACACATACCCATTCAAATATTCATCCAAGTTGAAGAGAGTGGATAGTATAGATAGATTTCATTGGAATGTACATTGTTTAAGTGGCTTTGTAGGGCAAGGCAATATTCTTTCTACCACAGAGGATATGTTGAAGTTTGATCAAATACTTTATTCAGGTACACTATTAAAAACCGCCACACTAGCCGAGGCCTTCGCACCAAACAAACTAATTGATGGAACCATTGCCGGGTCAGTAAATTTTGGTCAAAAATACTATCAGGGTTTAGGTTGGTTTGTACTAGAAGATACTACAGAAGGCCATATTGTGTGGCATAGCGGAGGTGTACCGGGTGCGCTCAGTATTTTGTTTCGCAATATTGACAAGCGGCAAACAGTGATTGTACTTGATAATACATTCAGTTCGGGTTTATACAGAAATGGTTTAAATGCCATGAACATATTAAACAACAAACCCCTTGTTGCTACGAAACAATCACTAGCTAGAGTATACGGTAGCACCCTCGTTGAAAAAGGCCCCGATGAAGCCTATGCTAAACTTATTGAAATGAGAGATGATACCACTTATTATTATGTGAGTGAAGAAGATTTAAATGATTTAGGTTATCAGTTTCTTTATGAAGCATCCTTTGACAACCATGACAGACATGCATTAGAAGTTTTGAAACAAAACACCTTATTATTTCCTAATAGCTTCAATACCTATGACAGCTATGGAGAAGCTTTGGCAAAAAGTGGTAAAAAAGAGGAGGCCATTGTTATGTATCGTAAATCTATCGCACTCAACCCTGCAAATGAAGGTGGCAAAAAAGCTTTAGAAGAATTGTTGAGAAAACAAGGCGATCAAAAATAAATAAAGCTCCATGTGCAAAAAGTAATTCACTCAGTTCTCAACATCTAAAAAGAAATTAGATAATTTTATACTCGTTAATATTCATCCCATGAAACATACCTTAGCTATAGTTTATTTCTTAATCATAATTCCGTTTAGTAATACATTAGATGCGCAAGTTATTTATACCGATATTATACCCGATGTAACACCGAGTGTAAGCTATCCATTAGATTTGAACAATGATAGTACAATAGATTTTTTGATACAAATGGGAGCATCGAACAAGGTAGTATGTTTACCCCAAGATAGTAATGCTTTCGCTGGCGAATTGGTAGGTGCTAATTATTTACCTTGGGCACTTTCCACATCAGATACTATTTGTCCATCAACCATTACATGGTATGGGGCTAACTTTCTAGGTTTGTTGTCATCAGGTACAAGTACCGGACATTGGGCAGGACAAACTGATAAGTATTTGGCTCTAAAACTAAAGGTAGGAAGTAGTACCTTCTACGGGTGGGCACGCTTAGATATGTTTGCTGGTTCCACTTCATTTACTGTGAAAGATTATGCGTATCAAAACATGCCTGATACTTGTATTATAGTAGGACAAGGCCCATCACTCATTGATGAACATACAAACAATTCCATTATTCATATTTATCCAAACCCTTTTAGCTATAGTACCACATTACAAACCAATGTTTCATTTCATCATGCTACACTTACTATTTATAATTGTTTTGGAATGAAAATAAAGGAGACGAAAAATATTTCAGGAAATTCATTCACTCTATTTCGGGAGAACTTACCAAATGGAATTTATTTTGTTTCCTTGATAGATGTAAAGGGTTTATTCTATTTCAGAAAAATGATTATTTCGGAATAATTGAATTAGTAGAACAACACGTATCCTTTGCAATAAAACTTATACTATTCCATTTTTAATAGCATAAATTACCAAACCGGTTGTATTCGATACATTCAATTTATGCAATAATTTCAGGCGATAGCTTTCAATGGTTCTAGGACTAAGGAAAATCGTTTCGCCGATTTCCTTACTAGTTAATCCGTCGCATATTAATTTAAGAATGCTCAATTCTATATCATTTAATTGAACTGAATCTGCGGTGGATTTATTTTTCAAAGACAGTAGATGCTCTCGTATCACAGCGGAGCTACGTTGGCAATAATAATTTCTTTGACTATTCACGGCAACAATAGCATGCTCAAACTCGCTTCTAGTGGCATCTTTAAGCAAATACCCTTTTCCTCCCGCTTCTAAAAAATCAGTAATTAAAATGGCATCGTCGTACATACTCAATCCTATTATACCAAGATTAGGATACAAAGTCGTAAGTACTTTTGTGGCCTCAATACCATCCATGATAGGCATTTTGATATCCGTAATTACCACAGAGGGATAATGCATGTTACATAATTCAACAAGCTCTTGACCATGTGTTGCGATACCTAACAACTCTATATTATTCATACTTTGAAGCAACATATCAAGTCCATCTCGAAATAGTTCGTGGTCTTCGGCAAGCACCACCTGTATTTTCTGCATAGTATTATTTAGGTATTACAATGTGAATTAATAGTCCATGATTTTTTGCAGTACTCCATTTGACTTCTCCATGGAGAAGATAAACACGATTCTTAATATTATTTAATCCGATGCCATGGCCTGCATCTCGCTGCAAATCAAAACCTTGACCGTTATCTTCTGTTGTAATCATAATCTTATTTGATTTTAAAATAAAACGGATATCCAATGTACTTGCCTGTGCATGTTTGAGTGTATTGGTAACTATCTCTTGCATAATTCTATAAATATGAACACTACGCTCTTGTGAAATTTCAGGAAAGGGTTCTGTATAAAAGAATTGAATTTTTAATTCAGTTTCGTTTTCTATTTTCTTGAGAAACTCCTCTAATGCTTTTAACAAACCATAGCGTTGCAGTACCGTTGGCATTAAACTATTCGATATGTTTCGGACTTGCTCAATACATAAATAAATGTTTTGATTGATGCGTTTAACCTTTTCCTCTTCTGCATCAGAGGTAATGTTTAAGGAATTCACATGCATATTAACCGAGGCTAATAATGGCCCAATATCGTCGTGTAAATCGGCTGCAATACGAAGTCTTTCAACTTCTCTACTTTGTATTTCCAAATTAAGTTTTTGTTGTAAGTGGCTCTTACTTTGTTTGATAAAATTAAAAACAAACACACCAACTACCATAAATAAAAATAAACACAGGGCTATTACTTTTATTAATATGACAATCTCGTGGTGTTGCATAATGTATCAAAAACTAGTTCGCGTTATATATCTAAAATACAACTTTATGAAGTGCTAATAGCTTCTTGGCTGTTTTAAAATTTTACTTTTATAAAATCCAAATGCAATAAGAACATAAAATACAACAAATCCTACGCTATTGATAAGCCAAATCGCATGTTTTAACTGTACAGATGTATCCTCTAAAAAGAGATTGATAGTGTAAATAAACCCGAGCATAATTTGATGTATAAGCATGGCCAGAGCAAAATAAAATAACGGAGTATACGTAGTAGTTTGTTGATGGATAGATAATTCTTGTAACAATAATTTTATGGCAAATGCTGTTATAATAAGACTTATGATAATCTGAAAATATCCAAGTTCATTCCATCCAAAAATAAACATACGTTCCACAAACCAATATGTAATGCAGCTACTTGATACGACAAAATACAGGTAGATAGTGTTTCGATAGCTTTTTTGTGTTGAATAAAAGAACCACAAATAGATCATAAAATTTAGCAGTTGATAGATGCTTAACCACAATAAGTTTTTATGATAGACTTTGGCCAAGTAAATAGAAACTACCTCCGAGAAAACACTCCAACAAATCGAATAAAAAATGATACGGCTTGCTTCACTCAAGTTTCTATAACATAACAAGCCTACAGCAAAGGGAATTAAACAGCAGAAAACAGCAATAACTATTACGAAGTACATGAATAAGGTGGTAATACGAAAGTACAGGTTATTCGTATTTCTTTTTGTGTAGGTTTTGGATGGCTTGAATACCATTTGAACCTGTACTTCTATTCCTCTTCTGATGTACTTGAAGGTTCGCCATTCTTTTCTCTGCATTGCCGATTGAACGGTTTTCGTGGATATGATTGCAGAATGGTTACTTCCTCCTAATTACCAATTCGCGAGAGTTAGAAAAGCAATATTTGTGAATAGGAGAAAACAAAGAAGATAAGGTTAAATACATGAACATAGGAAGCTGGGCGATTCGCGTTATCCATTCTTTCTGTGATGGTTAGTCAAACATTCCAACCTAAAAAACAAAAGGCCTCTTTTTCAAGAAGCCTTTGAAACTTTATGTACAAGTTTGGTTTAAGAAATTTTTTCAGCCTGTCCGAAACTTAATTCAACAGGGGTTGCACGACCGAAGATTTTTACAATAACCTTAATCTTCTTTTTATCTTCATTTACCTCTTCTACAGTTCCGTTAAAGTCGTTAAACGGACCATCAGTAATTTTAACCGTTTCACCAACAATGAAAGGCTCTAACAGGTTCACACCAGTATCTGCCATTTCATCCATCTTACCGAACATCTTATTTACTTCCGATTTGCGCAAAGCATCCGGATGATCTTTACCTAAGAAATGAATTACGCCGGTAACATTTTTTATTGCGGAAATCATTTCATCCGACAGTCGATTTGTACTTGCTTCAAGAAGAATATAGCCGGGATAAAGGATTTTTTCACGCATCACTTTTTTACCGCTCACTACTTTAAATACCTTTTCTACTGGGCAAAGTATTTGAGATATTGTTCCACCCCATCCGGAGCGACGAATTTCGATATCCAGATAGTCTTTAATCTTTCGTTCTTTCCCACTTAAAACACGCAGCACAAACCACTTAGTCTCCAATTCCTGTGTTGTCGTTTCCATTATTCTTTGGACTGTTTTTTATTTAAATAAGCCGTAAAAGCTTTCGAATACAAACTCATTGGCAGTATCCATAAGGAAGATAATACCGGTAAGAATTAAAATACTACCCAAGGTAATTAGGGTAGACGATTGTAATTCTTGCCATGTAGGCCAACTCACCTTATGAATCAACTCATCATAAGCTTGTTCGAAGTAATTAAAAATTTTTGTCATTTCTCTTGTATTAAAGAATAAGCCGTGAAAGTAGGATACTTCTTTCAAAGTTCCTAAACTTAGCACGGGCACTAGGATTCGAACCCAGATCAAAGGTTTTGGAGACCCGTATGCTACCGTTGCACCATGCCCGTTTGTTTGTGTTTTAATTTGTGGTTCGTGCATGCACAGCAACCATCAAATTAATACTATCATTTTCTCTGATTTTTTTCCGAAACCCTGCATATGTAGTGTTCCGAAAAATAATCTTTCCATTCACCTATAAATTAAGAAGCTACGTTATTATCCATTTACCCGTTGCGGAAGAGCCTCAACGACTAAATAATAAATTATCTAATGAGCTTAAAAACAAAGTACCTTCGGTTCAACGCCTTAGGTACTTTGTTCTATGTTTTTTAATGACACGACCGAGGTCGGATCAAATTATTTAATGATTTCAGTTACCTGACCTGCACCTACTGTACGACCACCTTCACGGATAGAGAATTTCAATCCTTTTTCCATCGCGATTGGCCCAATCAATTTAACAGTCAAGCTTACATTATCACCAGGCATTACCATTTCTGTTCCTTCAGGTAAAGCTACTTCACCTGTGATATCGGTAGTACGGAAATAGAATTGAGGACGATATTTTTGGAAGAATGGTGTATGACGACCACCTTCTTCTTTACTCAAAACGTAAACTTCACATTTGAATTCAGTGTGCGGTGTAATAGAACCTGGTTTACAGATAACCATACCACGACGGATATCGTTTTTCTCAATACCACGTAATAAAAGACCTGCGTTATCTCCAGCTTCTCCTTCATCTAACAACTTACGGAACATTTCTACCCCAGTACAAGTTGATTTTAATGATTCTTCGTTGAAACCTACGATTTCTACGTTCTCTCCTACTTTAATACGACCACGCTCGATACGACCTGTTGCCACAGTACCACGACCTGTGATAGAGAATACATCTTCCACAGACATCAAGAAATCTTGATCTACCGGACGAGGAGGTAATGGGATATAGCTATCAACTGCATCCATCAATTCTTTCACAGCACCAACCCATTGCTCTTCACCAGCTAAAGCGCCAGTTGCAGAACCTTTAATGATAGGTGTGTTATCACCATCAAAACCATATGAACTTAATAAGTCACGGATTTCAATTTCAACTAATTCTAATAATTCAGGATCGTCAACTAAGTCAACTTTATTCATGAACACAACCATACGAGGTACACCTACCTGACGAGCAAGAAGGATATGTTCACGTGTTTGAGGCATAGGACCATCAGTAGCTGCAACTACCAAGATAGCACCGTCCATTTGGGCAGCACCCGTAATCATGTTTTTAACGTAATCGGCGTGACCAGGACAGTCTACGTGCGCATAGTGGCGTGTAGCAGTTTGGTATTCTACGTGAGCAGTGTTGATTGTGATACCACGCTCTTTTTCTTCTGGTGCTCCGTCGATATCGTCATAGTTTTTCTTCTCAGCCAAACCTACTTTTGATAATACGTCGGTGATAGCAGCAGTTAATGTAGTTTTACCATGATCTACGTGACCGATAGTTCCAATGTTTACGTGGGGTTTCTCCCTTTTAAAGGTCTCTTTTGCCATTTTATTTAATTTTAAAAATGTTTATTAATTTTTTTAAGGAATGCAAAGGTAGACGAATGTTTCAAACTACCAAAAATTTTTTGCCATCTGTTTTTAGCTCAAAAACCGTTCAGTGCTTACTTTTGTTGCATGAAGCAACCCGGATTCCTCGATCAGATTAAAAACTATTTATTTCTTAAAAAGCGTGATTCGGATGCGCCCATAAATACCAACCTAAAGCTGATGCACGGCATGAATCGGATTTCGATTGTAATGTTTCTGGTTGCGCTGGTTCTCTTATTCTTCAAGTTATTTGTTTTTAAGCGCTAAGGTATAAATTATAGAAGCCACATTAGCCGCCACAACCCCTTCATGCAGCATGTTCTCTAATGATTCATAATCCGATAACATGGTTTCTCTGCGCAATCCGGAATCTAAGGTTCTGATTTCCTCGCGTAATGCAGTTACTGTTAATTTATGTTGTATGAGTTCGGTTACGGCCTCCCGATTCAATATGAGATTTACTAATGAAATGTACTTAACCTTAACCAAGAGTCGAGCGATCATGTAGGAAATAGGGTTGGCAATGTAACAAACCACTTGCGGCACCTTAAATAAAGCGGTTTCTAAAGTAGCCGTTCCAGAAGTTACTAAAGCTAGGTGCGAACTTCTAAGTATGTCGTACGTTGCATGTTGCTTTAACGCAAAAGATCGTTGTTGAAGAAACGGCGTATAAACGTCTTTTTCCAGATTTGGCGCCTGAGCGATTACCACTTCCCAATCCGGAAAAGCCTGAATTGCTTCCAACATGACGGGAAGCATTTTTTTGATTTCCTGTTTTCTACTTCCCGGAAGAAGTGCGATGGTTTTTTTCGGATGCTGCGCTAACGGCTTTTGTCGTTCGTTCCGAACAATTTCCGCGGTTGGATGACCTACATAATGTACATCCAACTGCCAGCGTTCTTTATAAAATGTTTTTTCGAAGGGGAGTATGCAAATCATCTCATCCACACAGTCGCGTATGATTTTAGCTCGATTTTCCTTCCATGCCCAAACCGTAGGTGAAATATAATAGGCAACTTTAATACCATGCCGCTTTGCCCATTTAGCCATACGTAAATTAAACCCCGGGTAATCAACCAAAACCAAAACATCCGGTTGAAAGGCCAGGATTTGCTTTTTTACGACAGAAAAATTACGGAGAATGGTACCAAGGTTAGCCAACACCTCCACAAAACCCATAAAAGCAAGTTCTCGGATATGTTTTAGAATTTGAACACCTTGTTGTTGCATCTTATCACCACCCCATCCTTGAAGCACAGCGTTGCTATCCTGTAGCTTCAATTGCGATACTACGCTAGATGCATGCAAATCGCCACTGGCTTCGCCGACAAGAAAAAAATAACGCATTAGAATGCATTAAATTTATACAACACGGCCAGCAACACATAAACGATAATAAATACAAAAACACCTTTCAGGGTTTCGTAACGATGGCGGTTCTTATAATAGGTTATTAATGGAATACAGGCTATCATACCCAACGACAATACCCTTGGTATATTCTGATGATTCGATTTCATAAGAAAAATGAAGTCGTTGAGGTTATAATTAGACGGTAAATACTTTAAACAGTAGTAAAAAAATACCCCTACTAATGGAACGAGCATACCTAAAACTAAACCAAGAAAAAAGGAATCTCTGTTCATAGTTTTTGCTTTACAAACTCCAATAATTCATTCCTTTCAGTTTGTTACGGTAGATTCCTTTCAGATCTACTATAATCGCATTCGGAGCTGTTATTTCTTTGAAGTATGAAACCTCTTGATTTGCGTATTTATCATGACTAACCGCAACAATAACGGCATTGTAATCAGAAGCTATTTTATCTGTTAATCCGTAACCATATTCGTGCAGCAGTTCTTCGTGATCGGCATGGGGGTCAATTACATCCACTTGTAAGCTATAGCCTTTTAATTCTTTAATTAAGTCGGCCACTTTAGAATTGCGAATATCACTCACATTCTCTTTAAAAGTAGTTCCCATGATGAGCACCTTGGCCTTAGAAATATCAACTCCTGATTTAATGATAGCTTGAACGGTTTTTTTAGCAACATAACTCGCCATTTCATCGTTGATAATTCGACCGGATAAAATAACTCGTGATTTATACCCTAATTGTTCCGATTTATAGGTCAGATAATAAGGATCCACGCCTATACAATGCCCTCCAACAAGGCCTGGGAAAAATTTCAGAAAATTCCATTTAGTACCTGCTGCTTCCAATACTTCATAGGTATTAATACCCATTTTATCGAAGATGATAGAGAGCTCATTCATCAAGGCAATATTCAAATCGCGCTGTGTATTTTCTATAATTTTCGCTGCTTCGGCTACTTTAATCGAAGAGGCCCGGTGTACACCGGCTGTAATAACGAGTTCATACGTTTGAGCTATTTCTTCTAGCGATTCCGCATCGCACCCTGAAACTACTTTCACCACATTTTGTAGTGTATGTACCTTATCACCCGGATTAATTCGTTCTGGCGAATAGCCTATTTTAAAATCTATGCCTCCTTTAAGTCCGGAAATTTTCTCAATAACAGGTAAGCAATCATCTTCCGTACAGCCCGGATAAACGGTTGATTCAAACACCACATAATCTCCCTTCTTGATAACCTTGCCTATCGTTTCTGAAGCGCGTAAAACAGGGGTTAAATCCGGAACATTATGTTCATCCACCGGCGTTGGAACAGCAACTATAAAGAATTTCGCTTCTTTCAAAGTATCCAAGGAATTCGTAAATTCAATCGATGTTCCTTCAAAAGCAGATGATTCGAGTTCGTTACTTGGGTCGATACCGTTTTTCATCATCTCAACGCGTTTTGCATTGATATCAAAACCAATCACATTAATATGTCTGGCAAATTCCAATGCAATAGGCAAGCCAACATAACCTAAGCCGATAACGGCGAGTTTATTTTGTTTATCGATGAGACTTTGGTACATACCCGTTTTTTTAAGGTGGGCAAAAGTAGCGTTTTTATACGTTAGAGAGGTCTTTATTCATTGAAATTTCCCTTCGTGAATAAACAAAATAGAATACGGTATAACATACTATGAAAACGCCGGCAATCGTAAACAACGCAATACCATTGTTATAAAAGTAAATAGCTAACAGATTAAAAAGTAATACAACCGGATAAATTACCAAGGTGGTGAGTGGATTATTCTTTCGTGTAATATTTCTAAAAATAAGTTGATGTACGTGTTTAGAATCAGGATAGAGGGGCGACAACCTATGCACTAACGTTCGCCGTGTGAACGAAAAGATAACTTCCCATACAGGGTAAATTAAGCATACTAAAACGAACCAGGGTGAAACTTCAGGATTACGTTTCACGATCATGATAGAACATACGGCTAATAAGAAGCCTAAACTATAGGCCCCCCCATCACCCAAAAAGATTTTGCCACCCGGGAAATTAAAAATAAGAAAGCCAAAAATAGCTGCCATACAAACCAAGCATATATAGGCCATTCCAAAATCGTGCACCATATAACTGAGCACGAAATACGCTCCAAAAATCAGAAAACAAACCCCTGAAGATAGGCCGTTAAAACCGTCAATCATGTTGGTTCCATTAATTAAACCCAGAATAGCAACCATCGTAATAAAAATACCGATACTATAAGGCACATGAAAAAAACCAAAATCAATTACTACGGCATCCTTAATATAAATGGCCATTACACCTGAAATACTCATAATAATTAGCCTGCGGAGTGGAGATATTTTGGCATAAAGATCTTCAAGAAAGCCAGCCATAAAAGCCGGAATCAAACATAATACCAATTGCAAACCGAGATTTAGGTCTTTTACCATTAATAAGATGCCCACAAAAATTCCTAATCCGCCAATGCGGGGAGTGGGCACATGATGTAATTTCTGCGGTAAATCGCTTTCATGGTCATCCATAAAGATGCCTCGCTTATGCGATAAATCTATCACCAGATAATTCGTTAGTAACGAAACAACAAAAGCTCCTAATACATATAGGTAAAGTGATGAATCCATCGAATGAACAAAGATAATTTGCGAATTTGATTTTTACGAACAATTGATTCCATCAATATCCGCCTAAATGATTCCGTAGCCAAGAGATGTTCTACTCCGTTCTGGAAAATCATTGATTAAAAAAGAGATGTATTTTCTGATTTTCCCTATATTTACGTTAAGTATAAAACATTTGTTATGAACGAATTGAAAACCTTTGAACAGCAGGTTAAGGATGGTGATAAGTTTGAATTTGGAAAAAATTGGCGGGCTTACCTAAAAACACTCAACGAAGAGAAAATACAAGTAGCCATTGATTCACTTAAGAAGTTTCTCGTTACAGCACAAGCTTCGAAGCAACAATTCATCGATGTGGGTAGTGGTAGCGGATTGTTTAGTTTGGCTGCGAAACGAATAGGTTTTCAAGTAACCTCCTTTGATTTCGACCGCCAATCCGTAGAATGTACAAGGCTCGTTAAGGATACTTATTTCCCACATGATGCGAACTGGAATGTATTACATGGTTCTGTACTCGACGAAGATTTCCTAAATACACTCGGACAGTTTGATGTTGTTTATTCCTGGGGCGTTCTCCATCACACCGGCAATATGTGGTCGGCCCTTTCTAATGTAACTCGTTTAGTGAAACCGGGAGGTCAACTTTTTATAGCTATCTATAATCAGCAAGGCTTTAGATCATCATATTGGCATTTTATTAAAAAGTGCTACAATAAAAATAGCGTGCTTAAATACTTCATTCTAGCATTTTATCTTCCCTTTTTTATGCTATCTTATTTTGTTCTAGACTTACTTCATTTAAACAACCCTTTCAAAAGGTATATAGAATATAAACAAAAAAGAGGTATGAATTTATACCACGATTGGATTGATTGGCTAGGTGGCTATCCCTTCGAAGTGGCCACTGCCAATGAGCTTATAGCCTTTTATACCGGTAAAGGTTTCCGGGTGGCAACCTTGCAAAAAACAAATCGTTTAGGTTGTAATCAAATCGTTTTTATAAAAGAATCGTGATAAATAATTCATTACCCTAAACTTTGATGTAAAACAAGTAACCAAGGGTTCCACGATATAAATACAACGTTATATTTGCGCCGTGGCATTATTAGGACATCTTATCAATAGATCCTTACAGATACGTAAGAACTTCAGTATTCGTACCGGAACACCGAGAGGGTATCAACAACAAGTATTGAAACGCCTGTTAAAGAAGGCAAAGCACACACACTTTGGGAAACACTATCAATTTAATTCTCTTCTTAAATCGGAAGATCTATATCAAGAATTCAAGAAAACTATTCCGTATCATAACTATAATCAGATGTATAGTAGGTGGTGGAAGTTTTGTCATGAAGGTGAATCGGATGTGTGCTGGCCAGGTAAAGTAAAGTATTTCGCACTTAGCTCCGGAACGTCAGACAGTGCATCTAAACATATTCCGGTTACCGACGACATGATTAAATCGGTTAAGAAAGCGGGCTTTAAACAGTTCTACTCGATGCAGAATTTCGATTTGCCACCCGATGTTTTTGGCAAAGGAATTTTGATGTTGGGCGGAACAACCTCCCTCTTTGAACAAGGCGATTATTATGAAGGCGATATGAGCGGTATTAGTGCCAAAAATATGCCGCGCTGGCTGTCGTTCTTATTTTACAAACCCGGTCGAAGCATTTCGAAACGGCCAAAATGGGAAGATCGTATCCGATTGATAGTGCGTAAGGCCCCGCAATGGAATGTGGGTACTGTTTGTGGTGTACCGGCTTGGGTACAAATTGTTTTTGAACAGATTATAAAGTACCACAAGGTGAATAATATACATGATATATGGCCGAATCTGTCGCTGTATATTCATGGTGGAGTAAGTTTCGAACCCTATCGGGAAACCTTTAAAAATTTATTGGGAAAGAAGATAACTTTTATTGAAACCTACATGGCTTCGGAAGGTAGTTTCGGATTTCAAGCCCGACCGGATACAAAAGGAATTCGTTTCATTTTAAACAATTCTATTTTTTACGAATTCGTACCTTTCAACGAAGATAATTTTACGGAAGATGGCGAATTATTGCCTAATGCGCATGCATATATGATTAATGAGGTTGTTGAAAATCAAAAATATGCGGTTATTTTGAGTACCTGCGCTGGTGCTTGGCGTTACTTAATTGGTGATGTTATTCAGTTCACTTCCGTTAAACTTTCCGAATTCATTATTGTTGGCAGAACGAAACAATTTTTGAGTTTATGTGGCGAACATTTGAGTGTAGATAATATGAACAAAGCTATCGATGAGGTTCAACGAGCGCTTAATATTGGTATAAAAGAATTTGCAGTAGCAGGTTATGCTCATGAAGGTCATTTCGCGCATAAATGGTATATCGGTTGCGATGATTATTGCAATCCGGAAGAAGTTCTTCAGCTTATAGATCAACGTTTGGCTAAGTTGAACGACGATTATGCGGTTGAACGCGAATCAGCCCTTCCTTATTTGTTTATCGAAATTTTACCGTCGGCTTTTTTCATCGAATTTCTTCAAGCTACCGGAAAATTTGGTGCCATGAATAAATTTCCTAGAGTGTTGAAAAACTCTCAATTAAAAGAATGGCAGCAGTTTTTAACCCTTAAAGCCGGACAACCAAGCACCTAGTTCTCATTCTTCGTTTGCCAATAAAGTTACCCCCAACTGTGAATTTCTATTTGAAACCACCTTAGCGGTAGTTTATACATTTACCCACGGTAAAACGAACGAATATGACGATTGAGCAAATGATGTTAGATATTGAAGCTTTAATTTTTGCTTCCGATAAACCACTAACTGCTGATGATATTAGTATGTTGCTTAAACCTACGGAAGAGGTTGAAGAAGCTGGTTTATTCTCAGAAAAACTACCGGCAGCCTTGATGGCCATTGTGGAGAAATACGCTTCCGACTTTTACCCTTTTGAGGTTAAACAAATTGGTGGAGGATATCAGTTTTTAAGTAAAAAAGAATTCTACCCTACGCTGGCAAAGTTGAATGGCGAAAAATACACGAAAAAATTATCTACCGCAGCCATGGAAACCTTGGCCATAGTTGCCTATCGTCAGCCAATTACCAAATCGGAAATCGAGCATATTCGTGGCGTAAACTCCGATTACTCCGTTCAAAAATTACTAGAAAAAGAGCTTATTGTTATTAGTGGCCGTCATGAAGAAATGGTTGGTAAGCCCTTAATTTACTCTACTTCCAAAAGTTTCATGGATTATTTAGGATTGAATAGTTTGGAAGAGCTTCCGAAGCTTTCTGAAATTTTGTCGGAAGAAATGTTAGTACCAACACCAGCAGCTGAAGCCATTCCGGAGGCTCCTATGCAATTGATTGTTACGGAAGAAGGAAACTTAGAAGAAATTCCGGCTAATACCGACTCGTTGGAGAGTCAGGCTTAAACCTAATTACTCATCGCTAAGCAGCTGTTTTACAAAGGTATTCACCTCTGCTAGTCGCTTCATGTTTAAGGCGTAATGGATATTTTTCCCATCACGACTTGTTTTCACAAATTCAGCTCGACGAAGAATGGCCAAATGCTGCGAAGCAACTGACTGTTCTACCCGTAATTTTACGTAGATTTCAGTAACCGTCATGGCAGGCTTCTCTTCCAAAAGCTTGATAATAGATTGTCGTAATTTGTGATTGATTGCACGGAGAATAGCGGCTGCTTTTTTTACATCCAAGTAGTTAATTGCACTAGGACCGCCACTTCCGGTATTCTCATTAAATGAAATTATGTTAGAGTTATTTTGGTTCATAGATTTACTGTTGGTTTATATGTTTCTGGTTAACTAAGAGTGTTGGTACATATCTGATAGTTCAATAACTGAAAAAACATAACGCAAGTGAATGAAATTTTCAGTGTGGTAAAAGTAGTAATATTATCAAAAAAACAAATGTTTATAAGTTGTTTATTTTGTTAATATGTACATTTTTGAGGTAAAGGGGTTCTGCAAGCATGACATCCAGTTCAAATCCTGAAGAATTTAGATCGAAAAAAGAAGGAAGTACCTGAATAGCAGGAAGGCATTCTTCTATATCTAATACAAAATCATGAGGAAAGGCCTGGTAAGTAAACCATTTTTTATGCTTATTGTTTAATAGGATTTGCAGATCATCCAGCATCATTAAAGATGGTGCTAATTTCTGTGTTGTATCAGACGAAGCGCTGGCAACAAAAAACTCTCCCGTGCGTGCTAAACTCATCATACCGAAATCTTCCAATCCTTGCGTTTGTTGAACAGTGCGTTGAAGCCAGTTGAACATAGAAATACCAAATAACGGAATACCTAGCGCATAAGAAATTCCTTTAGCCGTTGCCATTGCAATACGTAAACCGGTATAAGAACCAGGCCCTGTAACCACCCAAACTTCCCGAAGTGCTTTCATTGCCACACCTTGTTCATCACACAAGGCTTGAATTTGAAGATTGATTACTTTACCATGGTCTTGTTGCACCGTATTCTGTTTCCCAACCAAAAGTTCGGAACCCTGAAAAAGTGCAACATTGGAAACAGGGTTTCCTGTATCAATAAATAATCGAAGCATGAAGAAACAAAAGTAGAGTTTACCACTATATTTGAAAACAAAAATTAGAAGAATGAACATTGTAAATTCAAAACATGCTCCGGCTCCAATTGGTCCGTACAACCAAGCCATTGAGTTTAATGGTATGTTGTTTTGTTCTGGGCAAATAGCCTTGAATCCGGAAGATGGAAGTTTAGTGATGGATTCTATCCAGAACGAAACACATCAAGTGATGAAAAATATTCAAGCCATTTTAAATGAAGCCGGATTGACGTTTAACCATATTATCAAAACAACCATCTTTTTAAGTGATATGCAGTTATTTTCGGAAGTAAATGATATTTACGCATCCTATTTTAGCAACCATTACCCTGCACGTGAAACCGTTGCAGTACTTGGATTACCTAAAGGAGTACATGTAGAAATTTCGGTTACTGCAGCCAGATTTTAAACTTTCATTTGATAAATTTTACTAATTTATTTCTTTGTTAGAAACAATGCCGTTAATTTAGTTTCATAAAATATTACACTATGTCAGAATTCGAAAAAATTCAGGATACACTTAACCTCGAAGAATCCGATTTACAAAAATTACCTTCTGGGCTGAACGTACTAACGATACTAACGTATATAGGATCGGGATTAGGACTCCTTGGAGGAATTTACAACTACTTTACGGTATGTTCCACGGTAGAAAAAATGGAAGCCATGGGAGATAATAGCGCAATGAGCGGAGCTATTGGTAAAATGGTGGAGGAAGCGATGAAATCGGCTCAAAAACAATGCGATAATCGCACGGCCATTGCAATTATTACGGTGGTAACATGTATTCTTTGCTTTGTTGGAGCAATGCAAATGCGCAACCGTAAAAAAAGTGGTTTTCTGATTTATTCAGTAGGAGAATTACTCGGGCCGCTGGCCATGATTTTCTTTATTGGATCGGGCATGTTCGCAGGTTTTCAATTAATAGGTGTTATTATCCCTATTTTAATGGTTATTTTATATGCTACGCAACGTAAGCATTTGATCAATTAAAGGATATTATTAATTACATAAAAGGCTGTTTTACGAAATAGCCTTTTTTTTATTGAATAGCAGCTTTAATGCACACAAAAATTCGCATCAATAAAGTTATTTTATGACGTTATGTGAGTAGAAAATTAACAGACAGTATTACTTTTGTTGGCCATTTCGGGACGTAGTTCAGCCCGGTAGAATCCACGTCTGGGGGGCGTGTGGTCGCTGGTTCAAATCCAGTCGTCCCGACACAAAAGGACAAATCGCTTTTTTTAGTGATTCGTCCTTTTTTATTTAGGGTATAAATGCTTTGCAAGCTTGCGATTGCAGCGAATAGCAAATTGGTTTTTAATATTCGAACTTCATGTTTTTCGAAATTGTAAGAAATACCCTCAGGGAAGACTAATTTTTAAAATTTCTCTTTATTATGAAAATCGCTGGGAGTCCTTATTTTATTGAGTTTAGAAGAAATACCCACGGCGTTATCAATACACTTTTCCATGTTCGAACTCGAATTTTTAGGACATGAAATATTTTGCTGTATTTCATGTTTTATTAAACTCTAACTTAACACTAAGTTGATTGTAAATTTCAGCATTCATTTCTCCATTTAGGACGAGCTTTTCTTGAAGAATACTTTGTCGGAATTTTACTGTATTGCTACTTGTACATTTCAGATACCCTTTTGGCTATGATTTTATTTTCTTTTAACCAAACGATTTATGCAATGACTTGTTACAACTTATGGCATTTGGTTGAAATTTCGACAAAATTTAATTCCTAAGATGCTTGAATCTTTACTACAAGCTGTATCTCATTTTTCTCACCCTCCTCTACCCATATTAAAGCTCTTTTGCCATCATTCAATTGAACTATAAAACAATGATACTTGACACCCTGCTTTAAATTGTCGCTAATGGTGGCATAATGCGAAAACGAATTATTTGTGATATGCCCTGTCATGCGTTGCATATCCTGATTGGTTTTGCATTGGTCGAATTGGTCTTTATCAAAACTTATCGCATTGATACGTGTTGCAGTTCCATTGAGAGCCTTTGGGGTTTTATTATCTTTACCACTCATATTATACCATTGCAATTGCTCTCCACTCCAATCTTTAGCCATAATTAAAGCAAAATCAATGGCTGTTTTGTTAGTTTTGGCCTCAGTCTCACTCATAGATTTCTTTTGCGAAATGCTTAAATAGGAATTGCCGGTTGTTCCAATGCATTGCATGGTAGTAGTAAATTGCTCTAGGTTTTGTGCTTTACAAAAAAAAGAAATGGCAAGCACTACAATGATGATGAAAATATGTTTGTTCATTTTTCTTGAATTTTCTTTTACGTTTGTTATGTTATACTACGGAATATCTATACACTTAATAGTTACACGATTCTCAATTTTGCCGGTGCCGAACTTGTCCCAAAAAATAACTGTTACATCATACAACTCTTCCCATTGCATTGGACTGCCGGTTGATACAGCACATCGCAAATAGTTGATACTATCTTTATGGTATATATCATTGTCTTTGTAAAGATCGGCTTCTTGCAGCAATACCTTGCCTGTTTTATCTCTTATGGTGAGTGCAACCAACAGATACTTTTTTATCTTTTGCAATCAAGCCCTGTATGCCATCATTTACTACATAAAACGTTTCACCAAATGGAATATCGTTGTGGTCAATCACTTCGTTATTCATTACTATCATGGCTTTTTCGGGAATTAGATTGGCATAAGACGTTTGAAGACCCGTATTTGTATTTTTAAGGACACCTATTTTAGTTGGTTGAGTTTGACATGAAAATAGCACTAAGGTAAACAATACCAAGGTGGTTATTCTTAAACTTGTATTAGCCACCCTATTTAATAATTGGCTTGCCTTTGATAAATTAAACTTGTTTTTTCTTTTTGAAAATATGTAAACCCAATTTATTGCACAACAATTTTTGAACTTGCCCCTTCGGCATGAATAATATAAGTACCAGCTTGTAGGTTAAGGATGATACTATTAGAACCTACTTGCAATTGACCTCGGTTCACTATTTGGCCTTGCATATTACTAATAACATAGTCTGTCTTTTTATCGGCATTTACATATACTATGCCATTGCTAACAGGGTTGGGGAATACACTGAGTTGTATGCGAGGAGTTACATCTTCTATACCTGTGGGCCAACTCGGACCTGCTATGTACCAATAAAACTTTTCGTAAGTATTAACCCAAGTATTTAAAGATGTATTATACATATCATAAATATATTTTGTTAAATAGCCATTTGCGTCATAGATAAAATTCGTTCTGCTAGCTGTATCATATTGGGCTGTGGTGGCATTCCAAGATAGCGATTTTGCTAAATTGCACCAATCTGTATTTATATAATCATAAAACGTTTTTTGAAAATTCTGCCATCCTATACCATATCCTATTTCCACTGTAAGCGTACTAACCCTATTATTTGTACTATAAACGCTAGTGTACTTATATTTATTTACCCATGTGTTTGTTCCTAAATTCCAATCTACCCTTATATCAGTTAACTCTTTGCCATTAGCATTGTAGGTATAATCATCCTTTGAATAGTTTACAAAAGTGTTCGTTGCAGTAATATAGGTTTGTTCAATTTTGGTTTGCACCAATCCTGCTGCATTATAAGTCATGTTTTTTCGTCCATCGGGCACCCATGCACTTGTACTTGTATTCCATGTTTCATACGTTACACTTGTATTTTGGTCTGCTGCATTATAAGTATAAACGGTTCGAATATCATTCGTCCAATTACTATTTATATACACCTCAGTGAGTTCGGTATTTGTTTTACCGGTAGCCGTATAGCTGATTTGGGTGCGTTGAGCTTGAATCCAATTGAAGCTTGAATTCAATCTTTGTTTTTCTATTAATGTAATTTGGCCTGTTGTATTATACGTAAATATGTATTTCCGAGAAATAGAAAATGAGTTTGGTAGCGAATCAATGATAATATGTTCTTTGCCGTTGGTATTATAACTAGTTTTTTTAATCCGAGTAATATTCCAATTGGGGGCAATAAATGATCTATATACCATTTGTGTAACTCGCCCTTGGGCATCATAAGTGTTTAATAAAGAGTCTGTAGGGTTCCATTGTAGTGCATTAGCATCCCATGAGTTATCTCTATCCGCTTTTAAGAGTTTACTGCCATTGCCATGCATGAAAGGAATTATGTATTCTTCTTGAGCTTGTGTGCTTAGTGTTGAAATCATACATACTAGCATGATGATCATTTTGTTTAACTTATTCATTTTTTGAATTTTAATTATGTTTATTTTTTTGTTTACAGTGCAAAGATGAAACGGGTTGGACTGTAACTATATTTTGCATGCTTCAATAGCCCTAAGTATGTAATAAGGTGGGGTAAAATAAAAATGAAGCGTTGGGCATTAAAAAAGTTAACATTGTAATTCTAACGTATTTGTTTTCACAATAAGGTTTATAACAAAAAAGCCCGAACTGACTAATGCGGACTTTATGAAAGGTTCATTCGGTTGCCCCTTTATTGTACTACTATTTTTTGACTCATGGTTTTATCGCTGGCTAAACGAACAATGTAATGGCCGGGTATTAAGTTGCTGAGTTGTACCGTAGCATGAACCTGTATCGGTAATTGCTGAACAATTTTACCACTCATATCTAATACAAGTATTTGATCGTCTTTTTGCAACCCTTCAATTTTTACATGCACAACTTCTTTGGCGGGCACAGGCCATACTTGCATGTTTATATTAGTGGTTGTTTCACCTTTTACACTGCGTATTAAAGAATACATAAATTTGCCATTTAAGTCTTCTTGTTTGATACGGTAATAGCTATTTCCACTATAATCGTTGGCATCTATTGTACTATAATTGAGCGGTGTACTAGAGTTACCACTGATTGCTTGGCTATTTACAAATTGTAATGGACTAAAGTCGCCTTCGTATTGTAATTGGCGTTGGATATAAAATCCTTTGTTGTTAATCTCCTGAAGGGTTTTCCAAGTGAGTTGTACTTCGTTGTCATTGAGCCGAATTGCTGTAAATTCTAGGCCAACTATGGGAAGGGGTGTGCTTACTATAATTCCTTGCTGAAAGCCTTGATTGAGTTTGAGTGAACCAACTGTGTATTGATTGGTTAGTGTCTCGCCAAACGTAAAGCTCATTTTGTAAGCACTTGAGGTATAAACTGTTCCTGCGCTACCGATTACACTACGTTGTATGCTTTGGGCATTAGTAATTGTAATTGTAAAAAATGTGAGTAGGGTTATAATTATATTTTTCATTCATTTAATTTTTTAATCTTCAAAAACTAGTACTCCGCTAAACTCAGTTGCAACCAGTAAAGACGTGGTATTTACTGTTTTCTCGTGATTTACCTTTAAGACAACTTTATCTCCAGCGTTTAGATGTATCTTTTGATTGAAGTCTACTGATTCCCAATATGCATCTGTGAAACCATAAACCTCATGAACTAATGAGCTAATTCCATTAACGTACAATGCAGCATTCATATATTCGAAATCATAAACAACACCACCATAAATATTAATGTAAGCTGAAAAACTATATAAACCAGAAATCGGAGCGATAAAAGTATTAGGATCTGTAGCCGCATTTTTGTTGTTAAATGAATTGCTTGCATCATAGGAATCCATTAGAGGAATTGTTGAAAACGAACCGCCCGCGAGATACAAGTTCGTATTGGGATCATAACTGGCAATAAATCCTATTTTATTTTTTTTCCAAACCGCATTCCCTGTGGCATCGCTAGTTAATACCGCGCCTGCACTTGGGTTGGTATTGCCACCATTTATTTTAAGGCTACCATTTAAATGGGTTATACCATTTACATCCAAAGCAGTTCCCAAAGTACTTGTTGCGGATACAGCTGTTCCTGCTATGGAGTATCCGTTTACCCCTATTCCTCCAACAGAATAACCATTTACAGCTATGCTTCCTGCATTATTCGAATAACCAGACACACCTACACCAGCCGTAGCTTCTCCATATACTCCAATGGCTTGAGTTGAAGTTCCGTTGGATAAGCCTTTGATAGCAATTCCTGAATTTCCAGTACATTCACCTTGCATGGCATTACCGTTTGCATTGGTGTTTGTAATTTTGAAAGATTGTGCAGACCCATCTGTTCCTACATAAGGCAAAGCAAAGGCACTCACATCGGTACCGGGTACCCAATTGGTTCCATTGTATTTGAGTACTTGATTGGTTGTTGCACCACCTGCATTTATTTGATTAGGGTTAATGGTTGCAGTTGGAATTAATGCACCGGCTTTGTTAGCATATTGTGCATAGGGTACAGATACTAATTGCTGTGTTCCCATCGAAATAAAGTTAGTACCTCCTGCAGCATCCATTTCTATTTCTAAAAATTTATGGCCATTGTCCCAGTTGATAGCTGTCCAGCTACCAGTAGTTGCAGTAGTACCAGTCCCTCCAATTTGAAAATCAAATAATCCGGCATTATCGGTAGTTACATTTCGTTCTTCACTATATACAATAGTACCATTTGCAGATGATTGATGAATAGAAGCACGTATGGCAATGGATTGATTGGCAATAGCTATACCGGCTGTGTTTAAGGCTACTCCTTGATAGTTAATCATATTAGGTGCTTGTGCTATGCTAACATGTACGATAAAGCAGGCAATTAAGGTCAAAAATACCTTATGTGTTGTTGATAAAAATCTCTTTGTCATTTTATTCATTTTTATAATTGTGATTATTATTTATGTTTACTATGCAAAGATGAAATGGGTTAGACTGTGTCTAAAATTTGTTTGCTTCAATAGGCATAAATGTGTGTTAAGGTGCAGTAAAATATAACTGAAGCGTATGCATTAAAAAAGTTAGCATGGTAATTCGAACGTATTTTTTTCATTGAAGAGGAAATAACACAAAAGCCCGAACAGGCTATTGTTCGGACTGTATGAAAGGTTTATACGGTTGTTCCTTTATTGCACTACTATTTTTTGGCTCATGGTTTTATCGCTTGCTAAACGAACAATGTAATGGCCAGGTATCAAGTTGCTGAGTTGTACCGTAGCATGAACCTGTATCGGTAATTGCTGAACAATTTTACCACTCATATCTAATACAAGTATTTGGTCGTCTTTTTG
>JAEUVD010000014.1 GCA_016787065.1 Chitinophagaceae bacterium
TATCGATATACTTTTGAAATGTGGTTGGCGATACTTCAAGCAAATCGAATTTATGTGTTTTTAAATCTAAATGAATCGGAGGAAATGAGTAAGGGGGGCAAGAGAATTCTCTAAGAAGTGCTTTTTTTTCTCCTTTGAAGAACTTTCTTAATTCTGTTTCATCGTTTGTGAATATAAATGGAGGAATATTGAACCCGTATTTTTTACACATGAAATATTCTCCAATTTTATTTTGCCATTCTTGAGACCCGTTTTTAGGTTTGCCAGGAATCCAAACGGCATGATCTAATAAGATTTCCAAGGATATTAGAAATTGCTGCCATCTTTTTCGAAAAAGAAATTTGTTCCTTCCTGTTCTTGCAGGAATCATGTCGAAATCTACAATCGGATGAGGAAAATTAGGTGGTGTCCATAGCACAACAGCAACATCATTTAAATCTAGTTTTGTATTTTGTATAGCAATGAACTTTTGTTCGTTTTCGCCATCGGAGGAAACAACAATTTTACCTTGCTGTGCTAAGAATTGAACATAGTTAATATAAAAGAATTTTATCCCTTTTTCTTCGTAATGATTTATAAGACCATAAGCCAAATTACCCATGCTAAAGGATAGTACAACTTTCTGCCTTTTCTTAGGGTTATATTCATAATTGGTAATAACGGTATAGTAAGTTTCTTTTCTTTCTTTTTCTATTACCTTTTTGATATTCTTAATTTTTTCCGGATTGTGTGGTTTCCATGTCCACTTTTCCGGATTAAATTTATTCTTTACATCTTTTATTAATAACTCTGGAATTTTTCTGCCAACTTGGTCTAATCCGTATACCTTCATTTGTGTTTAATTTAAAAAAATAGGCAGCCCGTTAAAAAAATAGACTGCCTATTTAGAGTTTCAACTAATTTTTTGAATCGTTGTTGTTACTTGTTTCATAGGTATCAGTTGTAGTACCACCGGAAGTATCTTCACTATACGTGTCAATACCATCCCCACCAGGTCCGGTTTTCGGTTTTCCGCCAATAATTTTTACTAATTCATCAATTGGTAAAGCTTGAACTTTTTTAAGGCCTTTCCCTTTTAATTTGATTTCTTTCATAAAGACGACGTCTTTTTCTAAAAAAGACTAAAATTTGAAAAGATTAATGGTGCTACTTCTTTTTCACAGGTTTTCGCTATCCCTGCCTTTGAAAAGAAGGTCTTTGTTTCCAGTTTTTGCCATTTTGCAACGGTTAGGTCTGTGTTTGCTTCACCTATACGAATAACTCTTAACGTATAATTTCATGTTATTCTATAGCTAAGATATCTTTTTATTTTGAAAAATAAAAAATGAACCCCTAAAAATCGGGGAAATTTTCCTTGATATTTATACTTCATGATGTAAGGAGGAAACTCGTGGAAAGCAACAGACCAAGAAACATGCCTCCATATCATCAATTGAACTTGGCAAGACAGAATAATATGAACCTAACACCACACATTTTACCGGTTCGCATAAAAATGTACCAGCACATCAGCAAAATACTCTTTTGTTGTACTTTTGCCCGCTACTATGAAGATTTCTTTTCGGCACGTACTGCCATTATTGTTAGCTTTCTTTCTGTACAGTTGTTCCTCCGAAGTTTCGGTAAAAGGTAAAATAGCCAATATGCCACCGGTTCAATTTACGGTACATGAACTTGGCTTTGATGATAATATTCCTGTTGATAGCGGCATGTCGAACGATCAAGGTGAATTCGAATTCAAGTGTAAAAACACCGAAGAGGGTTTGTATCGTGTAACCTTCGGACAAGATAAATACTTGTTACTCGCATTAAATAAGGGAGATCATCCTACCATAAATGGAGAATGGAATGCATTGGAAAACTATACAGTTTCCGGCTCACGAAGTAGTACCGTATTAAAAAGTTTTCTAGTAAATTTAAGAGAGAATATCAACGACATAAAAACACTCGCTGTTATTAAAGATTCGGTAGAAGCAAGGGAACAAAATGACTCATTAAAACTATCGGTTGAAAAGGATTTGCAAGAGGTGAATGCACGCTTCATGCAATACATCAAAGGGTTTGCCGATACCACACAGAGCGTTGCAAGTGCCTTGTTTGCTGTAAACCTTATCAAACCGCAATTCGAAGGACCTTTTCTGACTACATTCTATGAAGGTATTACCAAACGTTTTCCTTCCTCCACCAGTGCGAAACAATTTGCGCAACGCTTTTTGCAAGGGAATAAACAGGATCAAGCAGAGGAAACAGATCAACTGAAAATTAATCAAGCCGCTCCCGACTTTAGTGCAGAAACACCGGATGGTAAACTCCTGAAGCTGAGTGATTTCAAAGGCAAATATATTCTTGTTGATTTTTGGGCGAGTTGGTGTGCTCCTTGTCGTAAAGAAAATCCAAATGTTGTGAATGCCTGGAATGCGAATAAGAATAAGAACTTCACGATCATAGGTATATCCCTGGATTCAAATAAAGAGAACTGGATGAAGGCCATTGAAAAAGATGGCTTAACTTGGAATCATATAAGTGAGTTAGTTGGCTGGCAAAGTGTAATTGCCCGAAACTATGGCATCGAAGAAATTCCATCGAATGTACTTATCGATCCAAGCGGAAATATTATTGCGATGAACCTCAAGGGTGACGCGCTCACAACAAAATTGGCGGAGGTACTTCCATAATCTCATGTATAATATTGTAAAGAAGGTACTGTTTAAGTACGAGCCGGAGAATGTTCATTACAAAGTCATGAAGTGGCTTTCTAAGGCGTATAACTCAGGGATTGGAAAAAAGTATTTAGAAAGCAATTATTGTTTTCGTCATCCTTCGCTGGAACGTGAGGTTTTCGGTTTGAAATTTAAGAACCCCGTTGGGTTAGCCGCTGGTTTTGATAAAGATGCGATGTTCATTGATGAACTTGCTTGCCTCGGATTTGGTTTTATAGAAATTGGAACGCTCACACCTAAGCCACAAGATGGAAATGAAAAACCTCGATTATTTCGTTTTCCGGTGGATGAAGCTCTTATTAACCGTATGGGTTTTAATAACCAAGGCGTAGAGGCGGCAGTGACCCGTTTGAAAAAAAGAAAAACGGACATTATTATCGGCGGTAATATTGGAAAGAATAAAGTAACTCCCAACGAAGACGCTATTCAAGATTATGTTTATTGTTTCAAAGCGTTGCATGGGGTAGTGGATTATTTTGTGGTGAATGTGAGTAGTCCGAATACACCTAATTTAAGAGAGTTACAGGAAAAGAAACCTTTACATGATTTATTGCTGAAGCTTCAAAACCTCAATCTATCGTATCCAAATCCTAAACCTCTTTTATTAAAAATTGCGCCTGATTTAACCGACACGCAATTAGATGATATTATTGAAATTGCGCAATCTGTTAAACTATCCGGCATCGTTGCTACGAATACCACGCTCGATCGGGAAGGCATGCGCACCAACAAAGGGCGTTTGGAAGCTACCGGTTCGGGAGGTTTGAGTGGTAAGCCTTTAAAAGAACGCAGTACAGAAATAGTACGTTATATAACGCAAAAAACTAAAGGAGGATTACCAATTATTGCGGTTGGCGGAATTTTTACTCCGGAAGATGCGCTTGAAAAATTAGAAGCTGGCGCTTCACTCGTGCAGGTTTATACCGGCTTCGTGTATGAAGGACCTGCTATCGCGAAAAAAATATGCAGAACCTTAGCAGATAAAAAGTAACTATGGAATTCAATTCGGAAATTTTAGTAAGTCTGATTACCCTCAGTTTGTTAGAGGTAATCTTAGGTATCGATAATATCGTTTTCATTTCTATTCTCTCCGGTAAGTTGCCTGAGAATCAACAAAAGAAGGCTCGTCGCTATGGTTTGTTTATAGGAATGCTAGTGCGATTGGGCTTGTTAGCCGCTATTTCAATAATACTAAAACTCGATAAACCCTTGTTTGAAATTCTTAACATTGGTATTTCCGGCAAAGATCTCATCTTAATGATTGGAGGATTATTTCTGATTTATCAAAGTACAAAGGAAATACATCATAAACTCGAAGGTGAAAGCGGAGATGATGCACGAGATTTAAAATCGAAAGCGGTGATGTCGTTTATGTCGGTAATGGTTCAAATGTTCATTCTCAATATTGTATTTTCTATCGACTCCGTAATTACAGCAGTGGGCATGGCAAAAGAAGTTTGGGTAATGATGGCTGCGGTAATTATTTCGGTTCTTATCATGTTCGCCGCGGCAGAACCTATTAGTTCTTTCGTTCATAAACATCCAACCATAAAAATTCTTGCACTCAGTTTTCTGTTGTTAATTGGGGCTTCCTTAATTGCAGAAGGTATTCACTACCATATTCCTAAAGGCACCGTGTATTTTAGTATGGCCTTTGCATTTGGTGTGAATATGATTCAATTGCGACTGAATAAAACGCATCAACCACCGGTGAACTTACATGATCGTTATTCCGATAAAGATGAATTAGGTAAAAAAGAAATGCTCTAGAAGCGTGTCCTGCTGATAGTGAATAGTTTGTCGCGAAAATGCCATTTTTATACCGAAAATGCCCAAATTTATTGGTAAGGGAATAATATGACAGAAATAAATACCTTACTTTTGATACCTGAAATACAACAAGGGGGATGCCCGAAAGGGTAACAAAAACTAAAATATCAAACTTACTAAATTCAAATACCATCATATTAACTAACTAAACATTCCCCACTTACAACTTATTTATCATGACTATTAAGCAAGTACTTTGTTACGCAATATGCGTACTGTTTTTTCTACCCAGTTTTTTACATGCAGAGGATTTAAAAGATAAGGAAGCTTCCAAACGTATCGAAGGAGCGAATCTGATTACCTTAGCAAAGAACGAAACAATTCAATATGTTTCTTTTGAATCGGGGAAGGAACCTTCCATTTCTAATATTGAATCTTGGCTTCAACAATATATCGCCGGAGAAAATCCTTACATCACCTTCATTAAAATAAGAGAAGAAAACGATGAACTTGGTTTCACGCATATCATTTACGAGCAACGTTTTCAAGGTATCAAAATTGAACATGGAATTTTCAAATTTCATTGTAAGGAAGGAAAGGTTGTTTCCGCTAACGGTGAATATTATCCCACCAATACAAAACCGCAGGAGCCTCGAAATATGAGTTGGTCGGCTGTTGCAGAAAAAATATTCCAAGATGAATACCCCGGAATCCGCGGTGTAGAAAGTAAACAACATGGCGTAGTATATGTGGCATTGGAAAACAAGCAATGGATTTTATGTGATCGAATTTCGGTAGAAGGATTCAACGGCAATCCTAAAGCCTATTTATATTATCTCAATAACCAGACCGGTGAAAAGGTACTTGCTGTTGATCAAATTCATTATACCAACGTGCTAGGAACTGCGGTTACTAATTACTCAGGTACGGTATCCATAACAACCGATAGTGTAGCACCGGGTAGCTATCGCTTACGTGAAAATGGAGCGCGAATTATTAACACCTATAACTTAAATGGATCTACCTCTACATCGAGCGGTGTGGATTTTTATGATGCTAATAATATTTGGGATACAGACGATGCGGCGTATGATGGTCATTATAATTTAGAAAAAACTTGGGATTATTACCTGTCTGCGCACAGCAGAAACTCCTATGATAATTTAGGTTCAGCCGTGAATAGTTATATTCACTATGGATCAAATGTTGTGAATGCGTTTTGGAATCCTTCATCATTATCAATCACGTTTGGTGATGGCGATGGTGTAAACTATGGCCCGCTCACTTCGGTAGATGTGGTTGGGCATGAAATGACCCATGCGGTTACGCAATTCAGTGCAGCACTGGTTTACTCTTATGAGTCGGGTGCATTGAATGAATCATTCAGTGATATTTTCGGTGTGGCTGTTGATTATTACGCAAATCCTACCACGGCAAATTTCTTAATGGGAGATGTTTTTGCGATGGGAAGCACGCCTCCTTTTCGAAATATGTCGAACCCAAATGCTACTAACCAACCTGATACTTATCAAGGTGTATACTGGGAATTTGGTTCAGCCGACAATGGAGGCGTACATACGAATTCGCAAGTTCAAAATTACTGGTTCTATTTATTATGTAATGGCGGATCAGGTATGAACGATAATGGTGATCCGTTTAATATTTCACCGATTGGCATGACCAAAGCTGCGAAAATTGCCTATCGAAATTTAACCGTATATCTTACAAGCAATTCGCAATATACCGATGCACGCACATACTCGATTCAATCGGCCATTGATTTATATGGAGCTTGCAGTCCGGAAGTAATTGCTGTAACAAATGCCTGGCATGCTGTTGGTGTAGGATCGTTATTTACGGGTTCTGTAGCAGCTAATTTCGCCGGTTCACCAACATATTCTTGTGGTACATCGATGACGGTCACCTTCACCAATTCGTCAACGAATGCAACATCGTATAATTGGAATTTCGGTGATGGAGGTACAAGTACGCTTGCGAGTCCAACTCATACGTACACCACCCCGGGAGTTTATAATGTAACCTTGATAGTAAATGGTTCCGCTTCTTGTGGAAGCACACCGGATACCTTGATTATGCCGGCTTATATTACCCTAACCGGAACGCCAGCACCTATTCCGGCTACTTGTGTACCAATATCCACCTCATTAAACGCCTCTTATGGCATTACCAATGTGAAGCTTAACACAATCAACAAAACAAGTAGTACATCGTTAGAAGGGTATAAAGATTTTACTTGTACCGATCAAACAAACTTGCAGAGCGGATCTCAATATCAATTGAAAGTAACAACGCAAAATACATCAGAGTATGTTTATGCTTGGATAGATTACAATAACAATGGAACTTTTGCAACTTCGGAATTACTGCCTGCGTTTTCAAGCGGATCAACGGTTAAACAGGTAATCTTTGGTATTCCTTCAAGTGGTGTTGTGTATAACACCCCATTAAGAATGAGAATTATTTCTGACTTATACACGGTTACAGGGGCTTGCCCTTCGCTCTATTATGGACAAGGGGAAGATTATACCGTTGTTATTGGCAATACCACATCGTCAGCACCAGTTGCGAATTACTGGGTAGTTGATACCTTTGTAAATGCCGGTACGGTGGTCAACTTCACCGATTTATCTACTAATGCACCAACCACTTGGAATTGGACGATACCTGGAGGTTCACCAACATCATCAACTCTTCAAAACCCGACGGCAACCTTCAATACCGTAGGTGTTTATCCGGTAAAATTAGTAGCTAGCAATGCTTATGGTAGCGATTCTATCACAAGAAATATTCATGTAATTTCAACGTTTAACTTATGTAATCCTTCTTCCAGTCAAACAACCACTGCCACGAGCGGAACAGTGTATGATTCGGGAGGCCCATTAGGTGGTTACAACAATTATGAAAATTGTAGCTTATTGATTTCACCGGGAAGTTGCACGGATAGTATCAAGCTAACCTTTAGCTCGTTTCAAACAGAATCTGGTTACGACTACATTTATATCTATGACGGAACATCCACAGCAGGAACATTATTGTATTCAGGTAGTGGATACACCATTCCTCCTGTAACCAAAGCACTATCCGGAAATATGTTTATCCGCTTCTATACGGATGGTTCAGCAACCTATGCCGGATTTGCAGCTAACTGGGTAGCCTATCAACAAGCGAGTACACCACCGGTTGCTAATTTTACCTTTACACCAAGTACACCTGCAGTATTGGATACAGTGTTTTTTACTAATACGACTTCAACAAATGCACAATCATGGAATTGGAATTTCGGTGATGGTGGAACCAGTACACTTCAAAATCCTACCCATCAATATACCACTGCCGGAACCTATACCGTAACTTTGATTGCCGGAACTTGTGGTGGCGGACTAGATACCATATCGTATGTAATTACAACGCAAGCCAACCCAAATGCGTTAATTACTCCTAACTTCTTTAATGTTACTTTAGGTTGTAACGATACCGCAAATCTTTCCTTATTCATTCAAAATACATCCGGAGGTACTTTAAATTGGAATGCAAGTTCAACAACTTCTGGTGGGAACCAGGTATTAGCTTGGACTTATGGTGCGGATTTAACTACGGAATATCCCAATACGATTGCTGCCATTAATCAGTACTTTACAGGTTATGTGCTAACAACATCTTCAGCGACCTCAGCATCCGTTCTTCAAAATGATTTGAGCGGGAAAAATATTCTCCTGATACCGGAAAAGGAAACATCCAATGTATCTATTGTAACTGCATGCGCTCCGGTTATTCAAAACTTTGTAAACGCCGGAGGAGTCGTAATCTATTGCGGTGATGGTTATTCAACTACTTTAAATACAGGCATATTTACCGGAAGCTATAACACGTACACGAATTCAACCACCTTAACTATAAATACAACGGCTACACCGCTAACCACCGGTGTGGTACCTCCGCTAATTAGCTCAGATGCTACCTTATTGTACAATTTCACCAATTCAATTAAAACAGAAGTTGTAAGTTATAATGGTTATGATGTAGTAACCTATCTTCCTTACGGCCAAGGGATGGCGATTTATGTGGGTTATGATTTCTATGCATATAATAGTAATGGGGCTCGCATCATTGCCAACGCTATGTCGTGGGCAACACAAATTGCAAATGCCTCAACAACGGTAACTCCTAATGCTGGATCATTAAGTGCTGGAAGTACTGATACAGTTACGATACAGGTAAGTTCAACGGGTATGCAAGGCGGACTTGATACAAGCTTTGTGGTTATTACAACGAACGATCCTTTAAACCCGGTAGATACCATTTGGATTTATATGAATATTAGTACCATGCCTTGTGTGAATTTTGGATATTCTCAGCTAAGCAGTTGCTCGGGTATGGTAAATTTTATCGACAGTACGAATAACGCACCTACCTCATGGCTCTGGGATTTTGGCGATGGCGGAAGCAGTACTCAACAAAACCCTTCACACCTGTACACAGCAACCGGAACCTATACAGTTACGTTACATGCAACGAATGCAACAGGTACCGATTCTATTTCTAAAATTGTTACTATAACGAATATTAATGGGCCCCTTCCAACATTGTGTGTGCCCCTTGTTACAACCACTTCAACTACTTATGGAATCATGAATGTGCAGTTGAATACCATCAACAAAAATTCATCCAATGCTACCGAAGGCTATAAAGATTTTACCTGCACCGATCAAACAACGTTGAATAGTACATCGCAATATGCATTGAATGTTACTACACAGTATATTTCGGAATATGTTAGAGTATTTATCGACTATAATAATGATGGTAGTTTTGGATCCCTAGAATTACTTCCTGTATTCCCTACCAATGTAAACCCTAAACAAATTACACTTTCTATTCCTAGTACGGGTGTTGTTTATAATACGCCGCTACGCATGCGTGTTATTTCCGATTATACTGCTTATTCTGTTCCATGTCCGAACTTGAACTACGGCCAAGCAGAAGACTATACGGTTACTATCACGAATAGTTCTACGTTACCACCGGTGGCAAATTACTCCGTGGTTGATACTTTTGTGAATTTAGGATCGGTTGTAAACTTTACCGATTTAAGCACCAACGGGCCTACATCATGGAACTGGACTATTCCAGGAGGTTCACCAACTACATCAACCGCACAGAATCCTACGTCAACGTTCAATACCTTAGGTGTATATCCCGTGAAACTGGTAGCAAGTAATTCTTTTGGAAGCGATTCAATTACCAAGAATATTCATGTAGTGAATATGTTCAAATTATGTTCACCATCATCGACTCAAACAACGAATTTACAGAGTGGATGGTTATTCGATTCTGGTGGTTCTACAGGAAATTATGGTAGCTATGAAAACTGTAGCTTTCTAATTTCACCAGGTGCTTGTGTAGATAGTATAAAACTAACCTTTAATAGTTTCCAAACAGAGGCGGGTTATGATTATATGTATGTATATGATGGAACATCTACGGCAGGAATCTTGTTGTATTCAGGCTCGGGCTCAACATTACCTCCGGTAACGAAAGCTACATCAGGAAATATGTTCATTCGTTTTACTTCAAATAGTTCCGTGAATTTAGCTGGCTTTGCTGCATCATGGTTCGGGTATATACCATCGGTTGTTCCGCCTACAGCGAACTTCACGTTTACACCATCAAGTCCTGCCGTGCAGGATACGGTGTTCTTTACCAATACTTCTTCTGCAAACGCAATTACTTGGAACTGGAATTTTGGCGATGGAGGAACTAGTACATTACAAAACCCAACCCATGTTTACGCTACCGCAGGTAGTTACACGGTAACCTTAATAGCCGGTAGTTGTGGTGGTGGGTTAGATACCATAACTTATGTAGTAACTACGCAAGCCAATCCAACGGCAGTTATTACACCTGCTTTCTTTAATGTTTCATTAGGTTGTAATGATACTGCTAATCTTTCTTTATTCATTCAAAACGCAGCAGGTGGAACTTTAAACTGGAATACAACCTCATCCGGTGGTGGAGGAAATCAAGTTTTAGCTTGGACTTATGGTGCTGATATGACCACAGAATATCCAAACACTATAAACGCCATTAATCAATATTTTACCGGCTATACCCTAACAACCTCAGCAGCCACTGTGCCTGCAACGTTACAGAGTGATTTAGCAGGTAAGAATGTATTGCTAGTTCCTGAGAAGGAAAACGCTTCGTCAACTATTCTTACTGCATGTGCACCGGTTATTCAAAACTTTGTGAACAACGGAGGGGTTGTTATTTATTGCGGAGATGGCAGTTATTACACATGTTTAAGCAGTGGAATTTTTACGGGATCCTATACTAACTATATCAGCGGAACGGCAATGACTATCAATACAACCACCACACCGCTTACGAATAATGTTACAACACCATTATATAGTTCGAATGCAACCTTCTATTACAATTTCACTAATGCATCAAAAACAGAAGTGGTGAGTTATAGTGGATACGATGCTGTTACTATTGTACCGTATGGAAGTGGTAAGGCCATTTATATTGGTTATGATTACTACGCTTATGATAATAATGGGGCACGTATCATTGCGAATGCCGTTGAATGGGCAACTCAAATTTCTGGCGCCGGGTTGCAAACTACCCCGAATGCAGGCTCATTAAGTGCCGGCAGTACAGATACCGTTTCTATACAAATTACTTCGTCTGGTTCGTCGGCAGGAGGCTTGGATACCGCTTATGTTATAGTGAATACCAATGACCCTTTAAATCCTACGGACACCGTTTGGATTTATATCAATATTACTTCTTTGCCGTGTGTAAATTTCGGCTATGAACTTACGAATACGTGTAACGGCGTTGTTTCTTTTAGTGATAGTTCAACACATACACCAACCTCATGGTATTGGACTTTTGGAGATGGTGGAACAAGTACCTTGCAAAACCCAACACATGCCTATACTGCTTTAGGAAATTATACGGTTACCTTACATGCTACCAATGCATTTGGAACAGATTCATTCTCACAGGTAATTAGTGTAACTAACTTGGGAGGGCCTATTCCAACAACTTGTAATATGCCTACTTCATCTACCTGTTGTGGTAATGGTATATCGAATGTGAATTTTGTATCCATCAATTCTTCCTCCGGAAATGATTTGGAAGGATATAAAGATTTTACCTGTACATATTCCACCACCGTAAATAAAGGGGTTACTTATCCTTATACCATTACAGGATCGGCAAACTATCAATACTATAATATTTATTTCGATGTAAACAACGATGGTACATTTAGCAGCTCTGAAATTTTCTTGAACAACTATACTATCAGCGGTTTTACATGTACCGGTAATCTTACCATTCCGGCAAATTGTGTAACTAATACACCGCTGCGTTTACGCATAGTAGCGAGCTACTATAGTATTCCTGCATGCTCGAGCATATCGTACGGACAGGCGGAAGATTATTCTGTCATTGTACTCGATTCGTTACCTAATGCCAACTTTATGGCAGCCCCAACTACAGTATGGGTTAATCAGAATGTAACGTTTACAGATCAGTCAACGGGCAATCCAACCTCATGGAGTTGGTTGTTACCGGGTTCAAGTTCGCCAACAACTTCTGTACAAAATCCAATCGTTAATTACAGTGCCGCAGGCAATTATCCGGCAACATTAATTGTTGGAAACGGAACCAACTTTGATACCTTATCCTTGACGAATTATATTCATGTATTAAATCTTCCAAGTACATCCTATACCTATGTGAATCCAAATTGTGCGGGTACCATTAATTTCACCGCTCAATTACCTACGCCTTATACCAGTGGAACCTGGGATTTTGGTGATGGCTCGGCGGTACAAACGATAGGTTCTAATTTAGTATCACATACCTATTCCATTGATGGTGCTTACACCGTAACCTTAATTGCAAATTCACCTTATGGAACCGATACCTTTATTACAACGGTAAATGTTTCTGTTTGGAATCCAACCTTATCTGTTACAGGATCGGCTCTTGTTAACACGCCGATGAACTTCTCGGTAAATAGTACCAATGCGATCAGTAGTTATAGTTGGAATTTCGGTGATGGAAATACAAGTAATTTGTCGAATCCTTCAAATACATATACCTCCGTTGGAACGTATACCGTAAGTGTGGTTGTAACCGATCATTTTGGTTGTTCAGTCACATTAACCTATGTAATTACGATCAATCCGAATGCGGTGTATTCGATCACAGAATCGGATATCAAAGTGTATCCTAATCCATTTAGTACCTTCATACAATTAGATTTGGGAAGTATTAAAGGTTGGGAGAACATGAATCTTCGATTGAATAATACGCTCGGACAAATTATCCAAACTTGGTCGATAAATAATAATGGAACTAATCAATTTAAAATTGATCTTCCGGAACAATTAGCTGCCGGTATTTATTATCTCGATTTGAAATTAGATGATAATCAGTATCGACTGAAATTGCGTAAAGACTAATTTTAATCTTACTTTAAAAAAGTCCTTGTTTGAATTTCTAAAACAGGGACTTTTTTTATGAGCCATGTTATTTGAGAAAATTAAGTTTGTTATTTGTGAGGAACCCTTAACCCTAAGGATAATCTCCTTGATACTATTCGCTATGCTTTAGCAAGAAAAACAGCTATTAAAACTTGATTTCTTCTCCTGTATTCCCGTCGTAAAATTTATACTGCAAAAACTCATAGCCATTGTCTTCCTTGATGAAGAAATTACCATAAGCCTTCTTCCATTTTGCATAGATGGAATTCCATAAGAGACCTTTGGTAAGATGAGAACGCACTATGGGATGAACGTGCAATTCAAGATTGATGTTCAAATTTGTCTTTAAATACTTGATATGCTTTTCAATATCATCGAGAAGTAATTGAGAAGATCGAATTTTGCCTGATCCATTACAACTCGGACAAGTTTCTCCGGTTGAAATTTTAATTTCTGGTCGAAGGCGTTGTCGGGTTATCTGCATCAACCCAAATCGGGAGAGTGGCAACACCGTATGCTTTGCTCGATCGGAAGCCATAAAATCTTCCATTGCCTCAGAAATTTTCTTTTTGTTTTCAGAATCCTTCATGTCGATAAAATCAACAATGATAATGCCTCCAATATCGCGCAGCCTTAGCTGACGAGCAACTTCACGTGCTGCTTCTAAATTAGTTCGTAGGGCAGTAGTTTCTTGTCCTTCATTCGAGAACTTATGACCGCTATTCACATCAATAACATGCATCGCTTCGGTATGTTCAATAACCAAGTAACCACCACTATTCATCATTACGGTTTTTCCGAACGATTGTTTTACTTGTTTTGCAATGCCCAAGTATTCAAACAAATTTTCGCCACTGGCATTTTGGGTAACTATGCTTTCTTTTCCAGGCGCAATGCTATGAATATACTCTTTCGCATCTTTCACAATCGAACTGTCGTTAGCAACAATGCGATAAAAGTCATCGTTCAACAAATCACGCAACAACGAGGTTGTTTTGTTTTGTTCACTCAGAATTTTCATGGGAGGCTTGGCATTTTTCAAATTATATTGAATGGCTTTCCATGAATCTACTACCTGAACCAAATCTTTATGTAATTCGGCACTACTTTGTCCTTCAGCCGCTGTACGCACAATAACCCCAAAATTATTAGGCTTGATACTTTCGATAATACGCTGCAAGCGTTTACGTTCATCAACCGAATGAATTTTTTTAGAAATGTTTACGAAGTTATTAAAGGGGGTTACAACAATAAATCGTCCGGGAAGGGAAATTTCACAACTCACCCTAGGGCCTTTAGCCGAAATAGGCTCTTTTAAAATTTGAACCAAAACACGAGGTTTCCCCTGCATCACATCCATGGCTTTTCCGGCCTTGTGAATTTCAGGTTCCAATTGAAATTTGGTGAAATCAAAGGTGCCGGCGCTCGTATCGGTAATGCAAGACTCTGTGAATTTTACTAGGCTACGGAAATAAGGACTTAAATCGGTATAATGCAGGAAAGCATCTTTATCATGACCTATATCTACGAATGCAGCGTTAAGGCCGGGCATTATTTTTTTAATTTTACCCAGATATAAATCTCCAACATTAAACTGACCTCCGGAATTGTCAAAATGTAGTTCTACCAGCCGTTTATCTTCAAGCATGGCAATCTCAATTCCAGCATCGCTCGATTGTATTATCAGTTCCTTATTCACAATAGATCAACCGTTTTTTAATCCAAACCTGATTTGTTATACAAAACAGAAATGTATAGCAATGGCGCTATACATTAAAAAGGGTAATAGAGAAAAAAGAAATTACTTCTTCTTATGACGGTTCTTTCTTAAACGTTTTTTACGTTTGTGAGTAGCAATTTTATGACGTTTACGTTTTTTACCACAAGGCATAAGTTCAAATATTTTTATTAGTTAAAAAATTAATTATTTAAAGCTATTAATATAGCTATCTATTTCTTTAGCAAATTCAGGATCCTTTACTTCCTTCTTGCAACGCTCAAAAAGCTCAATGGCTTTTTGTTTGTCGCCCTTACCTCGAAACGCTTCTGCTAAAAAATACATAGCTTCTGTATTTTTCGGCTGTTGCGAAAGTACCAGTTCCAAACGTTTAACAGCTTTATCAAACTGTCCGGATTGTATTGCCAGTTTACCGAGAGTAATATTTGCCGGTACATTGGTGCTATCCGCCTGGGTTATTTCCCGAAGTAAGGTAACACCTTTCATGGTTTCACCTGTTCCATCGGTATAACATGTTGCCAGGGATATTTTGGAATCCACATTGGAAGGGTTTAACTCCAGTGCTTTGTTAAAACACGCTATTGCTTCCAAGGCCTGCCACTTTCTCTGTTCCGGTTTTTCAGTTCGCTGAAGTATCGCCAGAAATAGATTGCCGGCAAAAGTGATACTTTTTTCCGTATTTTCCAAAAAGGCAGCCTTTTTATAAAAATGTGCTGCGGCATTCAAATTTTCTTGCTTCTCCCAAAACTCAGCCAAATCTTTATTTGTTACCGCTGTTGAAGCTTGCTGATCTTTACTTTCAAGATCTTTAAGCAGAAGAAGTGCATCCCCTTTTAATTGAAGCTTGGCATCCTGAAGGTAAGAGCCTATCTGCATAGGTTCCACCTCGGCCATCGGACTCATCATAGGGCCTGAGCCTTGAGCCTGATCTCGATTGGCCATCGGTGCTTTTCCCGTTGTTTGTTTACCAACCATTTTCCCTCCAAAGTAAAGGAGTGAAAAAAGCATGATACCCGCTGCTAAAAAGAGAATTTGATTTTTTTGCACAAAAATTAATCAGTTACATCTTCTTTCACAACAACAATATTCTCGTTCGCAGTGTTGTTCTTCTTCACTTCATCCACAAATTCTTTGGCAGGTTTGAAGGCAGGAATGTAATGTTCAGGAATATATACGGTTGTATTCTTTTTGATATTTCTACCGATTTTAGCCGCTCTCTTTTTCGTGATAAAACTTCCAAAACCACGTATATAAACATTCTCCCCATCTATCAAGGCTTGCTTAACATTGGTGAAAAAACTCTCGATAGACACCAGCACGTCTACCTTGGGTACGCCGGTTTGTTCGGCGATTTGATTGATTAAATCCGCTTTCTTCATTGTAGGTTTGTTTACTTTTTCAGCGCCAAAATTAAAAACATAAATCAAATAAAGTGTTAATTCGCACTCTTTTTTTCTGATAATAAGCTCATAGTCAAGTGTTTACTAAGAAACTCCTTTATTGGCACCGTAAATATAACAAAAGATCCTTACCATGGAAGGAAATAACTGACCCTTATAAAATTTGGCTAAGCGAAATTATTTTGCAGCAAACCCGCGCTGAACAAGGACTTCCCTACTACGAGCGCTTCCTAGAACGTTACCCAACTATCTTCGATTTGGCGAAGGCACCGGAAGATGAGTTGTTTCGTATGTGGCAAGGATTGGGCTATTACAATCGGTGTAGAAACCTACATAGTACGGCAAAAACTATTGTTGATTCTTATCAAGGAAAATTTCCGAATCAATTTCAAGACATCCGAAATTTGAAAGGTATTGGCGATTATACCGCCGCCGCAATAGCATCCTTTGCCTTTCGTTTACCGCATGCGGTGGTTGACGGCAACGTAATTCGGGTGCTGAGTAGGGTGTTTGCTTTAACGGCTGATGCTTCAACCGCATTAGGTAAAAAGACTTTTCAGGAACTCGCGGCTTCCTTATTGGATCAGAAACAACCTCATCGTTTCAATCAAGCTATCATGGATCTTGGGGCAACTATTTGTACGCCCCAAGTACCGATTTGTGATAGCTGTCCGCTCCAACAGCTCTGCAAAGCGTACCAGCATAACACCATTTCAAAATTTCCTATTAAGAAGAAGAAAGCACCTTTGAAAGATCGCTATTTTCATTTTTTGATACCGGATACTGGCAAGGAACTTTTTATTCTCCGTCGAGAGGAACGCGATATTTGGAGAGGGTTATACCTTCCAGTTTTCTTTGAATCGGAATCGGAAAAACCACCTTCGGACGTCAAAACCTTGTCTTGGAAAAAATTACCCCTTTTAGCCCAAACCAAACAAATACTCAGCCATCAACGAATTCATGGTTTGTTTTACGAAGTGCCTTTGCCTTGGTTTTCTAAACATATCAATAAGTCAATTCAAAAAATAAATACCAAAAACATCAAGGATTTTCCCTTTCCCCGCACGGTTATTAGTTTTTTTCATAAAAAAAATTATCTTTAAACCACCAAGTCACTAGAAAAGCTAAAAAAACAACGACACATGAAAGGAGTTAATCAAGTTTTTTTAATTGGTAATCTGGGCAAGGATCCCGAGATTCAATACATTGAAGGTAATATACCCGTTGCCAAATTTCCACTGGCTACTACAGAATCAACACGTGATAAAAAAGGTATGATAATACCGCAAACAGAATGGCATAATATCGTGCTGTGGCGAGGTTTAGCGGAATTAGCGGCTAAATATCTGCACAAAGGAAGTTTGGTGCATATTCAAGGTTCACTAAAAACACGAAGTTGGGAAGACAAGGATAAAAACCGTCGCTTCATGACGGAGATAATTGGTTCTCAATTGCTCATTCTCGATAAAAAGAATAGTGGTGAGCGGATGGATCATCATGGCGATGGTTTATCTCACGACATAGATCATTCTGATTCAAGTATGACCGATTTAGAGAATGAATTACCATTTTAATTTATATTTGGCCCTTTGACTCCGCAAAACGCACAAGGAATTATTCACGAAAACTACCGGAATTGGACCCTGATTCGAAATACCTAACCCTTTCAAACCTACTTCTTAATACCCATCTCGAAACCAATGCGCATGTTGTTTTGGGAATTTTAATTGTGGTATTACTCGTATTTACAGCCATCATTGCCGGTTCTGAAGTTGCCTTCTTTTCGCTATCCGCGAAGGATATTAATCTGATAAAGCAAAAGGAATCTCCGGCTTACCAAACGATTCTAAAACTTATCGAATCGCCAAAACGTTTACTTGCAACATTACTCATTGCCAATAATTTTTTAAGCATAGGGGTTATCATTACTACAAATCTTCTCTTCAATAGTATTTTAGATATTCAACAACTCTTTCCTACAATCAGTCATTCGGTGTATATGTTTTTGAATGTGCTGATTCAAGTAGTATTAGTTACCTTTTTTCTTGTGCTTTTTGGTGAAGTTTTACCCAAAGTATATGCGCAACAAAATAATATGCGCTTATGCCTTTTCACTGCTCCGCTTATCCGAATTCTTGATAAGGTGTTTAGTCCGGTATCAAACTTTCTGGTTAATTCAACTTCGTTTATCGAAGGTAAATTTTCCATCAAGAAAAGCGAGATAAGCAATGAAGACATGGAAAATGCCATCGAACTTACGGTAGGTCATACGGCTACAAAGGAGGAAGTGAATATATTTAAAGGGATCTTGAAATTTGGCGAAATTACCGCTAAACAAATTATGCGCACCCGATTGGATGTAACTGGTATTGATTATGCTTGGGATTTTGAAAAGGTAAAACAACAAGTACTTGATACCGGCTTTTCCCGATTGCCGGTTTATGAAGAAGATTTAGACAATGTGAAGGGAATACTCTATTCAAAAGATCTTCTACCGTATATCGATGAGCCTCTCTATAACTGGCATAACCTCATACGCGCTCCTTATTTCGTGCATGAAACTAAAATGATTAAATCCTTATTAAAGGAATTTCAAAAGAAACATAGTCACATGGCCATTGTGGTAGATGAATTCGGGGGAACCTCCGGTATACTTACGTTAGAGGATATTATGGAAGAAATTATCGGGGAGATAAAAGATGAATTCGATGATGATGAATTGATGATGAAAAAACTCGATGAAAACAACTTTATCTTTGAAGGAAAAACACTCATAAATGATGTTTGTCGCGCTTTAAGTTTTCCCATCGATGTTTTTGATGAAGTTCGCGGTGAAAGTGATTCAATAGCCGGATTAGTACTTGAACTTGCCGGTAAGTTTCCGGAACAAAATGAGGTCTTTAGCTATAAAAACTACGATTTCACAGTTATTCAAATGGAACAACGGCGCTTGCAGAAAATAAAAATTAGCATCCGTCCGGAAGAGGAAACAGAGGAGTAGATGCTAATTTAAGTTTTAGCACACAATATTTTTTTATCCTTCGCGTTAATACAGGTACTTTCAAAATCTGAAACGATAATAGCAAAACCAGTAACTTTGAACTCTATGCGCAGTGTTGTAATTATTTTTAGTTTGTTGTTGATAGGCCAACTAGTTGATGCCCAAGAAATGCAACGTTCTAAAGTGTTGAACGAGCAAGCGGTTCAAGCTACTCAGCAATCAGCCTTTCATCCGGAACAAAAATATATTCTCGAAACACGTGACCTTCAATACAACAACTTACCAAAAGTTAATCTTACAGTGGTTCGAACCCAGGTGATTACCGTGCCTGATAAAAGCCTTCTCAAAGATTTTCCAACGGCCTTTTTACCAGAAGTAAAAATGGGTATGGAACGGAAAAAAGCATTGGCCTACATCTTCATTCCACATTATATTTTGAAAGGAAATGGCGAGGTGGAAGAATTACTCGATTATACGATTGACCTCGTTGAAACACCCGTTGCAGCTAAAACTTCTGGTAATAGAACGTATGCGGCACATTCTGTATTAAGCTCGGGTAATTTTTATAAAATTGCAATTGACCAAGAAGGGGTTTATAAAATAGATTATGAGTTCATTGCGAATAATTGTAAAATAGTACCTACTTCCATTAATCCGGCTAACATTCGAGTATATGGTAATGGCGGACAAATGTTATCTGAAAGTAATAAAGTAATTCCGGCAGATGATTTAATAGAGAATGCGATTGAAGTGGTGGATGGTAATGATGGGCAGTTTAACCCGGGTGATTACATTTTGTTCTATGCATCCGGACCTCATACCCTCATCAAAGACTCGCTTCAAAAAGGATTTACCCATGCCTTCAACGTTTATAGCGAACGCAGTTATTATTATTTGAATTTTGATAAAGGTGCCGGTAAGCGAATTGCGTTGCAATCAGCGCTAACAAATCCTAGTGTTACCGTAAATACATACAATGATTATCAATTTCACGAAAGAGATTCTGTTAATCATGGACGATTCGGCAAAGAATTTTGGGGCGACGAAATGAGTATGCTTCCGGGCAGATCGCTGAGCAAAAACTTCTCCTTTTCCTTTCCGGATATAGATGAAACCCAACCCCTTATTTTATCAACCCGAACAGGGTCAATAACACATAGTGGTAGTAGTAATTTGAAAATTAATGTCAACGGAATTCAACAACAAAATATCACGTATGAACCCTTTGGTGATGCCTACTACGATCCAGTAATTCAAATTAAAGAAAATAAAACCAGTATTACCAATCCAACGGCTAGCGTGAATGTGCAATGTGTGTTCACCCCTCCTTCGAACGATGCTGCAGCTTATATTGGTAATATTGGCATTAATACCCGACGCAAACTTGTTTTTCGCGGGCAGCTCATTTTCGCAGATTGGAACTCGGTAGCCACCGGAAGCATTGCTTCATTCAACCTTCAAAACGCCAACAGCAATACGAAAGTTTGGGATATTACAGATCCTTTAAATCCGGTTAGAATGCCTTCGGTGCTTACAGGTGATGTACTCAGCTTCAATCAGGAGGCCTCCAAACTACATCGCTTTGTAGCCTTAGATGGCTCGCAGGTTTCACAGCCTACGTATATTGGCTCGCAAGAAAATCAGGATTTACATGCACTAAAAAATCTCGATTATATCATTATTGTTCATCCTGATTTTAAATCGGAAGCAGAACGATTGGCTGCACATCACCAAGCCAAACGAGGTTACCAATATGTACTCGTTTCACCACAAGAAATTTATAATGAGTTTTCGTCGGGTTCACAGGATGTGTCTGCTATCCGAAATTTTCTGAAAATGATTTACGATAAATCAGATGCGAATCATTTAGCGAATTCGGTGTTGCTATTTGGTGATGCATCGTACGATTATAAAAACCGACTCGCAGGAAATACGAATTATGTTCCAACCCATGAAACCAATCAAAGCAACAATAAAATTTTAGGATATTGCTCCGATGATTATTATGGTTTTTTGGATGACAACGAGAACATTAATGATTATAGCGGACAAACAATTAATACCCTTGATATCGGAATTGGACGATTGCCAATTAGTTCACTTTCCCAAGCGACTAAAATGGTTACGAAGATTTTGAATTATGATAGTCCGGCTTCCTTCGGTCCGTGGAAAAACAATACTACATTTTGTGCCGATAATGGTGATGGCGCCAGGCATTTACTAGATGCCGAAATTGTATCCTCCAAATTGGCAGGCTACGATCCGGGTTTTAATAACGCCAAACTCTATGTAGATGCGTTTCCGTTACAATCAACGCCCGCCGGACCGCGTACCCCGGATGCTAATGTGGCGATGTTAGCCAATTTGTTTAATGGAACTTTTCTAGTTAATTATAATGGTCATGGTGGCCCGGGTGGCTGGTGTGAAGAGCGTATTTTTTCGTTCAATGATATCAATAATTTAAAGAATAGCGATAAGCTTCCTTTATTTATTACGGCTACTTGCGACTTTGCTCCTTTTGATAATCCAAATTATTTTTCAGCAGGAGAAACTTTAGTTACCAAACCCGATGGTGGAGCTATTGCCCTTATGACTACCACGCAATTAGTATTCGCTGATCAGAATTTGATCATGGATACCAATTACATTTCGAAAGGCTTCATTAAAAAAATCAATAATAAAATGCCAACCTTGGGCGATGGTTTTCGATTATCGAAAAATCTCCGTTACGTAAATTATATTGATGAGAGTACGTCCGCTAACTTCAGAAAATTTGCATTATTAGGCGACCCGGGTTTACCGCTATCCTTCCCGGAATACCAAGTGTTTACAGATAGTATCAATGGCGTTTCGGTGAATGTGCAATACGATACCTTGAAAGCACTTGGTAAATTTACCATTAGCGGTCATGTAACGGATGCAAATGGAAATTTTCTTCCTGATTTTAATGGCGTTGTTTATCCTACGATCTTCGATAAACCAAAAAAACAAAGCAACTTACAAAGTGTTGGCGACCCTAAGATTGAATATTTTGTACAGAATAATGCCGTGTACAAAGGAAAGGCCTCTGTAAAAAATGGCAAATTCCGTTTCACTTTTGTAATGCCTAAAGATATTAACTATGAAGTTGCCCAAGGAAAGATTAGCTATTATATCAATAATGAAACCGTTGACGGTAAAGGGTATGATAAAAATATTTATTTAGGTGGAAGTGCTTCTAACCCTGTAGTTGATAATGTAGGTCCGATTATTAAACCTTATATGAACGATGAGCGTTTTGTAAATGGAGGTATTACGCCTTCTTCGTCGAAATTAATTATCAAGTTATTTGACGATAATGGCATTAACTACTCCGGTAATTCGATAGGGCATGATATTACCGCTGTATTGGATAATAACCCACAAACAAGTTATGTATTAAATTCATTTTTTGAAGCAGATATGGATGATTATCGCTCTGGGGTGGTTCGTTTTCCTTTTAATTATTTGTCGGAAGGAGAACATGTAATAAATATCAAAGCCTGGGACATAGCCAATAACTCTTCCGAAGCGAGTATTCGTTTTATCGTAGTGAATACTAAAGAGGGGAAATTAGCTCATGTTTTAAATTACCCGAATCCCTTTTCTACCAAAACACAATTTATGTTTGAGCATAATATGCCCGGACAGAATTTGAATGTGAGTGTGCAGGTAATGACAGCAACCGGAAAAGTGGTTAAAACCCTTCGTAGTACCCTGAACACAGAAGGAACTCGTATCAGTAATATTGAATGGGATGGAACGGATGAATATGGCGATAAACTAGCCAATGGAGTCTACTTATATAAAGTGCACGTAAAGTCTTCCTCCGGACTCTCTGATACACAACTCGAAAAATTAATATTGCTTCGCTAAAAGAAATACCCAAAATACCTATATTTGCCTCCATCCTAAACGAGGGATGGTAACACAAGCCTATCGAGAACATCGCTACATCAATAAAACTTAATGCAAAAAATGAAGTTTCATTTAATTAAAGCCGTATTAGGCTTAGTTGTTGTTGGAACTTGCGGCTTAACAGCTCAAGGACAAGTAAATTCAGGCGGACAAGGAACAGGACCCGAATACACAACCATTACCACAGCAGTACCCTTTATGCGAATTAGTCCGGATGCCCGAAGCGGTGCCATGGGCGACGTAGGTATTGCCATTTCTCCGGATGCGAATGCGCAGTTCTGGAATGTTTCTAAATTAGCTATGTCGGAAAAAGATGCCGGCTTATCTATAACCTACACTCCTTGGTTGAAGGATCTGGTGCCGGATATTTTCCTAGCATACATTTCCGGATATGCCAAATTTGGTGAGAAGGATAATAAAAATCAAGCAGTAAGTTTCAGTTTACGTTATTTCAATTTAGGTGATATTAACTATACCGATATTAATGCACAACCTATCGGACAAGGGAAACCTCGTGAATTTTCATTTGACTTAGGATACTCTCGTAAACTATCGGATAACCTTTCGGTAGGATTATCGGGTAAATTCATTCACTCTAATATTATTAACGGTGCCGGAAATAGTGGTGGCGTTAACTATAAACCGGGTAATTCGTTCGGTGTCGACTTTGGTGCATTTTATACCAAAGAACTTGGTTCAAATTCAGAATCCGGTCAGGGTAGTAGCATCAATGCCGGTATCGCAATTACCAATTTAGGTTCTAAAATTAATTATTCCAGTGGCCGAAAAGATTTCATACCTACCAATTTAGGAATTGGTTTAGCGTATAATTATTCTATCGATGAATTTAATAAATTAACCATCGGTATCGACTTCAATAAATTATTAGTACCTTCTCCACATTGGCAATACGATGATAGTACGGAGAAATATACCTTCGTTGACATCGAGGAAATTAATAACAAGAGTTTGATGAGTGGTGTTTTCGGATCATTCTCCGATGCAACCGGTGGCGGAAGCGAAGAGTTGAAAGAAGTTATGATGGGAATTGGTGCAGAATATTCTTACCAAAATCAATTCTTTGTACGTGCAGGTTATTTCAATGAAAGTAAAATGAAAGGTGATCGACGATTCTTGTCGTTAGGCTTAGGTGTAAAGTATTCCATGTTCGGATTAAATGTTGCGTATATCGTACCTTCAGGTTCAAGTGCGAATCGTAATCCGTTATCGAACACTTTACGCTTCTCTTTATTATTTGATATGGAAGATTTGAATAAGTTATTATTACCAAACGGAAAAGGAAGTAGTAAGGATTCAGACAAAGACGAACGTAAGGAAAAGAAATAAAAGAAATAAAAGTTTAACTAATTGGAAGGGGAATGCTAACGTTCCCCTTCTTTCATAAAAAAGGGTATGATTAAAATAGGTTACGGAATCGATTTCCATCAATTGGTTGCAGGGCGCGAATTTTGGTTAGGAGGTATCCAGCTCGAACATGATAAGGGCGCTCTTGGTCATTCCGATGCCGATGTACTTTTACACGCTATTTGTGATGCATTACTAGGCGCTGTAAATGCCGGTGATATTGGAACACACTTTCCGGATAATGATACTACCTATAAGAATATTGACAGTAAAATTTTATTGGAAAAAAGTTATGCCATAGTACAATCCAAGGGATATGAATTAGTGAATTTGGACAGCACGGTTTGTTTGGAAAAGCCTAAAATAAAAGCCCATGTAGCTTCTATGCAACAATGTATTGCTTCGGTATTAAAAGTGGATGCTGAACTTATTTCAATAAAGGCAACTACCACGGAAACGATGGGTTTTGTTGGGAGAGAAGAGGGGATTACAGCGCATGCCGTTGTTCTGATTCAGAAAAAAAGTATTTAGAACAAGACCTTCGAACTGGTTCAAAAAAAGGTTGGTTTTTGCGTAAAATTTTAACCTTTGAAACTTGACATTAACAAAATAAATTTCAATCTTTGAGTTCACAAAAACCAAACAACCGGAAAACTTATTTGGTCCGTGAAGATGGGAGTTATTTCAGGAAGATGATGTAGTTGGATAGGAATGTTTCCACCTTCGATGAGACCAAACCCAATTTTCTGGCTGGCGTTTGATACTAGCTTCAAGAAACCGAACATAGGCCTCTGTTATTTCGCCTTCTTTTGTTTCACGAGGATTGTCAAACGCCAGTTTCATTTTTATTTCATAATAACCCCGTTTAAGTTTTACGAATTCGCCGAAGTAAACCAGATTATTATATCGTCGGGCTACAAATTCTGGTCCTTTAAAGAATGCCGTTTTTCGATGGAAGAAATCATTCCAGGAAACCCGTTTAGGATCACTCGGATTTTGGTCGGCAATAAAACCCCATAACACCTGTTGGTTTTGCGTTTCACTTAATTCTTTCTGCATATCTTGCACACGAATAAGTTTCGTTCCGGAACGGCCACGGATATAAAGAAATAAACGTTCAAAATACCGATTATTCAAGGGCATGTATAAACCGGTAAACCGACGAGGTGAATGCCAGTTGCAGAGTACAGTTCCCATTTCCCAATTAAACTGGTGCGACATGAAACCTTGTCCGTTACGATTTTGTAAAGTCATGCTATCAAAAACTTCCCAATTGCACGTCATTCGTTTATCTAAACTTCGTTGTGATGCCGACATTAATTTAATAGTTTCCACCACCGAGTCGCAAAGATTTCGGTAGTATTTATTCATGATTAGGTTAATCTCTTCATCACTCTTTTCCGGAAAAGAAAGTTTTAAGTTATTATAAGTTACGTTTTTTCGGTAGCGTAAAAATTTCCATACTAATACATATAAAACATCCGATAGGATGTATAAAATAAAAAATGGGAGAAGCGATATCAGATATAATATTCCGAAGATCAAATAATACACGGCGCGAATTTACTACCTGAACGGCAATTCGTGATAGCATCTTATTCTTTCAAAATTCGAAGCATTCTCTTTCTACTACCAATACCGATCATATACAGTCCGTTGTGAAGCATGCTTACATCTAGTGTACTTGGCAAGTTTGAAAGGGTATGCGTGGCAATTAGTCTGCCCGTTAGATCATAAATACGTACTTGATTTCCTAATTCACTCATTTTTCCTTGAATGTTAAGTGCTCCTGTGGTTGGGTTTGGATAAATCGAAAAATCGCCTGAAGCAGGCGCTCCTTGCGGTTCAGGTAGGAGGAGTGGATTGATGTTAAAGTTGGAATCTTTAATATTCCAAATAGAATCATACACACCGGGATTATTTGGATCTTCCCAAAACACACCGGTAGAAATATTAATAACATTGGCATTGGGATAAACATTCTGGAAATTAATGGTATCAGAAGCGATACATGAAATTGAAGCAGGAAAACCTGAAATGTTGTAAAACCCACGTATATAAATAGTGTCAGCACTTAAACTTACAGGATGCATATACATGTCGACACATTGACTATTGTAAGTCGCAGATATTATACTAACAACAAGAAATTCATAATTATTTTGGTTTATTGACAAAATACTAAAATTGGAATTTTGGATTACTGCACTTGACAATCTTGCATTTAGGAAAAAAAATGAGAGTATTAGAAAGTACTTTTTCATTGTGGCTAATTTATTATTTGAAATGACAGGGCATTTTTTGAATAACCATCAACAAAAAGTTGAACATTGTAAACACCACTTGGTAAATTTTGTAATTCTATTGATTGTGAATTATTCATGGTAATTAAAGGAAAATTTATTGCTGTATTTGTAAAAGGTTTTGTTACCAAAATGTATGCTGAACTTTTGCTACCCATTTAGCAAAAGCAATAAAAAAATATAATCTATTCCTTCCAAACACGAAACATTCTCTTTCTACTACCAATACCGATCATATACAATCCGTTGTGAAGCATGCTTACATCTAGTGTACTTGGCAAATTTGAAAGGGTATGTGTAGCAACCAGTCTGCCCGTTAGATCATAAATACGTACTTGATTTCCTAA
>JAEUVD010000034.1 GCA_016787065.1 Chitinophagaceae bacterium
ATCCCGGCATTGTATTTCTGCTTTTTTCATCTTGGTTAACCATCGTTTCAATGTTATGGTATATCATAACCGTGCTTAAATCGAAAATAATTAAATGGGGTGGAACGGTGGCTCATCTTGGTTTTGGCATGATGCTTCTCGGTATTTTATTTTCAGGATACAATAAGCGCGTAGTTAGTGTTAATCGCTTAGGTGCCGATTTGGGTATTGGCAAAACACCGCAAGAGAAAGCAAAGGAAAGCAGAGAGAATGTGTTATTATATCGGAATATCCCCATAACGATGTATGGTTATAACGTTACGTACCAGGGCGATACCGTGGAGGAACCTAACCACTTTTATAAAGTGCTGTACCAAAAACTGGAGCACGACACCGGCAAGGTAGTCGAGGAATTCGAGTTGCGACCGAACGCTCAAATTAATCCTAAAATGGGATTAGTTTCGAGTCCAGACTCTCGACATTATTTGACCCACGATATATTTACTTATGTTACCACTACGCTCGACAAATCTAAAATAAAAGACACGGTTGGTTTCACCGTAAAGAAAATGAAAAAGGGTGATTCCGTAGCTTTTGAACAGGGCACCTTAGTTTTTGAGCAATTTGATACCGAAGTAAAGGATGCTAATTACACACCTGAAACGAATGATGTTGCCGTGTGTGCCAACCTTGGCGTGTACAATAAAAACGGACAAAAAGTAAGCTCCAATCCGATTTATTTTTTGAGAGGACAACAAGAGTTCAGTATTCCCGATACCGTTGCAGAAGCAAATTTAATCACACGTTTAGATAAAATTCTGCCGGATGAAGGTGCCGCTATTATTGCATTTAAGCAACCGGATGTAGTAAATGATTATATTACAATGAAGGCTATTGTTTTTCCCTGGATTAACGTTTTATGGGTTGGTACCGTCTTTATGGTGATTGGATTTTTCATTAGTTTATGGAAGAGATTGACACAATAATTTAAAAAGTTCTATATTTAACCCTTGAAAAGAATAGATATGAAATTGAAATACATCGTTCTAAGTACTTTAGCTACACTAGCCGTGTTTGCAACGGTAACCTTTAATGCTTGTAAGGTTGATAAATGTAAAAATGTTAGTTGCGCCTATAGCGGAGTTTGTAAAGAGGGCGTTTGTTTATGTCAGGTAGGTTATGAAGGTGATCATTGTGAAACAGTTACTCGTGATAAATTCTTGGGAATTTGGGATGTGAATGAAGATGGAACAATAACAGGGCCTGCACAATATTCATTGAGTATTACCGAAGGAACCCAAATCGACAAAGTGTATATCGACAATTTCAATAATGTGATTCAAGGAGTTAAAATAGAAGGTATATGCTATAAGGACACCCTCTACATTCCTTCCCAAACCGTTACCTTACCAGCTCCGTTAAGCACTACGTACACGGTAAGCGGAAAAGCGCAAATTACCGACACCAATCCTTTAAATCAGCATTATTATCAACATGCCATCATGAACTTCTACTATAAAATTACCGATCAAAATGGTATTGTAAATGAGTTTGGAAGTTTAGGTGCAGGACCAAGTATTTGGGCCAAATAGTAATAAAACAGATCAAAATTTATTGAAACCCTCTTCGGAGGGTTTTCTTTTTTATTTCTATGTTGCGAACGGAGATTTTCAATTCGCTTCCCCCTACCTTTGCGCGCGCATGAATCTTTTTACCAAGAAAAGACCTTTTATTATTTCCGGTCCTTGCGGGGCTGAAGATGAACAACAATTAGAAACAGTTGCTAAGGCATTTATTAATTCGGGTATTGATATGATTCGTGCTGGCGTTTGGAAGCCACGCTCGCGGCCGGGCCAGTTTGAAGGTCGCGGCGAACCGGCATTAGGTTGGCTTAAGCACGTAAAGCAGATAAGCGGACTGCCTGTTTGCACCGAAGTAGCTAGTAAAGAACAAGTTGAACTTGCGTTGAAATATGAATTGGATGCGGTTTGGATTGGCGCTCGTACCTCCGTTAACCCCTTTGCCGTACAGGAAATTGCGGAAGCTTTGAAGGGCACTTCCATCGGCATACTAATCAAAAACCCTATCAATCCCGATATTGATTTATGGAGTGGCTCTATCGAACGATTTAAACAATTTGGATTTGAAAGCGTGGCAGCTATACATCGTGGATTTTCCAGTTACGACCCTTCCACCGAATATAGAAACAAACCAATGTGGGCTCTACCGATTGAGCTTAAACGCCGTCATCCCGAATTACCAATTATTTGTGATGTGTCGCATATAAGTGGAAGGCGTGATTTACTTTCCAAAGTAGCACAACGGGCTATGGATTTGAACTTCGATGGACTCATGATTGAGTCGCACCCAAATCCGGATGCAGCACTTAGTGATGCTAAGCAGCAAATAACGCCCGAACAATGCTTGCAACTGATTTCCAACCTTAACTTTCGATCCGGACAAGTTCCTCCTGGCTTACAGGAAATCGAAGAAATACGCTTAGTGTTGGATTCTTTAGATGCTGAAATCGTAGATTTATTAGGCAAACGTATGGAGATGGTACGCAAGTTAGGCGCTATTAAAAAAGAATATAACATACCCGTTTATCAGCTAGAACGCTGGCAGGAAATACTTAATTCAAGAACCTCTTGGGGTGAAAAAAACCAGTTGCGAGAATCGTTTGTATTTAATTTATTTGAATTGATTCATGATACTTCCATCAAAACACAATTGGAAGATTAATGTGTAAAAATCATCAAAGTCAATTAACAAAAGCAACACAAAGTTTTAATTCAAATAATTTTTTCTGATTAATCTTTGCGCGCCGTTTCCGGTCGGTGGCGGCCAAAAATTAAAGAATGAAAAAAATAAGCGCGATTATCCTGTTTACATTATGTACGTTGTTACAATTAACTGTTTCAGCACAAGGCGATGCACAAGCAAAAGCAATACTCGATAAGGTAAGTACCAAAGTGAAAGCGCTTAAAGCGTTAAAAGCCAATTTTAGTATAACTATTACTTCTCCCAAAGGAAAACCTCAAACTAAAAGTGGGTCAGTACTTATGAAGGGAAATAAATATTTCGTTTCAATTACAGGACAAGAAATTTATTGCGATAATAAAACAATTTGGACCTATGTGAAAGAAAGCAATGAAGTACAAATTTCCAGTTTCGACCCAAATGAAAACACCTTCACTCCCTCTAAATTATTCACCAATTTCTATGATAAAGAATATAGTTACAAATATTCGGGAACACAAACCGTTGGAGGTAAGAAAGTGGATGTAATTACCCTAATACCAACCAATAAAACCAAACAATACGCCAAAATCGAACTTATGGTCGATCAAGCTCAAAGTGTTGTAAGTGGAGGAAAAATGTATGATAAAAATGGCAATATCTATGCCTATAAAGTGAGCGGATACACTCCTAACCCAACACTTACTGACAATCAGTTCGTGTTCAATCAAAAAAAATACCCCGGTGTAGATGTAGTTGATCTTCGATAAGAAGCTATTTTCAACCAAATTCATTTCTTAAACGCCCTTGTACAAATTACAAGGGCGTTTTGATTTTAAGGTTGCTTTCGCTTTTTTTCTTCTAACAATACCCTAATAATCTGCACAAATAATTAGAAAATCGGGTTACCTTTGGCCACAAAATTTTTACGCCCACATGCTCATTTTGTCGGTTTCGTTGTCGTTTATAATTCAGAAATTAATTCTCATTGCTTGCATTTTCGGAGGCTCCCTCGGAGTTGCATTGTATAGCACTTGGGCAGAGCGAAAAGTGGCAGCTGTGATGCAAGATCGTCGAGGCCCTAATCGCGCCGGACCGTTCGGATTGTTTCAACCGCTAGCGGATGGTGTAAAAATGTTTATGAAAGAAGAGATTATTCCTATGTTCTCTTCAAAATTTCTGTTTATTCTTGGTCCTTGTTTATCTATGATTGTTGCCCTTATGACCAGTGCGGTAGTGCCTTGGGGGCCAGATATGAAATTTCGGGATGGAAGCTCAGTACCCCTTCAAGTAGCGGATGTAAATGTTGGCATCCTATTTATTTTTGGTGTGTTAAGCGTTGGTGTTTATGGCATTATGTTAGGTTCGTGGGCATCAAATAATAAATATTCTTTATTAAGTGGTTTACGTGCGGCTTCCCAAGCGATTTCCTACGAATTAGCTTTGGGCATAAGTATTATTGCTATGGTTATGATGACTGGCAGTTTGAGTTTACGTGAAATTGTAGATCAGCAAACAGGTTTAAATTGGAATGTGTTCAAACAACCGATTGCCTTTCTAATTTTTTTGGTTTGCTCTTTCGCCGAACTAAACCGTGCACCTTTTGATTTAGCAGAATGTGAAAGCGAATTAATCGGAGGTTTTCATACGGAATATAGCTCCATGAAACTCGGTTTTTATTTATTCAGCGAGTACATCAGTATGTTTGTTACATCGGCTATTATCAGTACCTTGTTTTTCGGTGGCTACCATTTACCAGGTTTAGATTCACTCGCACCGCACATGCCAGGCTGGGCATTTAGTTTATTGGGCGTTGGTGTTTTACTTGGCAAATCAATTTGCTTTATTTTGTTTTTCATGTTTATCCGCTGGACCATTCCTAGGTTTCGATACGATCAATTGATGAACTTGGGTTGGAAAAGTCTGATTCCTTTAGCATTGGTGAATATGTTAATTACAGGAGCTGTTATTTTACTTAAATCTCATTAATCACTTGCATGGCATATACTATTTCTAATAGAGCAAAACCCGTTGACCGCAAGCCAATGACTTTCGCGGAAAAACTATATTTACCGGCCATTGCCAAAGGCTTGACCATAACGTTAGGTCATATTTTCAAAAAGAAAGCCACGATTAATTATCCAGAAGTTCAACGTGAATTTAGTTCAACGTTTCGTGGACTTCATATTTTAAATCGCGATGAAGAAGGACGTGAACGATGCACGGCATGCGGTTTATGCGCGTTATCATGCCCGGCAGAAGCCATTACCATGGAAGCCGCTGAACGAACCAAAGATGAAGAACATTTATACCGCGAAGAGAAATACGCTGCTAGCTATGAAATAAATATGCTGCGTTGTATTTTCTGTGGTTTATGTGAAGAGGCTTGTCCGAAAGACGCCATCTATTTAACGCAGACATTTGCACCGGCAAACTACGACCGTAAAGGTTTCATTTATAAAAAAGAAGATCTCTTGATCCCTCAAAAGAACTAGGTAATGGATTTATATCAACTTGCATTCTGGATTTTAGCTATTCTCACCTTATCGTTTGCGATTGGTGTAATCATGAGTCGTAATCCTATCAACTCTATATTATTTTTAATACTTACCTTCTTTTCAATTTCCGGAAATTATGTGCTCATGAACGCACAGTTTTTGGCTATTGTGAATATTATAGTCTATGCCGGAGCAATCATGGTACTCTTTCTGTTTGTAGTTATGTTAATGAATTTGAATAGTGATACCGAACCGCAAAAGAATTTTTTAATTCAATTTGCAGCTGTTATTTCTGGAGGTGCGCTTCTTTTAATATTAGTGGCTACCTTGAAATCAACCATTACAGGCTTAGAGGTTAGTCAAATCGATTATAAGCAACAAAGCAATATCGGTTTGATTAAGGAATTAGGTAATACCCTGTTCACTAAGTTTGTATTTCCTTTTGAAATTGCCTCCGTTTTATTTTTAAGTGCCATGGTTGGTGCGGTGGTATTAGGCAAGCGTGATCAGGAGTTAAATGTTATTACCGACTAACAACGAGAACATCAGAATAGGATGCCGTGTTACAAACAAGTACATGTCATGCATCTTTAATAACCAAGAGCCTTCATAATTCGTTCTAAATCGGGTTCGTTTTCCGCCTTGTAATCTTCATTTAAATTGATTCCATTGAGTTTGGCCCAACTTTGATAGTAGGCTGCCGTAACTGGATTTTTCAAATCCTTTACGATATCGTAGCAATTAATTGCTAACTGCCGATGAATAAGCTTTACCAGATAGCGCCCTTGAGTAATATTGAGATTCGCTAATTTATCTTCAAACTTCTCTTTGATTTCCTTTTCACGACTACGGATGTACTTTCTTCGATCCTTTTTACGCATGTCGCTTGTATGATCCTCAATTTCTTGAAACAGTTTTACAGCAGCGTCGAGATATGGTAGAATTGTTTTTACATAATACTTCATTTGGTTATAGCGATAGCGAAGGGTATCATTCTTGAAAATGCGATGATCCACAACCGTCACTTCATTTAAGTCGACTTGTAAACTCGGTTCTTCCTTTGAAGGAGTTGGAAATAACTGCTGTGCCTGTATGTTGAAGGTTATTAGTAGGCAACAAACGACCAAAATTCTTTTCATGTAAAAAGGCTTTGTGTAAAAATAAACATTATCAGAAGCTATACTCCTTCCGATGGTTGTATGTTTGTTATTTATGATAGAGGTAGATTATTGCGAGTTAAAAAACGGATTGAAAATTGCATATCATGCATTGGGTGATAAAAAAAATCCGACCTTATTATTTGTTCATGGCTTGGCTAGTTATAAAGGTGTTTGGTATGCTAACGCGCAGGAATTAAAGCAACACTTTCATTGTATTTTACTGGATTTACCCGGCAGTGGAGAAAGTTCGCGCGGAGAATACCCCTATCATCTTGATTTCTTTTCAAATACCTTGGTTCAATTTATAAAGGAATTAAAACTACGAGAAGTTACCTGGGTTGGGCATTCTATGGGCGGACAAATTTGTTTACATGCAGCGCTGCATTATCCCATGTATGTGAAACATATGATTTTATTTTCTCCGGCAGGTTTTGAATATTATTTACCTAATGAAGCTTCGTTGTTTAAAAGCGCCATTATTTTAGGCGACTTTATGAACATGGATGAATTGCATATTTCTAATGCAATTAACTCCTCCTTCTACCAGAGTTCTGCTTATAGCAAAACAATGATTGAACATTTGCATGGCTACATTCGAAATAACGACAGACGATTATATCGGTTAATGATGGAACGTTGTATGAACGCTATGCTTGATGAACAATTATTTCCTAAGCTTCGAAATATACCGCATGAAACGTTGGTTTTTTTCGGAGAGAATGACATGTTAATTCCGAATCGTTTTCTTCATCCGGTTTCAACCCTTGAAATAGCTGAACGTGCTGTGAACGAAATGCCCGAAGCAATGTTGAAAACGTACACGCAATGCGGCCATTATGTTATGGTAGAAAAAGCACCTGAAGTAAACCGAGAAATCAAACGTTGGCTTCTTAACCTTACCTCACACTAACTTCTTACTTTCCTTTTTTATATTGTATGAGAACATCGGCAAAAGCCGGATGGTGCATGAGTTCCGCGTCGATAAACCGAAGCGCGGTAACCTTTTTCGGATTTTCCAAGAGAGCCTGTTCTAAATAAAGAACGGCATCCTTGGTTTTACCTTTTGCTAATAAAATAGCTGCTTTGTAAAATACAAATTCTGTTTTGTGACCACAATGTTCTTCTGCTATAATAAGTTGTGCCAGCGCTTCATCCAGATAATTTGTTGCGTACATAGCTTTTACTAAAGCCTGCCAGGTCGATTTAATATCCGGGCGTAATTGTACGGCATTAAGATAGCAAACCAAGGCCTCTTTTTCTGAATTTAATTCCATTAAACAATTTCCCAAGGCCATGCAATACGCTACATTATTTTTATTGATATGAAGTGCAACAGAATATGCTTTAATAGCTTTTTCCCATTGCGATTCTTTGGTGTAGGTTTCACCAATCTTAAAAAATATTTGATCGTCTTTAGGGTTCAATTGAGAAGCCTGACGATAATACACCCGCGCTTTAGCAAACTGCTTTTGTTTTTCCCAACAATAACCGAGTGCTTCTAAAATAATATCTTCTGGTTTGGTGAGGGTTAGATGGGTTTCTAATACTTCAATGGCCTTATCAAACTGTTTCAATTGTATGAAGGCGTCACCCTGATTTCGGTAAGCGTATTCATATTTATCATCGATCGCTAAACAGTAATCATACGCGTCGATCGCCTCTTCAAACAAATCAATACCTTGGAATGCAACACCTAAGTTATACCAAGCTGTAGCATTGAAAGGAAATTCATCGGTGATCTCCTGATGTAATGCAATACTATCTTCTTGGTTATTGGTTAATTCTGCCCAGAAACAAATACGCATTAAGGCTTCCTCATTTTCAGCATCTTCTTTTAAAATTCTTTTCAGGGTTTCATATACTTTATCAAATTCTTCTAGTTCATCATAAACTTCAGAAATTTCAAGCAGGATATCTGATTTTTCATTGCCCGAGTAATTCTCTACCGCACGTTTCAGTAATACAATAGCTTCTTCATGTCGATTTTGTTCGATGTAAATATCCGATTCAAGAAATAGCGCTTCAATATTATTTGGGTCAATTTGTCGTAATTGATCCATAACCTTTAACGCCTGCCCGTATTTTTTTTGATTAAATAGCCATTCTGCTTTGCACAAATACATACTGGCTGAAAAGGGATATAATGTTGTGGCATATTCGCAGGCCAATTGGGCATTCTCCCTATCGTTTTGAGAATCAAAATAATCTATTAGTAATTCAAATTCTTCTTCCTGAATTAAATCATGGGCATCCCCATTTTTCAATTTATGAAATTCAATCAACAGGTTGTCCATGTCGCGAAAGTCATCATCAAAAAAATCATCATCAAACATCGCTCACTGTTTTTGTAAAAGTAGTACCATTCAATGCATTTCCACAAATTAAATTAACGTTCATTTTTTACCCCTTCGTATATAACTGTATGGGAATTTTGTGGTGAATTTGTTTACCTTCGCGCCCCATTTGTGTTGTGAAGAACCCGCAAGAATTAATTTTTGTTTTTCTTTTTTCTACACCGATCACTACAGAATTTTACTTCTTCCCAAGTCATCTTCAAGCTTTTACGCCATGTAAATTCTCGTTTACATCCCATGCATACTTTTGTCGGCAAATACAATTTATTTCCGCGAAATCGCTCCGTTTTAAGCATTAAGGATATAGTGATAATAGTTTAAGATAGCCGCGAAGGACACCCAAATAACATAGGGTAACATAACGTAGGCGGCAAGTCGGCTAATTTTACTAAAATAAATAATGGTTGAATTAATGAATACCCAAAGGAGTATTATTTCAACAAACGCCCATCCTGGTTCTCTTAAATAGAAAAAAATAAAACTCCAAAGAAAATTTAAACCAAGCTGGATAAAGTATAAGATCATGGCCTTTCCTTTTAACGAATGCTCGGTTTTGAACACTAAACAAGAGGCTAATCCCATGAGAAGATACAGGAAAGTCCAAACAGGACCAAAAATCCAGTTTGGCGGATTGAACCAAGGTTTGTTTGAATAATTATACCATGAAGTAATAGCTTCTACGGTAAAAAGAGAACTAAGAGACCCCAACAACAAGGGTAGAATAAATAGAACAATTAATTTGATTTTCATAGGGGAAGTGATGCACCAAACTGTTTTTCCATAGCCTGGTAACGATAGTTAAAAATAGTTTGTAATTGATGGCGAATGAATAGCCAATTTGCCAAACGACCAAGCAATCCGAAAGGTGGTTTATAGCTTATGATGTCTTCCATTAAAACACCCTCCTTTGTTTCGGTAAGGTGATGTTCGTGATGCCACATGCTGTAAGGGCCAATGCGTTGTTCATCCACAAAATAATTTCCGTCGGAAACATGCGTAATTTCAGTTACCCAAGTAAGTTTAATTCCTAAAAAAGGACTAACCTTATAGCAAATGATCATACCCGGGTACATAATCGATGCGATAGGTTCGTTGGTAATACTAAACGACATCGATTCCGGAGTTATTTTTGAAAGATTTCGTGGAGAAGATATAAATTCCCAAAGTTGATTTTGCGTTGCAGGAATATGTTGTTTAACTTTCAGTTGATACAAACCCATCGTTACTTTTTAAGTAGTTTCGACAAAATTATACTTGTTTACTCGAATTTGTTTGATAAATTTGTAAACTGCTTAAACAAAGATGACTGCACCTGAATCAAAATACTCCATTAAAGATTTAGAATCCCTTACCGGGATAAAAAGTCATACGATACGTATTTGGGAGAAACGCTACGGTTTATTGACGCCACAACGAACAGATACGAATATTCGGCATTATTCGAACGAGGAATTAAGAAAATTATTGAATGTAAGTTTTCTGGTTCAACACGGATTTAAGATTTCACATATCGCCGAAATGCCAGATGTTGATTTAGGGGAGAAAGTGAAGAGTTTAAACGTTGGAAGCGGTGATTCGAATAGTTTTATCGATACGCTTATTCTGGGTTTAATTGATTTGAATGAAATGGTGATTCAGAAAACACTCTTGAACGCTACGGTTAAACATGGCTTCGAGAAAACGATTACTGAAATCATTTTCCCTTTTTTACATCGTATTGGTACGATGTGGCAAACAGGTAGTATCAATCCTGCGCAAGAACATTTCATTAGTAATATTATTCGGCAAAAATTATTGGCTGCAACGGATGGAATTGATACCCCGGTAGATTCCAGATTACCGAAAACGGTATTATTTCTTCCAGATAATGAAATGCACGAATTTGGTTTATTATTCTATAATTATGCGTTAAGAAAACGAGGTTTTCCGGTGGTATATCTCGGACAAGCTGTTCCAACCTCTGATTTAGTGCGAATTATAGAAATAACTAAGGCAGACGTATTACTCGGTTTACTCACGTATTCTATAAATACTCAAGAAACCTATAATACAATTCAGCATTTTGCAAAATCTTTTCACGGCAAAATTTTACTAGGAAATAGAGGAAACGACAAGTTACCTAAAGGTAAAAACATATACCATTTTACCTCTCTCGAAGACGTATTATCACTTTTGTAAGCACCACGTAGTCCGTCGTTTTAAATCATTAATTACTAACAGGATAATGGAAATCGAAAATATGAATTCCAATGGTGAGAATTTGTTTACATCAAAAGTAGTAACTAAGTTATAGGTCAAAATTCTTGGCCATTAAGGAAAACGGCATGTCATGCTTGGAAAGGATGGCGTAATCAGGAAACATCCCAAGAGTATTCGGGTTGAACATACTTCCGGAAATTACGGCCAAGCTATCCAATGTTTCTTTATTCGAAATTTATTTTGAACGTAATGAATTTTTGTTTAACATTGTATAATAAAAGTTAAACAAAATACATCATGCCGCAACAAGCCATCGTAATTGGAGCAGGGTTTTCGGGATTAGCCGCAGCATGTGTACTTGCTCAAGAAGGATTACAAGTAAGTGTTTTAGAGCAACATGATCAAGTGGGTGGAAGGGCGCGCGTATTTAAAAAGGATGGTTTCACCTTCGATATGGGCCCGAGTTGGTATTGGATGCCAGATGTAATGGAACAATTTTTTCAACGTTTCGGCAGCTCGCCTTCAACCTATTTTCATTTAAAACGGTTAGACCCTTCCTATCAAATCTATTTCAGCGATGGTAGCACCATGAAAGTTCCTGCATCCTTCAGTGAATTAAAGCAATTGTTTGAACAGGAAGAAGCGGGAGCTGGCCATCAACTTGAACTTTTTTTGGCCGATGCAAGAATAAAATATGAAACAGGTATTGGCGAATTTGTTCAAAAACCATCGTTATCGCTGTTCGAATACATGGAACCTTCCTTACTTAAATCGGCATTTCAACTAAACTTGTTTCATTCGTTTGCAAAGCATGTACGTGGTTATTTCCGTTCTCCGAAATTGCTTCAATTGCTTGAATTTCCGGTGCTTTTTTTAGGAGCCATGCCGGAGAAAATACCTGCCTTGTATAGTATGATGAACTATGCCGATATTAAATTGGGCACTTGGTATCCGGATGGTGGATTTGGGAAACTTGCTGAAGGAATGTTTCAATTAGCAAAAAGTTTAGGTGTTACCTTTCATTTCCAAACTACCGTTGAAAATTTGGAAGTCTACAACAAGCAAATTTCATCGGTAAAAACATCCAAAGGAGTTTTCAACGCAGATGTCGTAATAAGTTCAGCAGATTATCATTTTACAGAAACCCAATTACTTCCTTCGCATCTTCGGAATTATTCGGATACCTATTGGGAGCGCCGCGTTATGTCGCCTTCATGTTTGCTGTATTATATCGGAGTGAAAAAGAAAGTAAAGAAACTGCAGCATCATAATTTATTTTTTGACGCTGATTTCGATCGTCATGCTAAAGCTATTTATAACCAACCCCAATACCCTGAAAAACCATTGTATTACGTATGTTGTCCGAGTAAAACCGACCCCTCTGTTGCCCCTGAAGGAATGGAGAATCTTTTTATTCTAATTCCCGTTGCACCGGGTTTGGATGATTCTACGGCCATGCGAAATCACTACTATCAACATGTGTTACAACGTTTGGAGGAATACTGTGGTGAGGCGATAGCCGACCATGTGGTAACATGTACTCCATATGCTCTTCAAAATTTCAAAGATGACTACAATGCCTTTAAAGGAAATGCTTATGGCCTTGCCAATACCCTCATGCAAACGGCCTTTCTTAAACCAAAAATGCGTAATAAAAAAGTACATAATTTATTCTATACCGGTCAGCTAACAGTACCTGGTCCGGGGGTTCCGCCTTCTATAATATCCGGACAATTAGTAGCCGATTACATTGTAAAAAACTTTAAAACCCAAGCATCATGAAATCGTTATTTGATAAAGTTTCTGTAGAATGCAGTAAAAACATTACTCAGCGTTACAGTACTTCTTTCTCCCTTGGAATAAAATTTTTAGGAAAGGAAATTCGAAATCCGATTTACAGTATTTATGGATTTGTTCGCCTCGCAGATGAAATCGTTGATAGCTTTCATGGCTATCAACAGGAAAAAATGCTGCAAGAACTACGCCTTGCCACCTATCATGCTTTGGCGGAACGCATAAGCCTGAATCCGGTTTTAAATAGTTTCCAACAAGTGGTCCATCAATACAATATTGATACCGAGTTAATAGAAGCCTTTTTGGAAAGTATGGCCATGGACTTACAAAAGCAACAATACACTAAAAGTTTATACGAAAAATATATTTATGGCTCTGCCGAAGTCGTAGGACTTATGTGTTTAAAAGTTTTTTGTAATGGCAACCAAGAAATTTACGATCACTTAAAATGGAGCGCCATGAAATTGGGTTCTGCTTTTCAAAAGATAAATTTCCTGCGTGATATTAAAGCTGACTATGAAGGTTTGGGTAGAGTGTATTTCCCAAACACAGATTTCACGCATTTTAATCGCTCTGAAAAACAACGTATTGAAGAGGACATTGCGATAGATTTCAAAGAAGGGTTAAAAGGCATTCGTTCTTTACCGCGCGAATCACGCATGGGTGTTTATCTAGCCTATGTGTATTATAAAATGCTTTTCAGAAAAATTCAAGCGGTTCCGGTGGATCAAATTATGCAGGTTAGAATAAGAGTACCGGATAGTCAGAAAATGTATTTGATGGTTTATAGTTATTTTATGGGTAAATTGAATTTAATTCGATAAAACGAGCTGTTATGATTTCGAATGAAGTAGTACTGGTTGACCCTAAAGACAGGGAAACAGGCAGAATGGAAAAATTAGAAGCACACCGCCAAGGCATTTTGCACAGGGCGTTTTCGGTTTTTATAATTAATGAAAAAGGCGAAATGCTCATTCATCAACGTGCGCTGAACAAATATCACGGAGGTGGGCTTTGGACCAATGCCTGCTGCTCTCACCCTTACCCCAATGAACGTGTTGCACAAGCAGCACACCGGCGCTTGCGAGAAGAAATGGGTTTGGAATGTGAGCTTTGGAAAATTTTTGATTTTGTGTATCGTGCTGAAGTGGAGAATGGATTAATTGAACATGAATTTGATCATGTATTTCTTGGCTTTACAAATAAAAATCCTTTTCCGGATGCCCGAGAAGCTCAAGCTTGGAAGTGGGTAGAAATTGCAGCATTGGAAAAAGATATTGTAAAGAACCCAAAAAAATATACACAGTGGTTTACGATGGCCTTACCTCGAGTACTTCAAAATTTTAGACAAAATTGATATGAATGCCTTTCATTATTTCTTACTAACCTTTTGTACCTTCTTGCTCATGGAAGGTATAACTTGGTGCACACATAAATTCGTTATGCATGGTTTTCTATGGTATTTGCACGACGATCATCATAGTCCGGAACATAAAACCTTTGAAAAGAACGATTTCTTTTTTCTAATCTTTGCCATCCCTTGTTTTTCCATGATGTATTATGGTTATTTACACCATTACAACTGGGTTTTCTATATCGGGTTAGGGGTACAACTTTACGGACTGGCTTATTTTCTAATACATGATGTTTTAATCCATCAACGATTTTCATGGTTCAACCGTACCGATAATATTTATTTCCGAGCCTTACGAAAAGCACATAAAATTCACCATAAAAAATTAGGGAAAGAGGATGGTGAGTGTTTCGGAATGCTGTTTGTGCCCTTTAAATATTTTAAAGAGGCTTGGCAGTATAATCAAAAAAGACGCTCGATGGTATGAATGAAAAATATACCTATTTACTGGTTGAGTTAAGTTGCATTGCCGTACCTCTAATTAGTTCTTTCCATCCTAAAATTCAATTTTTCGTAGCTTGGAAAAGTTTGATTGTGGCCATCTTAGGTATGATGGCTTTGTTTATACCAGCAGATATATTGTTTACACATTGGGGTGTTTGGGGGTTTCAAGAGAAATATACCTTGGGCATTTTTTTCTTCAACCTCCCCATAGAAGAATACCTTTTTTTTATCTGCATTCCATATGCCAGTGTGTTTACCTATTACTGTTTAAGGAAATTGTTACCCGCCAGTAGAACCTATAACATGTTTACATCAATAGCCTGGGTATATCTTTTTCTTAACTTGTTTATAGCTATTACGTTTTACTATCGCATTTACACCTTTACTTATCACCTATTTGCTGCTATTCTACTTGCTTGGCATTTGGTGTGGCGAAAATCAAACTACATAGGTCTTTTTACCTTTACGTATAGTTTAATTCTCATCCCTTTTATTCTTTCTAATGGTGTTTTAACTGGCTTAGCATTTTGGAAATATCCGTTGTTGAATGTGCATCCTGAATTAATTAATTCCTGTATTGTATGGTATGATGATCTGGAGAATTTAGGAATTCGCTTATTCTCTATTCCTCTCGATGACATTGCCTATGGCTGTTCTATGCTAATAACTACAGTTACTCTTTTTGAAGCGATGGAAGCAAGAAAAATTGCTTCGATACAGTTGACTAAAAAATAAAAAGGCCCCATCAGGAGCCTTTTGTTATCTTAAAATTTACATTACTTCGTTTTCTTCTCTTTGGCTTCTCGCTCTTGTTTTCGTTCGAGCCATTCAATAAGACCAAGTACATTTTTAGGGTCAATGCGTTTACCTGCAATTTTCTTTTTATTATCTAACAAGTAAACCGTTGGCGTGCTATACACATCATAGAATGCTCTGAAATTCGTAGTATGTTTAGGATCATGCACATGAATCCAACCTTCATTCAATTTGTGTTCCTGAATAAATTTTGTCCACTTCTCCTCTTCATTATCGGCCTCCACGGCATAAAATTTCACATTGTGTTTTTTAAGCGCAGCATGATACAAGGAATCAAATTGAGGAATTTCCTTCTGGCAATGTCCACATGTTGGCGACCAAAATACTAAGATTGTCCAATCAGCGTTCGTACTATAAAGTGGTACTACATTCTTACCTGAAGTATCGACCATACGTAAATCCATGGCAGGCTGACCAATAATATTTGGTGCTATTTTTCTCCATCGATCTTCATATTTCGCCATTTGTGCCGAATCAACCCAAGGTGCTAAACCTTTCAAATAGTAGTTCTCACCGAGGTACAAAAAGCACTCATCAATGCCCATAATTTTGCTGGTTTCAGTCCAACGGGTTAAATACCACAAAGTATATTTAAAAATTTCTTCTGTACCCTTGCTTTTACTTAGTAACCAATCTGCTTCGGCATTCACCGTATCCGGTACGGGTACTATTAATTTGCTGAGGTAGTTTTCGAGTTTATTTTCGAAAATCGGACTATAAATAATTCTATCATCTTTAAAATCAAATTTATCCCAGTAATGCGTTTTATAAACTATACGAGGATAAGACGAATCTCTTGAACCATCCGGTTTTATTGGATACTCGGTAGGAATTTCAGGTTCCCATACCGCATTAAATAATTTAGCTAAAAAACAAGTTGGATTTTTTGAAACCAAATTCTCACGGTAGTTCTGCAACTCCTTCCCTTTCACTTTTAATTTTGTAACGATTACATCCGAATCCTTGCGGTTTTTAGCCGTCTTGAATTCTGCTTCGAGCTTTTGATATTCGCTACCATAACCTTGTAAGAATCGTTGATAAGTATAAAATTGGTCATTTTCAGAAATGCCTTTAAAACTTGTTTTATTATAAACATCTGTTTTCGCCGTGGTAATGCTAAAATCATCGCCATTCAACAGAATAAATTCCATGGATGCACTTTTATCGGCGAAGAGTAACATGTAAATACCACCTACAATTTTTTTATCCGAAGTAAATGTTGCCTGCCCCGAATGATCTAAACGCGCAGAATCATCTTTAAAAACCTGGCTTGCCTTTCCATAATAGTGACATAAAAAAATTAATGAATCGGAAGCATCTTGATATTTTACCTTGATTTTATAACCATCTTTAGCGGTTGCCGTTACGGCAGAAATCAGGAAAAGAAATGCAAATAAATATTTATTCATGTGTGCAAATTAATTTGGGTAAAAAGCGTGTCGAAAATACAGCACACAGACGCAGATTGTAAACAGCAGGTTGTTACATTTGCAGCACTTTAACACTAGCCTTTTATACAATATGGCCAAGAAAAAAAAATTTGTACTGGAGAATATATTAGTCGAAGATTACGCTGCGGAAGGCAAATGTGTTAGTCGCCATAACGATAAAGTGATTTTTATTGAAGGTGCAATTCCTGGAGATCGAGCTACCATTTTTGTACATAAGAACAAAAAAGACTGGGCTGAAGCAAAGGTGAATTCAATTACAGAACCCTCACCACTGCGTATTGAACCTTTTTGTACACATTTCGGAACTTGTGGTGGATGTAAATGGCAAATGCTTCCCTATGCGTTGCAGTTACAATATAAAGACAAACAAGTAAGCGAACAACTACGTAGAATTGGTAAGATTATACCTCAACAGGTTCTTCCAATTTTAGGTTGTGAAACGAATAGCTATTATCGAAACAAATTAGAATTTACGTTTTCAAACAAACAATACCTCACCACAGATCAACTTAACGCCGGAGAACCCTTCCACAAAAATGTGTTAGGTTTTCATGCTCCTTCTTTTTTTGATAAGGTGATTGATATAGAAACTTGTCATCTTCAAGTAGAACCAACCAACGCCATTAAAAACTTTATACGTGCGTATGCCTATCAACACGAACTCAGCTTTTATGATATAAGAAATCATCAAGGGCTGTTGCGTAACCTAATGATACGTTTATCCTCTTTAGGGGAGGTTATGGTTAATCTTGTTTTCGGAGAACATAATCAACAAGCTATAATAGCTTTGTTAGAAGCGCTCGTGAATCAGTTTCCCGATATAAAATCGTTGAACTATATTATTAATCTCAAACTGAACGACACGATTTACGACCAAGAGGTAATTTCATTCTACGGTGAACCTTATATTGAAGAACATCTCGAATCATTCCGATTTAAAATTAGTCCGAAATCTTTTTTTCAAACCAATACAAAACAGGCAGAGCGTTTATACCAAGTGGTTCGTGATTTTATCGATGCCAAAGGACATGAAACGTTGTACGACTTATACTGCGGTACCGGTAGTATTGGTATCTTCTTATCGAAAGAGGTTAAAACAATAATCGGCGTTGAAACGGTTCCTGATGCCATCGAAGATGCCAAAAAGAATGCTACATTGAATGCACTTACTAATAGCTATTTTTATGCAGGCGATGTAATTACTATTTGCACACCCGCGTTTTTTGAAACACATGGCACACCTGATATTATAGTAATCGATCCACCTCGCGCTGGTTGTCATGAAAAATTAATAAACACCTTACTGCTACTGAAGGCACCCACTTTGGTTTATGTAAGTTGTAACCCTGCCACGCAAGCACGTGATTTGAATTTATTACAAGAGAAATATGACGTTACCCGTTCGCAAGCGGTAGATATGTTTCCACATACCCATCATGTTGAAAATGTTGTTCAGCTTAAATTGAAAATTACACAGTAGAAAATAATTGGCATGCTATTAAACCTAATCGACGAGTTACGAGATAAATTTCAACATCAATCCTTACCCGGCTTGGATGCTCAAATGAAAATGGCACCTCCTATGAGAACGCGCGACATGCAAGTGCCCAGCAATGTGCGCTTGGGAGCTGTATTAATTTTAGTATTTGAAATTGATAAAAAATGGAATACCTTATTGATACGTAGAACAGAAGACGGACAAACTCATAGCGGACAAATTAGTTTTCCGGGAGGAAAAAAAGATCCTTCCGATCGGGATTTAATTCATACCGCCCTTCGAGAATGTGAAGAAGAAATTAGTGTTTTACGAAAGGATGTTGAAGTTCTAGGAACCTTAACCCCGTTGTACATTCCGCCAAGTAATTTTTTGGTAACTCCCGTGGTAGGTCATATTAAAGAACTTCAGAATTACAAGGCCTCCGAACGCGAAGTGCAAGAGATTATACAAACACCCTTAGAACTACTTTTTTGGGAAGAAACAAAATCAGAAAAAGAGGTTCTTCGTTCCGACGACCCTTCAGTTGCCATGACTGCTCCTGTTTACAAATTAGCGGATGACATTGTTATTTGGGGAGCAACAGCTATGATGATTTCTGAGTTGGAAACGCTAATTTTACAATCATGAATGCATTGGTAACCGGAGGTAGTAAAGGAATAGGCAAAGCCATTGCGTTGAAATTGGCCGCCTTGAATTATAATTTAGTTATCTGTTCACGCGGCATAGAGGATTTAAAAATAGTGCAAGCAGAAATTCAACAAAAATACCCTCAAGTTCAAGTGCATCCTGCAGTTTATGATTTAAGTAACCAGGAAGATTGCGAGCGTTTAGCCACGTTTACCATGAAGCTGTTCGGCACACTTGATGTTTTAGTAAATAATGCCGGGCAGTTTTTACCCGGTGATATTTCATTAGAACAAGATGGATTATTACAACAAATGCTTCAAGTTAATTTGTTTTCGGCCTACCATCTCAGTAGAGCTATCATTCCATTTATGAAAAAACAACAACAGGGATGTATTATTAATATGGGCTCCGTTGCTGGTTTGAAAGCATATGAACACGGCGGTTCCTATAGCATTAGCAAGTTCGCCTTGGTTGGTTTTTCAAAAAACCTACGCGATGAATTGAAACCTTTTGGCATAAAAGTATCCACCATTAACCCTGGAGCTACCATGAGTGATTCGTGGTCGGGAAGCGGTATTTCAGAAGAACGAATTATGGAAGCAAATGATATTGCAGAAGTAGTAGCTATGATTGTTTCTTTATCACCCCAAGCGGTTTTAGAAGACGTTACCTTAAGACCCTTGCTCGGTGACCTTTGAATTATTACTCTAAAGGGCAAGAATCTTTTTAAGTACAACTTTCCGTAACAACCCTTTGAATTCTAGTAACTGCAATCAACGTAGCAACTAATCACAAACGTTGAAACGAATTCTTAGAATTGAACATACGGTGCTAAACCATGAATACCCCCTTCTCTACCAAATCCACTTTCTTTATAACCACCAAATGGTGAGGCCGGATCAAATTTATTGAACGTATTAGCCCAAACCACACCGGCACGTAAGCGGGATGTCATATTGAAAATTTTACTCCCCTTATCTGTCCATACGCCGGCACTTAAACCATAAGGAATATTGTTTGCTTTCTCCAATACTTCTTCAACGGTTCTGAATGTTTGAACGGCTAAAACAGGCCCGAAAATTTCTTCTTGAACAATACGATGACTTTGCGATGTGTGTAAGAAGAGTGTTGGTTTACAGAAAAAACCGGTAGCAGGTAGCAAACATTCAGGTTGATAAATCTCTGCCCCTTCTTTTATACCAAGTTGAATATACTCCTGAATTTTTTTGAATTGCGCTTCGGAGTTAATAGCACCGATATCGGTATTCTTATCTAGTGGATCGCCAACAATTAAATGACTCATCCGTCGTTTTAATTTCTTCAATACAATATCGGCAATATTTTCTTGAATGAATAAACGGCTGCCTGCACAACAAACATGACCTTGATTAAAAAATATAGCATTTACAATGCCTTCCACAGCCTGATCAATTGGGGCGTCGTCGAAAATAATATTAGCAGCTTTCCCGCCTAACTCTAGTGTTACTTTTTTACTAGTGCCCGCAACTGCTTTTTGAATGTACTTCCCCACAGCAGTACTTCCGGTGAAAGCAATTTTATTTACATCCGGATGGTTAACTAAAGCGGCCCCTGCATCACCAAAGCCGGTAACGATGTTTACCACACCGGGAGGCAAACCACTTTCCTGAATTATTTCTGCCAACTTCATTGCGGTGAGGGGTGTTGTTTCAGCAGGTTTTAGCACTACCGTATTACCGGTTGCTAAAGCCGGGGCAAGCTTCCACGCAGCCATTAACAGCGGAAAATTCCAAGGTATAACTTGTGCTACAACACCTAAAGGCTTGGCTATTCTTCCAGGAAAAGCATATTCTAATTTGTCGGCCCAACCGGCATAATAAAAAAAGTGGTTAGCAGCTAAGGGTACATCAACATCTCTGCTTTCACGAATTGGCTTACCACCATCCATGCTTTCTATTACCGATAATTCCCGAGCACGCTCCTGAATAATTCGTGCGATTCGATAAATGTATTTACCTCGTTCAGCGCCCGACAATTTACTCCATGCCGGAAACGCTTTTCGAGCTGCTTTAACGGCAATATCCACATCAGCTTCCTCCGCTTTGGCTACTGAGCTAAGCATTTTTCCGGAACTTGGTGAACTGGTATGGAAGTACTTTTTACTTTTTGGCTTTACAAATTCGCCCCCTATAAAAAGGTTGTATTGCGGAGCAAGTTGCACATGACTGCTACTTTCCGGTGCAGGAGCTAAATCGTGAAAAATACCCTTAGCTCGAACCGACAAAGGCTGTGCTGTGGCTTTTTTATTGATCGTTGTGCTTACCTTTTTTGTGCTTGTTTTCTTTGTTGCCATGCCTGTTAATCTTTGGAAATATAGTCTGAAGAATAATAAACCCCGAATTGTTCCTTCCCAAGTTGAAGAAGAATATCATTTGCTAAGCTACTTGCGCCGAATCGAAACCAATGGTTATTCATCCATGCATCTCCTAATGTTTCATATAACATAACCAGATATTGAATAGCTGATTTAGAGGTTGAAATACCACCGGCAGGCTTCATTCCAACCATTACGCCGGTATGATCATAATAATCTTGAATTGCTTGCAACATAACCAAGGTTACCGGCATCGTTGCGGCTGGTTGAATTTTTCCGGTGGATGTTTTAATAAAATCCGCCCCGGCATACATGGCAATATCACTGGCTTTACGAACATTATCGAGGGTTGATAGCTCCCCTGTTTCCAAAATAACCTTCAAACGTGCTAAACCACAAGCTTCTTTAATAGCAGCAATTTCATCGAAAACAAAATTGTAATTGCCTTTTAAAAATTCACCTCTACTAATTACCATATCCACTTCATCGGCACCATGGTCTACGGCCATTTTGGTATCTTCTAATTTCACCTTTCTGCTGCTGTTTCCACTTGGGAAAGCGGTTGCCACGGAGGCCACTTTTATTCCTGAATTACCTAGGGCTTTACGTGCGGTTTTTACATGATTGGGATATACGCAAATAGCCGCAACCGTAGGAATATCGTTCAAATGATCGGCGAGATGCTGTGCTTTGTAGCACATCTGCTCCACCTTTCCGGGAGTATCTTTCCCTTCCAAGGTAGTTAAATCAATCATATTCAGGGCGAGCTTCAAAGCCTGAAGTTTACTTCCCTTTTTAATACTACGTGTATTGAAACGTGCTACCCGTTCTTCAATACCTACCTGATCTACAACAGGCGATGAAAACCGATTCATGCCCTCAAAGATAGCCTTAACAACCACGATTTACACACCGGATTTTCCTTTTTATTTCTTCTTCCATTCAAAAACCTTTATCCTTCTACTATAAAAAACCTAAAAGCCATGAACGACCTTCGTTTAGAAAGGCTTCATAGTTACTCTATTCTGCTTGAAAGAAGCATTTCTGTAGGCCACAGCCTTAAAATCCTGTAAAACTTTCCTCATTACCGTAATTACATTCAAATTGACTTAAATTGCGCACTTTATGAAATTTTCGTATTTGCTTTTATTGGCCCTTCTTGTAGTGCGTTTGAACACTACTGCACAAACACAAGTTGCCGATAAAATAATCGCTATTGTGAGCGATAAAATTATTCTTCGTTCTGAAATCGATGCGGCTTACGCCGATTATTTGAAAGAGAACCCAGAACTTCCGGAATCGGAAAAATGTAGCATTTTAGAACAAGTGGTTACTACTAAAATGTTGGTAGAACAAGCGGAACGTGACAGTGTAATTGTTACTGAAGAAGAAGTGGAAGGTGCTATTGATAACCGCGTGCGCTATTTTGTTAGTATGTACGGTTCGGAAGAAAAAATGGAAGAAGTAGCCGGTAAAACCATTTACCAATTGAAAGATGAATACCGACCTATGTTTAAGGATAATATTACGGCGCAACGTATGCAGCAAACTATTATCAGTTCGGTAAAAATTACTCCTCAAGAGGTAACAGCGTTCTACAATAAAATTCCACAAGATAGTTTGCCGTTCTATCCTTCGATGGTTGAAGTTGGACAAATAGTTATTAAACCGGAAGTGAATAAAGAAGTAGATGAAATTGCCGTCAATAAACTGAAGCAGCTTCGGGAGGAGATAGTAAGTGGAAAGATAACCTTTGATTATGCTGTGGCTGCAAACAGCGACGACCCTATGAGTAAAGATAATGGTGGTGAGTTAGGTGTGGTTGGTAGAGATGAATTAGTACCTGAATTTGCTGCGGCAGCATTTAAATTACAGAACAATGAGATCTCACCTATCGTGAAAACTAAGTACGGCTATCATATAGTTCAAATGATGAACAGACAAGGTGAAAAAGCCAAACTGCGTCATATACTGATAAAGCCTTTAGTTACGTCCGACATGGTTGAACTGGCAATTAAAAAAGCAGATAGCGTACGTGTGGATGTGCTATCAGGCAAAATGAATTTCAGTACGGCGGTTGGGAAATACACGTATGACGATGCGACGAAAATTTCAGGTGGTTTTTTCACCAATCAACAAACAGGAAACACCTTTCTTCAAAATGATGAACTAGACCCTGATGTGGCTATAACAATTACGAATATGAAGGTAGGAGAATATAGTATGCCAAAAGAATACACCGATCAAAGTGGCGATCGTATGGTGCGCTTCGTTTATTTGCGTTCACGAACCGAACCACACAAAGCCAATTTAAAAGATGATTACGGTAAAATTCAGCAAGTTGCCTTAGCTGAAAAACAAAATAAATATCTGTTCAATTGGATAACAGAAAAAACACCCACATTCTATATTAAAATAGACGAAGAATTTATGAGCTGTCCTAACCTGGCAAAATGGGCTACTCATAACGATTAATTTTAAAACACCTAATTAAACCATATGTTTTCATCAGACGTAGAAGCAGCGAAAGGATTACAAAAAAAATATGCTGATTTAAAATCAGCGATAGCCGAAATCATTGTTGGGCAAGATGAAGTAGTTGAAGGCGTTATTATTTCGATTTTATGTAATGGACACAGCTTACTGGTAGGTGTGCCGGGATTGGCAAAAACCTTGTTGGTAAACACCATTGCACAGGTATTAGATTTGAATTTTAAACGTATTCAGTTTACACCAGATTTAATGCCGAGTGATATTACCGGTGCAGAAATTTTAGATGAACATCGTAATTTCAAATTCATAAAAGGGCCTTTATTCTCTAATATAATTTTGGCGGATGAAATAAATCGTACGCCTCCTAAAACGCAAGCGGCATTACTTGAAGCTATGCAAGAACGACAAATTACGCAAGGTGGTTATGTTCATGCTTTACCTGCTCCTTTCTTTGTTCTGGCTACACAAAACCCTATTGAACAAGAAGGTACATATCCGCTACCCGAAGCGCAATTAGATCGTTTCATGTTTAATATTTGGCTAGACTATCCAAGCTTTCAAGAAGAGTTACAAGTTGTGAAGAATACTACCTCCGACAAAAAAGTGTCGCTTCCGAAAGTCATGGGCGCAGAGGAAATTCTATACTTTCAACAACTCGTTCGTCGTGTACCTGTTCCTGATAACGTAATGGAATATGCAGTGAAGTTGGTGCATAAAACCCGACCAAATGATCAGGGAAGTGATTTGGCAAGAACCTATATTTCTTGGGGTGCAGGTCCGCGTGCCTCACAAAATTTAATTCTTGGTGCGAAATGTTATGCCTTATTGCATGGAAAGTTTAGTCCGGATATTGAAGATGTAAAAGCTGTTGCACTACCCATACTTCGTCATCGTGTAGTACGTAACTACAAAGCAGAAGCTGAAGGATTAAAAATAGAAGAATTGATTGAACGATTGATGTAATTCGATACAAGTTCAATCGTTGTTATTATTCGATTGAAGCGTTATTCTTTCACATCAAACCACACTGCACCTTCATGGTTATAATCGCCGTTGTAATTAATGGTTAGTTCTTCACCCGCCTCAATATCTCTAACCGTTTTGATAAAAATTGTATTAGTATCATAATCCTGAAAATACTCACAATTTGAGGGGCTTGCATGATTGTAAATCGGAATATTCCCTAAGGCCATACAACAACGGTCATCTTCCCAATCAAAAATGTAATTGTATAAGGTTGTTTGATCAAGGAGTGCTTTTTCCTTCGACGACATTACTACTACCGGTGAAATTTCTAATAACGTATTAGCCTTAATGGCTTTTGAGGTAAACATCCCCCATCCTTTCGTTGTTGTTTCACGACAATGAATATAAGAACGAATCATGCTCGTTTGATTTCTTGTTTGGCAAACAGTAGTTGTGCCAGAATAATTAAAATAATACTCAGAATGCCCGATAATAATGTTTTGTACAATATGATAAGGATACTTTTAAAACTCCAGAATTGAAGAATATAAAAATAAAAGTGATGGGTAACAATCATGATGATGCAGTACATCAGAAAGGAGTTGAATCCGAGTTTATAAAGAGACGGAATAGTTGACCCTAATTCCTTCATCTGTTGTTGAAGAAAAAGATTTAATACGAACGGGCGGATAAACGCAATGAGTAAGCACGCGGAAGCATGCATACCGGGGGTATTACTAAACATATCCATTGTAAGGCCAGTAATAAAACCTAACAGCATGAGTAAGGGGTGAGGAATGTTTACGGGTAGCAGAAGTATAAACAGAGGATACAAGATTGGAATGAACACCGGCACATGCAAAACAGTAACTGCCGATTTTATCATGATTCCATTCAGAAAGAAAACCTGAATCAGCATGATAACAATAAACTGTACGAGTAGTCGTATAGGGGTACTCATGGGTTTTCGCTATGGGTTACAGAATCTTCAAATAAAATACGTTCGATATTGGTCATGTCTTTTATGACATACACATAATGCAGATTTCTAAAATTAGTGGAGAGCTGCACCTGGTAACTATCTTTTTCTTTCTTCTTAATGCGGCCAATCATAACATGTTCCGGGAAATAAGAATATCCGGTGGTGGAAATCGTATCCCCAATTTTCAATTTTACGGATTGTGGAATACCTAATAAGCGCACGACCTCTGGGTTTTGTCCGCCCCACAAAACATGTCCTACCGTGCCGTCAGGAACTTGAGCACTCACTCTTGATTTATCGGCAAGCACCGAGCTTATAACCGCGAAGTGCGTATTCACATGGGAAACACGACCTACGATTCCTTTCGCACTGATCACCGCCATTTTCTCTTTAACGCCATCTGCTGAACCTTTATTTATGGTGATATGATTAAATTTCATGTCGATTGTGTTATTCAACACACGTGCGGGTATGTAGGTATAATGAATGGTGGTGCGCATCGAATCTTTTTCTTCGATACGGTTGCTCATACTATCCTTTAACGGGTTTGCCGGAATAGCATGACCGATCAGTTGTTTCAGTCGTGCATTTTCTCTCATTAAGCTATCATTCGTACTGCGTAAACTCCAGAAACCGAAGAAGCGGCTTTGCTGATCGTAAATAGCAGCGCTAATATTTCGAGATGAATTGATATACGAAGCTTGTTGATATGAATTATTTCTGAAAACCAATATCCAACAAACGAGTTGCAAGAAAAGGAAAATAAAAAAATTATAATAGCGCTTAAATAAAACGATGAGGTTTCGCACAGATGCTGATTATTGCATGAGGAAAGGATACTTATGCACGTGTTTCAGCGCCATACCAGTACCGCGTACAACACTACGTAATGGATCATCGGCCACATGCACCGGTAGTTTAATTTTATGAGAAATTCTACGATCTAATCCTCTTAGTAAAGCCCCACCTCCGGTAAGATATAAACCACGGCGGAAAATATCTGCCGCTAGTTCAGGCGGAGTTTTTTCTAAGGCCTTTAGAATAGCCTCTTCAATTTTAAAGATAGATTTATCGAGCGCGTCGGCAACTTCCTGGTATGAAACCAAAATTTGTTTCGGAATACCGGTAACCAAATCACGACCATTAACGGCCACATCATCCGGAGGGTTATCGAGTTCTTTCAAAGCACTGCCAACCTGAATTTTAATTTGTTCTGCGGTACGTTCTCCAATAAGTAAGCTGTGGTAACGGCGCATCGCTTCAATAATATCGCCTGTAAATTCATCACCGGCAATACGAATGCTTTCATCACAAACAACACCGGATAACGAAATAATGGAAATACCCGTTGTACCACCACCAATATCGATAACCATGTTACCAGTAGGTTCTTCTACATCTATACCTATACCGAGGGCTGCAGCCATAGGTTCCAGTATCATGTACACCTCCTTCGCTCCTGCTTGTTCAGCGCTATCACGAACGGCACGTTTTTCCACTTCGGTAATAGACGATGGAATGCAAATAACCATACGCCAACTAGGAGCAAATAAAGGTTTCTTGGGATACACCAATTTAATCATTTCACGAAGCATTCCTTCCGCAGCATTAAAATCAGCAATTACACCATCTTTCAACGGACGAATTGTTTTCAAATTTTCATGCACTTTACCATCCATCATCATGGCTTTTTTGCCAACGGCAATCATGCGGTTAGTGGTGCGGTCAACAGCAACAATGGAAGGTTCATCAACCACTACCTGATCATTATGTATAATCAGTGTATTAGCCGTTCCTAAGTCGATGGCAATATCTTGCGTAAAAAAGTTAAACAACCCCATTGTATATCCCTTAAATCGTGAATTTGGGCGAAGGTAGAGTTTATATTGTTGATTTGAAAAAAATAAATCACGCTTTTAAAAAATAATTTTCAACTACTTATTGACCTTTTTTAACCTCGAATTAAAGTTCATTTTCGTAGCCATTTTCCAGTAGAAATTTCTTGTTCTAATGCAGCAAATAAACAATCCAAATCTTGTTGCGTATTAAACCCTTGTATCGAGAAACGAATAAACACTTTTTCATCTTGTCGCATCACAGGTATTTCAATTTTATACGTTTCAAACAAATGTTGTTTGAATGCTTCCGGTTCACTACAACGAATGGGAAGACTCAGCATTTGACCAACGAATTCTGACGTGATTGGCGATAAAAGAGTGCTGCCCAACAAAGAAGCAAAACGTTCTGCATTACTATAAACTAAAGCTCTTGAGGATTCAGCCACTTTAGCCCAATGATGTTCATGAATAAAATCCAAAGCGGTGGTTATACAACAGAAAGCACTAAAATCGCGGGTACCATTCATCTGATGATAATCTTGAAATTTTGAAACTCCCGGAAACAACGCCTGATAGCCCCAACTGATAACTAATGGATCTAAACTATCTTGTACTTCTTTCTTCGCAAATAAGAAACTTGACCCTTTAGGTGTCATCATCCATTTATGACAAGCACCAGTATAATAATCGCAATTCAATTCGGTAAGATTAAGAGGAATATGACCGGGAGCATGAGCACCATCTACAAACGTTGGAATACCTAGTTTTTGAGCTCGATCGATAATTTTTTTTACCGGAAAAATTAAAGCGGTTGCGCTGGTAATATGACTTAAAAAAATAAGTTTTGTTCGGTTGCTAACACCTTGAAAAAACTGTTCAACAAATTCATCCGATGTTTGAATGGGTAAACGAATAGGCTGCCGTACATAGGTTGCCCCCTTTTTCGAACAAGTGTATTGCCATGTTTTATCGCATGCTCCATACTCCAACGAAGTAGCAAGAATTTCATCTCCGGCTTGTAATTGAATATTTTTTGCTACCAAATTAACGGCATACGAAGGGTTGGTTACGAATACTAAATCCAATGGATCACAATGAATATAGTGCGCCAAGGCTTCCTTATTTTGTTGAATTAACTGAGGCCCAATAACTGTTGTAAATTGTACCGGGCTTCGTTCTAACTCCAGTTGAAGTTGTTGATACTTTTCAAATACCGGTTTCGGACTTGCACCAAAACTTCCAAAATTTAAAAAAGTAATATTCGGGTCGATTAGAAATTTTTCTTTCATTTAGCTGAAATTATAGAATTACAGAGATACATAATTTTTCCATTCATACTCTTTTTTCAAATAATTACTGGCTCATTTTTTGATAAGAACATGGGATATGTCAACAACGTTTCGCACATTTATTTTGCTTTTGGTCTTAACCCTCATCGTTGTTTTCTCTTGTAAAAAATCTACTGAGGATACACCAAAAGCAGTAGAATACCAATTTAAACGCAGTACGTATATTGGCTATTCTAAAGCACATTTTGAGGATGTTGAAAATGGCATTACTACTACCTTTGATACGTTATATGTCGACTCTGTTTTAGTTCAAGCCGACACGCCGAACAACAAAATTATATTTACGTGTAACTCATCCAATCCTTTAGGAGTATACCCTCAGTTCGACTATGACTTTGATTTGAATAGTTCAATCTACCGAAAGGATTTTATAAAAAACCATTATCAGAGTTTTTACTTCGAAGGTGATTCTTTGAAGTCGTATTTTTTCAAGCTTCAAGAAGGCAATAATGTATCTTACAGTAAGGAAATCAAGTTCAGTGGTACACTTCAGAACTAGTTTATCATCGCTATAAAATCATCAAATAAGTAACGCGAATCATGTGGGCCGGGTGTTGCCTCCGGATGATATTGCACTGAAAATACAGGTTTATCTTTACGAGCGATTCCTTCTAAACTATCATCATTTAAATTAACATGAGTAATTTCTAGTTCAGATATAGCTTCAATGGAGGCTCGGTCAACAGCAAAACCATGATTCTGCGTGGAGATTTCACTTCTCATCGTTTTCAAATTCAAAACAGGGTGATTTAATCCACGATGACCGTGATGCATTTTATACGTTGTAGCTCCGGAAGCTAGGGCAATTAACTGATGTCCTAAACATATTCCGAATACAGGCTTATTGCTGTCTATCATCTTCTGTACCAACTCAACGGCGTCAGTCATGGCAGCAGGATCGCCCGGGCCGTTAGAAACAAAAAAGGCCTTTGGTTGAAATTGTTCCACCTCTTCAAAAGTTACATCTTGGGGAAACACTTTTAAGAAAGCACCTCGTTGCGTCAGGCTATCTAAAATATGTTGCTTCACCCCGAAATCAACTACTGCGATGCGCTTCGTGGAACTAGGATCGCCCAGTTCATAGCTTTCCGTGGTACTCACGCGTTGAGCAAGGTTTAAGCCTTCCATCGAAGGAACCTCTGCTAATTTGTTACGAAGATCGTTGAGTGAGGTTTCATCGGAAGAAATGACACAATTCATGGCACCACGCTGACGAACATGGGTAACCAAAGCTCTGGTATCAATGCCATGAATGGCTACGATTTGATGTAGTTTTAAATAGTCATCTAACGATTGATCGGCTTGATTGCGTGAAAATTTATCCGCAAGATTTCGAGCAATAACGCCTGAAACTTTAACCGTCTTGCTTTCTACATCGCTTGGTTTTGTACCATAATTACCAATATGGGCGGCATTCATGATAATGACTTGTCCGAAATAAGAAGGGTCGGTAAAAACCTCTTGGTAGCCGGTCATACCGGTATTAAAACAAATTTCACCGGTTGCGGTTCCATTATAACCAAATGATTTTCCATGAAAGGTAGTTCCATCTTGCAAAATGAGAACTGCGGGTTTGTGGTTGCTCATGGGCTGCGAAGGTAGGGTAAAACAACTTGGAGATAAAACGATGTGAATAAAAAAGTTGAGGCCATTTGATTTGGCGTTACTATTGTTCGACTAAATTATTGGAACGCTGATTTTTATGATCTTTATGATTTGTGTGGATTTTTTTTGATTACTAAAATTCATATATAATTATAATCTAATGCCTATATCACCTACATCTTATTACCGAAGGTGAAAATCATAAAGAAATTTTTGCATGCTGAAATCTTAATGAATCTGCTACATCTTAAAAATCTGCGTTCAAATAATTTAGGGAATGTAGTTAAGAAATTAGATGCGCGAAATGCACTACATCACCCCGTCTGAAAGAAAGTACAAATTATATCTCGGACAAGTATAATGTAGAGTTGTTCCCGCGAAGCAAACAAAACCCAAGCTGTTTACCATCCAATTCACGGAAGTTGCAGAACAAGTCGGTTAACTATGCTACTTTCGTCGGGTGAAATTTTCTCAATACGACTTTCATCGCAGCTTACTTGCCAACTTAGAACTGCTAGGTTTCAAAAAGCCAACCGATATCCAGTTTAAAGCCATTCCTTCCATATTAAAAGGGGAAGATGTGTTGGCGATTGCTCAAACCGGAACCGGTAAAACCGCTGCATTTGCCATACCCATTATACAAAAATTACTTTCACGCAAACGGCGGCATGATAATCAGATTCGATGTTTAGTGATGGTTCCAACGCGTGAGTTAGCGTTACAAATCACTTCCGTTTTTCATCAACTTACTGTTGGTACCGATATCATTGCTTTATCAACTTATGGTGGAGTTTCACAAGATTTACAGAAAGAAGAATTGCAGTATGGCGTGGATATTGTTGTGAGCACGCCGGGTAGAATGTTTGATTTGAACCATCAGGGCGATTTACAATTAGATGAAATCGAGTATTTAATTCTGGATGAGGCAGATAAGATGTTAGCAAAGGGATTTTATAAAGACATTGAAGATGTTGTTCGAAAAATACCGAAACGGCATCAGACCCTGTTTTTCTCTGCTACGATTAATAAAGAAATTAAAGATCTGGCCTACAGTTTGGTTCGCAATCCGATTCGAATTCAGCTTTCACCGAAAGACCCTGTTTCAAAGAATATAACCCATGCCGTTGCTTCAATTGCTATGGACGACAAACGGTTTTTTTTGGAACGCTATTTACTAGATCATGCAGATCAGAAAATTATGGTATTTGTACGAACCAAGGTACGAGCCGAACGGGTTCAACTGGCTATGCAACGGGTAGGTATTGAAGCCAATGTAATACATGGTGGCAAAGAACAAGAAGAGCGCGAATCGGCCCTTGATCGTTTTCGGAATGGCGAAGTAAAAGTTCTGATTGCAACCGACGTAAGTGCCCGTGGCATAGATATTCAAGGGATTGAAACCGTTATTAACTATGATCTTCCGGAGATAGCAGAAAATTATGTACATCGGATCGGGCGAACAGGAAGAGGACGTGAAAAAGGATATGCCCTTGCCTTTTGTGATGAATCAGAAATACCGTTGTTACGAGCTATTGAAGACTATATCGGCAAGTCGATTCAATCGATTCCTGTGTCTAAAACAGATACCCAATTTGTACGATTAACAACGGATGAAAAGAAAAATGATTGGCAAAAATTACTTGATGATGCAGCGGTTGAAGCGGCAGCCTTTCTTAAAAAAAGCAAACGCAAAAAGAAAAAATAAGCGTTCAACGCTTAATCAAAAGTGAACTTAAGGACTGTTGTTTATTTTTTTTGAAAGAAAAACAGATAGTACTACATTTGCGCCTCAGGAAAAAAATCCTGACTGGTCCTATAGCTCAGTTGGTTAGAGCACCTGACTCATAATCAGGGAGTCCGGGGTTCAAGTCCCTGTGGGACCACTTAACAGAAAGAGAAAGGGAAACAGACAGAGAAAGTGGTCTGGATTTTCTTTCTCTTTTTCTTTATCATTCTCTTTTTGAAAATTTCTGAAACAGAATGAACCTTACTTAAAATTCCGAAAAACAATTTTCTCTTCCCGAAGAAATTACTCAATAACTAGTTTTAACATGGTTGAATTAACGTGAAGGAAATACACGCCCGCTTTCCAATGATTAACCTGCAAGCGATTCCCATTGCGTATTACTTTCATTGGTTGTGCTTGACTATTGGTTATTCGAAGTTGTTGTTGTTGTTCGAGAAATGCTTGCGGATTATTCATACCGCACGTACTACTTAAAACTTAAAACTAGCACTAAATATATATATTCTAGGCGCCTTATTTTTTGTAAAGATTTTATCCTTATCAGTTAAGTTTTTGCTTTTATCAAAATCGAGATAAGTAATAATATCCTGAGCTAATAAATCTCTAGCATTAAATTTTAGCTCTAGTTTATTATCTAAGAAAGTTTTAGCGATTTGAAAATCGATTACAGTTCTTTCCTTATCATAGTATTCCGGCAAAACATTACTACCCGCTATGGCAAGTCTTTGGCCAATTCTATTCAAAGAAAGAGTAGATGATAAACCCGAACTGTCACCTACATAACTTAATGCAACATTTATGATGTAAGGCGACTGACCTTGTAAAGAACGGGAGCTTATGGAATCTAATGCATTACCAACTGTTACCTGTGATTTTGTAATCGTACCATTGCCTGAGAAAGTAAATCTATTAAGTAACGATTTTTCATTTTTTCTATTAAAAAGAGTAGATAAAAGAACCCTGAATTCTATTTCGGCCCCTGAAATAGTTGCAGACTTGCTTTGAATATATTGCGCCTCACCAGGGTAAAATGAAGAAGTAGAAAACTCTATTGGATTTTTTATTGATTTATGAAAAGCAGACACCGAAAGCAATTGTGCTCTACCAGGGAAAATTTCATATCTAATATCAAAGTTATTTAAACTTGCCCTTTTTAAATTTGAATCACCGGCAACAAAAAAACCTGAAAGATAATCTGGGAAACCAAAATTTGCCAGTTCTCTATATTCAGGTCTGTTTAATGTTTTGCTGTATGACAATCGAATATTTGTTTTTTCGGTTAAGGAGTAAACCAAATTAGCTGATGGACAATAATCCACCTTCGTGTAATTGATATTTATGGCACCTAATCCACGCTGTGCAGCAACTAATTTTTGAGTGAAACTTTCCATTCGTACACCATAAATTAATCTAAATTTTTTGTAGCGCTGATCATTCATTAAATATGCATGCAGAATAGAGGACGATGCATCATACGCAGAATTTGGAACTGTGGCATCATTCACTAATGTTGTCGCCTTTCCATTAGAAAGCACACCCAAGTTTTGGGTTAAAAAAATCTGATCATAAGGTAAATTAAGGAGTGAATAGTCTACTTCATAAGGATTGCCGCTTATAGCTTGTGCAAAACCCAATACTCTATTCGTATAGTTTCTTTCTCTAGTCAGGTATCCAAATCCCATCTTAAACATATTGCTACCTTCAAAAAGTTTAAAGGGTTGCGAAAGGTCTAATTTTGCACTTTTGAGATTTTCTTGAGAATTCGCCGATATCATGGTACCATTTCTACCTTGGCTTGCAACGTCGGTAATAATTTGATTGTTATTGGAAATTGCCTGGAATGGTGTTCTTCTATCCACTTTGCTATATGCAACGAGCCAGTTTAATTTTGTTTTATACTTACCAATTTGATGTTCCCCTAGAAGCTGGCTATTGAAAATTTTATCGGAAACAAAATTTCGAAATATTTCTTTTAATACTATCGTGGTGTCAAACGTATAATCAGAATATCCGCCTCGCTTCACTAAGGTATTATCGGTATTTACACTCAGATTATTCTTCCAACTTATATTATTCTTATTATCTATCTTAATACCTATGTTACCTAAGGCCGACCATATTACTTCTTCATTATAAACAGAATCAGTGTATTTTTTATCGTGTATAGGAGCATAATTTGAGTCGTTTATATTACCAGATCCGTTATAACCATTACGCTCTCCGGTTACAAACGAATTACTTCTATTATAGCTTACAGAAAAAAGCGATGAAATAAATTGTTTCTCTTTGATTTTAATGTTTAAACTTTTCACTACTTGTAAACTTAAGTTCGGTTTAGTTTCAACTTCTTTTACTCCCCACTTATATTTCCCAAATAATTTTGCATAGCCCAATTTGTCTTCCGTTGATGAATTAATAAAACCTTGCTTATCGGCAGGTATGCCGCTTGGCAAAGCCCGTGTACCATCATCTAGGCCTAACCAATCTCTATTACCTTTCATTTCAGAAACATACCGTTTCTTTCCAGTTATCATGGTGTTGTAACCTTGTCCTACTGAAATAATAGTGATTGGTTTTGTTGAAGTTGATTTGGTAGTTATTTCTATAATTCCTCCTCCAAATTCTGCGGTTTTATCTGGTGTAGCGGTTTTATAAATAATCAAGTTATCGATGATGCCTGATGGAAATATATCATATGCAAATGCTTTCCTATCACTTTCCGTACTTGGTAACGGAGCACCGTTTATAAAGGATGCATTATACCTGTCATTTAAACCACGAATAATAGCAAATTTATCATTTTGTATACTGGCTCCGGTAACACGTTTAATAACATCACCACTGCTTCTATCCGGTGTTTTCTTAATGGTTTCAGCTGAAACACCATCGCTAACATTCGCGCTGTTTTTTTGAGCCACTAATAAAGTTGCCACCGTTTCGCCTGCCCCTCTCACTCGCGTAGCACCTAGCGTAACACCTTTAAGTTCTTTAGGTGCCTTACTTAGTGAAATACTAATATCTTTATTTTCGTTTTCTCCAACAGTAATATCTGTAACAATTTTTTCGAGATATCCAATATGACTACATTTTACAGTGTAGTTTCCAGCTTGAAGTTTATCAAAATTGAAAACACCATTTTGATCTGATACGGTGGAAATGGATTTTTCAACTAATATAATTGAACTCCCTCCTAATGGTAAACCAGTCTGATTGTCAACCACCTTTCCTGTAATTATACCCTTTTGAGCAAAGGCGGTACTTCCAATTAATAAGAAAAGAAGAATAATATATTTTGAATTCATTTTGATGATGTGTGAGGTGAAGTAAATATGTAATTAAAGAGGTATAGTAAACTCTAGCGTAGTACTTGATAATTTAAATACTATTTCTTTGTGATGTATTTAAACAAGCCTTTTAAAAGATTGTTGAAATATCCAAATCCAGTTCAGATAAACAACCTCATTCAAAGCCAATTTGTAAAGATGCTATTGGTATTATTTTTGGATGGTAATTTTTATATTTTCGTTGCTGTCGTGATTAAGTTTTGTGATTAAGATATACACTCCATTGCTCAATTCAGACAGATCAATGTTATTTATACCATTTCGTAAACTAATTTTCTTTATTTGTTGACCAGTTACAGATGTGAGATTTGCTTCAACATCTGTAGTACTAGTTAAACTTACATGTAGTATTCCATTAGTTACTGGGTTTGGAAACACGAAGAGATTTTGTTCATCACATTGTATTGGTGCATTTAATACTTGTGAATACATAAACGAACCTTCTAAATCTATCATCTTTAAACGGTACATGACTAGTTTATTGTTTATAGAGGGATTGTCATCTTTAAAGTAATAGGATGTATTGGTAGAAGTATTACCATGCGCTAATACACTTCCGATTGTTGTCCATTTCGCAGGAGTAGTCTCATATTTTTCCACTTCAAATTTTTCACTAGTTGTTTCAGATGACGTACTCCAATTAAGGTGTGCTACACAATTTTCAGTCTTTACAGTGAAATTATTCAAATGTGATAAAAGTGGAAAACCAGCTATTACTTCCACCGTTGACAAAGCAGAATTATCTGTAGTAAGATCACCAGTTACTGTAGGCCCTGCCGCACAATTAGTTCCATTGCCAAAATTAATATTTCCAGAAAAAGTTTGTGGAGCCGAAACCGTAACACCTTGTACTTTAAGTATGATTATGCGACTTGTATTTACTGGTATAGGATCTGAAGAATTACACACTCGCAATTGTGAACCAGTATTTGATAAGATTGTCCAACCTACAGGCAAACCTGTTTGTTGCGCATTTGGTAAAAACGTAACGGAAGTTGGTACTTGAATAATGGGCCTAAGCTTAGCTTGTGGAATTGTTGATATAGGACCAGTATTACCAATAGTTACAATAATATCGATAGTAGCACCTACAGGTACAATACCTGCATTTGACGGCAAAACGTTAATAAATGGATTAGCCTGTCCGAATACATTTAACGTGATGAATGTTGTTGCTAGTGTAAAGAGTAGTTGCTTAAAAAATTTCATTTTTTTAATTTATTTTATATTTAAGATTTGTTTTACTTCCATTTATTATTACTATTTATGTATCTAATACCTAAATACTTTCAATTTTTACTTTGATAAAAGAACCATGTTGTTACTTACCAAACTTCGTAAACTTTGCAACTTTCTTTTCGTCACCATTTATATAAACTAATAAATAAACTCCTCTTGCTAGTGAACTAATATCTATCGTAGTATTAAAACTATTTTCCTTAACCTTTTGTGATAGTAGTTTGGCTCCGTTATCGGCAAGGATTTGAAAATAAGCTCCAGTGCTAATTGCAGCTGAGTGATTGATACTTATACTATTCAACGCAGGGTTAGGATACACATTTAATTCTACACAGCCAGGTGGTAGCAGAGTGATATCAGAAGTAACGGAGCATCCATTCGTATCAACTACAGTGAACGTCCAAACACCCGGCCCTTTTACAAAATCACCTAATGAGCCAGTATAAGGCGGCATTCCGCCATTGGCAGAAATAGTTATCATGGTGCTACCTCCACAGTATTTAATGGCTTCATACGTGGCAATTATTATTAATTTTTCAGGTTGTGTAATATTTATTTTTGGACTTGTAGTTGCGTAACAAGCGGGATTATTTTTTAATCTTATGTCTACGGTATATTCACCGGCAGGCACTAAAAAATTAGTAGAAGTTTGATAAGGACCACTGTTTATACTATATTCGAAAGCACCTACACCTCCACTTGCTGATATAGTTAAAGTACTACTATCGCCATTGCAGGTTATTGGGGTTGCAACAACTGTTCCGGTAATTGGAAGCGGTTCTGTTAAAAAGATAGTATCCGATTTACTGGAACATCCATTAGAATCTTTGATAGTTATTTGATAAAAACCGGCAGGAACAACAAACTTATTTGAGCTTTGAAAAATTGTATCATTAATACTGAACTCATATGGTAAAACACCACCGGAAGCAGAAGCTGTAATCGTACTATAATCTCCAAAACAAGTTATTGTAGTTGCAGAAGCATTGATTACTGGCGTTTGAGGCTGAGGGTTAATTACAATATTATTTACAACAGTTGGTGCACAGCCACTCGAATTCTGTACTGCTAAAGTTTGTATTCCTGCATTTGCAATAAAACCATTAACCGGATAACTGCTGAATGGCCCACCATTAAAACTAAATGTTAGTGCTGTTGTATCACTAACCACCACAATTTCTCCAGTAGCTACCGTACAACTCGGTTGTGTAATATTTAAAAGTGGTATCGTTGGTGATAGGGGTTGAGCATCTATGGTGATATAGGTAAAAGGAGAAAGACAGCCCCCTATAGCTTGTGCGATAAGAGGGTGTGTGCCAGTAACAATGCCCGAATAACCACCAACCGGATAAGCACTGAAAGCACCTCCATCAATACTATACAATAAATTAGAATCCGGATTAGTAATAATAAAACTACCTGTTGAAACGGCACAAGTTGGCTGAGTAACAGTTACAGTTGGTGCAAGCGGTGCTCCTAAAACGGTATTAATAGTTATTAATGTTGCATTAGAAGAGGTACATCCAAAAGAATTCGTTACGTTAAAAGAATAACTGCCTGCAGCCAGACTATTAATAATGGTACTAGTTGTGTTACCACTGATATTTCCAGGGTTAAGGATCCATTGACCAGTTGGCAAATTAGATAGTTGAACCGAACCTGTAGATATAGAACAAGTAGGTTGAATGACGGTATCAATAACCGGTGCTAATGGCGTGGGTGGTTGAGCACTTATCGTAAAGTTTGTAATTGGTGGACTACAATTACTTGCATTCCTTGCCAAAATAGAATGTGCTCCCGAAGCTAAGTAGTACCCTGTTGGCGGATAACTAGTAAATGAACCTCCATCTACGCTAAAGGTTAACCCTGTTGTATCTGATGTAATGGAAACAATACCTAAAGAATCGGTACATGTAGGGTCTATTATACTTATAAAGGTAAGTGGTACTGCAATAGGTTCAGTTATTGTAATAGTTGTATTCGTAATACACGCTATAGGATTGCTAACTTCCCTAGCTGTTAGCGTATAAGTGCCAGCCGGAGCAGTAAAAATATTACTGGATTGATAAGTGGTGGTTCCTGAAATATTGTACTCCACCGCACCAGTTGCATTTGTAACATTACAAGTAATAGTTGTAGAATCCCCATTGCATACAATTGTACCTGCAGTAGCGGTAACTCCTAAACTGCATCCGGGTAAAACCTCGATAGTAGAAAGTGCAGAATTATCTGTAATAAGATCGCCGGCAACAGAAGTGCCTGCCGCGCATGTTGTTCCATTACCAAAATTTATGTTTCCTGAAAATGTGAGTGGAGAAGAGACGGTTACTCCTTGAATCTTTAGTGTGATTGTACGACTTGTATTAATAGGAATAGAATCAGTAGAATTACAAAAACGCAATTGAGTACCGGTGTTAGTTAATATAGTCCATCCAGAAGGTAACCCCGTTTGTTGTGCGCTTGGCAAAAACTGAACAGAGGATGGAACCTGAATAACTGGTCTTAATTTAGCCTTTGGAACTGCAGATACAGGACCCGTATTACCAATGGTTACAACAATATCTATGATGCCACCTGTTGTTACAATGCCTGAATTTGATGGCAAAACATTTATAAAAGGATTCGCTTGTCCAACAGTATAAAATTTTGCTAAACAAAGAATTGAAAGTAAGATAAGTAATTGTCTTAAGATTCTCATTGAAATATAAATAATAGTTTACTTCTTATTTAATAGTTTACGGTTATATCAACGTATTCCTGTTGATGTAACAATGTTGTTCGCAATGATTTATCTTAAGCTTGCTCTAAAACCTAACTTTACTTTATAAACTAATATTCTACCTACCTATTGTATGCAACACTAATTGCATGTAACCTTAGTGCAAAAAAAGTTTTAAAGAAGAAGAAAGTAAATTAAAAAAGTAAAATTATATCGTCATATCATTTCAAACTTATGCAAAGATAGAATTAGTAAATAGCAAACTATTTATTTGATATTACGAAATCATTAATTAAAATTCGTTCCGCTTTATTGTGCTGTAATGTTTAATCAACCTACGTTCATATGTTGAATCGTTAACTGCATTAAGACTGCTGTTATTGTTGTGTTTGCTGCCGAAATACCTTTTCTACCATTTGAAAAATAATTCGTTTTTCCGTTAGACTTCTTCGTAACTATACTAGTAGAACATGAACATTAGTAAAGTATGTAACTAAGAAAAGAACTCTTACATTTTAATGAACATAATCATAGAGTTAAGAAGAATAACGGTCCTTTAAAGCAAATTTTTTTTCAAATTTGCAGCATGCATATTCCATACTTTTTTATCTATGAAGTAAGCACGAATGCTTAAGCTTCTTAGTAATTGTAATTAAGTTATAGCAAACTAAAAGAATCATCATGTTAATAGAGGCGTTACTTCCATTTAAAAAAGTATAAGGAAGATGAGTTGAATAAGCGTACGTATTATTGTAATAGCAAGAGAAATTAACGTGATTCAAAATGAATGTATAGTTTACTTTTTATGAATGTGCATGCGATAGATTCAACAAACATGGAACTAGGTTTAAACATATTTTGTTTGCTTACATTCGAAAGAATCTTTTACAAGTTCCTTCCTACCTGAATTTCAATAATCAACTTATCCTAAGTTATAATTCATTTTTCAGCGCGCGATTAAAGATTTTTTATAAACACTTAAATTAATGTTTAGGCTACAATTTCTTAATGCAATTTAAGGTAGCTGTTTTATTGTTCTGAAATACGTTTGTGCCCTGTAAAAAATTACTTTTTATAAACAAACTCTTTAAGAAATTATAATTCCCAAAAAAAAAATCAAAATGACAAAAAAAAATTTAACACTCACATTTTTATTAGCAATCACAAGTATGATAGCTATGTCTCAAGTAGTACCTACAACGTATCGTGGTGCATTTGAACCTGCTCCTACACCAATGTGGACAGACAATTGGACCAACTGGGACCCACAGAACGCTTCTTACGGAGCACCTACAGTTACTGTAACTGGTGTAATCACATCCAATACCACATGGACAAAAAATAACGTTTATTTACTTCAAGGTACTGTGTTTGTAGATAGTTTAGTAACACTTACTATTGAAGCTGGTACTGTTGTTCGTGGAGATGCAAATACTGTAATTAGCGCATTAGTAATACAAAGAGGAGCAAAAATTATTGCAAACGGAACGCCATGTAATCCAATCGTATTTACCTCCAGCAAAGCTATTGGTGCGAGAACAAAAGGTGATTGGGGAGGTATAATTATTGAGGGGAGAGCATTAAATAATTTAGGCACTGAAGTTCCAATCGAAGGAATAGGTGCTACTAATCCTCGTGCTCGCCATGGCGGTAGCAGTCCTAATGATAATTCTGGTTCCTTAACCTATGCTCGTATTGAATATGCCGGTTTTGTGATTGCAACAAACAATGAAATGAATGGCTTAACTCTTGGTTCTGTAGGTAGCGGCACTACAATACATCATATACAAACCTCGTTTGGTTTAGACGATGCGTTTGAGTGGTTTGGCGGTTCAGTGAATTGTACCCATTTAGTAGCCTATAGATGCCTTGATGATGATTTTGATACTGATAATGGTTACAGTGGAACAGTACAATTTGCATTAGGTGTTAAAGATCCTGCAGTTGCAGATGATCCAACGGTTTCTACTTCAGAAGGATGGGAGTCCGATAACAACGGTACTGCTCCATTTACGCTTACACCAAAAACATCTGCAAAGTTTTACAACGTAACACAAATAGGTGCATTTAGATGTTCAAGTAATTCAGGTGGTATTACGCAACCAACAGCTAATGGATTTAGAAGAGGCGCTCGATTAAGAAGAAATACAGAGTTGAAAATTTATAATAGCATTTTAATGAACAATTGGAGAGGTTTAATAATGGATGCAGATGTTCTTGCTAATGGACAAGCAGCATTTCAAAATAATGTAATAGCTATGGATTATACTACCGTTTGGAGTGGAACATATGCTGGCGCAGCTGTAGCGGCAGAAAATGCTGCAACTGCTACTTACCTAAACAATCCGGCAAATGGTAATTCCATTATAAGCACACCTTGTGATGTATTGGTAAATGCTTGGAGTTTTACAAATCCTGATTACCGTCCTAATGGCGCTGGTTCAGGAGCAGCATTAGCCGGTGCAGATTTAACACCGGGTATTCAAATAGAAACAGCCTTATTTACTGCTAATCAAACAGCGGAATTATTAGTTGACATATTTGAGAATGCAGTTGGTAATTCAAATGGTACAATAACAGTTACTATACCGGTACCATCAGGTTTTACACTTGCAGTACCATCTATTGCAACACTTTCTAGTACTCCAACTTCAGGTACAAATGGTACTTCTGCATTTTTTGCGACTCCTTACAATAACGGTGATTGGAATTTTAGTTTGTCTGGTGGTTTTGTTACTGCTACTTCAAAGGCAGGTGTTTCAATACCACAATCAGGTGTTTCCACCTTAGGTTTTACTATTAAAAGAAATAGCGGCACACCAGCGGGTACTAACTCTAATTTGGTTATTACGGTTTCAGGTGGTTCTGATAGTACACCCGCTAATAACAGTGCAAATAATAGCTTAAGTACTTTGTAAAAAATAACTTATCAAATTTTAAAAAAAAATAATGAAAAATTTAAAGTTAATAATGCTATGCTGCATTGGAGCTTTGTTTATAGTTGGTAAGTCTTTTGGGCAAGCCAATCCTTTTATAAACGTGTTGCCTTCAAATTCAGGTATTGTATCTGTTGGTGCTACCATCGATATTATGGTAACCATCGGTAACAGTGGACCAATTGCAACAATTCCTCAAGCTAAACTTAGGCCTATCATCCAAGTACCTCCTTCCGTTACTTTTTTGCCAAATGCACAACAAGTTGGCTTACCGGCAGGATGGACAATATTATCAAACACTGGTTCACAATTACGAATTTGTAATTCTTCAGATCCTATTCCAGTAAGTACTAGTCGCACCATTATTCTAAAAGCTCAAGGTGTAACCGTTACTCCTCCACAAACATTTTCTGGGAATATTAATTTTGGAAATGGTACTACTTGTGGAGCTGGTACATCCGTAGCTGGCGATCTTACAACAGATAATTCGGCAACTTCTACCGTACAAGTAGTAGCACCAATTACACTAAACCTAAATGTATTTATTGAAGGATATTGGGACGGTGCAGGTGCTATGCTTCCTGTATTAGCGAATCAAGGTCAATCTAATCCTACAACAGATTGTGATAGCATCACTGTTGAATTACATGATGCAAACGCTCCTTATGCGTCATTATTTAGCACCATTGCAGTTCTTCATACGGATGGTACGGCTTCAGCGGTATTTCCACCCAACGTTACAACAGGTAATTATTATATCGTAATAAAACATAGAAATTCGGTAGAAACTTGGAGTGCAAACCCAGTGGCGATCGGTACAACCACGAACTATAGTTTCAGTTCCGGGGCTAGTAATGCTTTTGCAAGCAATCAAGCTCAATTGGCCACGAATATCTATGCCTTGCTCAGCGGTGATATCAATCAGGATGGTGCCATAGACGCCTTTGATTATTTAATATTAGATCCAGATATTATTTTGGGTAACAGCGGATATTTTAATACTGATATTAATGGAGATGGGGTAATAGACGCTTTTGATTACCTGATTCTAGATGTGAATAGTATAAACGGAATTACGGTACAAGGACCTTAGTGTTGTTTTTATCTGCTACAAACGAAATTCTAAACGACATTTTTCCAATTTCAAAAAATAGATCAAATGACTTTAGAGGGCTATAGCAGATAGAAAGTAAATTCACTAATATCTGACCAACATAAAAAAAGGATAGCTGAAATAGGCTATCCTTTTTTGTTGTGTTTGCAGTGCCAAAAAGGTTTTGTGTACGCTTGAAAAATTTTTCAGACAGTCGCTTTTTTCTCAAACAATAAAAGTTTAAATACCCTCTTTTGAGTAATCTGTAAATAGTAGAAATCAAAAATGGGATTGATACACTAAGCGATTACCAGTTCGCAAGTATATCGTTTGTTTAGCTGGTGTAATAATCTTGGAGCTTTCAGTGAGGGTATGTTGGCTCCAAAAGAAATTTAAGTTCTCTAGAATTAGTTACTGCGCTAGCGCACAGAACATGATCGGTTATAACTTGAAATCAATGTAATTTGATATGCCATGATCAGTATCCAAACATTGGATACCATTGAAGTTTCAGATCAGAATGTTTATTGATAGATTGATGTATTCTCATCCTAAAAATAAACCATGCCATAAGTACTATCTTCTTTCATAAAATACTTGAATGGAGAAGAAATCGTTATGAAGGTTCCCGAAAAAAGAATGTATCAACATTCCCAACTATTGAAAAGTATAATTCAATAGCAAGGAAATGTGATGACATCTATTTCTTTGCTAGATTTCCAGATTCAACAATATCTCAAGGCTGCTATCTTACCGCTAACTTCGGAATACAACTTTTACACTCTTTGTGAATTACTCAATAACCAGTTTTAACACGGTTGAATTAACATGAAGGAAATACACGCCCGCTTTCCAATGATTAACCTGCAAGCGATTCCCATTGCGTATTACTTTCATTGGTTGTGCTTGACTATTGGTTATTCGAAGTTGTTGAAGTTGTTCATGACTAAAATTTAATAGTTGTACTTCGTTGGTGGCAGGGTTAGGAAAAATTTGCAACGATTGCTCAGAAGCTATGGAAGAATTTGTTGTGGCAAAATAACTGAAACAGGAAGAGGTGTCGCTGCAATTCCCTACTGTTACTACTAAAGCATAATCACCATTTGTTGTTGGTGTATAGGTAGAAGAGGTAGCCCCTCCAATAGCAGTTAAGGGGTTACAAGTAAACCATTGATATAAAGAAGCATTGGTTGTATCGGCTTGTAGCGTAGCACCAATTTGAGTTATGGTTGCATTTACGGAATCGAGATAAACAATCGTCATAATCAAACTATCACAATTATTAGAAACCCCGTTTAACACACTAACCTGGGCAGTGTCGTATTGGGCATTCATAAACCATGTACTATCCGGAAACATCACATTATCGCCAGCACAAACATGAATGGTATCACTGCTTGCATAACCACCACAATTTTTAATCACAAGCTGCACATCGCGGGTAGTACTTCCTATCCATTGTCCGTTTCGATATTCATTGGCCCGATGAGCTAGTACAAAGTGGCCTATTTGAGCAGGTATAAAGCCATAAATACCGGTTGCCGGATCAAGGTTATAGGTATTATTACAAGCAATTGGATTGCCGTTAACTGAGTTAACATTATACGGCGGAACTCCTGAAGTTGAAAGAATATTATATGATGGACCAGCTGTACAAGATTGTCCTGAACGGGGCATGATAGTTTCTACAAAAATCGAATCGCCATCAGCATCATATACTCCACCTGTGTGCAAGAACGGGAAATTTATACAGGCTTGAGGAATGGGTAGTTTATGGATACTATCGGCATACATAAAAAATGGAGAACTGTTTATCGTAGATACGGTATTATCAAAATAAGCATCCACATATAAATCATAACTGCCCGGTAGTTGTGGACCAATATTCATAGATAAGTCATTCCGACAGCATAAGCTAACCCAAAAATGCCATGAATTACAGGTATCATTCAAAACAACAGTATCTTGATACCACCACTGACGATACCCCTGATTAATAGCATTAATGTTTGTACATGTTGTACCAGTATTACAAGCATTATAAAGGACAGAACCATTGGGTGACGGAGGATTGGTTGGAACGATACCAATAACCTTACTTAAATTGGCACTTTGAATTAAAGTTGCACAACTACTTTTGTAACATAAACTAAGAGAAAGTGGTGGAGCCCCTGGATTTGTTTGTCCGGTATAACCGCAATCCTGATAATATCGAACCAAAAAAATATAACTATTTGTAGTACCCGGAACAAGGGAATAGCTCATTTCTAAACCCGCAATATGGGTTGCCAAAGAACTTTTACAAAAAGAAATTAAACTTAGAAATCCTAATAAAAGTAATCGATACATGTTTGTTGTTTGAAATCAAGACGAGGATGTGTTTTGTATGGTTTGTAGAGAAAGTTAATACAAAATACTTATTCTATTCCGTAGTATCAAATCGTTCACGCTGCAATTACTACTTGCCAAAATTGGAAAACAAATTTTCAGGCGGGGGTGTACGATTCCCACTTACAACATAAACATCCTGCAAACCACCAAAGAGTTTCTTGTGACGCTGATAAGATAAAGTAGAATCTATTGAACGAATCAAACGAGCTACATAAACCTCTTGCACAAAACTAATCCCATAATCTTCTGTAGCAGTTATTCGATTCTCAACAAATTCAAATTTCAAATCTTCATTGCTTTGCACAAATACATGCTCTTCTTGCGGCGCATCAGGATGTAACGTCATATCATGTACCGAAAACATCAAATAGCCTGAAGCGGCTGTACATCCGAGAAGCACCTTCAACCATCGTTCAAAAAGATCTTTGTTTAAATGACTGAATAATGAACCGACGAAAATGATGTCGAATTTTTCTTGGGGTTGAAATTCCTCCGGAATATAACTAGAATATAAACCATGAACTCCTAAATGCTTTTTTTGAAAATCTACTGCCTCACGTTTGATATCGCTCGACCAGATTTGCTTGGCTCCATAATGCGCTGCTAAGAATCGTGTAACCCTACCATATCCGCTGGCAAAATCAAGTATCCTTAGCGCAACGTTGGCTTGCGGTAATACTTCTTGTTGTAAAAGTCTAATTAGTTGGTAACCACTATAGCCTACAGTAAGATAATGATGTAACGCGGTATTAAAATTTTTGTACTCCGCTAAACTGTACAAAAACATAATATCATATTTCGATAGCGACAGGTTGAGTTCCAACGCGCAGTTTCTTTCCTTTAAAAATTCCTGAACAAGCCTTTTATTATCTTCATCAATTTGCACAAGTTCGGGCATGTTTCTATAAAGTAATAACTGGCTTACTTCCAACACATCGTTAGACGGCTGTTTTTCCAATGCTTCTATTCGAATCTGTAATGATTGATGAATACTTTCCAAATTGGAACCCACGCTATTCAAGTTATTCGCAGTGGTTGTAAGTAAACGACTAAGATTTTCTGTATGTTCCTGTAAATTATTAATTCTTGTTTCCGACTCATTGCCAAACATCATTTGTCGTTTACGAAGTTCAAGATTGATATACGCTCGAAATGATTTAGGTATTAGGCGAGTAAACAATTTAAATAAAGATTCTGGTTTTATTAACACAACACCAAATATACCCGTAATTATGATAGGAAGAAAACCAATATAATGTCGGAAAGCCACCCATGTAACAGCATCAACGGAGCTATTTAAAAAACCTACGAGTACTAAGAAATATAAAAATGTACCATAAGCATAAATCAACCAACGTTGGGCTCCGAAATAAATTCGTTGTCCTACCCCAATCATAAATAACAAAGTAAGTATGGATGTACTTACAAGTAACAAACTCGTATCTATACTAAAATGGAATACATGTAAGGTGCCCAAATCTTGTATAAGCAACCTTAAAAAACTAAAATAATCTAGTGTTCCAGCCTGAATAAAGAAGGCGATGATGGTATTAATAAACATAGCCTTTTCCGGAATTGGTTGCGACAAGTAATACCAACAAAACAAGAGTGCCAATGGCAAAAGTGATCCTGCCAAAAGTACGAATAACCCCATAGGCTTTAACCAAGTGCGCACGGTATGCACTAAGGGAAGTAGCAACAAAGGAAACAAAAACAGATTAGTGAGCGCTGAGGCCAACGATGCAAAAAGAAAGAAGGAAAATAATAAAAGTGTACTGTTCTTATTTTGGTTGAGGAACTTCAGTAAAAAATAAAAAGCCGCATTGAGCCATAACACGGAAATCAAGTTGTTGCCTAAACCATATCGCTCATGAGAAATAAAAATAAAGGAAATGAAAATACAAAACAAGGGATAAAATTCCGGAACGACATAACCCAATCGTCGTAATTGTTTGCCAATTGGTATTAACAACAACATGCCTAAAGCAAAAATCAAATAGCTTACTACACGCAAAAACTGAACTCTATGTATTATTGAAACATGCAGCGATTTCAACAAGGAATCAGGGCCAACTAGAATTAAATAATATAATGGTGGATGTTTCGCTTGATAGGAATATCCGGCCAATCCTAAGTTTAAGGATTTGCCTTGTATGTGTCCGGGTTTAGTTTGCTCAACAAGAATTACTTCTTTAATTAATTCATTTTCCAGTGTATCGGAAATAGCAGGCATTTTACCACGAGAAAGCTTCTCTACATAATCCATGTGAGCGTATTCATCTATCGGACTCCAAGATTGAGAGCAGATAAAATGCAATTGCATTACAAACACCACCAACGATGCTCCTTTAAGAAATTTTGTAATAGTCATGGCACTTTTCTCCAGTACAAATTAATGAAATAAATTGGGAGCATGTAAGGCATAACTTAACATACTTTGATGCACTTCTAATATCACCACATCGGGCTTCTCTTCTTCAATCATCTCATGCATAAAATTATAGGTCCATACGTAGTTACATTCTTTGAAGTGTTTATTTAAATAGGGTAAAAGATAATTGGCATAGGAATCTCGAAATACCACGGCTTTCAAACCACAACGATCTATTACTTCATTATTGATACAATGCAAAACTATATCGGATGTAGTAGATTGAGTCAAGGTTGAACTAGTATCCTTCAATTGCATAGTGATCTCTTTGCGTGTCATGCTATTCTCTAGTCCGAGCATTGCTGCTAAATCACCCCGTTGGTTAAAGCTTGTAGTCATCGTTAATTGGTTTAATTCAATCGGTTGCAAACAGGGAAAATCTCTTTTCATGTGTTCCATTAACGTTCTATAAGCAACCCAAGCTCCAAATAAATTCCAATGGGTATCGGTACTATAAAAAACATCTTGTAGTTGTTTGTATTTCATTAAAGAATCGGTGGGGTCTATTAAATCAAAACGCAGATGCTCTTTCAAATATTTCTTGTAATAATCTAACCTGTCATGACCGAAATTTGGAACCACGGCATAGCGATCGGGATAAAACTCACGATAAATACGTTCAGGATGAGGTGGTACAACAATATAATATTTTATCCCCCTCGCTTGTAGCCATTGAATACGTTCGTTGAGTACGTTTATCATTTGTTGCATCGAGTATTCGGGTAACGAGCTAAGTCGGCGCATATCCTGAATAGCCAAGGGATTGTTCTTAAATAACCATCCATTTTTTCCAACGATAACGTCGTTGGGCAGGGCAGATCCATGCAGTAACTTAGCACGCAAATAGGCATGCGTACTAAAAAGATGATTTCTAAAAGCAAAATGATCGTTTGTGTATTGAACAAGTAAATCGGGAAAATCAAATAGGTTGTTTACCGAGGGTACAGGAACCGTTGCCATGTTTCTATTTTCATGACTCTCCTTATCAGGTATGACAGTATAGATTGAATTTAAAAAAACGAATACAATAATCAATGCAAATCCCGGAACAAGTAGTGGCAACTTCTTAACATGAACTTGATTCACTGCACCCACACCGCCGCTTAAGGCAAGTATAGCAGAGCATATAAAAAGACTTAATAAAAGTGATGCAAAAGCACATTGTAAATTAACATATCGAGGTTTCATTACAGCAGTCTTCAAAGCATGTTGTAAGGATGAAAAATTAAAACGAACTTCCTCTCCCTTGGCAGAACGAAGTCGAATGTATTCACCGTTACTACTGGCTACAGTTTTCTTATCATGAAGAATTGCAAGTATATTTTCTCCTTGAAGTTGTAAAACGGTAGTTTGATGATAAGCTTGTTTCACTTGAACTTGTACCTCCGCCAGAAACAATTCAGGATGTTGCGCATCCATCGTTAAAACCTGATTCAGTGGAAATTTACTTAAGGGAAGTTCAATCGTTTTTTGTGAATAAAATTGAGTAGCATGTAAGTCGATGCCCTGCTTAGATAACGTCACATCTTTACCATCACCGCTATGAAAAAACAAGCGACTGGAATATAACGAACGAAGCGAATATGTGATTTCAACCCTGGGCTGAAACGTTGTTTGCAATGCACGATAAAGCAGGGCACTTAGGATAAGAAAAACGAATATGATTCCTACTATTCTCTTCAATTCCTAAAATTTAAAATAAATAAATGGATTATAAGTAGAAGCAGCCATCACACTCACGGTAATAATAAACAGTAGCAATAAAGCAACATCGTTTAACCATTTCATGACAGCGAATTTCGTTTGTATCTTCTGTATAAACTGCCATCGATGGATAGGAAATGCGAATAAAATGGAGACAAAAATAATTACGCTATACTCTCTCGTAAGGAAAAATGAAATCGGATAAATATGGGTGTATTCCGAATAAAAACCAAAAGCCTTCGCTATGGTATTACCCATTTGATTTAGATCCTCAAACCTAAAAATAAGAATAGCAAAAACAAATAAAAACATAGCAAACGCATTTCCTACAAGAAAGTGTGCTTTTCTCAAGTATTTTTCAAGCAAAAGTTTTTCCAAACTAATTGCTACACCTAAAAACAAACCCCATAACATACAGTTCCAAGATGCTCCATGCCAAAAACCAATTAACGCAAAAACCAGTAGAATATTCAAGCTAGTACGAAGGCGTCCTTTTCGATTACCCCCTAACGGAATGTAAACATAGTTTTTAAAGAAGTCGGTTAAACTCATGTGCCAGCGTTGCCATAAATCGGAAAACGTCGAAGCAGCAAAAGGGAAATTAAAATTCTCTTTAAAATCAAAACCCATCATTTTAGCTAATCCGATAGCCATATCGGAGTATCCTGAAAAATCAAAATAAACTTGATAGGCATACACAAAAGCACCTAACCAAATAACCGGAGCAGACAAATCGGCTAAGGGTAAGGCAAATATGTCATCTGCCAGTCGCCCGAGTGCGTTAGCTAAAATAATTTTCTTAGCCAATCCAATAATAAATCGTTTAATACCAAGATGCAATTTCTCATTACTAATAACACGTTGATATAGTTGCTTCTCAATTTCTACAAACTTAACAATAGGACCAGCTATTAATTGTGGAAAGAAAAGAATGTACAAACCCGTATTCAGCAAACTATCACAAGGCTTGGCTTCTCGACGGTAAACATCCACGATATACGTAATGCCATGAAAGGTGTAAAAGGAAATACCCAAGGGCAGATGAATGGATTGATAGTTTGGTATGGTAGTTTTAAACAGAGGTAATACCTGAAGCACAAAAAAGTTTACATATTTAAAATAAAGAAGCAAACCTAAATTGAGAATAATACCTACACTTAAAATTAATTTTCGATGGTCTTTGCTACGCTCTAATAAATAAGCTGTACCGTAATTTATTAAAACAGAAATAAGCACTAAAACGGTAAATGACTTTTCTCCCCAGAAATAAAACAACAAGCTGCTGAAAAATAACAAAGCATTTTGCCATCGGATTCGTTTCATACCAAGGAAGAAAAAAATTAGAACGACGGGCAAAAAATAAAACAGGAAGATTGGTGAACTAAATACCATTCTTCGTCAAATATAAGGTTGTGATTGGAAGCGTTTTTACTTTCAACCAAAAAGCTACAATATTTACATCATCATCCGAAAAATAGTTCATCCAAGGTGTTATTGAAAAAACATAATTATCATACCTGAGAATTCTTCAAAACAGCAAGAAGTTCAAACACCTAGTATTACCTTCACACTTACATATTTTTCTTTCATGATAACCAGAATCATACTTTCCCTTTTCGGATTACTCTACTTTACTATAGCAGTTGATGCACAAACCTGTGCCGACATTATCGGTTACTACCCCAACTGGCAATGGTACGATCGAGGACAACTTGTAAAACCAAGCACTATTCAATATTCGAAATATACTATTATTAATTACGCTTTTTTCAAGCCTGAACTCAATGGCACTATTTCAAGCACCGATAGTTGGGCTGATGAAAATTTGTTACTTGGTCAAATCAATTGGAGTACCAATCCGGTTTCCTATTATCCGAATACGTCTATCATTGACAGGGCTCATAATGTTGGTGTAAAAGTTTTACCTTCCATTGGAGGATGGACCCTCTCCGACAACTTCCCGTCTATTGCCGCTTCCACAACTAAACGAACCACCTTTTCTCATGCCTGTTGCGATTTAATTCGAACCTATCATTTTGATGGTATCGATATTGATTGGGAATATCCAGGCTTTGTAGATCATGGAGGTTCTCCGGCAGACAAGCAAAACTTCACTGCTTTCTTACAACAAATTCGAGATTCGCTCACAGCACTTGGTGTACAACAAAACAAATCCTATATGCTCACGTTTTGCGCCGGAGCTTCACGAGTTAATATGTCGAATATTGCTTGGAATGATATTGTAAATCTTGTTGACATCATCAATTTAATGTCGTACGATTTTTTTGGCTCCTGGGATCCCGTAGCCAATCATAACTCACCACTCTATAAACCTACGCAAGGGGATGCAACTTTTAATATCGATTCGGCCGTAACCTATTTATTAAATCATTACGGCATTCCTCCAAATAAACTTAGCGCCGGCGTGGCGTTTTACGGCCGATCCGCAAAAACTTCAGGCACCCCAGCTTTATTTGCACCCATAACAGGTGCCGATAATATTACCTTTAGTGATGATGATGGCTCGCCCTTGTATTATAATGTATTGAAGAAACAAAATTTGTTTACTAAACATTGGGATGCCACGGCTCAGGTTCCATACCTAACCGGTAATGGCAGTTTACAAAGTTTTGTTTCGTTTGATGATGAACAAAGCGTTGGATTGAAAGCTGCTTATATTAAAAATAAAAATCTTCGCGGAGCCATCATTTGGGAAATCACCGGCGACTATTTAGAAACTTCACCCGGCTCCGGTGTACTGGCGGGAACACCCCTCGTTGACACCTTGAAATCTGTTTTGTGTAATGGCATTTCGTCTTCGGTTTGCAATCCACCGAGTGTAGTTAATGCAAATCCAAGCTCCACCCATTTGGACTTAAGCTGGAGTAACACCAACGCTACCTCATATAATGTACAATATAAATTAAGTAGCAGTTCAACCTGGAACACAACAACCGCTTCTTCCAATTCGCTTACGCTATCCAATTTAAACTGCAACACCACCTATCAGGTAAAAGTGCAATCTGTTTGCAACGCAAGCAACAGCAACTATAGTAGTGTTTACTCCTTCACTACCAATGCCTGCTCAGTAACTTGTAACCCACCCTCTTCTATTACAGCAAGCGCAAGCAGTACTTCTTTATCCTTAACTTGGACCAATACATCGGCTACATCGTATAATCTTAACTATAAAAAATCATCAGATCCTAATTGGACAATCCTTGCGGTTTCAGGTAATACCTATACACTCAACGGATTGCTCAGTAACACAACCTATCAAGTGCAGGTACAATCAGTTTGTAACACGTCATCGAGTTTATTAAGTAGTATTTTTACGTTTAATACGAGTAGTACTACTACATCAACTTGTAATTATCCTATGTGGAATGCAAGTACCGTATATGTTTTGGGCGACACTATTCAGCATAACGGCATCATTTACCGTGCAAAATATTGGACACAAAATAACCCTCCATCAACTAACTATGGTAACTGCTGTGCTTGGCAATTTATCATACCATGTGGAGGTTATACGGCTGCAACTTGTTTCAAACCGGTATACGATCCGCTGATTGCTTACAACAGTGGTGAACAAGTGTATTTGAATGGCAGCATTTATCAGGCGCAGTGGTGGACCTTAAACGACTATCCGGTTACAAACAGCGGTCCTGGTATGGTTTGGATACTTATTTCTAACACCCCCTGTGTGGTAACGCTTGATCTTAAAGCTTATTTACAAGGTTATTATCAACAAGCCGGATTCATGACTGGTTCAGATAGTTTAACCGTTGAACTCCATGAAAATTTACCTTCAACCAACTACCCGGTGGTTGCAAGTTTTACCGGCCTTTTGCAAACCAACGGTACAATGCCCTGTAATTTCCCATCGAGTGTTTTAGGTAAATCGTGTTATATCGTTCTGAAACATCGTAATAGTTTAACCACTTGGAGTGCTACGCCGATTACGTTGACCGCTAGCAACAACTATGATTTTTCTAATCTGAGTTCAAAAGCCTTTGGAAGTAATCAAGTGGAAGTGGAACCTGCTATTTGGGCTATGTACGCCGGCGACCTTAACCAAGATGGCACTATTGATGTTTTTGATTTTATTCAAATGGAGCCTGATATTGTGAGTGGTAACAGTGGTTATATAGTTAGCGATGTAAATGGCGATGGTGCTGCAGATGTTTTTGATTACATCCTTATTTCAGAAAACATCGTGAATGGTATTGGTATGATGGCACCTTAACATGCGTAATTTGTTTGAATAACCATACAGGCATCATTCTTTACTTCCTAAAAGCAATACATAAAGGCTGGCGCAGTCTTGGCGCTAGTAGATTCTGATTCCGGGAAAAAAAATGTAGTCTTTGAATACTTGTACCGAAACCTAGCTGTGTCAGGTAAATTTTTCAAAAAACGACCTCGAGTTTCGTAAATGGAAACTGTTGTATCCGTTTTGCTAACATTTGTATCCATTTTGCTAACAACTGTATCCGTTTTGCTAACAAGAGCCCTTAACCGGACGATCTTAGCCATGTGGTAAGTAAACCGCAGTGCACGTTTCGATAACCACAGTTCGGATTTTGCTAACTCGAGTTGTTATATAACCAACTCGAACCGTCAGCTTGTCAGCTCGAGCATTCATCCTTTTTTTCAGATGATCACTTTAGCTCATCAGATGATGACTGTGAGGAATAGAATGAAGGTAAAAGGTGGTAAAATGAACACTCAAAGCTTCAAAACAGGAGATATATGTAGGTTTTCCTTACATGCTGGTTTCTGAACCACAAATGAAGGTGATATGAAGGATACAGCAGATGAATAGGCCATTCTATCCAAACCCAAGAATCATTGTTCATTCTTCATAGTTCACTATGGATTGCTCATTTTTCACTATTCATTGTTCATTATTCCCCTACATTTGCGTTCCGAATGAAAAAGCGTATAGCCATTTACGGTAGCACGGGATCTATTGGAACCCAAGCACTCGATGTGATATCTCAACATCCCAAGTTATTTCAAGTAGAAATATTATCGGCACATAGTAATGCATCTCTCCTAATCGAACAGTCGCTGAAATTTGAACCTAACATGGTAATCATTTCTGATGAAAAGAAATATGAGGAGGTGAATAATGCCTTGGCTTCGAAGGGAATTAAAGTGTTTGCCGGTGAGCAATCGCTTATAGAATTGGCTGCATCCGATAGCTATGATGTATTGTTAGCCGCTATTGTTGGTTATGCTGGTCTCTCTTCTACCCTTGCCGCCGCCGAACAAGGCAAAACTATTGCTCTGGCAAATAAGGAAACCCTGGTTGTTGCCGGCGACTTGGTTACCGAAACATTGAAACAGAAAGGTGCTCGTATCATTCCGGTGGATAGTGAACATTCCGCCATTTTCCAGTGCCTCGTTGGTGAACATCATAACCCTGTTTCAAAAGTTATACTAACAGCTTCAGGTGGCCCGTTCTTAGGAAAGAAACCAAACTTTCTTATTAATGTAAAAAAAGACCATGCCCTGCAACATCCGAATTGGACGATGGGGGCTAAAATTACCATTGATTCAGCCAGCCTCATGAACAAAGGATTAGAGATGATTGAAGCCAAATGGCTCTTTGGTTTACAGAATGAACAAATAGAGGTAATTATTCATCCGCAATCTATAATACATAGTATGGTTGAATTTGCCGATGGTAGTGTAAAGGCGCAAATGGGTTTACCCGACATGAAATTGCCTATTCAATATGCATTGGCATTTCCAGACCGTTTATCGAATAACTGGAAACGCTTATCTATGAAAAATTACCCTTCGCTAACGTTTGAACCTGCGGATATTAAAACCTTTCGTAACCTTGCGTTAGCTTCTCAAGCCATGTTTACCGGTGGCAATGCACCTTGTGTGTTAAATGCTGCCAATGAAATTGTGGTAGATGCTTTTTTAAAAAACAAAATTGGGTTTCTGGAAATGAGTGATATTATTGAAAAAACCTTAGAGAAAATTACATTTATTGAAAAACCAAGCTTGCATGATTATGTGCAAACCAATCAGGTTGCACGCGACTATGCTCAAAGCTTAATTAAATAAAATGAATATGACGTTACTAGCTATAGAATGGGGAGTTGTTGGTATTAAAGCAGCCCAACTTGTATTAGCACTCAGCATCCTTGTAATTCTTCATGAATTCGGACACTATATTACCGCACGTTGGTTCGGTTGTCGTGTTGAAAAATTCTATCTCTTCTTTGATCCTTGGTTTTCTTTATTCAAAAAGAAAGTAGGTGATACCGAATACGGTGTGGGTTGGTTACCGCTTGGTGGTTATGTAAAAATTTCGGGTATGATTGATGAAAGCATGGATACCGAAGCTATGAAACAACCAGCTCAGGATTGGGAATTTAGAAGCAAACCGGCTTGGCAACGACTTATAATAATGCTCGGGGGAATTATTGTGAATGTAATTCTAGCGGTTGTTATTTATGCAATGGTGTTGGCCGTGTGGGGACAAACTAAAATCCCTTTAAACTCCTTAAAGTATGGTGTTTCTTTTCAGGATAGTATTTATCAGCAATTGGGTTTTCAACAAGGTGATCGTATTTTGAGTGTTGACGGCAAACCGGTAACCTATCTTGATGACGCTACGTTAAGAATATTTATGGCTAAATCTGCCCAGGTAGAGCGTAACGGACAACAAGTG
>JAEUVD010000025.1 GCA_016787065.1 Chitinophagaceae bacterium
CTGATTTTCCATTATCAAATTCCTTTAGAATGGACGCTACTTGGGTAGCACTAAATTTACTCTTCTTCATGTTTATTTACATTTTAAAATTAACAAATTCTGTCTACTTTTAAAACGTACTATTTTTGGGGGAGCTTACAATAGTTTCACACGTTTCTTGGCAAATGCCATATTCCTATAGGTAACATTCTTCTAAATAAGTTATATTGTGAAAATAAAATAATATTTAAATTATGAAACTAGTAATTATTTCTTCTGCTTTACTACTACTTACTTTTTTTAGCAATGCTCAAACAAAGACAACCAAACAACAGCCTTTCGGCTCTTGGAGTGCTGACCTTGGGTATTTAATTTCTACAAATAGTACGAATACAAAAAATACGAAACCTATTTTTGGAGGCAATGGCATAAACGCAGGAGTAAATTACCGTTGGGGTAAAACATTGGGGATTAAAACCACTTTAGGTTTTAATGGCGGTAAGACCAATGAAAAAGAAATTTTATCTTTTGCAAAAACCTTTGAAACAAATGGGTTGACGGCTGTTAGTAGTTATAGTAAAAGTTGGAATCAACTGAATCTATTAGTTGGACCAAGCTATATAATAGGGAAACAAGGTAGACTTATTTTTAGTGGACAATTTGGTATTGGATACAATTTAAACTCTAGTGATTTAAAAGTTGATTTATTCGACGCGAATACTTTTGTTAAAAATGCCTTTTCTACTAAAAGTAAAAATCTAATTCCTTTATGGAAAATTGAAGGCAGTTATGGATTATTTAAAATAAATAATAGATTTAGATGTGATGTGAATGCAGGTGTTGGAACTAATGGAGGTACGGTTGGAATAGCATTTAGCGATATTATACGATGTTGCCTAGAATGTTGTAGACTATGTATGTGTCCACCACCACCTAAAGGTAACAAATAGAATAAATATGTGATATACTTATAAATTAATTCACCTATGCCAAAGCAAACCAATTCCGAAAGCAATGCTCAAAGTTTTTTAAAAACCGATGGTGGCAAAACCAAATCCAATGCTATTGAAGTGCCTTCCATTAATTTGCCAAAAGGTGGTGGTGCTATCAAAGGCATAGATGAAAAATTTTCAGTAAATGCTGTTAATGGATCTGCCTCATTTTCTATTCCGATTCCTTTCTCACCGGCAAGGGGTGCATCCCCATCGCTGAGTCTCTCATATAGCTCAGGAAGTGGTAATGGTATTTTTGGTTTGGGTTGGAATATGAGTTTACCTTCTATTAAAAGAAAAACAGACAAAGGCTTACCGCAATATTTTGATGGAATTGATTCGGATACTTTTCTTTTTTCTGAAGCAGAAGATTTAGTGCCTGAATTTAAAAAAGATGCAAATGGAAATTTCGTTTTAGTGAATGGTGAATATGTAATCAAGGAGAAAGACACTACGGATGGATTGCATTCCATTCGATTTTATAAGCCTCGCATAGAAGGACTCTTTGCTCGAATAGAACGATGGACTGAAAAATCAACAAGCCTCATCAAATGGCGTGTAATTACAAAAGAAAATCAAACTACTTTGTTTGGATGGACCAACAACGCAGTAATTGCTGACCCAAAAGATATTAAAAGAATATTTGAATGGCTACCTGAATTTAGTTTTGATGATAAGGGAAATTGTTGTCAGTATGTTTATAAAATGGAAGATGCTATTGGATTTGACGATGATTTACTTCATAACAGAAACCGTTTTACGAATGGCAATATCACTTATACAAATTTGTATTTGAGTAAAGTTTTATACTGCAATAAAACACCCTATAAAAATTTTAGCGATCCTTTTCCACCGGAATCAGATTATTTGTTTTCCACAGAATTTGATTATGGCACTTTAAACAATACTAATGCCATTGATGCAATGAATGGTTGGGATTTCCGCACAGATGCTTTTTCCGATTATAAAGCAGGTTTTGAAATTAGAACAACAAGACTTTGCAAAAGAGTTTTACTTTTTCATCATTTTGCTGAGTATGATGGCTTGGTAAAATCTATCAATATTGAATACGATACAAATGCTCAGAATGGTTTTACTTTTTTAAAATCAATTACCAATTATGGATATATAAAAAAAGGAAATGGTACCTATTCCTATAAGAGCCTTCCACCAATGGAATTTATCTATCAAAAACATGATTGGAATAAAGAAGTAAAAACAATTTCAACAGAAGACCTTGTGCATGCTCCTTCTGGGCTCGACGAACAACAATATCAATTTACTGATTTATATAATGAAGGATTATCAGGCATCCTAACCGAGCAGGCCAATGGTTGGTATTATAAACATAACCTTGGCGATGGTAAATTTGAACAAGTAAAGTTAGTATCACCTAAACCTTCATTTGCAGGGCTTGGCAACCAGCTACAATTAGTAGACTTAGATGCAGATGGCGGAAAACAATTAGCTAGTTTTAATAGCGAACCTTCTGGTTTTTTTGAATTGGATGATGATAATGAATGGTTGCGGTTTAAGCATTTTGAAAATATGCCCAATATCAACCTTCAGGATGCCAATGCGAGAATGATAGATTTGAATGGTGATGGCAAGGCCGACTTACTCATAACAGAGCATGATGTGTTTACATGGTATGAATCGAATGGCAGAAAAGGTTATATGCAGTGGCACAAGAGCATCAAAGGTTTTGATGAAGAAGCCGGACCGCATCTTGTTTTTTCAGATAGTTTGCAAACTATTTTTTTAGCCGATATGAGCGGTGATGGGCTTACCGATATTGTCCGAATTAGAAGTGGAGAAATTTGTTATTGGCCTAATTTAGGTTATGGAAAATTTGGTGCAAAAGTGGCCATGGATAATGCACCTGTTTTTGATTCGCCTGATGCATTTAATCCAACGTACTTACGCTTAGCAGACATTGATGGTTCAGGTACACCCGATATTATTTATTTGGGCAAAAATAAATTTACCTGTTGGATGAATTTAAGTGGCAATAGTTACAGTACTATTCCATTTGAAATAGAAACTTTCCCTGATGTACATAATCAAGCAAAAATTAATATTACTGACTTATTAGGCAATGGTGTTGCATGTATTGTTTGGAATAGCAATTTGGCTAAAGATGCTCACGCTCCCTTACGCTATATTGATTTAATGAATAGCAAGAAGCCCCATATTATGGTGGCTTACAAAAATAATATGGGTAAAGAGGTGACGATGGAATACACCGCTTCGACAAAATTTTACATTGAAGACAAATTAGCTGGCAAGCCTTGGGTTACCAAGTTGCACTTTCCCGTGCATTGCATTTCTAAAACAATTACCGAAGATAAAATTGCTGGACATCGTTTTGCAACTTCTTACAAATATCATCATGGCTATTACGATCATCCGGAAAGAGAGTTTCGTGGCTTTGGTATGGTCGAACAATTTGATTCCGAACAAACTGAAAATTGGAAAAATGAAAGGGGAATTATTGTTGATGATGCGTTAAATCAAAAAACTGTGTTCACTAAATCATGGGTGCATACAGGTGCATTTTTACGAAATGAAAAAATATTAACTCAGTTTGAACATGAGTATTGGTACAATGAAATGGTCAAGAAGGGATATACAGTTACTACCAATGAACATGCCTTGCCCGAAGCAAGAATTGTTGATGCCAAGGGAAATGCGATTACCAATTTAAGTATTGATGAACGTCGTGAAGCATTAAGAGCTTGTAAGAGCATGGCTTTGCGTTCAGAAATATTTGCATTAGATGCTACAACAGAAGATGAAATAGAAAAACAACTCACACCATACACAGTTGCCACACATAATTGTGTAATTGAAATGCTGCAACCCAAAGGCAAAAACAAACATGCCGTTTTTGTTGTAAAAGAAAGTGAAGCTATTACCTATAGTTATGAGCGTAATACCCTTGACCCACGAATAGCTCATAATCTCAATATCAAACTTGATGAATATGGTAATGTGTTAGAATCGGTTGCTGTTGTATACCCAAGAAAAATTATCAATACCGACTTGCCTTCTGCAACTCAAGTGGCTCAAGCTGACACAAAAATCATTTATACAAAACATCAATTTACAAATGATGTAATTGCGGATAACATTTACAGGTTAAGACTTCCTTCCGAAGTGCAGACTTTTGAATTGAAGAAGATAGCACATGCTTTACCTGAATATTATTCAGTTGCAGATTTCATTGACATCCTTGCTGATTCCAATACCTATACATTAAACTACAGTGATTGGAGCTCTACAATAGCAACGCCCAACAAGAGATTGATAGAACATGTATGCACTTTGTATTACAAAAACGATTTGACTGGCCCTTTACTTTTAGGACAATTAGAATCCTTAGCATTGCCATACGAAAGTTATCAACTGGCTTATACACCTGATTTGCTGCATGATATTTTTAGTGCAAAAAAGACCGATGCAGAATTAGCAACAATAATGCCAGAAGGAAAATTTACACATAACGAAGGTGACAATAATTGGTGGGTACGATCCGGTACAACTCAATTTGGTACAGCCACTGTTGCACAAAACCGTTTTTATTTACCCATTTCCTATACCGATCCTTATGGCAGTATTACCAAAGTAAGGTATGATAGTAGTTATCATCTTTTTATTAAAGAAACAGAAGATGCCAAAGGCAATATAACATCCGTTGATGTATTCAACTTTCGAAGTCTTGCTCCGCAGCAGATGAAAGATATGAATGACAATCTATCGGAAGTGTTGTTGGATGAATTGGGTTTAGTAAAAGCTATGGCGGTAAAAGGCAAAGGAACTGAAGCGGATGATTTAATTGGCTTGAATGATTTTACAGATACAACAGAAGATGCTTTAGTTAATAGTTATTTTACTGCCTCAGATTCTGATTCATTAATTATAGCAGGTAAAAATCTTTTGCAACATGCTACGGCCCGTTTTGTTTGTGATTTTGATGCCTTTAGAAATTACGGTAAACCAATAGTTGTATCGTCTATATTGAGAGAAGAACATTTTGTAAAGAACAATAATTCACCTGTCCAAATAAGTTTTGAATATACAAGTGGTTTGGGAAAAGTAGTGATGAAAAAAGTACAGGCAGAACCAGGGCATGCAAAAAAAGTAATGATTGCAAATGATGCTTCGGTTACGATAAATACTGTTGATACCGCACCGCATTTACGTTGGATTGGAAATGGCAGAACCATCTTAAACAATAAAGGCAATCCAGTAAAACAATACGAACCTTATTTCTCTACAACATGGCATTATGAAGACCAGAAAGAATTGGTTGAAGTAGGCGTAACACCCATCATGTATTACGATGCTATGAACAGATTGATAAAAACCGAAATGCCTGATGGAACATTTAGCAAAGTGGAATTTGATGCATGGCAGCAAAAAACTTACGATGCGAATGATACAGTCTTGGAAGGTGATTGGTATTTGCAAAGAAAAAACTTGCCAACGACTGATCCTGAAAAAATAGCGGCCGACAAAGCAGCAGCACATGCCAATACACCGGCCGAATTGCATTTAGATACATTGGGTAGACCCATATTGCAAATAGAAAACAATAGCAACAATACTGAAAGAGATAATCAACTCTACACAACAAAAATTGAATTAGATATAGAAGGCAATCTACGAAAAGTAACTGATGCTAGAGAAAATGTAGTGATGGAATACAAATATGATATGCTAGGCAATTTAGTATATCAAAAAAGTATGGATGCCGGGCAACGATGGTTATTGCATAATATATTGGGTAACCCTTTATACACTTGGGATGAACGGGACCACGAATTTCATTACAAATATGATGAATTGCACCGACCAACAGAAAGTATCGTGATGGGTGGTGATGGTGATTCTTCACTGAATAATATTTTTGATAGAATATTTTATGGCGAAGGAATAAGCCATAGTGGCAAAACAGATAAGGAACTTAATTTGAGAGGAAAAGTCTTTAAGCATTTTGATACTGGAGGTGTTCTAGAAACACCCGAATACGATTTTAAAGGACAACCTATTGCCACTAACCGAAAGCTATTCAAAAAGTATAACGAAGTTGCGAATTGGATAGATGCAAATTTGATTAATGATATAGAAGCAGATGATTTTAAATTTATAACTGAAACAGATGCACTAGGTAGAATAAGTTTGCAAACTGCCCCCGATGGCAGCGTAGTAACTCCTTTTTACAATGAAGCGGGAGTATTGGAAAAAGAAAAAGTAAAACACCCCGATGACGTTGAAACCTTTTACATAAAAAATATTGACTACAATGAAAAAGGACAACGCAGTAAAATTATGTATGGTAATGATGTAACGACAAAATTTTATTACGACGAAAAAACCTTTAGGCTAAAACAATTACAAACCCAAAAACTAGGTGGCGAATTGCTGCAAGATTTATATTATACCTATGATGCTGTTGGAAATATTACCCGAATATTTGATGATGCCAATGATACTTCATTTTTTAATAACATGAAGGTTGAGCCTGTAAGCGAATATACCTATGATGCACTATACAGATTAGTAGAAGCCAAAGGAAGAGAGAATGGTAAGGCTTTAGATTTAGCAACAGATAATTGGAATGATAATGCCAAAATGTTTTTGCATACACCTGTTGATGCAATGGCTGTGCAGGCATATACAGAACGCTATGAGTATGATGCCGTAGGTAATATTATCCGTATAAACCATGTAGGTGCATGGAATAGAGTGAATACTTATGAAAGCAATAGCAACCGATTACAAAGCACAACGATTGGTGGACAAACTTTTAGCTACCCACACTATACCCAACATGGCTTTATTACCAAGTTGCCACACCTTACAGTTATGCTTTGGAATTTTAAAGAAGAACTCGTACGAACCTCTACACAATTAGTAAACAGCGGCACACCAGAAACCACTTACTACCAATACGACGGGCAAGGACAACGATTAAGAAAAATAACGGAAAACTTTGCTACCGAAGGAACAGACCCAACCAAAAAGGAAGAACGCATTTACATAGCAGGATATGAACTGTATAAAAAGCATAGTGGTACCAATGCAGGATTAGAAAGAACAAGTTTAAGTTTATTAGAAGAAGGACACAGATTTGTAATGGTAGAAACCCGAAACCATGTAGATGATGGCACAGAAAAAAAATTAGTACGCTACCAACTCCATAACCACCTCGGCTCTGCGGCATTAGAATTAAATGAAACTGCCGACATTATTAGCTACGAAGAATACCATCCTTTTGGCACAACAGTTTACCAAGCCAACAATGCCAATATAAAAGCCACCGCCAAACGCTACCGCTACACCGGTATGGAACGAGATGAAGAAACCGGACTGGAATACCATAGTGCAAGGTATTACCTACCCTGGCTAGGCAGGTGGTGCAGTGCCGACCCAATTGGTATTGGGGATGGGGTGAATGTGTATGGGTATTGTAGGGGAAATCCAATAAATCACAATGACAAAGATGGTAATCAAACAAGCTCTAAACTGGAAACTGTTATTGATGTTGGAACTGATTTTGTACCCTTTGTTGGTAGTGGTAAAGATTTATATAAAGGTATAAGGGATGGGGATGGCTGGGGAATAGCTATAGGGGTTGGAGGCTTGCTATTAGATGTTGTGACCATGGGCGGTGCAAGCATTGTAAAAGGAGCTGTAAAAACAGCCGTAAAGCAAACTGTTAAGCAAGTAGCTAAGCAAGAAGTAAAGCAGATTATCAAGCAAGAGATAAAACAAGTAGCAAAACAAGAAGCAAAACAGATTGTTAAACAAGAGTCCAAACAAATTGTAAAACAAGAAGCAAAAACTATAATAAAGCAAGGTGAAAAAGTAGCATCAGTATCAGACGGAGCTAAAAAGTCTTTAAAATTTGCTCGTCATACTCAAGAAGCTACTAATCAAGCCCAGAAAGAATTCCTTAACCCGACATTTTTTAGAGGGTACTTAAAAGGCAAAGAATTAGCATCTGGGGTTAAGTCTGAAAAAGGAGCAATCTTTGGGTATGGAAAAGCAATTGAAAGACGAGTTGCTGAAATACTCGGTGAAAATGGGGTTGCTCAACACATTGGTGCGATTCGTTCCGCTGATAATAAAAGTAGTCTTAGGATTTCATATAATAAACTTGAAGGTTTTCTTCTAAAAGGAAGACAAACTGAAGATTTTAAGGGAATTGGAGTTTTCAGTGACTTTAAAGCAGATTTAACTGCTACAGGTTGGAAAAACTATTTTGGAAAACTTGAGAAATATGGTCAAAACACATTCGTGCCTCAATATACACGACCAGTTGACTTTCGTACACAATTATTTACAAAATAACTATTCAATAAACAACTCACCTTGCAAACTCAATCCCAAAAAACAAAACCCCCGCCTCGGTTCGTGTCTCACGAACCGAAACTATGAAATCGTAATGAAACTGACAAATTGAATAAATTAATAAAATATAATACCAAATAACATGAAAAAAACATACCCCCAGCTGGCGCAATTTTGCAACTTGTGCCAAATAACAACTGAATCAAAATAGAATAAAAAAAATATAAACAATTAATTAAAATGAAACAAACCATCACAATCCTTGCAATTCTAATTGCCACATTACAAAGTCAAGCACAACGTTCCATTAAATTTGGTGTAAGTGCCTACTATGTACCTATTGGTATGCAAAAGGAAGGTACAAGTCCATTTTTGTTTTTAAACTCAGCACAATCGGCAGGCTTGGAGCTTTCATTTGCTCCTATTAAAAAAAGTAGCACAAGAATAAAACTAGCGGCCGATTATATTATGGGTAGTAATAATAAAGAAAGCATTACCACTTATGCTAAAGAAAATAAAATAGAATACACCAATTACAAATTTTCTACAACAAAGCCAAGTGGATTTAGCATCATGTCTAGTCCGCAGTTTATGCTATTTCCAAAATCGAAAAACAAAAAACTGCCCTTGATGTGGTTGGACTTAAAAGTAGGTGCATTATTTAGTAATAATCAATCAATTCAATTTTTAAATATTAAGGATGAAAAACTTGCGGAAGTAAAATCAAATGCAGTCAATTTTGTGTATAACCCTACTTTAGTTTTTAATGTAATTAAAACAAAAAAGCTGTTTTTCAATCTTAAAGTAGGTTATAGTAATTGGGGAGGTGTTGGAATTGGTGTTGGGATAGCGGAATCGGATTGTAGAGCTATCCATTGTAATCGCTGTCCTGCTCCTGGATGTTGCAACCCATGTGGATCATCAAGTTTTAATGATTCAGAAAATTAAATTATACCAAATAACTTCATATAAAAAATAAAATATCATGGCAAAACAAATAAAATCCAAAGCCGCTATAAATATTTCAGGTGTTATCCGTAGCAAAATATCTCAATCTGGTCTTGCAAATCTTACAATAGAACTATGGGATAAAGATAATTTGAAAGATGATTATTTAGGTAAAGCCATTACCGACTCAGATGGAGTTTTTACTATTCGCTTAGAGCAAAAAACGGATGGTTGGAATTTGAAAGATCGAAAGCCGGATATTTATTTTAAAATTTTTGCCGGTGATAAAATGATACAGCAAACACAGGATGATATTATTTGGAATTTGGCAAACAATAAATCAAACATTGAAATATTTATAGAAATGGAAAAGATAACGAATACTGAAACTACTGTTGCATTTACTGTAAGAGGGAAGGTGAGTAATGCTAAAGAAGAAGCTATTAAAAAGCAAGCCTTAGTTGCCTTTGATGTGGATGTAAAAGGGGCTTCTATTTATCGCACTGTTAGTTCTCTAAAAGATTTAAAAACAAATCGTGGATTTGAACTTTTGCATGAAGCCAAAACGGATAACAAAGGCAATTACAGTTTCCAGTTTTTTGCAGAGCAATTTGCCAAAGCTGAAAGGAAAAAAGCAGACATCATGGTGTACGCTGTATCTGATGCAGGCAAAATTATAGGTCGTTCGAAGCTGGTGAACACTGAAGATTATACCAACGAAAGAGAAGTGAATAATGTAGATATAATATTGGAGAAAACTGAAGAGAAAACTGAATATGAATTATTACTTGCAGACTTACTACCGTTTTTGTGTGAAAGCCAAGTACCATTATTAGATTTAATGAAGTCGGCAGATCAATTACAATTTGTTGCCAAAGAACTTCATAAACCTGTTCAGCAAATTCAATTGGTGATAACTGCAGAAGCATTAAGAACAAAACAGTTGAGTAAAACAACTACAATTCAAAAAAAATCTGGCAGCGAAAAAAGTGTAGTAACAAAATCCAGTTATGAAATCATAAAATCACCTCTTTCACATGAACTTTTATATGCAATAGGTCGGCAAAATATATCCTTAGATTGGACTATCTTATATAAGAAAACAGATGCAGAGTTAAAAGTTGCTATTAGTACTTCTATTGAGCAACAAATTATAAAACCTTATACAGAGCAGGAATTAAAAAACTTTTTTAAACTAGTTCATAAATTATCAGCCGATGCCATTTTAAACAGCACAGAGAGCAATCAAAAACCAACTTTAGAAAAACTATTGTCCTCATCCCTCCCTGACCAACAACTACAGAAATCGTTTGTAGCAAGTTTTAGAAACTTTAAAAATGAACATACGGGAAATGAAGTAATTGACTATAAAAAATTCTGGAATGAATATTTACCTAAAACAAAAGAATTTAAAGGAAAACCAGCGATCATTAAAAAAATACAATTTACACAAAAACTTATTGCAATTAGTGGGGCATATCAACCATTAATAGATGCCATCAACAAAGAAAAGAAAGTAAATACAATTAAAGATTTGGTTGGGTTGCCTGAAGATAAACTGCAATCCATCATTGCCAAAACAGGAGTGCCTCCATATATTAAAGGAGAAACTGAAGAAGAAAAAGTTGCCAATTACAATAATCAAATACAAGCAGTATTATATGCAACATACCCTACCCCAAAAATTCAACAATTGGTCAAGCAAAAAGAACTGCCGATTAGTAATAGCCATGTAGCTCGGGGTATAGAGAATTTTCTGACGAGTAATGAAGTATTCGACTTCAAGGTTTCTAATGTTGATGCTTTTGATAGGCAAATAAAAGAAGCTGCTCCAAACCATGTTGAAGCTGTAAAAACAGAACTTAAAACCATTCAACGAGTTTACCAAGTAAGTCCTGCGCCAAGTGCAATGAAAGTTTTGATAGAAAATAAACTAACGTCTGCCTACAGCATTGCTAATATGCCGAAGAAGAGTTTTATGCAAATGCATGGTGAAGCATTAGGCGGTGAAAAGATGGCGGAAGCAGTGTATCAAAGAGCAGAACATATAAGCACATTGGCAACAGAAAGGTCGATGGTAATACATGAAATGGCTTATGCCGAAGCACCAGAATTGGTTTATTCTAAAACCGATTATGCCGAAGTAATGGAAGTGATGAAAAGCAAATTTCCTAATTATGCCAATCTTTTTGGTAGCCCTGATATTTGTGAATGTGAACATTGTAGAAGTGCGTATAGTGCCGCGGCTTATATGGTGGATTTGCTTCGTTTTTTAGAGAAAAGCAAAAAAAATGACGATGGTAAAACACCATTAGATATGTTTGAACTTCGCCGACCAGACATACTTGCTTTGCCATTAACATGTGAAAACACTAATACAATTATTCCGTATATCGATTTGGTAAATGAAGTAATGGAATTTTATACAGTCAATAACACTTTAACTGTAAATGCAGCACATGATACCGGAAAAACTACAGCAGCAGAGTTAAGAGCCAATCCGCAATATGTAGAAAAAGAAGCCTATAGAAAATTAAGTAAAGAAGTGTACCCTTTTACACTTCCCTATCACCAACCGCTGGATATTATTCGTACTTATGGAAAGCGATTAGGCATTGAAAGACATGAAGCTATGTTGGCAATTTCTGGCACATCCAATTCTGCCATTCAAGCAGAAACTCTTCAGTTATCCAATGAAGAATTTACTATTCTTACCAAACAAGATCTTGATGGAAATCCTGATTCTAGATTAATTCATGAGTTTTTTGGATATACCTCTGCTAGTGATTTGGAGAACATGGCTGACACAAATATGCCGAATGGTATTCATGAATTTTTGCATCGGGCTGGTATTCATTATACAGATTTAATTGAATTAATAAAAACAAAGTTCATTAATCCGCATCAAGACAAATTGGAATATATTGAAAACCTGTTTGCAGCATCTAGCCTAAAATCTGATGAAATTTATAGGATTATGAAGCAAATCAGAAATGGAGCTTCAAATGCATCTGACAATGCTAAACTTGCAAGTGCATTAGATGAATTCAACAATGCCAACCCGCCTCATCTGTCAGTCAGCTTTACAGATTTTGTACAATGGGTTCAAACCCATTTCGATGAAATAGATAGTGTAATTACATTGTATCAATCCAAATCTATGTGCGATTTAGACACTACTTGTTTGAGAACCATTCAGAATGTATATGCGCCTATTGATAATTCTGGAATTGTGGAACAACAGTGGTCAAGAATACATCGTTTTATTCGTTTGTGGCGAAAATTGGGTTGGACAATGCATGAACTTGATTTAATGTTGATTGCTTTAGGAGAAACAGATATTACACCCACCACCATCGAAAAATTATCTTATGTAGTTTTATTGAATAATGAATTAAAACTGCCTATTAATAAATTATCAGTTATTTGGGGTGACATAGATACCGTTGGTAACAAATCACTCTATCAAAAATTATTCTTAAGCAAAGCTATCCAAAAAATGGACAATGCTTTTTTGCCAGATAATCAAGGCAAGTATTTTTCTAATGCCGAATCTTTGATAAATCATAAATCTGCAATTTGTGCAGCGTTTCAAATTTCTGATGCTGATTTAACTGTTATTCTAAATCATATCGCAGTTTCAATGCCTGGGCTTTCTGATTTGAGTATGCAATACCTCAGCGTAATATATCGCTATGTAGTATTAAGCAAGTCTCTTCAAATAAAAATTTCACATTGTTGTAAATTAATTACTTTGTTTAATATCAATCCATTTAGTGTTCCAAGTGGTTTGACTTACATAGATATTTTCCCTTCCAAAACACTTGAGTTTTTCAAGCTATGCCAAAACATAAAAACATCTAAATTCAAAACAGAAACCTTAGAGTATATTTTTACTGGAACAGATTCCAATGAAGCCTCAGTTGGGATTAAAGAAGAAAAATTAAGTTCATTAACTAAAGATGTTGTAGATGCTTTTAATGAAATTGATGCCAACTATCCACTTGTTCCTAAAGAACCAGTAACTAAGGATCAACTATCTAATTTATTGGCCAAAGTGTACCAGGCCGATAAAGTTAAAATACTAATTGGTATTGCAGGATGTATGCAAAACTTTGAAGTAATAACTGATAAAAAATTTACACCGTCAACACTACCTGCAAATATCACCTATGATTCAAGTAAGGGCTTACTAAGGTCGAAAGGCATTATGAGTGATGTAGACAAAGCGATATTATTAGCTATGACAAAAAATGATAACTTTAAAAAGGCTGTCGATGATTTGTATATTGCTTCAAGAACAAATGAAACAGATAGCCCAACTTTTAAAGCCACCATTGGCCTTAAACCAAAGGTTGATATCACTGATTTACTTTCTTCAAAATATTCTTATGATAAAAAAACTGGGATTATTAGCTGCATTGGAGTAATGTCGGATGATGAAAAAACAATGCTTCAAGGTTTAAGTTCCAAAACAACCTTTAAGAAGGCAGTTAACGACCTTTATCACTCGCCTCAAAAATTTATTCACGATAATTTTTTAGAAATAGAATTAAGTGCCAACAGCGCTATACCAAACAATACTAATATAAGCCTATTAAATCATCCTACACTATCTACCGAAAAAACAGTTCTTGAAAAATTAGAATTTCTATATAAATATTACATTCCAATACTTCGAAAAAAATTACAAGAGGATGTTATTATTCGAAAGACTGCCTTAGCAACTGGACTTGGTGAGGAACCAACCTTTTTGTTCATCAAAGATTTTTTAAGCGGGTTTAGTAGTTCTACAGCACAGATAAACACAAGTTTTGAATCTCTGTCTAAATCGGTGCACAAGGCTGCCTTGTTCATTATCGGGTTTAAGCTCACCAATAAAGAAATAAAGCATTTTATTCAATATAATACAGATTTTGGAAGTATAGATTTTAATAGTTTGATTCCATTACATTGGATAAAAATGAATCAATATGTACAATTAAGAAACCAATTACCACAAACTCAACTATCATTAATTGATTTATTCGCTCAGGTTTATAGCTCTGCGTCAACTGTACCAATACTCACACACATCTTACAAAGTATTAGCAATTGGAATACCAATCAACTCAACTCATTAGTTGCCTCGTTTGCAATGACGAAATTAGAGTTCAAAAATGTAGATAAGCTGGAAAAATTACATTCGGTATTAGCCATTTTATCCAAAACTGGAATTTCTGAGCAATTTTTATTGATAATAGCTGATATAGACACCGGCTACGAGAAACTACATGCAACCGCAGTAGAAATTAAAACGGTACTAAAAGCCAAGTATGTCGAATCAGAATGGTTGAAATTGGCAGGTGAGCTAAACAACAAAATAAGAGAAAATCAAAAGCAGGCGTTAATAAGTCATTTATTAACCAATCCAAATTTAATTAATTGGGGAATAAATGATGCTGATGGATTATTTGAATATTTTTTAATTGATGTACAAATGGGAGCTTGTATGGATACTTCCAGAATTGTACAAGCCAATGCTGCCATACAAATGTATGTACAACGTTGTTTATTAAATTTAGAGAATAAAAAGGTTGGAACATTGCAAAAAGGCGTTTCACCAGAAGCAATAGATAGAAGCCGATGGGAATGGATGAAACTGTATCAAGTTTGGGTAGCCAATAGAAAAGTTTTTTTATATCCTGAAAACTGGTTGGAGCCAGAATGGCGAGATGACAGAAGTCCTTTCTTTAAAGAATTAGAATCGGAACTAACACAAAATGATATCAACCCCCGTAATGTAGAAACAGCTTTACGTAATTACCTAACTAAGATGGATACGGTTGCTAATCTGGATGTTTGTGGCATGTATCAGGAAAATGATGATAAAGGTATAATGGAAAAGTTGCATGTATTTGGAAGAACACATAATGCGCCTTATCAGTTTTTCTATCGTACTTGTAGTAAGTTTTACAAATGGAGTGCATGGGAAAAAGTACCTGTAGATATACGAATGGTTGAAGATGGAGAAAATAGTGGGGTACATTTAGTACCAGTCGTTTGGAAGAACCGCTTATTTATTTTTTGGCCGGAGTTTATTGAGAAGCAACAAGAAAACTCTAATAATGCTGGTACTCCTATTAAGGACTTAGCAAATCAAACCTCGTCTTCTTTGAAGTCTAGAAAATATTGGGAAATGAGATTGGCATGGTCAGAAAATATTGATGGTAAGTGGGAACCTAAACAATTGAGTAAAGAGTTTACTAGAATTGAAGATTGGTTTAAACTAGCTAATACAGAAACACTAAGTGATGCGGTAAAAAAAATAACTATTAAAAGCGATATAGCGAATGAGACTCTGCGGCTAATTATTGAATTTAGAGACTTATATGAAGGTTACAGAAACTCTGGAGTACACTTTTGGTTACAGGCATTCTTCTTTAAACTTGTGGATATTCATGCAAAAATTGAGCAAATTAATTTGGAGGATAATTCCTCCACAATTGACGGAATTAGTGTTTTAGAATTCATGGCAAATGAATCGGGAGGTAGGTATGAAACCAATTTTGAAAAGCATGAATTGGATTCAAGCTTACATTTATTCGGTACTTCTTATCTTTCAACTCCAAAGAAACACAATCTTATGTTCTCTAATAACCTCTTGGAGAAGGAATCAGCACCATTAGACCCATTTTTTTATTCAGATAAGGAAAGAACCTATTTTGTAAAGAAAACGTATTCTGACCTCGAATCATTAAAGCAATTTGTGAAGGAAAATAGTGATTCATCAAATATTTGGAGCGGTTTTATTTTAGCAATGTTAGGTTCAAGTATTTTGGAGTTTCATACCTTCTATCATCCATATTCAAGTCAGTTTGTAACGAATTTAAATCGGGGTGGAATTAAAGAACTCATGAACTCGGATACCATAAAAGATAGTGCGGTAAAATTAAAATACAATGATGATGGGAATACATTCGTAAGTAATTACAATCCATCCTTGGCATCAGGTATTGTAAAACAAGCACCGGTTTCTGAGAATTATAAATTAGGAGAACGCTATACTTACTATAAGGAAAATATTTGTTTTGATGTATTTGGTGCAAACAGTATTTATAATTGGGAACTATTTTTTCATGCACCACTTTATATAGCAACCCGTTTAAGTAAAAATGGCAAGTATGAGGAGGCCATGAAGTGGTTCCATTATATTTTTGACCCTACAACAGATGAAGTTCCCGCAACAGGAGAAAGTGAAACATCCCGTTATTGGAAAACCCTTCCATTTAAGACAACGGCTTCTGAAAACATGGAAGAATGGTTTATTAGATTGACTTCAAATCAACTATCGGAAACTGAAGTAGCAACCATTGCTGAATGGCGAGATAATCCATTTAAGCCATTTGTTGTGGCTCGTAATCGCCCAATTGCTTTTATGAAAAACGTGGTATTAAAATATGTAGAAAATATTCGTTTATGGGGCGATTCTTTGTTCAGGGCATTTACAAGAGAGTCGGTCAATGAGGCATTACAGTTATATGTAATTGCTAATCATATCTTAGGTCCACGACCAGAGTTCGTGCCGAAAAGAGGGGAAGTGAAAGCAGAAACATACAATTCTTTAAAAAATAAATTAGATGATTTTTCGAATGCCTTAGTAGAAATGGAAAATGCCTTTCCTTTTAGCAGTGCCGTTCCATCAACTTCTACATCACCAGGCCCAAGTTTATTAGGAATGGGGCAATCAGTGTATTTCTGTATTCCGTCTAACGAAAAATTGATGGAGCATTGGGATATAATTGCAGATAGGTTATTTAAGATTCGTCATTGTATGGATATTGATGGCAATGAAAGGCAATTGGCATTATTTTCTCCACCAATAGATCCAGTGGCTTTAATTAATGCAGCTTCGCAGGGAATAAGTTTGGCAGATATCCTTTCAGACATAAGCAGCCCACCTCCAATTTATCGTTTCAGTTATTTATTACAAAAAGCCAATGAGCTTTGTAATGATGTAAAATCACTTGGTGGCGCATTACTTTCTGCGATCGAAAAGAAAGATGGAGAGGAACTAGGAAGAATAAGAGCAACACATGAGTTAAACATGTTGGATTTAATGACAGGCATTAAAGAGCGACAAATACTGGATGCAAAAGTGAGTAAAGAAGGCTTATTAAAATCGAGAGAAACGGCTGCATTGAGGCTAGAGTATTATAACTCATTATTATCATCTGAAGGAATTGAGGTTTCTGCACCTCCAAGTATAGAAGCAGATTTGAATGTAGATAGCCAATTGCCAGCGGATACAAATATTGCAAAGATTGAAACGGATGTAGATGTTAAATTAGTTGATGTTAAAGAAAACGGGGTCAAAGTAATCCCTAAAGAAAAGGAAGATTTGGTTTTAAGTGAAGCAGCTAAATGGGTTAATACATATGTATCCGCAGCAGAACAAATTTCATCCTTATTAGGATTGATTCCACAATTTGATGCAGATGGGAAACCTATGGGAGTAGGTGTTGGTACAGGATTTGGTGGGGTCCAATTAAGCAAAGCTTCTTCAAAAATTGCATCAAGTATTGGATGGAGCGGTGCATTTCTTTCTGCCCAAGCTTCAGCCGCTCAAAAAATGGCTGGCTATATTCGCCGTGAACAAGAGTGGACGTTACAAGCCAATCTTGCAGCCAGAGAAATTATACAATTAGATAAACAAATTGTATCAGCAGATATTAAAATTCAAATTTCACAAAAAGAATTGTCTAATCATAAAAAACAGATTGAAAATTCAAAACAGGTAGAGCAATATTTGAAGGACAAATTCAGTAATGAAGAATTGTATCAATGGATGAAGGAGCAACTGTTTTCTGTATATAAAGAAAGCTATAATATGGCTTTTGATATGGCCAAAAAAGCAGAAAAGTGTTACAAATATGAGCTAGGAAAAGACATCAGTAATTTTATTTCTTATGGTCATTGGGATAATTCTAAGCAAGGATTATGTTCAGGTGAAAAGCTACAACTATCACTTCGTCAATTAGAAAAAGCATATATAGAAGAAAACAAACGTGAATACGAACTTACCAAACATGTTTCTCTCAATATGCTTGACCCGTTAGCATTAATTAAATTACGAGCTACCGGTGTCTGCGATTTTGATATTCCAGAAGTGTTGTTTGATATGGACCATGCAGGTCATTATTTTACAAGAATGAAATCGGTGGGTATGAGTATACCTTGTATTGCTGGACCATACACTTCGGTAAGCGCGAAATTATCTTTGGTAAATAACAAGTATAGAAAAAATATTAATCCTGATAATGCAGCAGGAACAGGATATCTCGAAGATTTAGGCAATGATGAACGCTTTGTGTATAATATTGGCGCGATTCAATCTATTGCGGCAAGTTCGGCACAAAACGATAGCGGTGTATTTGAATTAAATTTTAGAGATGAGCGCTACCTACCATTTGAAGGCACAGGGGCAATAAGTAGTTGGAGATTGGAATTGCCCTCTGAAATTAGACAGTTTGATTACAACACAATTGCAGATGTGGTTATTCATTTAAAATATACAGCAAGAGAAGGCGGTTCAACTTTAAAAACAGCTGCCAATAATTCTTTAAAAGAAAGATTGGCTTTAGTAAAGCAACAACTAGGTGAAGAAGGTTTGCATATTGTTATTAATATGAAGCATGATATGCCGAATGAATGGCATACGTTGATGAAACAATTTTCAGTTGACCTGAAAATTGATAAGTCTAGGCTTCCATATATGGTGCAAGGTCTTGATTCAATTATTGAGTCAATTATATTCGTTGCAAAATTGAAAGATATTGCTAACCCCTTCTCTTTAACTGCTCCAGTAGTGCCATTAGTGAAAAATAGTGAATGGAATATTTTGGTAGGTCAAAATTCCAGTATTGTATTAGATACAAATTTTAGATTATCTTCAACAGAAGCGAGTTTAGGTAATTTAGAAGAACTAATTATGGCGATAAAATACAAAATAAATTCTTAAATATGAAACAGACATTGCTAATTATTGCATTATCACTTGTGATGTTGCAGACCAACGCTCAGGCAAAAAGAAACTATCATTCATACGGCATTCATGCCAGCTACTTATTGTCTGCCAACAAGAAAAATGTTGAAGAGAATAAACCTCTTTTTGCTGGCAATGCTATCAGTGTTGGAGCATCTCACCGATGGGGCAACAAATTAAGTATTTACACAATGGCTCAGTACACGAATGGTAAACTTGATAATACTTCTTTAAATAATTATGCTAAGTCTGTTTCAGGAGGCAAAGGTTATGAGATCAACAAAACATCAATCAGTTGGTCTCAACTATCTTTATTGACTGGACCTAGTTTGCAGTTTTTTCCAAAATTTCCCTTTAATGTAAATTTATTAGGTGGGATTGCTTGCTTGCCAAATAGAAACACTATTAAAGTAATTGGCAATGCTCCAACGCCACTTTTATCAAGTACTGAAAAGTCGATAATGTTTTTATGGAACATGAATGCTAATATTTCACTTCTTCGAATAAATAAAAAAATGGACTTGGGTTTATCTTTTGGATATGGGAATAATGGACTCTCGGTTGGTATTGTAGCTTCTGATACCTATGCTATTTGTTGCAGAAAAGGTACAAAGGCTTGCTGTGATATGGCACCCAAGCATTAAATGTGAAAATTAAGTTTATAATTGAAATTGTTCAATCAACAACTAATCTGCTATCAAAAAGTTCGATTTTGAAATGGTTGCTTCTACTTAATTTAGCTTTTTTCGGAGGATGAAGATGTCGTTGCCCCCCCATAGTTAGTGTTCTTTTAAAATATGCGGTTTTTCGCTTCCTTACATAATTGAAAATTAGGAAATCGAAGTCAATGACAAAATCAGTATTGTATTAAACCAAGAATTCAGATAAATTTATGACGGTTTGTGCGGGCGTACACAATGGGATTCATGCAGAACAATTATTTTGATTAAGCATACACATTTATTTTCAACCATTCCCAGAATTAAATTAAAGTCTAGAGCTATGATTTTTCCATTTTGAAATGTTTGAAACTAATCAGTCCTAATTTCGGACTAATCGTTAATCCAACACTTATACCTAAATAAAACGCCTTAGATCCACTAGTCCAAGTTGAAAATGTGGGCATTCTGCCACCCTCAATCCGAACAAGCCAATAGGTTAAGGATGTGCCCGTTACTTCGTAAACCATTCTATATCCATTGCTTCGCCAAACGCTGTTTGGTTGTTTCACGGGCGTATAAACGTCTCCGTATTCGTTATACATACTACCAACCTCCACTCGATACGGAACAATAAAATCTAAAGAGAGTTTACTTACACCACCACCTCGACCATATTTGTAAAACATTTCTCCTTTAGAACAAAGATGCCAATGAATACCTGCATACATATATTCAGTTATAGAATTTGTGTACATTGAATATTCGTAAATACTTCCAGGTTTATTGCTTTTTCGGATGATTGTTCCATCACTTGCTTGTAAAAGAAAAATAGGCTCATTACTTGGATAGCCTTCTAAACGCGTTACAAATCCACCGGCACCTACATGAGGGCCATACATGTTTGCACGTGAACCTGGGCCGTAATACATAATACGACCGCTTCTGAATAGATCAACGGAGGCGTTTTCGTTATATCGTTTATATACATTAGTTCCAAGCTGAACATCATAACTTTTAAATTTCCGGGTTAAATTAGTGCCAACTAAAGTTTTGTTTCTAATGGGTGAATTATGTTCATCCTTATTTCGTCCTAGTTGGATCGAGTAAAAACCATTGACTTCAATTAACCCATTAAGCAATTTTATACTTGCGTTGGGAGCTAGCATCAATTGTGGTGTTCTTAAATCGCCATGCAGTAATAAGGACGCACGATACGATCTAAAATGGGCTTTAATTAATAGCGTTTGAGAACTTGCAACATTGGAAAAAAGGGTTAATGCAAGCACTACTAACCATTGTTTTGATTTCATACAGAATTAGATTTTAACTATAACAAAATAAGGAAAATTGGTATTGTATTCGTTGTGGTTATAGTTTATAGCACGAAATACTTCTCCATTATATTCGAAAAAAAATGAACTATTGTAATACAACTCCCGATCTAAAATCGGTGAGTAAATTTGAGGATCTTCACTCTTAATTTCAAAAGAATTAGAACTAGTACTATATAGTTTTGAAACATTTTTACAAGCAAAACCAACATAGCTTAGGTCTTGTTTAATAAAAATACGTTGTGGATTTTCTTGATCACAAGAAGAAAAAGTCCGCACAAAATTAAGCATGCTGTCATATAATTGTCCTTGTGAGGATAATATATGGCTCCCATTGGTTGTCATTTTATATTTCTTAGATTCTAAAGAAATGGATTGACTTATAGTAGCGATTATTGTAAGTGTATTATTTTTTAGTTGAGTTATTTGCATCGATCGTACGTTACCTGCTACTCCTTCAGAGAATATTTTACCGCCATCAGGAGACACAACAAAGGAGTTTGTGGAACTAAACAGGTTTTTACTAGCGATAATATTACTGGTTTCAAGATCATGTACACGTAATGTGCAAACACCAATATTTTTACTAATGGTATAAATTTTATTATTTGTTATAATGCAAGAATCAAAATTATAGGAAAAGGTATGCGACTTATATAATGTGGAATCCAGCATATTGTAAATGTCTACTCCTAAGTCAGTTTGAACACCAATGTAAACGGCATCATTGAGTTGAGATACGGAATAGTTTTGAGTTGGTTCAATATACGTTGTTAAACGAAGTGATTTTGTTTCAACATTGAATTCAGCTTTCCGTTTTTGCCCCGAACTATCAAGAATTTGTCCATATAAACAGTGGCGTTCAGGTATGTAGAAGGATGCCTCAAATCCCTGTTTTTCAAAGTAGAATGTGTGTTTCAATGGAGCCAGCGTACTGTCCGTTTTAAAACAACCGGATAGTAACAACGATAAAAAAAGCAGGGTGAAATAGGGTAAGAAATGTTTATGCATATTGGAATGTATAAAATGTTTTTTCGTAAAAATTGAATGCAATTTAATCGTTTGTTGGGAAATGAACTTCATAAAACTATGCAACATGATTTGGCTTTATTCCATAATTTACGAAGTATTCATCAAGTTAATTTATGATTCCTTACGCATAGGCATATCGAATTTTCTATTATTGTTTAAGCATTTTAACTCTGTACTGATTTCGCTCGCTACTTAAAGAAATGAAATATATACCTGGATTATAGTTAGCCATGTCTATTGATTCAATTTTAGTATCTGGTGTTACAAGTTTTTGTAGGATGGTTTTTCCCATTAAATCTGTTAATCGTAATGTGTAGAAATCTTGCTTTGGTATTGCAAGATTAACTGTAGTTGTAATGGGATTGGGATAGGTGGTTAAGCCCGGATTTTTTTCGATATTTTGTATCGAGCTGGGGTTAATAACCACATTTATGCAAATAGAATCCTGAGAACAGGGATGTTGCAGTAAATTGTATGCAACAGTTTTTAAACAAAGATTGTATGTTCCTGGATTTGTATAGGTATGGATTGGATTTGACATATAGGATGAATCGCCATCACCAAAATACCATTTTGAAATGAAAAATGAACAATTAGAACACGTCGTATTATCGGCGCAACTCACAGTATCATTAAATGAGAGACTAGCAAAAGCAGATATTACGGAACATACATTGATCAATGGATTACTCGCATTAATGCCAACACAGTAGGAACAATATGCGGGCATCGAATTTGAATTCAAATACGTAATACTTAAACAGGTCGTATAGTTTCCAAACGAAGGGTATGTATGTACTGGATTTGGTAGCGTTGATTGTCCTCCATCTCCGAAGGTCCAATTATAGGCTATTATTGGCCCTTGTGCAATGGAGCAATTCGTAAAATTAAATGTGGAATTATCAAACGTATTATACGTGAAGAAGGCATTGCAAGGTTGTGAACCTATTTGGGCAACAACACTATCGCAAAAAGTACAACTAAAAGGATTACCAATGGTATCTAAGCCTTGAATGGTAAGACAAACATTATAAATACCTGAATTTAAATAATTGTGTACCGGATTTTGTTGTGTTGATCCTGATCCATCTCCGAAAGCCCAATTATAATTCGTTATGCTTCCGATACCCGATGATAAATCTGTAAAATTGAATGTTGAATTATTGACGGTAGTATAGCTAAAGTTGGAAAAACAAGGACTACTACTCGTGGTTGACACCTGAATTGTGTCGCAATACATACATAAATACGTTACACTGCCATCAGTAGTTGATAAAACCAAACAAGGATAATAAGTACCAGTGGAAGTATACGAGTGAGATGGATTTTGAAGCGATGAAATCCCTCCATCACCAAAAGTCCAACTATAACCTATAACGTTGAATGGAGTCGTTGAATTATCCATGAATTCTATTGAATTTGGAGTAACAAAGTTATAGCTGTATGATGCAACACACGGGCTAATAACTGCTTGTGCAAAAAAAGAGCTATCACAATACGTGCACATAAATGGGCTACCAATTGAATCGAAACCGGCAATAGTTAAACAAACCGTGTAGTTTCCCGAAGTGGTGTATATATGAAAAGGGTTTGGTTGATTTGAAGCACTACCATCACCGAAATCCCAAACGTAATTTGTTATTGTTCCATTCGAGGTCGATAAACTCGTGAAGCTATAGGTATTACTGCTGTTGGTAGTATATGTAAAATTGGCATTACACGATGATTGGGCAGATGCAATTTTTATATTAATAAATACCATCATCACAAACAATATTTTCTTCATCATGCTCTTTTAAGGAAACTCTAAAGTATTAAATTAAACCTATTTGCAATGAAATTCGTATATTTATTATTAGTTTATAGTTGAACAAAGTTCAGTCATTTAGGACTAAGGTCTACTGTACTTTTTCTTCAATTGAGGTTTATGTTCGTCACAAAAAGTGCTGTTTTTCGATTCCTAATATAATTGAATTTTATGAATTCAAAATCAATGAAATAATCAGTATGGTATTAAACATTAATTCAGTTAATTTATGATGGTTTGTGCATTCATGAATTTCGAGATTGAGCTGTTATAACTTGTTCTAAACTGTACTCTATGAAATCCTTTTATCTGTACCTAATTTTTTTCATAAACACTTTTAATTTTGACATGTGCGTATGAAACATGGTGAAGTCTCTGCATATTTAATGTTCTGTTTTTTGTCAAATAAAGCTAAGGAAATGCGTAAAATAAAAATGTATCAAGTAGATGCCTTCACCCAGAAATTGTTCGCCGGTAACCCTGCTGCCGTTTGTGTTTTGGATGAATGGTTGCCAGATGAAATCATGCAGTCTATTGCCGCAGAAAATAATTTAGCTGAAACAGCATTTACGGTTAACCAAAATAATCAATTTGAAATTCGATGGTTCACACCAACGGTTGAAGTGGATTTATGTGGTCACGCAACCTTGGCAACTGCTTTTGTTTTATTTCAACTGCTCGATTATCCTGTTAACCTAATTCCATTTTGGTCTCCACGCAGTGGCTCGTTGTCTGTTAGCAACCAAAACGGATTATTTCAACTTGATTTTCCAACGGATAAGTTAGAGAAAGTATCTACTCAGCAATACCAAGAAATAACTGACTGTATCGGAATGCTTCCAGTTGAATTATTTAAAGGGAAAACCGATTATTTGACAGTCATAGATTCTGAAGATGAATTACTTCGTTTGATTCCTAATTTTGATGCTATTCAACAACTGCACGCTCGCGGACTTATTGTAACCGCACCTGGAAATGAAGTTGATTTTGTATCTCGTTTCTTCGCACCTCAAAGTGGCGTAGATGAAGACCCTGTTACTGGATCTGCTCATACATCGTTGATTCCGTATTGGTACAACAGAATCGGTAAGACTCAGATGCAGGCACGACAAATTTCTAAACGTGGCGGCGATTTAATCTGCGAGTTTCAAGGAGAGCGTTGCTTTATTGGTGGACATGCACGACTGTATTTAACAGGTGAAATTGAAATTAATTGATATGAAAATACTAGCCATTGAAAAAGAAGTGGAAGGAGCCTTATGGAATGATTGCGATGCCCTCCTTCAACAAGAAGCTCACCATGTTTTTCAATTATACCTTACCGATTGCTTGCGCGAAATTTACTTTACAGAGATGAATGGCGCAGTTTTGATTTTAGAATGTTCTGATGCTGAAGCTGCTAACAGACTGCTTGCTGAACTACCGTTGGTTCAATCCGGAAAAATTACATTTGAGGTTATGCAATTAAAACCATACACAGGCTATAAGCGCATTATTCAGTCTTAAATTATTGGAAATTTATAGTACTATTTCTCAATCTATGTTTAATAATAATGAAGGCATGATGGTACTAATCGCTTAAAGCAAAAGTATCATTCAGTCTATCTTCAATCCAATGATATTCTATTTCTTTAGCAACTTGAATCGCTACTTGATATCCATGTTGCTCAGCAACAAAACATAAGCACATATCAATTCCGGCACTTACACCAGACGACGTATAAAAGTTACCATCTGCAACCCAACGCGCACGTTTATTCCAATGCACTTTTTGATTCAAGGATGAAACCCAAGGAAGCGCTAATTTATTGCTTGTAGCATGTTTGTTATTTAAATATCCAGTTTGAGCAAGTAATGCACTTCCGGTACATATACTTAGTACATAGTTACTTTTTCGAATTAAAGCAATCAGGTTATCGATGAAATGCTTATCGTGTACTTCTTTTCGAACACCTCTACCTCCGGGTATTAGGAGGATGTCAATTTTATCGGGAATGAAATCTAAGCCCTCTGTTTGAAGGTGAACTCCATGATGGTTACTAATCATACCACCTTGCAAGGAATGATATCGAAGGTTGTAGTATTGTGGTAGTCGCCCGAAAATTTCAACCGGTCCGAAAACATCTAAGGTTTCAAATTCGTTAAACAATAGGATTACAATATTCATTCTAAAAACAAGTTTTACGTTTAATATTATAACAACATGGTATATAGCCAATAACGTTTACCCCAAATAGGTTCTAATTCTTTTAATCTTACAAAACCAAGTTTATGATAGATATGTTGTGCAGCCTCCTGTATTTCGGATGTATGCAAGGCTATCGTTTTTTCGCCGGAAGAACGTGCTTCATCAAGTACTAGTTGCGTTAGTTTTTTGCCAATTCCTTGTCCTTCAAATTCCGGTAAAACACCCAACATTCTGATATAGCACCACGAGGTATCAAAGTACTTCCAAGGATTACCATTAGGCACCCAATAGATAGCACCAATAAGTTGTTGCTGATGATAACATGTTATGCAATGAGATACATTAAAAAGAGTATCCCAAGTTTCTCTCAAGTTCCTTGTTTTTTTGTACTCGTTGAGGTGCTCTTCACTCAGATGCTTTTCAAATAATGCAGTGTACACCTTCTTGGCCAACGAAATTAATTCTTCTCGATGAGTTTGCAATTGTGTTGGGTTAAGTGATTCGAATTGGTAAACTATGTTATCCATGGTAAGTTAAATTAGCCAGTTTCCTTTTAAGGTTATTACAGCATTGCCATAAATATAAACAGCATGATTGGTAAGTTCAGTTGTCATGCTACCGCCACGTTGAGATGCTTGATAACAATGTAATGTTTTCTTATTCAATTTATTGCTCCAGTATTTTGTTAGAAAAGTTTGCACACCACCGGTTACAGAATCTTCATTACTACCAGACCAAGGCCAGAAATAGCGATATTGAAAGTCATACTCGTCAGTAGTAGAAGCGGCGGTTACAACAACGCCGTTGATATCGTTATAACTGGAAAGTAGCTTTTGGTAATCAGGACTAAGTTTTTGAAGCCCTGAAACACTTGGAATTTCAATTACAATAATTCGGTATTCCGCATTGAAGTTCGATTCAAGAAATTCAAGTATTCCAAGAGCATGTAACATTTCCATTGGAACCGAAAAAGACTCTAACGTAGATAAAGGAAATTTCATTTTTATTTTACGCTCACAACGTGCAACCATTAAATGGATTTGTTGTTGCGTTTTAAAAACGATGGTTTCCATTGCGCTTGTTTCAAATAAAACGTTCGCAGCGGCTAAAGTTGCATGTCCACAAATTGGTATTTCGGTTTTTGGAGAGAAGAATCGAATACCAAAAGTGTTTTCATCAATTTGGCATAGAAAGGCTGTCTCCGAGAAACCGATTTCTGTTGCCATGTCTTGCATAGTGGAAGGCGACAAAGCGTTTGAAGTCATGCACACGGCAGCAGGATTACCCTTAAAGGGTTCTGTTGTAAATGAATCAACAAAATAAATTTCCATCGTATGCGCGTTTAATGTTTTGGTGCTGTATGGATGTTTAGAAAGTGTATTACACTATCGGTAAGTTCGGGATTATCGATTCGTTTAGGATCTAACACAGGATTACCGGCAACAAGCGTAAGGGGAATATGACCGCTCCAAGCATTTCCTTCTACATCGTCATCATTCATGGGACCATCGGTACGTATTTTCGCTGAAGCACGTTCTATCGTAAATTTTACTACAAAGGTTTTCTCTATTTGCACATCACTTCCGATGGGAACTTCGTTGCTTCGCTGATCTACAATATGATTACAAATAATGGACAAGGCTTCTTCTTTCTCTTCAAAACTTTTTACTTGTTCAGCCTTACCAAATAATACAACCGAACGATAATTGACAGAAGAGAAGAATAAATTTTTACCGAGAACCACACCATCTAGATGCGTTACACTTACACAAACGGTTTGTCCGTTCAACATTTCCTGCATCATGAAATTTTTAGAGGAACCATGTATATATAAACAGTTTCCTTTTCGTCCATAAGCAGTAGGTATGATCATACTTTGTCCTTGATGTGTGATAGCAACATGACAAATAAATCCGGCATCTAAAATGGCGTTTACATGTTCTTCATCGTTTTGTTGTCGGTTTGCACCGCGTATAACAGGGTTAAATTCCATCATTCATTTTTTTTATAACACTTGTACTAATTGATAAGAAGGAGGTTGGTATTTTTTTGATGGATTGAAGTTGAAGTGAACTTCCTTTTTTTAATCTTTCCATCTATCCTAACCAATCTTCTTTCGTAATTACTAGAGCAAAAATAGGTGTACTATTTTTGTGGTAACAGATACAGAAAGTATAAATTTGACGAGTACAATTGTAAAAGATGAAAAATGTTGTCAACCTATACGCTACTCTTTCTTCTGAAATAGAGCAACAAATAAAAACCAATGTTTTGAAAATTGGTGATCGTTTACCTTCCTTGCGAAGTATTTGTTCAGAGCGTGGTGTAAGCATGAATACAGCAATACGGGCTTTTCATGAATTAGAGAAATTGGGTCTTATAGAAGCTAAACCACAATCGGGTTACGTGGTAAGTTATTCGCATAGTCATTTTAAAAATATCGTTGCAAGCAGTCAGCCTAAAATGGTAAAAGGTGCGAACAGTATGGATGAAATAATGAATTTAGTGGTGGAGAATTACCCAATGGCTAAAACACGGTTGTCAAGTGCCATTCTTGATGCGCGATTGGTGCCTATCAATAAACTGAACGCGGCGGTAGGCGCAGCAACCAAGAGCTTGTCTGATAGTGGAGTAAACTATAGTGTGTATGGTAGTGAAAAACTAAAAACGCAAATTGCAAAGCGAGCAACGGTTTGGGGAGGTAAATTTCAACCATCCGATATTATCACTACTTCAGGAAGTACGGATGCCCTAGCGTTTACTTTATTAGCCTTAACGCGAAGAGGCGATACCATTGCGGTTGAGAGTCCGGTTTACTATGGTATTTTACGCTTGGCATATAGTTTAGGGTTGCAGGTGATAGAATTGCCAACCGATCCTAAGGTGGGTGTTCAAATGGATGCGCTAGAACGGTTGATGAAAAGTAAGAAAATAAAATTGTGTTTATTGGTAAGCAATTTTAGTAATCCTATGGGTGCTTGTATGCCGGAAGAGCATAAGAAACGTGTTGCACAAATGGCAGCGAAGTATCAGATTCCTGTGCTGGAGGATGATGTATATGGTGAATTATTTTTTGGAAATAAGAGGCCACGAAACATTAAATCCTTCGATGAAGAGGGGATGGTGCTTTGGTGTGGTTCTTTTTCAAAAACATTGGTATCGGGGTATAGAGTTGGGTGGTTAGAAGCCGGACGATTCAAGAAGGAATTAGAGAAAGTAAAATTGAATCATACCTTGTATTGCACCACCATTACGCATGAAGCTGTTGGTATTTTTTTAGAGATAGGTCGGTATGAACATCACCTTAAAAAGCTACGTGCAAGTTTGTATAATAACTATCTGAATTTTCAACGATGTATTAGTTTGTATTTTCCGGAAGAAACCAAGGTTACACACCCAACCGGAGGTATGAATTTATGGGTTGAATTTCCGAAAAAGGTAAATACCATCGAATTATATAATCAAGCTATACTTCATCGTATAAGTATCTCGCCAGGTAGAACTTATACGTTACAACATCAATACAATCATTGTTTGAAATTAAGTTTTGGCATGAAATGGGGCGATGATATTGATTCGGCATTAAAGCGTGTTGGTAAGTTAGCAAAAGAGATGATGTAAGAATCTTGAGGTTTACAAGATGATTACGGTTTCGGTAGAGACGCTTTGCATCGCGTCTAACGCCAAAGTGTAATTGTGCGTGGTTGTGTGCCAATCCTTTTTGTACCCATATAGGATTGGCATTATAACAACCGAGAAAGTTATCATGGTTGTATTTACGTGTTTGCTTTACACGCGAAGCACCGCGCTTAACTTTCTATGGCATTTGACGCCATGACTATATACGCGTGGATAACAGAAGAGGTATTTTATTTAAAGTGATTACTGCTCCGATGGTTGGAGATAACACCAACAACGGCGGCAAAATGATTCGCAGAGTATCTGATACAATAAAAGGAAACACTCCTTACGTGGACTTATTAGAATATTCTAGCTAATTATATTAGGTCTATAAGATAGCATGTGAGAATGAAAACACAGACATATCGGAGATATATTGGAAGTACTTTTTTTACTGGCTATATTTCGATATTCTGAATGAATTCCTACTGACAAGGTCCGGTTTTTAAAGTTATTCCATTCGTATTGGATGATGGAACTAAATTGGTTCCAACCTGTGATTCTACTAAATCAACTCCCTGAATTAGGACAGGAGAAGAGTACGCATTTACAGTAGAGTTTAAATAGTATTCTCCGCCATAAACACTCACAGGTATGGTCGCAGTTACCGGTGAAAATAGCCAACGTGTGGCCAAACGCGACATACAGTTGGAGTTGGAAGAGGTATTCGTAGTGATTACCGTGTTTGATGTGGTACTCCAAGTAGAAGCCGTACTCACAGTAGGTGCCATAATAGTTGTTGATCCTGCGGCATCATGGTTACATCCGAATATATGTCCTATCTCATGTCCTACTAAACACGTAAATTCAGCAGCAGCCCAATTGTTTGGGATGTTTACATAGGAAGATGTTGTAAGGCAATCGTACAAGGTTGAAGTCCAGCGATTTGCTTGTATCATAACAAAGCTGTTACCTGTTGTGGCATCCGTTATTGCACCAATGTAAGCACAGCCTACTACAGAACCGTCGAAATCAATCCCAGAATAACAAATGGATAGATCGCGTTTGATCCAGGTTTCATTCACATTCCAATAATCCCGAAACTGGGCTAGTCTATCAGGACTGCCACAAACCGTGGAAGAAGTGAATGGATCATTCACGGTAGCCCATTCATGTTGCCAAACCACCAAAAATTTTATACCCCATGAGGCATATAAACCTTCCACATTGTTTAAATTATCGTAAATATTACTCCACGCTACAATAAAGTCTGAACCACTTACATTAGAAAAGCACCAAGGTGTAACATAGGTGTCGTTATACATGTTTAAATTTTCCCAATCTCGATCAAGAAAAATTTCTAACTTTCGACAAGCTGCAGCAGGCACACTTAAGGCATATTGTTGACTATTATTTCCCTTAGTCTTTTTCTGAGTAAATCCAATATCATCTTTTTCAATAGAAGGATTTTTTTTCATTCCCTTCACTTTAGGTTCTAAACGTAGATTTTCTTTTTCAAGTTGTTCGGGAAGCAAGGTGCCGCCACCACAAGTGGCATTAGGATTTGGAAGCAGATCATCCTGTGTGTAGAGAATAACAAGATTGGAGTTAATACCCGGAATAATCTGATTCAACGATTCGATAAAATACGATTTGTCGCTTCCATAAATGATTGCCGACATTCTGTTGGGATAGATATTCATTCTAACAGCCTCATTGCTGCCTTTGATATAACCGGCGTAATTATTCAACGCTTCTAATGGGATGTATACATTACCGGTATCCGTTGTTACTTGATGCCTGCAAGTTGGGGAACGAAGATCATTGAGTGATAAGTTAATATCCAAAATTAGAGTTCCAAATTTAAGATGTAAAGGAATTACATTATTCTTTCCATGTACATACTGATATAGTTGAAAGATGTCGAATTGAAACACGTTTATCTTTTTAAAACGTTGTTCGAGTTTTGTTTTATCTGCCACATTCAACATAACGGAGGATGCTTTGTACTCTTGAGCGGAAAGCTGAAACGTTATCATGAATAAGTTCATGAATAGCGTAAGTTTATATATTAATTTCATGATGTATTTTTTGACGGATATTGCTCTTATTCTATATGGGAAGCACTTATCTCGGGGTTAATAAAATGGGTTAAAATTTGCTTCTAGCGCTGCGTTTTATCCGGTGCATCACTTACTTGTATGCACCGGATTTTCTCGCTTCAGCTCGCTATTTGGTTGATTTGATGAGTGCCTTTAGGGTTTCAATTTCTTTTTGTTGTTCAATTAGGTGCAGGGTTAACTCTTCCACTTTCTCTACTAATTTTAGTTCGATGTCACCAACATTCATAGCGTTAGATTCAACCTCTACAGCACTTGGCATTCCTGGCAAATGTTTATGTTCCTTAATGAAAGCTTCTACTTGTGATAATGGCTTTAAGTTGTAAGAAGATTCAAACACATAATCTGGAAATGGTGCTAGTTGCACACGTAATTCAGTACAAATAACCTTACCATTCACTGTTAGTTGATATCCATTCGCCGGTGTAGTTGTGTTCATCGCAACGCGGCCATCTCCTGATAACACTAAGGGGTAATTCGTATATACTCCTCCATTATTAGTTGTGCCAAAAAGATAGCCCACATTGGCAGAGCTAATTACCGAAGGCTGTATACTCATGTTATAGTTGTCTGTAAAACCGGCGGTGGTATTCGAACGTATGCGTAAAGCAGGTTCTGTAGCATTGTATGGTTGATAAATATCCAGTCGTCCTTTAGGATCAGTTAAGCCTAATCCTGTTTTGCCATCACCTGTTAGAACCATGGTTGAACTATTAGTAGTACCTCCGTTATTCGTTGTTCTAAATTCATAACCCACATTCGATGCAGATACCGCATACGGTTTAATGCCTAACGAATAAAAATCACTGGAAGTACCTGAATTGGCTCGGATACGAAAAGCGGGGTCAGAAAAATTATAGGGTTGGCAAATATCCAATCGAGCATTCGGATTGGTAACATTTAATCCGGTATAGCCTCCTTGAACGTTGATCGTCAACATAGAATCATACAAAGAATTTAAAAAGAATTTCCCATTGCCCAAGCCCATTTTGCAATACCAATAAGCGTTTACAGCTTGTTTGCTGAATAATATATTGGTTGGGGTGGAACTTGAATTCGTTCCAACTAAAAGTACTGCATCATTATCCGAATTCACCCGCACGGATTGGTTGCTCCAAATAGATCCATTCACATCTACTTTGGCTGCTGCATTAGGCGAAGTTGTTCCTACACCAATACTAGTACCGTTGTCAAAAAGAATTGAATTACCTATACTGGATGATGTAATAAATTTACTGATGTAATTGGTGGTTCCTGAAACATTTCCCGTACCACTTGCGCCAACATCGCCGGCAACGCCAATATTCCAAGCACTGAAAGTACCACTACCCACTACACGATCTATATTAATAATCATGGATGTGCCGCTGTATGAAGTAACCGTACCCTCCATATAGTTTGACGCCGAATTGGCAATACGCACACGTTCGGCGGGTAAGTAGGCTAGTCCGCTTTGGGTTGTCAATGTTTTACTTCCGGTACCTATCGTTAACGAACTTGAAGAAGTTGCCAAATAGCCAGCGCCTGCTATTCCTTGTGGCCCTGTAGCCCCTTGTGGCCCCGCCGGACCTTGAGGGCCTACTAAACTTGAAGTAGATTGCCAACTGGTTAATCCATTAGCATCTGAAGTAAGTACTTTGCCAGCACCCTGAGTTCCGTTCGTAAGTTTGAAACTACCTACTACATCTAAGGAAGCTCCGGGAGTAGTGGTTCCGATACCCACATTGCCTGAATTCTTATTGCTAATATGGTTGCCGTTCAACGACCACATATTATCACGAGAACTAAATGCATAGGGTACGCTTTGAAAGGCTTGTGTACCCATATTAGTATAACTACTACCTCCGTTTGGATCCATTTCCACTTGAATAAATTTATTACCTGTACTCCAATTGATGTTGGTCATACTACCACTGAGTACAGTGCCTGAACCAATAACCACATTGCATATCCCAACATTATTGGATAACACCGTTTGGCTTTCTTGATAGACTATGCTTCCGGTAGGACTTCCGTCACGAATTGAAAAGCGAAATGAAATTAATTGATTATTAATACTGTTACCACTACTGTTCCGAGCCATAGCTTGGTAATTTATTGTAGTTGGAACCTGTGCCTGCATACGAAGCGTATGTATCATGCTTAATACGAAGAGAAGAAAGCAGTATCGAATACTGGTTGAAATAAAATTAAGTGTACTCATAGGATGTAAAAAATTAACAGTACAAAGATTGTCTGAAGTGATTTCCTACACAATCGCAATTAAATGGGATATGCCTCGCACAGCAAAAAAAAAGAACTTAATATTGTTTTGCCGTCATCATGAAATATTTGCTTCTATTTCTTCTACTATACACTCCAAAATTGCTGCTTTCGAAATCGATGCAGGCCCCTATAGCACGAGTGATTTACGGAGAATGGATTGGTTTAAAGGAAGGATTACCGCAAGGCTTTGTCAGTACTATCTTAAAAGATAAGGAAGGGTACATGTGGTTTTCAACGCACGGTGGTTTAAGTCGGTATGATGGTTATCGTATGAAGGTCTTTAAACACGAGGATGATGATTCTTTTTCTATTCCGGATAATATGATATCGGGAATTTTTATCGACAGCTTTGATAATTTTTGGGTAGGTACAAGAAACAAAGGATTGTTTTTATTTAATAGAAGAACTGAGCAATTCTTGCCAGTAAACGATATACCTGAAATTAAGAACATGCCTATTCATTTGATGAAACATGGAACCAATTGTTTACTTGTAAAATCGTACAACAAAAGTATACTACTCCATTTGCCAAACTTTCACGTGCCGATGGATACCCCAGATTTGAACTCTGGTCTAAAGAAGGCATTCAGTAAGAAATTTCGAGATACTGGTACCTTATTGGATGAAAACAATTACTTATACCTTCTTGATGATCAGCATTTGGCTTACAGAGCGAATGATTCTGTATTTTTAGTATCTAAGAAAGGAGATGCTTGGGAGGAAGAATATCTCAAGGAATTATCGGAAAGTTTTCTGCATGCACCAAACTTTTATTTTGCTGAAAATTATTTTAAGAATCATTGCATTTATGTAGCAACCAATTCGAAAGTTGTTAAATTCAATTTAGCTCAACGAAAGCCTGTGTTCGTGGTTAAGCAACAAGCAGTTGGTAATTTTATTCCAGTACAAACCGGTATATTCTATGCCGTCAATCGAAATCTGTTTTTCTTTAATGAGAAAACCGGCATATCGGAGCAATGGTTCTTTAAACAACAAAACTCAGATGCTAGCTTTGGTTTGTCTATATTTTTTGATGATCAAGGACAGTGCTGGTTTGGTACAAGCGGATTTGGTGTTTTTAAAGCTGATCTGCAAAAAGATAAATTTCATGTACATCGAACCGTAGAATTTAAATTATCACAGCCCATTGACTCTATTTGGCAAGGGGTTCCGGAAAAAGAAAATCCTTTAGATTATGTTGCTGTTCAAAACATGGTATTGGATAGGCAATCGAATTATTGGATTATTACCAGCGATTTAAATCAGTTTTGTTTATGGAAGTATGATCGAATCAAACACAAAAGAACCATCATTCAATACTACACGAATATTCTAAAAATTCGTTTGATGAAGGATAATCATGATAGCGTATGGATATTTCTACAAGAGAAGGAAAATAAACGCAAACTCCTGGCACTGAATAGTAGTGATGGCTGTATCATGAAATCTTTTATGATACCAGATAACACGCCAAGTATCGATTTGGAATTGGTTACCGGCATTGCTACTTCTCCAAATTATAGGTTCGTTTATCTGAGTACCTTCCACGGATTATTACAACTTGATTTGTTCGAACGTGATACGCAAAAGCAATGGATGCGATGGGTTGCTGAACCTACTAAACCCAATGCTTTGCCTACCTCTTCCTTATGGAGTGTATGCCTTGATCCTTTAGAGCCATCGAACTATCTGTGGCTGGGTAGTATGGGAAGTGGATGTTTTAAATTCAATATTCACACCGGAACTTGCAACACGTATAATGAAAAAAATGGACTGCCCAATAACGTAGTGTATGGAATTATTTCGGATTCCTTGAATCGCTTGTGGATGAGTACCAATAATGGTTTGGCATGCTTTAATCCGAAAACATCTACATGGATTTATTTTAATGAAGATGATGGCTTACAAGGCAATGAATTCAATCGAAACTATTATTTTAAATCGCCGCAAGGTAAATTGGTATTTGGGGGTGTTAATGGCTATAATGTGTTTTCACCACAAGAAGTAACAGAGAAACAAAAAACAGTTCCTCTGGTATTTAATGGATTGTACATTGATAACAAAGAGGTGCTTTGGAAACAACAAAGTAGCGTGTTGAATACACCCATTCAGTTCGCTCCAAAAATAGTAATTCAGCCGGAAGAAAATAATTTCACCTTGAGTTTCGCATCCCTTGAATATCGTAGCAACCATAAAAAAATGTACCGATATCGTATGCTTGGCTTATATGATCGATGGACGAGTGCTTCACAAAAAAATGAAGCCAATTTTAGCGGATTAAATCCAGGTACCTATACCTTGGAAGTTATCGGTAGTAACACAAGTGGAGTTTGGAATCCGGAGGCAATACAAATGATTGTTGTGGTATTGCCTTATTGGTATCAAACCTGGTGGTTCAAATTACTGGTTGTATGCCTCATTGGTTATGTAGTGTATCTGTTTTATCGCTTTCGGCTCAAACAGCAATTAAAAGTGCTGCACATGCGTAATAGTATTGCGGCAGATCTTCATGATGAAATTGGGAGCTCATTAAGTAGTATTACCTTGTATAGTGAAGTAGCGGCACAGCTTGCACAAAATAAAGAGGCATCCTCTATGATAGATAAAATTAAAATGAATGCGATGCAGGTGCAAGAATCTATGAGTGACATCGTATGGGCGATTCAATCACGCAATGAAAGTTTGTCTGATCTTGTAAATCGAATTCGCGAATGTGCCGTTCAATTAGCCGAGGCGGCATCTTTTGAGCTCATCATGAAAACCAACAAACCCATACCAACGATGAGCTTGGATCCGGAACAACGCAAGAATATTTATCTTTTTTGTAAGGAAGCGCTGCATAACGCGGCCAAATACGCCGGATGTAGTACTCTCCAGGTGAGCATTCATGTTGTAAAACAAGTTCTTCATATTGAAATTACGGATAATGGTAAAGGATTCTTATATAGTAAGGATCAGGCGTATAACCAAAAAGGCAAAGGAGGAAATGGATTATTTACCATGCAAAAACGAGCCAAGGAACTACAGGGTATCATGACGATTAGAACTGCGCTGGGTGAAGGTACTTCAATCTATTTGGATGTGGAATTCAAGCAAAGACTGTAATGCACATGATTTGAATATGTGCTGTGTTTTGTTCCTTCGATGAAACAAGCAGGGTAGAGTACTTCCGAACTCCCATGTTTTTATGATAGGATAAAATGAACTTTCATGCGAACTTTGAAGGATGGAAAAGCGTATAGTGATCTATGATGATAATCCCAGTCGACGGGATGGTCTTGAGGTATTGATCAACTTTACAGAAGGATTACTATGTGCCGGTAGTTTTTCGGATTGTCGACAAGTAGCAGATGATATTCATACTTGTCAACCGGATGTGGTGCTCATGGATATAGACATGCCTTATGTGAATGGAATAGAGGGAGTGCGTGCTATCAAAACTAGTTTTCCGCAAGTAAAAATTTTGATGCAAACCGTATTTGAGGATGATGATAAAATTTTCGATAGTATTTGCGCCGGTGCCGACGGTTATATTCTAAAGAAAGCACAACCAAGCGATTTGATTAAAGCGATACACGACGTACTGGAGGGAGGTGCTCCTATGACTTCCAGTATAGCTCGTAAGGTGCTGCAATTGGTTAATCGCCAGCAAAAGCCAGAGCCGTTTCATAACTTCAAACTCACCGCTCGTGAGTTAGAAATATTATCCCAATTGGTAGAGGGCTTAAGTTATAAAATGATTGCTGAGCAATGCGGCATCTCCATACATACCGTAGTTACTCATGTGCAACATATTTTTGAGAAATTGCAAGTGAATAATGGCACAGCAGCCGTTGCCAAAGCGATTACACATAAGTTGGTATAACGTTCGGATTTGACCTTAGCATCCCGCAACCAGGTAAGGCTTACTTTCTCAAATTTCGTTCATACGCCTATATCCAATCTTGCACGGTCAATTTTTGCATTAAACTTCCAATCAACGCAAAAGGGATGTTCTCTGGCATTTATGGCTATGACCATGTGCACAGGTATGCCAGAGGCTATTATCAAAAGAAAATCAATTCAATTACGTTATTGGTGATAATCCTAACAACGTCGGGAATGCCAGAGAGCGTTATCTCGAATCCATTTTCTTCCCAATCTTAATGATCTTAATAATCCGTGTTCCAATCAAAATAGCGAAAACTATCCTACCCTACGGTAGTTACTATTGCTTTCTTTTTTAGAATAAGCGAACTTATCAACGTTACCAACAAGCCAATCGGTACAATTTCAGCATAGGTGATCAAGGAGTTGAATAATGGATTTTTATACATAACCGCCATATCGGCCATCTCTTTGGATTTGCTATCGATAGCGGCTTGTGTGGCGCCACTGTTTCGTAATTCTTCGAGCATACGCGCCGAATATTTATCCATAAAATCAGGCATAAAAAAGAAGTAATCAATTTGCCATGCGATCACATACATCGTGGACGCCACGAGTACAATACCGGCTCCAATTTTAAATGCCTTGCCGAACGTTATACTGCCGTTTCCAAATTTGTTACGATAGTTACGAATGCCTACAAAAACTAACGAAAATGCAATGAGCATGGCGGCATAGCCCATAATCATGCTGGTGTTGTAATCGGCACTGCCTTCGCAATGACTCATACTGTTCATACTAATAAGCATAAACGTGGAAATTAAAAAGCCAGCAATGATTCCGAAGGTGAGGATGTTCTTTGTCATGATATTATTTTTTTTAGAAGCCAAAAATGAAGGGCTGTCGTGAAAATTCACTCATACTTTCGGCCATTTTTTGTTGAAAATAAAGGGTTTCATACTAAAGTACGATACTTAGGCAATGAGTTTCAGTCGTTTTGCTTTTTCAATCGCTTGCGTTCGTCGTTGTACATCGAGTTTCGCAAATAAGTTTTGATTATGTGTTTTCACCGTACTCAACGATACAAACAATTGTTGCGCAATTTCTTCATTCTTTAATCCTTGAGAAATAAGATTCAAAATCTCCAATTCTCGTTTACTGATTTCCAATTGTTGAATGAGGGCTTCATTAGGTGTAAATTCTTCTTCTTTACTCACATAAACTTCCTTCTCAACAATCACCGTTTGAATTTCTACTTTGGGTTTGGACAGTTTCAGCGCTAACCAAATTCCAAGGGATGTAAACAAGAGGGCTAGCAAACCCACAAAAATTTCATAGGAATGGTTAAACACCACAAACTTCAATTCAATCCATCGTAAAAAAAATAAAAGAATAGCCATACTCATACCATACAAAATGGTCTGCTTATGCCTTGTGAAAAATTGAAATTTGTTTGACTGAATCTCCATGAAAAATCCTTGAACAATAAGCCGCAAGATAAAATAATTGTGGCATATAGCTCCATAACGGAAGGAAAGCCCTTAGCAGGACTTTCCTTGGATAAATAGTATTGTTTAATGAAGTAGGTTATAGTTCGGTAAGAAAAGTTACCAGCTTAAACCAAACACTAATAGTCGATTGCTGAGCACCGAGAGTAAAAAGAAAACGAATACCGTTACCGAGAATTTAGTAAACGCTGCGAAGTTTGGATTACTTCGTTTTACAATAGGTAGCGTACTCATGAATTTGTTATAGCCCCAAAATAATGCAAAGGGACTGCATAACGGATAGGTTACACTTAAGAAAACTTGTACCGGAAAAGTAAGCAGGGTGGTGATGATCACACCAATAAATAATGGGTAGGTGAGTATAGATTGAATAAAGGTTTGTCGTTCGGTACTTTCTTCTAACACATCGGTACTTGCTAACTCCAATAATAAAGGACGAAGCGTTTTTTTGATTAACAAATAACCCGGAATTCCACCGGCCACCGCAATGATTACAATGAGCCAAATCGGAAGACCTAAGCTGTTAAAAACAAAGCCCGTATCTCCTCCAGGAAAGAATGGGGCAATGCAGAGATAGCCGAAGAAACTTATATAACAGAATGAACTCATGTAAACGAGAAAACAGAAAAGATAATTTCGTTTTGGGTAGGCTATACATATAAAATGAAACAAAATAGCTAGTATTAAACTGGTAAGCGGTCCTGTTGCTGCGATCGTGATGAGCGATGATAAGGGCATGTTCGTGGTTTGATACGATACCGCATTGTGGCATTGAACCACTGTTTGTGCGTGCAACAATTTCGCTGCTACAAAATGTCCAAACTCGTGTAGGTTGGTTGTCCAGATGCTCGCTATGCTAAACACCATAGCGGTATTCAGGATGATATTTTTATACTTCATAAAATATAATTTTACCTGAATTATTCTCCCACTTTAGTAAGGTTGGTTTCCATAACAACCATCCATTCTTTTCCATCACGACTATATTCTCCGGTACCCTTCCAAGTGCGAGGTTCAGAAAAATCTGTGGTGAAGCGCATGTTGCCGGCATTATGTGGTAAGGGCATTTCCCAACGAATCGTGTGTGCGGCAACGATAGTAACTTCAACGTCAATCACTTCATCATTGCGGTAAGCGCGCATCATCCATCGTTTGGTGGTTTTATCTTGGGTTAGAATACCAAAGGCGTCATGTACCACTTGTTTTTGTCCAGTACTAGCATCGGTTCGAGTGCCTAAGCCTTCTACTACAACGATTGAACCGTTCAGTTTACTGCTAACCTGTTCGGTGATGTCGGTTTCTTTTTTCCCTTCGGGTGAACTGATTATACCACGTCCTTTCCAGGTTCCAAACATAAAAGACAGTGGGTTCGTTTCAGATTGAACTTGCGATAGCATAGTTGTTTGCATGAGGATGTAAATTACGGTGATGATGATTTTATACATAAGATTATTTTTCTGCCACAAAAGTAGATGCAGCCTCAATTATCCTTTATGTATAAATGCGTCTAATTATTTCTTGAATGCAACCACATGATTTTTCTGGTAGTATAATTTAAAACTTTTGCTTTTCATGTATTTCTGGAAGGAATGAATAAAGTGCGCGTGATCTGTAAATCCTCCCACCATGGCCGAATAAGAGATACTGTTATTGTGAAAGAAAATAGATTTGGCGGTTTCACGCAGTCGCCCAATATTTCGATATTCAATCATACTTAAACCTGTAATCTGTTTAAATTGTTTTTGAATCGGACGTATAGCCATTGGTATGTCTTTCACAATGTCTTGAATTTTATGGTCAGGGTCATCTAGCTTCAAACAAATGTATTTAATGATCTCATTCATTTCAACAGAAAAGCGTTGTTGGAACTGTAATAATGTTTGTTCAATAACGGCTACATTTTCATTGAAGTTATTTCCGAAAGCCGCTAGCATATCACGACACAGGAACTGCATCGGTTCATCACATACTACTACTTGATTCATGGTATCCTGTTTATTGCTGAACAATTCTGGAATACTAATCCACGGATTGAAACGAATTCCAAGTAAGGTAGTTCCCGGATGAATTTCTTTGATCATACTATGTGTTCTAATACCGGAATAGGTAACCACATGGGTATCTTGTAAGCGAACAAAAACTATAGATAGATAATTTTCCGGCATGAGTTCAAATTCAAAAGACTGTCCATCGTTATAACGCTCCGGAATTTCGAACAGCCAATAATTCCGCACGATATCACGCAAGGCAGAACAAGGTAACCATTCACTATAGTTAATTTTCATTCTTTCAAATATAGAAAATTAAAGGGTTTAAAGGTGATTATGTTGCGTTGAAAAAATGGAGAAGTTTTATACTGGATTTGAAATTATAATTACTATTGTGCGATATAATTATGGAACGCGGATTTTTTAAGATTTTTAAGATCGCTTTTGATTTTTGGTCGTCACTGAGTTCCTTTTCAGTCACTACATTAACGTGTTACATGTAGCGGTAGACTCAGCGACGACGAAAGTCCTTCTTCTAATTCAATCATAACAATCCTAATACATCTGCGTTCTAAAAGAATGTAGAGGGTTATTAATTGATTTGAAATTAGAATCTATTAACACGATTGCTTTGATGATCACATTCATGTACACAACAGAATCAGAAATGTAAAAGTGAATGTAAAGTCACGCATGACTTCATTCTCCTACCACACAATTTCTTCTTTACCCAACATCTTTAAAATATAATTTGTTTGGGAGAAATGTTTGCATCCGAAGAAACCTTGATGGGCGGAAAAAGGCGAGGGGTGTGCTGCTTTTAAAATTTCATGTTTGGAAGTATCAATCAATCGTTCTTTCTCTTGTGCAAATCGACCCCATAAAATAAAAATAACATGTTCCTTTTTTTGAGATACGATTTCAATCACACGATCCGTAAAAATTTCCCAACCAATTTTACTATGACTCATCGGGGTGTTCGCACGAACTGTTAAGCTTGCATTTAACATCAATACCCCTTGCTGTGCCCAATGTACTAAATTGCCACTTGCGGGAATAGGCTTTTGCACATCATCTTGTAACTCTTTAAAAATATTCTGTAGTGAAGGTGGAAATTTAATGCCGTCTTGTACGCTGAAACATAATCCATGTGCTTGTCCTGGTCCGTGATACGGATCTTGTCCGAGTAACAACACCTTTAACTGATCAAATGGTGTTTGGTTGAAGGCATTGAAAATATTGGAACCTTCAGGATATATAATTTGTTCTTCTTGTTTCTCTTTTTTCAGAAATTGAACAAGCTGTTCAAAATAAACTTTATCAAATTCTTCTTGTAGAACAGCTTTCCAGCTTGTTTCAATCTGAACATTCATGTGATGAGAGGATGAGGGGGCTGCTTAAGCCTTACGTAATTCTTCAATCAAAGCATCTACTTTTTCAATCGTAAGATGTTCTTTGAAATGCTTCCCTAATTGCATCATCGGAGCGTAACCACAAGCACCTAAACACTCCGCGGTTTTTAATGTAAACAGACCATCTTCGGTAGTTTCTCCGTTTTCAATGTTGAGTTTCGTTTTGATATGATCGATGATCGCATCACTACCACGAAGCATGCAAGGACCGGTTTGACAAACTTCTAATACATAACGCCCTACTTTTTTCAAATTGAACATGGTATAAAAAGTAGCCACTTCATATACTTCAATTGGGGTGATATTTAATTCTCCCGCAACAGCATCCATTTCTTCAACACTCAATGAGTTCTTATGATTCGTTTCCTGAATTAAATGCAATACCGGCAAAAGGGCACTTTTTTGTTTGCCTTCCGGATAGCGTTGGGTGAGTTCTTTAATTCTATTTTTTACAGCTATATCAAACATGGTTTTTCGTTTTGTGTTTTCAGAAAAATATTACGCATCTAATTCACCGGCTATCAAATTCAAACTACTCATAGTTACCACGGCATCACTGAGCATACTACCCTTGATTATTTCCGGATAGGCTTGATAATAAATAAAGCAAGGTCGTCGAAAATGCAGTCGGTATGGAGCGCGTCCGCCATCACTAATTAAGTAAAAACCTAATTCACCATTGGCTCCTTCTACACTATGATATACTTCACCTACCGGAATTTCTGTTTCTCCCATGATAATTTTGAAATGATAAATCAAGGCTTCCATTTTAGTATAAACATCCTGTTTTTCGGGTAAATAGAAAGCCGGAATATCCGCATGGAAAATAGCTGGGTCGTGATCTTTAATTTTTTCTAAGCACTGACGAATCATGCTTAGGCTTTGCCAAATTTCTTCATTGCGAACTAAGAAACGATCGTATACATCACCAGTTGTACCAATCGGAACAGTGAATTCAAGGTCTTGGTAACCGGAGTAAGGATGCGCCACACGAACATCATAATCAATACCTGTGGCTCGTAAATTAGGTCCGGTAAAGCCATAGTTTAATGCGCGTTCGGCATCTATACCTCCAACCCCCATGGTTCGATCCATGAAAATTCGATTCCGATTAAAGAGATTTTCGAATTCCTTCATCGCTTTCGGAAAATCCTTAAGGAACTGATTAATTTTTTGAAAAGCAATTTCAGTGAAGTTGCGTTCGAAGCCTCCAATACGTCCAATGTTCGTAGTTAAACGCGAACCGCAGATCTCTTCGAAGATTTCATAAATTTTCTCTCGGAATTCGAATACGTAAACAAATCCTGTGAAGGCACCGGTATCCACACCAATTACTGAATTGCAAACCAGGTGATCGGCAATACGTGCCAATTCCATGATGATGATGCGGAGGTACTCTACACGCTTTGGTAATTCAGCACCTATGAGCTTCTCTACGGTCATGTGCCATCCCATATTATTTATAGGAGAAGAACAATAATTCAAGCGATCGGTAAGTGGTGTAATTTGATAGTAGGCCCTGCGTTCAGCAATTTTTTCAAAAGCACGATGTATAAAGCCAACGGTTGGTATAGCATCTACTATACGTTCGCCATCCATTTCCAAAATGTTCTGAAACACACCATGTGTGGCAGGGTGGGTAGGCCCTAAATTGAGGGTGGTTGTTTGTTTTCCAACTGATCCTTCCGGTAATTGTATATTTTGTTTCATTAAAAGCGTGTGTTCAAAAATTCAATCTAAAATTAGCGTCCAAACATGTCATCATCCTTATCTGTTCTACTTTGATCTTCCAAAGCATATTCTTTACGTAACGGATGGTAATCCATTTCCTCCACATTCATAATACGAATGAGGTTAGGATGCCCAACAAAGTTTACACCAAAGAAATCGTAAGCTTCACGCTCTAACCAATTCGCTGTAGCGTAAACGCCGGTAGCGGTATATACATCCGGTTTTGAAATAGGAACAAACACTTTCATGCGCACGCGCTGTCCGGTACGTATATTTTGAAACAGATATACTACTGCAAGTTCTTTATCTTTTTGTTCGGGATAATGAATAGCTGTTAAATCATTCAGGAAATGAAAACCTAATTCATCGTGCATGAAATTCAGCACTTTTAAATTGCTATCTGTTTCACACGTGAAGGTGAGTAACCCATAAGGTTCCTCAAACATGGATACGGCGTTCCCAAATTTGGTACTCAGTTGTTGTTTAATTTCTTCGTTGTTCATGAAAGAGGTTTATTACTTATTGAATACCGTATTCATTCAAGAGATGTTTGTACTCATCGCTATTACGTCGGCGAATATCTTCTTGTTTTACTAAATCTTGGATACGCATAAAGCCATCGATGATAGCTTCCGGTCGTGGCGGACAACCCGGTACATAAACGTCTACCGGAATTACCTGATCGATTCCCTGAAGTACCGAATAGGTATCGAAAATTCCACCGCTACTTGCGCAAGCACCCACCGCCATGACCCATCGGGGCTCAGCCATTTGAAGGTACACCTGACGTAAGATAGGCGCCATTTTCTTCGCGATGGTACCCATTACCATAATCAAATCGCATTGGCGAGGTGAAAAACTTAAACGCTCCGAACCGAAACGTGCCAAATCGTAATGGGCTGCCATGGTAGCCATGAACTCGATGCCGCAGCACGACGTAGCAAAAGGCAAAGGCCAAATAGAATTGCTTCGAGCCAAACCTATGGCTTCACTGAGTTTCATGGTGAAAAAACCTTCTCCCGTAAAGCCACGAGGGGGTTCTACCATTTTAATTTTTGTATTATGTGTTACCGGTCTCACTATGGACGTACGTTTTAATTTTTACGATTTAAAATAAACCAAGTGTTTTCATCATGATGTTTTAATAATACATTTCCTTTTAAGCTATTCTTCCCATTGAAGGGCGCCTTTTTTGATGATATACACGAACCCTACAATAAAGAAAGCCACAAACATAGCTACCGCCCAGAAGCCATTCCAACCAAGATCGCGGAAATTCATGGCATAAGGGTAAAAGAAAATTACCTCCACATCAAACAAAACGAAAAGAATGGCTACCAGAAAGTACTTTACTGCCAAAGGCTGACGAGCATTACCTTCTTGTTCGATACCGCACTCAAAGTTTTCGAGTTTATCGCTGGTTTTTCGCTTCGGTCCGAGAAGATGTGTTGCGCCCATCATAACCCCAACAAATACAACCGCCAAAATAACTTGAATCAGAATCGGGAAATAGTTGAATGGCGCAGATCCGGCTTCTAAAAGTAGCATAGCTTTCGTTTGTTTAATATAAGCGACAAAAATAGGCTAAATTGACTGATATTTTCAGCATGTTTTTGAGGAAAAGGGATATGATTTTTAGCTTTTACAGAAATAAAGACGTTGGTGCGCTTGGAGTAGGTGCTGCACCTTTTTACGAGGTTTAGAAATCAAATAAGTCTGAATCAAGGTTGGATGGGAATAACCTTCGGTATGCGTGGAGTATCCATACAGCTTCACTGGATATTTGTCATATGTAGCAGAAGCCAAGAGGATTCATCGAGGGCTCAAAGCATAGAAGGTAATCGGAACTTGCACATACCAAAAGCACGCAAACAAGTATAAATAAGCAAAGTCACGTTTTGTCAGTTGATTTTTTCGAAAAACCATCTCGAGTTTCGTAAATGGAAACCTTTGTATCCGTTTTGCTAACAACTGTATCCATTTTGCTAACTATTGTATCCATTTTGCTAACAATGGAGCTTCGCGGAACACAACAAATGACAGTACCTAATAACCACAGTGCGCGAAGGGTGAATCTCAGTTCTGATTATCCGAACCGCAAGGATGGATGGATTAACCCGAAACGTCAGCTTGTCAGTCGGAATGTTTATCTTTTTTTTCAGATGATCACTCGAGATCGTGAGATGATAAATAAAGTTAATAAAATAGACATTCGAGGAAATCAACTAGTTACTTGAGACAGTAAAACAGAGATGCCATGTGATCATACAGTAGTTGTATGTATCAAAACTTAAAGTGATTTCAGTAAAATAAGAATTGTGATGTACAACGAACTCCTTCAAATCATAAAAAAGAAGGGTATGTTTTGTGGATGAAGAGGTGAATTGGAAGTAAAGACAGTTGAATGAATACAGGAAACAACGTTATGGCATTACTTGAAATTAACAAGGTAGATTCTTTCAATGAATAAACGCTGAATTACTATTGTGTACTTCACCCATATCGCTGATTCCCATTCAGTCACACAGAATAGGTATTACATGTAGTGAGATACTTAGCGAAGACTAAATAGGTCTTTATATTATTTTTTCTATACCAACCGATAGTGAAAAATTGCCCATCTTCGCTTATCATTATTTCTGAAACCTGTCTTACCTTCCCGCCTTAAATTTTTTCCCATGGCAACATTGCATATCTATCTCAACTTTCCGGGCACTTGCGGAGATGCCTTCAATTTTTACAAATCTGTTTTTGGCGGTGAATTCGGTTATATCGGTCGCTTTGGTGAAGTACCACCCATGGAAGGACAACCTCCAGTGCCTGATGAACATAAAAATAAAGTAATGCACGTTTCGATGGATGTAAATAATATGCGCTTGCTAGGAAGCGATGTTATTGAGGGTTTCGGTCCACCAACCATTTTTGGAAATAATTTCGCGGTTTCTATTGACGCGAAATCAAAAGACGAAGCGGACCAATTATTTCAAGCGTTAAGCGCAGGCGGACAAATTACTATGCCCATTCAAGATACTTTTTGGAATGCTTATTTCGGCATGTTTACCGACAAATTCGGTATTAATTGGATGGTAAATTTTGATCACCCTGTAGCCTAAACTTCATTCTAAAATTAAAACAGCAGCTCCTTAACGAATAGCCCGTGCCAACAGAAAAATATTACGCGTTAAAATACCGCTACCAAACCCTTTCCGATGAGAAGGAAAAAATCAATTGTTTGATTGATCTGGTTTTGGAAATTCGGAATTATAATGTCGATGAAGCCTTTACCTATTCTGAAGAAATTATTGAACGCTCAAAAGCCATTGGATTTAAAGAAGGTATTGGTCGGGGCTTAAATCATAAAGGCGCCTGCTTCTGGTTATTAGGTCGCTATGGCCGTGGCTTGGTTACACTAAAAGAAGCGCTGGCGGTTGCGAAAGAAATAAAAAACGATGCACTTCGAGCTCGCATCTACAATAACTATGGTAATATTTATCGTGATCTTGGCGACCTCTCCAATGCCTCCAAATATTATCAATGGGCTTTAGAAATTAATGAAGAACTCGGCGACGAATTATCACAATCGGTCGTTCTTATTAATATCTCCAATATTCACTTCGATTTATTCGATTATGATAACGCTTTGGAGTATGCTATCAAGTGTTTATCTATCTTCTCGAAATATCATGATACCGTTCGATTGATTAATGTGTATCATACCCTCGGAAATATTTATTTTAAGAAAGATGATTACAATAACGCACTAACTCATTTTAAAAATTCGTTAGCGCTCACAGAGCCAGATACTGTTGGACATATGAAGGCCAATAGCGGCATCGGGAAAGTATATTATCGACTAAATAATTTCGAGAAATCAAGAAAGTATCTCTACATAGCACGTGAGCAAAGTGAAAAACTTTCCAATATCGAAGGTATTATCATTTCCGAGTTTTATTTAGGTCGTATTCAAACCGATGAAAATAACCTTGAAGCCGCACTGGAGCATTTTAATAAGGCTATGGATATTTCAACCGAGCACTCGCGCAAACACGATATCATGAGTATTCATGAGTTGTTTGCAGTAGTGCATGAGAAACTGGGTGATATTCCGAAAGCGTATGAACATCTCAAATTATTTGAAAATCTGAAGGAGGAAATATTCCATCAGAATACCATGAATAAATTGCGAAACCTTCAAGCACGTCATGAAGTAGAATTTGCAATTAAAGAGAAGGAGCTGGCGAAGCAATCGTCTAAACTCAAGCAACAATTCATTGCGAATATGAGTCATGAAATACGCACGCCCATGAATGCGATTGTTGGCATGACCCGTTTACTCATGGAGAAAAATCCGCGACAGGATCAACTCAAGTACCTTAACGCAATTACTACTAGTGCCGATAATTTATTGGTTATTATTAATGATATTCTAGACTTCTCGAAAATTGAAGCAGGCAAAATAAGCATCGAGCATATACCTTTTTCACTTAAAGAAGTTTTAAAAAATGTAGTAACGCTACTTCGGTTTAAGGCGGAAGAAAAAGGAATTACTATTCGTTTTGAAATGGATCCTTCACTTCCTGATCGCTTAGTGGGTGACCCAACACGCGTTAATCAGGTACTCATGAATCTCGCTGGAAATGCGGTTAAGTTTACGGAACACGGACAGGTACGTATCGATTGTGAACCAGTAGCCATTGATTCCACCGGTGTAAAACTCGCTTTTCATATAGCAGATACCGGTATCGGAATTTCGGAAGAGTATGTAAGTAAAATATTCGAAAGCTTTACACAGGCAGGTACGGATGTGGCTCGCAAGTATGGTGGTACCGGTTTAGGACTTACGATTTCGCAACAATTAGTGCAACTGATGGAAGGAGAGATTTCTGTGAAAAGTACCCTAGGGGTTGGAACTACGTTTACGTTTATTCTTCCGTTTAGAATTGCGGATGATCAGGATAATTTAGTACAAGAAGAATTTAGTTATTCAGATGAGGATGTTTCTTTATTAAATAGAATGAACATTTTATTGGTAGAAGACAATGAAATGAATGTGATGTTGGCAATGGATACGCTAAAGTCGGTAGCTGAACATATATCTATTACCGAAGCGCATAATGGGATCGAGGCCGTTGAGGCCGTTCGCAACCAGGATTTTGATGTGGTGTTAATGGATATTCAAATGCCAGGTATGAACGGTGTTGAAGCTACCCGAAAAATAAGATCTGAACTGGATTACCCGCGCAATCAAACGCAAATTATTGCCATGACCGCCAACGTGATGCGCGAAGATATTCAACAGTATCTGACGAATGGTATGAACGATCATATTCCTAAACCGTTTCAAAAAGATATGTTGTTTAGAAAATTGTTGTTGCATGCGCCCATTGAAAAAGTTAAACAACGTATGGAACAACTAAAACCAGTGATAAGCGAAGAAATTCCTTCAGACCAAGCATCGAACACGGGTTCGCCTTCATCGTATCCAAGTAATAATCCGTATGCCGAGGAACATCTTACCAACTTGCGCTTTCTTTCTTCCTTCGCCGGAAATAATAAAGACAAGGAGAAAAAGTATGTTCAGATTTTTCTTCAGAATTCTCCAAACCTATTAGCGCAAATAGAAAATGGAATTCGTGATGCCGATTACGGTGCTATAAAAATAGCGGCTCATTCATTGAAAACGCAATTAAATTATATGGGCGTGAAAGAAGAAATTTCACGCGTCTATGAATTGGAAAAGAAGGCTGGTGATAATTACGCTATTTCCGATTTGTCGGAACTGGTTACTAATTTGAAATTGGTTTGTGCCAAAGCCTTCGAAGAATTAGAAACGTTTTTGAAATCGTAATACAATAAACCGTGTTCAGAACAACGTAAACGAGGCGAATGGAAAAGGGTTTTCATGAATATCACGAAACGATTGCACTTCATCATGTAGCACCTAAGGTGTTTATGATATTAGCTAATCAGCACGCGGAGTTGCATGGTTGGCGTTTACATTTCATCAGTGAAACCGGATTAATTGCCTATACCCAACATGGAATTACCTCCTGGAATGCAGAACTGCAAATTTTAATCGAAGATCAGGTTGCAACTTTGAGTAGTCGTTCTGTGGAGCGAGAGCAAGGTGATTCATCCCAACATAAGCACCTCGTTCAGCAATGGGTAAAGCATCTTCAAGAAAGTATGATGCATATCTCCGAAGCCACGTTGCAAGAAGCCGACAAGTTGGAAACACGTGTTTTTCAATCGCAAGAAGAAGTTCGTAGGCAACCGGTACCCACTCTAAAAGATCAAGGTTTTAATATCCTCCGCTTTTTAATTCCCGGGAAACAATTCTTTGCTACACCTTTTTTACTTGATTTGAATATTATTCTTTTTGTAGTGATGATTTTATCCGGTGTTCACCCTATTGAACCTGACGGTAACGATTTATTACTATGGGGCGCCAATTTACGCAGTAGGGTGATGAACGGTGAGCTATGGCGACTTATAACCGCATGCTTTATTCATATTGGTGTTATGCATTTGTTGATGAATATGTATGCCTTGGTTTATATCGGGTTGCAATTAGAACCTCTTTTGGGTAAACGAAAATTTCTCATGGCCTATTTCATTACCGGGCTTATAGCAAGTACAGTAAGTATTTATTGGCACGACCGAACAATTAGTGCAGGTGCATCAGGTGCTATTTTCGGCATGTATGGTGTTTTTCTTGCTTTACTTCTAACCAATTTACTTGAACATCATACCCGAAAATCATTGCTTTCCAGTATCCTTATTTTTGTGATTTATAACCTTGTAAACGGACTGCAAGCAGGTATTGATAACGCCGCTCATATTGGAGGATTGCTTAGCGGTATAGTGGTTGGGATGGTTTTAATTCCGGGTTTGAAAAGGAACAGCGTTTAGGTTATAAGTTCAATAGTGAAATGATAATGAAGCAGTTTTTTTCAGAATAATTTTATTGATGAAGAAGCATCTTTTCTAACATGTCTAAATCTAGAAATTCAACCTTGGGAAACTCGATATCTTTAAGTACTCTCTAATGTTTGTCATGACTAATTAAGTAGTTTGCCCTTCCGGCTACAGCACAGTCAACAAATTTATTATCGTCTGGATCTTTTGAAATAAGATTAAAGTGAAAATAGGTATTAATAAATTCTACGTTCTCTATATTTTCAAGTAAACCTAATAAACTGTCACTTGCTATTCTGCCCATGTGCTGAGATACTATTTCTTCATATTCCGCTAAAATTTCATTGGTAACACAAATTACAATATCGCCATTTAGTAATTTTTGTAAAAGCCAATGATACTTTGAATTTGAGGAAATACTTACTAACAGAACTTTAGTATCCAGAACTAGTCTCACGTATTCTTGAATTTATTCTCTGAATTCAGCAAATTATCCATTTCTGTATTGCTCCAATTCTTTTCATCCCATACTTTGTTCGCTTGAGTAATCATACGCTCCGCGAAAAATTGTGCTAACCGATTTCTTAATTCCTGTAGTTCTGAATCCTCTAAATTGTGAGAAAACGCCTTGAGTAGTTCAATTTGAACATTACTTAAAACACCGGAATGTGTTAAAGATGACATACAATTTCTTTTCAAAACAAATTTAATCTTAATTGTTCATTATTCCAATTTGTTAAAAATATGGTTCGCGGCAAATGGGGTTAGTACCGATTATTTCTCCCAATCTTTCCGGTTTATTTCCAACCAATCGCAAGGTATATTCCTCCAAAAAAATGTTTCAATGAAGGAAAGGCCACATTTTTCTAACACGCGTTTGGAAGCTGCATTTTCCTGATTTACTGTACCAACGATATGATCCATGTTGAAATGTGAAAAGCCATAGTCGAGCGCAAATAGAGCAGCTTCTGTTGCATAGCCTTTACCCCAGAATGATGGTATGAAGCGATACCCAACATCATAAAAATGGTTCCGATTATTTTCTTCTTCTGTAATAAACTTCAAACCACTCCAACCAATAAATGCATCGCTTTCTTTTTCAAATGTTGCCCATCGGGCAATATTATGTGTTTGGTATTGTTCGAGCAAAGAGAGGATAACAGGTTCCGCTTGTTCCAAATGCGTTAAAGGATTATTGCCTAAATACCGATGAACTTCAGCAATCGAATCTAAACTAAATAATAAGGGGGCATCGGTGGATGTAAACTTACGATAATACAATCGTTCCGATTGAAGCCGTTCGGTCATGATAAAGACAATGGATTAAAGCTCTTGGAACTCAAATTTAGGACTACCTTTTTCTCCGGTCGGGCTATAAAAATCTAAAAATCGTAAACGGAAGTATCGGTTATTTTGTGTTTTAACAATAAAGCTAAAACGTTTGTCGATGGTATAATCCGTTGAGCCACTAGCCCAATCAATTTTTTTCCAATCGTATCCAATGGCATCCCAATGTGTGTTGAATTGAACCTGAGCGGTAAGGTCTTTCGTTAAGGATGTAAATCCAATGGTAGAATCTTTATACGCTGAAGTATTTGTGGCATTCAACAAGCATCCAACAACAATATAACGTAGCGGAGGATTTTGTTCGTAGAACGAATAATTATAAGTCGTAAATTTTAAATCATAACTATTCTTAGCTGGTTCTACATTAGCTACTTCTGTGAAATGGTGTAAAGAGAAATAGGTAAAATTGGTGTGCGTATTTTTTACTAAGGTTCGGAGTTGTGGTGTTTGATCATCTAACTCACCAACTTCAATCGAATATTGAAACGCATCAGCTTGAGCTATTTTTATTTTTTTATACTTCGTATCATTTTTATCCAGCTTCACTATATACACTTGATTACTATGCAACGACCATTTAATAATCGCCGAATCCACTTCACCGGTGCTACCATCATACAACCAATTTGAAGCGGCAAGACTGGTATCACCCATGCCTACGGTAGCAAAATCACTTTTGCCGGTAGGGTAGGCACACATGCCTTGTCCACCATTCATATAAACAGTATAATCATCTGCTTTGCAACTGAAAGCCAAATCCCAAATATTGCATGGTACGGAATGAACAATTTGCTGATTTTCTAAACTAACATAAAATTGTTCGCCGTATTCTTCGCCCATATTAACCTGAATAACAACACCATCACCTTTTGGGGGAAGCGTTATTGCTTTATCTCTTTTCTCACAGGAAAAAAGAAATAAACACAGGGCAGCTAAACCAACAAATTGAATGCATTTCATCGAATGCAAAGGTTATCTTTTTTGGGTAAATCCGGTTAATTGGAGCATCACGGAATTGTCATATTTTGCCCCTTGTATTAAAATGTGGAAAACGCCGGATTAACTTTTTACCAATCGAATGCCGTTGTTTTCCAACAATATTCTTTTCTGTTTAAAGAGAATGCCCACCGACTTTTTGAAGTTCTTTTTACTCATTTTCAATTGTTGCTGAATATCTTCCGGCGAACTGTTATCAGTTAAGGGTATAAATCCCTTTTGTTTTTCCAGGGCTTGTACTATTTGTTCGGCACCATCTTCTAAGCGTTGCATTCCAATAGGCTGCAAGCTTAAATCAATCTGATCGTTTTCTCTGATTTGTTTTATATAACCTCGAAATTTATCACCGATATGTATCGGACGAAATATTTCGTTATGATAAATGAGTCCTTTGTGTTTCTGATTAATGATGGCATTGTATCCGAGCGGGGTAGTTTCAAAAATTAAGAGATTAACGGCATCGCCGGGTTCAAATTTTAAATCTGAATTTTTCAAATGACGATGAATTTTTGTGGTAGCCATCATACGCTGTGTTTCTTCATCGATGGTAACATAAACCACATAACTTCTTCCTGATTCCATTTTTTGTTTCTGTTCTCGAAACGGAACAAATAAATCTTTTTCTAAACCCCAAATCAAAAAGGCACCATGTTCTGAAACAGAACGCACTTCTAAGAAAGCGAATTGTCCTGCCTCTGCAAACGGAGTTAAGTTCGTAGCAATCCAGCGTTGTTCATAATCTTTGTACACGAACACCCTAATTTTCGAGCCTATTTCATATTCCGGTAAAATGTACTTATTGGGCAAGAGCACATCATTTCCTTCATCATCACCCAAGTAAAAACCTACGCTGGTTTTGCGTAATATGGTGAGGTAATTGTATTGTCCGAGTAATAGCATGGGAATCTGAGTTAGATGAAATTAAAGATAGTTCAAGAAGTTTGTAAGATATGACAAGTTCTGTTGCGTATGTCCTATTTAAGAAATGTTCTTCATAACATCATACAACGTGTAAACATCTTCAAAGCTGTTGTATAACGGAACGGGTGCAATTCGAATTACATTCGGTTCGCGCCAGTCGGCTATTATTGAAGCTTTTTTCAATGCTTCAAAGGTTTCTTTTCCCTTTGATTTGAAAAGCAGGGATAACTGACAACCACGTTGTGTACTATCTTCCGGAGTAATAATTTGAAATTTTAAATTAGTAAGGCTTTTTAAAAGCATTTCGGCATAACCTGTAAGGTGCAAACTCTTTTCTGCTAGTGCATGCATGCCTACCTCATCAAAAATATCTAAGGAAGCACGGTGTGCAGCCATATTGAAAACCGCAGCATTACTCAGTTGCCAACTTTCAGCTGTCGGCATAGGTTTAAAACCCTTCTTCATTTGAAAGCGTGTTTTTTCATCATGACCCCACCAACCTCCAAGTCGAAATATCTTTTTGTCTTTGGCATGTTTTTCATACACATATAAACCAGCCACGGCACCCGGTCCGGAATTCAAATATTTATACGAACACCAACAAGCAAAATCCACCTTCCAATCATGAAGATGCAGTACTTTATTACCAACTGCATGGGCTAAATCAAAGCCGGCAAAAGCACCAACTTCATGAGCTGCTTTCGTAATTTTTTCCATGTCGAAGTATTGTCCGGTATAATAATTTACACCACCCATCATTACTAAAGCTAACGTGTTTTTGTGTTTCTTGATGGTTGCAAGAATATCACTTAATTCGAGGGTATGTTTTCCTTTCGCCGGAGTAAGTTCGATGATAGCTGTTTTCGGATCAAAGCCATGCATCTTTACTTGTGTTTCAACCGCATACATATCGGAAGGGAAGGCACCCGCTTCCATGATAATTTTGAAACGTTTTTTTGTTGGCCGATAAAAGGATAACATCAATAAATGCAGATTTACGGAGAGGGTATTACACATCACTACTTCGCTTTCTTTCGCGCCCACTAATCGGGCTGCTGATTGCGTGAAGTAGTGGTGGTATTTAAACCAAGGGCGTTTAGCTTCAAAATGACCTTCTACACCATATTCTGCCCAGTCGTCTAATTCTTCTTGTAAATAATCGCGCGCTTTTACCGGTTGTAATCCGAGGGAGTTACCACAAAAATAAATAGCTTTCTTACCATGTAATTTTGGATGAAGAAAGGCGGTACGGTATTTAGCCAAATCATCGGCATCATCCATTTCGAGTGCGTATTTACGCGTAAACTTTTGTTGTAATTCTGCAGTTAAAGCCATAACAGGCAAAGTAAAACAGATTTCATGGATTCTGGTAATTATTATGCGCTTTGATGTAGTTGATGAGGATACTATTTTTGTATTTCAAGAACATATATGCATAATTCCATTCTTAATAAACTTGCCTGTTCTCTTGGAAGAAGAGATGAACAACCGAATATTGAGGCAGCGATCTGGATTGCTTCTACCAAAAATGCACAAGCTATGAAGGAACTGATTAGTTTGTTAAACGATAAACGTAAGGAGGTTCAAAGCGATAGTATTAAGGCAATTTACGAAGCTGGCGAACGCTGCCCGGAATTGCTATTGCCGTATGCGGAGGTGTTTATAGGCTTGCTATCGGATAAACATAATCGACTCCAATGGGGAGGCATGACAGCCCTTTGTGCCGTTGCTCCGCTGATACCCACTAAAGTGTATAAGGCCGTGCCCATTCTTTTAGAGGCAGCAGAAAAAGGAACTGTAATTACACGTGATTATGCCGTGAATATTTTAGTCATTCTTGGGAGAGAAAAGAAATACCAAAAGGAAATGTTTTTATTGTTGAATGAACAATTACTGCACTGTCCGGTAAATCAACTGCCATCGTACGCTGAAAAAACGGCAACTATATTAACCGACAAAAACAAGATTGTCTTTCTACATACGTTACAACAACGAATGGTTACGTTGGATATTGATACCAAACGAAAACGTTTAGAGAAGCTGATTCGTAAAATTAAATAACAGGTTGGTGTGTGAAAAAGCGTTGCTGTTTGTTGAATTAATACGAGATATAATTAAAGAACATACCTGTATTTACAGCTTTGCATCGGAACTTCATGAGAATGTGTTTTCTACACCAAAGCACATGATTGATTTACATCCTCTTACAACAATTTTTAAGAATGGGTTCAAATGAAACGGATAGACCTAAATTTCGTCCGGGCATAACACGTCCCCAAACACCTTCGTAATACGTGTTTAATACATTGTTCAAGGTTAACTGCCAATGAATACGATATTGATAGGTATTGGTATGGAGACCAGCCTTTAAAGCATGCAAGGTGTACGGCAATAAAAATTCACTTTCATCTAAGGTCGTGAAACGATAACCGGTGTATTGATAATGATATGAAAATTCCCAGCGCGGAGTTACAACCCCAACATTCCATTTAAACAAATAACGTGGTACATAGGCAAGTTGTTTGCCTTCAGAATACGAGGCATTCAAACTCGATTTAGAGGTTGTGATAATGGTGTAAGCGTACATGAAGGATGTTTTTAATAAGATATCTTGCGCTTGATCCATCTCTTTTCGTTGAACTTGTCGTTGTTTGAGGAGGTAACTACCTTCCAAACGACTATCCATACCATAACTTTTTACCTCCGCAATATTATGCGGTGTGAAGATGGCATTGCCATACCACAGAATCCAATTCTGTACGGTTCGTTTGAATCCGATTAGATCTGTTTTTACAATGAAGCGTTTACCATACTTCTCAAAATTAATTCCTAGCTCTCCGTTGTAACTGTGTTCAGGTTTTAAATTCGGGTTCCCTCCAGGATTAAAGTAAAGCTCATTCAACGTTGGCGTGCGCACTGCGGTATGTGCATTGACAAATAGTTGCAAGCCATTTTTTTTGAATCGCTTACTCAAAAACAAACCATACCTTGAGGGTATTCTAAATAAATTGCTCCATTCTTTTTGGAAAAATGTTCTCAAATTGAAACCGGTATGCGGACTGTAAATACTGAACGATAATTTAGGTCCTGTGCGAAAAAGGTTGCTATCCGTTTTGAACATTAAGTTGGCATAATTAGCCGACCACTGGATATCAGCATAAGTATTTTTTTTACTTCGACGTAGCATAAATTGAAATGGTATTGTTTGCAAAAACGATTGCGTTTTCATTTGCAACATACTATCCTGATACTGGTAACGCTCTCGAATATAACCTGTGCGAACATGTACTCCGTAATGTAAATTTCTACTTTGTGTTTTCCATTCAAGCACAGATCGTAATGTACTTCCATCATCATTTTTACTACTACTGTCTTCATAAATGGTTGGTGGAATTTGTCGGTAATACCTACTAAGCCAAACATGTAAACTTACCTCTTGATGTTTGCGAATGTGCTTGCTAACATCACTGAGTAAACCGTACTGTTGCGATCGTGCATGGTTTAATGGCATGATGCTATCTTGCGCAGGATTTAAAAACCAAAACCGATTGTTTGCATGTTGAACGAAGAGTTTATTTTGAACCGACCATGAACGTGTTGCACTTGCTTGAGAAAATAATAACGACTTTGAACCTGTTGATTCATAACCCAAACTTAAATGTATAGGTGCTGCTGTATTTCTATCTTGAATATCGTTCGATAGGATGATAGCACCACCGATTTGTCCTTCTTCTCCGGAGGAAATACTCACTTTATTAAAAAGAGAAACCGGAAATAAGCTAAAATCACTCAGTCCGGTAGTTGCAGAATTTACGTTGATGCCATTCCAGTAAACTCCGGTTTGTGCTGCAGAGCTTCCTCGTAAACTAATAGTAGACAGCATACCAATGCCATAGTTTTTTAGAAATGCATTACTGTTTTCTTGGAGAACATCAGTCAACGTTTTGTGCTGGTAATATTTCATTATAGAAGAATCTAATTCGAAATACGATTTTTGTCGAAGAACAGTTTTCTTTACCAGAATAGCCTGACTATTAACATTCACTGTTTTTAGTTGGTGCGTATTTTGTGCAGTTGTAGAAGTGCAAACTAGCGCAGCAAAAAATAAAAAAAGAAAGACTCTTAGTTGAATCATTGAAAAAGCATTTTAGTACTCCCTAACCCTGTTATAAATGTATGTTGTAACTTACCATTCCCTGAAAATTCATAAAGGGTACTTCGTTGATTGAAGCCATTGGCATCAGCTAGAAAAATAAAGTTATTCGTTGGATTGATAGCAACAGAATAGAAATACGAATTCAAATTGGCCGGAATGAAAGGTTGTTGAGGTAATACATCATCAAGATAATTCATTTTGAATAACCCGTTATACGTTGTTTGTCCGGAATAATTAACGCCAATGAAATACAAGTTCTTTCTTTCCATATCGCAACATAATCGTATCGGTTCAGCTGCGTTTGGAAAGGCTAAATCTTTTACGGTTTGATAAGTTTGCGCATGAAGCACTTGAAGATGCGAGGAAACATTTTTGTAAGGGTTTCCGGAAAGCACCCAGATATTATCATCGGCATCCACCACTACATCATGTGAAGCCTTATGTTTTAAAATAATACTGCTCGCTAAATTGAAATCCGGAACATGAATGCGATAAAGTAAAGGACTGTTTTCATGCCAATTGGTTACGTAAACATAATTGTTGTGCAGCACTAAATGCTCGGTTCCAGGGTAGTTCACATCAATCACTTTGAATACTTCAAAAGTAGATGTTCGAATACAATAAATATGATTCGTGGTTAACGAAGTAACGAGCACCACACTATCACCAATGGATTGCATATACCGAGGTGAAATAATATTCTTGATTTCATGAATGGGCTGAAACGTGTTAGGATCGAGTATTATAATTTTATTACTATTATTTACGGTTACCCATAACGTTTGTTGTATCCATTGAACATCTTGGGCTATATCACCGAACGATTCACCATAATGTTGTTTGTATAAATTATTGTAAACGGTGTTATCCGACAAATCAATGAACGATAAATCGGCATTCGAATTGCCATAAACACCTTCATTTAAAACCCATACACCGGAATGATTTAAATTTGGTTTTTCTGTTTGAACAGGATTCGGTTTATCTTTTACACACGAAACAAACAGCCCAAGGCAAATCCATAGTAAAGCGAATCTTACCATTTTGTAAAGGTGCGGTGTATAATTTGATGATCCTGCATTTCACATACTAAATGGTAGCATCCGGAAGCTAATGCATGCAATGGAAGGTGATTATTTTCTAAGGTTACCGGAATTTTCTTACCCAAATAATCTATCAAAATAACATTCTTTATTTCTTTGGAAGTTTGAATATGAAGGATGTCATTAGCCGGATTTGGATAAAGAATTACATCCTTATCACTTTCTAAATCACTTACGGAAACCGGATATTTTTGATGGATAATACCAAGCGCATCTAAGTCGAAACCTCCGGTATTAATTGGTGTTGGATAGGGGTCGTTTATTTTATGGTTGAACTGATCTCTCGAACAGAAATTTTCTATGATACTGCCAACTACATCGGTTATGCGAATAAAATGAACCTTATCTAATTGTAGAGATGAACTAAAGGCAAGATCAAATAAATCGAACGGAGTTCCGTAGTTGGCTATATATTTTCCCGCCAAATTATGCACTTTCGATGCATCGGTGTAAACACCAGCCATGGGTGTTTGATTTATTGTATCTAAGTTACAGGTTATTGGAAATTTAGTCCACGACAGGCCATCGCTACTCGCCTCAACATAAGCAAATTCAAGAAAAGCCATCGATGAATTTAAAGGATCCCGAAAGCCGTTTTCAAAAATGGCAAAATCATAACCCTGACTATCAACAAGGGGATTTTCAAAAAAATAAGTAACGGAACCCATATCGCCTAAGCTAACCACCGCGCCATCCGGATAACCACTTGCATCCATTGCATTGCTGCCACTTACGACTCCTAAATTAATATCGCTAATATCGAGCCATCCATTTACATAAACACATCCGGGTGCCCAAGCTTTAATTATACTCGAATCTTTGTGAATAGCGGTGGAGCCCGGCAATCCAGCCTGAGGTGCAAATTGAGCGTGCACACGCAAGACGCTCAGTGAAACAAGCAATAAAATTATTCTCTTCATTGTTTAATAATCATAGTCGTTTTAGAAGACGTAGCGTTAAGCTGTTTAATTAGGTAAATACCATTCGCTAAACTAGCCGTATGCCAACGCACTTCCGATTGCGGTGAAACAGAAATTAAGCCAATATAGCTTCCCTGTAGCGAGTACACCGAAAGTTCAAAAGTTTCATTGCTTGGGTTTCTGATGTTTAAATCGTTCACACAAGGATTCGGGTAAAACGATAACAATGCTGCTGCATCGATAGTTTCCGTAGAAAGAGGGGTTAACTCCATATCATCGATACAGAAATAAGTTGGGGTTAGTATTCCAAAAGCGTTCGTGTCGCTACTTTCTAAATGGTAGGTGATACTATCGGCATTAAAAAATTTCGATTTGAAATCTACTTTATGCCAATCCTTGATGATGTAATCGTTCACATTATTGGAGTCGCGAAAATCAGCTAAGTAAAACTGCACGGTGTCTGCTAAAAGCGTACCACCGCTCCAGGCGCTAAATACGATACGAAAATAATCAGGGTCGTTCCCGCTGCTGCCACCAAATTTCTTTGCTAAACCATCACCTAATTCCATCGAACGATAGGCTATGGTCGAGTTCGTTACATACATACTGTTTATGCCATGATTCAAAATAATGGTATTCAATTCTGGTTCGAAGGTGTTTTCATAGGCAACCACATAAACATCTGAATTGTTATGTCCTGATGCCGGAAAAGCTGCGCAATCATTGGTAGCGTAGGATACGCTCACACTGTCTTTGAGTTTCGAAAATGCATATCCGCTCCAATAATCACCAAAAGAGCTGGTATCATTCCGATTTTTAAATTTGGCAAAACTTGAACCACTTACCGCCTGAAAATAATTTGTAGCTGCAATTCCAGAATCGCCTTTCCAATAATTTTTGCCGTTTAAGGGGAGCGTTTCAAATGTTAATTGCGCATGTAAGCCTGCTGAAAAGCTTAGAAATAAAAGGGTATATATAAGTTTTCTCATACAATATCATGTTGGGAATGTTCAAGAATAAACAGAAAACAGATACTGTTTACTCGCAGGTTTTATTCCCGAAACCTTTGAATTGGGTGCGTCTGGCAGGTCTTCTGACTCGTTTCTGTTGATTGCCTTCCCGAATTTATCAGTGGCGAAATAACCAACATGTAGTTGAAACTTACAGCACCGGGTAGTGTTATCGAATCGCACGATATTCCCTTTTAATTCTCCTATGGGAGAACACCAGTTGCAAGGCAAATGTATTCAGTAAATTCTTACTTATGAAAAAAGATATACAGATTTGTGAGTAATCAAAAGAAACTGTCCTAATCGAACTTACTCCGATTCTACTTCTACCGCTTGTTTATTGAGAACAAAAGAACGTATCCACAAGGGAACATAAAATAAGATCGTAGTGAATACCAATGCTCCATAAACATCATAGGTATAATGTACCTTCATGCTTAAAATCATAAACGCCATTAAACCGGTTGCCACTAGTAAAAATCGCTTTAACCATTTCACTTCAGCACATAAAAAATATAACCAGATACTTGCTACATGACCACTAAAAAATAAATCTTTCGTCATGGGTGAGTGATGAGGGTAAACCGTATTTTCTAGAAACACATCACGCAATACAATGATACCAACGGGTGGTTCTAACGCTACCAGTAAAATACAAAGCTGACGAAGTACGGCAACGGCAAAATGCATTTCTATAATTCGAAGAATTACTTTTGGGCGGTTTAAATGGAGCAGAACAACTAAACCCAACGAAACATAGAGTGTTAGAAAGATGTATTCTGAAAAATCGATGGAAGGTAAAATGTACAGTAGCTTGTCTTGCAGTTGAATTCCTCTGCGAGATTCAATATAATTACCAAGATGCTGCGTTGCAGCAGAATAAAGAAAGAACAAACCAGGAGTGAGTAATATTTTCCAAAGAAAAGTTTTATCCTGAAAAGCCTCCTTCCAAGTGGAGGTCAGGTTGCGATGGTAATCTCTTATGTTGGAAAAATACTTAATCTTGCAAAGAAATAGCTTTTGGATTGAAATCTGGTAACAATTTGATAATCTAAATGTGAAAAATATTTAAAAGTAACGCACTATGAAAACCTTCAAAAATATAGGATTACTAACTTCCGGTGGCGATTCTCCCGGAATGAATGCAGCTATCCGAGCAATCGTTCGAACCGCAACGTACCATCAGGTTCAGCCTTTTGGAATCATGCGCGGATATCAAGGAATGATTGAAGGCGAAATTTTGCCGCTGCAAACAACCGATGTTTCGAATATTATTCAACGCGGTGGTACGATGCTGAAAACGGCACGCAGCAAGGAGTTTATGACTTCTGAAGGCATGCAGAAAGCGTATGAGCAATTAATGCGTCATAATATAGAGGCACTCGTTTTAATCGGCGGCGATGGAACTTTTCGCGGAGCAACAGCCTTTTTTGAGCAATATAATATTCCGGCTATCGGTTTACCGGGTACCATTGATAACGATTTGAATGGTACCGATTTTACTATTGGCTTTGATACTGCCGTGAACACTGCCGTAGAAGCGATAGATAAAATAAGAGATACCGCAGCCGCACACGACCGTTTGTTTATTATTGAAGTGATGGGCAGAGATGCCGGTTATATTGCCTTGCACAGTGGCATAGCCTGTGGTGCCGAGCACGTTTTTATTCCGGAACAACAAGAAATTCTTGATGAAATTCTTCACTCCATACAAGATGATCAGAAACGTAAAAAACTCACGAATATTATTGTGGTAGCCGAAGGTGATGAATACGGAGGCGCGCTCAAGCTTCAACAAACCATTCAAAAAGCAATGCCAACCATCGAATCGAGGGTATCTATTCTTGGGCATATCCAGCGCGGAGGTAGTCCTACAGCTAACGATCGTATGTTAGCCAGTCGTTTAGGACATGCAGCTGTTGAAGCCCTCTTACAAGGGAAATCAATGATGATGGCCGGTATGGTAAATAATGAAGTGGTGTTTACGCCTTTTGCTTCTTGTACCAAATTACAAAAACCTATGCCCCATGATTTAATGGCTATGATTCATGTTTTGGCGAAGTAGTTTTTACGCTAAAGCAGAAATCAATCGTTTTATCATTCGTAAGGGATGCCCTCGTTTTCCATTAGATCTGAAAATAATTCCTTCCTGATCGAAATCGTCGATAGCCACTACGCCGTTACCAACGGAAGCATGCACAATTTCATGCGGTGAAAGTAAAATACCCACATGGTTGATTTCTTGATCAGCATTCATAAAAAAAGCTAGGTCGCCTGCTTGAACTTGTTGTATAAAATCAACAGTTATTCCTGCCTTCATTTGTTTCGAAGCGCTATGCGGTAATTGCATGTTAGCGAATGTATAGAGCAGTTTGCTGATGCCCGAGCAATCAATACCCGCAGTAGTTAGTCCGCCCCATAAATAAGGTACACCGATATAAGCCTGTAAAAAGGAATGAATAAATTCTCTTGAAAAGGAAAACGAACTAGTTGCAATAGTATATTCCTTTTTTGTAAGCACAGAGCCTGCAAAAAGCATAGTAGGTTTATTGAACAATAAAATACGTTGGTCGGATGGTAGCAAATAATAAGTTTCTTGCTCTGCTACAACTTTTTCAATTTGAGAAGATAGAATGAAATAATGGGCATCATCTTCTTCAAACGAAATTTTGGTCCATGAACCAATTCGCTCTCCAGTATCTAATGCCTTTTGATGATAGAGCAATTGAGTATGTAATTCACTTTCATGACTGGCTTCTTTCTTTACCGGTGCGGCACTCACCACGGATTGGATTATTTCCATACGGTAATATTACAGCTTGTTTATGATTTCTTTTTCGAAGTAAACAGAATTTCACTTCCAGTATGAATTTGTTGTTTCATATTTTTTTTGAGGAACATAAATATTGAAACTAGTTATGCTTGTTCAAGAATGGAATTTCAAAAACACTTCAACCGTTCTCTAATAATTAATGCAATTTTACAGTTCCGCATGGATGCTTATTTAAAGTCGTATAAAATTTATTTGGAATTGGAGAAATCGCTTCAACCCAATTCGGTGGAAGCCTATATCCATGATGTGGAGTTATTACAACGCTTCCTGGGATCGCACCACGAAGCTTTACGGTTAGAACATGTTTCACTAAATCACTTACAGGCTTTCGTACATGAACTTCATCAAATGGGTATCGCAGCTACATCTCAAGCGCGTATTATTTCAGGCTTAAAAGGTTTTTTTAAATTTCTGTTGTTGGAAGATATAGTGAAGATAAATCCGGCGGAGTTGTTAGAAGCCCCAAAAACAACACGTAAACTACCGGATACCTTATCGGTGGAAGAACTGAATTTAGTATTTAATACCTTGGATGTAAGCACACCTGAAGGAACACGCAATAAAGCCATTTTGGAAACACTGTATAGTTGTGGCTTACGTGTATCGGAACTTACCGATTTGAAAATTTCCTGTATCCATGCCGATGTTGAATTTGTTCGGGTTATTGGTAAAGGAAATAAAGAAAGATTGGTTCCTATTGGTGCTTCAGCATTGAAACAAATGGAGCTTTATAAAGAGTATGTTCGTAGTCATCTCACGCCAAAAAAGAACT
>JAEUVD010000051.1 GCA_016787065.1 Chitinophagaceae bacterium
TTGATTGTTTAATACATGAAATCCATTGCTATGTATAAGTAAATTCCCATTAGTATCGCTAATACAAGAATTTCCAGCTGTAAAATATTTCTGAGGAAATTGACCAATTGCAGTAGTAATATTACCGGAAATAAATTGAATTGAATTTCCTGCGTAACCGGAAGTCCAATTCCAACTTCGTTTGTACTCTTGTGCATGAATTAAATCTGTACTTACTAATATGAATAATACAATTAGGTATTTCATAGTTTATTGTTTAGTAACCTTACCCCCACTGGCGCGAGAATTAGCGCAGCGGTTCTCGTGCCTAAGCGTTTTACTATATTCATCGGTTCTATTTTTCATGTAAATAATCTAATTCAAGGTGTACCATTGATTCTTCTTAATGGCACCTTCCCATCCTGGTCATAAAAATAATCATAGGCACTTGAATAAACAAATTCTTCCGCTTTCAGAACTATTCCCGAAACAACAGGGTTGTTATGAATATAATCTAATCGCTGCCAAAGTATTTCTGGCGTGTCTAAAACAATAGGATGCGAATTTTGTTTTCAAAATTGAAATTTATTATTATGACCATTTTTCGAACCTGCTCGTTGCATCATCCATAACAACCAGTCACGTCGACTTTCAATCTTACTATTTTTTATCGCTTGAATAATTTTTAATGACGTGAATTTTTTCAAGTCACGCACTATATCTGGAAGCTTCTCCTTATTCGAGCCAATAATTAAATGTACATGACTCGTTGTTATACACCAACCACAAACTTCTAAGCCCTTATTTGTTATACAATATTTTAAGCTGTCAAGAAAGATTTCTTTGTATTCATTTCGTATAAACACATCTAACTAATACACCACGGTAAACGTTACGAAATAAAGTTCATCGTTATCTCGAAATTTAAATTTAGTACTCATAAAATATGTTTTACCAAATGTAGATTCACTTAGCAAAATTTATTATTTGTCTTTAGAATATTATATTACTTAAATACCTTTTTATGCTTAGGCACGAGAACCGCTGCGCTAATTCTCGCGCCAGCAGTGGGGTATACCTTACTAATATTCACACATTCCATAACAAAAACCAAGAATTACCCCAATATCTCAATACCCGGTAAACCACGCATGTAAGGCATATCGGTTTTATCAACCCATTGAATATCACCTTTCTGTTTAAATTGGTATTCTCGTCCGGTAACATCACCAAAAAGTAGTAATGGTTTCGATCGAATCAATCGCACCTGAGCCATGCCTAATTGTGGTGTATTTTTGTTTCCTACCGAAGTAGTATACTGCATGCGTTTCTGATTACAATTACACATAACCTTAATTAAAATTGGGATTAGAAAATTTCTCTAATAAAATAGCTGCACCGGAATAGTAAAAAGCTAACATGCAGACTCCAAACCAATGTTGACCGAAATAAATGGCAAAACCAATTCCTATCCAAATGCTTAAACAATAAAAGCAATCCATTAATTTCCCGAAAAAAGATGCTCCTAGCCATTGTCGGCATTTGAAAATGAGATCGAACGGTCCGTCTTCCATACTAATCAGATGGGTTAAACGCCAAACAACAATAACAACAACGATATACTGGATAAAAAGTTCTTTCATGATGGTTCTTTGTAAAACACCTAAGCCCCCCTCCATGTGCCGGGAGAGGAGCTTTTGGTGTGCTTACTTACTAAGCTTTCGGTTATTATGTTCTGTTTTTATAGGCATATGTTATATCCTAAATCTACGCGGTGACCAACAGCTTGACTGTTTACGATCGTTTTATCAACCGCAGAAAGATAAACGGCACCGCATGGAAACTGCGTATTCGCAGGAGTTTGTATCGTAAACGGCACACCACCTAATGGGGTATTCGTTACTCCTGTATTTACCGCCGGCGTTGTAATTCCCCAGGTGCTACCTAACGACCAATAGTCGATATATGCATCTTCTACTGAGAAATGACCGGTTATGATATCTCCTTTTTTGTAGAAGGTACAATCGCCATTATCATCAATATGTAGCGAAGCAACAGGGCCTACGTTATCCATTTGAATCACTTTTGCAAACGATCCTGCTACACCTTTCAATTCTAATTCTACGAGTAATTTATCGTTCGTACCCGGATTAAAGCGCATAACAATATTTAAGATATTCTTATCTGATGGAAGGTAGGTATACCAACCTTGAGCATCCACACTTAAATCGGAATACTGAACATAAGGTGCTACCGGTAACCAGCCAACAATATTGTTTACGGTATGCGATAAATAATTGGCAACACCGGTACTCAAATTGGTTACTTTAATCTTATATTTTTGTCCGGGGTAACATGGTCCGTTAATCACGATCTCTCCTCCAAAAGGCGCCGAAGTTGGTACCGACAAGCCATTGAAAGCGAAGAAAGAACCTGGTTTGGTTAAACCTGTTGCATCATCAATATGTGCAACATCAATACCACCTAAGATAGTAAATAATGGTTTTAAACCGTTCGGGTCGATAGCTTCACCTGCTTTGATTTGAACATGACTATCCACACGGTTACCATAAAATTCAAGTTTATCCGGATTGGTTGTTGAAGGCGCTGTATTCCAAGAGAGTACCGAACGCACACGCACTATATTGGGTGAGCTACATAATTTCTTACGGAAGGTAGTATCTAACGGCAAGGCTACACTGTAGTACAAACTATCGTTCGGCATATCAATATCATGCACTGTAATCTGCATTGTGTTGAGATATTCCCAAGTACAAGTACCCCAATCTATCCAAAAAGAAACGTACTCCTTCGAACCTGCTGAACATAAGCTTCCGCTATAGCCGGCCTTCTTTTTAATACGTATGGTGGCTACTAAATGTTCTAGGTTATTATCTAAACCAATACATTCTAGTTCTTCATAATCTACGTTCGCTTTAGTAGTATCCTTTGGAAGTGGAATGGTTAATTGATCGATTAATTTATTGACATCAATTTTCAAATCAGACAATAACGTTTTTTCCATCACTGAAATTTCCGAGTTTGGATATTTCACCATGTTGATAGCCGATTTGAAAGCAAAACGAGAGGCAGGTACTTTATTGGCTATCGATATTTTACTGAGTTCTTGTAAATTGAGTTTTAATTTTTGAGGTTGAAGATCTTTTAAATTGAAACCTGTAATTTCCGATAATTTCTTCGTTGATAATTCCGGATATTTTGCAGCCAGATCGAAGTAACTCGTGAAGTCGATATCGAGTGGGAAAATGAATTTGAATTTAGGTTTCAATTGTACATCGGCGATTTTAATATTACCCCAAACCGGTGTCCAGTTTGGCGAATTAGCCGGAGGCATGCTATTCCACGATAAAATAGCCTTGATTGTTGGCAAAACCGGTGTTTCACAAAACTTCGCTTTATCTTCTGTGCGCTTTAAGGTTACCGTATACGTTAAAGGAAAAATAGATTGATTGGTACAATCTTTAGCTGCCGGAATATCATACACGCGAATGGCACCAACACCTTGGTCGATATAGCCATTGCCATCATGGTAATCGGCATAAAATCGAACGTATTCGATACTTCCGTTAGAGCATAGTCCTCCACTATAACCACTACTTTTATGAATAGCGATGGTGGCTTCCAGATTTTTTGTATCGGGGTTATAACCAACACAGGTAAGTTGCTCGTACGAAATATTACCGGCAATTTTTACAATTGGTTTTAATTTACTGCCACTAATATTTCCAAAATAATTTGGGTTTTTAGCTAGCATCGACAAAAACTCCGTACGCTCTTTTGGTAATTTTGCTGCCGGAATTACAACCGGGGTTTTAATGATTTTTGACATGATCTATTTTGATTTGGTTATGCTTACTCTATTATCCCTTTTCAGCTAACGGGCTATTCACACAACGTTTCTTTTGTTGAAAAATACCAGCGAAAATTTCTTACGGGAAAAGTTTCACCGGTATGTTTTTCATTAACCAAGGAGAACTTCTTACGGGAATTTCTTCAACGGTTTGATTTGGTTAGGTTGATGAAGCAAATGTAGTATGGGCTTATTACCTTGTGCAGAACACTTTAGTTTTTGGCGGAAAGAAATTCGGAATTGGTATTCTTTTCCGTGAAAGTGGTAATTGCATACACAACTTACTTCTCCTTTTTTGATTTCAACATGTAAAGAACTTTGGGTTTAATTGTTTCTTATTTGAAATCGTTCAGCTCAAGTGGATAGTCTACTCTTGTTGTTGATTTCATAATGCAAAAATCATCTTCAGCGCAGGATGTAGCAAGAGGCGAATTACTCATTTCAGGTTCAAAATATCCTCAATCTTTTCTGAGGATATTTCCCCATAAGGGTGTAGAATTATCTTCATTTCGATAGACACTCCATTTACCGAAAGGCACGTACTGTCTTAGTTATAGCGTATTACTGACAGCGTAGTGTATGGCGTACAGCAGAATAATCGTACAACCAATACAACTTAGAATTAGCTTTGAACCTTTAATCATAAAAACATAATCCATGAGAAATCTAATTATCCCCGTTTTGTTTGTTATCAGTTTGTTTGTTATTGGGTTTCTAACCTATCGTATTAAACAACTGAGTGAATTGAAAGAAGCTACCAACCTAAACGACGGCACTACCATTTGCACTGAATGTAAATCGGCTTCGTACAATGACATCAGTTTTGAAGAGTTTGAAAAATGGGTTCAGAACTTCCGGAACTTCGATCTTCCTGCTTTAGAAGAACATAGTACGCAAAGTCCGGGTGTTGGCAAACAAACACATTCTGTTTGGGCCGATTTGAATCAGTTAGAGAATTTTATTTGTTTGATGCGTAGAAAGGCTGCTGAAACACAAAAGAATACCGATAGCTTAGGTGTGAGATTCTATTTTATTAAATACGATGCAAACAGCGATCGGAGTGAGTATTCTGTAGTACGTCAAAATCCTAATAAACTTTCAGTAGCCTTAATACCAACCTACTGTGAAAACAATATCAATTATGATTTTGAAAAAGAGAATTTGAAATTTGGCACCAACGACAAAGCGGTTAATATGCTTATGACCTTTGATGTTCCTCCTAATCGCAGATATAGTAATGGTGCTATACCCGACCGATTCAATCCTTGTCCGAATTACTGCGATGGTGCCATCTTCCCGTAATCTATGCTTTATCAGATTCTTCTTTATAGCATCTTAATCGCGTCGTTGGTAATTTGTTTTACGGCTATCCCTTCTAACCCGGAACGCAGTCTTCGTATGATACCGCTCTTTCTACTGTATAACCTCATCTCAGAACTTTCGGCGTACGGCCTGATGGTTCAGAAACGAAGCAACATGTTCATCTATGATATTTATACCCTTCTTGAATTTGTTTTCATTTTTATATTGCTTTTCGCCTCGTCTAAATCCATTCGGTTTAAGCGGGTCATGAGTTTTTACGGCTTGTTGTTTTTAGCGGCGGCTATATTATTCTATTTCGGATGGTATAAGCCAACGCATTATAACATCCTAAATTTATTTATGAGTTTCATGTTCATTATTGTAGCAAGCGGCGCGGTACTTATCGAGCAATTGTTTAGTGATGAAGTAATTCGGTTTACATCAATACCCTTATTTTGGGCTAGCACCGGTTTTCTTATTTATGCGAGTGCTTCTTTTTTAATAAATACCTTAAACTATTTAAATATTGTATTTCCCTCTTCCCTTATGGTTAAACAAGTTATTACAGTAATTGGATCTCTGGCGTTTTATGGAGGTCTTTCAATGTCGATGTTATGCAGGAGAATATTCAATTAAATACCTTGCTACTTGTGGCCTGTATGGCGCCCATTTTGTTGTGCCTGCTATTCTTGGCCATATTCATTGCGTTTAATCAACGGAAGAATAAATTATTGCAGCAACAAGAAGTTGATCGACAACAATACCAGGAAGCCTTAACGAATGCCAAATTAGAAATAAAAGATGAAACACTCAAGCGTGTAGCACACGAGTTACACGATAATGTTGGTCAGCTTTTATCATTAGCGAAAATTTACTTAGTGGGTATGAAAGAAAATCAACCGCATCAAAATAAATTGCATGAAACCGATGAATTAGTAGATAAAGCGCTGTTAGAAATACGTACACTATCAAAAATGTTGAATGCCGATTGGGCTAAAAATTTCTCCTTACATGATTCGCTTCAGCTATTATTACAATGGATTGAGAAATCAGGTAGTATTAAAACAACACTCGATTATAATTGCAGACAGCATCATTTGTCGGCCGATGAAGAATTAATCTTATTTCGTATTTGCCAAGAGTTTCTAAACAACAGTTTAAAATACGCACAGTGCAAAACCATTACCCTTTCGTTTCATTGCAGCCCCTTAGGTTATTCCTTAACCCTTGAAGATGATGGCCGCGGTTTCGATCAGAAACAAATTGTTGCCGGTAGCGGACTTTCTAATTTTGAACAGCGAGCTGCTCTTTTAAAATGTTTGTGTACCTTGGAAAGCGAATTAGGAAAAGGAACCAAATTAGTAATACTAAAAAAATAGGGATAATGAACAAGGTAATTATTGTGGATGATCATGAAATTGTAGCTAAAGGTATAAGTGCTTTGGTGAATGATTTAATGGGCTTTGAAGTTATTCTTGAACTTAGAAATGGTTTGGAATTACAACAAGCATTAAAATCGAAGCGAAATATTCCGGACATAATTTTACTCGATATCAATATGCCAATCATGAATGGCTTTGAAACAATGCAATGGCTATCGGCTGAATATCCTGAAATACCTGTATTGGCTTTATCTGTGAATGATGATGAAGAATCGGTCATCAAGATGTTGCGCGCCGGAGTTAAAGGCTACCTTTTAAAACAAACCGGCATTTCGGAACTTAAATTAGCTATGGAAACCATTTTAAGTAAAGGTTTCTATGCATCTGAAATTGTGAATTCTGCCTTACTGAATTCGATGCATGGTAAAAATGCTCCCCTAGCGTTAAAACCTCGAGAGCAAGAATTTCTTAACTTGGTTTGTAGTGAAATGACCTATCAACAAATTGCCGATGCCATGTTTTTAAGTCCGAAAACCGTTGATCATTATCGTATTGATTTATTCGAAAAATTTGGTGTAAAAACACGGGTAGGACTTGTTATGGCAGCTTTCAAATTACAAATGGTTACGTTGTAATTGGTATTATTGAAACATGATTCAAAAGGAGCTTCGCAATTTGAAGTCAATTTACAACGAATCTAGCTAGTGCTAGTACATATTAATTCAGGTTAATAGGTCTTGTTAATGTGCTTGGATTGTGTGAATCTATCCATACCTTTAGGATACCAAATTTAATCACATCAAAATTTTCAATCATGAAAAAATCAATTGAATATTATTTTCTACCGCTCATACTGATTGTTTTATTATTTAGTGCCGTTGGTTGCAAAAAGAAAGAAACGGCCAGTTCTTCTTTCACGGTCATTTGTGTTCCAGAGGAGGAGTATCGATCGACTAAAGTAATTTTAAGGACTCCTTATGATTCTTTAAAGCAATTAAAAATTCAGGCTCAAGTAGGACTTAACAATCATTTCCTAAAATCCTATTACAATGGTACATTTAATGCTGAACCTTACGATTGGGATATTAGTTTATACCTTGGAGCGAATTTCAAAGACAGTAGTCGTTTTATCAATGCAACGCCTTATTTTATTGTCTACAAATTTCTGCCGAGTACCAATCCGAAAGAAGTGGTATTACAAGTTGAAATTCATGAAGGAAATCCGTACAATAAAAATTCGTTTGCCAAACATACTTTCATTGCAACGGGCGAAATTGGTCAGGCCGATCCCGACACCGGTGATATTGCCGGATCGCATTATTCTGCCGCAATCATAGCCGGTAAGAAAGCATCTGATTTGATTCAGGGAAGTGGATTTCTTAAATAAGTAAGCTCTTCTATTAGTTACTCAACCTTCCTTATCATTCCACGTATTAGTTTCGTAAAGCTACTAAGCCATCAAACACATCCACAATCACCGGTTTTGTTTTATCAATTTCACCACTGATTATTTTCTTACTCAGCAAGTTGATAATTTCTTTTTGAATGATTCGTTTTAGCGGACGAGCGCCATACTGCGGATCAAAACCTTGTTCGCTCAGAAAATCTAAAGCATAAGGCGTAAATTCTAAGTGGATATTTTGTTTACGCAAGGTATCAGCAAGTACATCCAATTGAATTTTAATAATCCCTTTTATCTCTGCCTTCAACAAAGGTTTAAACATGATGATCTCATCAATACGATTTAGGAATTCAGGTCGAATCGTTTGTTTCAACAAATTCATTACTTCCACCTTCGTTTTTTCTGTTACATCATCCACATTCTTTTCATTCACCTTTTCAAAGTTCTCTTGAATAATATGACTCCCCATATTAGATGTCATGATAATAAGCGTATTCTTAAAATTCACCACACGGCCTTTGTTATCGGTTAACCTTCCATCATCCAAAACTTGAAGAAGAATGTTATAAACATCCGGATGAGCCTTTTCAATTTCATCGAACAGCACCACACTGTAAGGCTTTCTGCGCACGGCTTCGGTAAGCTGCCCCCCTTCATCATACCCAACATATCCCGGAGGGGCACCAACTAAACGACTCACACTGTGCTTCTCTTGATATTCACTCATATCAATACGCGTCATCATGCCTTCATCATCAAACAAATATTCCGCAAGTGCCTTGGCCAGTTCCGTTTTACCTACCCCTGTTGTTCCTAAAAAAATAAATGACCCGATCGGTTTTTTCTCATCTTGAAGTCCTGCTCTACTGCGCCGAATCGCATCTGACACCGCTACAATCGCTTCTTCTTGTCCTACCACACGCTGATGCAAATGTTCTTCCAATTGCAATAATTTTTCACGCTCACTTTGAAGCATTCTTGTAACCGGTATACCGGTAGCTTTGGCTACATTCTCTGCAATATCTTCGGCATCAACTTCTTCTTTCAACAAACGCTTATGGGTGTCTTTGCTTTCATCTAATTCCTTCATCCATTGCGCTAATCGAGTTTCCTCTTCTTTAATTCTACCATAACGCAATTCAGCCACCTTACCAAAATCACCATTACGCTCCGCCTGATCGGCTTCCAATTTTAATTCCTCAATAATAGTCTTGGTTTGTTGTACTTTATCTACTTGTTCCTTTTCTAAAGTCCAACGGGCTTTAAACGCATCGCGTTGTTCGGTTAAATTAGCAATTTCCTTTCCTAATTCTTCGAGTTTCTTTTTATCATTCTCCCGTTTGATGGCTTCGCGTTCAATTTCTAATTGTCGAAGCTTTCGTTCCAATTCATCGAGTTCTTCCGGCATGGAGTTCATTTCCAATTTTAATTTGGCGGCACTCTCATCAATCAAATCAATGGCTTTATCGGGCAAGAAACGATCGGTAATATAGCGTTGCGAAAGTTCAACAGCCGCAATGATAGCTTCATCTTTAATGCGTACATGATGGTGTGCTTCGTATTTCTCTTTAATACCACGTAGGATAGAAATTGCATCTTCCGTAGACGGTTCATCCACCATCACCTTTTGAAAACGTCGCTCCAAGGCTTTATCTTTTTCAAAGTACTTTTGATACTCGTTCAGGGTAGTAGCACCAATAGCTCTTAGTTCGCCTCGGGCTAACGCCGGTTTAAGTATATTAGCCGCATCCATGGCACCTTCTCCACTTCCTCCGGCTCCAACGAGGGTGTGAATTTCATCGATAAACAAAATAATTTGTCCGTCGCTATCGGTAACTTCCTTTATCACTGCTTTTAAGCGTTCTTCAAATTCACCTTTGTATTTAGCACCGGCAATAAGCTGCCCCATATCCAAGGAATAAATCACCTTCGATTTCAAATTCTCGGGTACATCACCATTTATTATACGATGCGCCAAGCCTTCTACAATAGCCGTTTTACCAACACCGGGCTCCCCCACTAACATGGGATTGTTTTTACTTCTACGCGAGAGGATATGCAGGGTTCGGCGTATTTCTTCATCTCTACCAATTACAGGATCAAGCTTACCCGACGAAGCCATTTCATTTAAGTTTTTCGCAAATTTCTTCAACCAATCATAATTGTTTTCTGCTGTCTGACTGTTGACGGTTTGTCCTTTACGACTTTCTTTAATCGTTTGTTTCAAATGTTTTTCCTGCAAACCGGCATCTTTAAGCAAGGAAGCTGTAGCGTCGTTTACCGCAAGAAGTCCGAGTAATAAATGTTCTAACGAAACAAACTCATCACCAAATTCTTTCAAAAACGTACCGGCTTTTAAGATGGCTTGATTTAATTCACGTGAAATATGTTGCGCTGCTTCACCCGATGTTTTCGGAAGTTTATTTAAAACCTCGTCTAATTTCTGTTCTACAAAATTGATGTTGACGTCATTCTTCTTCAACAAGTAAGAAAGACTATTATCTTCATTCGACAACATGGCTTTCAGTACATGACTTGTTTCAATTTGTTGATGTTGTCCGTTGAAAGCAAGTTGTTGTGCTTGTGCAATAGCCTCTTGTGCTTTAATCGTTAAATTATTTAGATTCATGCTCAGCATCTCGCAAAGAATAAACCAAAGGAAACGAAGTGATCAATTTGACAGGAAACACCTTGTTTTACTGACTTTTCTGCAGATTACTCAATAAAAGAATGACATTAATTCTGAATCAACTTTTCATTCATGAATCATTACCGAATTAAAAAAAGAATTACCACTACGATTCTACAAAGAACATATCTAAGGAGTTCTTTCCTTTCACAGAAACCTTACCTCGAGGGGTACATGGATAGGTATCTTTTACCAGCTCGTAGGTACTTATAGAAATATTGATTTTATTTGGTTCGCTATGAGTTTCCATGCGATTGGCGGTGTTCACCGTATCGCCCCAAATATCATAAGCATATTTTTTCACTCCTACGATACCTGCTACTACTGGTCCCGAATTTACGCCTATACGAATCTGAAACTTACTGTTACTTTCTTTAACATAGTTGCAAATTTCCAAAGCAGCCTTCACAACACGCTTTGCATGATCGCTCGATTCATTCGGCAATCCGCAAACAGCTAAATACGCATCACCAATCGTTTTTATTTTTTCTAAGCCATTCCGTTGAATTATATCATCGAAGGCACTAAAACTTTTATGAATTTCGGCAACTAATTCCGTAGGTGAAAGCGTTTCACTAATACCAGTAAAATTCACAAAATCGGTAAACAGCACCGTAACGTTATTATACTGTCGAGCCACCGAACCACCGTGTTGTTTTAATTCCGTAATCACTTCATCCGGAAGAATGTTTTGCAACAATTCTTCGTTACGTTCCTTTTCTATTTCAACCTTTTCCTTCTCCATCTTCACTTTATTTCGTTGACGAAACACCACGATCAGAAACAAAAGTGAACCTATGAGCCCAACAGCTATTGTGTTACGAATATAGCGTTGTATCAGAGCTTGTTTATCACGAACCGCTTTGTCGACAGCTTCCTTTTTATCGAATTGATATTGCATGATTGCTTCTACGGTTTTCTTAGTATTTTCTTCGTTGTATAAGCTATCGCGATATTTAAAAAAGTTCGTTTTATGTTCAAAGGCATCTTTAAAATTACCCAAAGCACTATCGGCCTGCGCTAATCCAAAGTAACTGTCACGAATTCGTTCTTTACTTCCAATTTCCATTCCCAAATGCAGTCCTTTCATCAAGCATTCTTTAGCTTCTGCAACATAGTTCATATCTGTTTTCAAACTACCAATATTATTATACGTCATGGCCATACCGTCTTTGTCGCCGATTTCTTCGGAAATTTTCAAAGCGGTTAAAAACTCTTTTAATCCATCGGTGTTTTTGCCTTGTTTCTGATAAATCATAGCCAGGTTATTATGGGTTCCAGCCATGCCCATTTTATCGTCTATCTTTTCAAATATGTTCAGTGCAATAAAATACTCTTTCAACGCATTCGAATCACTATTTTGTAAAGCATATACATTGCCCAAGTTGTTGTGCATGAGTCCGGATCCTTGATCGTCTCCGATTGATTCATACATCTTCAATGATGTAAAATAATTACTGAGTGCATCGTTATAATTACCCTGATCTTTATACACGTTCCCAATGTTTTGATATGCACTCGCTATACCTCGTTTATCCTGAATTTCTTCTCTTATCTTCAAACTGCTAAAAAAATAGTTCAAAGCCTCAGGGTAATTACCTTGTCGATAAAAAATTATTCCAATGAAGTTATCATATTGACCTTCTCCTTTTCTAAAATCAATTTTCTTTGATAGCTTAAGTCCTTCATCCGCAATTCTTTTAGCCTTATTAAACTCGCTCGTATTAATAAGTTGTATACACATAGCACTGAGGTTTTTTACCTTGTTGGTGTCATCTTTAGTTTTAGATAGTTCTCTCAGCAAGGAGTCTATGTTTATATCCTGAGTCCAACCTAGGTTAGGTAGAACTAAAGACCAACAAAGCAGAAAAATAATTCTTAACATATTTCCTTTTTATTTAGTTTGACTTCAAAACTCCCTAGCTCTTGCGTTTCTTTCCCTTACTAATTTCATGACCATTGTAATAACTTTCCTTATACCGGAAAATCCTACGGTTGATTTTGCTGTCCCTCAAAAATACACCCCTTCATAACATTTCCAAATGTCAACGCTTATCATTTCTTTCAACTTCAAGTACCTCCTGTTATCCTTCTTTATCCGTTAATACTTCTATTTGCTTTTACTATATCCTTTTATTCCTTCCCACGTCTTCCTTTCTTACTTTAAATTAAATAATAGATTTGAATTCTGGGCGCGCCCTTCGGGCCGGGCTTTTCGCTACAAGTCCTCGCTCCTCGTGCCTCGTCGCTACGGGCTTTTCGCTCCAATCCCTCGCGCGGTGTAACCGACATCATGCTATTACAGTTCATTACAAAAGAGTACAGAGAAAGGTTATACAAACAAGCACGTGTTATGGGTGTACACGGATATTAACGATTGTCATGATTAATAATGAAAAAGAAATTAGCTGTGAACATCACCTTCTGCATAAGAATCTATCATCATGAATGATCTAGAGAATGTGTAATACTAGAGAAATCTTAATGTATCTTAACGATCTTAATAAATCTGCGTTCTAAACATCCTTAAGAAAGGTTAAACAAACGGTTGTCATGATTAAAAATGAAAAAGAACTTAGCTGTGAACTAACCCTCAGCATAAGAATCCTTCATCATGAATGATGTAGCCAATGTGTAATACTAGAGAAATCTCAATGTATCCTAACGATCTTAATAAATCTGCGTTCCCAACACATCCTTCAGGTAATTCTATTCAAAATAACTGTATTTTTATTCCTTAAAATTTTATACAATCATGAAGTATCAAATAGGCTCTAAAGAAAATCCTTTAGTATTAAAAACACCACCCTTAAGTAGCGAGTTTACTATGCACGTAGACCAAAAAGATGGCAATGATATTTTAGTTTGTACCGTAGGCAAAACAATTTTGCACTACCAGTTACGAATTATTGATGATATGGTTGCCATGCTCAAACAACATGGTGATTGGATGGATCTTGGAAGTGCCGATGAACAAAAGCCGGCTAAGGAAGGTACTGTAGAAGCATGGGGACGTTCTGATAAAAATCCGGTTGGTGGATGGTACGGACTGAAGAAGGGATTTCGAGGTCGGGTGGGCATGTATATACCTCCGCTTTTGGAAGTATTAGGTTTAGCTGAAGTAACACATCAGGCAAAAAACAATCAAATGAGAGCGTTATAAAGAAGTACTTATTTCAGGTTTAAGCATATTTAGCATACTCTTTAGCCAGTTTAGTATCGTACTCGTTCTTTTTATAATCTGGGCCATTATAACGGCGTGCGAATTCTGTCCAATTTTTTTCTCGTAACTCCTTATCCAGTTGAACGTCTTTAATATAATTTACAAATGCCAATAGCTGATCGCGCTCTGAGCGGTACATGGCATTAATAAATTTCTGTAAATCGTTAAAACCAGCATGGGTAAAATTAAAACCCATAATTTGAAATTTACCCCAACTAGCCGACATCAACGCGGCTTTTCTATCAAGGGCAATCGCTTCACGCAAACGCGCATGTTGCTCTGAGCTTTTGCCGTAACCACCCGGTTTTTTTTGCGATATACCGGGATTGGTAGCATCGAATTTCCTACCGGTGCGTTTGGAGAAAATATGTCGCTCAAATAAAATTACCGGTTCATCATTCTCATTGAAACCAAATTGCCTCGATTCAACTTCGGCAACGGCTTTAATGGCCGCAACGTCACAACCCAAGGCTAGTGCTGCATCTATAAAATCTTGTTCTTGTAGCGGTTGTTTAGGCATTGGTTGTTTTTTAGGGTGAAGCTAATATCAAATTTCAGACCGAAATGAATGGATTAGCATCTATTCTAGCTCAAGATAATTACATTTTAGAGAAATTCAAACCTTGGTGGTGTTATATTTGCCGCCCTTTCATTTCATCATGAGTAAAGAAATCGTAGTAAGTGGTATTCGGTCAACCGGTAACCTTCATTTAGGTAATTATTTCGGTGCCATTCAGAATTATATCAAAATGCAGGAAGAATACACCTGTTATTTCTTCGTAGCGGATTATCATTCCTTAACCACCCATCCTGATCCGGCACAGCTTCGACCGAATGTATTTAAAGTACTTGCTGAAAATATAGCCTGTGGCTTAGACCCGGAAAGAGTTACCCTGTATGTTCAGAGCGATGTTCCGGAAATTCCTGAATTATACCTCATGCTCAACATGCTTTCATACAAAGGTGAATTAGAAAAAACGGCTTCTTTTAAAGAGAAAGCGCGTAAACAACCTGATAATGTGAATGCCGGTTTGCTTACCTACCCTACCCTTATGGCTGCCGATATTCTCATTCACAAAGCCAAATATGTACCCGTAGGGAAAGATCAGGAACAACACCTTGAAATGACGCGCAACTTCGCGAACCGCTTTAATCATCGCTATGGTGAAACTTTCCCGGAACCATATCCGTTCAATTTCGGTAAGTCGCTGGTAAAAATTCCAAGTTTAGACGGAACCGGCAAAATGAGTAAAAGTGAAAATGAGCATGCAACCCTCTATCTCTGCGATGAAGATGATTTAATCCGTAAAAAAGTAATGAAAGCTAAAACGGATCAGGGTCCAACGGAACCTAATTCAACCATGCCGGATTATATCGTTAATCTTTTCGATTTAATGAAATTGGTAAGTTCAGAAGAAGTTGTACAGCAATTTTTGAACAATTACAACGATTGTACCATACGCTACGGTGATATGAAAAAACAACTTGCTGAAGATATGGTTACGTTTATTCGTCCGATTCGAGAAAAAACATTGGCACTTCAACAAGATACGGCATCGCTTAACCGAATCATGCTTTCTGGGAGAGAAAAAGCACGGGAAAGTGCCGCTAAAACCTTATCGGAAGCCAGAAAAAAAATGGGTATAAATTTTTATACCTGATTCGGAAAATAATTTAACAAAACCGTTTACATTAGCCGTTCCGCCTAAATGTACGGCGGTAATTTTATGGCAAAAAAGAAACAAATAAAACATATTGCTGTTGCCGGAAATATTGGTGCCGGGAAAACAACGCTTACTAAAATATTGGCTAAACATTTTAATTGGTCACCACATTTTGAAGATGTTGAAAACAATCCCTATCTGAATGATTTCTATAACGACATGCATCGTTGGAGTTTTAATCTTCAAATCTATTTTCTAAACAGTCGTTTAAAACAACTCGTAGAAATTCAAAATGGCGATCAAACAGTAATTCAAGATAGAACCATTTATGAAGATGCCAATATCTTCGCTCCGAACTTGCATGAAATGGGACTTATGACGAAGCGCGACTTCGATAACTACAGAGATTTTTTTGATACACTCAAATCCATGGTTAACCCACCGGATTTATTAATCTACCTCAAAGCTTCCGTTCCTACCTTGGTTGGTCAAATTCAAAAACGCGGACGAGAATATGAAGAGAATATTCGTTTAGATTATTTAAAACGATTAAATGAATATTATAACAGTTGGATAGATAAATATGATGATGGCAAATTACTCATAATCGACATTGATAAAACGAACTATGCCGATAGCAAAGAAGATTTAGCCAAAGTAGTGAATATGGTGAATGCCGAAGTGAATGGCTTGTTCTAATTTAGATTAAACCTACCATGATGTATTGTGTGCTTGTAGCTGCGGGTTCGGGAAGTAGAATGAACCATGATCTTCCCAAGCAATTTCTGCCGGTTTTAGGTAAACCCCTCCTCTATTATACATTACAAAGTTTCTTTTCTTTTGATGAACAAATCACGGTAATTCTTGTAAGCAAATCCATTTATAAAGTTGAATTAGACGAAGTAAAACAATACTTCCCGTCCAAGAACATTATCTTCTGTGAAGGCGGCGCTACGCGCTTTCTCTCGGTTAAAAACGGCTTACACTTCGTGCCCGATAATGAACTTGTTTTCATTCATGATGCCGCAAGACCATTTGCCGACATCCAACTATTAACCCGTTGTAAAGAGGCTGCGATACAACATGGTCATGCGATACCCGCAACAACCATAAAAGACAGTATCCGACAGCTTACTGGAACAACCAATTTGGCTATAGATCGAAATCAATTACGAGCAATTCAAACACCGCAAACATTTCAATCCACTTTTATCAAAAAACTAGTTTCTAACGCACTACGGGATGACTATACCGACGAGGCTACGATTCTGGAAGATCAAGGCTATGATGTTCTATTAGTGGAAGGTAGTGATACCAATTTTAAAGTTACCCTTCCTATCGATTTAAAAGTAATGGAAGTGATGCTTCAAGAAATTAATCGGGCGTAACACCCACGATGTTCAAGTTCTTAGTATAAATACCGTTGATCATAGAATCGACCGTTGCGGAGGTGAACGGAATTCCTTTGATACGTTTTACTACGCGCGTCGATAATATACCATAAACATCTTCA
>JAEUVD010000052.1 GCA_016787065.1 Chitinophagaceae bacterium
TTGATTGTTTAATACATGAAATCCATTGCTATGTATAAGTAAATTCCCATTAGTATCGCTAATACAAGAATTTCCAGCTGTAAAATATTTCTGAGGAAATTGACCAATTGCAGTAGTAATATTACCGGAAATAAATTGAATCGAATTTCCTGCGTAACCGGAAGTCCAATTCCAACTTCTTTTGTACTCTTGTGCATGAATTAAATCTGTACTTACCAATATGAATAATACAATTAGGTATTTCATAGTTTATTGTTTAGTAACCTTACCTTTATTTATTATTTTACCATTCATATGCTGCTCATAGGTGTAAACTCCATTAGCTAAATTTACCAAATCAAAGGTCATTTTGTTATCACCTGAAAGCAATAGGTAAACTTGAACTATTCTACCTGTAATGTCTTTTATTTTTAGTTCTGTTTCTATTTCACATCGGTATCGAATATTCACTGTGTTAATGGTTGGATTAGGATATAATAAGAATTCGTTATTCGCCATTGCAACAAAATCTGGATTGGTTTTTATTTGATTTAATGCTTCGGTTTCTAATTGATGCATTGTTTGAGCTCCACCAGTTTGATCTTGTTGTTTGAATATACCAATCGCATTACAGATTTTTAAATCGTCATACATAGTACCCCAGCTCGCGCGAGAATGGCGCGTGGCCTTGTGCGCTAGCCTTCTCGTGCGCAAGCTGTTTGAATAAACGTACATACTTCATTTTAATTTCATAAATGTAAAACAATTACTCAACCAACACCTTTTGTGTTTGCTGCTCACAAGATAAAAAATACAAACCCTTAGCTAAGCCGGAAATATCAATCTCCTCTTTTGTGGTTGAAAGAAGAAGTTGCCCGTAGGTATTATACAATTTCTTCTTTTTACCTTTAGCATGTTTAATGTATAAAATCGTATTTACCGGATTCGGATACAATTCCCATTGTTCATTGTTAATTATTAATTGTTCATTGCTAAGGGGCCAACATGCTCTCGCACCTAAATTATAATTTGGCATGCAAGGTGGCGTACCTACATAGGCCGCAGAGCCTAGACTATCTAAGCGTAAACATTTTGGGCAAAAATTGCAGCCTGCACCTTTTACATCCGGGTTATCTATACGACTCATTTGTTTGCTTAAACCACCAAAGTTGCCAATGTATATTTTGTTATCCGGCCCCATATAACATGTTTCATACTCTTGAAATTTATTTGGTATAGTATCTAAACCCGAAACATGATACCAGGAATTATCGAATAAATCAAACTGATGAACGTTACACTGACTAATAACGTATAGGAATTGTGAGTTTGGAGAAAAAGACAAGCCAACCGACAATCGTTCCATTATGGTTGTATCCCAAGGTAAATGTTGTGAATAAGATGGCATTTGAATTGTTCTTGGATTACTCAACAATCCATAGCATCGATCAAAATCTGCAATAAAAATTAACCCACTACTACTTCCATGCGAGGTGGTTGCAAACATCGAACCATCACTATTAAAGGTGCTTTGTCCTCGTATATCCCATTCACCCCAAGTGGGGTTGGCAAAGCTTTGTAGCCCTTTATCATAAATCGAATCTTTGGTAACTAAAAACGTATGCACATCACCATTATCACCTTCATTTTTCAATAACCACCAATCTGTTCCGTTACCATGCTTACAAGCCATCATTTGTGTTTTACGCAAATTGGCATTTTCCATTAAAGGCTGCATGCGCTTAATTACTTTGCCTGCACCTCCATTGGCATTCATATCAATAACATTGTATAAGAGTAAATCGAAGTAACAATTGCCACTATTATTATGACAATCATCATAACGTAGATCAGAAAAAGTAGGTGTAATAAAATAGTATATATTACTATCCATTGGCAGAAATATACTAGTTTGAGAAAGAAAACTAGAACCAGATTGAATATCAAAATAATAATGAGGTACCAATGTATCACCTTTATCCAAATAACCACCTACTTTATTAAAAATATGAAATCCGTTACTATACAATAATAAATTACCTAATGAATCGCTAATACTACTATGCCCTGCGGTAAAATACTTTTGTGGATTTAAACCAATGGATGTTGAAATGGTACTTCCGTTAAAAAGAATTCTATTCCCAGAGTAACCAGTTACCCATGAATTTCCAAATTGGGAATAGCAGGTAAAACAAATTGTATTAAACAACACTAACCAAATTAATTTCTGCATACTATTCTTTTGTGATTTTACCGGAATGAAGAAGAACCGAATCTTGTGTATGTTTATAGGTGTACACACCAGAAGTTAAATTACTTAAATCTATTTGCATACCAGTTTCTGATTCAGGTAATGAAAATTGTTTAACCATTCTTCCCGTCATACCCCACTCGCGCGAGAATGGCGCGTGGCCCTGTGCGCTGGCCTTCTCGTGCGCAATTTGTTTTGAATAAACATACATACTTCATTTTTTGCTTTATAAAAGTAATACTTAATACTCCACCAGCACCTTTTGTGTTTGCTGCTCACAGGATAAAAAATACAAACCTTTAGCTAAACCAGAAATATCAATCTCCTCTTTTGTGGTTGAAATAAGAAGTTGCCCGTATGTATTATACAATTTCTTCTCTTTGCCTTTTGCATGTTTAATATATAAAATAGCATTCACGGGATTTGGATACAACTCCCATTGTTCATTGTTCACTATTAATTGTTCACTGCTCAGGGGCCAACACCCACTGCTATCAGCACCTAGGGTAAAATCAGGCATGTTGCTAGGGGCACAAGTATGCATATCAGGTAGATCATAACGTAAACATTTTCTACAAAAATCACATGCTAAACCTTTTAAATTGGGTTTATTTATGAGGCTGTTACTGCTACTAGAGTTACTATTTTTACCTATATAAATTCTTCCATCAATGCCTTTATGCAAAATACCATATCTTTCGAACCATAAAAGACTAGTGTCTTCACCATGTTTGATTCGCACCCATGCGGTTGCACTATCTGGATTGTTTAATTCATACTGATAAATATTATAATCACGAGTTATATAAATAAAACTATCATTGGGTGCAAAACATACTCCATTTATAACACTATCCCATTTACCTGCGTTAATACTGTAAGGATCAGTAGTACTATCTTTTGGAATATTTAGGATTTGAATACTACGTAGTTCGGCGCTACATCTGTCAAAATCAGCCAATAAAAGTTGGCTGGTTCTGCCACAACTAAAAGCATACTTTTTACCATTGGTGCTAAAGCAACTTTGTCCTTCACCATCCCATTTCCCATAAGCCAGGTTAGGTATACGCTGGGTATCTTTAATTACCACAGAATCTGCCGTAACGAGTATTTTAAAAATTGCGGTACTATCTAAACCTGCTTGTTTTATTAACCACCAATCATAACCATTGGCATGCCGGCAAGCCTGCATACCTACTCGATTAATTTCGTAATTAGTTATTACCGGTACATTTTTTTGAACTACTTTACCCAGGCCTCCGTTCTGGTTCATATCAACCACATGATACTGTAATAAATCATAAGGAAACTTCTCTACCGAACCTAGGTACTTATTGTAAGTAGTATCTGTAATGGTTGTGGTAAATACATAATATAAACCGCTACTTCCTTTTGGTAGAATCAAGGATGTTTGGGGCATGTAAGAAAGTAGTGTGTTTGGCCCATTAAACAAGTAAATATTTTTTGGCACTAAACTATCTCCATTTTGCATAACATTTCCGTTACTACTGAATAATAAGTATCCATTAGTTACCACTTTTAAATTACCAGTTGCACTATCGCAAATAGAACTGCTACCAGTAAAAAACCGTTGAGCGTTTGTATGCGGAAAATAAGCAGAATCTACAATAGGTAAATTCCCCGATCCATCAAACTGAGCATATATACCGCCAAGTCCATAAACAAAAGCATACCCACTTTTGTTTTGGGCATATGTATTTAAATAATTTGAAACCATAATACAAACGATAATGTACTTGACAACTATCTTACTCATTTTGTGAAATTTTTAATTTACCAACTTGTGCATTTTCTTGTTGAACTATTTTATAAGTGTAAATTCCATTGGCAAGAGACGGTATCACAATTTTTTGACAATTCAATTCTTCTTTCAAAACGGTATTTAAAACTATATTTCCCAAACCATCATACAATATAAAAAAGTTAGCTTTATTTAAATTATCAAGGGTAAGATAACTACTTGCTGGATTAGGATATACGGTAATGGTTTGTTTATTTAATTCAGTAGAAATATCATTTGTTTTAACGGGGTTTAATAACTGTTGTTTAATATACTCCGTTGGGTTTGTAATGCCGTAGTGTTGTGCCGCTAAAGCATCATTTAAACTGTCAACATCTATATTCTGGTTGTTCCCTGTAATACCTTTTGACTGAGCTTGTGGCAGGCAAAGTATCCTATCATTATACTGTGCAGTAGGGTTATACATTGCATTTAATGTACGTGCTTTAAATACAGAGAAGCCTCCAATATAAGGGCAGGTATTTGCCAATGTATTTATTATTGTTCTATTGGTAGTATTTAAATTGGCAATACCATTTCGCATTAATTCAATAGAAAATAAATTCATGGCACTTTCATTTTGTATCCATGTATCATCTGTAATTTCCGTTGCATTTTGTGTAACCATGTCATCAAACACATCGGCTGTATTGGTAGCGTTTATCTCACTCATCAGCATTGAAATTCGTTGGTCGTCATCTTCTATTTCGCCAAGCTTTTGTTGTTTCTTTAAGTTGTAAAAAGTATATAAGGTTGCACTACTATTTCGCAAAAGTTCATCATTATCTAATCGTTCAAATAATTGTCGTTCATCTATCCATTGTGCCACATCGGGGTAATAGGCATATTCCATAGTTTCGCTTGCAATTTGCAACGCCTCCTCTACATTATATTCTATGACATTGCTTCCTCCATTAAGAATAACCGGGGAAGCAAAAAAACCTGTTGGAGGAACAAGGCATAACTCAGGATTAGTGGAATTAATACCATTATCGATAACGTACTTGTGCCCACCATTAGTTGTAATAACATCACTTTCATTATCAACAATAAGTGTGTTTTTAGTCGTTATAGTTGGATAATTGGGATCATTCGTATTTCTAATTACCTTTTTAAAATCCTGTAAAATACTTGCGCTAAGATCATAATCTAAGTTGTTCCAATTTTCATAAGTACTTGTTCCTATATTTCCAAAACTTCCGTAAGTGGCGCCATCATAAGTGTACATCGGGTTCCATGTACTTTTTATTTTGTTATACTGCATATCGGGTATATTGTTTTGTCCGTAGGAGTATAATCCTTGTTTAGTATAATGTATCCAATTACAATGCACTTGGCAACCACTGCTTTCTTCAAAAAAAATACCTTTGGTTTGTCTCGCCATAAATAAGGTTGAGTTATTCGGATTTATTCCATCAATATAATTGTCAATTAGCTTAGCACCCCCGCTATTATTCAAATAAATTCCCACCAAATCTTTCGTTTGTTGCCCAAAAGTATTCGAAGTGCTATTGGTATTAAACTTAATGGTATTTCCAATTATGTTTTGGTTGGTATTGGCGGTTTGTGTATTTATACCCACGCCAGTAAAATGATCTATGCTTACAAAATTGCCTTGTATGGTTTGGGATTTAGTACTAGGTAAATAATGTTTAACATCTATACCAATTGGGGCGTTTACCAAGTTTGGGCCAGCTTGTAACTGTATAGCATAACAACCTGTAATCGTATTATCTTGTATATTAGCATCACCTATAATACCTAATGTTTGAATACCTAAATGTGTATTTTCAATTTTGTTATGTATTAAGGCATAATCTTTTTCGATTAAGGTGGAGTTCATTAAACTGTATTGGCAATCCTTAAGGTACAAATTTGAGGCTTCTAGTTTACTGTTGATATTTACAATCCCCTTATCGCAATTATTAATTAAGGGAGTAAGTAAAAAATCGTTACTCGAATTTTTTATTTTAGTGGTGGCTATAAAACTTGGTGATTGTTCATAATTCACCCAAATTGCAGTTCCGGCGGCAGTGGTATATACGTGGGCTGGTAATGTATTCATATTTCCTACTAACCAATTATTTACCGGATCGCCTTTAATATTTGAAATTGCACAATTAAGAATTTCAATATTATTTGTTGAACTACCAATGATAGTACTAATCGTATTGCTTGATTCAATTGTTATGCCCGTTGCCATATTGCTTATGGTATTAAAGCTTGGGTTAGTTGTAGCGTTATCACCAACAATTAATTGTTTACAATTTACGACGTTTATGGCTGTCCAGGCTGGGCCTGTAAAAGTGCAGTTTTTAATTTCTCCGTTATATACAGGGTCCGACATATTAACAATCTGAATTGATTGACTTGTGTTATGCAAGAATGAACAATTATTAAAACTTAACAGTGCATTATTTGATACTTGTATACCAGTAATCATATCGCGAAAAACCGAATTGTTTGTTCCAGTAATTCTATTTGCTTGGTGGTTGGCATAAATTCCACCCCATAAATCGCAACTAGCCTGCAGCGTACAATTTTGAAAGGTTAGATTAACAACACTATTATTAAGAATTACCCATGCATCGGGTGTAAAGTAAAAAGTACACCCAATAAAAGTAATACTTTGGTTCACATCAAAGGTTCCTGAAATGTAAAAAGTTCTATTATTAATCGGATTGCCATAAACCGCTTTAATTTGTTGTGCAGTAGGGTTATCATAAATAATAGTATTCAAACTATTGACAATATTGCTGCCTGCATTAGGATTAGTTGTTGATGAACAACAATGTTCGGAATTAGCTGCACCAGCATGATACATAAAACTGATGCTGCAATTATTTGCATCGGTAGCCGTTACTGTGTAATCGTTCGGTGCGATAGAAGTAAAGTTTCCTGAATTATTTGATATATTACCTGGATTTAAAGTGTAAGTTATTGTTGTGCGGTAACATTAAGTGAACCGCCCGAAGTACTGTTACATGGTTGATTATTAAAGCCGGAGTACGTCCAGTGAATAGCGGTTGATGGCTGTGTAATTGTTACTGTGGTTGTAACTGTACAACTATTGGCATCTGTAGCAGTTAAAGTATAAGTATTGGGCGTAAGGTTAGTTAAATTTCCACCTGGTGCAACAGTAATCGAAATTGCGCCAGTACCTCCGGTTGCCGTTGCGGATATGCTTCCATTGTTACCGCCATTACAAGATACGTTGGTTGATGTTACCGAGCTAAAGACCAAAGCTGAAGGTTGACTAATCGTTACCGAAGTTGTAGCTGTACAACTATTGGCATCTGTAGCAGTTAAAGTATAGGTGTTGGCCGTAAGGTTAGTTAAACTTCCACCAGGCGCAACAGTAATTGAAATTGCACCTGTACCTCCGGTTGCCGTTGCGGATATGCTTCCATTGTTACCGCCATTACAAGATACGTTGGTTGATGTTACAGAGCTAAAAACCAAAGCTGAAGGTTGACTAATCGTTACCGAAGTTGTAGCTGTACAACCATTAGCATCTGTAGCTGTTAATGTATACGTGTTAGCTGTTAGGTTGCTTAAACTACCTCCAGGTGAAACGGTAATTGATATAGCACCTGTACCTCCGGTTGCCGTTGCTGAGATGCTTCCGAGGCTACCACCAAAACACAAATTATTGGTAACGGACGAAATGTTCCAAGTAATTATTGATGGTGAGTTAATTTCAAAACTAAATGAATTTACAGAGGATAAACAATTTTGAATATCACGAAGATATATAGTGTATATTCCTTGGCTTAAATTACTTATCACATTGGGTGCAGATTGCCAATTGATTTCATCAAAGGAATATTCATAAAGAGGAGGATTAACTCCTAGATTATTGTATACCATAAATTCTAGGCTGCCATTATTTGCTCCAAAACAGGTTAGATCATGAGGTTTGTATACAACATCGAATGTGTTCGAAGTAGAAATTAATGAATAATTGTCTGGCGAGCAAGAAATGCTAGCAAAAGCCGAATTTTGACCACTTACACATGCTCCACCTATTATTTCAGGATCCCACATACAGCTCATGGCATTGTTGGGAGTACTAATAATACTGCATCCAATACCTGTTGTATATACTGGTGGTAAGGCTACCATATTACCAATTATTCCCGGATTACATAAACTACTAATAAATACTTTTGATGAAGGCAATGTATTAACATTACATGGTGCTGCTGCAGGTGGCAAGCAGATTAAACCTAATCTATTTTGATGAATGAAAGCATTTTGATGTAATAATAGTGAACCGTAACATTTTGTATCAACAGCCTCCAAACCACTAGATTCAATTATGTCCACCTTTGCTTTAGAACCAATAATTAGCGAATGTGTAATTGAAGGCAACCCCGAGAATTCATTGAAACCATGTAAGATTGCTGAATTTTTACATTTCACAATGGCGTATCCATCATCAGTTAAATTGTTTTTTTTACCTATATAAATTTCGTCTAATAATGGAGGGGTATGATAATTAGGATCACCCAATTGAACGTTAATCTGACCATCAAAATTTAAAACGTTTGGTTCACAAAAATTATCCGAACCCTCAACCAAAATATCGCTAAAATAAATTGTTCTTCCATTGCAAGGTTGGGTTGCATTAGTTTTAAATAAGTTATTCTGTTTAAATTTTACCTTGTTAAATCTTGACACACTCCCATTTCCTGAAACATTATATAAGAATGTAGAATTTGAAAATGTAGGCCACTCAGAAACTGGTCTATTTGTATAGGGCTCAGTATAAATTTCCATTGGCTCTCGACCGATATCGTTTACGGAAAACGTACATTCATCAAAAATTGTACTATTACCACTAGGAATACTTACTAAATAATCTAGCGTATTAAAATGAATTCCATTATAAGGTAAATCTGAAAAAACACAATGATTAATAAACTGTGTTTTTTTAGACGCATCAGTTCCATAATAACCACCTTTAAATCTGCAAAAGAAATTACAATCATCAAAAATAACATTTGGAGCTATAATTTGAATTCCAATGTCTTTGATATCTATAAAAGTACAATCAGTAAATTTAATATCTTCGGCATAATAATTACTTGCTTCATAATAGTTACTTTCAAGAGCAAAACTGTAATTATCCTTAAAATTACAATGATTAAATTTTCCAATCCTTACCTGATGTGGATTATCAGCTTCAATATCAATACCATCTCCTGGGCTTGATTTCAAGAGTATTGTATTATCTGCTGCTGATGTAGCTTGGCCGGTATAATTAAAATGAGAATTGTTTACAGTTAAGTTCTTTCCACCTACCCATGAAATTCCGTCTCTACTGTTATATTCAGAAAAACAATCATTAATATTAACTGTATTGGCATCACCTTGAACATAGAAGCCATCTAAACCAAAATGATGCACTTCCAAATTAGTAAAATTATTATTTAGAATTTTGTTAATATTGGAACCATAAACAGAAACACCTGTATACGGCAATTGAATACCTGAATCACCTTTCCTACTGCCCCAGATACTATTAACGTTGTTACCATCTAATTCAAGATTCTCAATCAAAACATTTTCGCAGTCTACTAGATTAAAAACATAACCTACTGTACATAAGGTTTTTATATCGTCATAATTTGTCAAACCGGAATGCCAACCTGGTGCAAATTTTTTAATATCAGAGGTAGTGTTGGTTTCGTTTCCTGCCGCCGTAATCGAAATGCTATAAGCAAATCCGGGATCGGCACAATAACAATCCTCTGTGTTACTGGCTGGGCAAAACGTACAACCATTTGGAGGATAATTTGTTTCATTATTATATTCTATTGTGGGATTCCAACCGCCTGAACAACTACCAGCCGTACAGGAACTTACATAATAGACGAAGTTATAATTTGGAGGTAAAAACGCTCCAAAGTAAAGCCCATCGGCATATTTTATTTTCGCTTTTTTCGAAGGGTCGTTGTTAGGTGGATAATAGGTTTTAATGGTCAAGTTTTTTAAATTATGAAATTCCATTACTGGAATTCCTAGTTTCAAATAACGATCACCTGAAGGAGTAGGATTAGTATAATTTTCTAAATTTATCTCATCATAACCAGGGTATGACTCATTGAAACCAATTTGAACGCCAACCTTGTATTCGGCAGGTGTTGTTGTATAAATGTTATTTAGCGCGTCGTACTGAAAGTAGTCGATGTACAAAATACCAATATCACCCGGGCCAAAATTTAAAGGGTTGTGAAACCATCTGCAAGCATTCATAAAAGCTAAATGGTCATTTTGAATGCCATCTCCTTTAGCCCCAAATTCCCAAATGTGTTTCTCAATTTGGGCAGACTTCAATTTCTGGGGATAGAAAATGAATAAAATTGAAATCAAAATCAATAGAAAACTTGGTAAAGAGTTTAACCTGTTAGAATTTCTAAGAGCTTGCACTTTTGAAATGCATTTAGTAGTAATTTTCATGATTTACTTATTTAAACGTTTAAATTGTAGAACTATTTAGGATAAAAATAATAAAGTAATTTCATGTTTCATTTTTTTTAACAAAAACAATATTGCATTCAAATCTAAAATTTTTGCTATTTCAGTATGATATTCTATATATGGCATAACCATTATAGATACAACAATTTGATATGCAGATTAACCAGAATAGAGCATTCCCGTTATCCTCCAAACAACATTCAGACCTTATACTCCGTTAGTCCTTTTATTTCCAATGTTCTCACCTCCCCTACTTCAACTCCGCCACCTCAAAGTGCATGCCATCTAAACGGTTTGCAAAATGACCTCCCCAAAAGAAACCATGTTCATTGGCTATCGGCACCAACTCCCGTACCGAGCCTTCCTGACCAATAAGAGCCGGAACGCGATTCAAACCATTCCAATTAGCATTTAAATCAAAGGCAATACCAAAAGCATGACAACTCAATTCGTTTCGGCCTCGTATACAACGGGGGTCGAATGCTCCATCAAATGTTTTAATGCAATGCAGTAAACCAGCCTTCTCCCAAGCCTCAAACAAACGTATCAGTTGAGGTGCGGCCTTTTTATGGAAATACACTTTACCGGTATGGTTAAATGGTTTTAGTTGTGGTATCACTAACAGTTCCATGTTATTTCGTTCCCAAGCATTGGTAATTTTAACAGCATCACCGGCAGGTGAAACTTTGGTGTACTCTATTTTTCCAAACTTTGCCTGTCGCTGTGCTTCATTAGCTAAGGCTTTTAGGTTAATCGGCTTTGGAGGCCAATTAGTACCAACTGTTGTTTTACGATCATCTTGCACACCATCGAAACCTAACAGTAATGCTGCACCGTACGTTTTCAAACCTACTACCCCATCGGCGGTAAGGTGTTGTAATTGTTGAAATGCTCTTGTAGACTCATACGTTACCTGACCGAACGAGCCATCGAGTTTGCCTTTATATAATTGTAGGCCTGCAAGAAATAATTGCCATTGTAGTACTTCATTACCGCGACTACCTGAGCGTATTAATAATAACTTTTTCATTGTTTAGTATTTAATATTTAAAGTAATAGTGTTTTGCCGATTGGTTTTATATGCAGCTAGTAAATCATGTTTTTTTATAGGTAGCTAGCTGCCTTTTACGCTTTGTAAAATGTGTATTCATGCTCATTTCATAAGAGAATAGGTTGTTAGTAAGGCTATGTAAATCACGTCCTCGCTGAGTCTCCCGCTACATGTAACACCTCGCTTGTGTGACTGTAGGGGACTCTGCGATATGGTTAATATAATTCATCGTTCATTGGTTGAAAACTCTAATAATTTCAAGTAACGCTGAGTCCCCTTTCAGTCACTATACTAACGTAGTACATGTAGCGGGAGACTCAGCGTGGACCCTCAATTTATGTGTAAATTATAATTCTTACAGTGCTTTGCATTAAAACGGAGGTACTAGCTCTATAATTAATTACGGCTCCGAATCAAACTATAAAGCCTTACTAACTCCTTATTCTTATGTAGGAAATTTATTTGTTTTACTTACTAGATGTCCTCCTCGTATAAGGTTACTAAGGCATCTGAAGTGCCGTTGTTTTTAGCCAAAACAAAATTGCCCGACGTATCCATACTACCGCACTGGCGAACACTGCTTGCGCCGGCTTCAACCTCATAGACGTTATTAGTAAATTGTGTTTCGCTATTACTAAGCCCCCATGAAAGCAAACCATCGCTATTGTTTTGAATTTTTAATTTCCTGTTGGCGGCATAATCAACCTGATAAATTACTTTGGTTTCTTGAGGCATTAAGGAGATTTCGGCAATAGGTTCACTTTGTCCGGATGCGTTATCATCAATTAAGCGGTCTGCCCGATACTGATTGTAAATTTGAGGCATGGTAAAGCGTTGGGTTTCCATCATACCATCGATAATTTCAAGCAACTGATCTGTTTGCTCTAATGTGGCTACCAATTGCTGATTAGCTGCTTTAGTATTACCTCGTTGTTCGGCTGGGGTTTGCAAGAAACTAGTAAGGGTTGCAAGGTTATCGTTATACACTGCAACTTGAGGAGCGGTAAAACCAAAATTATCTAGTTCGCCTTGGTTTTCTACGAGGAGGGTATAGAGCCTTGAAGCCATAAATAAGAGCTCCGTATCGCGCATATTATCTAACGTTGACTTGTTGTAGTTGGCCTTTCGGGCAAGTACCAAATCGTTGTTTGATAAGGCATAGGAACGCAACGCACCCGCCCCTTCAAGCATGCGGTTACGCATGGCATCGCGGTACTGGCGTTTTTGTTGTGTGTACCCTTGGTTACTTTCCAAAGCCTGTCCGACGGTATCGCCTATAACTTGCAGAAGTGCTTTAAACTCTAGCGTTGTTTGTGCGAGCGCCGGAATGGCGGTGGTTAACGTGGTTCCCTGTTGGGTTAAAAAGGTTTGTACTTTAAAGTACATGCTGATTCTGTTTTCTTGAATAGATAACATATAAAATAAAAATTAGTGACGAATTAATACTGTACTACCTTGATAAGGGTAATGGTACAGGATACCTGCGGTGGGTATTACCAGCCTACAAGCTAAGTAATTATTTTGCGCGGTGGAGGTATTAGTTCACGCAAAACATGATTCTCAGAGAGTTTGTATTTCGAGCTACTATTCCACTGAAAAAATACATCCGGTTTACAATTTAGGTGGTAGCAAATAATGCTAAGGTCGTTTACGTTTAACGACTTCTTTTTACCCTCTAATATTTTGTGAGCTTTGTTGCGTGAGCACTTTAATGTTTTAGAAAGCCAGGCTACATGGCACATTATGCCCGCCTCCAAAAGTTTGCTTTTTAGTTCAAATCGTAACACAATAATTGTTTTTAGTTGAAGCAAATGTATGGGCTTGAAAAAGTATAAAACAAATTTTGTCAGTACTTTTTTTCGCTTTTTTAAAAATGGTTCTCATTTTGCTAACAACTGTACCCATCCCGCTAACATGAGTTAGCATCCCGCTAACATGAGTTAGCATTCCGCTAACTTTACATCGTAATCTGCAAGTTGTAATACCCGTTTCGAGAACTGAGGTAACTACTCTAGTACCTCGTGTAACCATTATGCTAACATGAACCGTCAGCTTGGCATATCGAATCCGTAAAAATAAAATTGGTTACATACACTAGTTAGCAAAACGGAGATTCAAGGTAATAAAGTAATATCTCGAGGTAATAAAACAAGTTCTCACGATTTCAAACGAAGGTTTAGAATAATAAAACAGGCGTTCATGTTAGCTATTCAAAAAGTCGTATACGTTATTTACTATATTGTGTTAGCAAAATGAAGACAAGTGCATTAAAAACAAGGCTTGCGGTTTGTAAATTAAACCTTGAATATGTAGATTTGGGAAGTGAAGGAAGGAAAGTGAGGAAAGAACTTAATGAAAACCTTTGAGAACAGGCCTAATTAGAAAAACCAAACAACGTATGTTGATTTAGAGACAAGGTTATGATGATGAGAGGTAAGCAAGTCAACTTTGCAAAGGCCTTTTGGTGAATTTTATTTTGCTGTTTAAACAGATGAAATAAAAAAGCCGAGAATGTTAGTTCCCGACTTAAAAGTTTTCACTACGGAATAATCCTTATTGTGAAAAGGTTCAAAATGTAGATCAAAAATAAAAAATTAATTAATAAAACAAAATTTATATTTCATGCAGAAAACAATTTTAGGATTAGACTTAGGTACAAATAGTATTGGATGGGCATTGATTGACCAAGATTTTGAAAATAAGAACGGATACATCCATGGAATCGGAAGTAGAATAATTCCTATGACACAAGATGTATTAGGTAAGTTCGATAGTGGTGTTTCTATTTCGCAGACCGCAGAGAGAACAGGTTACCGTGGAACAAGACGTTTAAGAGAACGGCATTTGCTCAGAAGAGAACGATTACATAGAGTATTAAATATAGTAGAATTCTTACCAAAGCATTATAAAGAACAGATTGACTTTGAATACCATTTTGGCCAATTTAAAGCTAACTGCGAACCCAAACTGGCTTACAATGAAAACAAGGAATTTTTATTCAAGAACAGCTATTTGGAAATGGTTGCTGAATTTAAAAAAGCTCAACCCCAATTATTTTATAAAAAACAAAATGGTAAAGAAACACTGATACCATATGATTGGACTATCTACTATCTAAGAAAAAAGGCCCTCAATGAAAAAATAGAAAAAGAAGAGCTGGCTTGGTTACTCCTAAATTTCAATCATAAAAGAGGTTACTTTCAATTAAGAGGAGAAGATGAGGAGACGATTCCAAATAAAAAAATAGAATATCATTCGTTAAAAGTAATTGATGTAAAGGCAGATGAAGCACAGAAAGGGAAGGTCGAAATCTGGTATAATATAATTCTTGAGAATGGCTGGATTTACCGTAGATCGAGTAAAATCGAACTTTATGATTGGATTGATAAAACAAAGGATTTTGTGGTTTCCACAGAACTCAACGACGATGGAAGTGAGAAAAAAGATAAAGAAGGTAAAATAAAACGAAGTTTTCGGGCACCAGACGATAACGACTGGACTCTTATAAAAACTAAAACAGAACAGAACATTGAAAAAAGTAAAATGACCGTGGGGCAATTTATTTATAACGCATTGCGTGAAAATCCGACACAGAAAATAAATGGCAAATTGGTAAGAGTAATTGAACGTAAATTTTACAAATCTGAATTATCTCAAATCCTTGCAACACAAATGAAATTTCATGAAGAGTTACAAAACCGTACACTTTACACCCTTTGTATTGAAGATCTCTACAGGTATAATGAAGCTCACAAAAATCACATTTGCAATAAAGGTTTTGATTATCTGTTTCTTAATGACATCATATTTTATCAAAGACCATTAAAAAGTAAAAAATCACTTATTAGTAATTGTAGCCGTGAACATCGATTTTATATAAAAGATGGAGTGCCTCAAAAAGAAGCTTTAAAATGTATTTCAAAATCTCATCCATTATTTCAGGAATTCAGACTATGGCAATGGATTAGCAATTTGAACATATTTGAAAATGAAAATGATACCTACCCTATCACTGATCGGTTTTTAAAAACGGAAGCGGATTATGTTGAACTTTTTGATTTCTTAAATGATAAAAAAACAATTACGCAGGAAGTCTTGCTCAAATTTTTGTTATCGTATCTCAAATTAAAACCGAAGGAATTAAAAATAGAAATAAGCAAGTACCGATGGAATTATGTTCAAGATAAAGAATATCCTTGTAATGAAACAAGGGCAATAATGCTTACTAAAATTGAAAAGTGCCAAAATATTCCTTCTGATTTTTTAACTAGGGAGAACCAAGAAGCACTATGGCACATTTTATATTCGGTAAGTAATAAAGAGGAAATTAAATCGGCTCTTGAAAAGTTTGCTGCTAAGAATGGATTCAAAGAGGACTTTATAGAAGAGTTTAGAAAGTTTCCACCATTTAAAAATGAATATGGCAGCTATTCAACAAAAGCTATCAAAAAACTCATTGCTTTAATGAGAATGGGCAAATATTGGCACGAAGACGCAATTGATTCAAATACTAAAAACAGAATTGAAAAAATAATAAATGGCGAATATGACGAAACCATTAAAAATCGTGTTAGAGATAAAACACTCTCATTAACCGATATTACACAATTCAAGGGGCTACCATTATGGCTAGCTAATTACATAGTTTATAATGTTCACGCGGAAGAAAGTGATTTAGAAAAGTGGAAAAGTCCTTCTGACATCGATACATTTTTAAATAGCTTTAAACAACACTCATTACGAAATCCAATTGTTGAACAAGTAATAACCGAAACCTTAAGAGTTGTGAAGGATATTTGGAAATACTATGGCAATGGTAAAGAAGATTTCTTTAGTGAAATTCATATTGAGCTTGGAAGGGAAATGAAAAATCCGGCGGATAAACGTAAAAAAATTACTGATCAAGTTACTACTAATGAAAATACTAATTTAAGAATTAGAGCGTTGTTGTCGGAAATGATGAATGATAAAAATATAGAAAACGTGCGTCCTTATTCCCCATCACAGCAAGAAATTCTTAAAATCTATGAAGACGGTGTGCTCAATTCTGGAATAGAAATTGAAGACGATATTTTGAAAATAAGTAAATCTGCCCAGCCAAGTAAATCAGATTTACTTAAATATAAACTATGGCTTGAACAAAAATACCGCTCTCCCTATACTGGTGAAATAATACCATTAAGTAAATTATTTACAACAGCCTATGAAATTGAACATATAATTCCACAAAGTAGATACTTCGATGATTCATTCAGCAACAAAGTAATTTGTGAAAGTGAGGTAAACAAGGATAAAGATAATATGCTGGCATTTGAATATATTTCTACTTATGAAGGGAAAAAGATAGAATTAAGTAACGGCAAATACACAACACTATTCACTATTGCACAATATGAGCATTTTGTAAAAAACAACTTTGTTAGAAACATTGGCAAGGGTAAGAAACTCATGTTACAAGAAATACCTGAAAAAATGATTGAGAGGCAAATGAATGACACGAGATACATAAGCAAAGTTGTTAAAAATATTCTGTCGAAAATTGTACGACAAAGTGTAAATGATGAAGGTGTAACCGCAAACAATCTATTAAGTACTACGGGTCAAATAACATCTGTGTTAAAACAAGATTGGGGCCTCAATGATGTATGGAATGAACTTATTGCACCACGCTTTCAACGTTTAAATACTATCACGAATAGTACCAATTTTGGAGAAATAAACAATAAGACTAATAAATTTCTGCCTACTGTTCCTATCGAGCTTCAAAAAGGATTTAACAAGAAACGTATTGACCATAGACATCATGCACTTGATGCCTTAGTAATTGCTTGCGCCACCAGAAATCATATTAACTTTTTGAATAATCAAAGTGCATTAGATAAAGACAAGGCAAAAGGGCAAACTGCAAGGGAAGATTTAAAGCACGTACTATGCGATAAAAAGTATAATGCTGATTCGCAAAAAAATTATCGATGGCAATTTAAACAACCTTGGCAAACCTTTGCAAAAGATGCTAGTAGCAAATTAGGTTCGATGATAGTAAGTTTCAAACAAAATTTACGTGTCATCAATAAAACCGTGAATCGATACCAACATTGGGAAATTGTAGATGGTAGAAATAAAAAGGTTAGGTTAACTCAAACAAAAGGAGAAAGTTGGGCTATTAGAAAACCCTTGCATAAAGATACTGTTTCTGGGAAGGTTACATTACAAGGCATTAAGGTGTCAAAAGATAAAATTCTAACAGCAACGCGCAAAACCCTCGACACCTCGTTTAATCTAAAAATGATTGACAGCATTACCGATTCTGGCATACAAAATATTCTAAAAAATTACTTAAGAATAAAAAACAACGATCCGGAACTTGCGTTCACTCCAGAAAGTATTGAGGAAATGAATTGTAACATTGCACAATTCAATAATGGTAAAACACACAAGCCAATTTTAAAAGTTAGAATATGGGAGCAAGGAAGTAAATTTCAAGTTGGAATAACAGGTAATAAATTACACAAATTTGTAGAAGGAGCAAAAGGCACCAATTTGTATTTTGCCATTTATAAAGGCGAAAATGGTAAAAGAAGCTTTGAAACCATCCCGTTTAATGAAGTTGTAGAAAGCCAAAAACAAAGTGCCGAAAGCAAAGAGAAACCACAATCTGTTCCTTTAAAAAATAAAAATGGTCAAAATTTACTTTTTAGTTTATCTCCAAATGATTTGGTTTATGTACCTACCAATGAGGAAATAGAAAATCCTACATCCATTGATTTTTCAAAATTAAGTGGTTTTCAAGTGAATAGAATTTATAAGGTAGTTAGTTTCACAGGAATAGAATGCTATTTAATTAGAGCTAATATTTCAGCCTTAATTAAGCCCTATGATTCTAAAACAAAAATCGGCGAATTTGGAAGTTTAAATAAACAAGAAACATCGGTCGAAGGAGTTCAAATAAAATCTTGTTGCTGGAAAATTGTAGTTGACCGTTTAGGTAATATTACAAATTCCATGAAATGATCAAACGAACTCTTTATTTTGGAAATCCAACTTATTTAAGCACCAAGCTTGAACAATTGGTAATAAAATTACCAGAACAAGAGGAAGGGAAAAACATTCCCATCGAAGATATTGGAGTGGTTATTTTAGATCATGCACAAATAAGTATCACACAAACGGTGATTTCCAAGCTTATTGCAAATAATGTTGCTTTAATAACTTGTAATGAAACACATCACCCAACTGGCCTATTATTAAATTTGGATGGGAACACCCTTCAAAGTCAAAAATTTCAGGCACAAATTGAAGCGAGCAAACCATTACTCAAGCAATTGTGGCAACAAACTATTATTGCAAAAATTAATAATCAAGCATTGCTACTAGAATCTCAAGGTATTGAAACAAAAAATATGAAGCGCTGGATAGAGGAGGTAAATAGTGGAGATACCACTAACAAAGAAGCTCGCGCGGCTGTATATTATTGGAGCAAGATTTTTAAAACCATTCCGGAATTTACCCGAGCGCGTTTTGGTGAGCCTCCGAATCATTTGCTCAATTATGGTTATGCTATTTTGCGTGCTATAGCAGCACGAAGTTTAGTGGGCAGTGGCTTGTTGCCAACTTTGGGAATACATCATAAAAATCAATACAATGCCTATTGTTTAGCTGACGATATTATGGAACCCTATCGCCCCTATGTAGATCAATTGGTGCTGAATATGGTTCATGCAGGTAAACATGAACAATTACTGACCCCGGAAATTAAAAGAGAATTACTACAAATTCCGGTGCTGGATGTAGTAATAGACAATCAGAAAAGTCCGTTAATGCTTGCTCTGCAACGGACAACCGCTAGTTTATCAAAATGCTATGAAGGAGAACAACGTAAAATTCTTTACCCTAAACTAGAATAACTATGTTTCTATGCAGGATCGCTTTAATCAATATCGAATTATGTGGATTCTAGTTTTCTTCGATTTGCCTACCGAAACAAAGCAGGAACGTAAGATATATGCAAAATTTCGCAAGGATATTCTAAAGGATGGTTTTACAATGTTTCAGTTTAGTATATATCTACGCCACTGCCCTAGCAGAGAGAATGCAGAGGTCCATATAAAGCGAGTGAAAAGTATTTTGCCTGAGAAAGGTCATATTGGTATTATGTGTATTACCGACAAGCAATTTGGAGATATGGAAATTTACTTTGGACGTAAAATTACAGAGCCAACAAAGCAAAGCCAGCAACTGGAGATGTTTTAGAATTACAAAATTGAGGTTGGAAACCAACTAAAATAAAAAAAGGAATCAGATTTTTATTTCTAATTCCTTTTACAAATCGTTGATACTCTTTTATTTAGGCATACTCAGTTGTGTAAGACCTAAATCAAAGATACATTTTGAAACCTTTTCACAACAACACGTTTGAACGCATGTTGACTAATTGGGTTGTGTAAGACCTAAATCAAAGATACATTTTGAAACCTTTTCACAACCAATTTCAGCTTGTAGAACTTGGCTTATACGTTGTGTAAGACCTAAATCAAAGATACATTTTGAAACCTTTTCACAACACTTGTACATAATTGCCATCTGATTGTTTTGTTGTGTAAGACCTAAATCAAAGATACATTTTGAAACCTTTTCACAACACTTATATTTGCATTGTAAAAATAAAAGAAGTTGTGTAAGACCTAAATCAAAGATACATTTTGAAACCTTTTCACAACGAATGCCCTTAGCGCCTACACCGTCGTGAAGTTGTGTAAGACCTAAATCAAAGATACATTTTGAAACCTTTTCACAACTATGTTCTCGGTATCCATAATCCCAGTTTTGTTGTGTAAGACCTAAATCAAAGATACATTTTGAAACCTTTTCACAACGTTCTACCTTTTCTGAAAGAAATACCAACGTTGTGTAAGACCTAAATCAAAGATACATTTTGAAACCTTTTCACAACAGTTTTGCCTTTTTTGTAGAGCGCGATGATGTTGTGTAAGACCTAAATCAAAGATACATTTTGAAACCTTTTCACAACGATGTTTTGTTTGCGCCTGCTCTACTACAAGTTGTGTAAGACCTAAATCAAAGATACATTTTGAAACCTTTTCACAACAGGAGTAAACCACGTTAGCGGACCATGGACGTTGTGTAAGACCTAAATCAAAGATACATTTTGAAACCTTTTCACAACAACACCTTGAATATTCGATTTCAAGAATGAGTTGTGTAAGACCTAAATCAAAGATACATTTTGAAACCTTTTCACAACAAGATATTGTAAACGGTAAATTTCTGGACGGTTGTGTAAGACCTAAATCAAAGATACATTTTGAAACCTTTTCACAACGAAGCATGTGAAGCTGTAAATTCAGTAGATGTTGTGTAAGACCTAAATCAAAGATACATTTTGAAACCTTTTCACAACATACGCTGCAACCTTGCCTTCAACAACACGGTTGTGTAAGACCTAAATCAAAGATACATTTTGAAACCTTTTCACAACCAGTACCGCTTTTGATACCAGCTATTCTTGGTTGTGTAAGACCTAAATCAAAGATACATTTTGAAACCTTTTCACAACTCCTAGATGGATCACACCTACCAGTAGTATGTTGTGTAAGACCTAAATCAAAGATACATTTTGAAACCTTTTCACAACAAAACTCGACATGACTTTGAAGGATGCTGAGTTGTGTAAGACCTAAATCAAAGATACATTTTGAAACCTTTTCACAACTCTTATCAACCAATTCCATTCCATTACTACGTTGTGTAAGACCTAAATCAAAGATACATTTTGAAACCTTTTCACAACTCCTTTCCCGGCCTTACCAATACCGGATACGTTGTGTAAGACCTAAATCAAAGATACATTTTGAAACCTTTTCACAACTGTAACGTATTAAACGGTAATTGACCGCATGTTGTGTAAGACCTAAATCAAAGATACATTTTGAAACCTTTTCACAACCGTTGTTTATGCTGTTTATAAGAATGGCACGTTGTGTAAGACCTAAATCAAAGATACATTTTGAAACCTTTTCACAACAGAGCCTTAGAGCTTATCTAGAAATCACCGGTTGTGTAAGACCTAAATCAAAGATACATTTTGAAACCTTTTCACAACGTCGGTCTGTTTCGTTAAATTTTGGGTTCGTTGTGTAAGACCTAAATCAAAGATACATTTTGAAACCTTTTCACAACACCCTGTAATGCAAAAAGGCATAGGGTGTGGTTGTGTAAGACCTAAATCAAAGATACATTTTGAAACCTTTTCACAACAACACCTTGAATATTCGATTTCAAGAATGAGTTGTGTAAGACCTAAATCAAAGATACATTTTGAAACCTTTTCACAACAATGTGGCTACTATTAATTCTTTACAAATTGTTGTGTAAGACCTAAATCAAAGATACATTTTGAAACCTTTTCACAACCAATTACAATACTTCCGCTGCGACATGGAAGTTGTGTAAGACCTAAATCAAAGATACATTTTGAAACCTTTTCACAACTGTAATATACGAAACACATACCCTTATTAAGTTGTGTAAGACCTAAATCAAAGATACATTTTGAAACCTTTTCACAACATAAAACAGCAGCTTTAATGTCGGCTAGTGTTGTGTAAGACCTAAATCAAAGATACATTTTGTAACCTTTTCACAACAGATGCTAATGTTGAAACACGCCCGGCGATGTTGTGTAAGACCTAAATCAAAGATACATTTTGAAACCTTTTCACAACTTGCTCAATGTGCGCACGAATCAGCGGGTTGTTGTGTAAGACCTAAATCAAAGATACATTTTGAAACCTTTTCACAACGGATTACAGTTTCATTTCCTTCATCTCCAGGTTGTGTAAGACCTAAATCAAAGATACATTTTGAAACCTTTTCACAACGTACTCGAAACCAAGTACCGCCACGTATTTGTTGTGTAAGACCTAAATCAAAGATACATTTTGAAACCTTTTTACAACAAGCTTAAGAAGGAACAACCCCACTGGCGCGAGAATTAGCGCAGCGGTTCTGGTGCCTAAGCGTTTTACTATATCCATCGGTTCTATTTTTCATGTAAATAATCTAGTTCAAGGTGTTCTATTTATTCTTCCTAATGGCACCTTCCCTTCCTGGTCATAAAAATAATCATAGGCACTGGAATAAACAAATTCTTCCGCTTTCAGTACTCTACCCGAAACAACAGGGTTGTTATGAATATAATCTAATCGCTGCCAAAGTATTTCTGGCGTGTCTAAAACAATAGGATGCGAATGTTGTATCCAAAATTGAAATTTATTATGACCATTTTTCGAACCTGCTCGTTGCATCATCCATAACAACCAGTCACGTCGACTTTCACTCTTATTATTTTTTATCGCTTGAATAATTTTTAAGGCCGTGATTTTTTTCAAGTCACGCACAATATCTGGAAGCTTCTCCTTATTCGAGCCAATAATTAAATGTACATGACTCGTTGTTATTCACCAACCACATACTTCTAAACCCTTATTTGCTATACAGTATTATAAGCTGTCAAGAAAGATTTCTTTGTATTCTTTTCGTATAAACACATCTAACCAATACACCATGGTAAACGTTACAAAATAAAGTTCATCGTTATCTCGAAATTTATATTTAATACTCATAAAATATGTTTTACCAAATGTAGATTCACTTAGCAACATTTATTATTTGTCTTTAGAATATTATATTACCTAAATACTTTTTTACGCTGAGGCACGAGAACCGCTGCGCTAATTCTCGCGCCAGTAGGGGTTACTCAAATACTCAGGAAAATAATCATTGAATTAACACTCTAGGTTAGACGCGAAGCATCGCGTCCAAAATATTGATATTGTTGAGGTAACTTACTCTTGAACGAAATTGTTCATTATTCACTGTTCATTGTTCACTGTTCATTGTTCATTGTTCATTGTTCCTTTCCTAGCTGTTAGGATAGTATGAAGTTCAAGCTCATGTGCTGATTTTTTATACTCTACCGTACTCGTACGCAAATCGTAAAACTTGTGCTTTACAAGTTGCATCTTCAAACTGTTAAGGTCATGGAAATAAAAATAACTTCTATGACCGGTGCTACTTATCTGAAAGTGAGATTGCATCGGATCTCCTTCCACAAAACTTAGATAGAGTAATCCTTCATCGTGAAGTAAACACGAAGCATCGGCGATCAATTTTTGACAATCTGTTTGCGACAAATAGGGCAAACAAAAACCGCCAACCAAGGCATCAAAGGTTTGCTTTATTTCATCTAACCGTCTACAATCCATAACCGTAAAATGGGCGGTTGGATTATTTTTCTGTGCTAATGCTATCATATTCGGCGCGATATCAATACCGTGAATGTTTAAGTCTGGTCTTTTACTTAAAAGATAGCGAGTAATATTTCCAGGTCCGCATCCCACCTCTAAAACGCTTGCATTTCTCTTAGTAATAGATTCAGTTATGAAATCGTAGCTAGCATGGTACAAGTCTAAATCCATAAACTTGTTCTGATATAACAGCGCGATGTTGTTCCAAGTTTCAAAGGTTTCTTGATATCTATCCATGAATCTGTTCCGTTTCAAACTAAGCTAACAAATCCGGCCGTCGTTCTTCTGTGCGTTTGAGTGCTTGATCTTGTCGCCATTCATCGATCAGTTTGAAATTACCGCTTAGTAAAACATCGGGCACTTTGAGTCCTTCATATTCCGCAGGGCGAGAATAAACCGGCGGGGCCAACAAATTATCTTGATGTGAATCGGTGAGCGCGGAAGTTTCATCGTTTAATACTCCCGGAATTAATCGGGCTACACTATCCACTACAATAGCAGCAGCTAATTCGCCACCACTCAATACATAATCGCCAATGGATATTTCCCTGGTAACGTAGAGATCACGAATACGTTGATCGATGCCCTTGTAATGACCACAAATCAGCATGAGATTTTCTTTCAACGATAGTGTATTCGCAGTGCGTTGATGAAAGGTTTGTCCATCGGGTGTGAGGTAAATGATATCATCGTAAACACGTTCTGATTTTAGTTTTTTGATAGCATCACCTAAGGGTTCGCACATTAACACCATACCGGCACCACCGCCATACTGCGTATCATCCACTTGTCCGTATTTATTAATTGCGAAATCTCGCAAATGATGAATATGAATTTGAAGCAGGTTACGTTCCTTAGCTCGTTTAAGAATGGAATGGTTAAACGGGCTTTCCAATAGTTCCGGAACCACGGTAATTATATCGATACGCACCGGACAAAAGTACAATGAAGCCGTGATTTTTTTGCTGTCTGTTTATCGGATCGCTCATGAAGGTACTGCAAGCGTGAGGGATGGTAGCGGAAAGCCCGCAGCGACGAGGCACGAGGAGCGAGGACTTGGAGCGGACAGCCCGTTCGGCGATGAGCCGACACGCCCAAAAATTAAATAGCTAGGGACAGTAATACCGGACAATGATCGCTATGCTTTACATCCGGTAGAATTTCGGCATGGGTAATTTTAGATTGCAGGTTGGAAGTAACGTTGATATAGTCGATACGCCAGCCCTTATTATTTGCACGTGCATTAGCCCGAAAACTCCACCACGAATATTGATGTGGATTGGGGTTTATTTCGCGCAAACTATCAACCATGCCGGCGTTAAAGAAATCGTCCATCCAAGCACGTTCTTCGGGAAGAAAACCACTACTATTTTTGTTACCTACCGGATCGTGAATATCGATGGGTTTATGACAAATATTATAATCGCCGGCGAGAACTAGTTTCATTCCTTTGGCAATAAATTGTTCTTGTAAATAAGGTAAATACGCACTCAGGAATTTCATTTTGAAGGCTTGCTTTTCATCACCACTGCTACCACTTGGGAAGTAAGTATTTACGACCGTGAGTTTATTAGCGAAGTGAAGTTGAATAACACGACCTTCATCGTCGGCGCGTTCGATACCACAACCATAGGTTACTTCTTTAGGTTTTATTTTGGAGAGAATGCCCACGCCGCTGTAGCCCTTCTTTTTAGCCGGGAACCAATACGCATGATAGCCTAACGCCTCGAAGGCTTGTGTATCGATATCTTCGATATTCGCTTTGAGTTCTTGAAAACAATATATATCGGCTTGGTGTGTTTTAATCCAATCAATTAACCCTTTAGATAAGGCGCTTCGGATACCGTTTACGTTATAACTTACAAAATTCATGGTGAAGCGAATATAAGGGGAAAGGGTAAAATTGTTTTGAATTAGTAGCAATTTTCAAATACTGTTGTGCGATACTATTATGGAACGCAGGTGTTTTAAGATTTTTAAGATCTCTTAAGATTTTATCGAAGAAACTAGATTCTTCCGAAATTTGCATGAGTATTGATCTTAACGCCAAAGGCGAAAATCATACTAAAATCGTTCATCCAATTTAATCATAACAATCCTAAGAAATCCGCGTTCCTAAAGAATGTAGGAGGGTATTAATTGATTTCTTTAAATAATCGATATCTCTAAGGGTTATAAGAGGTTGATCGAATGTAGCTATTTATATTTTTTGGATTTGCGTTGATTTTTTGTGCTTATTAAAATTCATATTAAATTATGAATTACTGCCTATAAAACCTATATCTTATCACCGATATTGAAATCTTACAGAAATTTTTAAAAAGAAATCGTAATGAATCTGCTAAATCATAAAAAATCTGCGTTCCACTTATTAAGGGAAGTAATAACGAAATTAAATGCACGATAGTACCATGTATCTAAGAAAGTTCGAATTATCCTGGTGAAGGAATAATAACAGCCCTAATTCACTGTCAACCTTCATATGTTCTCATAAATAATCATACTGTTTGAAGACACTTCTATCCAAAACTCATGAATATTTACTATGGTTTTCGAAATATGATAGAAATACCTTTGGTGGCACATATCATTATACAAATTGTACACCATGAAACCATTCTTCAGCGCCGTTATTACCATCATGCTACTCTGTTTACTCGAAGTTCAACCATCCTATGGGCAAGCGTTTATGCTCAATAATTTTTCGGAAACATTTAGCGAGCCAGCTGCAACCGCTTTCAGTTTGAGGAAACTGCGAAACTCCTATACAGGCTCAGCCATCAAACTTAGACGATCAAATGACAATGCCACCCAAGATATTGGTTTCGACCTTCATGGTTTTCTCGACACCCTAGCGCTTAAATCGTTTGTTGGGAACAATAATGGCTATGTTGAAATTTGGTATGATCAGAGTGGTAATTTTCGAAATGCCTCTATGGCAACCCCTTCTGATCAACCTCGTATAGTAAATCAAGGCGTTATAGAACGCTTAAATCAGCATCCGGCTATCAATTTTATTGGTACCAATAGATTAAGTACATCAACCGGAGTTTTTTTCGCGAATGGAGTTACCATGGTAGCCTTTGCCAAAGGGTATGGTGTTAACTCGGGATGCTTACTTTCAAAAACCGGACCGGCAAACAACACACCGGCGCCTTTTACTTATACTTCTAACTCCGAATTTAAAGTTGGTAATAATGCGGCATCACAAACTATTACCCTAGTTCCGAATTCGGCATCTCATGCTCGTGCTGATATTAATCGAAATGTTTTAGACGCCTCGGTTTATGCCTTTAAAGTTCCAAATTCTGGTGTCTCAAAATGTTATATTGATACGACCTTAATTGGTTTTTCAGCAAGTTCATCGAATGTTGATATTGGAGCACCTATGACGATAGGAAATTCAAATGGCATTGGGTTTGAATCGAATTTTCGAACGACTGAAATTATAACTATTCCAAGCGTAGTTTCCGATAATAGCTTTGGTGTAATGGTTGGTTATATGCAGGATTTTTATAAGTCGACTCGAGAACAACGTTTTACAACGAATGGTAATTTTATAGCCCCTATTGGTGTGTCTAATTGTTATGCCGAATTATGGGGCGCTGGTAGCAGATACGGAGCCGGTGGAAATTATGCCTTAACCAATACCATTGCGCTTAGTACGGGCAGTAGTTACCCGGTAACTGTTGGAACGCCTACGGTTACTTCGCCTGATTATTCTTTTTTTGTAAACGGACTGTATAGAGCCTATAATGGAAATGCAATAACACCAAACCAAACCCTCCCGCCTTCGGGTATAGCACAATATTATTATGGTGGGTCAGGTTTTTCTACCCATCAATTATGTTCGGGAACTTGGCGATATCTTTTAGCCGGTGGGGAAGGAGCCGGACGCTTTCAGAATGGATCCAATGCGCAAGGACTTAATAACCTTTACGGGAATGGCAATCCTGGTGGTGATGGTGGTACTGTTTTATCGCTCTGTGGAGGAACAGTTACCAATGCCCAAGTACCTGGTGGTGGTGGTGCATCGAATATTGCGGTTGCAAGCAACACAGCGGTGCCATCGTTTGCTAATTTAAATTCAACATCACCGGGAGCCGGTTTAGTTATTGTGCATTATCAATGTCCGGGTGCCGGTTATATTGAACCATCCCATACGGTTCCTTATCCTTCCGAAGGAGATTCGATATCGAGTCTTTTGGGTGATACCGGCAACAATATAGTGTACTCTTGGGAACAAAGTACCGATAAAATCAATTGGACGCCTGCCACCTTATCTAGCAACAATGTTTCTTATATAGATCCAAATTGGGGCCCCATTATGACCTCAAAATATTACCGCAGAAAGTGCAATTCATGTGGAGAAAATCGCTATTCCAACGTAGTTCAAATAAAAGTATTTAATGGTAATCAAGGAATGATCAAAGGGCATATTTCTGGTAAAATTACGAGTCGCGATGGCGTTACCGGAGTACCTGGTGATACCATAGTGATTCAAAAAACGAAAGCCGTATTGGGTAGTCCGCAATCGTTTAAATATTACGCCGTAACAAACAACGATGGCATCTATGATGTGCCAAGCATTTTCTTCGGCGATGCTACGAATGGAGATCGTACCAATGTAGATTTCACGATTACGCCATTACGACAAGGGCATACGTTCAACTACTCCCAAGTTACTACGACGTTGAGTAATTCTAGTTTCGAAAAAATACAAAATTTTATAGACTCTACCGTGTATGGTGTGAGTGGCACTATCTATCAATCGTGTATAGGTTGTTTGAATGCCTTGGATGCCGTTGATAGTATTGCTAAAAATATGGATTCTGTAAAAATGTATAAGAACGGCCAACTTTTTATGGAAAGTAAACTTACTAATGGTAATCACGGACAATACTCGACTACCGTAATTAATCAAGGTAACTATACCATTAACCCATCGTATAAAAACCATCATTTCAGACCCAACTCCAAAACAGTGAACGTAACTACAGACGTTTACAATGTAAATTTTGAGGATACCACTAAATTCGTCATCAGCGGTAAATTCACTGCTGGTAACAATGAATTTATTGGATTTGCTTTATTGGAATTCAAGGATGTTGATTCAAGCGGAAATTTCAGCTTTCGTAAAAGAACATGGACCGATTCAACAGGAAATTACTCTATAGCACTTCCTCCGGCAACGTATCAAGTTCGTGTTATTGAAGTTATCTCAGCTTATGTTAATACAAATTCGTTATATGTACATCCGGATACAATCAAGAGTTTTGTGAATAACAGGATTCCCAAAGATTCTTTGAAATGTACGATAGATACAGCCAATGCTATGTTGAACATTATATATCATCGTTTACCGGTGCTTCAATTTACAGGACTAACGAACACCACATGTGCCACAAGTAACCCACCGGTTAATGGAACAATATTCAAACAAAATATTAAAGATTCATTCTACGTAGAGGTATTTGAAGGACCTCCTAGCTTGAATTATAAAATTAAAACTACCAATGGTACCGCCTTTGATTCCGTACAGATTTACACATCGATTGAAGATGATGATGCGAATTTCCCGGTAACAAAATTATTCACGATAGATAATAATGGAATATCGAAAGTGGTACTCGAGCCTGGCGTTCCGAATTTGGTTTTCCCTTACAAAAAAATTCTAAAAGCCAGATACAAAGATGCTTACGGACGTGTTGCTACAGAACTCGATCAACCCGTTTATGTAACCGGGTTTAAAACCGATCCGTTGGATTTCACAACTACATCGCCAGAAATTCCTCTTTTAATTTTACATGCACCGCCAGGTGATCAAAGCATATCTAGTTGGGAAACATCACAAACCTTTGAAACAACGATACGTTTATCGGCAGCGTTAACTGGATTTGTTTCAAATGAATTCGGCGTTAATGTGGGTGCCGACTTCTCGGCGGGTTTTGGTGTGGAACTTCGAACTGAAATAACCTATGATTTAAACACTAAAACAAAAGCGACCTTCTCAACTTCCTTGAATTCAGAGTTAAAAGTGAGTACCACCACTACCCAATCGTATTCAACGGGTATGTCAGAATCTGGAATAACAGGAGAATTAGCGGATGTTTACATTGGTGGTGCCATTAATTTCAAATATGGAAAAACCCATGAACTCAAATTAGGAACTTGTGGCTTTCAAACCGCAACTAAATTAATGGTATCACCGAATGGATTTCAAACCAATTATCAATATAGCGGCCATCAGATAAAGTATTCTATTATTCCCGGACTTCAACAATTAGCAGATGCCAATACAGGATCGGAAAAACAAAAATATCTTAATCAAATTAATACCTGGAATCAGATTTTAGAAAATAATAAGAATGCGTTACAACGAGCCAGCACGGTAAGCAATATGTCGATAGGTTGCGTTGGCTGTGGAAATTCCACGTCCATAACGAGCAGTTCCTACCAGAACTACTCCTTAGATTTTAATTTGTCTATTGAAAAAAGTATTGCTCAAGAAATTGGGGCCAAAGTAAATGGGACTGGTGCAAACTTCAAATCTGAAATTGGTTTCACCTTAGAAACTGGTTTAGGTGGTGGTATTACTGTGCTTAATTCAACAACCACCACTACTAATTATTCGGATAATGATGTACTTGACCAAGTTACCTTTGATGTATTAAAAGATCCGGTGTATAACACGCCAATGTTTAGAACTATTGCCGGAAAAACAAGCTGCCCTTGGGAACCTAACACCTTGAAGCGTGATAAATGTCAGATATACATTCCAAATCCAACCGTAACCGTGCCTGCCCCTGGCCAATCAGCTTCCTTTACATTATATCTTCAGAACCTAAGTGAAAGTGCAGAAACTAGGCAGTATAGTTTATCGTTTGATAATAGCAGCATTCCCCTTGATGGAAATATATCGGTAACAATTTCTGGATTTCCTCCTTATGTGTACAATATACCCTGTAGTATTTGTCCAAATGCATCCGACCAGCAAGTTATTGTAACTATTACCCGTAATAGTTCAAGTCAAGTTTATTCGTATGAAGGATTAAAGTTTATTCTAAAGGATATGTGTTCATCTACCACTGCAGAAGGTGTGGTGAATGCTTATTTCACCAATCCGTGTTTAACTACACCAATGAATGTGGTTAGTCCGCAAAATAATTGGATTAGCAAAACGAATAACAACAATATTATACCTGTTGAATTTAGTGGTTATGCCTCAGCAACAACTACCTATACAGTAAGTGTACAGTACGCACAACAAAATAGCACGAGTTGGCTAACGGCTATGAATATACCTAGTTCGTCGATAACAGATCCCTATAGCACGGTAGTTAATTGGAACACCACAGCCGTACCTGACGGGAATTACAAACTACGAATAAAATTAGAATGTAGCTCTGGAGCAATCTCCTACTCGAGTACGGTTAGTGGAACAATTGATCGAACTGGTCCAACTCGAATTGGTATCCCAATGCCATCCGATCATAACTATGCGGCGGGCGACGAAATTTCTATTAATTATAATGAAAACATTTCATCTTCATTTCTTGCTGCAGATGATATTAGCTTAACACGAGGTTCCTCCAATATCAATATTCCGGTTACTACAAGTTCATATCAGAACAAATTAATGATAGTACCAACAACATCCCTCTTGCAATTCAACTACGATACGTTTAGATTGATTGTAAAAAATATGCGTGATGAATATGGAAATAAAAGTTCTATTGCAGACACCTCCTATTTCACCGTCGGAACCTATCAACCTATTCTTGGATTAGATTCCGTACAACTATACACTGTACCTTCCAGTATGTTAGAAAGTGGATCAGGTGCAATGGACGTTCATTTTATAACCAGTACATCCGTTCTAAATAATCGCTATATTAATTACTCCATTACTGGAAATGCCGTTTATGGCACAGATTATACTATCTCCTACGATCCACCTCAAACTAATCTGGCAACGTTTTTCAATGGCACCGAAGGTTTGATCGTGATGGAAGCAAATCGTGATGATATTAAATTAAAAATCGATCCAATTCATGATTCTATTTGGGAGGACAATGACACTATCCGCGTTACACTTGCTTATGGTAGCGATTATCAAATTCCTGAAGACTCCCTATCAGCCATAGCGGTTATTAAGAATGATGATATCAGCATCACTTCAAGCAAAAATCCAATATTATGTTTAAGTGATAGTTTATTCCTGACTGCCAATGGCAACTCGAATTCAACTTATTTATGGAATACCGGAGCTACTACAAAAACTATTAAGGTAACAATTCCTGGCACGTATAGTGTTACGGTAGCGTCACCAGGTGTGGGCACATCCACTAGTCTTCCGTTCATAGTAACAGGTGTATCAACACTCATGAATACGCCACTGATTTCGGCCAATGGTCCTACTACTTTTTGTGCCGGTGATAGTGTTCAATTAAGTCTTGGAAATTTTAATGCGTACACTTGGTCAACTGGTGCAACCACTCAAAATATTCAAGCAACTACATCAGGAATATATACTGTTACGGTAACGAATGCAGAAGGTTGTCAGCAAACTGCCACAAAAACAATCGTTGTAAATCCTTTACCTGATGCCACGCTTGTAGCAAGTGGTCCTACTTCATTTTGTATGGGAGGAAGTGTTCAACTAAGCGTACCTAGTGGCAATTCCTATTTATGGTCCACTGGTGCAACCACTTCTTCGATTACGGCTACCGATAGTGTTACTTACTCCGTGGTAATTACCAATAGTTTGGGTTGCTCAGCAAATGCATCACAAGCAATTATTGTATATCCGCTACCAACGCCTGCCATAACAGGACCATCCGTAATGTGTGATGGAGACACCGCAATTTTAAACCTCAACCTTCCCAATAAACGATGGGCTTCTTCTGTGATAGATTTTAGTTCGCAACTGGATGTAACCGATCATGCAGCCAATCAAATCATTGGGTTACCGGATGTGTATCCTAATATAGGGCATCATCCAGGTGCTTGGGCTTCCTCAACACAAAATTCTTCCAGAGAGTATGTTGTTCTTGGATATCGTGACGCTACTCCGATTAATTATATTCATATTTATCAAACCTTCAATCCACGTGCGATTGACACGGTGTATGTTAAAAATGAAACCACTGGAAATTTTCAAATTGTGTATGCTTCTGCTGCAAGTAATGCTGTGAATGCATCTCCTCTTTTAAAAATCAATTTCCCACTTACAACGTTTAACGTTAAAGAAATTCGCATTGCGTTAAACAATGCAGCCATCGCCAACTACAATGAAATTGATGCGGTTGCCATAGGCGATAATACTCGATTACCTTATTGGGGTTATTCTTGGTCGCCATCGGATACCACAACAGCCAACTTTCCTGTACATACCGGTGGCACCTATACTGTTACCGTAACAAATAGTGATGGTTGCACAGCGTCAGCTACTAAAACAATAACCCTAAACTCATTTACTGCTCCAACGATCACCGCTTCTGGCCCAACAACATTTTGTTCCGGTGGATCGGTTGGTTTGAGCACAGGAAATTATTCTAGTTATTTATGGTCTACCGGAGCCACCACACAAAGCATAACTGCCAGTAGTTCAGGTGTATATTCAGTAACCGTTGTATCTAATGGTTGTACAGTTCAAACTACGAAAACAGTTATTGTAAATCCTTTACCTTCACCTGTCATCACACCCAACGGACCCACAACATTTTGCCCAGGAGGAAGTGTAACGTTATCCGTTAATAATTATTCATCCTACTTATGGAGTACTGGAGCCACCACCCCTTCCATCACCGTTTCTTCTGAAGGTACTTATACAGTAACCATAACGGATGTTAATGGTTGCACGAATACGGCCACGGCTGTTGTGCAAGTGTACAATACAATACCTTCGATTACTGCAAACGGACCAACAACGATATGCGCCGGTAGCAGTGTAGAATTAAATGCAGGTGTTTTTTCGTCATATCTGTGGTCTAACGGTGCCACCACACCCTCTATAGTAGTTAATGCATCAGGAACCTATTCGGTTACCGTAACCCAATCCAGTTGTGTAGGAAGTAATACCGCTAGTAAAACGGTTGTTGTAATTAATCCGGTAGTACCTAGTATACTAGCCAATGGCCCTACATCCATTTGCAATCCGAGTTCCAATACCACCTTATCACTCTCTGCTTCGCCTTCTATTAAAGCATTGCAATTTGATGGTGTAGACGACTATGCTGATTTAGGAACCTCCATTGGAAATTTTTCAGGTGATTTTACGATTGAATTCTGGATGAAAACAGCTACCATAAGTAACGGCGCAGCGCTGATTTCTAAAAGAGGAAGTTGTGGTAACGAAATATTTTATGAAGTTAGAATGCTTGCAGATGGGCGTCTCTACTTTGAATTGAATGGCGACCCCTTCCCATTAACCACCACGTCGTCGGTAACTAATAACTTGTGGCATCATGTAGCCATTACATCCGAATTGGGCTTGAATAAAATATATGTTGACGGTTTAGTAGAGGATTCACTCACTACATTTTTAACTTCATTTGCTAACAATAAGAATTTAAAATTAGGGAAAGGACCATGCGGTGCATATGCAGGTCAGTTAGAAGAAATTCGTTTTTGGGATGTGGCAAGAACTCCAGCGGAAATCTTAGCCGCTAAAAATACCAGTGTTCCTTCCAATAGCAGTAATCTTCAAGCTTATTTTAAACTAGATGAAGGCACCGGAACAACCTTGTTTAACGCTGTAAATAATAATGCAAGTGGAACATTATTGAACGGGCCACAATGGATTACGCCATCAAATTATTCTTATACAAGTTATATCTGGGCACCATCTGGAACAACTCAATCAACTGTAATTCCAAATGTATCAGGTTCCTACCGAATCATCGTAACCGATGCCGTTGGTTGTACCGCGATCAGTAACGATATACCTATCACCGTTTCAAATAATCCAACTCCAAGTATTATAGTTAATGGTAATTCTTCCATTTGCCAAGGAGATTCGGTTTTATTAGATCCAGGTATTTTTAGTAGTTATCTGTGGAATACGGGTGATACAACACGCACTATTTATGCCAAAAACAATAGTACCTATTCTGTAACGGTTTCAAACAACGGTTGTACTGGAAATGCTAGTCAGGCGATTGTAGTTAATCCAAATCCGGCAACGAGTATTTTAGTGAATGGTAATTCAACCTTTTGTAGCAATAATCCAACCACTACTTTATCGTCAACCAATGCAGGTAGTGCCCTTCAATTTGATGGTGTGAACGACTATGTAGACCTAGGCAGTATAGGAAATTTCACAGGAAGTTTCACTATTGAATTTTGGATGAAAACATCCACGATTAGTAACTCCGGTGCGTTGCTGGCCAAACGAGGAACTTGTGGTTTTGAAAACTTATACAATTTCCGACTCACATCCACAGGCAATATATATTTCGAATATATCTATTCTCCTCAAGGAAGTTTCCAGTTGAACTCTACGAGCAGTGTAACAAATGGGCAATGGCATCACATTGCTGTAACTTGTTCTACAGGGCAACAACGTTTATATATTGATGGCGCACTTCAAGCCTCCTCGTCTTTGAATAGAACCGGATTTAACAATACACAAAACTTAAAATTAGGCTATGGCCCGTGTGGAGGATATGCTGGTGAGCTTGAAGAATTACGTTTATGGAGTGTTGTTCGAACGGCTTCAGAAATTCAAACATCCAAGAATTTATCAGTACCAATTAATTCAACTGGCTTGGTTGGATATTACAAATTAAATGAAGGAAGCGGTACAACAACTAAGAATGTAGTAACCAATTTATCATCAGCCATTCTAACGAATGGTCCTGCATGGGTCTATCCATCAACTGCCCCTATTGTTGATACCGGTTTTGTAAACTATCTATGGAATCCGAGTGCAGCAACTACTCCAATTATAAATCCAAATACCACGGGTATATATTCAGTTACTGTAATGGATACTAATGGTTGCTTGGCTACCAGTAGCGGGGTTTCAATTACAGCACATCCAACGCCTGTACCAACTATATCTCTTAATGGACCGGGTTATCTATGCGGAAACGATTCTTTATTTTTAAATGCCACAAGTGGTGCATTAAATATGGATGGAGTGAATGACTACGTTCAAGACAACAGCTTTGCTATTAATCCGGCACTTGGCTTTACCGTTGAAGGTTGGATGAAAATTTCTAGTGCTAACTTAAATACGTTAGCAAGCAAAGCCTACTTTAATATACCAGCACCCTTTGATATTCGTAGCAATGGTAGTGCCATTCATTTTTTTGTTGGCAATGCCAGCACCTACGATTTTCTTCTAGGGCCAAACGGCAGCATTTCTTTAAATACATGGACCCATGTTGCTTGTTCTTATGATCCTTTGAATGGTAATATGTTGAAGATTTATGTAAATGGCACGTTAGTAGCCAGTAAAGTGTGCTCAACGTCTGTAGCCACTAATCCTCTTGCCTTATTTAGAATTGGTAATCGCTATGATTTGGCAGTTCCTTGTCATGGCAGTTTAGATGAAGTTCGTATTTGGAATAGTGCTCGTTCACAAAATGAGATACAATCGGCTATGAATTCGAGTGTTCCAAGTAATTCACCATCGTTAGTAGGATACTATAAATTTGACGAAGGTGGAGGGAATACTGCTGTTAATACTGTTACGGATTTGGCATCAGGTACGCTAATAAATGGACCTACGCGACAAATACCAAGTACTTCTCCCTTAGCAGGACCAACGTATACGAGTTATTTATGGAGCCCTAGTAATGTAACAACACCAACGGCAATAGCAAAAGTTCCTAATAGTTATTCGGTGCTTGTAACCGATGCCAATGGCTGTACCGGCTCTAACTCCATTGTGATAACAAGTTGCAATCTTACGCTTAATCTAACGGCAATTATTCAAGGTTATTATACGGGTAGTCAAAGCATGACACCTGCCATGTTTAACCAAGGTGCTTCGTTGAATAACACGATAAGCGATTCTATAACTGTTGAGTTGCATAATGCCAACGCACCGTTCGCTTTAGCATTCACTTATAACGGAGTTATTGATATAAATGGGCATGTACAATGTATCTTTCCAGCCTCCGCGATTGGAAACAGCTATTATATCGTTGTAAAAAATAGAACGGTATTGGAAACTTGGAGTAGTAATCCGTTACTTATGAATGCTACAAGTAATTATAATTTTTCGTCGTCGATAGGACAGTCTTATGGATCCAATCAAATCCAAGTTGATACTAATGTTTACGCGTTGTATAGTGGCGACATTAATCAGGATGGAGCGATTGATGTATTAGATTACTTGCTTCAAGATATAGATGTAATAAACGGTTCCTCAGGTTATCTTAATACAGATCTAAATGGTGATGGTGCCGTTGATATCTTCGATTATATTATCCTCGATCCAAACATAATTTTGGGAGCTACTTTTGTAACTCCATAAAAAATAAAATGACCATCTTCAGATTGGAGTTGGTCATTTTATTTTTCCCATCTAATTAATTGATCTAAAATGAATCATATTCGATGGCTTACCAACTAAAAACATATTTCAAAACAGGCATCAAGCTTATAAGAAAAGATCAATAACGGTAAATTAATTACATTACTTATTCAACAACTAGCTAACATTCTAACTTCGGGAATCGTATAAAAAGAAAATCATCGCATGTCATTCATAATATTCTCTCCAAGAGTAAAGCTAGTAGGTTACGGAATTCTCTGTTTGTTTCTTATAACGCATACTGCCTGCAGGCAATCAGTTACATGTACCTGTTATGGTGCTCAACCTTTGAGCTTTGAAATAGACGCTAAACAGGCAGACGAAGCAGATAAAATTTGTTCAGACAAAGAAAAGAGTTTGGGTGATTCAACGCATTGTGAGGTATTCAAGAAAAAATAAATAGTGAACTAAAACACCTTTTGTGTTACTCCATTCGATGAATTAAGCGTTACAGCTTTTTCATCCATTCCTCTTCCAAGCTTCGCATTTTCTTTTCGTCAGCTGGCGATTTATCTTTAAAACCACAAAGATGAAGAGCTCCGTGCAAGATTACACGCAATAATTCATTTTGATAAGGTAATTTAAGTTGGAGGGCATTCTCTTTAACTCGTTCTATGCTAATGTATATTTCTGCATAAATAACATCCGAATTATCGTTACTTAAATCGAAGGTAATAATATCGGTAAGCGTATCGTGCTCTAAAAAATCCTGATTAATTTTTAGCAAGTATTTATCGGAACAAAAAACATAATGCAGTTCGCATTTTTTTTCGGTGTAATAACGAATGGTATCTTTCACTAAAGTCTTAACCAAGCGACGCTGCTTGAGATTAGAGGCAATTTCATATTCTGTGAAAATTACCGACATAACTTAGTATTCAGCAATTTGAGATAAACCGTTTTGCACAACATCTCCAATTTTTACATTCATTTTCGTTCCAAGTGGAAGAAACAAATCTACACGAGAACCGAATTTAATAAATCCAAGCTCTTCATTTTGTACCGCTAGTGCGTTAGGTTTTGCGTAGATACAAATGCGTCGGGCTACCGCACCGGCTATTTGACGAATCAAAATTTCGATGCGTTCATTTTTAACAACGATGGTACTACGTTCATTTTCCGTGCTCGATTTAGGATGCCATGCCACTAAATATTTACCGGCATGATACTTCACATATTGTACAACACCAGAAATTGGATATCGGTTTACGTGAACGTTTAATGGCGACATAAAGATGGAAACCTGCAAGCGTCGGTCTTTAAAATACTCACCTTCTTCCGTTTCTTCAATAACTACAACCTTACCATCGCAGGGCGACATGATTTTACCTTCTCCTGTAATAAAATTTCTTGATGGAATTCGGAAGAACCAAAAAAACCAAAACCATAGCAATCCGAGTAATACAACTATTGGGTACAGTAACCAAGGAATTTGATTGAGGTATGAAAACCCAACATATAAAACAATGGCATAAACCACAGTTGCCCATAAGCAATACCACCATCCCTCTTTGTGTAAAGTCATATGTTTTTATTTAGGGGCGAATGTAGGGCAAAAAGCAGAATAGTTTCTGTAAAAAAACTGTTTATTCGTTTCATTTTTTCCCTTCATGATCTGCATTCGACCTGCCTTAAACCATCAACTAACCTGAGTTATACATAAACAACACGTATCAATCCACTAAGCTATTTAATCAATTGAAGATATTGCTTTTTATCTTCAAACATAGACCAAATTACGATTGCCCAAATTGCAGCAACGATTGGTAATCCTGAAGGGGCATAACCAACATGAATGATGGTGATACCAACTAATATTGGGAATAGAATAAGTGTACCAATAACGCGAAACTTAGGAATAGCGAAAAGCACACCTCCTAGAATTTCGGCAACAGCAACCAAAGGAAGTAACCAACCCATATCCATCATCGATTTCATCATGGCCAACATAACGGCTGGTATATCCTTTGGTACTGGCATATAATGGAACAATTTATCGAGGCCTCCGTTTAACATCATTAAACCTACGAGGGCGCAAAGCACCATGAGTATTTTCTGTTTCATCTTGTAATTATTTGAATGCTAAAAGTACATGATACAGATTCCTTTAATTAATCAATTTACAACAGGATGTGGATAACCTCGGAACGTTAGTATGCGACATACACAAGGCTAAGCTATTTAACTTACGTTACGATTGATAGCTTGATGCGGCTTGTCGTATATCTTTCACCTCCAAAATTTGTTTTCCAAAACCATGTTGCGAACAAACAATCATAGCCTTTGCTATTTCTTCTAAAGAACATCCTGGATAGAATAAAGACATCACAGGGTATAACACCTTGTGTGTAATGTAATTATAACCGAAGAATTGTGTTTGTCCTTTCATCGGTTTCATCAATGCCGGGCGAAAGTGATACGTGTTCGCTTGAAACAAATGGGTAAGTGCATTTTCTGTTTTGCCTTTAATTCGAGCCCACATTACCTTTCCTGTTTCCGTTGCATCGGTATGAGCTCCAGAGACGAAACAGAAAACCAAATCAGGATTTACATGATGTAGAACATTTGCCACAGCGAGCGTTACCGTATAGGTGAGTTGATGGTAATCGTCTTCTTTCATACCCAACGAAGTTTTACCTGCGGCGTAGAAACAAGCATCATAGTCTTTTAGTTCTTGCTTCCATTGATCGAGTTGTAAGAAATCAGAAACCACCAGTTCCTTTAGTTTAGGATGCTGTCGAGAAGTAGGTTTACGAACAATACTTAACACAGATTCGATGGAATTATTGGCTAAGCAAGCTAATAGTATCCCCTCTCCTACCATGCCACTAGCACCGGTAAGTATAATGTTCAATGGTTCTTTTATCATGCAGAAAACTTCAAGGCTGCAATATTACTTAAAGTCTTCCAAGTTTAATTTCCTCCACAATATTTGGATCAAGGAGTGTTGAAGTATCACCTAAATGAGCCGTATCACCTTCTGCAATCTTCCTTAGAATTCGACGCATAATTTTACCACTTCGCGTTTTTGGTAGTCCGCTTACAAACTGAATTTTATCTGGTTTCGCAATGGGGCCAATAATGCGCGAAACGGTTTGATTAATATCTTGTGCTACTAGATTTTTATCATCGAGTTGTCCGCTAAAAATTACATAAGCGTAAATACCCTGTCCTTTAATATCATGTGGGTAACCCACAATGGCACTTTCAACCACACCGGTGTGCATGTTAATTGCATTTTCCACTTCCGCTGTTCCAATACGATGTCCACTAACATTAAGCACGTCATCCACGCGACCGGTAATGCGATAGTTACCATCAGTATCACGCAAACAACCGTCGCCGGTAAAATACAAATTTTCGTAAGTTGAAAAGTAGGTCGTTCTGCAACGTTCGTGATCGCCCCAAGTGGTGCGTATGATAGAAGGCCATGGATATTTAATACACAAATTTCCACTCACTGTGGCATCAGGTAATTGATATTGCGAAGCATCACCGCCGGGAATGATGTTTCCTTGCTCATCCACTAAAATAGGTTGAACTCCTGGCAAGGGCAAGGTGGCATGGGCAGGTTTACTAGGGGTAACTCCTGCGAGGTTAGAAATAAGAATACCTCCGGTTTCGGTTTGCCACCAGGTATCTACAATCGGACAATTTCCTTTACCGATGTGATCATGAAACCAATACCATGCTTCTTCATTAATAGGTTCTCCAACGCTTCCGAGTACTTTTAATGAACTTAAGTTTTTGTCTTTAATATAGTCGAGTCCGAAGCTCATTAAACTGCGAATAGCCGTTGGAGCTGTATAGAGAATATGCACCTTATATTTATCTACAATTTCCCAAAAACGACCGGCATCAGGCCATGTTGGAATGCCTTCAAACATGAGTGATGTAGCACCTGCTGATAAAGGACCGTAAACGATATAACTATGTCCGGTTATCCAACCTATATCTGCAGTACAAAAATGAATATCGCCTGGTTGATATTGAAAAACATTCACAAAGGTATAGTTCGTATAAATCATATAGCCTGCACAAGCATGAACCACTCCTTTTGGTTTTCCTGTAGAACCGGAAGTATATAGAATGAACAAAGGGTCTTCCGCATCCATTGCTTCGGCCTCGCAAAAAGGATTTCCTGCTGTTTCCACTTTCTTTATTTCATCTTCCCACCAGCAATCACGACCTTTCAACATACTAATCGGTGTTCTTGTTCTGGTTAATACGATGCATCGTTTTACTGTATCACAACGAACGAGTGCGTCATCCATCACAGCCTTAAGTGGTACTTCTTTATTTCCGCGATAACCACCATCGGCGGTGATTACAATATTACATGCAGCATCTATAATTCTATCTGCAATGCTTTGTGCCGAAAAACCTCCGAAAACAACGGAGTGAATAGCACCAATGCGAGCACATGCTAGAACGGCAATAGCTAATTCAGGAACCATGGGCATATAAATGCAAATACGATCCCCTTTCTTAGCTCCATTATTTTTAAGCACATGAGCAAACTGGTTTACCTTAAATAATAATTCCTTGAAAGACAGTATTCGATGGTGCTCTTCCGGGTCGTTGCTTTCCCAAATAATAGCTGGAGCGTCTGGTTGAATTTCAGCCCAACGATCAATACAATTTTCAGTAATATTAAGTTGCCCACCTTGAAACCATGCCACCTTAGGGTCTTTAAAATTCCAAGATGTAACTTGGTCGAAATGTTTCTTCCAGCGAAAATGCATAGCAATATCCGACCAAAATTTCTCTGGATGTTCAATGCTTTCTTTGTACACTTGATGATATTGTTCAAGCGATTTAATTTGATATGGATACGACACGTTGAATGAGTTTAATTTAACAGCATAAAGGTAATGCCTCAGACAGAAAAGCAAAATGGTAAGTGTGCTAATTTAGTATATTTATGCTAATTATATATAGTTGTTGTTTTATCTTTATGAAATGAAGCTTATCCAGTGCCCAAAATGTAAAGAATCGAACTATGTTAAAAGCGGCGTAGTTAAAGGAAGACAGCGTTTTCATTGTCGTTCGTGCAATTACTTTTTTACTGTACTTAAAGAAGGCAAACAAATCGATCCATACTATGTAGTGAAAGCACTTCAATTGTACGTTGAAGGTGTTACTTTACGGGAGATAGAACGTATACTTGGTGTATCGCATGTTTCTGTAATGAACTGGATCAAACAATATGGCATTCAACGACCAGAGCAACTCGAGTACAGACCTACGTACAAAGTGTTTACCCATGCTGAATTACTTGACTTTTTGAGTAAGCGTGAAAACATGGCCTCCAGTGGTTGTATCATCAATGAACTTGGTGATAAATTCATTATGATTAAGTGGGAACGATTCCGAAAAACGTAGCAAATAGCTATACCTATTAACACAAGTATAGGTATTGACATACTTGCATAAACTTTTGGATAGACCTTAGCGCTACAAAATAAATTCGCTATCCATGAGAAAATTACTTTTACCCTTCTTACTGCTTGGTGCACTTTGTACGCAAGCCCAAAATGTAGATCACAGCTATAAGCCATTAACCCTAAAACTGGATGAAAAGGGATCTAAATTTCTACGAATCATTACTTGGCATCAAATGTGGTTATCGTACACCGATAATAATACTGGTACCTTAGACATTAATGGAAAAGCTTCTTCATCGAGCACAGAATTTGGAATTCGTCGTTCGCGGATTTTGTTACAAGCACAAGTTTCTCCTCGCTTTATGATTGTAACCCATTTTGGAATCAACAATCAAAGTTTTTCGAATGGTGGTAGTGCAGGAACTTTAGGTACCGGTGCCAGCGCTAGCGGGCAAGGCGGTAAGCGGCCACAATTGTATATTCATGACGCTTGGACGGAATACGCCGTAGTTCCCGGCAAACTCCATCTTGGAACCGGATTACACTATTGGAATGGTGTTTCCAGGATGGCGAGTAATAGCACGCTCAACTTCATGACGCTTGATGCCCCTATTCACAATTGGTATAACATTGAAGCTACAGACCAGTTTGCACGTCAATTAGGTATTTATGCAAAAGGACAACTCGATCGATTCGACTATCGCTTCGCTGTGAATAAACCATTCGCTTTTGGTGTTCCCGTAAATAGCGCTATTACGTCGCCAAATGCAACAAATGCTTTAACGGAAACATGGTCGGCCCAGGCCTATGCTGATTATCAATTTTTTGATAAAGAAAGTAATGTGCTTCCCTATTTCGTAGGCTCTTACCTTGGTGCTAAAAAAGTATTTAATGTTGGCGCTGGCTTTTATCATCATCCTAAAGCAACTGCAAGCAGACCAACACCAACGGATAGTGTAGTAACACATAATCAAACAAATGTTGGTGCAGATGTTTTTTTAGATATGCCATTGCCTAAAACAAAAGGTATGGCTTTGAACGTGTATTCATCTTTTACCTATCATGATTTCGGCCCAAATTATATTCGCAACATTGGTATTTTAAATCAACATCCAAGTGTTCAGTCGAGTGCAACAAATACCAATACTTCATGGGCCGGTGGTGGTAATCTTCAACCTACGTTAGGCACCGGAACAATTTGGTACACACAAGCTGGTTTGCTGCTACCTAAATTAAAAAATGGCACGGCATTCATGCCCTATGTAACCTTTACTTATAAGGATTTTGAACGCATTGGTAAAGCCAGCGGGCAGTACGATTTAGGGTTGAATTATTTCATTAATGGTCATAACGCAAAAGTTACATTACAATATAGCAATCGCCCTGTTTATAAATTCCCTGCCACTGGCACAACACCCGAACGCAATGGAAGTAAAGGTGAAGTAATTCTTCAAACACACATTTTTCTATAATTCTTTACACAAAAAAAATAATACATGTCACAACAACATAATATTTCAACTAAAGGAATTGCTACCATTATAGGCGCTTCCTCGTTAGGAACCTTAATTGAATGGTATGATTTCTACATTTTTGGGATGCTTGCCAAAATCATTTCCACGCAATTCTTTCCCGATGGAAATGCTACGGCGGCCTTACTTAGTACTCTAGCAATTTTTGCTGCGGGTTTCATCGTTCGTCCGTTTGGTGCCTTAGTTTTCGGACGTATTGGGGATATTGTCGGAAGAAAATACACCTTCCTATTAACGTTAGTTTTGATGGGTGGTTCTACCTTTCTAATTGGTTTGGTACCGAGTTATAAAACTATCGGTATGGCGGCTCCCGCCTTGGTATTACTATTACGTTTAATTCAAGGTTTGGCGTTAGGAGGTGAGTACGGTGGTGCTGCAACTTATGTAGCCGAACATGCACCAGCACACAAACGAGGTTTTTATACATCCTGGATTCAAACCACAGCTACCTTAGGATTATTCGTGGCCTTAGGCGTTATCATGACGGTTAAATTTAATATGCCGGAAGAAGATTTTGTATCCGAATGGGGAGGTTGGCGTTATCCGTTTTGGATATCCATCTTACTAGTAATCGTTTCGATTTATATCCGTATGCGCATGAATGAATCACCGTTATTTGCGAAATTACAACATGAATGTAAAACCTCTACGAATCCGTTAAAGGAAAGCTTTGCACATAAGGGAAATTTTAAAATGGTATTGCTAGCCTTGTTTGGCGCGGTTATGGGACAAGGTGTTGTTTGGTATACAGGACAATTCTTTGCACAAAGTTTTTTAGAAAATAAAGCCAACTTAGATTTCGAGCAAAGCAGAACAATTATGCTTTGGGCTATTGCTTTTGCAACTCCATTGTTTCTATTTTTTGGTTGGTTAAGTGATCGAATCGGTAGAAAATGGATTATGATGATAGGTATGGCTGCGGCAATTTTTTCATACCGGCCAATCTATCAACACTTTCTTGATGAAACGGATGTAAAAAAATGGGAAGCACAGGCGGTCGGTGAACCATCCATTAAACACGATGCGGTTAAAAATTCATCGGATAGTGTAATTATTAGCTCTGTTAAATTTGAAGCTAGTAATGGCGCAAAATATACACAGGTAAATACAGACACCCTTTTTGCCGATCAATCGAAGGCTATAGCCAGCGCAAAAGTAAGCTACAAAGACAAGCATATACCAAGTAATACCTATTGGCGTTTTGTATTTTTGGTGTTCTTACAAATTCTTTACGTAACCATGGTTTATGGCCCAATTGCGGCATTCTTAGTTGAATTATTTCCAACTAAAATACGATATACTTCTATGAGTTTACCATACCACATTGGTAATGGTGTGTTCGGCGGATTAGTTCCATTTATTGGATTATTACTGACCACGAGTTTCCCCTCAGACCCTTTAGTTGGTTTATGGTATCCAATAGGTGTGGCAGCACTTTGCTTGGTAATTGGTGTGCTCTATTTGCGAAACAAAATAGATGAAGACGTAACAGATTAAATTACAATAAAACAAAAATGTATCATCATGAATATGCTTAAAAAATCACTCGGTATCGTTTGGCTCATACTCGGACCACTCTTAATTTACTTTCTTATCGCTGGAGCCATCGACAATATAAATCCGCATGGCACGAAAGATATTAATAAACCCATCCCCTGGATAATTATTATTACCATTTTCGCGCCGATTGCTGTTGGTCTTATGATCTTCGGGTTTTATGCTCTAAAAGGTGAATATGATCATCTCCCGGAAAATAGTTCAGAGATTTAAGAATTCAAAAAAGAAGGGAAACCGTTGTTTAAACAAACGACGGTTTTTTTTTGAACCTATTCGTTACAAGCACTAGCAAATTAGAAATTTCTATTCAACTTTATTTACATTCACAGCATAAAAAATAGCGTTGACTAAAAAACAAATCATATTGCTGCTTATTTGTTTACTAGGAATTATCCTTTTCTTTCAACCCATTTTACAAATTGTATTAAAACCAAAATTCATCCATGGCATTCCACGTTCGGTAATCTATGTTTTTTTTGTATGGTTTTTATTTATCCTCGGTCTAAGATGGTGTTCAACTTTATTACCAACTGATATAGACGATGATAAGTAAAGGAGTTATTATAGCACTTGCGATAGCCTATCTCTGCATACTATTTCTAGTGGCCAACCTAAGCGAACGTAACAAATTTAAAATCGCTTCGTCGTGGATTTATGCGTTGTCGATGGCTGTGTACTGTACTGCATGGACATTTTTTGGTAGCATTGGAAACGCAGCCGAAAAAGGGCTTAGCTTTCTTCCAGTTTACCTTGGACCTACTCTTTTTATGCCCTTGATTGCTCCTGTATTAGTTAAAATAATACGCATCTCGAAACGACAACGAATAACAAGTATCGCAGATTTTATTTCCAGCAGATATGGTAAAAATGTTTCCTTAGGGATATGGGTTACACTTTTTTGTGTTATCGGAATTGTGCCTTACATCTCCATTCAATTAAAAGCTATCACCTCCGGGATTGAAATTTTAACCGGTTATGAAAATAACATCGGTTGGTGGCAAGACAGCACACTCTATATAGCTGCAGTTCTAGCTTTATTTACAATGGTATATGGCATTCGTCATATTGATGCTACCGAACAACATAAAGGAGTTATGAGTGCAATTGCCTTTGAATCGATAATAAAACTTGTTGCCTTTCTCCTTTGTGGATTAGCCATTTGTTATGTAACGTTCAATAATACCAGCGATATATTCAAACAAGCTGCAATTAAAAACATGGTTGCCCCTTTTACGACCAACCAAAATTTCAATAGTTGGAATTGGATATTAACAGCTTTGGTTTCGGCACTTTCTATACTTTTTCTTCCTCGACAATTTCAGGTAGCTGTAGTTGAAAATACCGATGTAAATCATGTTAAGAAATCGATGTGGGTATTCCCTTTATATTTACTTCTAATTAATCTGTTAGTAATTCCAATTGCTCTTGCCGGCAAATTAACCTTACAGCAAGGCAGTCCGGATAATTATTTTCTACTCTTAATAGAACAATTAAAAAATCCTGGTTTAAGTGCTTTAGTTTTTATTGGAGGTTTTTCAGCCGCTACCGGTATGGTTATCGTAGAAGTAATTGCCCTTACCACCATGATTAGCAATCATGTTTTAGCTCCTTTATTTTTAACACGATCATCCAAAATCGCATATAACGCAGGTAAGTTTATTTTAAATACACGCCGTATTGCTGCCATTTTTCTTCTTTTTTTCGCGTATCTTTTTGAAAAGCAAGTAGCAGAACGATACTCTCTTATTTCCATCGGCTTAATTTCATTTACAGCTATGGCACAGTTGGCTCCTTCGGTACTTTTCGGATTATTTTGGAAAGAAAGTAATCGCAAAGCTGCTGTTGTTTCTATTCTATCCGGTTTTCTTCTATGGTTTTACACGCTTGTAATACCTTCTTTCAAAGGATCAACATGGATAGATCATTTACTTCTTAATGGGCCTTTCTCGATATCATGGTTAAAGCCAACAGAACTTTTTGGCATGAATCATCTCGATCCAATCAGTCATGGAATTTTTTGGAGTTTAGGGATCAACACCCTCCTCTTTGTACTAATATCTTTACAAGGCAAGGTTGAAAATAGCGTGCACATGCAACAGGAATTATTTTTACATCCTTCCAAAACGAAATATCCTAATGCCATTTGGAACGGGCTCACGTTGTATCATGATTTAAAAAGTATGCTGGCTCGTTTTATTGGAGAGAAACGCGTTGAACTTTTATTACAAGGATATGCCAACCGACATGACATAATTATTCAAGAAGATGGGCCGGCAGATCGGCGTATGGTGCGGTTTGCAGAACGACTTTTAGGAGGTGTAGTTGGAGCAGCTTCTTCAAGATTAATGATAAGCTCTGTTACTACAGAAGAGAATATAACTTTAACCGAGGTGATGGATATTGTAAAAGAAAGTCAACAGATTATTGAATTAAATAAAGAACTTCGAAAAAAATCGATTGAATTAGAAAAGGCAAGCAGTGCCCTCAGTGCGGCCAATGAAAAGCTACTGCACGCCGATGAACTTAAAAATGAATTTCTGTATACTGTAACACATGAACTTCGTACTCCGCTTACTTCCATACGAGCACTCTCTGAAATTTTGCATGATAATCCGGATTTAGATGAAGAACAACGACAGCAATATTTGAGTATCATCACGCGTGAAATTGAAAAGTTAAGTCATTTAATTACGCAAGTATTGAACTTAGAAAAATACGAAAGTGGTCGCCAACGAATACATCCGATTTCCTTTGAAATGAAGGATTTGTTACAGGAAGTGATGGATTCCTTGTATCCACTGGCGCAGGAAAAAAATAAAATCATGTTGTGTAATTTACCTAATGAACAATTACTCATACATGCCGATCGTTCGCTGTTAGTGCAAGTGGTTTACAATTTAGTAAGTAACGCGATAAAATTTGCTCATGAAAAAATTGAAATTCTAATTCGAAAACAAGGCGATGAACTTGAAGTACAAATTTGTGATGATGGCCCGGGTATTGATGAATTTCAGAAGGATTTGTTATTTGATAAATTCTATCAATACAAACAACATCATTTATTAAAACCCGAAGGCAGTGGTTTAGGACTTGCCATTTGCCGACGAATTATTGAATTGCATCATGGAAAAATAAGTGCCCGAAATAATGTAACCAAAGGTGCAAGCTTTATCTTTGTTCTCCCTTCAATTTATCAAGAATAGTATGGAACAGGATGTAAAGAAAAAGATACTCGTTGTAGATGATGACCCGTACATTTTAATGTCTCTTGAATTTCTAATGAAGAAAAACGGTTACGATGTTTTAGTTGCTCGCAATGGTACGGAAGCCATGGCTATCTTGCGTGAATTCCTTCCGGATATCGTGCTATTGGATATTATGATGCCTGATGTGAATGGTTATGATATTTGTAAGTACATCCGATCCGTAAAAAAACTCGATCATACAAAAGTTGTTTTTCTAAGCGCTAAATCAACCGATGCCGATATAAAAAAAGGCTTAGAGCTTGGTGCAGTTTTATACATTTCTAAACCCTTTTCAACACGTAATTTAATGAAGCAGCTAAATGACTTGTAAAAACTTCATTTGAATTTGCTAAATAGGTATAGATTCTTTCGTTGATGCTTTATTGCGATTTACCTTGTGCTAAAAATCCACTATGTCGTATCACGATGATTACTTACAAAGCATTACACTTCGTGAAATATTTTGGAAGAAACAAGCCGAAAGTATTTCTTGGTATCGTTTCCCATCAACAATTCTAACCGAACACCCAAACCAACTTTATCAATGGTATGAAGATGGCATGGTGAATATGAGTTACCTCTGTTTAGATTACCACATTGAACATGGAAGAGGGAATCAGGAAGCCCTTATTTGGGATAGCCCGGTTACAGGCTTGAAAAAAAGGTATACATACAACGAGTTAAAAAAAGAAGTAGCAACACTGGCAGGAGCTTTACTTGAGTTAGGATTAAACACCGGAGACACAGCCATAATTTACATGCCCATGATTCCGGAAGCTGTTATTGCTATGCTAGCTTGTGCCCGATTAGGGATTACGCACTCCGTTGTTTTTGGAGGTTTCGCTCCGCATGAATTAGCCCTTCGCATGAATGATGCCGAACCTTCTGTAATACTCTCTGCAGCCTATGGCATTGAGGGTAAAAACAAGATTAATTATAAAACCATGGTAGATAGAGCTTTGACTGAATCTTCGCATTCAGTAAAGCATAGAGTGTATGTAGCGCGTCCTGAAATGGATTTGACTTTAGACCCAAGTTGCGAATATGATTATCATGAATTACTAAGTAAAGCACAAGAAGCCGCACCGGTTGCATTACCTTCAACCCATCCGTTATACATACTATACACCAGTGGAACAACAGGTACGCCCAAGGGAATAGTGCGAGATACAGGAGGTTATGCTGTAGCCTTAAAATATTCGATGCAGGCTATTTATAATATTCAAGCCGGTGATGTTTACTGGGCCGCGAGTGATGTTGGTTGGGTTGTTGGTCATTCGTATATCGTTTACGGTCCTTTACTACAAGGTTGCACATCTATCTTGTATGAGGGAAAGCCAGTTGGCACTCCAGATGCCGGAGCATTTTGGCGAATGATTGAAACCTATCAAGTGCGAACTTTTTTTACGGCACCTACAGCCATTCGCGCCATTCGAAAAGAAGATTCAGATGGAAGCTTCTTTCGAAAGTATGATTGCAGTCATTTACAAAGTATTTTTTTAGCCGGTGAGCGCTGCGATCCTCCAACGTTAACGTGGTTGCATGATTTAGTTTCTAAACCGGTAATCGATCATTGGTGGCAAACAGAAAGTGGTTGGCCTATGCTAGCCATTCCGATGGGTATTGAACCTAAGGTAGTTAAACCTGGTAGTGCGGGTATTGCTGTTTGTGGTTTTGATATTTCGATTATGGATGAAGAAGGTGTAATGCAACAAGCCGACAAAGAAGGGTATGTGGTAGTTCGTTTACCCTTACCTCCCGGATGTTTACCTACGCTATGGAAGGACGATGATCGTTTCAGAAAAGAATATTTGCAACAGTTTCAGGGTTATTATCTAACAGGTGATGGTGGCTATATGGATGCAGAAGGTTATTGTTTTATCATGGGACGCATGGATGATGTGATAAATGTAAGTGGACATCGGTTAAGTACCGGTGAAATGGAAGAAGTATTAGCATCCCACCCGGCAGTTGCAGAATGCGCGGTGGTGGGTGTGCATGATGCTTTGCGCGGACAAAGACCCGTTGCCTTGGTTGTGTTAAAAGATGTAATTAACAATCAGCAAGGGCCAATCGACCTTGAACTCATTCAAAAAATACGAGATACCATTGGTGCTATTGCTTATTTAAAAACAGTGTACACGGTGAAACGCTTACCTAAAACCAGAAGTGGAAAAATCTTGCGTAAAACCATTCGTGCCATGCTTGATCATATTCCTTATACCATCCCATCAACTATTGAAGACGCAACCGTTATTGATGAGCTTAAAGAACATATTTTAATCTAGATATTTCATTGTTCATTATTCATTATTCATTGTTCATTATTCATTGTTCATTATTCATTGTTCATTGTTAATTTGAAACCATGTTTTCATTTTTAAATAAGAATCTACTTATGTTTGTTACTCGTGAAAAATGTATCGTTCATAGCATTGCTATTGGTAGTTACAAACCTAGCTTCTGCGCTTCAGATTATTCGTGGTCCTTATTTGCAAATTAGCTCGCCCACGAGTGTAACCATTCGTTGGCGAACCGATAGTTTATGTACATCGGTTGTTCGATACGGTTTTTCGGATACCAACTTAAATAATTCCTACCTCAATATCTCCCAAAAAACCGATCATCGTGTTACACTTCAAAATCTAGCTGTAAATACAATCTATTATTACAGCGTTGGTGGAAATACGATTACATTATCCACGGGCAATTCTAATTATTTCAGAACACCTCCAATTCCTTCAGTCAACTACAATCAACCGATACGTTTTTGGGCGGTCGGTGATATGAGTAAACAAACACCGCAACAACATCAGGTTCGTGATGCATTTATGAACTACACGCAAGGTAACTATGTTGATGGTTGGATTATGTTAGGCGATAATGCCTATGAAGGCGGATTCGACAATGAATATCAACTTGGATTTTTCAATTATTATCAAAGTACTATCCTCTCCCATCTACCTTTGTTTCCGGTTATTGGCAATCATGATTACAATAATGATTCTGCATTGCGCAAAAGTCATGTGGTAGCTTATTACTCGATTTTTGATCCTCCTACCAATGCACAACTTGGCGGAGTGGCATCGAATAATCCGATGTATTATTCGTTCGACTATGGCAATGTTCATTTTGTTAATTTAGATTCTTACGGACTTGAATTGGTTGGTACAAATTACTTAAGTTTAGCTGATACGAATTCACCCCAAGTAAACTGGTTAAAGCAAGATTTAACTATGAATACATTGCCTTGGGTTGTTGTTAGTTTCCATCATCCACCTTATGGCCTAGGTACCCATCATTCGGATTTGGAATTAGATCTAGTAGCCATTAGAACTAATTTATTACCAATACTAGAACGTTACAATGTTGATTTGGTTTTAAATGGCCATGATCATACCTATCAGCGAAGTAACTTTATTAAAAATCACTTTGGCTTAGAAGCAAGTTTTGATTCTACGATACATCTGCGACAATCAAGTACAGGTCGGTACGATGGCAGTGCTAACTCGTGCGCTTATATTAAACATCCAGGCTGTCCTTTCTCATCTGATTCCGGCACTGTTTATGTGGTTGCCGGTTCAGGAAGTGCTGCACCTTACCCTCCAATGGCTGGATGGCCACATAATGCCATGTCGTATTCTAATTACCTCAATAATGGTTCTTTACTTTTAACCGTTGAAGGGAATCAGCTTTTGGGTGAATGGATTAGCAACGACAGCAATCAAGTAGTGAAAGATCGTTTTGTAATTTTAAAGAACGCCGGCGGAAACATAACGTATATCTCCTCACCGGGTGCATCCGTTAGCTTGCAAAGCAGTTGGTCAGGTGGTAGTTATCTTTGGAGCACCGGTGATACAACCAAACAAATTTCATTCATCGTAACTGGTGATACAACACTAACTGTAAGCGACCTCTATGGCTGTGTACAGGATACTTTTACTATTTTAATTTCAACAGGAAATTCACTCACTACAAAAACTCAAACTAAACTATATCCTAATCCTATCTGTAAACAGTTTATGGTACAAGCACCTTACGAAACTCCTATGGATGTAGCCTTATTTAATCTTCAAGGACAACTTGTATTCAAGCAGCAAAGTGCATTGTTCTCTACTCAGCATTCCTTCGATATTCCTGATCATTTTTCAAGTGGAAATTATATTTTGGAAGTGAAAACGACCCAGGGTATTGAACGAAAAAAAATTAGTTTGATGTGTAATTAACAGGTTGTTGCATTCTATGCCCATACGGGCAACATTGTAACGATTGTGTCATGATTTGAAATAGTACTTGCAAGGGTTATTTTTAATGTCTATCTTAGAGGTAGACATAAATAAACAAGATCATGAATACATCTAAACCACTCATTCTTGTTGTTCTTCCATTGATCTTTCAAACCGGTTATTCACAGGTTTCCTTCTTCAACATCAACAACAGTTCCATCGACACCGTTCCTTGTAATACAAACTGTATTACTTTAATTGCCTCGCATCCTGATCTACGTAAAACGAATACGTACACCTATTCTCAACAAACCTCCTTCACTCCTTCGCCCATTCCGTTTGCAACATCAATTACCTTGCCCGACGATCATTTTTCTACCAACATTCCAATTGGTTTTAACTTCTGTTTTTATCAGAATACTTATGCGCAATGTTTTATCAGTTCAAACGGACAAATAACCTTTGATACTGTTTATAATAATGCCGGATGTTCCCATGCCACTACACAAACCGTACCTTATGTTTCGAATGTGTTTCCCGATAATGCCATCTTTATGCCATTTGTAGATTTAGATACTATATCCTATGGTGTATTACAATACGCTACTATTGGAACGGCTCCTTTTCGAAAGTTCATTGTAAAATTTTCCAATGCTCCCATTTTCGACACTTGTTTATTTGGTACCGTTTCGATGCAATGCGAACTGAATGAAACGTATAATACGATTGACATTTTTATTCTTTCCAAACCACTTTGCAACAACAACGTCGGTATACATACCAACTATGCAACCCTAGGCATTCAAGATATCGGTGGATTTAATAACTGTGTGGTTAACGGTAGAAATGCTAGCATCTGGTCGGCCAGCAACGAACACTGGCGCTTCTCTCCCGCAGGTCCAGCTTCAACGCATGTCAATTGGTATAACGAACAAAACATACTTCTATTTTCCAATCAGGATACAGTGCAATTTTGCAGTGTTGCCTTCCCTCGACAAATACATGCAACGTTAAGTAATGATTGTCCGAATTTAATAGCACAAGATACCATTTCGCTAGTTCAATTTCTACCTATGATAGATAGTATTGCTACAACACCGGCTACTTGTTTCAGTACAGCGAATGGAACTGCCACGGTATATTCAACAAGTATTTACCTACCTATTCAATACAAAGTTGATAGCGGCCCCTGGACCTATTCGAATACTTTCACTAACCTTACAGGTACCTATCATTATTTCTATATTCAAGATGCGTTAGGTTGTACTGATACACTTCAAATACAAATTCCGGTTTCGTACAATTTGTATATTGTTGTAACCGCTTCAACACCTAATACTTGTTCGCAAAACAATGGTGCGATTTGTGTTCAGGCTATGGGCGGAGTTCCACCTTATACCTATTCCTGGGGTACAAATTGTTTAACTAATTTACCGGGAGGCTTTCAGTATCTAACCGTAACCGATAGTGTTGGCTGCCAATATTCTCAATACGTTTATCTGAATACAATAACTAATATGCAATTATCGGCTGATATTAACCAGAGTATTTGCGGGCAAAATGGCAGCATCGATTTACATGTTAGTGGTGGCAATGCTCCCTACACGTATATATGGAGCACGATGGCTACAACAGAAGATATTTCAGGATTACAACCAGGTGGCTATACCGTAATGGTTCTCGATTTTAATGGTTGTTCAACGTTTGCTTCTTTTGTAGTTGAAGATACGTTGAACTTGAAAGATTCAATACAACTTACTGTTCAACCAACCTGTGGTTTAAATAATGGCGAATTACTGGTTCATGCGTATGACGGTTTAGCGCCTTATCATTATGCTTGGAACAATGGCGATACCACCTCGCATGTTTTCAATTTAGCCCCAGGCATCTATACCTGTTTGGTTACGGATGCCAATGGCTGTTCTTACTCTTGTTCTGATACCCTAACAATTTCATACGGTTTACTCTTGAATTCATCTAAGGCAAATACCCGATGTGATTCTGTAGACAACGGAATGATATTCGTTTCGGTTTATAATGGTACAGCACCTTACTATTACCAATGGAGTAATAGTGGAACCACAGCTATGATTACCGGACTTACCATCGGAACCTATACGGTGCAAGTTACAGATGCGCTGGGCTGTACGAAAACAAAAAGTGTAACCATCGATAATGATGGTGCACCAGATTTTGAAGCGATTCAAAAAACAGAACCACGTTGCTTTGGTGATGCCAATGGAGCCATAAACATTGTAGCTGCCGGTGGATTACCACCCTATAAATTTTCAACCGATGGAATAAACTACTCCTATAATTCCTCCCTAAACGGATTAACTTCCGGTTACTATACGATTTATTTAAGAGATGCTAACTACTGTTGGATTGATACCGTACTTTTTTTAGAACAACCAACACCAATAGAACTAACCCAATTGATAACAGATAGTATTACTTGCTATGGCGATAACGATGCAACCCTCTTCGCTGCAGCCAGTGGAGGTACTCCCAATTATAGCTATCAGTTAAATAATAATGGATGGGCGAATCAAGGGCTCTTTACGAATTTAGGTGCAACGATATATACAGTTAGTGCAGAGGATAGTCATCATTGCACCCAAAGCACCACCGTAGCTATTGAAGGCCCTCTTCTTCCAATTTCGTACGATAAACAGTTAACGAATATTGATTGTTACAAGGATAGTTCCGGTAGTATAGCATTCACGATAGAAGGAGGTTGGGGCGCATATAGAATAGAATGGTTTGATGGATGGAGTTCACAATTACAACGAGATAATCTAAACGAAGGGATGTATGTAACTACCCTACAAGACGCACTTGGCTGTTCACTCAAAGATACTTCGTATTTGGATGTACAGACTTGTTGCAATGTAAGTTTGCCGAACGCTTTTTCACCGAATGATGATGGATTGAATGATATCTTCCGTCCGATTGCTCCTCGACCCGTTCGCGAACAACACTTCATGATTTATAACCGATGGGGACAACGCGTATTCGAATCAGAGGTTTTTGAAATGGGTTGGGATGGAAAAATTCTTGGCAATGATGCCGACATGGGAACTTATTTTTACCTGTATAGTTATACCTGTAATAGCACTAAACAGAAAATTATGCTTAAAGGAGATGTAACCCTTGTTCGCTAAAATTTGCTGCATCCAGGTTTACAAGTAAGTTTCTACCGGTTGTTCATATTATTGAGAATTCGCAAGGTTGTTCCTGATCAACATCAATCGTTTCATCTTGAATAACGGTCAAACCAGTATTTCAATGAAAAATGAAGGTGTATAATATCTGCAATAAATCCTGTTAATGGCATAAAAATACGGCTTGGAATGAAGGGCTAGCAGGATTTTTTTTGCATATTTGCGCGTTAATTTTATCTATGTCTAAAATTTCTTTCGTAAATAATCCAAAACCTTTTAAAACATTATTAGACGAACGAATTCAGGCCTATTTCCAAGACCGGAATATTGAAATGCGCGGAAATGCGTTGCTGTATTCCAAAACGATAATTCTATTGGTTTCATTATTTACGGTTTACGGAATTATTCTTAGCATACAACCTCCCACTTGGCTTTCTTTATTGCTTTGCGCCTTGTTGGGTTTTATTCAATCTACTATTGGCTTCAATGTAATGCATGATGCCGCCCATGGTTCGTATTCCAATAATAACCGATTAAATAACATTATCGCTTGGATCGGCGGTGATCTGATGGGTGGTTCAACGTTTCTCTGGAAAATAAAACATAACATTATTCATCATACCTATACGAATATTGAGGGTATGGATGATGATATAGCGAAGTATCCGTTGTTTCGTTTGAATGAACATCAGGAGCGCAGATGGTTTCACCGTTTCCAATTTATTTACGCGGTACCCTTATACTTTTTTACCACGTTTAATTGGATCTTATTTGATGATTATTGGAAACTTGTAACGAAGAAAATAAACACTACGGAAATCAGAAAAATGTCGGTACGCGATCATGTAGAATTTTGGACTGGTAAACTAACCAACCTAACGTTGTTCTTCTTTATACCCATTTATATTTTTGGTTTTTGGCAAGCCTTATTTGGTTTCTTTGTCATGCATGCCGCTTTAGGATTAAGTTTGGCTCTGGTTTTTCAAATGGCCCATGCCGTAGAAGAAGCTACGTTCCCGCTACCTAACGAACAAAATAAAATTGAAAACGAATGGGCTTTGCACCAAGTAAAAACTACGGTAAACTTCGCCATGAACAACCCTGTTATTTCTTGGCTCGTAGGTGGTTTAAATTATCAAGTGGAGCATCATTTATACCCAAAAATTTCTCATATTCATTATCCTCAAATCAGCAAAATTGTAAAACAAACTTGCGATGATTTGAATATTGAGTATAACGCTTTCCCAACTTTTTGGCGCGCTTTAGTTTCACATTTTCGCTATCTGAAGCAATTAGGTGTTGCATAATGCGTTCTATTTTGTTGCAACCCTTACAAACAGGGCATTTTAATCATACTGAATAACCTGTGGAAAGTACGGTTAAAGAAAAGTAAAACGTTTTTCCTACCAAGGGCTTTCCTTTACTTTTGTGGCACTTGTAATGATGAATAAATTCACCGTAGCTTTACTGCTAACCTGCTGTCATGTTCTACTCTTTGCTCAAAAAACGACCAAAGAAAAAAAAGACCCTTATACCTCCACTGAATTATGGGAACCCATTCCAATCAACCGGGCACACGCTCATGATAAAATTGATAATATTCAGAAAGCCATAGATGAGTTTGATCGAAAAAAAGATAATTACATTGACGTCATAATGGATTCCGCTTCGAGTGCTATTGCAACAGAAGCAATCTTAAGAAAAGTGGACCGATTAGAAATTATCATCGAAAATGTTCCGAACGATCACTTCACCAAACAAAAATATTTAGGGTACCTCGAGGATGATGTGAAAGCCTATTACAACGATATGGTGAATAATAAACTCGATGTTCAATATTATAAAAACCTCATCGACCAAAATGAGTTCATCTTTAAAAAAGAACAAGATAGTGAAGTAACCCCCGATGATGTTAATCAACAATTTAACCGGGCTTGGTACGGTCATAAATCGATTTTCAAAAATAATAAAGCTGTACAAGAAGCGATTTATGAAAATATGGTGCGCTTATACCCTAAAGAAATGCAAAAGAAATTTAGTGAGTATAACAAAATGCCTGCCGCTGTAACGTTAATGAATTGGTGGGCTAAACAAAACCCAAATCAAATTTTAACCTATTCAACAAGTACCTCGTTCGAAAACACGATTGTAAGAAAAAGTAATGATTCGCTTGTAAAAACAATTGTGATGATTGCCGACAAAGCAAAACGTCCACAACGTGCAATTACCTTTCTTGATGATTTGTTAGAAGGAACTATCACGATCGATCAAATTAATCGTATAACAGATAGCAATGCGCTCTATTATAAACAACTCGTAGTATCGCGTTTAAAACCCAATCCGCTCACAAAACGTGTAGTAGATCGAGAAAGTAAATTACAAGCGTTAGAGTATATACGCATCATGAATGAACTGCATGATTCTCCTGACCCCGTTCGTTTCAAATGTATTGAACCCTTAAGTGCGCGTGAAATTTATTTTTTGATGGTGTTATGTAGCGATGAAATTTATACCAGCACCTTCGTTGGTTCGTTCAACCGAATGCTATTAAAAATGGCACCGGTTAGTGGTGATCAGTTTCTGAAAGATATTAATATGGATAAATTTAGAACGTTTATTCGTATGTGTGCAGGTTACAACAAACTGGATGAATACCTAGCCACGATGGCTCCTTCAAACCGAAACGAATTGATGTCGACCTTTGTGCATAACATTGATAAAAACCTTGAAACCGATGTAGAAGATGCCGTTGATATCGCCGATGCTTGTGGTAGTATTCGCGATGAAGCCTTGTTATCCTTTCTGATAGAGGAATTGAAAAAAGATTATGAACGTACCTACCGGGAAGATAACAAACGAGGTTTAATTATTTATTTTCTACTGAACACCTTATGTACTTCCATCTTATACCCTGAATCAACCGGAAAGGAATTACAAGATCAGTTAAACGTGCCTCCTATCGCTTATATCCCGTATAGTTCACTTATCAATAAAGACAGCACGGTAGTTGAGCAAGTTTTCTTTTATGGCGACGATGATGGAAAATCATCGTTAACCAATTACTTAGCCAACTACAAACCAACTGAGTGGAAAATTGAAAAGAATGAGCAATGGATGACGCTTACATCGTTAACAGGCCGACCGGTTAAAATTTACGCCAACTTACCACTCGATGAACCTAAAGATGAAGAAGCACAAAAAGCCCTCACCGATTATTTGAATGCAAATGCCATTAACCCATCTGTTATTATTCATCGTGGACATAGCTATCATCTTCCCGGAACCTTAAAATATTTACGCGATTTCAATCGTGTTATCATTCTCGGTTCTTGTGGTGGTTATCATAATCTTTCAACTATACTTGGTTATTCAGAAGATGCCCATATTGTTTCAAGCAAACAAACCGGAACCATGTTTGTTACCGACCCTATTATCAAATCATTTAATAGTCGGGTGCTTTCCGGAAAAGATATTAACTGGATTAACCTTTGGGATGAAGTTGGTGCGCAAATGAACACAGTGGCTTTGGAGGATAAATTCAATGATTACGTTCCACCTCATAAAAATATGGGCGCCTTGTTTTTGAAAGCGTTCAAAATTCAAATCAAACAACAAGGAATGGAATTGTAATGCTTATGCATATTCCGATTTGGAAAAAACTACTCAGTTGGCTGGTTCCGGTAACCATAGCTAGAAAAAGTTCCGGAAAGCATCCCGCGCTTTTTTTAAAGCAGTATCAAGGACATTTAATTCTTGCTACACCAACGGCATATTATTCATACGGAAATGTATATCTACCTTATCGAAAAATCTTCAAGTTTATCGAAAACGATATTCCTCGTGTACAAGATTTTTTAATGCTAGGTACAGGTTTAGGGTCAGCACTCAAAATTCTACAAACACGATATCAATGTTTTCCGAATGCCGATTTAGTAGAATGGGATGAAGAAATTATTGCTTGGAGTATGCGAACCATGTCATTAAACACGCGCAATAACGTGACCTGGATAAAAGATGATGCAGCTAACTTCGTACAACAAACAACACATACCTATGATCTCATAGCACTCGATCTGTTTCGAGATACTGCTATTCCGGAACATTTTAAATCGAAACCCTTTTACACCGCTTGTAAGAATTTATTGAAAGAAAATGGAATACTCTGTATTAACATTATTCCCGCTTACAAACAGGAAGAGAACGATATTCAGGAAATGTTGCATTATACATTTTCAAGTATCAACAGCTTGCACTTTGCTAAAAATGTATTTTTAATCTGTAGAAAATAAACATGAATTCAATCGACACGCTAGCTAAATTAAAACAACTCGAAGGACACTATTTTACCCATACACGCTCGAAGGCAGGAAAATGGTTGAATTATAAATTAGTAAAAGCAGACGATGGCTATTTAGAAGCCACCCTTAGTATTCGTGAAGAAATGACTAACCCGAACGGAATGCTACATGGCGGTATGATTGGTATGATTTGCGATGAACTCTGCGGTCTTGCTTTTTATACTAAAGGGTATCCAACCTTTTACACCACCGTTAATCTTGCCATAGATTTTTTATACAGCGCTCCTATTCATTCCCAAATCACCGCAAAGGCGAGTGTTTTACGCAGTGGTAAAAAAATTGCCAATACGGAATGTACGCTGTACGATGAACAAGGTAATATTGTGGCTCATGCTACTTCTAACCTTGTAAATACCGAAAAAACGGTTTTTGATATACATTTGCCCCTCTAATACCTCTACATGCTTCAAAACAAAAAAATTGTGGTCGTTCTTCCGGCTTATAATGCTTCGAAAACACTTGAGCGTACTTATCGGGAAATACCGTTCGATATTGTGGATGAAGTAGTTTTAGTTGACGATGTAAGTAAAGATAACACCGTAGAAGAGGCCCAACGTTTAGGTATTAACCACATTATTCGTCATGATAAAAATAAAGGTTACGGCGGCAATCAGAAAAGTTGTTATAACAAAGCGCTGGAATTAGGCGCGGATATTGTGGTGATGCTTCATCCGGATTATCAGTACACTCCTTTGCTGATTCCATCCATTTGCCATATTATAGCCAACGATTTATATCCTGTGGTTCTTGGATCGCGTATCTTAGGCAAGGGCGCTTTACGTGGTGGTATGCCGATGTACAAATATATTTTCAATCGTTTTCTAACGCTGTCGGAGAACATTTTACTCAACCAAAAATTAAGCGAATACCATACAGGTTATCGTGCCTTTTCAAAAGAAGTTTTAACCACCATTAAATACAATAATAATAATGATGATTTCATTTTTGATAATGAAATGCTCTCACAAATTTTCATGAGTGGTTTTGAAATTGCTGAAATTACTTGTCCCACAAAATATTTTGAAGAAGCTTCGAGTATTAACTTCCGACGCAGTATGAAATACGGCCTGGGTGTATTGCGAGTTGCCCTCGTACATCGATTGCATTTATGGAAATTGGTAAAGAGCAAATTGTATTAATCTCCTAACGTACCGATAGCGCTTGTGCTCAAAGTTTTCGATAAATTTCTAATCCGTTCCTTCATACCTCCCTTTATTGGAGCCTTCTTAGTTACGTGGTTCATATTTATCATGCAGTTTATGTGGTTATGGATCGATGAGTTCATCGGTAAAGGATTGGAAGTACTCGTTATCATGCAATTTATCGGATTACTTTCTTTAACCTTGGTACCCATTGCCCTTCCCTTAGGTATTCTCTTTTCAGCAATCATGACGTACGGCAAACTTGGAGAAACAACGGAACTTGTTGCCATAAAATCTGCCGGTATTTCGGTTGCCAAATTCACGCGCCCTCTTTTTTGGTTTGTATTACTCTTAACCATTGGCTCCTTTCTATTCAATAACCATGTAATTCCGGCAGCACAGTTAAAATTTACGCGTTTATTAAATGACATCAGTGAGAAGAAACCGGTAGTGGTTATTAAACCCGGAAAATTCTATAAAGACATTCCGAACTATACAATTTATATTTCCTCTAAAGAATCGGATAATAAAACGGTTCATGATATCAAAATTTACGACCATACCGATGCTAAAGGAAATAACAAATTAACCATGGCGAAAACCGGCAAGATGTATGTATCGGATGATAAACGTTATTTGATTTTTGAATTACAGGATGGTTGGCGATACGAAACCAGAGAACCAAGTAATAAAAATGATTTTGAACAAATACGTTTGGGTTTTAAATACTGGAAAAAAGTATTCGACCTTAGTTCATTCAAAATGCCAAAAACCGATGAAAGCTATTACAAAAATCTTCGCGCCGTGATGTCGGCACAACAGATTTATAAGCAAATAGATACATCGAAAATTAAATTGAATCGATTATACCTTTCGAATAAAGAATTATTTTACCCGAACATGTATGTTATGCGTCGTGATACGATGCGTATAAAAGACACTTTGTCGAAAACGATTTCGCGTAAAGATTCTATGTTCAGGCGAATACCATCAGAATTAAAATCGCGTGTTCTTACAAGTGCTGAAATAAATATGCGTTCCGTAAAAAGCATGCTGGAAATAGCCCGACAAAATGAGAAACTTCAGATCATGAACCTCACGGAATTTCGAGTAGAATTTAATAAACGTTTTAATTTGCCTTTAGCCTGTTTACTTCTTTTTGTAATCGGAGCTGCCCTCGGTTCTATTATCCGAAAAGGAGGCCTGGGCTTGCCTTTTATTGTAGCCGTTAGTTTTTTCATAGTCTATTACTTCCTGAATGCGGTTGGAGAAAACATGGCGAAAGAACAAGTAGTACCGGTATTGATAGGCTTATGGACGCCTTCTTTTATGCTGGCCATTATCGGTGCATTCTTAATGTATCATGCCAATACCGATTCACGATTTATGAATTCTGGTTTTTTTAATCTCCGATCAAATAAAGCTATTGCCAAACTGCTCGATTATTTACAACAAAAAGGAAAAGCGAATTGAAAAAAGAACTTCAACAATTAATCGTAACAAACCTTTGGTATTACATCCCGATAGCTCTATGGTTTGTGGTGGGCGGTATATTACTTTTAGTATTCTCTCGAGACGATTTATTTTTAACAATAAACAGTTATCATACTCCTGCATGGGATAAAGCCATGAGTGGATTCAGTGGTTTTGGACGAGGTGATATTATTCCTTTCATTTTAGTTCCGTTAGCGTTTCTGCCTGTTTGTAGAAATAAAACATATATCATTTCTTCGCTTGCCTTCGGAGCCCTCATACCAACCTTCATCTTCTTCGCTAAAGAGTTTTTCAATAAACCTCGACCCATTTTATATTACGAAGGAAAATACAAAGTACATAGTGTTTCGTGGTTATCCGATTTAACAAACAATAGTTTCCCCTCCGGACACACCTTAGCGGTGTTTGGGTTCTTTCTTTTACTTAGCATTATATTACCGGTAAAACAAAAAGCATGGTCGCTGTTCTTTTTTCTATGCGCGTTTTTGTGCGGCTACTCGCGTATGTATTTAGGACAACATTTCTTTCAAGATGTTTATGCCGGCAGCGTTTGTGGTATTATCTTCACCTCGCTCATTTATGCCGGCGTTCGGCATTGGGTTAACCAGCAAGCTAAGAAACATGAATAAAGTTGTTGCCATCATTCCTGCTCGCTATGCCGCTAGTCGTTTACCAGGCAAGCTTTTAAAAGACCTTTGTGGTAAAACCGTATTGCGCCGCACGTATGAGTCCGTTGTGCAAAGCAATACCTGCAGCGATGTGATTATTGCTTGCGATCATGAAGATATTGAAGAAGAAGTTTTGAGTTTTGGTGGCAAAGTTTTTCGTAGTACCAAATTGCATGAATGCGGAAGTGATCGAATAGCAGAAGTTGCCGCTACATTGGAAGCCGATATAATTGTAAATGTTCAAGGTGATGAGCCCTTTATAGAGAAAGAAGCTTTAGAGAAGGTGATTCATTTATTTCATAATCCACAAGTAGATGTGGCATCTTTGATGATGCCGATACCTTCCTTTCAGGATTTGTACAACCCGAATTGCGTTAAAGTAGTTACTAACGAACAAGGCAAAGCGTTATATTTTAGTAGAGCCCCTATACCCTACCCAAGAGATTCCGGTCCTGAGGTACAAGCTTTTAAACATATTGGGGTGTACGCTTTTCGTAGACAAGCACTTCTGGATTTTTCCGCAACACCACCCTCAAAACTAGAATGTATTGAGAAATTAGAAAATCTCCGCATGATAGAAATGGGTATGCAAGTTTACTTAGATATTGTTGATCATATTGGTATTTCAATAGACACGGAAGAGGATTATGAAGAAGCCAAACGTATTTTAACTGTTAGATAATTCAAGTTGAATTTGAATACTGTACTGCGTTATGTTGAGTTTAGAAATAACCATTCTTAGCAAATAACATTCTAGATTTACTTGCTTTTAGTTCGAATAAAAATCATGGCAATGGCGGTTGTAATTATTCCCATTATAAAAGCTCCAATTGCTCCCTGCGTGGCGTAATTTTTATAATTGAAATATACGGCTGCTTCCGCGTCGGTTTTATAGTACCCAAGTTCTACTGATCGTTTGATAATATTTGGAAAATATTCGGGTGAAATCTGATAGGAAGTTATCCATTGCGTTAGGGGTGTTAATAAAGCAATAAAGAAAGACAAAATAATACCGGAGATTAGTCCTTGTTTATACGTTATAGTGCCTCCCAAACTTTTCTTCTTTTCTCTTAACGCAAGAACCATTACGATAATAGCTGGTATGGCAAACAGATTCGTAAGATACATGTGGTAATCGATATACTTTCCGTGGAGGCCGGCTAGTTTTTCTAACACCATCCATAACATTCCCATAAGCGAGAATATGAATGCCCATTTCATTTCTATTTTAATATGGTTCATTGTATTATTTTGAAAACAAATATAAACGAAATTCATGTTGATATTACGGTTCGGCTTACATCCAATTTTACTATTAATGTGCAATTGCGTATTAAGAAGTTTCAAGAACAATTAGATTTTACAAACCCAACACAATTATGTTGTTGCTATACCCAATATACTAAAGTGCTGCAATAAAAACACGTTAGTTTTAATCCTTTTTACGATTCATTAAAAAAGTAATTCGCTTTTCCTTTCCTTGAACTGGACCAACAATTTCGGCAATTATCTGATCGGCATGACTTCTTCGATAGGATATTCTCTGAGGAAAATCATGTTGTAGGTTTTTGAATTGAACACTCGAATCCGTGATTACTTCGAGTTCAAATGGAATAGGCATTTCCTTATTTTGATTTTTAACAGTAGGAATATAGCATAATCCTTTCGTTGTTTGTAGAAGTTGAATATGCTCAAGAATAATTGTATCAGTATTTTTTATCTTATAGCTTTTCCCTTCAAACACCGAATCATTTAACTGCACCCAATGCTCATATATTGCCTCTCCGTTGCCATGGTTTACCCATGTTCCCAAGAACCATGTAAGTTGATTAAGATTATCCTCCTTACCAACAAAGGAAAACGATTGTAGTATGAAAAATAACGATGACAGTATAATAATACAAAAACGATTCATAGTTAAACAATAAACGCACAAGGTAAGCAGCATAATTGAAGATGCTATGGGTGCAATTTACTTTTTCAAATTAAGGCATCACTTTACGATGAAATACGCTTACTGCGTAGATAAATTACCAAAACTATCAGGTTAAGTATCAGGGTAACAATATTTACCCAACGAGCAAACGGCGGGGCACCGGCGGGCCATAGTTGTCCGAGTAACACAACCAGATTTAATAAAATCAGTACTGCAGGAAATAATCGATGTAACATAGATAACCACTAAGAATGCAAAAGTAATCTTTTGATTAAAATAAAGATGTGTTTATGGGTGTGGGCTACAACGATGGCGAACTCTATTTTGATCCTGTAACAGAAAAGGAATAAGTTGACATGTTACCACTTATTATTTTCTAACATCACACGGATTCAAGTAGCTTGTTTTCATCCCAAGAAAATCCTCTTAAAAAAAATTCAAGAATCCTTGAACATGGCAACACAGAATTGCTATGCTGATGACTTGATTTTAATTGTATTGTTGAACAAAAATGTAATATGATAAAATCAAAATTTAAATTGTGTGAAAAGGCTTTGTTTTATTTACAAAAAATGGATCGGATCATGACAATCGGACATTATTCTCCTAAAACTATTCGCCTCTACCTGAGTGAGGTTCGATTTATTTACGAATATTATTCTGCTATCGATCCTGATGACATCAATCAGGAGCTCATTGAACATTACATGTACGATTTAATTCGAAACAACAACGCTACGTATGCAAAATGTAAAAGCGTAGCTCACGGCCTTGGATTTCTCTACAAAAATGTACTTCAAAAACCGTATGTGCTTCCATCCAAATTATACCCGAAACGACATTTTAAACTTCCTAATGTTATGAGTGAGGAGCAAATTTTACATTTAATCAATTCTTGTGGCACTATAAAACAACGAGCTCTCGTTGAACTTTTTTATAGCAGCGGTATTCGAGTATCTGAATGTTCTCATCTAAAATTACAGGACATCGATATAAACAATATGCGCATTAAAATTAATCAAGGTAAAGGACGTAAAGATCGTTTCACTTTACTATCTTATAATTGTTTGGACACCTTACGTACCTACTACACAAAGTACCAACCTAAGGAGTATTTATTTGAAGGTTACCGCCCTGGTAAACCAATGAACCCTAGAAGTATTCAGCTTGCTGTGAATCAATGTTATCATATCGCCAATTTAAAGTATTTGAATTTCAATATCACTACCATGCGCCACACATTTGCCACACACCTACTCGATAATGGTACTAATATTTTTACCATTAAAGAACTGTTAGGGCATAGCAAAATTGATACTACGATAGTGTACCTCCATTTACAATTTAAGAAACGATCAGCTATGGTTAGTCCGTTAGATGCCTTACTTCAAAAAGTGAATTTAAAAAGTACCCATCCACATAAATACTTCTTACCTGAAACGCTTTAGGTTCCTTCAATCGAAAATACACTCGATAAAAGTTTGAATAGCATTTCCGTATTGAGTGTATTTTTTCTTTACATTAATTTCGAGCGCTGTGCTTAGCACACCAGAAAATTAGGAATTGATGGTAGTCATATTTTCTACCATTAGCATTCTTCCCTATAAATTAATGAACGTTATTTCGTTTGCGCAAAATTCATGTATTCGATATTCTCAATAACGAAATCAGATGTTGAGGGATTCTTTCTATATTTAATGGTGTAATCATACTGATGATTAAATCCATGCTTAAAAACAACAAAAACAAACTCGGCATGTTCCTTCTCTATGAAACCAAATAAATTAATATAAACGCGTTCTTTTCTTTCCTTTTGTAATTTCTCACCGAGCTCTGGCGATATTAATCTAAGTACTGTATGTTCCAATTCATTCGGCAAAATTATATCCGGGAAATCATCTGGTTGCCCGTGAACATGTTTCCCAAAATACAGCGTATCAAAAATAGTAGCATGTTGTTTATATGCAGTCTTAATAAAATCACGAATTGCTTGAATATAGATTCCTTGAAGTTCACTAGAGTTCGTTGATAAAGCTGATGTCGGTATCGAATCCCGTTCTTTCGCGAAAGTTTCCGAAGGTGACTTAGACTTTCTAGTTGAAACAGCATCTTCTTTAAAATGAATACAAGAACCAAGGCATATCAAACATAACCCGATTATTAAGGGTATCATTAACCACGCTTTACCTGTTGCTTTCCTTACATACATCTTCCGATTATTAAAAACGTGATGTTTCTAGGATTTTAGTTTTATCATATTCAAAGTCCAAAGTAACCATCCTACTATCATCAACACACCACCAATCGGTGTTATAATGCCTAAGCCTCTCAACCCAACATCACCATTCGCTTTAAGAAAGCAAAGCACATAAATCGAACCCGAGAAAAAGATAACCCCGAGCAACATCAACCAAAAGGCTAAGTTCAACGACTGGTCAAAATAGCGTGCATACAAACCGAGAGCTATTAAAGCAAAAGCATGATAGAATTGATAGCGAACACCGGTTTCAAAACTATTTAGTAGTTCGGGTGTGAATATTGTTTTCAAATAATGTGCCCCAAATGCTCCTAGAATAATTCCGGTACTTCCTAGCACACCTCCGGCAATAAGCGAATATTTATACATGATTTAAAATGAATGACACAAAAGTAGTTGCTTCCATAGAACTTGGACGAAATAAAAAATGATAATTTGAGTAACATGGTTTTCGTTCATCCATTAATTGAATCACACGTTCTCGAAGTTGCTGTTTATTCAACGTAGCTAACAACGGACGATGCGCGTGTTGTAATTCCAATCGTTGTAAAATAATTTCCGTTTCTTCTTGAATTAAAATGAGATATCCGTGTTGCATCATACTAGCCTTATTCTGAAGGCTGCACGGTGTGCCACCTCCACAGGCTATCACATGAGGTGTATTTAAAGAAGCCACTTTTCCCAAAACTTCCGTTTCCAATTTCCGAAAAGCTAGCTCTCCAAATCGATCAAAATACTCAGGTATTGTAATTCCGGATGTTGTTTCACAAGCTTCATCTAAATCTATAAAAGGTAGCGAACATTGCTCTGCTACGCGCCTACCCCAATAAGTCTTGCCGCTGGCCATGAAGCCTGTTATAAAAAAATGCATCTTTGCTTTTCCAAAACAAAGTAATTCAATTTAAAACAGAAAAACCTTGACCGTTCCGGAATTTATTTTACAAAGCATTCCCGATAGCTTCCAAGAGGAGTTTGCTGCATTGCAAGAAGCGCATATAAACGAAGCGGTTGTTTCGGTGAGAATGAATCCGGCTAAAGCAGAAACACCTTCTTTTCAGGGTGATTCAATTCCCTGGTGCGCGCATGGCTACTACCTTCAAGAAAGGCCTCTATTTACTGCCGACCCTTTATTTCATGCCGGTGTTTATTACGTTCAGGAAGCTTCATCGATGTTTTTAGCCGAAGCATTAAAGCAATGGCTGCCACAACAACCCGGTATGCGCGTTTTGGATTTGTGCGCCTCCCCCGGAGGCAAATCTACCCTAACGGTAGCTCAGCTTCCTGAAGATGCCTTGCTACTATCGAATGAAGTAATTGGTACACGCGTGAACACCTTAGTTGAAAATGCAGTCAAATGGGGATTCGATAATCAATGGATTTCAAACAATGATGCGCGCGATTTTGCTAAACTCGAAAATTTCTTTGATGTGGTTTTGGTAGATGCCCCTTGTTCGGGTTCCGGACTTTTTCGAAAAATGCCTGATTATACCAAAGAGATTAAGGCCGAAGACATAAGTTTTTGTGCTGCACGACAAGAGCGTATTCTGGCTGATGTTCTGCCTTGTCTTAAAAAAAATGGTTTACTTATTTATATGACTTGTTCCTTTAGTGAACAAGAAAATGAAGGTCTTCTGGATACATTATGTGAAACGCAAGAATTGGAAACAATTAGTCTTACCATACCAGAGGCTTGGGGCATAGCACAAACAAGAAGTGCCCAACATGCTGCTTACGGTTATAGATTCTTTCCTCATCGGCTACGTGGTGAAGGCTTCTTTCTGGCTGGATTTCGTAAAACAAATGGTGAAGAGCGTCTCGAATTATCGTCAAAATCAAACCATCGAAATACGGCGTCGCAATTTCAATCTTGGGTTCAAACCAATAATAAACTGGTACTTTCGATGAAGGATATGTATTTCCTCATTCACGAAGGGCACGCTCCTTTGTTAGAATACCTTCAGAAGAAACTGAAACTTGTGAAGAAAGGAGTTTTGCTTGGTAAAATTGCCGGTAAAGACTTTATACCTGATCATGAATTAGCCATGTATAGTGGCCGTGCAAAGGGAGTTCCTCGTGTAGACTTAAATCGACAGGAAGCCATTCTTTATTTGAAAAAAGAAACTTTACCCCCGCTTACCGAAACAGTGCAATTAGGATGGCTTCTGGTATGTTTTCAGGGATACCCGCTGGGATGGATTAAAAATCTTGGAAAACGCGTGAATAACTACTACCCCTCTGCGTATAGAATAATGAGCAAAAACATTGTGTAATTCCTTCAAATTTTCGAGTTTTGCGTTTCTCTAAATATGCACCGACTTTTACTGCTTCTTTTATTACTCCCTTTCGTTTCGATTGCTGAAAACAGCAAGGAATTTATCCTTTTTCAAAAAAATCAAAAGAACTTTATTCTCCATGTTTCAAATGACCACGAAAATTATACTCAAATTGCTGCACGTTATGGTTTAGTGGCAGACGATTTAATAGCATGCAATCCGGGAACCATAAAAACAGAAACAAAACCAGGCGATGAAATAAAAATACCCTTGTTAAGTAAGAATTTTTTTACTTGGCGCGGTATAAAACCCGGACAAGGTATGGAACCCGTGTACTTTCTTTTGGAGGAAGATGCCACTAGGGAAGATATTGTAAAAAAATTTAGTCTTAAAACAGAAACATTCAATACCTGGAACCCGGGTAATGTGACCGAATTTTACAAAAGCGAAAAAGTAATTATTGGATGGGTTAAAGTCGTTGAACCATCGATGCCTTTATCAAAATCAGAAGAAAAAAATAAAGTAACTAACCGTTCGGTATTGTCTAAACCATCATCGAACACCGCTTCTTCAAGTGCAGCGCAACCACCAAAGACAAAGTCTCAAACTAAGATAGCAGCGCAAGAACAGGATACGAAACAGAAACCTGCAGCAACATCTAGCAAGTTGAATAAAACCTTCAACCAAACCAAAGAAGGAACTAACCAAGCGGTTAAAAAAACGAATCATTTTTTTAGTTCTTTAGGGAAAGCCATCTCGAAAACTTTTAAAAAGAAGGAAAAGAATTCAGCGAGTAATAAGAAAAAAGAAATAGCCGTTGTTCGTAAAACTACCCCTTTAAAAAAGAGTGCGCCAAGTAAAAATCAACCTAGCTCGACATCGATGGGCACCAGCGATTCGGCAACGGTTTCTACTACATCGAGCAAACCAACATTAAAACAACGGTGGAACAAATTGGTTCATGGGAAAGAGTCAGAACGGGAAAAGGAACATCCAATTAAAACAATTAAAAGTCAGCCAAGCACTACTGCGTCTGGCAATACAGATTCAGCAAAGGTTTCTACCTCGTCGAGTAAACCAACCTTAAAACAGCGGTGGAATAAATTGGTTAATGGGAAAGAGCCTGTGCGGGAAAAGAACTATAGTAAACCTCTGTTTAAGAAACGCGAAGGTTCTAAACCAAGCATTCAAGAGACTACTGGAAAATCAAAATCAACGCCAAAAATAAATAAGGGGAATGCTCCTTTAAAAAAATCCGAACCCAAAGAATTGGAATCAACGGCGAACAAAGATTCTTTATCTAAACCTGTGGCTGTGGTTTCTGATAGCCCTAAAAAGAGTTTTTCAACCAAAGTAAAAAATCAATGGAGAGATTTTGTAAAAACCACTAAGAACACCTTCTCTAAAAATAACTACCAGAAGTATAAAAAAGAAGTTGCAAAACCAACGCCAGTAATAACATCTAAACCGACTGCTAACAAAACAAATTCATATCCGAAAGCCGTTAATAAAGCGAACGCTACTACTACTTCAGCGCCGCCTAAAACGAATATCAAATCCTCGAAACCAGTCAAAGAAAAAGAAACGATGCAAGATGTGGTGAAGAAAGAAGAACCCTTGGTTACACCTAAACCTAAAGAGCCTAAGGATACAACCTTGAACGAGCATACCACTTCGGAAATACTTGAATCCACCAACGACGATTTAGTGGTTATTGCGCCATTACCTAAAACCACCATTCATAAAAAAGAAACAACTGTTGTTAATGAGAACACGAAAACAAAAACAAAACCAGTCGAAAAACTAGCTGAAAAGTCTGTTGAAAAACCAATTGAAAAACCAATTGAAAAACCTGTTGAAAAACCTGTTGAAAAACCGATAACAAAAATCAATACTGAAAAAACGGCGCAACCAAATCCATCTCCCGATCAGTTACCGGAATTTTCGAGTGTGGTTGGAGGTAAGGCTTCTACATTTTTTAGTGGCCCACGAGGCGGTAAATTTTATGTGGTAACCAATATTGCCAAACGCGGACAAACTGTTAAAGTGACTAATGCCGGTAATGGTAAATTTGTAATTGCAGAAGTTTTAGGCCCTTTGCCTGTTCATGATTTGAGCAAAGGATTGATTTTGAAAATTGGCGATAATGCGAAGTCAAGTTTAGGTATTCAAACAACTAATTTTAATGTAAAGGTGAATTATTAATCATTCTCATGAAGATCTTACTCATTCGCTTTTCATCTATTGGAGATATCGTTCTTACCACGCCTATCATTCGTTGTACTCGCGCACGTTATCCGAATGCTGAAATTCATTTTGCCACAAAACATCAGTTTAAATCCATCCTTGAAAATAATCCGCACCTGGATAAAGTATTCACGTTGCATGACGATATTCAACCTTTGGCCTTAGAGCTTATTAAGGAACGCTATGATTTGGTTATCGACTTACACAAAAATCTTAGAACGCGCTACATAGGCTCTTTATTACGACAAGTATTTAATAGCAATGTTCGGATTCTTCGATTTAAGAAACTCAATCTTCGAAAATGGTTCTTAGTTAATCTGAAATGGAATAACATGCCAGATAAAAGTATCGTTGATCGGTATTTTGATGCTGTTTTATCAGAAGGTATCACCAATGATGGACAAGGCATGGATTATTTTATTCCGGAAAAGGATGAACTAAAAAAGGATGATCTTCCAATGAGTCATACCCATGGCTTTATTGTTTGTTCCGTTGGAGGACAGCATGAAACCAAAAAAATGCCCCTTTCCAAATGGCGTGAGTTATGTTCAAATATTCAATATCCTTTAATTATCGTTGGAGGCAGGGAAGACAGTGCTGTTGGAGAACAATTAGCAGCAATTGATCCGGTTAGAATTTATAACGCTTGTGGTAAATTTAATTTGAACGAAAGCGCCGATATTATTCGCAGGTCAAAATTGGTTATAACCCACGACACCGGTATGATGCATATTGCGGCAGCCTTCAAGAAAAAAATAATTTCTATTTGGGGAAGTACGGTTCCTGAATTTGGGATGTTTCCTTATTACGGCTTTAATACCATTAAGCGCACCATTTCTCCACAATCTATTCTTATTCAAAACAAAGTATCTTGTCAGCCGTGTAGTAAAATAGGTTACAAAAGTTGTCCTAAAAAACACTTTAATTGTATGCAAGGAATTGATCTACAAGCGATCGAACAAGCGGTTACTAATTTGTTGAACGACCCTGCTAAGAAATAAACTTTCGTTTCTTGGCAAACTCCACTAAAGCCAATGCACTATGGGTTTCTGTTTTCCGAAAAATATTTTTACGATGGGTTTCAACGGTACGTTCGCTAATAAATAAGGTATCAGCAATTTGTTTGTTACTCATATCTTTAGCTATACAGGAAATAATTTCTAATTCTCGTTGCGTAAGATTAATTTCTTCATTTTGTTTTACCACTTTTTGAAATTGTTTCCATTCATGCATTACTTCCTCCGCGTAATAAGTACCGCCATTCGCAACGGTGCGTATAGCGTCGGCTAATTGCGTTTTATCGGATGTTTTCAACAAATATCCATCAATGTTTATTTCTCCAATTAAACGATCTGCCAAATCACCTTCTCCATTCATCGACAAGGCAATAATTTTAATAGCGGGAAACAACTTACGAACTTCAGCACTTACTTCGTAACCATTCATTTCAGGCATCATGATATCGGTTAGTAAAACATCTACTGTTGTATGCTTCAATTGATCAAGTAGTTCCTTACCATTTCCTGAACTTAGTATAATGTCAAAATCCGGTTGCGTTTTTAACAAGAGTTGTAAACCGTCTATTACAATCGGATGATCATCGAGCAGTGCAATGCGAATATTCTTACTCATAATTCATTGCTTCTTTTTTCTGTTTAACTCTATAATTCAATAATACTGCCAAACTTAAATAAAAGAGCGAACCAATTTTATCGGTTTCCAATAACTCACTTAAAAAGTTATTAATGAAAATAACGGCAAGTACCATGATTGCGGCCATGATGATAATTTTATCTTCTCTTTTTGATGCCTGATGATAGAGTTTTTGTCCTTGAAAAAAAATCATAAAATATAATAAGGCATACAATACCATGGCAGGGTAACCCTGTTCTACGAGTAAAAAGATAAAATAGTTATGCGTAGTAGAACGCTCTGGATTACGACTTACCCAAGTTCTGAACGATTTCACCACATATCCCTTATAATAATCATAAAAGTTATTCGGACCAACACCCAAGATAGGATGATCTTTGCTCATTCTCAAAGCGGCTATCCAGCGGTAGTAGCGTTCGGCGGAAGAAATATCCGTTCCCTGTATAGTTGCCAAGATATGATCTTCGAGGGTTTCGTGCATTACCGTTTTATCATGAACCGGTTTATAAGAAAGGAAGCGGTTATCCTTACCCAGCCACAACACCGTTGAAACAAATAGAACATAAAGAATGGGCATTACGTACTGCATTATTTTCAACCGGATACCGATAAATACACAAACGGCGAAAATAACTGCGAGCCAAGCAGCTCGGGAATAGGATACATACGTTGCGAATAATAATACCGCTATGGCCAATAAACTAAATACCCATTGACCGCTTAAAAACCTACTCAACAATAACGCGGCTATGGCGATAGGTAATACTACGGAAACCATCGATCCGTACAACACATGATTCAGAAAGAAAGGTTGCAGCGGATCGTAGATCATTTCGAAACTAAAACCTACTAAAGCTTGACGAAAGAGGATGATAGAAACAACCACAATCATTGGAAACAATAAACTCTTGGCTGTACTTCGAATAAAATTTCTTTCCTGAAAAAGCACCAGAGGCAAAATGAAAAAAGGCAGCCAATACCATATTTTCTTCAGAAGAAACTTTATCGACAATAAAAAATTTTCCGAGCAAATGCAGCTCACCAATATCCAAACCAAGCTAAGCACCATGATAATAAACATAGGTTCTGTAGCGAATTGTTTTAAACCAGATTTCTTTGCATGAAATACTAACCATACTATCGTTAGTACACTTAGAAATAACATAAGGAATTCATCCGGGAAATCCATACTGATATCTAAACCGAAGGAACAAGGTATACTCGCAATAAGAAAAAAATAAGCATACCGAATATCTTTTATCGCTAGGGGTAATGCGACTAACGCAAAGGGTATTCCGAGAAAAATAAAATTATCGTAATAAAATCCGAAAAGTAAAGCAACCATAAACAGCACAGTTGCTCCAACGAACATTTGTTTATCTGTTATGGCAGATAATAAGGTTATCATGCATACCTCGATTTGTTCGATTGAAAGATATCGATAACACAGGCAACCACGGTAGCAAATAAAAGCGATAATGCAAAAACGGCTAACACCGTAAGGATACGAAACGGGCCGGCTTTAGGACCAAAAGGTGCCGCCCATTGAACCACATGTATCATTGGGAAACCAGGAAACATGGATGTTTTAAATTCATTCGACAACGAAAGATATTTTGCTTTATCGATGGCTAATCGATCTTTTGTTTCTTCTAAGTTTTGTATTTTTTCAAGTCCTTCGGCATAAGTTATACCACTACCCTTACCGCCTCCTTGTAATACATGACGGCTCGGTGCAAGGATGTCATAAATTCCGTAAGCAACTCGAAGTTTAACTAATGAATCGGTAGCGAGCGATAGTTCATGTTCTAAAGAATCACGACGAATATCTAATGCCACTGCGAGTTGACGATTAATATTGATAAAAATTTCGCGAAGTTCCCGTTCCACAGAAAGCATAGCCTCATTAACTACAGCCGCAGCGAATTCAGAGTTAGGATCAGTAAAGGTTATTTCAATATGATTGTAACCCGTACGATTCACTTTATAGTTCTTCAAAAATTTCTTGACTACCTTTTGATAGCCCATTTTATCTGCCTTCACATCAATTTCATAATGCTTGTCCATTTGGAAACTATCAACCAAATGACTGATTACTTTAGAAGAACCACCAATAACAAAAGCTCGATCCACTTCATTTTCTTCTCCAAAATAGTCGATCCAATCCTGTTGTGTTTCACGAAAAAGATTAATACGACCACTTATTACACTAGAAGCCGGGTAAAAAGCACCATAACCTCGGTAATAATTCTTCATGACGAATAAAATAGATGCCGCAACTAATGACGCTACTATTGCAAAACCAACAATGTATTTCTTCCATTGGAGGAAAATTCGGGTAACATCAAATAAATCAAACCTCAATGGCGTTTGCTGCATTCTCGACAGATAAGGTGACAAATATATTAAAATTAAGGTAACTCGAAGTTCTTTCTGAGATAAGACCTAAGATAAGCGAATCGCATAAAACCGGAACCAATATAAAGTATAGGAACCATTATTAAGTTCACTATCGAAAGATTCCAAAGATTAAAGCCTTGTTTATTCAGAAACCAATTCATAACGCATAGCAAAACCGCATAGGATAGATACTTCAGAAATTGAGTGATCCTTTGTTCAAGTTTGAAATGTTTAGCGGCGTAATAAACCGATGCTGCCGCCAATAGCCATTGTACAATAACAGACGTTATAGCGGCTCCTTCCGCTTTCCACCAGAATATGAATAACAAATTAAGAATCAAACTCAACACACAACCTACTAACGCTAATCGAATTAACAAGGGCAAGGATTGTTTGGCGGTTAACAACGTAGAATATACATATTGAATACTGTAAGCAGGGAAGCTAACCATCATTGCGGCAAAAATTGTAGCAGTATAGGGCGAGGCATCTTTGTAGATAAGCATCATGATGGATTGCGCATGAATGGCACAAAAAATGCTGATAGCCATCGAAGCTGGAATAAGTAATCGGGTACTAACTTGAACCAATTGATTAATTTTATCTTGTTGAGCTATTAAACGCGAAAACATAGGTAAAAGCACCCCGGCGGTTAACACACCCAGGGTATTACTTACATCCAAAATTCGAAAAGCATTTGCAAATAACCCTGTTTCTTTTGAACCAGCTAAACGTTCTAAGAGAACGGCATCTCCACGCATATAAATACCCATAAAAAAAATGAGGGCAGCATAAGGAAAACTTTTGCGAAATAAGGAGAGAGTATGTTCTACTGATAGGTGCTTCCATGAAATTCGGGCGTAGTTTTTCCGAATAAATAAGAAACACAAGAACATGGTAAGCACATATGCTACAACTTGCAATCCAACAAACAAATGAATGGTGAACGTGGCTCGGTTAAAATAACCAAGTAACCATAAGGCACAGGTTATTATCATTATGACCTTATCCACAATCGATAATAACGCATCTGTTTTAAAATCGTGATTGGCGGATATATTGCTTCGCAGATAAACAACTAAGGACGCTAATATTTGAGCACAACAAACTAGCCAAAGTAATTTAATCAAATCCCAACTATATTGAAGAACCCAAGCTAATATACTAAGTACAATTACATAAAGAATCGATAAAATTATCTTAACCAGAAGCATGTTTGGAAGCGATTCATGAATGCGATGCTTATCGCCGGCAACCATTAAATTATTATAATTGGTTACGCCCATATCGAGCATTATGGCAAAAACCACACATAAACCTAATACGGCGGTGTAACTTCCATACACATCATGACCTAACAATAATTGCACATTCCGGTCAACACCAAACATCCAAATGGGTTTTATCAGGAGATTGGCGAACAAAACAAATAAAATGTTCGACAGAAAGTAGCGTTTAAGCATTCGGGAGGCTAATGTAAGCTATTGTATTGAATACCGTTGAAGCTGAAATATAAAATATTACAAGTAAAATTCGTAGAATTATATTTATTCAGAATCTTCAGTGTATTTAATTGTTTCGACTACATTTGACATGTGCTTCGATTAAGTACATATCTGTTGCTAAGTATTTTCTTCATGGGAACTACCCCAGTTTTGGAGTTACTTAAACTTCCAGAATTTTTAACTCACTTAGAAGAACATCGAAGCGAAAATCCTGAATTAAGTTTACTAGACTTTATTGACATTCATTATTTACATGGCAATGTAAAGGATGATGACTATGAAGAAGACATGAAACTTCCTTTCAAGGAGTATAATGGTTGTGTAACGTCTATCCTCATGGATCAGCCGACTTGTTTAGAATGGCAAGCTCCGTGCTTACAGTATTTTTCTTTGTCCGATTACACGTTACTCTACTTCAATGCTTCAATATGGAAGTCGCTTAACCTGAATCGGATATGGCAACCACCTAAACTCTAATACACCGAGTTCGTTTCATTTCCTTCATTTACAGTTTAGTTATTCGAATAGTTGCATATATCTAAGTACTTATGCGGCATTGTGTTACTTAGCGAATAACAGAAGTAGTTATGCACAACAAGTGTAAACACTTTATACATACAGTTAATGCAAGTAATTCCGGTGAAACTCAAAACTTGTAGTTAGGTCATTGTTAGTATTAGTTGCTGTAGGGGTATTTGACATACGCTGTGCGCTAATTTATTTAATTCTTTTTCATTAAAATTATCATGCTAAATAAAATAATTGATTTCTCTGTTAGAAATAAATTAATCATTGGTTTATTGGTGTTAGCACTCATCGGTATTGGAATTTACCAAGTAGGTAAGTTACCCATTGATGCGGTACCCGACATAACCGATAATCAGGTACAGGTAATAACTGTTGCGCCTTCTTATGGTGCTTTAGATATCGAACGGCAAGTTACATTTCCAATAGAACAGGTTTGTAATAATATAGCAGGCCTCAAACTTATACGCAGTTTTTCGCGTTTTGGGCTTTCCCTAGTAACCATCGTATTTCAAGATGATGTTGATATTTACTGGGCACGGCAACAAGTTTCGGAACGTTTACAACAAGTACAAAATCAAATACCTAAAGGAATAGGCATTCCTGAATTAGGTCCTATTTCAACCGGGTTAGGAGAAATTTATCAGTACGTTGTTCGAGCTAAAAAAGGGTATGCACGAAAATACAATTCGATGGAATTACGTACCATACAAGATTGGATTATCCGTCGACAACTCTTGGGAGTCAAGGGCGTTGCCGAAGTTAGTTCCTTCGGAGGAAAGCTAAAACAATTTGAAATTGCTATTGATCCTAATAAACTCAATGCTCTAGGAATAAGTATCGACGACGTGTTTCAAGCACTCGAAAAAAACAACCAAAACACCGGTGGTGCTTACATCGAAAAAGGGCCTACCGTACTCTATATTCGATCGGAAGGCCTCCTAAAAAAAATTGAAGACATACAACAAATAGCTATAGAAAAAACAGGCCTTCAAACTCCGCTCTATTTGCGTGATGTAGCTGATATTCGAATAGGTTATGCTACTCGTTATGGCGCTATGTGTTATAATGATGAAGGTGAAGTTTCCGGAGGCATTGTAATGATGTTGAAAGGCGCAAATAGCAGCAAGGTTATTAAAGAGGTAAAGCAACGTATCGAAGAAATTCAAAAAACCTTACCGAAAGGTGTGGTAATAGAACCATTCTTAGATCGTACCAAAATGGTAAATAATGCTATAAGCACCGTTGAAAAGAACTTATTAGAAGGAGCTCTCATTGTAGTTTTCATTCTTGTCATTTTCTTAGGAAATCTGCGAGCCGGTTTTTTGGTAGCTTCCGTAATTCCCTTGGCTATGTTATTTGCTATTTGTTTGATGAACTTATTCGGAGTAAGTGGTAACCTTATGAGTTTGGGAGCATTGGATTTCGGATTAATTGTAGATGGTGCTGTTATAATAGTTGAAAGCGTGATGCACTATATATGGCATAATCAAAAGTACCAAAAACAACAAGCCATGAACCAATCTCAAATGGATAGTTTAGTAACTACATCTGCAAAGAAAATGATGAATAGCGCTGTATTTGGCCAACTTGTTATTTTAATTGTTTACCTCCCCATCTTCACATTAGAAGGTATAGAAGGTAAAATGTTCAAACCAATGGCGCAAACCGTAGCCTTTGCCCTATTAGGAGCCTTTATTCTTTCACTTACTTATATTCCAATGATGACCACCTTGGTTTTATCTCATAAATCAAAACACGCGAAGAATTTTTCCGACCGCATGATGGAAAAACTTGAATACCTCTTTTCACGAAAACTATTACAACTCATTCGAATCCATCGATGGCTTCTTGTTGGGGTGTTTTTAGCTTTTATGTTCTCCGTAATCCTGTTGTTGAAGTCTGGTGGCGAATTCATTCCTGCGCTGGAAGAAGGCGATTTTGCGGTCGACACCCGGGTGCTAATCGGTAGTAATTTAAATACCACCATTGCCTATACGCAGAAAGCAGCTCATATTTTAAAACAACGATTTCCCGAGGTTGAAAAAGTTGTAACAAAAATAGGAAGTGGCGAAGTACCTACCGACCCCATGCCCATGGAAGCAAGCGACATGATGGTTATATTAAAGGATAAATCTGAATGGAGTTCAGCCAAAACTTTTCCTGAGTTAGAAGAAAAAATGGGTAAAGCACTTGAAGAAATACCCGGCATTACGGCGGGTTTTCAATTTCCGGTTCAAATGCGATTCAATGAGTTGATGACCGGTGCCAGACAAGATGTGGTATGCAAAATTTATGGCGAGAATTTAGATACGTTAAGTAAATATGCTGAACAGTTATCTCGCCTCATCCGTTCGATCCAAGGAACGGAGAATTTGTACCTTGAATCGGTTTTAGGAATGCCACAATTAGAAATTCAATACAAACGAGCTATGTTGGCACAATACCACGTTTCCGTAGAAGCTGCAAACAGAGCGGTTCATACTGCATTTGCAGGACAAAGTGCAGGTTTGTTTTTTGAAGATGAAAAACGCTTTGATATTGTTGTTCGTATGGCGGGTGAAAAAAAATCAAACCTAAACGATATACGAAATATGCTAATTTCCTGTAGCAACGGTAATCAAATTCCACTTCAAGTTGTTGCAGATGTTTCCATTAAAAATGGAATCAATCAAATTCAACGCGAATCTGCTCGTAGAAGAATAGTGGTTGGTTTTAATATTAAAGATCGTGATGTGCAACGTGTAGTGGAAGAATTAAAACACTCACCAATCAAAAGTTCATTTTACCATCAGGCTATTCTATTGCCTTCGGGGGCTCGTTTGAAAACCTCGAGCAAGCCAAAAAACGCCTATCCATAGCCGTTCCTATTTCACTCATACTCATATTCATTTTTCTTTATTTTGCCTTCCGAAATGTATCCCATGCCCTCCTAATTTATAGCGCCATTCCGCTTTCCGCGATAGGAGGAATTCTATTTTTATTTCTTCGTGGTATGCCTTTTAGTATTAGTGCTGGAATTGGGTTTATCGCTTTGTTCGGTGTTGCCGTGTTAAATGGTATTGTTCTTATTGCCGAATTCAATCGACTCAAAGATGCAGGGTTTCATAATTTACCGCGTATTGTAATGCGAGGATGTAAAACAAGGTTGCGCCCTGTACTTATGACGGCATTAGTTGCTTCCCTGGGTTTTCTTCCTATGGCAATTAGTAACGGGTCCGGGGCTGAAGTACAACGACCATTAGCTACTGTAGTTATAGGCGGACTCCTTTTAGCAACGCTACTGACACTTTTTGTATTACCCATACTTTATATTCTGTTACAAAAAATGTCGCTCAAAAAAATCATGAAACATAAAGTAACTCTTATTGGTATTACTGTTGTACTTTTTCACGGAACAATTCATGCTCAACGAACAATGAGCTACCATCAAGCTTGTGATTCTGCTATACATAACAATTTACGCAGCAAACAGGAACACTTAAAAACCGCTTGGCAACAACTACAAGGAAAGGCACTTTCTGCTTTTCCGAAAACACAGTTTACAACAGAAGTCGGACAAATTAATAGTGCCTACTTCGATACCAAATTTAGTGTGCAACAATCGTTCGCATTTCCTATTATTTATAAACAACAACGTGCCATAGCTCGGGCTATGGAAGATCTTTCTGTTCAAGAAAAATATTATCAGGAATACATTTTATGTAAAAAAATCCATGCCTTGTTTCTACAATATAAATATGTTCTAGAAAAAGAAACCTTGCTGCACGAATCGGATTCAATGTTTAATGTATTCCTTGAAAAAGCTTCTGTACGACTAAGCCTTGGGGAAACCAATTTGTTAGAAAAAATAATTCTTTCCAATCAAAAATCAGCCATACGCAATCAGTTAACGCAACTTGAAACGGACAAAAAAATTCTCTTACTTGAACTTCAATATGTAACAAATACATTAGAAAGTTACCTACCGGAAATTAATACGATTCCGTTTAACGAACCTAGTACGTATTCTGAACAACCTCAAATCAGTATAGCCCAAAAATGGATTCAGGTTGAAAAAGAAAAACAACAAGCAGAAACATTGTTGCGCTTACCCGAATGGAATGTAGGACTTAGTAATACAAGTTTTAAAGGGGTTGGACCGAATAATATAAACTATACCGACAGGAACCGGTTTACATCTTTTCAAGCTGGCCTAAGTTTACCTTTATTTCGAAAAAGCATAAAGGCAAAAATTGCAGCAGCAGCTACGATGGTAACTATCGCTCAACAAGTTGTTAGCATTCAGGAACAAGACTTGCAAATGCAAACTGATAGTTTGCAAGAACGTAAAATCAGTCTTGATAAAATTATTCTGAACTTTGAACAAGAGCAACTTCCGAATGTTGAAAAAATAGTTAGGCTAACGACACAACAATTTTATGAGGATGAACTTAGCTTCCTTGATTTTAGTTTATTTATCCAACAATCTATTCAAACTAAATCAATTTATTTAGACTTCAAATTTCAACAACTTTTACTTCAACATGATATTCATTTCCCAACTTTAAAATAAAACGCTATGAAATATTTGATATACAGTTTATTCCTAATTAGTTTATTGAATGCCTGTTCTTCGCATGAATCGGTTTCCGATTCGCCCCTCCCATCGAAAAATGATACTATCGTGGTGCTTACAGAAGCACAACGTAAACAAACTACGATTACCACTACTAAACTTAACGCCGAACATGTGAACCCCAGCATTCGTGTAAACGGCAAAATAGATATGCCACCTCAAAATATAGTTTCGATAGCTCTTCCGTTAGGTGGGTATTTACGACAAACCAATTTATTACCCGGTATGGAGGTAAGGCAAGGGCAACAAATCGGACAAATAGAGGACGAGCAATTTGTTCAATTGCAACAAGATTATTTAGAAACAAAATCAAAATTACATTTTGCGACTTTAGCCGTACAACGACAAAAAAGCTTGCATGAAAATATGGCCGGAAGCAGTAAAGCATTACATCTATCAGAGGCCGAAAAACAACAGTTTCGTATTGCCTTAGCCGGATTGGAAGAAAAACTTCGCTTACTTCACCTTAATCCATTAACAATAAATACAGGTAATATAACGCGCAGAATCCCTCTATACGCTCCCATTCATGGATTTGTTACCAAAGTAAACGGCAATGTTGGCAAATATTTTTCGCCGTCGGAGGTGGTGGTTGAAATCATCAATCCGGATGATGTTCACCTCAACTTAAAAGTGTATGAAAAAGATATTCCTTATATATCCGTAGGAAGTAACGTAATGGCTTATACCAATAGCAATTCATCAACTAAATACCCTGCTAACGTTATTCTCATTGGGCGTGATATAGAACCCGATGGCAGTATTGAAGTACATTGTCATTTCAAAAATTATCCTCAGCATCTTGCTCCTGGTACCTATATGAATGCGGAAATAGAAATTGCCAACAAGAAGTCCAGCTCCTTACCGGATGAATGTGTGGTAAGTTTTGAAGGAAAAGATTATGTGTTTATACAACTAAAGCAAAACACCTATGTATGGAAGGAGGTGCAATGCGGATCTTCTGAAAATGGCCGCATAGAAATTTTACATCCCGAAACCTTGGGCGGTAAAGACATCGTACAACAAGGAGCATATATGTTACTTATGAAATTAAAAAACAAAGAGGAATAATCGATGCGTTTGATCGATAATCGGGTTATGTACCTTCTACCCTTTTCCAAAAGTTTTTCTTCGAAGTAGTATGGTTTTCTGCTTCTGTGCTTTAAGGCTAACGAACTTCCTCATGTGCCATACCAAAAACAGGGATAACGAAGGAAAAAGGTATGGCGTATAGAGCCTTGGTTACCTACTAACGTTTCCGTCTAAACAATTGTCTATAATGTTCAAAATAGCAATTTGAAACTATTATTTCACTCAAATAAATCAATTCTTTTGTCGGTATTTGACAAAAAAACCTATTTTTATCACTTTAATACAATTTCGTAGATGAAAAGATTCGTACTTGGCGTATTTACGGCCATTAGTCTTTGTGCACAGGCCCAAACAGTTTACATTAAAAACCATCCTCTCCAACCTGAACGTAATATCGAGCAAGTTCACAACTTAGCTGCTATTACCAATCAGCATTTCGAGAACCGAACCTATTGCATGGTTCAATTTGGTAAAACCATTTCTCAGGCAAACCGTAAGGTTATTGAAGAGCAAACCGGAATTCGGTTCTTCGATTATATACCTCGGTTTACCTTCTTGGCTTCTATTCCAGATGGAATAGACCCAGCCGTATTAGCATCATACAATGTTCGAGCCATTTTGCCATACGAACCTTCGTATAAGATGGCCGAGGATTTAGCTTCTGGAAATTTACCATCTTGGATTCAGAAAGGAAATAACCTTGAACTAGAATTAGAATTGTTTGCTGATATCTCGAATTCTCAAGCTGAATTACTTCTTCAACAACAAAATATCAAACTTATTTCTTGGCGTAAAAATCAACATCCCATTGTTGCTATACCTAGCACACAGTTAAATAGCATAGCCAATATTCCTTGGGTAAAATATGTTCAACCAACGTCAGCCCCTGCGGTAAAAGAAAATTTAGTTGAACGCAACGATCATCGTTTGAATACCATTGACAATGCATTTTTCACCGGTCTACATTTCGATGGAACCGGCGTTAGTATTGCGGAAGGCGATGATGGTGCCATTTCGAATCATATCGACTTTGCGGGTCGTTTAACGAATCACAGCACCGATACAACGGGTGTTCATGGCGATCATGTGGCAGGTATTATTGCCGGTGGAGGTAACTTCGATCCTATTACATCTGGCCATGCGCGAGGTGCTGATTTACATGCTTATGAAAATTATCAGAATTTAGGTAGTATTCCAACAGATTATGCCTTATATGGTATTCGTATTACCAGTAATTCACTCGGACAATCGTGCAACAGCGGTTATGACGCGGATGCACAATCTTCCGATCAGATTACCCTTTCTCAACCTTCTTTATTAAGTGTTCATTCAGCAGGAAATAGTGGTAATACCTCCTGTGGTGGCGTTGCTAATGGATTTTACACTATAACCGGTGGTTATAAAAGCGGTAAGAATGTTATAGCAGTTGGAAATATCGATTATAATGATGTGATTGCTTCATCATCGAGCCGAGGACCAGCTAAAGACGGTCGTATTAAACCAGAAGTTGTAGCAGTTGGTACTAACGTATATTCTACCCAACCAAATAACTCGTATACTACCATGTCAGGAACTTCAATGGCTTGTCCAGCTGTTGCCGGTACCTTAGGAAGTTTATGGCAAGCGTATCGTGAAACACACGCTTTGGCTGATCCTAGAAGTGATGTAATGAAGGCTATTTTAATGAATACATCCGATGATTTAGGAAATAAGGGGCCAGATTATACTTACGGTTATGGTCGTATTAATGCTCGTAGAGCGTATGAAGTCATTAAGAATAATCAGTTCTTCATTGATTCCACCGAAACATTCAATACCAACGAACACTATATCACTGTGCCTGCCGGTACAAAGCAAATAAAAGTGATGTTGTATTGGCACGAAATTGAAGGCAATGCAGCAAGTTCAGTTCCTTTGGTGAACAATTTGAATATCCGTATTAAAGATGATAATTCAAATGTATATCAACCTTGGGTGTTGAATCACTCCAATAACCCTGCCTTATTAGCTGCTCCGGCAGTTTTAGGAAATGATTCTATTAATAATGTAGAACAAATTACGATAGACTCCTTATTACCGGGCGATTATGCTGTTCTTGTTTCAGGTATTGATGTGCCATTTGGGCCTCAAACCTATGTAATTACTTACGAATTTATTGGCGATGAAGTTTCACTTACCTACCCTCATGGCGGCGAAGCTTTTGTTGGTGGCGTAACAGAACGCATACGTTGGGATGCTTATGGTAACAATAATGGTGCATTCTTATTAGAATATTCGGATGATGGTGGTGGAAGCTGGAACACGCTTTCTTCTTCCATTCCTGCTACGCAACGTTATTTTGATTGGACACCACCTGTTGGTTTAAGCACAGGTAATATGCTCGTGCGTATCACACAAAATACGTTTAGTGATATGACAGATACCTTCTGCACGATTATAGGTGTTCCTGCCAATCCTATGGTGGATACCGCGTGTGAAAATCAATTTCATATTACTTGGGATACCGTAGCTGGCGCTGATGGTTATATTTTATACACCATGGGGCCAAAGTATATGGAACCCTTGTTAACAACAACAACGAATTCAGTATATTTAACTACTGGTGTTAATCTAGTTGATACTTTTTATTATGCCGTAGCCGCAACAAATAGCACTACCGGAGCCATTGGGCGCAGAACAATTTGTTTTGTAAAATACCCTGGCGAAGTAAACTGTGTAGATGATATTTATAACGTTCAAACCATACTTCCGTTTGAAACGGCCTATAATTGTGCTACTACCGGGCCTCAAACGGTTAAAGTAAAACTTAAAAACATTGGCTTAAAAGACGTCGTGAACTTCCCGGTTTCTTACCAAATTGGCGCTAATCCGGTTGTTACCGAAAATTGTACAACCCTCATACCTATTGGCGATTCCCTTATATACTCCTTTGCGACTTCAGCTAATTTAGCCATCTTAGGTTCCTATAATATTAAAACTTGGACGCATATCTGGACGGATACCCATCTTAGTAACGATACATCGTCCACTACAGTAAATGTTATTTTACCTACAACAAATATGACTCCTATTACGGAAGATTTCGAAGGCCCTGCCTTCCCACCTCCAGGATGGCGCGTATTTGATAATGATACGAATAATGTAAAATGGCAAAAAACACTATGTTTCGCAGGTCCTTTTGGAGGTAATTCACATGCTGCCTACATGGATTTCTTTAATTATAGCTACCTGAATCAAGTGGATGACTTAGAAACTTATCAATATAATTCAGCCTTTCAAGGTGGCATGGATTCATTGATTTTGGAATTCGATATCGCTGCAGCCTATAATTCTTTGAACCAGGATACTGTAAGCGTTTGGATTTCAAATGATTGTGGAGCAAGTTACCAACCCACTTCCTATAAGAAATGGGGTACGAACTTAGCTACGGTAGGTTCAAAACCAAATATCTTCTCACCGATAAACGCCAATCAATGGCGTCATGAATCGGTGGATTTAACGCCTTATCTCGGACAAAAAATATTCTTGAAGTTCAGAGGCATTAACCAACAAGGGAACAATGTTTATATCGATAACATTCACGTTTTCGGTAAAAATGAAATCCCTGCCGGGGTGGATAATTTAAATAGTGCCGGATTGTCGGTTTATCCTAACCCTTCAACAAACGGATTATTCACGTTGAACTTCACTTCCGATAAATTCAATGAATTGAGTTATCGTGTATTAAATCTATCCGGACAAGTGCTTCAAAATTATAAAGCACCTGTTCTTCAAGGTAAAAACACGTTGAATATTGATTTAAGTAAACAAGCTAAAGGCGTGTATTTCTTGGAAGTTTATGACGGTAAACAAACTCGAAATATCAAGTTAACGGTATTATAAAACGGAATTTGATTCAATAGATAAAAAGAGGTATCGCTTGATACCTCTTTTTATTTTTCTGAATGGATAGATGCCACAAGCTCGTTTACGCTTACCAAACTAGCTATAGGCAAGTATCAAAAAATCGTCAGTATCGAACCATTTATCCACCTCGTGGAACAGCCGCAAAGTCATTTTTCATATTATTTCCCTATACTTGCAAAATTTCAAACCCTAGAAACTCAGGAATGGCAAAAAACTTATTGATTGTAGAGAGTCCGGCTAAAGCCAAAACAATTGAAAAAATTCTCGGGTCGGATTTTCAGGTGAAGTCGTGCTTCGGACATATCCGAGATCTTGAAAAAGATGAAATGGGTATTGACATCAAGAATGATTTTAGACCCTCCTATATTGTATCTGAGGATAAGATCAAGGTGGTGAATGAACTCAAACAACTAGCTAAACAATCAGAGGATATATGGCTTGCATCGGATGAGGACCGTGAAGGAGAAGCGATATCATGGCATCTATGCGAAGTATTAGGTTTAGATCCATTGAAAACCAAACGTATCGTTTTCCATGAGATTACTAAACCCGCCATTCAGAAGGCCGTTGCCAATCCACGTACCGTAAATATGGATTTGGTAAATGCGCAACAAGCTCGTAGAATACTCGACCGAATTGTTGGTTTTGAGTTATCTCCAGTATTATGGCGCAAAATTTCTAGAAGCAATTCCCTCTCCGCTGGACGTGTGCAATCCGTTGCTGTTCGATTAATTGTTGAACGCGAACGAGAAATCAATGCTTTCCAAGCGGCTTCAACCTATAAAATAGATGCCCTCTTCAACGCTAAAGATATTAATCAACGCGATGTGGCTTTCAAGGCAGAATATGCTTCCAAACTGGAAACCAAGAAAAATGCCGAAGAATTTCTATCAAAATGTATAGGAGCCTCCTATACGGTTGAAGATATTCAAGTAAAACCGGGTAAGAAAACGCCATCCGCACCGTTTACTACTTCCACCCTGCAACAAGAAGCGAGTCGGAAAATTGGTTATTCTGTGTCGCGTACGATGCAGATAGCACAAAAACTGTATGAGGCCGGGCATATTACCTATATGCGTACGGATGCGGTAAACCTTTCCGAAACAGCCTTGCAAAATATTCGCGAAGAAATAGTTTCAAGTTTCGGTGAACGATACCATCAACATCGGGCGTTTAAAAATAAAAATGAGAATGCACAAGAGGCACACGAAGCTATACGACCAACCAATATGCAAGCACGTGCCGTTGGTGATCCCGATTTACAACGTTTATATGATTTAATTTGGAAGCGAACTATGGCTTGCCAAATGGCTGATGCTGAATTAGAAAAAACTATTGCTAAAATAAATATCTCTACCCAACCGGAAAAACTAACTGCCAGCGGTGAAGTAATTAAGTTCGATGGCTTTCTGAAATTGTATATGGAAAGCAAAGACGACGATGAAAATGAAGAGAATGAAGAAGGGATGTTGCCGTTGTTGGCTGTCGGACAAAGTTTAGACTTAAAAACCTTAACGGCTATCGAGCGATTCTCTCGACCGCAACCACGTTATACTGAAGCTTCCTTAGTAAAGAAATTAGAAGAATTGGGTATCGGCCGTCCTTCTACTTACGCTCCAACTATATCTACCATTCAAAATAGAAACTATGTTGTACGAAAAGATAAAGATGGTGTACAACGTAGCTATGTGATTCTCGCTTTGGAAGGAAATCAGGTAACAGAGAAATCTGCAAGCGAAAATACCGGTGCCGAAAAATCTAAATTATTTCCGACCGATTTAGGAATGGTTGTTACCGATTTCTTGAAACAACACTTCACGCAGGTAATGGATTATAAATTTACCGCGAACATTGAAGATGAATTCGATCATATTGCTCAAGGTAAAAAAGAATGGAGCAAAATGCTTCATGAGTTCTATACTCCATTTCATTCGTTGGTTGAAACTACAATGGAGAATGCCGGCAGAGCAAGTGGAGAACGCGAATTAGGTATCGAACCAAGTAGTGGTAAACGAGTAATAGCGCGTATCGGACGTTTTGGACCGATGATTCAAATTGGTGAAACAGATAGCGAAGAAAAACCACGCTTTGCAACCCTCCGTTCAACCCAAAGTATTGAAACAATTACCTTAGACGAAGCGCTTGAATTGTTTAAACTACCTATGGTATTGGGTATGTACCAAGACAAAGAAGTGAGTGTTAATATCGGTCGTTTTGGACCGTATGTAAAATTTGGTGAAGCTTTTATTTCATTACCTAAAGGGGAAGAGCCATTAAGTGTTTCACTTGACCGTGCGATTGAAGTTATAGAAGCTAAGAATATTGAAGATGCACCGATAGGCTATTACGATCAAAAACCGATTACAAAAGGTAAAGGTCGTTTTGGGCCGTTTATAAAATGGAATGATCTTTTTATTAATATTCCAAGAGCCTATCATTTTGATACCATTAATGAAAAGGAATGCTTTGAGTTAATTGAGAAGAAACTAGAGAAAGAAGCAAACCGCTACATATTGAATTTTCCGGAAGAAAAAATTTCAGTAGAGAATGGTCGATGGGGCCCCTTCCTTCGCTTCCAAAAGAAAATGCTTAAGCTCAAACATAAAGATGTTCAAGGGAAAATTACGGCAGAAGATGCCGCTCAATTTACCCTAACCGATTTGAAAGAAATGATTGTAGAGCAAGTACCCAATGCCTTTAAAGCCTCTACCAAAACAAAGGCTGCTGCTTCAGCTAAACCGGGCGTAACTAAAAAAGCTGCTTCAAAATCGGGAACAACAAAATCTGCTGCTGCGAAATCTTCTACAGCGAAGAAGAATGCGTTGCAACGAAAGATTGAACGTCAGAACAGATTGGAACGCGAGAAATAAAAATGAACTTAGAAGAACGTAATCAAGATAATAAAGCCTTGCTTGGATTTAAAGGAAGCATGGATTTATTTATGGGGGCTATTTATGTAGCTGTTTCCGTTTTTGTATGGAAATTCCCCTCAGCTATGGATCAATTCGGAAAAGTTCCGGTAGGTGCCTTTAGTATTTTGTTTGGATTGTATGGTGTGTTTAGAATTTATCGTGGATGGAGTTCGATTCGCGTAATGATGAATAAACGAAAACAATGATCGTTTAGAATTTAGTCCATTTTTTACATCGCTGATTCAGTTTAACCAAATACATACCCGAAGGAAGAGATTCTAAATTCAAAGAATGTTGAAACCGTTGCTGATTATCTACTTCTAATTTTCCAGAATAAACCAATTCACCAAACATGGTAAATACCTGTAATAGTGTATTTTCATTCAACCCTAACTTACCTTGAATCTGCAGTATGCCGGAGGAAGGATTCGGATAAATATCCCATCGATTTTCCTTATAAAATTCCGTGGTGTTTTGCAATACCACAGCGCAAGGTGCATTAGGAGCGTCGGTTACTAAAGGGTCAATATAGTTACTACGTTTTATGCCGAAACAATATTCTCCATTTTTTACCTCTCTTGAATATACATAACCCACTTTATCATTTAAACCGCCAACGGCTAAACTATCATTTGCGAATTGCCAGTCTTCCGAAGCATCCTTTCTATAAAATAAACGAATGCTGTCTTCCGTATTTTTCACCCAGGACGAATCGAGGTAATTATTAGTTGCAGTTCCATTATAATCAAAACGCAAGTAGGCTTTCAAGTTCGATAAGTTAATACCATCTACTTCCCAGTACCGAACATCGTTTAATACATAACCAGGAAAATTGCTGGCCTGTTTAAACCGATCCGGTGCCACCCAATGATGTTTAATATGCACATACGACGAGTCGGATGTGTTGACCAAACCTTTTACCCAGAGATAGCACTTCGCCAAATTAAAATTGGTTGTGCCTTGAGATTTAATCATCTTATCAAATTCGGTAACCGCATCACTAATTTTTTCATTCGGATCTACCAAAACCATCACCGGATCAAAGGGTAAATTCACTTTTAATTCCATACAACGACCATCGAAAATTAATTGATACAAATGCATTTGTCCTTGTGCATCATAAAACCCAACCTCCAACGGAACATTACTATAATATTGCGGTGCTTTGTGTTTACGTTGACGCAGAAAAACACGCACCTCATAACCCATTCCTCCAACGGTACTTTGCACAGAATCAATACTGAAATGAGTAAAGCCGGGAGCAAAAATCCAGTTGTTAAAAAAATCGTTGAGGTTCTTTCCGCTGTATGCATTGAGCGCATCGCGCAACTGATAAGAATTCACCGCCGACAATTTATGCTGTGCAACGAACTGTTTCAATCCATTAAAAAAGAGAGAATCACCTAAATAAGTTCGTAACGAATGAATGGCGTCTGCACCTTTGGTGTAAACCGTGGTGCCATAGGTATTCAAACTATCCATTGGTGAAATGGCCTTGTAACCGTCGTCGTCGACATGGGCTCTCGACAGTACCTTAAAATGCTTATCGCGCATTTCGCTTTTATATGCATCGTAACCATATGTATGTTCAAGGTGTAAATTTTCACAGTAGCTCGCAAAGCCTTCATTCAACCACATATCTTCTACGCTAGAGCAAGTAATATCATCACCAAACCAATGATGCGACAATTCATGTGCTATTAAAGTTTCATAATTCAACGTGCCATCAATAAAAACTTTTCCAATAGCAATGTTGGTGGCATGTTCCATAGCCCCGCCATTAAACGGCACCAAGGAATACCCTACTCGTGGAAAAACATGATTGCCAAAATGATTTTCTAACATCGTGAACGATTCTTGCAAGTGTGCAAACGAACCATTTACATTTGGAATATCCTGAGGTTCACAAGCAATCAGAGCATCGGTATTTCCGGCAATGCTTGTAAGTGTTTGCTGTACGAACACATAGTTACTTACGGCAACCGAGGCGAGGTAACTAGGTATTTCTTCATCTAATTTCCAATGCCAAGTTTTTGTATTATTACTGTTTAACACAGAGTCGATAAGTAAGCCATTACATACCGCCATTTTATCGTTGGTAGTAGTAACAAAAAATTCATACGGCGAGCGTTCTACCATATTATCGAAACAAGGGTGCCAGCTTCTTCCAAATGAATGCGGTTGCGAGGTAAAACCAACGCCTAACTGAAAGGCGTAGTTGCTCACATAATTAAAACCGCCCCAAGTTGCATCGGCCGGAGGAATTCCATGATAGGCAACGCTTACCCATAAAGAATCATTCATGTTTAACGTATTCAGCGTATTCACATGCAAGAGATTTCCGGTTAACACAAAGGAAGTAAGTTGATTATCCAAGCGCACCGAATCCACCGTATAATTCTGTAAGTCGAGATTAATTTCGGTAACACCATTCTGTAGCACCTTAATCAACAACTTCGTTTCAGCATAAATATTCTTGGTTACAAAATCCGTTATGTTAAAATGAATGATAGTTTTGCGAATATCAAGGGTATCACTGCGGTCGGCAGAAGCTGCCAAAGAGGTACACCATGACATACAACATGCAACAAAAATCAACATACTTTTTTTCACGTTCAAATCTTTACTTTCTAAAAGTACTTATTTTATTAATCTCAAATTTATTTGTCCTTAATTTATTACAAGCTCAAGATAGTTTACGAGGGAAAATTTATGAAGGCATGTATTTAGATGAAGTGTTAGTGCAAGCAACGCGACAAGGTGATTTCAATCCGAAAAAATTTATCAATCAGATCAAACAAGATACAACTTTTTATAAGGCATTTAAAACCTTGCGTTTGCACTCGTACAGCATGATGAACGATATTGAAATTTTAGATAAACGAGGTGAAGTTAGAGATTCCTATCATAGTATTTCAAAACAGAAGGTAGCGCAAAAGTGTCGCACGATGACGATAGAACATGAAAAATACAGTAAGGATTTTTTCGATAAAAAAAAGAACTATCGGTATTACACGGCCAAGCTTTATGCTCATTTATTTTTTACGCATGGAAAAATTTGTAATGAAAACAACATGGTTGGTACCGGCAAGCAAAGTGGTAGTACAAAATATGAAGAGCAATTACGTACCCTAATTTTCAATCCCGGTAAACGTATCCATGGCATTCCGGGTATTGGTGATAATGTGGCTATTTTTGAAGAACCCACCATGTATAAATATGATTTTAAGTTAAAGCGAGAAGTTTATAACGGAGATACCTGTTATGTTTTTACGGCCCTTCCAAAAGATGAATATAAAAATGATGTGGTGATCAATGAATTGCGAACCTGGATTCGGAAATCCGATGGTGCCATTGTTGCCCGTAACTATAACCTATCCTATCGTACTTGGGTGTATGATTTTGATGTTGATATGAAGGTAAAACTCATGAAACTCGGCAACGACCTGATACCTTATGACATCCAATATCGGGGTAATTGGCATGCTTTAACAAAAAACAGAGAAATAGCGACGTTTACCGCTACGTTTTCCGATTTTAACTAGGATTTTTTTACCTTTAAGCCATGAAATTGAAATGGATCCTCCTTGGATTGGTGTTCTTGTTTTGTATAGAAGCAAGTTTTGCAGCCAAAAAAAAGAAAGTCGTTCGTAAAAAAAATAACACCACAGTTAAAGCCACTCAAAAGTCTCCAGGCACTCCAGCCTTTCGCTATACACAACTCCCTCTATGTAAAAATACCTATCAATTTCCTGCATGGAATTTAGCTATCGTGAAAGACTTTGTTTTCCCATCCGGAGTAAAAGCACCGGCGAATTACAGATTAGCTTGTATTAATGAGGCTAAGTTGAACGACTATTTAAGTTATGTTCCTTATGATTTCGAAAAAGCCGAAAAGAAAATGATTCAAATACCCTTGTATATAAACGGTAGTTTAATTTGTAGAGATTATCGTATCGTTCGAGTACAAACTATGGATACTGCCTTGCAGGCGAAATACCCGAAACTAATGTCATTCAAAGCATACGACCCAGCTAACCCTTTAAATACCGCTCGTATTGAATGCGATGAAAATTTTACTAAAATGAGCGTGAGCGAAGAAGGACAAACCTATTTTGTTCAACCATATCGTTTCAGGAATATTACCTTTTACGCATGTTATGGAAAGAATGATCCGAACTTTAAAAAAGAAGATTTTGAAGTTTCAAACTAGTAAAAAATCACACACTAAATAAAAATTCTATTCAACGCAATGAATGCAAAAAAACTCACACTAACGGTTTGTTTCCTGCTTGTAGTTCTAGGAATTCAAGCAGAAAATTTCTGGACGATTTATTCTTCCGATTATGGCGAATCGATTCCCGGACGACAATTGTTTTTTCCTAGCAAGTATTCGCTCGCACAACTTGAAACCGAACAGTTTAAAACATTTCAGTTAACCATTCCCGATGAATCGGCTGCGATGTACGCCACCATGCAATTGCCAACGCCCGACGGACAATTCATGACCTTCAAAGTATTCGAATGCCAAACAATGGAAGCTTTATTGGCTGAGAAATACCCTATGATAAAAACGTACACGGCTATTAGTGCAGATAATGCCTTAATAACTGCAAAGCTTGATTTTACACCTATCGGGTTTCATGCAAAGGTTTTCAATGGAGAAGAAACTTGGTTTATTGACCCCTTCAAAACGAATAGCAATTGGTACGTTGTTTACTATAAAAAAGATTACCCAAAACCTGCTGATAAACAGTTTGTTTGTGAAGTAGATGACAACCATGGGTTAGTGAATGAAAAGGCACTTTCACTCACGAACGACCTTCCGAAACTCGCCTTGAAGCAAAATGGCACCATGAAAAAAAATTATCGCTTGGCATTAGCTTGTACTATTGAATATTCTGCTGCTGTGAATACCCATTACGGAACCGCTAACACAAAAGCCAATACGCTAAGTCATATGGTAACCAGCGTTAACCGCGTTAACGGTGTTTTCGAACGCGAGTTTTCAATGCATGCTAATTTAATTGCCAATAATGATACGCTAATTTTTACTACAGGCACTGATCCGTACACCAATAATAGTGGCGGACAAATGCTTGGTCAAAACCAAACAACTGTAAGTGCACGTATTGGCTCTGCGAATTACGACTTCGGTCATGTGTTCAGTACCGGTGGTGGTGGTGTGGCCACATTAGCGAGTGTATGCGGAAACAGCAAGGCACAAGGTGTTACAGGTTCTTCTTCACCTTGGGGTGATCCATTTGATATTGATTATGTAGCGCATGAAATGGGCCATCAATTTGGTGGTAATCATACTTTCAATTCTGAACTTGGATCTTGTCAGGGAAATCGTTCTAGCAGCTCTTCATTTGAAATCGGAAGTGGAACTACCATTATGGCGTATGCCGGTATTTGCGATGCGGATGATATTCAACCACACAGTGACGATTATTACCATTGTAAATCGTTAGAAGATATGACAGGTACATCGGTAAGTTCTTGCGCCACAACGGAGGCTTCAGGAAATAATTTACCAACCTTGCCTTCAGTAAAACAAACGTATATCATACCTTATCGTACAGATTTTGAATTGATAGCTCCTACTGGTGTAGATGCCGACGGCGACCCGCTAACGTATTGCTGGGAAGAATATGATAAAGGAAGTAATACCGGAGGAAATACTTGGGACGCAGCAGCCTCCTCGGTTACCTTCGCTATGCAGCGCTCTTTTTATCCTTCTACGAATAAAACCCGCACTTTTCCGGAGCTGAAAGAACAACTAAAAAATACAGAATCTTATTTAGGAGAACGTTTACCGGAAAACGCGCGCCTCTTCCGATATCGTTGTACACTACGTGATTTACACAATGGTTGGGGTGGTTTTTATACATCCGATAGTTTAACCGTAGATTCAAGAACAACAACATCGCTTTTCAGAGTAACAAGTCAGAATGCAACCGGTACAACCTTTAACGCTTGGGATCAAATTAACATCACCTGGGATGTTGCCGGAACTACCGCCGCGCCGTTCAATACGGCCAATGTAGATATCATGTTGTCGGTGGATAGTGGTAAAACCTATGGTGTTTATGCACCTAATACGCCAAACGACGGGTCTCAAACTATTATTTGTCCGAATGTAAATGCCAATTACGCTCGCATTAAAGTAAAAGCTGCAGGTAATATTTATTTTGATTTGAACGACAAGTTCTTTAAAATCACGGCTGCTCCTGCTAGTTTTCCAACTGTAAATGGCTCTGAACAGTTTGATGTTTATCCTAATCCTGTAGACAACGCATTAACCATTCGTCAGAAAAATGTTGGTTATATCCATGAAATCAAAATTCTAGATTTTGGAGGAAGAGTATGTAAAACGATTCAAGTGAATGGTTCTCAAACTACTATACCAACTGCCGATTTAGCTCGTGGTATCTATATGGCTGATATTGAATCGGAAGGTAAACATTACCTTGTTCGTTTTGTAAAATAAGGCATAATCGGAATTTGTTAATGAAGGCATAAACATTTCGACAAGCTTTATATTATATTATTTTAACGCATATTTGCGACACAATAAAAAATGATTATTGAATATGAAAAATTTTAAAAACCTTTTTGTTGCTTCATTCTTAGCAATCGGCGCTTTAAGCACTACGTTCTTCACTTCTTGTAACCCAGACCCATGTAAAGATGTTGTATGTAACAACGGTGGTGTTTGTGATGAAATTACCGGTACATGTAGTTGCCCTTCAGGTTATGAAGGTGCATCTTGTGATACGCGTACAAAAACAAAATACCTTGGTACTTATAAAGGAAATGGTTCAAACGACCATTCGGGTACCTATTCTAACTGGTCTTTGGTAGTTGGTGAAACAGATACTACAAATGCTACATCTGCTACATTTACTTTAAAAAATGATATGAATGTTCAACAATTCCAATTCACTGGTAATATTTCTGCTACTGGCGCAGTATCTTTAAATAATATTACTGTTGGTAACTTCAAATATTACAGCGGAACTGGTACTATCATTTCTAACAATTCTGCAAGCATCTACTTCTACGAAGATAGCGTACAAGGAACCTTGGATCCTTATTACTACACGTTTGCAAACATGATCAAACAATAGTTCAAACGAATTATAATAGTTTTAAAAAGGCCATCCAATCGGATGGTCTTTTTTTGTGCATGATCCTTTGAATAAAGGTTGCACTTACCGGATCTATTTTTCTACTATCGGTAGGTTACATTTTACTAGGTTGTAATTTCGTAGGAAGTCGTTTAGGTTTCATTTACAACCATCCCCTTATATTTGCAGCTTAATTTAATACCTTGATTTACTACAAAACCCATGATGAAATTGAGCAGATTCGTAAAAGCAATCTCTTAGTTTCAGCCTGCATTGCGGAATTGGCAAAAATTATTAAACCCGGTATAACCACCATGCAGCTTGATCAGGTGGCAGAAACCTTTATTCGCGATCATGGTGCCGAGCCAGCCTTCAAAGGCTATAAAGGATTTCCCTATACGTGTTGCCTGAGTGTAAATGCTGCGGTAGTACATGGTTTTGCAACCGATGACGAATTGAAAGAAGGTGATATTATCAGCGTGGATACCGGTGTTGTACTTAACGGATTTGTTGGCGATAGTGCTTATACCTTTGCCCTTGGCGAAATACCAAACGAAGTCCAGCAATTATTGCGAGTTACCAAGGAATCACTTTATTTAGGAATTAAGAAAGCTACCGTTGGCAATCGCATCGGCGATATCGCCTGGGCTATTCAGGAACATACTGAAAAGAAACATGGTTATGGCGTTGTACGTGAATTAACCGGTCATGGTGTTGGTAAAAAACTTCATGAAGAACCGGAAGTACCTAACTATGGAAAACGAGGTTCAGGTATTAAATTACAAGATGGTTTAGTAATTGCTATTGAACCTATGATAAACCTTGGCAAGAAAGATGTTTTTTGTGCCGACGATGGCTGGACTATTGTTACCAGTGATGGTAAACCATCGGCGCATTTTGAACATTCCATTGCCGTACGAAAAGGGAAAGCAGATATCCTTTCTTCGTTTAAACCTATTGAAGAGGCTGAGCGATTAAACCCAAATCTGTTTAGCGCTAATGTACCCGCCGACGCTCCAGTTGCTGCGCTATAAGCAAAGAAACAAGGCTACCAAAAACTAAAATTATACAAGGCTTTACTATTCCTATCCATCCGGATTGTCGTAATAAAACCTGATTCACGCCTTCCAAGCTCCAACGCATGGGAGACAGTACAGATACCGTTTTCAGCAACGAAGGCAGTACTTCTAAAGGAACCCATATACCCCCTATTGCCGATAAAATAACGATAATAAGCGCAGCGAATGGCAAAGCTTGTTTTGTTGTATTAAAAAAGAAGCCAATAAGAATTCCGGTACAGGTTGCACTTGTTGCAATACAAACCAGAACTACTAAAAGTTGCAAGGGCGCATCAGATAATTGAAGAGAGGGCAATCCAAACAGAGGCATTACAAAAACACCTACTAACAACATAGCCAAGAATTGTAACACACCTAATACAATAAAGAAAATCATTTTGCCGATTAGAATATCTCGAATTGAACCCGGAATTAATTTAATACGAGTCCAACTTCCTGTTGATCGTTCTTGAATCAAGCTTTCACTAATTATTACCGTTAAAAAGAAAATACCAAAAATTGCCCAAGCCGGTACATTATGTTGAACCGAATTCATTTCCTTTAGTTTAGAATCTTGCGCTTGTAAGCTAAGCTCTTCTATCGTTACGGCATGAAGGTGTTTATCAAAATCAAATGATGAACTATCTTGATTGGATGCATTCAATCGTGCAATTCGATCTAGAATAATATCGGATTGTATGCGCGACAAAAATTTCTCTAACGCATTTTGAACAGCTAATTTAAAGGTTGGTTTCGCTGTTGGATCGAAAATTAATTGAATGTTATGTCCTGTACGCAACTCCCGTTCCGGAAGATGTGATGGCATACCAATTTTCTTCGCCATACCGTTCGCGATGGCATTGGCACTATTTACAATTTCGGCACTTAACCCAGATGGCATTAAGATTGCAAACGGATATTTCCCTTGCTTAACCAGTTGCTTTGCGTTGTCGACTTCGATTACTTTTCCTTGCAAGGAATCATGGAGAATGAATGCTTTATTCTTATTCAATCCATCCACTAACAAGCTTGCCACTTTGCCTTTATCTTGATTGATTAAAAGAGCGTGATGCACTACATTTCGGTAATCACGAAACGGCGCATCTTGAACCAAGGCCATTATAATGATGAGTAAAACCGGCATTGCAAATAACAACGCAATACCTCCCCAATCGCGACGCGTAACTTGCCATTCTTTGATAACCGTGGATATAATTCGTTTCATATTAATCGCGAAGGGCTATTCCAGTTAATTTTAAAAATAGATGTTCTAAGTTTTGTGCTTCATGCTCTGAGATAAGTTTCGACGGCTCTCCTTGAACAATTTTCTTACCTGCATCGATAATGAGTACTTCATGACACAATGTTTCAGCCTCTTCAAGAATGTGTGATGTATAAATGATACTATTCCCAAGCTGATGATACTTCTTTAAAAATTCAAGTATCATATTGCGCGATTGCACATCCACACCAGCGGTTGGTTCATCGAGTATTAATAATTTCGGTTGATGCAATAAAGAAGCAATGATATTAGCACGTCGTTTCATGCCTCCTGAAAAATGACGAATTTGTTTTTTACGATGTTCAAACAAACCAAATTCTTGTAAATACGTTTCAATGCGTTTGCGAAGTTCCTCTTTAGGAATATTATATAAACTTCCAAAATACAATAAATTCTCCTCGCAAGATAAGGTTGCATACATGGCAATTTGTTGCGGTACAATACCGATTTGTTGCACCAGTCCGGTTTTTGCTTCGCGAATATTTTCGCCCATCAAAAATATATCGCCACGATACTCCGTAATTAATCCGGAAACGATAGATAACGTTGTTGTTTTACCAGCTCCATTTGGGCCTAATAAGCCAATGATTTTGTCATTAGGGAATTGAAAACTTAATCCATTAATACTGGCAGTTTCGGCACCCGAAAATTTCTTATATAAATTCTCTACCCTAAGCATCACTTCTTAGAGTTTAATTTTCTTCAATAAATCATGATTCGTTAAATCATGCTGAATCGGTACAACAGAAGCATAATTATGATCAAGTGCCCAAATGTCTGTATCCTTCCCTTTATCTGTATTTACAAACTCACCGGTAAGCCAATAGTATTTTTTTCCCATAGGATCTTTACGCTCCAAAAAGTTCTCATTCCATTTTGCCTCGGCTTGTCGGCATAATTTAATACCCTTAAAATCATCTAAATCGATTTTCGGAATATTCACGTTATACAAGGCTTGCTTAGGCAGTATATCGTGCACCATGTGATGAATTACTTCGTTGGCCACTTGTTGTGGTAACGAAAAATCGGCATTAAAGCTAAAATCAAGAAACGAAAAACCTGCCGCCGGAATACCTTCAAAAGAAGCCTCCATGGCTGCCGACATCGTTCCGGAATAAATAATATTAATGCTTGCATTGGAACCATGATTAATTCCACTGAAACAAAAATCAGGTTTCTTACCAAGCACTTTATCAACAGCAAGCTTTACACAATCTACCGGTGTTCCGGAACATTGATAGGCTTCTATATCTCCAAATAATTTTACCGGATTCAATCGTAACGGACGGCCTAATGTAATCGCGTGCCCCATGCCCGATTGCGGTGTATCAGGTGCCACCACTACTACCTCACCGTATTGCTTTGCCACTTCAACCAAAGCAGCAATACCCGGTGCCGTAACACCATCGTCGTTCGTAATTAATATCGTTGGTTTATGTTTTTTCTTGGTCATAGTTTATTTTGTGTAAATCCTTACAGCGTTTAACGCTATCAAAAATAAGTGTATTACAACGTATAGACAGTATTTATTCGGATAGGATGAAAACTCATCATCATTAGCCTTGAAACCATGTAAAACCAAATTCTTCGGCTATCTTCTAAATAAACCATAAGGTGATGTATGAAATTAAAGGAATCCTTTTTCCTTCATCCAATCGTCGTTATAAATCTTGCCTACATAACGACTACCATGATCGTGTAGCACCACAACCACTAAATCACCTTCTTTAAATTTATCTTTCATTTGAACAACACCCTGCACGGCAGCACCCGCGGAAGAACCTACAAATAAGCCTTCTTCTTTGGCTAATCGACGACACATGAGTAAACTTTCCTTATCATAAATTGTTTCCAAATGATCGATATATTGTGGATCGTAATTCAACGGAATAAAATCCTCGCCCATACCTTCAACAGCGTAAACTTTAGCTAATTCCGGTTTAACCTCACCGGTATCAAACCAATGCTTCAGAATTGAACCATCTGGATCGATACCCAGTACTTGAACATTAGGATTTTGTTCTTTTAAATATTTACCCGTTCCAATCAACGTTCCTCCCGTTCCGGTTGAGGCCACGTAATGCGTAATTTTACCTTCCGTTTGTTTCCAAATTTCAGGCCCGGTCGACATATAATGCGCTTCACGGTTACTTAAATTATTATATTGATCCGGATTCCAGCCTCCTCGTTCTTTAGCAATGCGTGCAGCCACAGAATAATAGGAACGCGGATCTTCCGGTTCAACGTTCGTAGGACAAACATGAACTTCGGCTCCCATGGCTCGTAGAATATCTACCTTCTCCTTACTCATTTTATCCGCCATTGTGAAAACGCACTTATACCCACGAGTTAAGGCAACCAAGGCCAAACCCATTCCGGTATTTCCACTCGTACATTCCACAATGGTACCACCTGGTTGGAGGGCACCACTTTTTTCAGCATCTTCAATGAGCTTGAGCGCAATGCGATCTTTAATGCTATTGCCGGGATTAAAATATTCTACCTTGGCATAAACCGGACAAGGGAAATCACGAGTAATTGAGTTCAAACGGATAAGTGGCGTGTTACCAATGGCTTCCACCACATTATCAAAAACGCGAAGGGATTTGTTCATGCGGCGAAAATAACCAAATTCTTTTCAACTTAAGACTCCTTTCAGTTTCAATTCAAAGAGAATCACGTTTAGCTAACATTCAAAGGTTGATCCTTCTGTAGCAAGCTCTACCGACATGAAAATAGTTTGTACTTCGGCTATAAATGGTTCGAGGTTTTTATATTTTGAAGAGAAATGGCCAATGAGTAATTTCTTCACCTGAGCAGCACGTGCTATTTCTGCGGCTTGCAAGGTTGTGCTGTGCATGCGTTGAGCAGCCTTATCTATCAAATCGTGTAAATAAGTGGTTTCATGATAGAGTAAATCGGCCTGAAAAATATGTTCAACCATTTCCGGAGCGAAACGGGTATCGGCAGCAAAAGCATATTTTTTATCAGGTGAGCCAGCTTCACTTACCCATTCATTTTTGATAACACTTCCATCTTGTTTTGTATAATCAAATCCTTCGCTGAGTTTCTTGTAATAGTATTTTGGAATTTCATATTGTCGCAATTTATCCGGTAGTAAACGGCGTTTTCGTTTCTTTTCCGTAAATAAAAAACCATGGGTAGGAACACTATGATATACAGGAAAAGATTTAACTTCTAAAGTGTCGGTTTTGAGAAGAAGTTCGGCATCACCTTCTTTCAAAAAATGATAGTTAATTTTAAAACCGAGATCCCAAGGCAGTTGCAAATCGATGATAGCTTTTAAGGATGCATCACAATAAAGAAATAAATCGCGGGTTCTTCCTTTTAAAGACAGACTAGAAATAAAACCAACTAATCCGAAATAATGATCCCCATGTAAATGAGAAATAAAAACATGATTGATGCGATCTGAACGAATTCCGAATTGCTGCATACGCATTTGAGCACCTTCGCCACAATCAACCAAAAATAATTGCTCATGTACTTGTACTATTTGCGACGTTGGGTATCGGCCAAAGGCTGGTAACGCAGAATTATTTCCGAGAACGGTTACTTTCATTGCAACACGAAAGTAAGCTTAACCTTACAAAATTTCCGGCAGAACTTCGAGGCTTTTTATTTTGCCCATGCCATTTACATGAAGTTGAAGATATCGAATCAGAAGATGAATAAGTTCCAACCGTTGCTCTCTATTCAAGGCAATAGTATGTCCTTCAAAAAGTGAGAGCGAATTCAATTGTGAAATCACTTCAGCATATTTACCATCTACGAATTCTAAACTATGTTTATGTGTTGTGGCAACATAACTTCCATTTTGAAGATCGAGAATCGGAGTTTCAGGAGTATATTGATCGTGAATACCAAAGCCCATCAAACTGGCTAATTGCAACGAAAATTGTAAATGGAAATTAGCGAGTTTATCTTGTTCAAACTGATCTAAATGATATACGGATTGGGTAAGAAATTCATACAGTTCTTCATTCGTTTCAGGTTGTGTAACCACTTTGGTAAACAGTTCGATACAAAATAACAACATGCTTTGTCGCACCATAGAGTGTTGCAACTGTTCGCTCCAATAGTGCATTTTAGCTTCGCGAATGCGTTGAAGATTTTTATTCGGAGTATGATAAACTTGAATCTCCAGAATACTACCCGGTTGAAACAGATTGGCTTTGTGCCCTGATTTTTTTTCACTTCGAACCCCTTGCAGTAAATAACTCTGTAACCCAAAAGCCTGGGTAAACATCTTACAAATTAAACTAGTATCGCCATATTTTACATTGTGTAAAACAACAGCTTGTGTTTCCTTTATCATGATGCAGCGTCTTCTAAGGTATTCCACAAGGTTACAGCCTCTTTGGCTTGTTTCACATCATGCACGCGAAGTATAGAGGCGTTTTTCATTAACGCGATGGTATGCAAAACTGTTGATCCATTTAACGCGTTTTCAACTGTGATGCCTAAAGGTTGTTGTACCATTTTCTTTCTGGAAATACCTACTAAAACAGGATGATTCAGGTTTGAAAAAATATCCAAGTTGGCCATTAGCTCATAATTATGGTGCATGGTTTTACCAAACCCAAAACCGGGATCGAGAATTACATCGTGTACACCATGCTTATGAAGCCATTTAATTTTCCGTTGAAAAAAAGCAAATACCTCTTGCACTACATTTTCATAGTGGGGTTGTTGCTGCATTGTTGCGGGAGTTCCTTGCATGTGCATGCAGATATAAGGTGCTTTATGTTTTGCCACCACTTGAACCATGTGCTCATCTAAATTTCCTCCGCTAACATCGTTAATCATGGTTGCACCCAAGTGCAAAGCCTCATCGGCTAGAGCGCTTCGATACGTATCAATTGAAATAATAGCTTCCGGAAATGTATGGCGTATGGCTTTCAAGGCAGGTATAACCCGCTCTCGTTCTTCATCTAAAGAAATTTCAGTAGCACCAGGCCTTGTACTCATTCCTCCTAAATCAAGCACGTTAGCACCTTCCGCTAACATCGTTTCGGCTAGTGCCAATAAATCGTTCACTTGTTGCTCTCGTCCTTGATTGAAAAATGAATCGGGCGTACTATTTAAAATACCCATTACCCAAGGACTTGAAATATCAAGCAGATTACCTTTACAGTTTATGCTGAAACCTTTACTTTTGGCCATTCCAAAACGAAGATAGTTTTTACATGTTACAAACGGAACAACAATACCAAGAGGTTATTGAAAGATGTCGACAAATTTTTACAAAAAAGGCTCAAGATTATGGAACCTCGTGGCGGGTATTACGTCCGATTAGTATTGCCGATCAAATATTTATCAAAGCCCAACGCATACGAACCCTGCAAGAAAAGGGAGTTCAGAAAATTGATGAAGATATTCATGGGGAATGGCGAGCGATTGTGAATTACGGCATCATTGCTTTAATACAAGATGAATTACTTCACGATGAACGCTGGGAACTTCCGTTAGAAGAAGCTATTATGTTGTATAACAAACATCTTCAGGAAACATTTGAATTGATGATGAATAAAAATCATGATTACGGTGAAGCGTGGCGTAGTATGAGTCAGGAATCTTTTGCTGATCTTATACTCACAAAAATTCTTCGTATAAAACAAATCATTTCCAATGAAGGGAAAACGCAAATCTCAGAAGGGATGGATTCGAATTTCAGAGATATTATTAACTATGCCGTTTTTGCACTCATTCAACCTAATTAGATTCAGCAAATTCCTTGTTGGCCTGTAACTTTATACCATGAAGTACACGCTGAGTTTACTGGTATTATTTTTTTTCTTGCATGCCGTTTCCCAGGAGGTATCGCCTTGTATGCAGGGGAAAATAAAATTCTTAGAGCGATTACAACAACGAGCACGATTAGATACTTATCCGAAATCGTTAATGGATCGATACGATGTTCACTTTTACTTTTTAGATTTGAATATTGAACGAGACACTACCTATATCTCAGGAAGTTGTACGTTAAAGGCTCATTTAAAAACTCCGAGTGATACTTTCTGTTTTGAACTGAATGACAATTTAGTTATTGATAGTGCAGTGTATCTCAATCGAACACAATCCTATGCTAGAAAGAACCATATGGTTTATGTTGCAATGGATACATTTTTAGTAGCTACAGATTCTATCGAACTAAAAATATACTATCATGGGAATGCCTCGGTGGTAGGCGGTGCAGCCATCGGAAATGGATTCACCTCTGCGGTTTCTAAAACCTATGGCGATACAGCAACCTATAGTTTAAGCGAACCTTTTAGTGCGTATGAGTGGTTTCCGTGCAAACAATTTTTACAAGATAAAGCGGATAGTGCCTATGTGTTTGTTACAACAGATCTTGAAAACAAAGTAGGTAGTAATGGTATCCTAGAAGGTATAGATACACTTCCGAATAGTAAACATCGGTATCGTTGGAAAACGCACTACCCTATTGATTATTATTTGATTTCAGTAGCCGTTGGAAAGTATATGGAATATGTACAATATGCCAAACCTGCTAACGTTCAAGATTCCATAAAGATTGTGAACTACTTGTATAATAGACCTGAAGTTTTAGACTCCGTAAAACCTGTTCTAGATTCTATTACAATGATGCTCGAACAGTTTTCAGAGCTCTTTGGAATTTATCCGTTTTATAAAGAAAAATATGGTCATTGTATGGCGCCAATGGGTGGCGGCATGGAACATCAAACTATGACCACCACCGAGGCTGTTGGGCGCTTTACGCTGATTGCGCATGAATTAATGCACCAATGGTTTGGCGATTATGTGACCTGCAAAACTTGGGGTGATATTACGCTGAATGAAGGATTCGCATCGTATGGTGAATACCTCCTCTTAGAAAAACTGCGCGGTGCTGAAGAGGCTCGAAATAAAATGAATGAAGTACAATGGTTGGCCAAACAGGATACCACCCATACGGTTTTTGTTTCGGATACCGGTAATGTAAGTCGACTCTTTAACTGGGAACTTACGTATAATAAAGGTTCAGCTATTATTCACATGCTTCGGTATTTACTTGGCGAAAAAAACTTCTTTGAAGGCATGCGTAATTTTCTTCACGACTATCAATTCGCAACAGCCAGCTTACGCGATTTGCAACATTCATTGGAAACCTATTCCGGTATGAATTTGCAACCATATTTTGATCAGTGGTTTTTTGGTAAAGGTTATCCGATTTTCAATATTGAATATTATCAGGAGGGAAGTAAAATTTACCTGAGGGTTCAACATCGAGGCGCTTCATCGGCTACGCCGACTTTTAAAACACCGATTGATTTTGTATGTAAAACCACTATAGGAAAATTGCAAATACATCAACAAATTACTAAGAACGATGAATATTTTATCGTAGAAACTGACCAGAAGATTCTCGATTTGCAAGTAGATCCCGACAATTGGCTATTAAAATCGGTGGAATCGATTCGAGAAAATCAACTGTTGTTATTAGGACAAAACCCGCGCATAGATACCAATGAAGTTGTTTTGTTATATCCTAATCCCGGTTATCAGCACATTCAATTATTGAATATTTATTCTGGTTGGGCTTTTTATCGAATCTTAAATCAGGAAGGACAAACTGTGCTTAAAGACAGTTACTATAATCATGTAACAATCCCAATTGAGCATTTAGCGGCCGGTAATTATCAGGTACTTATTTCCGGAGAGCGACAATATTGGGTGAAGCGATTTACAAAAATGAATTAGAGAAGTTTCTCATTAATTGATAGCTTGAAGAATAAAGAAAACCCTTCACGTCAAACAAATTATTGATACATTAAGTTAGTCAGCTTAGCCTTATTTGTATCCGTTTTGAATAAATCTTCAAGTTGTACTAAATTTTGAATATCAGAAATAGAATTCCGAAGAAACTTCACGGCGTTCATTCGATCAAACTGACTATTCAATTCCTCAACGATTCGATGTAATTGAGTACAAGTTATACAACCTGTAAAAACCTTCTTTCGTAATATCATCATACGATCTTCATCGTTGCTTTTATTTTTGAGTCGGTTTACTAAACTATTTACTTCTGGGTCGGAAGCATTGCCACTACAAGTTGGTACTACCATTTTTTTTACAGGAGCTACTTCTACCTTCTCTTTTTTAGTTTCCGCTACTTCCGGTTTTTTCTTTTCCTTTTTGGGTTTCGCCTTAATTTCTTCCACCACCCCATACACCGGATCTTTCTTCGGTTCTTCTATGTTAACCGCTAAGGTATCTTTTACCTTCTTGTTCTTCTTTTTTTCTTTTACAACTTTGGGTTCAGGTTCTTGCGTAGCTGTGGTTATAACAGGTTCAAGCGATTTAGCATCGGACACTTGTTGCAATTTTCTTCGTTGTTTCTTGGTAAGTTTTTCTTCTGGTTGAACCGAATCTTTAAGTACTAAGGTATTACTAAAGTTTATCGTGTTTTCTATGGTTGACAGACCAATGTTCACATCGGAATTAGTTTCAATAATGCGACCTTTATTTACCAAATCAACCAGATAGAATTTATCTTCTACCGTTTTTGCTAGTTTATAACCGAAGGCGCTATGACTATTTGCATCAAGGATAAATCGCTGTGCAGGATATAAATCGCCAGCAAAGAGAATATCCATTACGTACTCTCCTGATTCTTGAATGGGAACTAAATAGTATTGTTTATTTCGAATAGGGATTTCCTTATTGTTCACTTTGAGTCTGAAAGGAATGGTTCGTATGCCTTCTAAATAAATGTATGACGAAGCAACTTGTGAAGACAACTTCCCGAGGGCGAAAAGAATAAGGCCTGTAAATAGCAACAATTGTTTCATCATGGTGCTATTCAAAATTAATGAGTTCGTTGCCTTTTTCCACTGCTTGTTTTTCAACTACATTGATTTCTTTAATAGTTACATCATCAGAAGCCTTAAACACATTTTCCATTTTCATCGCTTCAAGCACCAAAAGAGGCTCACCCTTCTTAACCTGATCGCCGGGTTGCACGAGAATTTTCAAAACCAACCCTGGCATAGGAGCTACCAGTTTATTTTCCTTTTTATGTTCAGGAAGACGAATGCCTATTTTCTCCAGAAAAAGATCCACCGGTTCTTTCAACTGAACACTTAATTTTTTAGACTTCATTCGAAGAACCATTTCCTTCTTCAGTGTATCATACGAAACTAAATCCGCTATATGTTCTTCCCCGTTGAAATGGAGTTTGAAACTATGAAAACCGATTTGTTCAAATTCAACATCATGCGGTAATCCGTTGATAAAAACCTCTTGATCAAGATTAATATCAAATTCCTGATTTTGAATACTAGCTTTATACATACCTTATTGCGGTCCTTGTTGTTGAGGCAAACCTTGTCCGAGAACATTTACTTTATCGGCAAGCATTTTATACGTATCCTGCATACCAGAATTCATGGCAGACCCTGCCAGATACTGTAAGGAGTAAATTTGGAATCTCCAATCGTCTTCTTTGGCAGAGCGTTTATTTTCAGGTAACGTATTTTTATACATAATATCCTGTTCAATAAACTTCACAATTTTATCGATCAATTTTTTTGCTTTATCCGTTGCTCCTGCTTTCATATAACCATCAGCGATCAAAATCATACTTTTATCTTCCGGTGTAACTATTGTTGGGAAGCTTCTTTCCGAAACTGAATTACACATTTTATCTAACACCTTAATAGCATCTTCTTTTCTGTTATTCGCTGTTAAATACTCACATAATTGAACGGCTAAAATGCGCGGCGAATTCATCATTCTACGATTTGTTTGATCGTAGAAAATGTTTGTTTTATCAGCATTACCAAATTCAAACTTATTCAATACTAAATCTACACATTTATCGGCGTTCACCCGACGAGGTGAATTTACCGTACTTCCAGGCGTACGCACCGGTATTAACTTGTAGGCCAAACCTTCTAATTGAAGGTATTCTTGTAAGCCTTCATAGTGTGAAGGATCAATAGAATTTGCAAAATAGATAGGACGCTTCCAAGCATTAGCCGCAATGATATTTAAAATGGCCAAGTCATTCTTGTAAGCTACATTTTCAGGAATAGTAAATTGAACTTCATTCACAATTGCTGAATCCGGATCATTCACGATTTTATTTTTTCGTACCAATTCTTTATCTACAGGAATCGAGAAATTTTTGGTTGGGAAGTAATTCTCCTCTTCCCCGCCTTGTAAACGAACCTTTGCACCTGATTCTTCGCTACCTGCAAACTGCAGCGCTTCTGTAAGGTTAACATATTTGTCTTGAGGTAACCCCTTATCAATAAAGCGCATGTAGTTTCTTAATTCACCACGATACTGTTCTGGTTTCCAAATAAGCGGAACACGCTCGGCCTTATTAATAGCAAAACTTAATTGATCGATATACCAGTCAATACCTAGTAAAGAAATATTAACCATACGCACATCGGTACGTATACCTTCAATTTCCTGCGCATACCATAATGGATAGGTATCATTATCGCCTTCAGTAAATAAGATGGCATTCGGTTCACAACTATTGAGGTAGTTACGTGCCGATGCTAAGGCCAAGGTTTTTTGCGAACGGTCGTGATCGTCCCATTCCTGACTAGCCATAAGTATTGGAACGGCAACTAAACAAAGTGCCGATGCAATAGCCGGCGACATAGCGCCTAAACCAATTTTCTTTAATAAATCGGAAACCATCATCACACCGAGTCCGATCCAGATGGCGAAGGCATAGGTTGCCCCAGCATACGCATAATCTCGTTCACGAGGTTGAATAGGCGTGTTATTCAAGTAAATTACAATAGCTAAACCGGTAAAGAAAAAGAGTAAGCCTACTACAAAAGAATTTCTTCTATCATGTTGAAAATGGAAGAAGAAACCAAGCAATCCGAGTATAAAAGGCAAGAAAAACAGTTTATTATAAGCACGATTGTTTTTATACGCCTCCGGCATTTTGCTCATATCTCCTACGCGAGATTTATCGAGAAAAGAAATACCTGAAACCCAATTACCATTTTGAGGTTCGCCCATAATATTCTGAATATCATTTTGGCGACCGATATAATTCCAGCAGAAATAACGCCACCACATTTGATTCACTTGATAACCGAAGAAGAAGCTCAGGTTATCACGTCCTGTAGGGCGATCGCCTTCATTCAATCCCAAGTAATTCATATAGTACTGAACATGCGACTGTTGATTATCATCCCAAATACGCGGGAAGAAGCGCGTTTCGCCAGCTGCATATTCACGCTCATCTTGCTTTTCTCCTAACTCCTCATATTTCTTTGGCCCTTTCCAGTATTGCATAGAACCTTCTTTCATTCCGATAGCTTGAGAATTATAGTCGGGACCAAATAATAAAGGAACCTTACCATATTGTTCACGCTGAACATATTTAATTAAGGTAATGGCATTATCAGGATTGGTCATGTCGATAGGCACATCGGCATTAGAACGTATGATTGTTGAAACGTAAGGTGAGTAACCAATTAAAATGAAAATAACACAGATGGTTCCTAAATGCACAAAATAATGTCCTTTTGCTTTTGCCCAACGAATGAGGAAATACATGATTACACCCAAGGCAATAATGGTAAATAATACACCACTATTAAAAGGTAGTGAAAAGGAATTTACGAAAATGATATCCATATTCATGCACAAAACCGGAATAGCTTGAATAACACCGTACTGCACGAAACCGGTAATTACGCAACCAATTACAAATGCCCAAACGGTTCCCCAAGTTGTTACTTCATACCGTTTGAAATAGTACACCATTACAATAGCCGGAATGGTAAGTAAGTTCAATAAGTGAACACCGGTCGACAAGCCCATGATGAAGGCAATTAACACGATCCAACGATCTGCTTGAATATCTTGTGTGTGGGTGATGCGATCTTCCCATTTTAAAATCATCCAGAAAACAAGTGCTGTTAAGAAAGAGGATAAGGCATACACCTCACCTTCTACGGCCGAAAACCAAAACGTATCGGAAAAGGTATAGGCAAGAGCACCAACTACACCGGCACCCATAATTTTTAGAAGATCGGAAGAACTAATCTCATCATTCGTGCGTAAAACAATACGTTTTGCGAAGTGAGTTATCGTCCAGAATAAAAACAAAATGGTGAAACCACTGGAAATGGCTGACAGCGAGTTAATGGCAAAGGCTGCATTTTTAATACCACCTAGGATGATTACAAACAAACGACCAATCATTAAAAAGAGCGGAGCACCCGGTGAATGCACTACTTCCATTTTGGCAGCCCCGGAAATAAACTCTCCACAATCCCAAAAACTTACCGTGGCTTCTTTTGTCATCATGTAAACTGTACAAGCTATCAAACAGATAACCCAGCCCATGATATTATTTATTTTGTTATAATTCATACTGAAGGAGATTAACGAGCAAATATAGAAAATGAATGTTAAGGAACAAGACGCATTTGAAGTTAAAATAATGTTTGGTTTTTTTCACGAAGAAGCCAATTCAAACCAATATTCCTGCTATTTCATACTAAAATAAGCACATAACCTCATCAGTTATTGGAACGCAAGTTCTTAAAATGTAGCAGATTCATTACGATTTCTATTTGCAAGAAATTCTTTATGATTTCAACATCCGTGTTAAAATGAAGGTTTTAAAGGCAATGGATCATAAGTATATTTGAATTTTTCATGCACAACAAATCAACGCAAATCATAAATAGCGTAAAAATCTGCGTTCCAATAATTTAGTCGGACAATAGTAGTTCTTACTTACTCTTTATTCCTAAGGCAAACTGAATTACTTCCTTCATCTGATCTACATAATGAAATTTCAACCCTTTAATAAAAACTGGATTAATTTCATCAACATGTTTCTGGTTTTGGGTACATAACACGATATCCTTCATACCACAACGTTTTGCAGCTAGAATTTTTTCTTTTATCCCTCCAACCGGAAGTACTTGTCCGCGTAGGGTTATTTCCCCTGTCATGGCTAGATAAGGTTTAACCTTCTTACCGGTGAATGCACTTACCAAGGAGGTGAGCATCGTTACGCCAGCACTCGGACCATCTTTAGGTGTTGCCCCTTCCGGAACATGAATATGTACATGACGTTCTTCAAATAGTTTCGAATCTATCCCGAATTCCTGAGCATGTGCTTGCAGGTAAGATAGCGCTGTGGAGGCACTTTCTTTCATCACATTACCCAAGTTACCCGTTAGCGTTAAGCCTCCTTTTCCCTTACTCAAGCTCGTTTCTATGAAAAGAATTTCACCACCAACATAAGTCCAGGCTAAACCAACCGCTACACCCGGTGGGTTTGTTTTAACATAGAGATCGTTGGAGTATTTAGGGCGACCTAGAATCTCTTCCAACTTCTCTTCACTTATGGTTAGTTCCTTTAGTTTCTCATTTAGAGCAACTTGCATTGCCACATGACGCATGATAGAGGCGAACATGCGATCTAATTCTCGAACACCACTTTCGCGCGTATATTCTTGAATCAGTTTTACAATGACCGGATTCGGAATTTTAACGGCTATCTTATTTAATCCATGTGCCTCTTTCTGTTTTGGAATCAAATGCTTTTTTGCGATTTCTGTTTTTTCTTCCACCGCATAACCAGAAAGGTCAATAATTTCTAAACGATCACGTAAAGCGGGTTGTATTTCACCCAAGGAGTTTGCTGTTGCAATAAAGAGTACTTTGGATAAATCATATTCCAACTCCAAGTAGTTATCATAAAAGGAATTATTTTGTTCAGGATCCAGAATTTCTAACAGTGCACTGCTTGGATCGCCCCGAAAATCGCGACCTATTTTATCAATCTCATCCAGAATAAAAACCGGATTCGATGTTTTTACTTTCCGCAGCGATTGAATAATTCGTCCGGGCATCGCACCAATATACGTTTTTCTATGACCTCGCAATTCACTTTCATCATGCAAACCACCCAAACTTAAACGCACATATTTTCTACCAATAGCATTGGCAATAGATTTTCCTAAGGATGTTTTACCAATTCCCGGAGGGCCAATAAAACACAAAATCGGCGATTTCATATCTCCTTTCAACTTCAATACAGCCAGATACTCCAGAATACGATCTTTAATTTTATCCATGCCGTAATGATCGTCGTCTAGCACCTTACGCGCCTTCTTGATGTCATAAATATCTTGGGTATAGGTTTCCCAAGGAAGATCTATCATCAGGTCGGCATGGTTATAAATGGTAGAGTAATCGGGTGTGGAAGGGTGCATACGTTCCAGTTTCTCGATACTCTTAGTAAACAAATCCTTCGCAGCTTCCGGCCATTTCTTTTCTTCTGCGCGCTTTTGTAAATCCTTAATTTCACGTTCATTGCTATCACCTCCTAACTCATCTTTGATCGCTTTCAACTGTTGATTTAAAAAGTAATCCCGTTGTTGCTTATCAAGTTCACCTTTCGTTTTATTCGTGATTTTATTTTTTAGTTCAACATGTTGTAATTCAAGTTGAAGTAGCCGTAATAAATTTTCGGTTCGAAGTTTAAAATCATTCTCGTCTAATAACGCCTGCTTATCCTTCGTTTCACAATTTAAGTTACTAGCGATAAAATGATTCAAGAAGGAAATATTCTCAATGTTTTTAAGCACAATTGCTGCTTCGGCCGGTACGTTATTCGATTTCTGCATGATTTGCTCGGCCATATCCTTCACCGATGCCGTCATAGCTGCGAACTCCTCATTGAACTCAGGCATTTTATCTTCGAGATAATTTACCTCTGCAAGAAAATATGGTTCATCTTGCAACCAGTTTTTTATTTCAAAACGAATGCGCCCGCGAATGAAAACCGTTAAACTATCATCCGGCATACGGATTTGTTTTATGATTTGTGCAACAGTTCCTATTTTATTGATGTCTTGATAGCCAGGACTTTCACTTTTGGCATCCAGTTGAGAAATTACCCCAATATGTCGGCCGGTTTTTTCAGCTTCTTGCAAAGCTTTAATTGATTTATCGCGAGAAACCGTAATGGGAATAACCACATTCGGAAACAACACCATGTTTCGTAATGGTAAAATGATAAGGTCTTTGGGTAAAGATTTTATTTCATCATCCGTCATCTCATCCTCACTCAAAGGAACAATTGGCATGATTTCTATCTCCTCGTTATTATTTGCGAAAATTTGTCGTTCAAAATTCATAGTATTCAATCTTTTTGTCAGTTACAGTCCTATTTTACCTGAATTTTTCAGGGTGTCGGCCTATTTATCAATACACGTGCCACAGGTAATCGAAAAATGGTCCTTTTCATTATTAAGGAAAAGGTCTTACAAGGGAAGGTACTATTGCATAGCAACTCAAGGTTGCGCTTGTTTACACTTAAGCACTGTATTTGTGATGAAAGGATGTGCTTATTTTAATTTACTTAAGCGGTACGAAAATTTCAAATTGAAGCTGTAATAAAAGTCGTTGTGTTTAGGATTACCTCGAATATCTTTTTCGCCATAAGCATTATCGGGATCTATTTCATCCGATTTATTAAAAATTTGTTTGGCTACAGCAGCATTTTCTTCATCGAAATAGTTATCAAAAAGAGATGCATCGATATAGGTGGTACTAACATCATCGAGGTAATCGGTAAATAACTTTCTACCCACGAACTCGAAGCCTAACGATGTGCGTCGACCAAAAACGTATTTAACGCCACATCCAAAAGGCATATTCCATTGGCGTAACGCATAAGGTTTTCTATCTGGATATTCCTTCATGTTTTGTCCTTCGGTATGCAAAGGTTGTAAGTCGATGAAAACATAATCTTCTGCAATTTCATCATAATAACTTCCTTGTGGATTAAATCGAAAGGTACCAATTCCTGCTAATAGGTATGGCTGAACAGGATAACGGAAGGCACGTTTTTGTATTGGAAATAGTTTTAAAGGAAGTAATTCCAATAACAATGACCATTCAGAAATTTTAGTTTGAAAATCGAGGTTGCGTTTGTATCGAAAATAAGCTTCATCTTTTTGCGAGGAATAAGCAATATCATGATCGCTAGCAGAAATTTTACCGTTTATATACGACAATCGAAAACCTAAATATTCAGAACGCGAATAGGTAATGGAGGCCCCGTAAAAGTTATTTCTCTTCTTGAAATTATTATCATAGAAGAACTTCTTTCCCAATCCGCTGTTACCGCCTAAATCACCGAGATAATTTGAAACACCGATATAAAATGAAATTTCGGTCGACTTTCTCAATCGGTATCTAAACGAACTGAAATAATATTTTATGGAATCAATTTTTCGAAGCGAATCAATTACTTCCATTTTATACCCTTGCAAATTTTGCGATTTCGGTTCAGCTTCTTCCCAAGGCATTAAAACGAAATCAGGTGTTTCCTGTTTCGGTTGTTCCGGAATTGGTGCCGGTGTGGCATTCATTGTATTACTATCCGGTTTCTGTTCCGGGCGTGAAGCTGTAATTTCCTGACTGCTATCCGTTTTAGGAATCTCCCTCGAAGAAGTTTTAGCCACCGTAGCTAAACTATCTACTTCCGAAATAGGTGGTTTTGTTTGTGGCGTATTCAGTTCTACTACACTTTTTAAGCTATCTCGTTTGCGTGATACGTCCAACTCACGTTGTCGGTTAACTTCTTTAGCATACGCTTCGGAAGCCGCTAAACTATCCTGCCTTTTTTGTTCTGCGGTAATTCGCAAATTAACCTCGCGAATACTGTCTTGCACAAAACGTTGTCGTTGTGCTTGTAGTTTTGCTTGTTCAATACTATCGGCTATATATTTTGAACGTTGGTTTTGTACAAGGAACAAACTATCCTCCTCTCGTTGCTTTTTATAGCGTTCCTCCATCTTTTTTATACGATCACGCTCATCTAATTTTTCTTGTAATTTTTCTTCTCCGAATTTCTTTTTAAAATTCACGAGATCGATACTATCCTTTATCAGTTTTCGTTTTTCAACATTGGCTATACTATCTTTAAGTCGTTGTTGCTTTCGTGCGGATACAATACTATCATTTTGTTTTTTGAGTTCTTGTTTTTTTATTGCTCGGGTTAAACTATCAAGTTGTCTTTTTTCCTGAAAGGCCTTTTTGATACTATCCTTTTTGGTGTTCGTTTGTGCAACGAGTAGCTGCGTCGATAACATAATCAACGGAAATAAAACCACTATTACTTTGTACAAGAATTGCTTCAAGCGATAGAAAATACCTATCAAAGTAAAGATTTTTTTATTGTGTGACAAACAGAATTTTAAAATCTGTTTGTGGTTTTCCTCAATAAAACAGCAGTAATTGTTTTACAGGATAACATTTGAAGCGTAAAGTAGAATTAGTTAGCGGTCGAACGTTATTCGTTCCACATTAAGTAGGCTTTAATAAAACCATCAATTTCACCGTCCATCACGGGCCCTACGTTATTCACCTCAAAATCAGTTCGGTGGTCTTTTATCATTTTATAAGGATGAAAAACATACGAACGAATTTGAGACCCCCATTCTATTTTCTTTTTACTGGCATTGGTTTGGTTTTTAAGTTCTTCCTGACGTTGCAATTCACGTTCATACAATTGTGATTTCAACATTTTAAGGGCTTTCTCACGATTCTCTCCTTGGGTACGCGATTGCTGGCATTCAACAATAATTCCGGTAGGTAGATGTTTTAATCGTACTGCTGTTTCTACCTTATTTACATTTTGTCCGCCTTTACCCCCTGATCGGAAAAACTCCCATTCCAAATCGGAGGGATTTACATCAATTTCAATTGAATCATCCACCATAGGATACACAAATACTGATGCGAAGGAGGTATGACGTCGTGCATTGGAGTCGAATGGTGAAATACGAACCAAACGATGAACCCCATTTTCAGATTTTAATAAACCAAAAGCGAAAGGCCCGTCCAATTCAATGGTTGCTTGTTTTATTCCGGCACCATCACCCCATTGGACATCAATTTCTGAAACTGAAAAACCATTCTTTTCACCATACATTCGATACATCCGAAGCAGCATTTCTGCCCAATCCTGACTTTCCGTTCCACCAGCGCCGGAATTGATGGTCATTACAGCAGGCATCTCATCTTCAGGTTGATTCAGCGTACTTTTAAACTCAACTTCTTCTATAGCCTGAATGGCGGCATCGTAGGCTTGTTTTGCTTCCTGCTCAGACGTTTCACCTTCTTTCCAAAAATCAAAAAGAACGGCAAAATCTTCCACTGCGGAATTTGTTTTATCGTACAAACCTGTCCAATACGAATTGGTTTTTATCTCCTTTAATATACCGGTAGCTCGTTCATTATTATCCCAAAACCCGGGCGATAAACTTAGTTGTCGGTCGCTTTCAATTTTATTTTTCTTCTCACCAACCTGCAAAAAAGTATAGAGGTTTTTAACCCGCTCACGCATCTCTTTAAGTTGCTCGATTGTCATGCGACAAAGATGCTTGATAATTTCAGAATGACGATAAAATTTTCTTCACGCTAAGTAAACATGCACCAACAACAGTTTAAGTTAGCGTGCAATAAAACCCTTCTAGTAAATAAAATGTGCGGTATGAGTTTCAATAGGCTTATGCTCAAAAACTGACTTCCCGAAGGAAGGAATAAATCCACCATGTCAATGCTAAGATGCTTTATTACTGTATGGTACGATCAAAACAAATACTTCGTGCACAACGTATATGTAGCTAACTAATAAGTACAATATCCTTGTATAACAAACTACGAAACCCGGTTTTGTAATCCACAACGTAAGTAATTCTAATACGCCCATTTGAGGTAGGTTGCGCCCCACGTAAATCCTCCACCGAAGGCTGCCAGAACGATGTTATCTCCTTTGTTCAGTCGGCTTTCCCATTCCCATAAACAAAGAGGTAAGGTACCATTGGTTGTATTGCCGTAACGTTGAATATTAATCATTACCTTATCTTCCGTAATACCCATACGCTCTCGGGTGGCGTCAATAATACGTTTATTCGCTTGATGGGGCACCAACCAGGCTACGTCATTTTCGGTTAGGTTATTTCGTTGCATAATTTCATAGGCAACATCAGCCATATTGGTAACAGCAAATTTGAAAACGGTTTGTCCTTCCTGATACACAAAATGTTCCTTAGCCATCACCGTTTCAACGGTAGCCGGTTTAACCGACCCACCAGCCTTTTGATGCAGATGAGCTCTACCGGCTCCATCCGATTTCAATACTGAATCGATAATGCCAAAACCGTCGGTATTTGGTTCGAGTAGCACGGCACCACAGCCATCACCAAAAATGATACAGGTTGTTCGATCTTCAAAGTTCAAGATCGAACTCATTTTATCACCACCAACCACAATTACTTTTTTATACTTACCGGTTTCAATAAACTGTGAGGCGGTAGTTAGTGCATATAAAAAACCACTGCATGCCGCACTAATATCATAACCAAAAGCATTCTTCAATCCTAATTTATCGGTAATTACATTGGCTGTTGCCGGGAAAGTATAATCGGGCGTGGTAGTTGCACATATCAATAATTCAATCTCAAGAGGATCGATATTCTTTTTATCTAAGATCTGTTGCACCGCTTTAACAGCCATATCAGAGGTGCCCAAGCCTTCACCTTTTAGTATACGGCGTTCTTTAATTCCTGTTCTGGTGGTAATCCATTCATCACTGGTATCTACAATTTTTGCGAGATCATCATTCGATAAAACATCTTCAGGTACATAACCGCCAACTGCTGTGATGGCCGCATGAATTTTTGTCATGTATAAAATTTATTAAGCGGGTAAAAATAATATCTATTGATTGTTTTTTTAATACGAGTTATACACCATTTTTGATGATCGGAAAAAGAGGCCATGTTAACTTTTAAAGGAACATTAGAACGATTTGCTGAAAAAGGCGAAAAAACAGGCTGGACTTATATCCACATTTCTTCGCAAGACGCTAATTTATTAAATCCAGGTACGCGAAAATCATATCGGGTGAAGGGGAAATTAGACGCAGTAATCATTAAGCAACAATCCATTTTGCCGATGGGAGATGGCGATTTCATTCTTCCGGTTAAAGAAGAACTTCGCAAGAAGTTGAAAAAACCATTAGGGGAAACGATTGTAGTTCAACTCGAAGTAGATCCTAGTGCGATTTCACTCGATGAAGAGTTACTGCTTTGTTTGCAAGATGTTCCGGAAGCATATCAAAAATTTGTAGCTATGCCTTTATCGCATCAACGATATTATAGCAATCATGTTAGTAACGCTAAAACCGATACAACACGAGCTAAACGAATTGCCCATATTATAGAATCTATGCTGCGCGATATGAGTTTCGCTGAAATGCTAAAGATGAAATGATTTACAAGGAATCGCTTAAATTTACCCGTTCACGTAACAGTTTAGCTATGACTTATATGCATAAGAATTACAAAAAGAAGTTCAGCTTTCTAAGCAAATTCTGGTTACATACATGTTTAGGTTTGGTGTTACTTGCTTCCGTTCAAACGGTAAAAGCGCAATTACCTCAAACCCGCATTTATTTATTCGATTTGCAACGCTCTCAAAAGGGCATGAAAGTTAGCAACGGACATTTAATTTCAAAAAATAAAGGCTATAATAACCAACCAAGTTTTTCTCCGGATTCCAGGTATTTGTATTTTTCTTCCTCCATCGATTCTACCAATACAGAACTTTTTAAGATGGATTTGGAAAAGAAAAAACCACGGCTGGTGCGACTTACAAAAACGAAAGAACCAGAATATTCTCCTAAAATCACGCCCGACATGGATCGTATCTCTTGCGTGAGTGTGGAACGCGATACAGTAACACAACATTTATACACCCTTAATTTGAAAGGAAAGAAACCTCAAGTTGTTTTACCACAATTAAAAACCATAGGATACTACGAGTGGATTACATCCTATGAATTCGTTTCATTTGAATTACCGGAACCCTTTTATCTGGTGAAGCATAATCTGAATTTTAGTAAAGTGGATACGATGGCAACTCAAATCGGAAGAACATTTTTCTATTATCGAAGTAAAGGCCGTATTGTGTATGTTGACAAGTCGGATTCGTTACATTGGAAAATAAAGACCTTGAACCCAAACCCCAAAAAAAATCCAGAGCCCAATAATACACTCTGTGAAACCTTACCGGGTGAAGAGGATTTTTGTATTCTAATGGATGGTAGTTTGTTACAAGGTCATCAAGGAGTATTGTATTATTTGAAAAATCCATTCCGTTTTCAGGAAAGTAAATGGGAATCGCTGATCGATATGAATCAATTCGGTTTTAAGAAATTTCAACGGTTAGCAGTGTCGTATGATAACACCAAGCTCGCTGTGGTAGCCTTACCGTAAGCTTCCATGGTGTGAGAGAAGAATAAATCTAGTGGATTCGTCTTAAAAATTCCGAATTCCGTCTTGATTTGTCCTAACATTCTGAATTTTGTCGTCGTCTTTCATGGAAATGTAATTTTTTTAATTTATTTTCATTTAATAAAAGGTACGTATCATGAAAAGCAATCTTTCGTTTAAACTTATTCCGGCGCTGCTCTTTGCAGGCATTTTGTTTTCGGTTTCTTGTTCAAAAATTAAACAAACGGAGATTTCGGAGACATACCTACCGAATGAAGTTCCCAACATAACAGGGGTATCGAATGTAGATGCCGGCACCTATCTTGGCCGCGCATTATTTTATGACAAAGTACTTTCAAAAAATAACGCTGTTTCTTGCGCTTCCTGTCATAAACAAGCCAATGCCTTCGCTGACAATATGGCTTTGAGTACCGGTTTTGAAGGAAGAAAAACCACGCGTAATTCCATTGCTATTCAAAATATTAGCAACGCAGTAATTGGTTTTGGTTTTCAACCTTTGTTTTGGGATGGTCGTGAAAATGATTTAGGAAGCTTGATTACGAAACCCATCGAAAACCATATTGAAATGGGAATGGATGATATGACAGCCTTAATGAAAAAGATTAACGAGCGTGACTACGTAAAACGTTTAACTCCATTGGCGTTTGGCACAAATGAATTGAGTATCGATCAGTTTAAAAATGCCTTAGTTAGTTTCCTCACTACGATACGTTCAGATAGTTGTCGATTAACTGTAGATAAGCTTTTTGGTACTCAAAACTTAACGCCTATCGAACGTCGGGGTGAATTTTTATTTAATACGACCTACCAGTGTGCTCGTTGCCATCAGCCAGGTTCTATTGCTTTTTATAATGAAAATTCATTTGCCAATATTGGTTTAGATGCGTCTAATTCGGATATAGGTTTGATGCGAGTAACTAAAAAAGAAAATGATCGTGGTCGGTTTAAAATTCCAGACTTACACAATGTGATGCTAACGGCGCCTTATATGCATGATGGACGTTTTGCAACCATCGATGATGTGTTGGAACATTATAGCCATGGTATTCTTAAAAGTAGCACATTAGATACTCGATTGATGGAAAATAACGAACCTGTTCAGTTGAATATTACCACCGAAGATCGGGAGGCCTTAAAAGCATTTCTAGCTACGCTTACAGATTATAAAATGATTACAAACCCGAATTTAGCCAATCCATTCAAAACAAAATAATGAATTCATGAAGAAATCCTTTTTAGTTTGCTTTGCTACCTTATTGTTCCAATACGCGTATACCCAATCAGATAGCGCTTTTCATTCTAAAAAATTAACCCCTTTAGTAGGTGTTCAGGCGAATGCACTATTTCGACAATTATTCAATTTTGGAAATGCGAATAACCCGGTAAACAACCCCTATTTACTGACTTTTGATTTAATTACTCCTTCAAAATGGGGTACTCATTTGGGTTTAGGGTATACCCGAAATAATAGTTTCACGAACGATGGTAATACCAAAACAAGCAATTACATTAATGATTTATATTTTCGCTTAGGTGCTGAACGTATAATACCTTTAAACAAACGTTTTGTAGCTACTGCACATTTGCACCTGCTATACAATAATTTGAACAGCGAAACAGTATCCGAAGAAAACTTCAGTTCGCAATACACGAAAATAACAACGGCTACTCAAAACCGATCTGTTGGAGGCGGACCAGCGCTAAGTTTACGCTACAAAGTAGCAAATAGAGTTTGGATAGGCACGGAAGCGAATTATTATTTCAGAATGGGGAACACAAAATCTTCAGTTACTACGTATATTGAATTTCAGGGTGTTCCACAAGGAGAAATCAATACCCAAAAATCGGATAATGATTTTAGCAATTTTACGCTAAACACGCCTACGGCTATTTTTCTGATTCTTCGTTTGTAAAAACACAAACTTCGTAGCCGAAGAATACCTTTCCCATGCTACATTTGCCAAATGCTCTCAGGGCTAACGCTTACTTCTGACTTTGGTTTCCGCAATCCTGCTCTGGCTGTGGTGAAGGCAAAGCTATTTGGCGCTCTACCAGACGTAGCAGTTTTTGATATCAACCATCAGATCGAACCATTTAACACACAACAAGCTGTTTATTTTTTTGAGCAAGCGTATCGGCACTTTCCGGAAAACACAGTACACTTTGTGTTTTACAACTTATATGAAAATGCGAATAAACAATTATTGTATGTGTATGAAAATCGGCAACATATTTTCTGTCCGGATAATGGATTTATTACTATGTTGTTCCATGAAAGGCCATTGCAATTATTTCGATTGAATGACCAGGAGATTGTTCATTTCAATTATCAAGAAGTTTGTGATCATTATTTACACGGGTATGAATTAATTAGTCAGGAAGTAAAGCAAGGATTTACTCCTATTACCATTCAAGATATTCTGGTAAAACGACCGAATCAGGCTACCTATGCTAACAATATCATCGACGCTCAAGTTCTATTTGTAGATCATTATGGTAATGTTGTTTTAAATGTGAAAGAAGATTTTTTCGAAGTCTCCGGCAGAAACCGACCGTTTCGAATTTCCTTTTTAAAAAATGAAGAAATAAACACATTAAATAAGCACTATTTTGATGTGGAAGCCGGTGAAGTGATGGCATGGTTTAATACAGCAGGCTACTTAGAAATTGCAGTACACATGGGCTCGGCGGCAGAACTTTTTGGATTTCAAGCGGCACGAGAACGATCGCTTTTTTATAACCAAGTAAAAATATTTTTTGAATGATTAGAGTAGTTCGTTTATCCTTCAAAGACGAACATAAAGAAGATTTTCTAGCCTTCTTTCATGATCGTAAAGAACGAATTCGTGCTGTGCAAGGCTGCACTTTTTTACAATTGTGGCGCGATGATAAGAACGAAAATGTGTTTTACACGTATAGTATGTGGGAAGCCAACTCTTTCCTCGAATCATATAGAAATTCCGCCTTCTTCCGCGAAACCTGGTCGCAGGTAAAACAATGGTTTAGTGAAAGTCCGATGGCGTTTTCCGCAAATGATGTAATCACTTTACCATGAGTACTTTATTTTTTGACGGCCAAGAAAAGCAAGTCACGGAACTGCTTAACAGCTATGAACATCATATTGTTTTAGTTGATGCCAAAACGAATGGTTTTTGTTTATTGAAATTAACACGTTTATTACCTATCCTCAAATCTGCTTCGATTCTTATTATTCCCGATGGAGAAGAGCATAAAACCCTTGATGTTTTATCTTTATTATGGGAGCAATTAACCACCTTACATGCATCAAAAAAAACACTGCTGATTAATTTAGGTGGTGGTGTATTATGTGATCTTGGCGGTTTTGCGGCTTCAACCTTCAAACGAGGTATAGCTTGTTTGCATATACCTACAACACTTACGGCGATGGTAGACGCTGCAATAGGTGGTAAAACGGGCATTGACTGGATGGGTTATAAAAATTTGATTGGTAGTTTTTACGAACCCGTCGGTATTTACATTCAGCCTTCTTTTCTGGAAACACTTCCTGAAAAACACCTTCGAAGTGGTATGGTTGAAATGTGGAAACATGCATTAATTCATTCCGAAGAAGCCTGGCAATCGATTAAACAAAAAAAATTAGCTCAGTTTTTAACACTTGAAGTTATTCAAAATTCATTACAGGTAAAATTAAACCTTGTTGAACAAGATCCTTTTGATGAGGGTGTACGACAAGCTTTGAATCTTGGGCATACAATAGGCCATGCTGTGGAAGCTTGGAGTTTAAACAACAAGCGTTTACTCCATGGCGAAGCTGTACTTTTAGGTTTAATAGCCGAATGTGAATTAGCTGAACAACTTTTAGGTTTATCGTCATCCATTCGGAATGATCTAAGGTTATTAAAAAGAACCTACTTTCCTAATTTGTCCTTTCAGGGTAGTATGGAAAACCTGCTCCCCTATTTACTTCAGGATAAGAAAAATGAACAAGGAATACGGATGAGTTTATTAAAAAATCCTGGCGATGTTGCTATACAAGTATCGGTTCCTACTTCGCTCATTTTAAAATTGGGTTGGCATGATTGAAATAAACCTGCCGACATCTAAAAGTATTAGCAATAGAGTTTTGCTAATTTCTTCTCTGTGCAACGAACCAAGTACCCTAATAAATTGTTCTACAGCCAACGATACGGTTGTGCTTAAAAAAATTCTATCCGAAGAAACTACATCACTAGCCGTTAATACAGAAGATGCCGGAACAGCATTTCGTTTTTTGATAGCCTACTTTGCCATTCAGGAAGGAAGAAATACCACCCTCTACGGTAGCAATCGTATGCATGAAAGACCCATTGCCGATTTGGTTCAAGCGCTACAACAATTAGGTGCAGAAATCTCTTATGTGCAAACACCCGGGTTTCCACCCGTTAATATAAAAGGTAAAAAACTCAAAGGTGGTAAAGTAAGTATCTCTGGTAGCGTAAGCAGTCAATTTATCTCAGCTCTTTGCATGATTGCTCCATTATTAGAGAGCGGATTAGACATAGAAATCGTTCCTCCATTTGTTTCCAAGCCCTATGTTGACATGACCTTATCGGTAATGAAATCGTTCGGTGTTAAATCGTATTTCAAGAATAATAAAATAAAAATAAAATATCAGCGTTATCATGCTACGTTATTCACTGTTGAAGCGGATTGGAGTTCAGCATCGTTTTTCCTAATTGCTCAATTAATTAGACCTGAACTCAAACTTTGTTTACGAGGATTACAACGGAAAAGTATTCAAGGAGATTCGCACATGAACGATATTATTTTCTTTTTTGGGTATAAAGCAAAATATAGATTGAACAAGTTATATCTTCAAAAACATGATTGCCTGTTAATGCCCCGCGATGATTTTAATTTCAGTGATTATCCGGATTTAGCAATTCCTTTCTTAGTTTTTTTATCTATTGAATATCCAATGGGTCGGGTTACTGGAGTTGATCATCTCAAATATAAAGAAAGTAATCGCTTAGAAGCTTTGCAAACGGAATTAGCCAAAGCCGGCTGCACACTTATTATAGAAGATAAGTTCATTTCCTTCCTCCCTCCTAATTTACATAACAGACCTATATTCTTTAAGTCGTATAACGATCATCGTATTGTAATGGCCCTAAGCTTATTCAGTTTATTAGGCAACGAGGTTCATTTCGACAATCCCGAATGTGTTCAAAAATCATTTCCCGATTTTTGGATCGAATTCAACAAACTACTTACAAGTCTTAATTCAAATTTAGTACCTTATACACTTCCTTCTTCTGTGGTGTAAGAACATGAATAAAATATATACCAGAGGAAGGAAGGTGAATTTGCATGTGATTGGTTAAACGTTTAGATTCCCAAATCACTTTACCCGACAAATTCAGAATAGCGATTGCGTCGATGTTATCAGGCTGAAGAAAAAGATCGAGGTAGTCATGTACCGGGTTAGTAAATTGCACGACTGGTTTTGAAGTCAGGGATGAAACTTCATTCGGTGCTAAACTATATTGATTAAAAAAACGCCATATTTCTTTGCTAGCCGAAAAGTCCATATTGGTTACACTTAAATTTATCGGTGCACCAGGCCAAGTATGCTTGCCATCCGTTATTTTATAAAATTCTACTGTACTCCCCTGCATTCCATTGTTATAAACATAATGATCAGCAGAGCACAAATCGGATGTTACGATATCCGGTACCATAGTATGAATAGGATTGGCATTACAGTTATTTTTAAGTTGCCAATAATGCACTAAGGAATCAGCACTAACGTACCATACATCCCCTGCATATAATACCGTAGGATCATCGGTTCCATGAATTTGCATGATAGGTATATTATGCGAAGGAACACAATTTAAAAATTGCGTAACCGCCATACTACCAGCTACAGAAGCTATAGCAGCAATCCGATTCGATAGTTTACAAGCTAATTCATAACTCATAAAACCCCCGTTACTAAATCCAGTTGAATAAATACGTTGTGCATTGATAGCATAGTGCAGTGCTATAGTGTCGATCAGTGTTGACAGAAAGCCAACATCATTAATCGTTCCTATTCCGAAACAACTCCATGAACGTGTACCTGCTGTATCGGCTACACCGTTAGGATGTACTATAATAAAATTTGCCGTATCGGCAATAGGCCGAAAATCACCATAAACTTCTTGTTCATCCATATTACTGGTACAGCCATGTAAGTTTAAAACTAAAGGCACGGCATTATTGGAATTGTATATCGATGGAACATAAACCTTATACGTGCGCATGATACCTTGGTAAAGAAAACTATCCACCAACGTTGTTTGCGATTTACCGAACGTAGTAATAAAACAAGTAATTAAAAGTAAATAATATTTCATCGCTTAAAATTACTAGAAATTAATTTCTGTTGCGCTAAATACTACAGAACAATTGAAATGATTTTACCGGTCAATGTATGCAACTCTGCTGCTTATCTCATGAAAAAACTTCAAAGATTGCAATGAGTTTCTTCGATCAACGAACGACCATACTACTTTTTACTAAAACGAATTGTTTGGTTTCTATTCTGACCCATTAACTTCATAATATAAGATCCTTGAGCCAATGAAATAAGCGATATAGACGTTTGATTAGACGTTAACGAACCTTGTTGCAGAATTCTTCCGCTTAAATCTGAAATTATATAACTATTCCAAGTTGTTTTATTGTCTAGATGAAGAAACAATTGATCATGCGCTGGATTAGGAAACAAAGCAACGCCATCCTGACTTACTTGTGACGTTCCAACTGCGTAGTTAACAACATCAACTTTAGCTTGATAAGGCGTCCAATTTTGTTTAGTTGCGGTAATAAGAATACTGTCTAACACAGCAACAGGATTAAAATACAATATCGCCGTTCCGCCACTAACTAAAGAACTTGCTATTAATTCGCCTTGATAATACATGGTAATAGTTGCTCCTTCTACAGGACAACCTACGAAAAACATGGTACTATTTTGTTGTATATAGCCATGATGCGAGCAAGTAATAATACCTTCATTTTTTGTTCTAACTTCTACACTTGGATCGCCAAAAATTATCCATGTATCCGTAATTGCATTACCGCCATCCGGATCCGCAAAGGTGTTATACTTGTCGTTACCTGCCATAAATCCACTCGTAACAATAGCTCCAAAAGTGGTACGTTTATTATTGCTTCTTGCACCTCGAAGTACAGCATTCATTTCATCTTGTCCTTCCATTGGTGGGTTCCAATCTTGAACTATTGAACTCATAATCGTGGCTAAAGCTCCTTTCGGTTTTCCATCGGAAGTTCTTGCTCGAAGCCATGCTTCGCCAAAACAAGTTTGACTCATGAAGTAACCATTAGAGCATGCTGTAGAAAAAATAAATGGTAACGTGTTAATATTGTTGAGATTATCCACATCGCTATTACTAAATCCGCTTGTTGTCCAGTTCGATAAACTACCATGACCACAATAATTAATTAATCCAACACCATTATTCACTTGGTAGGCTATTAAACTTGGATCCGGGTTTCCGGCATCATCATTACAAAGACTCTGCGTTCCATCAAAGAATCCTTTACTATTTACATAGTTATACTGATTTTTATTGCTATCCAGAATCTCACAGATATGTTCATAATCAATCTGACCATCATCTGAATCAGCATCTCCTTGATCGCTGGCTATACCAATTTGGTTTTGAAACCAATTAGAACTTGTATTTGGATATTTTTCGTAAGCAATTGTACGTTCAACTTGTGTTGCAACATCCGTTAGTGATTCACCAGAAAAGCGACCAACAATAAATTCAGGATAATGGTCATTATTCGAAATATAGGCATTCGTTAAATCAGAACACGGACCATACGATGCATTTACCCAAGTTACAGAAGAACTTACAGCAGGTATTTGTGTATGATCACCAACTAACAGCATGTAAGCGATTTGTTTTGACTGATAATACCACTTAGCCAAATTCCTTAAATTGGTTTCATTCACACCACCTGAAAGGGTATCAGTATTCGCAACCAATACATCAATCCCCTTTTGTTTCTTCCAATCGATGAATGGCTTTAAGGTTGTTAAATACATACCCGGTGTAACAATCAACATTTTACCTTGTTGCGTTATCGGCGAGTATCTGGTTTTGTTTGCCGCATAGTTAATAAAATGACGGCGATAAATCAAGTCAAAGGATTCATCTACCATCGTTGGTTTTACCGTATTCAGTTGTCCTTCATACTTAATGTTCATCGTAATCGATTGGAATACTCTTAAGGTTTTAGTTACCGGATTGTACTGCGCAGGATAAGCATGTATAGACACACCATTAAAATCGCGTAAAGTATATGGCTCTCCTTGATCTAGTGTTTGACTTGGATACATTTCATTTTGACGATACTGTTCTCCATAAACAAAAGGTATAGTAGAAGGTTTTTGATTTCGAAAAATTTTCCCTCTAGAAGGTGCAACTAAAACATTAGTATAGTCGGTATAATGAGCATCTACAATTTCAAGTTTTGCTTTCGCTAGGTTTGGAATAAGCAATGAAAAAGAAACTTGAGGAAGATCAGGGGCTCCGTTGTTTAATAACGGCGTTCCTTGGTCTACTTGAATCGAAAAAGCTTTTCCAAGTTCTGTTTCTACCTCTTTCATTTGAATACTTCCAAAATCTATTGAAACCTGAGCACCGTCAGGTCGGTCTGAAACTAAAGTAATGTTTGTTTTGTTTTGAGCCGATGTATGAAAAAGTATCGACATACAAACAAGAGACATCATCCAACGCATATCCAGAAATTTATCCGGATAAAATTAAGGTTTAATCTATTACCATACTTACATTTGCCAGAAATTTAGACGAAAATCACACTTCGTCTGAAAACCTTGGGGTGTCTGCTGTTGCAGTCTGAGAAAATACCCATAGAACCTCGAACAGGTAACGCTGTTTAGGAAAGGTAAGTGAAGTTTCATATTCCCTTACCCTATTGTTTAACCCTTTTCGAATGTAAGTTCGAAAAACAATGATGTATGACTATGAAACAATTTTTAGTTGCGTTGTTATGGCTATCGGGCATTAACACAATGGCTCAAGATCGAAGCACGCCGTCTCCGGATTCAGTTCAAAAGAACATAGAATTACCCGCCACCTCGGTGAACAGTTATCGGGTTAGGCTGAGCGATGAAAATTTTAATCGCAAGCTTCAGGGAAGTTTTTTAAAACGACAAACCAATGCGCAAGATCTACCCTATGTATTAGGCACTATGGCTGGCGTTGTGGTATCTTCTGATGCGGGAACAGGAACAGGGTATACCGATATTAAAGTTCGCGGTACCGATCTCACACGAATTAATGTTACAATGAATGGCGTACCTGTAAATGATCCGGAAAGTCAGGCTACCTATTTTGTGAATACACCCGACCTATTATCATCCACCACTTCCGTTGAACTACAAAAGGGTGTGGGCAATTCAAAAAATGGTTCATCAAATTTTGGTGCTGCCATTTCAATTCAAACTATTGACTTCACAAAATCTACCGCCGGTATTTCCTATGGTGTTGAATATGGCAGTTTCAACACAATTAGAAACACGTTGAAATTGAACACCGGGCTCTTTGACAACAAATTTCAGATGGTAGCGCGATTATCGTCTATTCAAAGTGATGGTTATATACAACGTTCGTCATCAGCGTTGAAAGCTGCTCAGTTGAGTGCCCGCTATCTTGTTAACGCGCATACCAAGCTTACATTCAACTACCTGAAAGGGAAAGAAAAAACAGGTCAGGCCTGGAATGGTGTTCTAGAAGACAGTTTAGCTTCAAATAGAACGTACAATGAACTTGGTATTAAATCGGATGGAACGTTTTACAATAACCAAACGGATAATTACGGGCAAGACTATTACCAGCTTTTTATGGATCATCAAATGAATGCCCATTGGAATTTGGGAGTAACTTATTTTTTCACGCGAGGAAAAGGATACTATGAAGAATATAAAACATCACAGAACTTCAGCAGTTATGGCTTAACAAGTCCGGTAATTGGAAACGATACGATAGAAAATACCGATTTAATTCGTCAGCTATGGTTAGATAACGGTTTTACCGGAGGTCGATTGTATGTAAATTACCTCAGTACAAATTTGGATGCAGGACTTTACTTGAACTACAACTATTATTCGGGTAAACACTATGGCGATGTCATTTGGAGTCAATATGGCATCGATCATGGATATCGATGGTATCAGTTGCATGCAAACAAACAGGATTTAAACGTATACGCTATGATGGAATACAAGCTATCTCCTGCTTTGAAATTCTTCGCTGATGCGCAAATCAGAAATGTAAACTATAATTTATATGGTTTCAGAAATAATCCGCAATTAGACCATCAATTGCATTATTTATTCTTTAGTCCGAAAGCTCGTTTAAGTTGGAGTAATCAGCATCACCAATTTAGTCTTTCATCGGGTTTAGCCCAAAAAGAACCTAATCGTGATGATATTGAAGCCGGTGCCACCGCGCTTCCCAACCCCGAAAAACTTTGGGATACGGAACTTCAATATACTTATCACAATAAAGAGAAATGGGCTTTATACCTGACCTGTTTCAATATGCAATATCAAGACCAATTAGTATTAACCGGTAAAATCAATGATGTAGGAGCTTATACTAGAACGAACATAGCAACAAGTTATCGTCGTGGAATAGAAATAGAAGGAGTTTATCGAGCGAATTCGTGGTTTGAACTTAGAGGAAATCTATCATTAAGTAGCAATAAACTGTTAGATTTCACAGAATATGTGGATGACTATGATCAAGGCGTTCAGGTAGAAAATAAATTCAGTAAAACAGATATTTCATTTTCCCCATCTGTTATAGCAAGTGATGTACTTAGTTTTCACCCCTTCATATCATTTACGCATTCCAAATTTCAGAAAACAAGTCTCGATTTACTCACTAAATATGTTGGTGAGCAATACCTCGATAATACCAGTAATGCTCAACGAAAAATAGGAGCTTATCAGACGTTGGATATTCTGTTGTATTGTCCGTTTAAGTTCAAGAACGAATCAACTATCGCTATGAAAGTCGGTGTTTATAACGTTTTGAACGAATCCTATGAAGCACGAGGTTATACCTACAGTTATCGTTATAACGGACAACTAAGTACCTTCAATTATTATTATCCGCAGGCAGGAAGACGATTCATGTTAGGAGTGCAAGTTGATTTGTAACTTAAACGAATCCTGAAGAGCTATCGGAAGATAGTAACCAATAAAGTTTGGGCAACCAGAACCACCATAACGAACAAAGCCTCGAAAGAATCGAAGCTTTGTTGTGAGGTCTCGACCAGATTCGAACTGGTGTGGAAGCTTTTGCAGAGCTCTGCCTAGCCACTCGGCCACAAGACCATAAGGGTGGCAAATGTAGTATACTTTTTAAAAAATGCAAATTCTTCTTAACAAACTTCCTAATTTTACTTTTTTAGTTATGAATGCTATAGGAAATTCCGAAATGATTGTTACACCTCAAGGACAGATATACCACCTGAATTTGAGACCAGAAGAAATTGCGCATACTGTAATCACCGTTGGTGACCCCGACCGAGTGCAAGAAGTTTCAAAATATTTTGATCAGATTGAATTTAAAACACAACATCGTGAATTTGTAACGCATACTGGAAGGATTGGAGGGAAACGACTAACGGTATTATCAAGTGGTATCGGGCCTGATAATATTGATATTGTAATGAACGAACTGGATGCACTGGTTAATATCGATTTTGAAACAAGAACAATTAAACCCGAGCATACTTCCTTACAAATAATTCGTTTTGGTACATCGGGTAGTTTGCAGGCAGATATTCCGGTTGACAGCCTGGTTGCATCTACCTTTGGAATAGGATTAGATAATTTACTTCATTATTATCAACATCAAAATACCGATGAAGAGCAACAGATTCTACAGGCGTTTGTGAGTCATGCTTCGCTGCAGGCATCTCCGATAACTCCTTACATTGCTAAAGGATCGGATCAACTTTTAACGAAGTTTGTGCAAGGGTATCATCACGGTATAACAGTAACCTGTCCAGGTTTTTATGCTCCTCAAGGACGCGTTGTACGGGCGCCACTCCAATTTCCTGACTTAGTGAATCAATTAAGTAATTTCTCGTTTAAGGATTATCGAATTACTAATTTTGAAATGGAAACATCAGCCATTTTTGGATTAGGCAAAATATTCGGTCATCAATGTTTAGCAGTTAACACCATTGTAGCTAATCGAATTCGTAAAGAATTTTCAAAAGACGGCAAAGCCAGTGTTGAGCACTTAATTAAAACAAGTTTAGAAATACTTGTTGCCGAGTAATTCGTTATTTTATTGAGCTAGGAGAGTTAAATCATTCAACCATGAGTAAATTAAAATTCTACAAATACACAGGAACGGGTAATGATTTCATTTTGCTCGACAATCGATCGAAAGCTATTTTTCTTTCTAAAGAACAAATTAATAAATTATGTGATCGTCATTTCGGAATCGGGGCTGATGGATTAATGCTGTTAGAACATTCGAACGATGCTGATTTTCATATGGTATATTTTAATTCCGACGGTGGCGAAAGCACTATGTGTGGTAATGGTGGACGTTGTATTTCCGCTTTTGCAAAACAATTAGGAATAGTTAGTAAGAACGTTCAATTTACCGCAATTGATGGGTTACATGAATGTGTTCTTCATGATGATGAAACAGTTTCCTTACACATGATTGATGTAAACAAAATCGTTAAACATGAAACGTATTACGAGTTGAATACCGGCTCACCACACTACGTACATTATTGCGATTATGTATCAGACTTGGATGTTAAAAAAGAAGGCGCGTTAATACGTTACAGTCCGAAATTTAAAGACCAAGGTATCAATGTTAATTTTGTAGAACGACAAACATCGAATAAACTTTTTGTAAGAACGTATGAACGAGGTGTTGAAGACGAAACCCTTTCCTGCGGTACCGGAGTTACGGCGGCAGCTATAAGTTCTGTTGCTGAAATTTTTGGGAAACATCAAATTGATGTGCAAACATTAGGTGGTTTGTTACAAGTAAGTTTTGATAATATAAATGGAAATCTGATCAAAGATATTTGGTTACACGGCCCAGCACGTTTTGTTTTTGAAGGAAGTATAAATTTCCCCACCCCGTAGGGGCGAATCATTATTCGCCCAAATAGAAGTTACATTTGGTTCAAATATAGTTAACACCCCAAATTATCTTTAATAGGATATGTTAAATGAGTGTAGCAGGTAGTTTACAACGGGTGAATATTGATTCGCCTCTACTATTGAAGCTGAATTAATAATAATAAAAGCCTGGTGGTTGTTTCAGTTAGACATACACGAAATTTAATGTTGTTAAAAATTTAAACACCGCAACGTAGGGGCGAATCATTATTCGCCCAAATAGAAGTTACATTTGATTCAAATATGGTTAACACCCCAAATTATCTTTAATAGGATATTTTAAATGAGTGATGCGGGAGATTTGTGGTGGGAGATTTGTGATGGGAGATTTGTGATGGGCGATTTGTGATGGGCGAATATTGATTCGCCCGTACTGTTGCAGCAGAATTAATAATAATAAATGCCTGGTGGTTGTTTCAGTTAGACATACACGAAATTTAATGTTGTTAAAAATTTAAACACCGCAACGTAGGGGCGAATCATTATTCGCCCAAATGGAAGTTACATTTGGTCCAAATATAGTTAACACCCCAAATTATCTTTAATAGGAAATTTTAAATGAGTGTAGCAGGTAGTTTACGATGGGCGAATATTGATTCGCCCGTACTATTGAAGATGAATTAAAAATAATAAATGCCTGGTGGTTGTTTCAGTTAGACATACACGAAATTTAATGTTGTAAAAAATTAAACACGCAACGTAGGGGCGAATCATTATTCGCCCAAATAGAAGTTACATTTGGTTCAAACCTAGTTAGCATCCAATATCCAAATTATCTTTAATTGGATATTTAAAATGAGTGATGCAGGTGATTTACGATGGGCGAATATTGATTCGCCCGTACTGTTGCAGCAGAATTAATAATAATAAATGCCTGGTGATTGTTTCGGTTGGACATACACGAAATATGCAGTTTATTAAAATGTACTTAGCCTATTAAGGTCGCCGAATGTTACCTTACTAAACCTTATTAAACTTATCTTCTTGCCATTTTCGAGGATTATTTCGAATGTACTCGGAAATGTTATTGTACGCTTCATCATCACGAATAATATGTTCATAATAATTTCTGAGCCACACAACATCGACAAAAGAATTTTGTCGAAACCATTTTGTAACCCCTATTTTGTATCCTCGAACTATTGAACCAACAGTACGCGAAGGAGATCGCAACATAACTTCTTGTTTTACTGCCATTGAATGTTGTTCGGCAAGCTTCTTAGAATCAATTTTGGAATCAACTTTAACAATTTCTATAATACCATGAACATGGTTGGGCATAACAACAAAATCATGCAATTTTACTTCAGGAAAGTGCTTTGGAATTTCTAGCCACATGGCATATGCCACTTTTCCGGCATTATTTAATTGCATTTGACCCTGTACCACGTTACCAAATAGATGCCGATTCATATAGCAACACAAGGTAAGAAAATACAGTCCTTCCGATCCATAATCATATCCTTTCAGTCGTATAGATTTACGACCAGTGAATTTTACATTTTCATTCATAATAATTGCAATTCAACAAATGTAGATACTAAAAACACTCTTTCTCTTGACAGATAAAAGAATATTTTATTCCTGAAAAGGGTGAAATTCAAAGATGACATTTTGAATAAAACTTCCTTAAACACATCGGGAAATTTTTGCCTTTGAAGGATGAGAATAATCAAGGTGAAACCCCTAATTATTTTAATCTATTAAGAATCAAAAACCGCTATATTTGTGCCCGCAATTTTACTCTCTTCTCGATGCAGAAAAACACCTATACCGATCTGGTTAAACAAACATTCGACTTTCCTCAGGAAGGTTTTCAGGTTAAAGAAAATTTTCTACAGTTTAACGGCGTAGATATTAAAAAACTTATCGATAAATACGGAACACCTTTTAAACTGACCTACCTTCCTAAAATTGGTATGCAGATAAATAAGGCAAAAAAAATGTTCACTGAAGCGATGAAAAAACATCGCTACGAAGGCGAGTATTATTATTGTTATTGTACAAAAAGCTCTCATTTTTCATTCATCGTTGAAGAAGCATGCAAACATGGTGTTCATCTTGAAACCTCCTTTGCTTATGACCTTGAAATCATCCGTAAGCTATATCAACGAAAAAAAATTACTAAAGACACCTTTATTATTTGCAATGGTTTTAAAACCAAAGCGTACACTAAAAATATAGCTCAACTTATCAATTCTGGTTTTAACAATGTTATTCCTATCCTTGATAATAAAAATGAATTCAACGAATACAAAAAATCTATTCGTAGCAAGAATCCCGTTAAAATAGGTATTCGCATAGCCGCAGAAGAAGAACCTACCTTTGATTTCTACACCTCACGCTTAGGAATTCGAACCAGAGATGTTTTGGAGTTTTATGTCGACAAACTAAAAGGCAATGAACGATTCCAATTGAAGATGTTACATTTCTTTATGAATAAAGGCATTAAAGATGATATCTATTATTGGAGTGAGTTAAGCAAGGTTCTTCATCTCTACTGTCAGCTTAAGAAAATAGCTCCTGAACTTGATAGTTTGAATATTGGTGGCGGTTTCCCTATCAAACATTCTTTAGGATTCGATTACGACTACAATTACATGGTCAATGAAATTATCACCACCATAAAAAAAGTATGTAAACAAAACAAGGTCGATGTTCCAAATATCTATACCGAATTCGGATCTTTTACAGTAGGCGAAGCCGGAGCTGTTGTTTATTCGGTTCTTGACGAAAAAATGCAAAACGACCGGGAGATTTGGTATATGATAGACTCCTCTTTCATTACAACTTTGCCTGACACTTGGGGAATCGGAGAAAAATTTTTAATGCTCCCTATCAATAAATGGGATGAAGAATACCAAGAAGTGCATCTCGGTGGGCTTACCTGCGATAGTCATGATTTTTATACCTCCGAAGAGCATATCAATGCCGTATTTCTACCAAAATCGAAAAATACAGAAGAATCGGCCAAACAAGAACCACTTTATATCGGCTTTTTCCATACCGGAGCCTATCAAGACCAACTGAGTGGTTATGGAGGAATTAAGCACTGTATGATTCCCTCCCCAAAACATGTGATAGTTGATGTTGATAAAAATGGGAAGGTAAGCGATTGGCTTTATGCAAAAGAACAAAGTTATCAGAGTATGTTAAAAATATTGGGCTATCTTTAAGCCCTAACTTGACAAATTCATGACAGCCCATGCTAACAAGCAAGGATTTGAATTCGTCTGAAAAATGAACCATTAAAAAGAATAATAAACATGCATCGAATTTTGAAATTAAGTACACCTGTTGTTCTAATCACCTTTTTTGGATTAATAGGATTACAATTATTACAATCTTGTCGACATCGAATTGACTACATTAACGGGCAGATTACAGCCTACGATAACAGTACAACTGTGCAAAACACTATTTACGGACGAGTGGTTGACGAAAGCGGCACTCCTATGGAAAACGTAACGGTATCTTGTGGTAATACCACTACCCTAACCGATGTTCGCGGTTTGTTTTTCTTCAGAAATATAGTTAGTCCTGAACATGCCACAACAGTGGTAGCTAAAAAACAAGATTACTTTCACGGCTCTAGAACAATTACGGTTCAAAAAGATGGTGATCAACAAATTGAAATTACTTTGTTGAGCAAGGGATTACCAAAAACTTTTGTTTCAGCTAATGGCGCAACAGTGGATTTTGGAAATGGTATGAAGATAACATTTAACCCTAGCTCCATTTATAATCCTGCTACAGGAAATTCGCATGAAGGTCAGGTATATATTTATGCGCGTAAAATTGATCCGACTACCACGCTTGGACGTGCCACTATGCCTGGTGATTTACGGGGTATTACCGAAGCAACAAGTGAAGAACGCACCTTACAAAGTTTTGGTATGATGTGCGCTGAACTTACGGATATTAACGGCAATCCGCTTCAAATAAAATCATCAGCTCAAGCAAATATTACTTTGGAAATACCTTCTAGTTTACAAAGTGCAGCACCTGCTCAAATTGCACTTTGGTATTATGATGAAGCACTTGGTGTTTGGAAGGAAGAAGGATTTGCTTATAAAGTGGCCGGTCAGTATGAAGGAAGTGTAAAGCATTTCAGTTTTTGGAATTGCGATACACCAGAAGCTGCTATCAATTTACAGATGAATTTGGTAGATCAAAATAACAATGCCCTTCAAGGTTATGTTGTTAAACTTACGAATACCTTGAATAATGATTATCGTAACGGAACAACCAATAGTAACGGATGGGTTAGTGGCTTAGTATATGCAAACGCTACCTTATTGTTAGAAATATATAACCCTGCCAACGTATGTGGTGCATCAACCCCTCTTTTATCTCAAACAGTTGTTACCTCCAGTATTAATATGAACTTAGGCACTATCGTAGTTACTGTTCCAACCGGAACTTGTACGTTTAATGGCATTGTGATCGACTGTACGAATTTACCTTCCGCGAATGCTGCCGTGTATGTGAGTCCGTTGAATTTATTAATCAGTGCTAACAACCTTGGCGAATTCAGCTATACATTACCATGCGTGCCTTCTCAACCATTAACCTTTACATCCTATGATTTAACTAACTTAGTGAATGGAACAAGTACAGCAACCTTAGTATCAGGTTCGAATAACTTAGGTAATGTTTATGCATGTGGCGATGTAACACCATTTTTGGATCTTTATTTAATTAATCTTACAAACAGTAACTCAGACACCTTCCATTTTGTTGCTCCGATGCAAACAATTGGCGCTAACGTAATTGATTCCGGTGCCAATTCACGTACAGAAGTCTATGCTTCCGGGTTCTCAAATAATTACTTTACCCTTCATTCGAGCGATACTGTAGTTGGAACACACCCTGTAACACTGGCCTATTTTACCGGCCCTTCTAATTTTACAGATACGCAATTTACCTTGCAACCAGGAAGTACGGCTACGTATACATCTTACCCCATCTTCCCGGGTCATTTGTTAGGTTCATTTAGTATCAACTTTGTTGGTGTTCCAAGTGGCCATATTTATAATGCAATAGGAAGTTTCAGGGCTCCAAGAAATAATTAATAAACTAATTTAATCGTTCAAAAGAGGTTCATAACGAGCCTCTTTTTTTTATTGTCTTAGATGAATGAAACGAGGTTTCATGCGTAAGCAAAACAGAAATCTTCCCTCCTAAAAGCTAAATGCAATCGAATCAAACAAGAGGTCATCATCGAATCCTACAAAAAATAATTCCAGATCAAATAAAAACGACTTCAATTATTGTCGTGAAACTTCTTGAAATAACTTCCTTCTAAAATCAAAATACAAATCGGTGTATGCCCCCATCTCGCTAAACGCAACTCCATAGTTCATGATATAGGTAATGGTTGCGCCAATTTCAGGACAATAAAATGCCCCTGATGCATAGTTTACTTCTCCTCCAGGATGGCCATACCAGGTATAATTATTTCCATCCACATTTATTTTCATAGCACGACAGCCTCCTGCGCAACCCAAGGTGGTATCCAATTCAGGAATTTCTGTCATTGATAAATACGACGGGTTGCTGATTAAACTATTATTACGAAAGAGTGCATTAGTGAAAATTCTTAAATCATTCACGTCGGTGTAAATACCCGTAAAGCCTCTTCCATCACCTGTGTACAACGGTGTTAAATCCTGTAAAATTCCTTTTTTGCGATAATCATAATACCCTTTTGCTACACGCTGCCAAGGTAAATTCATTTGCGGACGCATATAAGTATTTGCTAGTTGCAAGGGTATAAGAATTTCAGATTTAAAATAAACGGATTGATCTACACTGGTAACGCGATTTATAATACTTGCTAATAAAACATGATTTAAAGTTTGATTATATTCACGTTTGGTACCGTACTCAAAGGCTGCATCCTTATCATAAGCGAAACTAAGTAGCTCCTCATACGATTTCTCTTTATCAAGATTATTAAAGGTATAAAGAATAAATTCAGGATCGAATACAACATCATAGATACCGCTGCTGTGATTCAATAAATCGCGCACCTTAACGCGATCACTATTCTTTATTTTATTGATATATCGTCCATCAATAAATTTTGATAACGGATCATCTAAACTTATCACTCCTTGATCTACTAATTTATAAATCATTACTGCGGTATAAAGTTTGGTAACACTGGCAATTTTGCCAAGGTGACAAGGCATCATGGGAATCTGATTTTCTAAATCAGCATAGCCACTCGAGCCATACCATACGCCTGATTGGTCTTCTACCATTAAGGAAATACCCGGAATGCCGGCTTGAGTTAAGTCTTTAATTAATTTAGAAAATACGGCATGTTTTGGATGAATAACCGATGTATCTACCCACCCAAAATCCGGTGAACAAGTTTGAACCGCAATATCGGTATCTCTTTTCACACAAGAAGCTCCTAATAAAACTCCAAACAACAGTAGATATGTATACGACTTCATAAGGTATTATTGAATAGTGTGAATCTGCAACCCAATGCGAAATTGATTGATAGGAAGTATAGTCGAAAGTTCACTAAAGGGAAGTTGAATTCCGAAAGCATAACCCGCTAGCAAGGAGTATTGCTTGTGATTATTTTTTTTAATAGGTAGACCTACATCCAAACCGGCTGTCGGCATAACTTGAAATCGTAATGGGTTAACTCGCTCATACCTTCCGTTTTCAAGTTTAAACTCTTTATTGGTTTGACGGGTAAGCATGATTGCAAAATCAAGATGTGGTTTTATTTTCAACTTATTTTTAAATACAAAATAATTATACCCTAGCGACGGTTTCAAATAGAAACTTCGTTGCAAAGATCGTTGCGCCATGTAACCCAAAGTGTATTGTAACGATATAAAATGCTTCCTTGTTTTCAACTTTTCAATTCCCAATTCAAAACCTGGTTGAAACCTGCCGTTTATTCCATGAAGTGGCATTCCTATGCCAGCGTGTTGTACTAAGATTGATGTTGCTCGTTTTTCAAAAAAGTTATGCAGCTTATTCTTTCCAAACCCTACCATATAAAATAGCGTAAAGAATAAAAAAGGTATAATGAACTTCATCTGTTTATTCATAATGTTGTTCTCTAGTATTTATTTTTTTGTGCGTGAAGAAACTGTTCAAAAGAAGTTAAAGGCAAGGAACTTAAATTATCCTGTTGAGTTAAGCCTCCTTTCTGTGCGGCTAGTACACCATAACCAATATCTTGAATCCCCTTTAAACTGTGGGCATCCGGATTAATACTTAGAAGTACGTTGTATTTCTTTGCCAATTGTATAAAAGTCCAATCTAAATCCAATCGACGTGGGTTTGCATTTATTTCAACAACTACCTTATGTTTAGCACAGTGCTGCAATACTTCTTCAAAGTTTAAAGGATATCCTTTTCTACTTAATAATAAACGTCCGGTAGGATGACCGAGTATAGTGGTAAATGGGTTTTCGATTGCACGAAGAATTCGCTTCATAGCCTTCTCCTCCGTCATGTTAAGATTTTGATGAATTGAAGCGATTACTAAATCAAATGAAGCCAATACATCATCGGAATAATCAAGTTGTCCTTCACTTAAAATATCACATTCAATGCTCTTGAATATTTTAAACGGAAATAATTTTTCATTCAGTCGATCTATTTCCTCATGTTGTTGATAAATTCGATCAACACTTAATCCATTAGCATAAAATGAAGTTACTGAATGGTCAGACATTACAAGGTATTCATAACCTAGTCGAATACATTCATTGGCCATAGCTTCAATCGTTTCCTCACCATCACTCCAGGTACTATGATTATGTATAACGCCCATTACATCGTTTGGTTGAATTAATTCAGGTAAGTTATCCTCTTTAGCTAACTCAACGCTTAAACTATCATTTCGTAAACAAGGAGGTATATAAGGTATGTTCGCTTGTTCAAAATAAGTTTCCTCCGATGCTACTGGTATGGTATAATCAACATCAGGAAATTCTTCCTGAAAACATTCATTGAATGCGCTTGAATTCGTTGTAAAAAACAAAGTACTTACGAATTGTTCTTCATCACATGGGGTAATTTCAATATGTAATTTACCATCGAACAAAAAATAAAGTGTACCCGCTTCTTCTCGTTGAAATTCAAAATTACCTTCCTGCTCTAAAGCCTCAATAATTAAATCTGGATCCAAAGCAATAACAAACTCTACTTGGTCGATGATATCCTCCTGTCGAATAAAAGCTCCTGTAAGTTCAAGAGGAATTTCAGAAAACATGTTTTCCAAATGGCGTTTCAATCCCTGAGCAATCGGAATCATGGTAGCGTATAAATAACGACCTTGATTCGCTAAAAAAAACTCAACAGCTTCTTGAATCGTCTTTTGTGTTTTCGCTCCAAATCCTTTGTAGTGTATTAATCGATTTTCGTTGCAGGCATATAATAGCTCACCCGGTGTTTCAATCTGAAGTTCTTTCCAAATGGTTCTAATTTTTTTAGGGCCGATACCTTTTATTTTCATCAATTCCAGTATCCCTGCAGGTGTATTCTGGAGTAAAAGGTTCAAGGAAGGAAGCTCATTGGTTTGAATTAATGCGGAAACATCTTGCGCTATGCTCTTACCTATGCCCCGAATACCGGCAATTTGTTCTAACGTTAATGCAGAGAGTTCATTGGGATAGCGATCAAGTTGAAACGCTGCGTTAGCGTACGACTTCACTTTAAAATCATTTTCACCATGAATATCCATCAACTTGCTATATAAATTGAGTTGATCTGAAAGAGCAGCATTCGTCATCGATCCAGAAGATTAGAAATTTTTAGTAACTCTTGTTCAACCCAAGTATCATTAGGAACACTTTCTTTCGACGAGGCGGTGGTAACATACTCAAGTAAAACCATCGCCATATAGTCTTGTTCATCACGTCCCGGAAAATTAAGTTTAAATGAATGCAATTTCTCAGCAATCAAACTTAGTTGTTCACGAACAAAACCTTCATTGGATGAATTTACCTTGATTTTATAATTTCTATTCGCAACCCGGGCATTAATTACCACTTGTTCTTCCATCAAGCTAAAGTACAAACAAAAACGGCAACCCGTTGTGGATTGCCGTTTTTAGAATCAAGATTTTTTTATCGTATTAAAGAAACATCGCCTGTAAATACTTCTTCTGATTTATCGCGGAAACGTACTTTTATTAAATATTGATAGGTGCCAATATCCATAGCTTTTCCTTTGAATTTACCATCCCAACCTTCTTCGAGTTTGTTACCATGGAAAACTTCATTACCCCATCGATCGAAAATTTTCATATCCATTCCGATAGCATCCATACCTAATTTAATATTAAATACATCATTCGTACCATCACCATTTGGAGAGAAGGCATTCGGTATAAACACATCGCGTATAACATCCGATAAGCCTGGAGGCGGTGGTGGCGGTGGAATAAAATCGAAATTAGCTACGATAGTTTCCGGATCTTTATAATCAAACGTAACTGCTTTCGATATGAGATCAGGGTTAATATTCGTAGTACTATTATTTTTCGACCAATTCATGAAACGGTAACTTGGATTTTTTGTAGCCACAATATTATACGTGAAACGTCTATCTAAGGTATACGTTGCCGGATAGAATGGAATTGTTACACCATTCAATGCTATTGTTCCGGCTCCAGGAGGTGTTACATCGAAAGTAACCTTAACCGAATCGTAATTAAAGTATTTAAAATAGGCAATCACCGAATCCTTTTTCTTGAAATCAAATTGAACGGTGTTGGTTGTATTGTTAGGCAAGAAATTATTCGTTGGTTCTTGTTTTTCCCAATGATCGAAGGTCCAATAAGGTCCTGCGGTTGGAGTAGCTTGCAAGGTATAAATTGAATCCCCTTCAATAGTTTTCGACCAAACATAAGGCGATTTAATTACGCCATCTAGTGCAATAACACCCGTGTTCGGCGGTGATACATTAAGTTTTAGCAGTTGCGGGTTAAGGTCATAGCAAGTATCGATACCTTGTGCGATGAACGAACATCGTTGCAATAACCAACTTCGCATAGAATCTACTTGTTGATTAAAATCTGCCATCGTTCCACCCCAGCGTGTAGCTTGCTTCGGCATTTCAGGAGTAATAACTGCTATCAACGAATCAAAATGCGGAACTGTGTTAGAACAATCCAAAGGCCCTAAAAGCATATCTAACCATTCCTGATCCCATTGTTGTTTAAACTCGGTACTTGCCATCAGTTTATTCAACATATCCGTATGTTTAATAGCTGAGTTATTCAAGAAATTCTGACTGGCATCACACGGGTCGTTGTAAGGTCCGATATTGTTTAACCCTGTATAATTTGGATTATTCAAACCAACTATCGCATCTTCATCCCATAAAACATAGCGCCATTTAACAGGGTTGTTACCTCTTGCACGCCACCACATTGTATTCCAGTTCAACCAGTCGTGATTCACAAGGTATTCATTGAAAATAAAATATTGAATAAAACTTCTGGTATTCAAAAATTCTTTTACATGCGCATATTTTGCCGGGTCGCTCATAGGATTGGCGGCATTCATAATATAGTTATACAGGTTATTCCAACCAGTATCGCTACCCATACGAATATTTAAACCACCCCAATATGAAAGATGATCTACTTCGCTTGCATCTTTATTATAGTAGTATTTAAAGAACTCACGATCTACACGTTCGCGCATATCATATACGCCCCAATATTGACCATTGATATAAATTGATGCAGGACAATACCGACGAAAATCCATATCCAGATTGAACTTCTCTGCAAGAGTTTGAGCCCAAACATCTCGGATATGACAAGCCTTGCTTGGTCCTAGAGGCCAGTTATCGGAACCGGCATTTTTCAAGATGAAACGATTGAATTTATCCTTAACTGTCGTGTTGAAAAATTGTCCATCGAAATCAGCACGCGTTCCGGTTTCATCGAATGCTTCGAAATCCATCCCCTTCTGAGCGTAAGCCCAAGAGTCATTTCCATGACGAGAACCTTGTCCTTCCTGTTCCCATTGTAAGTTAAACTGACTATTATAACATTCAATGGATGTCCAAATATTGGCAGAGTTACCAAATAGTGTTTGGTTTCCCCCAGCGCTAGCCGCATTATACGGTCCACTAAGAGAAATTACGATAAAATTATTATCGCAGGTTTCATTAATAAATATGGTATTGGATTCTACAAAACTTGGAAGTACGGTAGGGTCGCTGCTGTAAGCCCGTGCTCTAACAACGGTTGTAGCAGCTACATTAATAGGTGCTGCATACACGGTTGAAGTTGCTGTTGGGTTTACTCCGTTAATGGTATAATAAAGGGTAACCAAAGGATCGGGGGTTGAGATAGCAACGGTTTGTGCTGCAGCGTAGTTACCACCAGGTACACTCATGATTGGTGTGGTAGCGTATTTTACATAAGCTGTTTGGGTATTATTAGTAGCATTTGGTGTTGGTGTTGTAAAAATGCCATAGTTTGGAGAGCCATCGGTTACTCTTCCACGTGAATGACCACGTTGAGTTAATTGAAGTTTTACAGAGTCCACAATGTTCCCTGAGGGATCGGCCAAAATAAACCACTCGCCTTTTGTTTGTGTTAATTTAAAATCCGGATGAATTTGTCCGTTCGCTGCAACCAATCCACGGTTACTTGGAATAACCATTTTACGACCGCCAGGGGTAATATCCGTAACAGTTGGTATTTGCCACTTCTGAATATCGGCAGGATCGTCACTCAAATAATAACCGGTTAGATTAATGTTAGTGCCTGTGGCGTTATACAATTCAACCCAATCTTCATACTGATTATATGCATCTAAAAATGTGTTGATGTTAGAACAGGAATACTCATTGACAACTACATCCTGAGCGTTCATTGTTTGTCCAAAAGCCAGTAAGAATAACCCTAGTAATATTTTCCTCATAGATATTGTTATTTAAATCCGATGCTAGACGCAAATTTTGCGACTAAAGTTAGGTATTACCACCATGAAAACCAAGCCTTCATCTCTTTTTAGCGGTGAACGATCATTTTAACGCTATATTGCGTTTCAAATTTTATTTTCTGTGAAAAGAATTATACTAACCTTTTTGGCTATAACTAGCCTGTATCCGATGTTTGCGCAACTAACATCAACTAATTTACCCATTGCCATAGTAACATTTTCAGGCACCCCTTCAGATACAGCTCAGATTCAAGGAAACCTAAAAATTATTGATAATGTAAGTGGTGTAAATACTCCCACGGATGCACCAAAATTTGACGGTATGATTGGTGTTCGATTACGTGGAAACACGACCTACCCTAAAAAATCCTATTCCATTGAAACTTGGAGCGCAACGTCGGTTAGTTTAGATACTTCTTTATTGGGCATGCCTAGTGAAAACGACTGGGTTTTGTTGAGTTCATATGAAGATCGTTCGCTTGCTCGATTTATGCTTTCAACAAAAACAGTGCAGAAAATGGGTCGTTATGCCCCTCGTATGAAATACTGTGAACTGATTGTAAATAGTCAGTATCAGGGAATTTATTTATTAGGTGAAAAAATCAAACGTGATTCTAACCGAGTTGATATTTCAAAACTTACAAATATTGATGTTTCAGGCAACAACCTTACCGGTGGCTATATTTTGAATGTTGATGGTGGAAGTAATGGTTGGACATCCCCGTACGCGCCTCCTTTTGGAACAACGCAAACGATAAAAGTTCAGATTGAATATCCCGACCCTTCCGACATTTTGCCAGTTCAAGAAAACTATATCGAGGCTTATGTAGATAGTTTTGAAAATGCCATGAACGCAGCGAACTTTCAAGATACTACATTAGGTTGGCGACGATTTGGTGGCGTGAATTCCATGGCAGATTATATGATTATTACCGAAGTGTGTAAAGATTTGGATGCCTACCGTAAAAATGCTTACTTCTATAAAGATAAAGGAAACAAATTACGCTTCGGTCCGATTTGGGGGCATGATGTTGCATGGAAAAATTCGGCTGATTGTAATGCGGCAAAAGATACCGGATGGGCTTTCAACCATGGTGCGGTATGCGCAACGAATACCCGTTTGGCTCCGTTTTGGTGGAGTAAAGTTGTAACAGATACAGCGTACATGCGTGAACTTAAATGCGCGTACAGCTTATACCGTATGCCTGGTGGTGCACTAGATACAACAACCTTATTTTCAGTTTTAGATTCGGTAAATACCTATTTGAATGCTCAAAGTGCAGTATCGCGCAATTTTACGCAATGGCCTATTTGGGGAGTACCAATAGTTAATGAACCTACGCCAATGGCCAGTACGTATAGTGAGGAGTTAGCGAATATGAAAGCATTTATTAAAGCTCGTTTAGCTTGGCTTGATACCAAATGGTATATGAGTACGGGTTGCCCGTTACCGGCTTCTGTACAAAATATCATGGTAAGTCAGAATGTTCGCGTGTACCCTAATCCTGCTTCTTCCGAATTAACTGTAACTATTCAAACTGCTTCTAGAAAAGCCTGTACAATTCGTGTAGTAAATATGCAAGGAGCCACGATGTTTCAAACTAATTCTACCACAAATACAAGTACCTTGAACATTTCAAATCTTGCGCCTGGTTTATATTTTGTACATATCTATGATGGCGAACAAATGGTTTCTAAGAAGTTCGTTAAACAATAAGTACATTCGCGCCTCATTTGCAATTCATGGAGGCGTTGAAACCAAAAGCTTCATTTAGCAGAACACAACTTGTTTCTGTTCTTTTACTGGCAACCATTCAGTTTACTGTGGTGTTGGATTTCATGATTTTATCTCCCTTGGGTGATATTTTAATGAAATCTATGAAAATAACTCCGGAACAATTCGGAACCGCTGTTTCGTCGTACGCATTCAGTGCGGGCATTTCTGGTTTTTTGGCAGCAGGTTATGCAGATAAATTTGATCGAAAAAAACTGTTGCTCTTTTTCTATATCGGATTTATTCTTGGAACTTTTTTCTGTGGTATAGCAAGTTCCTATCCATTCTTAGTTATTGCACGTATTATAACCGGACTTTTCGGAGGCGTAATTGGTGCTATTAGCATGGCTATCATAACCGATTTATTTGAATTAAATCAGCGAGGCAGAGCTATGAGCTTCGTACAAATGGCTTTTGCTGCTAGTCAGATATTAGGTATTCCTATCGGACTTAAACTTGCTGACATCTTTAACTGGCATGCTTCATTTTTTATGATTGTCATTCTTGCCGTGCTCACCGTTGCCGCGGTGCATTTCTTTCTTCCCAATTTCAATCAACACCTTGCCGTTCAGCAAAAACAAACAGGCTTACAACATTTGTTACAGGCTGTTAGAAAAAGAAATTATCGCATCGGTTTTTTAGCTACCGGTTTTCTAGCTATTGGTGGTTATATGATCATGCCATTTACCTCTTCCTTTTTAATAAATAACGTAGGTATTTCGAACAATCAACTTATAACTATTTTTATGGTAACCGGAATTTCGTCGATGATAGTAATGCCCTTGGTTGGTAAACTGGCAGATAGTTTTAATAAATACCGCATTTTTCTCTACGGCAGTGTAATGACCTCCATTATGGTACTTATTTATACCAACTTGGGAGTAACACCTCTGTGGTTAGTTATGGTAATTAATGTGCTGTTGTTCGCTGGCATTATGGGCAGAGCCGTGCCTGCGGTAGCGTTAAACTCGGGGTTACCGGATTCTTCAGACCGTGGTGCGTATATGAGTATTAATGCTTCTTTGCAACAAATTGCCGGTGGTATTGGAGCATTTATTGCAGGACATATTGTAGTTCAAAAAGCCACCCATCAACCATTAGAACACTTTGACATTTTAGGATATATCATGGTGGGTATTTTTGCTCTTTGCGCTGTTTTAGTTTTCAGAGTACATAAGATTCTCGAAAGCAGAAAAACAATGAATTAATTACTTTTGAAAAAAATTACATGAAATATTTTTTCTATACTGTGTTGTTTATTTTTATGGTTAACCATCTTACGGCTCAACCTGAGAACTTGGTTTTTTCAGTTCAAAAAAACGTACCGTACACGCCACTAAATAATCCAACAATAATTACTACCGTAGGTTGGGATGATTTTGATGCTGATATTCCTTTGAGTTTTACCTGGAGTTGTTTGGGCGATACAACAAGTACCTTATTTATTCGTGAGAACGATGAGAACTATGGCGCCGATTTACAAATGAAAACAACTCAAACAAATACCGTTTTTAATATCATTGGCTGGTTAGTGGATATTGAAGATCGAAACAATAATAACTCGAATCAATTTTCAACAATTGGTTATCAAACCAATACTGTAAATGGCAAGAAAATTACCAAAGTTGAATATAAGAATGTGGGTATTTTTGACGGTATTTCACCAGATGATAGTGCCCATGTTCAAACTTGGTTTTATGAGGAGAATCATGCCTTAGAATATCGTTTCGGTAAAGCGTCGAGAGCAAATATTACTACCGTTATGAACGACAGTAATTACTATGGTTTTAAAGGGCCTATATTTAGTTTGATTAAAAATTTTAATCCAACTTCCGTAGATTTTGATTGGATGTATTATGTTTCCGATGAAAGTCTTCAGAAAGTAGATTCGATTGATTCACCTACCCTAATTTCAAACCCAAGTACCGTTGGTGTTGATTCTTTCCCAACTGAAAATACACTCTATCGATGGTCCCCTGCTATTAATTCAGGCTTTCATAGCGTGTACCTAAATGAGGCTATTCAAGTTTTTCCAACTTTAACGCATCAAGACCTTACCATTCTGATTAAAAACGAAGAAGAATATACTGTTCAATTGTCGGATGTACAAGGCCGAAAAATTCTTCAACAAGCAATCTCCAGTTCAAAGCTGACACTCAACATAGCCTCCTTACCTTCAGGCAGGTATTACCTGAGTGTTTTCAACTCACAAGGTAACTGGACCTACCCTATCCAAAAACAATAATCGGCCTTCTTTACTTCTATCAAGTTTTTAGGATAGAAGGGTTTTCATGAAACTGTTGCCATTATATTTGCAGCCTTATGATTAATATTACTCTACCCGATGGCAACGTAAAACAATACGAATCGGGCGTTAGTTCGATGGATATTGCTAAATCAATTAGTGAAGGTTTAGCCCGTAAAGTGTTAGTAGCCGAAGTAAATGGAGAAGTTTGGGATATGAGCAGACCGATTACCAGCGATGCCACGTTTAAATTACTGACATGGGATGATGATTTAGGAAAAAATACGTTTTGGCATAGTTCAGCCCATTTAATGGCTGAGGCTGTGGAAGCTATTTACCCGGGAGTGAAATTCTGGGTTGGGCCACCTTTGGAGCATGGATTTTATTACGACATGGATTTAGGCGATCGAAAAATTACCGAAGACGATGTAGCTAAAATAGAAGCTAAAATGAATGAATTGGTGAAGCAAAATGCCACGTTCATTCGAAGTGAAAAATCGAAATCCGATGCCATTGCTTACTTCACAGAGAAAGGGGATGAATACAAATTAGATTTATTACAGAATTTGGAAGATGGAAATATTACCTTCTATCAGCAAGGTAACTTCACCGATTTATGTCGCGGACCACATATTCCGAATACCGGTCATATTAAAGCATTGAAAATTACGAATGTTGCCGGTGCTTATTGGAAAGGTGATGAGAAGAATAAACAGCTTACACGCTTGTATGGTATCACTTTCCCGAATAATAAATTATTGGAAGAGTATAATACCATGATGGAAGAAGCCCGTAAACGCGACCATCGAAAATTGGGTAAAGAACTCGGTATTTATACCATGAATGATGATATCGGAAGTGGTCTGATTTTATGGATGCCAAACGGGGCTGTAATTATTGAAGAGTTAGAAAAATTAGCAAAAGAAACAGAAGATGAAGCCGGTTATAAACGTGTAGTTACACCGCATATTGCTAAAGAAAATTTATACTTAACATCAGGGCATCTTCCGTATTATGCGGAAAGTATGTTTCCTCCAATGGAAATTGATGGCGAGAAATATTATTTGAAAGCCATGAATTGTCCGCACCATCATAAAATTTTTGATGCTGAACCACGAAGTTATCGTGATATGCCTTTGCGCTTAGCGGAGTACGGAACCTGTTATCGTTATGAACAAAGTGGTGAGTTATTTGGTTTAATGCGCGTACGTTGTTTACACATGAATGATGCGCACATTTATTGTACCAAGGAGCAGTTTGCAGAAGAGTTCAAAGCGGTGAATGATATGTACATCAAATACTTCAAAATTTTTGGTATTGAGAAGTATGTGATGCGTTTATCCTTACATGATCCTGAACAATTAGGGAAGAAATATGTGAACGAACCGGAACTTTGGATTGAAACCGAAGATATGGTTCGTCAGGTAATGATAGAAGCGAAAGTACCATTTGTAGAAGTTAAAGGCGAAGGTGCTTTTTATGGTCCGAAAATCGATGTTCAAATTTGGAGTGCAATTGGACGTGAATTTACCCTCGCTACAAATCAAGTTGATTTTGCGCAATCGCGTCGATTCAAACTTACCTATAATAGCAGCGAAAACAAACCTGATATTCCGTTAATTATTCATCGTGCTCCATTAGGTACACACGAACGTTTTATCGGCTTTTTATTAGAACACTATGCCGGTAAATTCCCGTTATGGTTAGCGCCTCTTCAATGTAAGTTGCTTCCGATTTCCGATAAATTTATGGACTATACCCAACAGGTGTGTAAGCAAATGCGTGCAGCAGGTATACGGGTTGAAATTGATGATCGAAGTGAAAAAATAGGCAAGAAAATTCGTGATACAGAGCTTTCAAAAACTCCTTATATGTTAGTTATCGGCGAGAAAGAAATGGCTGAAGCCTCTGGTTCATTGCGAATTCAAGGAAAAGGCGATCAAGGAATGATTACCATTCATGACCTGATTACGCGAATGAAAGATTTAATATCGAATCGTATTACAGAGTAATTTCTCTGAACAGTTTGTAATACGGAATACAACTTTGCTGTGGCAAATGACAATCGGTAAAGCCAGAATTACTTTGCTTTTTAGTCATTTGTAAATTTTAATTATTGTTATATCTTGCAGCGTTTTCAATTTTGTGTATTCTTCCTAAACAACAAACTATTCATGTATAAAAAATTTATTCTCTTTCTACTACTCGGTATGGGGTGTGTAAACCTGTCAAGAGCCGGTGGTTTTAAACTTGGTTTGCAAGGCGTTAAACAAATAGGTATGGGGCATACCGGTGTTGGTTTTGCACAAGATGCCGCCACCATTTATTTTAACCCTGCCGGTATGAGTTTTATTGATAACCAATTTAATTTGGGTATCAATTTCCTTGCGCCTTCTACAACCTATCTCGATTATTATACGAACGAAACGACCCTTGCTACGGGTAATGTTTACACTCCATTTTCTATTTATGCTAAAGGAAACCTGAGTAAAAAGATTGCTGTAGGGTTAGGTGTATATACACCTTTTGGTTCAGGCATGAATTACCCCTACGAATGGACGGGCCGATTTGTGTTAACCAATATCAATCTAAATTCGTTCTTCATTCAACCTTCCTTGGCGTTGAAATTATCACCGAAAATGTCATTAGGCTTCGGTTATATTATTGCAGCAGGTAAAGTAGTTCTAGAAAAAGATCTTCCTTTACAAAGCTATAATACCAACGAATACGCTCATGCTAAATTAGAAGGCAATGCAGGCGGAAATGGTTATAACCTAGGGTTGTATTACAATAACCATAAAAAATTTCAAGCCGGCATAACCTATCACTCGAAAGTAACAATGGCCGTTAAAAAAGGAGAAGCAACCTTTAGCGGTGTACCAACAGCGGCATCAGCTTCTTTCCCATATAACAATACGTTTAAAACGGATCTTACGCTTCCTTCAGAACTAGCCATCGGCTTCTCTGAAAAAATCAGTCAACGCGTTACTGCAGCATTTGATTTTAATTATACCTATTGGAAAAGTTATGATTATTTAAGTTTTGATTATGGAACCAACACGGCTTTATTAACCGATTCTAAATCGCCACGCTTGTATAAAAACGCCTGGGCTATTCGTGGAGGTTTACAAGCTCATTTCCCAAAAAATGTAGATGTTCGTGTTGGTGCTTTCTACGATAAAACGCCGGTTCAAGATGGCTATGTTGCACCGGAATTACCCGACAATAATAAACTAGGTTTAACCGGTGGTATTACCTATTACGTGCGTAAGCATTTCCGTTTAGACGCCTCCGTGTTGTACGAAAATGTTGCTAAACGAGAGGAGCTTAATAAAGAATCTAATATGCGCGGAACATATAAAACCAATGTGATTTGTCCGGGTATAGGTGTATCCTATTTCTTCTCTAAAAAAGAGAAAATCGTTAAGCGTTATAAGCGTCGTTATTAATACCCTTTTAAACAAAATTTCAATGAAAAAAATAAATCAATATATAACAGGTTTACTGGTAACATCACTCTTGTTTTCTTGTAAACCCGGATTAAAAGAAAGAGAAGTTAGTTCCGGTTCAGCCGATTTTTCGCGCTACGTAGCTGTTGGTAATTCACTTACTTCAGGCTATCAGGATAACGCCTTGTATCAAGACGGACAAATAAACTCGTATCCTGCGTTACTAGCACGACAATTTCAATTAGCAGGTGGTGGCGATTTTACGATACCTTATATGCCAGCCGGCGGTGGTAATGATGGTAGTGGAAATCCTCGCTTGGTACTAGCTTTTACCATTCCTTGTAATAGCACTACGCCCGGTGTTTCCCCTATATTCGATCCGAATGGCTTCTCAGAATTAAGCAATGTATCGGCGCAAGGCCCCTATAATTTAGTAGGTGTTCCCGGAGCTCGTGCAGTTGATTGCAATTTTCCTTTGTATAGTAGTTCATTTGGCAATCCGTTCTTAGGACGATTCTGTCAAACACCAGGAACGAGCACCATGATTTCAGAAGCTTTACGATCTAAACCAACCTTCTTTAGTTTTTGGTTAGGTAGTAATGATGTGCTACTCTATGCTTTAGGAGGTGCTGTTACATCAACGAATCCGTTAAGTCCGGCACGTATTTCTGATACGGCTGCTGTACGAACTAATATTCAAATTGCCATCGATTCATTAACCAGTAATGGTGCGAAAGGTGTTATGGCCAATGTGCCAGATATTACTTCTATCCCCTATTTCACTACGATACCATACAATGGCGCGGTGTTAACACAAGATCAGGCCACGCAATTAAATGCTATTTTTAGTGGTTCACCGATTACTTGGAATAAAGGAGCAAATGGATTTTTAATTGTTGATAGTGCTTCACCTGGATTCTTCCGACACGCAACATCGCACGACTTAATCTTGTTATCTACGCCACAAGATTCATTAAGTTGTGCTGGTTGGGGTACCGTAAAACCACTTACCGATGCGTATGTTTTAGACTCAGCGGAAGTTGCGGAAATTCAAACAACGATCAAACAATACAATACCATTATTAAAACTATTGCTACCCAAAAAAATCTGGCTCATGTTGATATTTATACCTATTTAAAAACATTTACTTCCGGAATTATTTACAATGGTATCAGCATGAATGCGAAGTATGTTAGTGGTGGTGCATTTAGTTTAGATGGTGTGCATCCGAACCAAAGAGGCTATGCCTTAATTGCGAATGAATTTATTGATGTAATAAACGCTAAGTATGGTTCAACGATTCCGCATGTGGATCCTACACGTTATCAAGGCATTTTATTGCCATAATATTTTTTACTTTGATTCTTTTAAAAGCCGTTGTAACAAACGGCTTTTTTTATTCAAAGGTTTCTACACAAAGCCAATCCAAATAAAAAGAACCAACAGCTTCCTTCGGATTATTTAGAAACACTTGCGCGGAATCGTACTGAATTCCCTCTGTTTGAGCATCCACATAAATTATCTGACGTTGTTCTTTATAAAACAAACGATCTAATAAAATAATATTGCTTTTAACCGTTTTACCTTCCTTGAAGAATTCAATCCCAAAAGGAGTCATTCGAAGTATATCCCAATTATTTTTCGCACAAATAATATCTGCGGATAAGCGAACCCATTTTTTTAAACGTTGCGGTGGCAAACTATAAATGCGCATCACTGCGGTTGTTTCCGGTATATTTAAAAAATAATTTTGATCGATAAAGTCTACATTCAAAGAATCTTTCTCCTCATTAAAATGTGTGAAAAAGAGTGTGTCAACTTCTTTCTTTATACCGGTAAAATCTTCAGAAACATCCAATAATTTACGGTCTTGTTCTTCAATGGAAAATCGTCCAACAATCTTTTTATAATAAGCTTCAGTCATATCCGTAGGCGCAATATACCTTCCGCGATGAACCCCATGTACCCACCAAATATTCAAATAAACTCCGATAAACGCGAAGGGATAAAACAATAGTTTCTTTAGCCAATGCGTATTTACCCAAGTAAGTAACGCGGCTAGTGGAAACATGAGTACCGCATAGCTTTGTATCATAGCGCGACCTCCGTAATTCCAAATATCCCAAGCGGTAACACTCCAGAACGACAAACCGAAAAACAAAAATGTAGCTAAGAACACTTCTTGTTTCTTGCCTAGAAACAAAAAACCAAGCAAAGCAAAAATGAGTAAAGGGGTATATATTAACCACCCACTTTTAAAATTGAGCGCATACAAAAAAACATGTGGATGAAACCATGAAAACGATTGATCGCCGTAACTATAAACCAACCAATGACCGGTAGCGTACTTCCAGTAAATTAATTGAATACAACCGAGTGCAAGCATTACCACTATAGCCGTGAAGTAATGCCATACATGATTGCGTATCCATTGAAAACGTTGTTTCCAACTGGTGCGATGGAGCAGTTTCACGCCCCAAAACAAAGGAATGACAATAGCGATTATTTCGGTGGGCCGACTTAAAGCTAAAAGTCCACAAATGAAACCAATACCCATAGCCTTCCAGCGAGATGGTAAGCAATAGTATTGATGGGTCAGATAAAGTAATAACGCATACCAACTAAACAACCAAACGTGCGACATGCCGGTATCGATGCTTGCATAATTCAAATAGTTTGTTCCCAACACTAAAAAGAAAAGTACCCAAGCCACGACCCTATCAGAAAAATAAAATAAAAGTGTTCTGCGTAAATAGTATAACCCTATTATGAATAGAAGCAGTCCGCCGAAATGGATCGCTGCTTGATAAGGTCTTGAAAAACCATCTGGTGGATAATCAAAGAGGTAAGCCGAAGCGTGGGCGATGGCGAAAAAAGGTAAGTATTGCAACGCCATGCCGGATGAATATTTCAATACTCGTTTTTGATTTGGTAGCGTAGTTATTTGCTGATTATCGGGTGAGCAAGCATAAGCAGTTCGTATGCTATCTGAAAAACGGAGTTCCTTTAGATCGTGATAAATAAACGTTGCGGGCAAATACCAATAATACCCGCTCACATCCCATGTAAGGGTTGCTTCCGTATCGTTACGCAAATATTTTGGATAATAAAGTAGTCCGCCAACTACAAGGAGTATCGACAACACCAACCAAACTAGAAGCGAAATTCTCACGGTTAAACGAGTTACAAAACAGGGCGAAAGATAACGTAAATAAACACATTATCTTCTCCAGTTTAACTCCTGGTCAGCCTGCTGTTGTAAATAGTTCTGACGGAATTCAAGCACTTCAAACATGTAAAGCCTTCTACTTTCAAACTGTAAAAAGCTACATGAAACAAAAAGGAAGAAAAAATAAGTACGTTGAAAAATGTTTAAAATCCGGAATCAATAATGTCCTTTTGTTGTAGTACAACAGACCAGTAAATTATTTTTCCTTGTTTTAAATTCAACCTTATAAAACATTATATAAACCGTACATAATAAAATATACATATTCGACTTATTTATAATCAATGCTTTACTTTTGAGGCTTAATCAAAAAAAATTAAAAAAACATGAAACAATTACTTACAACGTTTGTTCTGCTTACCATTCATTTAATTGGAAACGCACAATCAGGATCGTATGATGCAACTTTTGGAACCGGAGGAATTATTGCTTCTCCCTATGTGAACAGCCAAGAGTATAATTCGGTTCGAATGCATAACAATATGTATTTGGTTGCCGGCTCAGCATTTATTAATGGAACAGATCGCTTGGTGCTTGCACGTTACACACAAACCGGACAGCTTGATAACACCTTTGGCATTAGTGGCGTTAGCAATACAACCGAAATTAGTACGGGCACCTTTACAGAGCAAGGAATAGAAATTCAAACACAATCCTCCGGAAAGCTCATGGTATTATCGAATAATTTTGTTACTCGTTTTACCGCCAATGGAATTCTCGACACGACCTTTTATAAAATGCCTTTTGGCTTCTCGAATTTTATTGGTTTAGATTTTGTAGTTCAAGCCAACGACAAAATAATGGTTTGTGGTTATGAAGCTACGGGTGCTGATAACGGACAACTGGTAAAACTAACGGCCAATGGTACTTATGATAGCACCTTTGGAATTAACGGTATTAAAGATTACTCACAAGCTACTTTTTCCACCTATGCCATTTTCAGTAGCATGGTTCGTCAGCCTGACGGTAAATATCTAATTGTAGGAAAATGTAGTGATGTTGGATTAAGCTTTCCGGATGGTTATGAAAACTTAATCATGCGTGTTGATTCGAATGGTAATTTAGACAATACATTTAATTCCACTGGTTACAAACGATGGAATTCAGGTGCTTCGGGAGAAAACAGTGCTATTCAAGATATAGTACTTCAACCTGATGGCAAAATTCTTGTTTCCGGAGACATCATTAACAGTACGGGCTCATCGGTAGGAACATTTATTGCACGCTTGAATGCTGCAGGTTCCATGGATACTGGGTTTGGAACGAATGGTACTTTTTATGAAAATAGTACAAGCTCTTTAGAATTAAGTACAATTAATCTTGCGTTACAAAACGATGGTGGTATTGTTTGGATTGGTAATAACTCGCTTACATTTTTATATACCCCGGTGTGTATCAAATTAAAAGCAAATGGTCAAAAAGATGCATCCTTTGGCTCGAATGGTATTGCCCAATTTCCGATTTCCATAAAAGACTATGATGTTCGCAATGGTATGTTAGATAATAATTCAAAAATTGTAGTGGTGGGTGGTTCGATTGATTTAAACACCTTTGAAAGTGGTTACTTCATAGCGAGAATTGGTAATGGTGCTACCACTTCCGGTACTGAAAACCTACTGGCTGCAACTAGTATTCAAGTTTACCCGAATCCTTGTCATGATCTAATTCAACTAACATCCAGCGAAATCAATCTGGTCAACGACCAGATAACATTCTTTGACCTTCTTGGAAGACCCATGTTGACATCCGTATTTAAACCACAAGGTATCGATGTTTCTTCCCTTTCAAATGGCTCCTATCTTTTGCAATTAAAGCATGATGAAAATATCTACCAAACTATGATTCAGATTGCCCGATAAACAGGTAGTTCATACACTTTAGCTTTCTAACATAACCCTGTACGCTTCGCTAACTTAAACAGTTGAAACGTACAGGGTTTATCATGTGTACCCAACCTGATTTAATGGTTTCTATTAAAAAATAAAAAGCATGTTTCGGTGACTTATGTGAAGAAAAAAATTTACAAAACAGTACATTTGCTTCCCTCCGAATGATTCAGGTTAAGATTATTAACAGAAGCAAAAACCCGTTACCCGCGTATCAAACCATGGGTGCTGCCGGCATGGATGTTTACGCAGATCTAGACGCACCGATGGTATTAAAACCTATGGAACGAAGTTTAGTTCCTACCGGGCTTTTTGTTGAAATACCACAGGGGTATGAAATCCAAGTTCGTCCACGAAGCGGTTTAGCTATCAAACAAGGAATTACCTGTTTAAACACTCCGGGAACAATTGATAGTGATTATCGGGGGGAAATCAAAGTAATTTTGATTAACCTCTCCTCGGAGGAACAATGTATTCAACCTGCCGACCGCATCGCGCAGCTTGTTTTGGCCAAGCATGAATTATGTAACTGGCAAAACGACATTCTTTTAAGTGAAACCGACCGTGCTTCCGGAGGATTTGGAAGTACCGGATAATTTTATTGTAGTCCATTATTTAAACACCCTCAAAAAACATAAAATAAAACAATCGTGAACATAATTATACCAATGGCCGGCATGGGTAAACGCATGAGGCCCCATACCATAACAACACCCAAACCTTTAGTACCAATTGCCGGTAAACCAATGGTTCATCGAATTGTGGAAGATATTGCCAATACTACAGATCAAAGCATTCAAGAAATAGCTTTTATTATAAGTCGCTCCTTTGGTCAGGAAGCTGAAAATAGTTTAAAAGAAGTTGCGGCCCGTTTTGGTGCGGTGGGTAAAATATTTTATCAAGATGAACCTAAAGGAACGGCTCATGCAATCTATTGCGCTGCAGAGTGTTTACAAGGAAATATTTTGGTTGCCTTTGCGGATACATTGTTCAAAGCAACCTTCTCCTTAGATACGGAAAAAGATGCCATCATCTGGACGCAACGCGTGGAAGATCCTAGTGCTTTTGGTGTGGTTGAACTCGATAATAACGGTTTGATTACCGGTTTCGCAGAGAAACCCAAAGAATTTGTATCCGACCTAGCCATTATTGGAGTGTATTATTTTAAAGATGGCGACTATCTAAAACGAGAGATTGAATATGTGATTGACAACGATATAAAACACGGTGGTGAATATGGTATTACCGATGTAATGAAAAATATGCTTGCTAAGGGAACTCCTTTCTATACAGGAGAAGTGGAAGAGTGGCTTGATTGTGGAAACAAAGATGCAACGCTTTATACCTTATCGCGCATCTTGGAACTAAAACAAAACAGCGAACAACTAAAACATCCTTCCGCTACGATCGAAAACTCAGTTATCATTGAACCCTGCTTTGTTGGAGAAGGGGTTGTTTTGAAAAATGCCGTCATTGGACCTTATGTTTCTATGGAAAATAATTCAAATGCCGAAAACTGTGTGATTAAAAACAGTATCATCGGCCAGTATTCGTCGGTTAAAAATTCAGTAATAAAAAATTCATTACTCGGAAATTATATAAATTGCCAGTCGAAAGAAGATGAACTCAGTTTGGGGGATTACTCTTTCATACTGTAAATGTTTAAATTCAGTTTTTATTGTTTTATTGCTAGCTTAATTTTGCTAACAGGATGCCGACAAAGCAAAGAAATTGCTCGGGAAACACATCCGGGCAGTATTAGTAGTTACAATCGAAATACCGTTAAACACGAGCGCGAAAAACAAGACCGTGCATTCTTTGATGCTGAAATTGCTCGTCTTACCGGAAAACCGAAACAATCGCTGAATCTGTATAAAAATTTTGTTGAAACGTATCCTTCCAATGCAACGGCGCATTACTTGTTAGCCCGTTTGTATTTTCAGCAAAATATGAATAAAGAAGCTGAGAGCCATGCTAAAAAGGCTTGTGAGTTAGAAGAAACCAATGTTTATTTCCGAGAACTGTATACACAAACCTTGTTATACCAGAATAAGTTTAAAGAAGCCGATGCGCAATATGAACTGTTGATTAAATCTAATCCGGGTAATCCCGATTATTTGTATCGAATGGCCATGTATGACATTCGAAATCAGCGCTATGACAAAGCACTTATTGCCTTACAAGAATATGAGAAACTAACCGGATATAATGATGAAATAGTTCAACAACGAAAAAACCTTTATGTAAAACAAAAGAAATATTCGGAGGCCTTGAAAGAAGTACGAATCTTAAAAAAGAATGACCCACATAATGTTGAATTTGCCATTATGGAAGCTGATATTTTTGAGGAAATGAAATTAAAAGATAGTGTGCAAGCAGTATATCATGAAATTGAAATAAACTACTCGCATGAACCGTTGGCGCTAGTGGCCTTAGCACAATATTATTTAGAGAAGAATGAGATCGCACGGTATCAACAATTCATGAAAGCGGTAATGCAAAACAAGAATTTAAGTACTGAAACTAAAATCGCACTCATACTTCCTTCCCTTAAAACAATAGATACAGATTCGCTCCAAGATAAAGAACGATTGTGCGAACTAACCCAATCTATCTATGAAGAAGATCCTTCTAATAAAGATGCACTGATATTGTTTTCCGATGTTTTGTTCTATTCAGGAAAGAATGAACGTGCGTTGAAATATTATAAAGAATACATTCGAATAGATTCAAATAAACTCAATCCTTTTTTACAAGTAATGAGCTTGAGTTTTGATGCGCAACAACTGGATAGTACAATTTACTATGGTAATCTTGGAAAAAAGCTATTTGAGAAAAACCCTCTGCCCTATTTTTATGTGGGTATAGCCTATTCTCAATTGAAAAAAGTAGATAGTTCTATTCACTATTTAAAACAATCGCTACTTTACTCGGATGAACAAAGAGGCCTAAAAGTTCAAGTATTGTCTTCTTTAGGAGATGCCTACAACACGCTCAAAAATTTCTCTCTCAGTGATAGTTGTTTTGATGCTGCCTTAACTTTAAATGATGATGACGCCGGCATACTAAATAACTATGCGTATTACTTATCCTTGCGAAAGGAACGGTTAGATAAAGCGGAAAAAATGTCGAAACGAAGTTTGGAATTGCAACCTGATTCTAAATCGTTTCTAGATACTTATGGATGGATACTCTATCAACAAGGCAAGTTTGAACAAGCTCGTGAATTCATTGAAAAAGCGGTTCATGTTTCAGGTGAAAATGATGCAACATTATATGAACACCTTGGAGATGTTTATTTTAAATTGAAAAATAACGAACAAGCAATTTACTACTGGAAACAAGCACAGGCCAAGGGTGAAGCAAGCGACACTCTTCTTAAAAAAATCAACACCCAACACCTTGATGACTAAAAGCTTACTTCGAATTCCTCTACTTTTAATGGCTATCTTTATTAACAGTTGTACCCTGTTAAAGAAACCTTTTTTTATTAAAAACAATAAAAAAGAAGACAGAAAAGAAAAACGCGAAGAGAAAAAACTAGAAAAAGATATTGCCAAGGGGAAAATTGATTCTACTATTCTGATAAAAAAAGACTCACTACTTATTTTTCCAACCGATACGCAACTTGCACGAAACTTCCTTGCTTTACGCACAATTCCCTACCAAACGTTTCAAGGTAAAGCTAAAATGCACTATGAAAGTTTAGAGGACAAACAAAACTTCACTGCGTATTTTCGTATGAAAAAAGATAGTATTATTTGGGTAAGTATTACCGCCTTTGAAGTGGAAGCAGCTCGAGCAATAATAACAAAAGATAGCGTTAAAGCGCTCGACCGTATCAATAAAAACTACTATATCTATACATACAATGACATTCAAAAAATTATTAACCTGCAAGTTGATTTTAAAACACTGCAAGACTTAATAATTGGTAACGCCGTTGCTGTAGATGGCAATATTACCGAAGTTAAAAACGTTCAAGATTTTCTTACCACATTTATCAAAGGAACTGATTACACCAATCAAATAACCTTCAATAAAGCTGATACCTCGCTGCGCCAAATTCAGTTACAAACGCAACGAGAAGTATCTAAAAGTTCTTTACTTATTTCAATGAGTGGCTTTACAAGAGAAAATAATATTTACTTTTCTACGCTACGCGATCTGAATATTCAAGATATTAAAGGTGCTTCTACGTTAACTATAGATTTCAAGAAATTTGATTTTGAGAAAGAAATTGAATTTCCTTTTAATGTACCTTCTAGTTTCAAGCTAAAAATAACAAGCCCTATTCAGAAATAGTAATCCAGGTATCGTTAGGCCCAGTAGCTTTTACTAACTCAAAAAATAACTTAGCATTATCCGGATGCAATCGAACACATCCATGAGATGCCTTGGTGCCCAGCTTTTTAAAATTGCCAACCGTTGTTCCATGAATAGCAAAACCGCCCTTAATAAAAACTACATAAGGCATATTTCCCAGTCCATTATACGAACCTCCCGGATATTTCTTAGACGTGTATTTCTGAAACATCAATCCATTTGGTTTTGTATCGAACGTGGGTGTTTCGTGAGCCTTATCGCCTGTGGAAACCTTAAATGTATCAACCGCTACACCATCAATATATAAATACAATCGTTGTTTCTTTTTGGAAATATGCGCCCATACCTTACACAATTTCTGTTTGCACGTTGCTTGTGATTTACCATTGGTATCGGGTACTTTTATTGCTTCTAAATTATACTTCAACGCCTTTACTTCTTCTGGTGTAATTTTTTTAATATCTGAAGTAAATGTATCCGCTTTCACAATGCTACTATCATTGTGCATATCTAATTTAAGAAAACCAGAATCATCTTTCCCTAACGCTGTAACCGTGCTGCTATCACGCTTCATCGCCACCGCCATGGAGTCGAGAATCGAGTTCACCGAATCGGAATTCGGATCAAAATTACCGGTATCAAAAATGTTTGATGTATCCGATAGTACATGCGTACTATCTTGTAAAACCTCTTCTTTAAAATTTTTATAACTGTCTTTGTTAACTTGTTTCTTCTTTCGGATAAAAGGTATTTCATCACAGGCCACAAACAAAAATAGCAGGGTAAAAATAATCACCCCTAACCTATCAAACTTCATAAAAAACTTAGAGTACTTTAATTAAAGCGATTTCAAAAATCAACACGGAGTTTGCCGGTATATTGGTTTTCGCCGTGCTTCCATAACCATAATCAGCCGGTATAAACAACATACCACTGCCACCTTCTTTAAAGTGCGATAAACCTTCTCGCCATCCTTGAATTACACTTTGTAGATTTAAGGTGATGGGTGTAATGGCCGAATCAAAAACTGTTCCATCTAATAAGTATCCTTTATAGGTTACTTTGACGTTAGATGTTGCCGTAGGATTCTTACCAGTTCCTTCTGTTTGAATAACATAGGTTAATCCGCTTACAGTGGTAACCGCATTTTCAATATTATGCTCCGATATATAGTCGGCAATAAGTTGCTTATCACGTTCCAATTCTTTATTCTTTGTACAAGAAAAAAATAAGATGGAAAAAAGGAGGACTACCGAAAACAAGTATTTCATAGGTTGCGAAGATAGCCATACAACTGATTTCTCGAGCCGGTGACTGGTTAAAAGTTTGAAGGATTTCCATCTATTTAGTATCCAACAGAACGTGCCTGTGAAGCATTCTAATCCCTCATCCGGTTGAAGCATTTCGCACCACGGTTTGTCAAGGGAAGGTAAGGTTAATCCAGTAACTACTAAAACCCCAAACGAATTCTTGTTGAGCTTGGTATAGCTGACTTATAACTTCCCTAGTTTTAATCGATTATAATCTAAAAAATAAATGAGTCGAAGGGCCACTTCGTAAGCCTTTGGAGATTGTATAACCTCATAAACATTATTGTAATACTGATTGTTTGGTCGGTTATTTAGAATATAAGCATTTTGTAACCATTGCTTATAACTAAATACCAAACGACTTCCCGGACGGAATATCCAATTCAGAAAAACATCAACATTTTGAAGATTGAAATTTTCATTAAAAGCACTTGAACTGGAATAAAAGCGATTTCGCCAATCACCTTCATCCCCCACTCGAAATAACCCTTGATAGGTGATAAAAGTATTGTAATGCCTGAAACGGGTATTAATATTCAAGGTCGGACTGAAGTTATACTTGACCGTAAGATTACCTTCATATTCGCGTACAAAACGCTTACCTACAATAGGTTCTTGAATGCTCTCATCGTAATACGCAAAACCAATATTGGCATCATCCCGTGTCATACTACCCTTGAGTGTTATTTCAAATTTATTTTGAATAAGGTAACGAATCGATTGTTCTGAATAGAAATATCCTGTTTTATTATTGTTTGAAAATCCGTAACCACAATAAAAAGCCCAGAATAGTTTTTTCCTACTATCAGAACTGCCTCCCAAACCTGTCCAGAAATAAGGATTCGTGATTAGTTTTTTATAATAACTCCGTAATAAATAAAAGTCAACAGGGGCAAATGGTTTCGATTCTAACTCAAGTGTTACATCCCAAAAGCTTTTAAACAACCAGAAATAAGTTAGTTTACTCTGATATTCTTTAAATTGATAAGGAATGAAATTCTCTCTAAAGAAATTTTCGAATGTGATTCGATACGTTTGTAAAAAGGGTAACTTAGGTTTGTTTTCACCATAGGTAAACGAAACATTCTGCAGTACTTCATTCAGATTGAATTGAATACCCATATCGGTTTGATTATAGTTTGGTGATAATATACTTCCCGAAACACCAAATCTAAATTTACCTGCTGTTTTCCTGAATTCACCCAACACATAAGTTCCACTTTGTATTGTATCACGAAATTGATTGCTCCACTTGCCCACGAGCATAATAGAATGCTTTTCCTTTTTATCGAATTGAACCCATTGTAACGAACTCACATTCGCATCATGACTCTCCCCTTGCCGTAACATACTGGTATTCGTAAAATTCAAAAACGATTGTCCTTTAAAAGGTTTATCTAATACAAGCACATTGTAATTACTCAAAGGAGACGTTTCGTATCGAATCGATTTATTTTCAATCTTATCATAAACCAAGGCATGCATGGGACTGGTAATAGCATTGAAAATGCCAATACCTAAATTCTTTTTAGTTCTGCCTGAAAATTTAATTGCATTCAATAAAGTAGTTACATTAGGATTTCGTCGGATTTCATATTTTGAAGTATCACCATAGAGCGCATCTACTTCATAGAATTTGTCCGGACGAGCACCAACGCGCCTTGAGTAAAATAAATCTGCTTTATTAAATAGTTCGGTGCCTTCTGTAAAAAAGGGTCGGTTCTCATTGAGTTGTTGTTCAAATGCTGAAAGGTTTCGGATTAAATTATCCGAAATCACTTGTGAAAAGTCGGGTATTAACGTGGCATCCAAGGTAAACGATTCATTTACGCCATATTTAAAATCGAGTCCGCCACTTTTACTGAACCCTGTTTCGGTTCTTCCATTAGACGGCTTTTCATAATATCCTAAGGTTAGGTAGGGGTATAAGAATAAACGTACGGGAGGATTTATATTTTCGAAACCAAGCAGTTTACCTTCTTGCGATAAAAATCCATTTTTAGTTAAACTGATCGGCGACCAGTAGCTAGTTTCATTTTTCTTACGTACCAAGCGAGTGAAGTTCATACCCCAAATGGGATTGGCTGATGATGAAAAGCGTATGGCGCTAAAAGGAATTTCAATTTCCAATTCCCAATGATCTTCGTAAGCACTTGTTTTAGCATCCCAAACTGCATCCCAGGTTATATCGCCAAACTCGGTACCACCTGAAATTCGCTCATCTTGTTGAACTCCTACAGAGGATACTCTAAATACAAATCCATTTTGTTTGTCGTTATAAGGATCCAGATGTAAACTAAACACATCCGCATTACAACGTGTAAGTTCATCACGCGCCGTAATTTGTCGTAATTGTTCTTGCTTAGGTTGATAGAGTTTTGCTCCTAAGTAAATTCCAGATTTCGTGTAGAGAATTCTTACTTCTGTTTTATAGAGAGAAGGTTGATCGGGATGAGGAACCCATTGTGTAAAATTATCGGCAAGGTTAGCATCTTTCCAAGCTTCTTCTGAAACAACACCATCTAATTTAAGTGGCTTATTTGTTGACCGTATGACATACTCCTGTGCTCTGGCCTGTAAGGCAAAACACAGTAACAACAACATTTTCATCAGGTTGGTTTTCATAGCCGATGTACGGAACAGTAAATGTAAGGTTTTCAAAAAAAAATCCTGTAGTTACCTACAGGATTTTGTTCATATTGTATTAGAATAAATTATTTCTTCCAAAGACCGCGACCGAAGAACCAAACAAAAGAAACTGAAGACTGACGCCATACATTGAAACCAGCATCTGTTGAGTTAACCGTGTCATTTGAATTGTTATCATCTTCTTTCATAGTCTGAACACCTAAGCTAGCGATGTTTGCGAATAAACCAAACGCGTTATATGGTGTGAAACCCATTCCGAAGTTAATAGAACCACCAACACCGTTACGAGTGCCTGTACCTGTTGGATCAACTGTATTTACAGCACCAACAATTACATTACGGTTGTAAGTTCCTGTTTTCATTCCTAAATTAGCAGAAGTAGTTAATGAGAACCAGTTGTTTAATGGGAAATACTTTTGAGCATAAACACCAAAACCAACATCGGTATGATCACCAGTAACCTTGTTAACTGGAGATTGTTTTGTAAAATCTTCATAAGTCATGTAATCAACCATGAAGTCAACACCCAATTCAAGGTTATCAATAACCATGTAACCAACGGATGGTGAAAAGTTAAAGCTGGTTGATTTGTAAAGTTCATCTAAATCCGGATCAACTTTTGAGCTGTTTAAGCCCATTCCAAAACGAACTACAACATTTCCTTGTGACGTAGCGGTTCTTGTTCTCTTACGTTGTGCATCTACTGTGAACGCTGAAATCAGCATTAAAGAAAAGATAATAATTTTTTTCATACTCTTTTTTTATAAGTTGGAGCCAAAAGTATTACAACTTTTTAAATTTTTATAGTTTTTTTTATTTTTCTTTGACATGTAAAATAGAATATAAAATGAAAAAAGGAATTTTGGTTTTATTGGGTGTCGTGGCCCTTTTGGTAATTTGGGCAGTTTCGTCCTATAATGGATTAGTTGGGAAAGAGGAAGAAGTTAAAAAATGGTGGTCGAAAGTACAAACGCAATACCAACGTAGGGCGGATGTATTTAAGAATGCCGTTGAAACAGTAAAGGGAGCCGCCGCGAACGAAAAGGAAATATTACTCGGTGTAACTAAAGCACGCGCAGGGATCGACGAATCTCAAGAAAAAATGAAAACGGCTCAAACCCCTGCTGAGTTAGATGCTGCATTACGACAAGCGCAAACCGCAGCGATGAATTTAAAAATTCAAATTGAAGCCTATCCTAACATTCGTTCAACGGATGCCTTTACCAAATTTCAGGATGAGGTTAGTGGAACAGAAAATAGAATAGCTGTTGCCCGAAACGATTATAATGATGCTGTTCAAACGTTCAACACAAGCATTCGACGTTTTCCGACAAATATTTTTGCGAATATCATGGGACTGAAAGTGAGAGAAAGTTTTGAAGCTGAAAAAGGTTCGGAAAAATCACCGGATGTTAAGTTCTAAACGCTCATGTTATTTCGAACATCTAAGAGCAACAAATTTCTTAGCAAGCAAGAAACCGAGCAGATCATGGCTTGCGTGCGGGCTAATGAGGCCGGTACTTCCGGAGAAATTAGAATTTGTATTGAAGGGCATTGCTCCTATATGGAGCCGTTGCATCGCGCCGCTGAAATTTTTCGAAATTTAAAAATGTATGAAACGGAACATCGAAATGCTGTATTGATATACATTGCTTATAAAGATCAAGATTTCGCTTTATATGGTGACAAAGCCATTATTGAAAAAACGGAATCGGTATTCTGGAATGAACAAAGTAAAAAATTAGCCTTAGCGTTTTTTAAAGAAGAATATGTTCTCGGAATTACATCGTGTGTGGAGGCTATCGGAGTCATACTCAAAACGCTATTTCCACTACATGGTGAAAATAAAAATGAACTCCCTGATGAAATAATATTTGGTTGATGCGAAGAAAACTTTTTTATCTCTCCCTTGTTGCGGTACTTGTTTTCTCGTTGAGCCTTGTTGCTCAACCTGGAAAGTATCACGACATTATACCGAATATTCCTTCGCCTCCGCGATTAGTAAATGATTTCGCCGGCATGCTATCGAGTGCTGAAAATCAGCAATTAGAAGAAAAATTAATTCAATTTGAGCGCGAAACATCGAATGAATTAGCAGTGGTTATTATTGATACCTTAGATTATCTGGAAATTTCTGAATTTGCCAATGAACTTGGACGAAAATGGGATATTGGTAAGGCAACAAAACGAAACGGTGTTTTACTTTTAATTTCTAAAAAAGATCGTCAACTTAATATTTCACCATCCGATCGCTTACAAGGTGCCCTACCCGATGGCACTTGCGGAGAAATTATTCGAAAAATAATAGTACCCGAATTTAGGGCTGGAAATTACTTCCTTGGAATTGATAAAGGTACAGATGCAATTATTTCAGCTACTAAAGGTGAGTTTACTGCGGATCCGCATGGCGACAAGGTGCCTACGTTGCTTGTATTTTTTCTGATATTCCTTGTCTTTATAGTAATTCTTCTTGTTCTAATTTTCAGAAAAAATAAACAAGTGTATGTATCGCGAAGAGGTTATCGTTACGACGATGACCATTGGGGCAATGGCGGTGGATGGTTCGGAGGAGGCTCCTCTTGGGGCGGTGGATCTTCGTGGGGAGGCGGCAGTTCCGGTGGTGGCTTCGGTGGTTTTGGCGGCGGCGGCGGCGGTTTCGATGGCGGTGGCTCCAGTGGTAGCTGGTAAAAGCGAAGCAACCCTGGGTGGATTAATCTTCCTTATAATTCTCTAAATAGTAATTCACCATATTTTTCGAACCAATAAAGATTGGAACACGTTGATGTAATTCTTGTGGTTGAACTTCAAGAACTCGTTGTTCACCGGTTGTTGAAACACCACCTGCTTTTTCCACTATAAAACTCATTGGATTGCATTCATATAATAAGCGAAGTTTACCATGAACATTCTTTTTATCGGCTGGGTACATGAATATTCCGCCTTTAATTAACGTACGATGTAAATCGGCTACCATGCTGCCTATATAACGATGTGAATACGGTCGGTTTGTTTCTTTATCTTCTTCCATACAATAATCCAGATAAGCTCTCAATTTATCGGAAAGTTTGTTGGTGTTACCTTGATTAACCGAATATATCTTACCATCTTCTTTACACTTCATATCGCGGTGCGACAAACAAAATTCACCGATACTTGGTTCTAAGGTAAAGCCGTTTACACCTAGTTTGGTAGCGCAGACTAACATGGTACTTGAACCATAAATAACATAACCGGCAGCCTTCATATTTTCACCTTTTTGAAGAAAATCTTCCTTACTACATGGTTTGCCTAATTCACTCACGCGCTTGTAAATACAAAAGATCGTTCCGATGGAAGCATTTACATCAATATTCGATGAACCATCTAATGGGTCGAACATGACCACATACTTTGAGTTCATGGAATGTTGATCATCGAAAGCAACAAAGTCATCATTCTCTTCCGAAGCGATCCCGGCACAATCTGCACTATTTTTTAAAACATTTATTAGTATTTCGTCGGCATACACGTCAAGCTTCATTTGTTCTTCCCCTTGCACATTCACCGCGCCATGGGCACCTAAAATATCTGCAAGGCCAGCCTTATTTACTTGCTTATTAATGAGCTTACATGCTAAACTAATATCGCGCAACAAGGTGGAGAGTTCACCGGTTGCTTGTGAGAATTGGCGAGTTTGCATTACCGTAAACTCGTCGAGGGTAATCAGCTTTCTATTTGGATTCATGATTAAAAAGAAAAAAATCCTGTTCAGAACAGGATTTAATTTAACTAGTTATGAAAAAATATATTGTTTCTTATTCATCAACAGGGCCTCACCACTGATGGTTTGATCACCGCTTTCTACTTCGTAAACAGCACAATCATAGAGTACTCTGTTCTTCTCCGGAAAAACCTCTTTCACGGTAATTACAGCTTTATACTTTGTATTCACATACATTGGTTTCATCCACATCATACTTTGCTTCATGTAAACATGACCATCAGCATACCATAGGGCACCAAATATTTTTGTAAAAACAGAAGCTCCTAAAAAACCATGAATAATGCAACGCCCGAAAATACTAGCCTTGCCTGCTTCTTCATTAATGTGTAAGGGGTTCGTATCACCACTTACTTCTGCGTACATGTTTACTTGCTCTTGCGTGTAACTGTACTCGTGTTCGAATGTATCACCAATTTTTAACATACCTTATTCAATTTGATAACATCTTAAATTTTTTCCCGAAAGTTCTTGTCATACCTTTGCGCGCGAAAAACGAGTGTATCTCTTTTTTAAACTTTTTGCAAATAAAAATTAAAAAAATGACAAACAAATCAAACGCTTCTAAAAACTTTATAGACAGCATGATGGACTCCCAAAACCAAGCTTTAGAGACCTTAGTAGAAAACACTAAAAAATTTACGAATGGTAATTCTTTCGTAAATGAAACCATCGACAAAGGAGCAGATTTCTATAAGAAGACCATGAATAGTGGTCGTGAAACATGGACAAAAATGACAGAACAAGGAAATCAATTTCAAAACGAGATGAAAAACGGTTCTGATGCTATGAATACGTATTTAAATAACTGGAAAGAACAACAAGCGGCTTGGTCGAATCAGTTAACTGAAATGAACAAACAATTCCTTACAAATTGGATGAACCCAGCGAATTCACAACAGTTTTTTCAACAGGCTCAAACAAATTGGATGAATATGTTCAATCAAAACAATATGCAAAACATGATGTCGGATATGATGAATCCATCAAACTGGCAACAAAACATGACTAAAGCGAACGACCAGGTTACTGCTTTCTGGAATCAATTGCAACAAGTTATGACTGATAACTACAATCAGTTTGCAAAGAATTTCAGCAATGGTACAATTCAAGATTCTTTCAAAGGAATGGTGAACATGACAGATGGCTTCGCGAAATTCTATGAAATGTGGATGCCTATGATGAAATCTATGAATGAAAAAACTTTCAACATGGATATGTTCAAAAACATGTTGAACATGGATCAATACAAAGCTTTCATGGATAAATATTTCAGCTTCATGCCTCAAAACAACATGGATTATTTCAATCAAATGAAATCTATGTTTACGGAAGCTTTCAAGAACAACAACAACATGACGAATGACATGATGAATAACATGCGTTCAACCATGAATAATATGTTTCCTATGATGGCTGGAAATCCTTTCACAGCAATGTTATCGAACTACAACCAATTTTACGGTCAAATGATGAGCGCTGTTTCACCTTTTGCCAAATTAATGGGTTCAAACAACGATACCAAAACAATGACCGAGTGGGCTGATATCATCAATAACATGAATGTATATCAGATTAAAAATTCAGAAATGCAATACATGGTTTACCAAACCGGTATGAACGTTATGAATAAAATTGCTGAAAACACCATGCATAAAATTGAAAATGGTGAAGAAGTGAATAGCATGATGAAGTTGTATCAAGAGTGGTTGAACTTATCGGATGCTGAATATGTGAAATTGTTTGAAACAGACGAATACAGTGCGTTAATGGCGGAAGTAAGTGCTATGCAATTACGTTTGAAGAAAGATATCGAAAAGCAAATGGAAAAAGCTTTTGTAAATGTTCCGGTTGCTACTCGTAGTGAAATGGATGAACTTTACAAAACCATTTATGATTTGAAAAAAGAATTACGTGCTTTCACACACGGAACTAAAAAAGAAACCCCTGTAGCAAAACCTGCTGCTGTGAGAAATACCACTACAAAAAAAGCTGCTAAACCAGTAGTTACTAAGAAAACAACCAAAAGAAAATAAGTAGAAATACTTATAAGGCAAAAAGTAAAAACCGCTTCTTTCGAGGCGGTTTTTTTTATTCTTCCATTTTCTCGTGTAAGGAATAAGTTTAAAACTCCATTTTTGTATCTACAGCTGAGCATGCGCATCTTAACATGCTATTGATGAGTTAATTTCAATCGTTGCTTTTTTTCATGCAAAGCCCATTTAACTTCGCAGTCAATGAGTAAAAAGGGCAAGGTGTTGGTAGCTATGAGTGGCGGTATCGATAGTACTGTGGCTGCGCTCATGCTCCATGATCAAGGTTTTGAGGTAATCGGTATTACCATGAAAACCTGGGACTATGCCACCAGTAACAGTCATTCTAAAAAAGAAACGGGTTGCTGTAATGTAGACAGTTTTAACGACGCCCGACAAGCTGCTGTAGAGCATGGATTTCCTCATTACATTTTAGATATTCGATCGGAGTTTGGCGATGCCGTGATAGAGAATTTTGTGGAGGAGTATTTGGCAGGAAGAACTCCAAACCCTTGTGTAATGTGCAATACACATATAAAATGGAAAGCCTTATTAAAGAAGGCCGATGCCCTCGATTGTGAGTTTATTGCAACGGGTCATTATGTTAACCTTCGAGAAGAAAATGAGCGCATGGTTTTGTCAAAAGGTTTAGATGAAACTAAAGATCAAAGTTATGTGTTATGGGGCCTCGACCAAGAATGCCTTCGCCGTAGCATTTATCCGCTTGGGAAATTTCATAAAACAGCTATACGGCAAATGGCTTTCGATTATGGATATCCTGAATTAGCAAAAAAAAGTGAGAGCTACGAAATCTGTTTCGTACCCGATAATGACTATCGAAATTTTCTACGTAAAAAAGTAACCGGACTCGAAGAATTAGTTGATGGTGGCGATTATATTTTAAGCGATGGAACGGTGGTAGGTAAACATAAGGGATACCCATTTTATACAATTGGTCAGCGCAAAGGATTAGATATCGCCTTAGGTAAACCGATGTTCGTAACCCATATTAACGCTTCCAATAATACGGTAACCCTTGGCGACGAAAGCGAACTGGATCGGTTAGAAATGTTCGTTCATAAATTGAATTATGTTAAATACCCAGCTATTAGCGATAACCTAAATGCCTCTGTAAAAATTCGGTATAAGTCGCAACCCATACCTTCAACCTTAACGAACGAGCATAGCGCCATTAAAGTAAGTTTTAATGAAGCCGTTAAGGGTGTAGCACCCGGCCAATCGGCTGTTTTTTACGAAGGTGATGATGTAGTAGCGGGTGGTATTATACTTCGCTAAACAACAAGCTGGTTAGAAAATAAATTTTTTATACGATTCCTAAACCGAAATCCGTTAATTTTAGATTTTGTATGAAGAGATTAATAACGGTACCGTTTGCTGTATTCATTATTTGTATAGGTTTATGGTCGTCATGTAAAAAAGAAGTAGTACCTCCGGAAGACATTTCTATCGGTCAAGAGTATTTCCCAACCGAACTTGGACATTTTGTAGAATATCAGGTTGATTCATTTCTCTTCAATGATTTCACAAAAAAGGTAGACACCTTCAAATACGAAATTAAAGATGTAATTACCGATACGTTTACAGATAATGAAAATCGTTTATCGCATATTGTAACTCGTTACAAACGTTATTCGAGTAGTGAAGCTTGGACAGAAAACCTTGTTTATTACGTAACTAAAACACCCTATCGGGTTGAGGTGGTAGAACAAAATCTTCGTTTTATCAAACTGGTTTTTCCGGTAAAAGAAAATGTGAAGTGGTATGGTAACTCATATATCCCAACGAAGTTAAATAGTGAATTAGCTTGGCTCGATCAGTGGTATTATAAATATGACCGCATAAGCTTACCATTTACCAGTGGTATACTTATTTTTAATGATGGCTTAGTAGTAAACGAAAATGACTATAGCAAAGGAAACCCGGAGCTCTATCCAGACGAGTATGCTGCTAAAATCTTCGCTAAAGAAGCTTATGCTAAGGGAGTAGGTTTAGTATATCGCGAAATTGAAAATTGGGATTACCAAGCTACTACCACCAAGTACCGTCATGGTTTTAAAATAATTTATCGCGCAAAAAATTATAATTAATTCAGTATGAAAAAAATTATACTCATTATTTCAGTGTTGTTACTGGGATTATCAGAAATGAATGCTGCACCGGCTTATGGGTTTCGAGTAAAATTTAAAGATAAGAATGGCACCTTAACCTTTGCCGATTCGTTACAATTTCTATCTCAAAAATCATTAGCTCGTAGAAACTTTCAGGGAATTGCCTTAGATAGTACCGACTTACCCGTGGTTAAACAATACATTGATACAGTTATGGTAACGGCTTCTGCAGTTAAACTGCATAACATTTCCAAATGGTTTAATCAGGTGGTAATTATCACTATGGATTCTTCTAAAATCAATGATGTATTAGCCTTACCTATGGTAGCTTCCGCGCAATGTGTAGCTGTTTGGAGTAATGGAAATTATCAACTTACCGTACCAAGTATAGAAGATACTAAGTTTAAAACAACGTATGAAATTAATGCCCAAAAGAAAACTAGAGGTAATCCGGCCTTTTATAGTTATACCTATCAACAAATTGATCTGATTCAAGCAGATTGTTTGCATGATATGGGTTACATGGGGCAAGGCATGGACATTGCTTTATTTGATGTGAATTTTCGTTACGCGAATACGTGCAATTACTTCGACAGTTTGAATATGCAGAATCGGGTAAAAGATCAATGGAGTTTTATTAAAGATACCGGCTTTGTTTTTTCAACTGCAGTGAATAGTGGTCATGGTAAAGATGCCCTTGGATGCATGGCAGGTTACAAACCCGGTGAGTACGTAGGTTCGGCACCTAAAGCGAATTTCTTTTTATACAACACCGAAGATGTAAATGGTGAACGGCCGGTTGAAGAAGATAACTGGCTATCTGCTGCTGAACGTGCCGATAGTGCGGGTGTTTGGGTAGTTAATTCATCGCTAGGTTACAATACCTATGATGCTCCCTTAGCTTCGATGTCGTACACCTATTCCAATCATTTCGATGGAAAAACAACCATGATAGCCCAAGCATTAAATAAACTTTCAAGTAAAGGAATTTTAGTCGTGCAAGCGCAAGGCAATGAAGGTTGTGGTAACTGGCATTATTTACTTACACCGGCTGATGCCGACAGTGCGATTAGTGTTGGTTCGGTAGATGGCAGCGGTATTTGGGCTTGCAGTGGTTACGGACCTAATTCGAATGGAAAAACCAAACCCGATGTAGTTTGCATGGGCAAGGCGGTTATGCTGGTGCAAGATAATTGTGATGTTCCCGGTGCGGCAAATGGTTCATCGTTCGCATCGCCAACAATGTGTGGTGCGATAGCTTGTTTATGGCAAGCCTTCCCAACTAAAACGGCATGGCAAATAAAGCAACTTGTTCGGATGTCTTCTAATCGTTATACGAATCCGAACAACACAGAAGGATATGGTATTCCTGATTTTTGTATTGCTTATAATTTAGCAACCGGAACAGGTGATATTCAGCAAATCGATTATCAATTCGCTATTTATCCGAACCCAACGCAAGATGGTAGTTTTTATGTAAAATCGTTCCAACCGAATGCGGCTTCATTTACATATTCTATCTGCGATTTAAATGGACGTTTATTATTTCAAAGTAAAGACACCTACCAGCAGTCTTTTCACTCCGATGCATTGCGTTCTATGGCACCAGGAAATTATTTATTACAGATTCAATGTGATGGCAAGGTGTACACTACAAAGTTGGTAAGATAATTATAGATTGTTATCAGGATGATATCTCTTGATTCAAAAATTTACACCTTGAAATAAGTATTATTTATTACACAGCTAGCGCACGCCTGTGGCGTGTGCCAATCAAAGTTTAAAACCAAAGCTAGCGCACGCCTGTGGCGTGTGCCAATCAAAGTTTAAAACATAACTTAAAGCTAGCGCACGTCTGTGACGTGTGTCAATCAAAGTTTAAAACAGAGCTTTAATTGCCATATTACTTAACCGTTAACTTTAATTCAATAGAATAATATCTTGAAAAATAAATAGTGCTGAAATAGTACCATTCAAATTTACAAATTACCTAAACGAAATATGTACACGCCACAGGCCTGCGCGAGCACGGAAAAGAAATTGATAAAATCAATCTACTTAACTTCCGTATAATGTTGATTATACCAATGAATTACTTTGAGAACCTCTTCATGAATTTTTTCTATTTCCGGGTAAACATCGAACCAAAAAAATTTAACCTTGCGTTGAGTTGAAAGATAGGTTTTATACTTTTCTAATGCTTCGGGGCAATCGGCCATCATAGCTTTTAGTCTTCGATGTGTAAATTTAACCACAGCACTGCTATTTCCTTTTTGCATAGCTAGAACCGGAGTTGTGTATGAAACGCCGTTTTTGAAAGATCGAAGGATGAAAGGGGTTGCATTTATTCTACCAACCTCCTTGACAAATACGATTGATTTTCCGGCTGCATTAAAATAATACCCCTCTCCAATTTTAAAAGAAACAAATTCTCTCAATTTGTATATTTCCCCGTTACAGGAAATTTTTGGCGATCCCCAACCGGAAGAACCTACATCAACCTTAATTATTTCTATTTGGCCGGTTACAATTTTATTATCTTTTAAAAAGATAGTATCCTGTGCTTGTATAGAGGAAGTGCAGCATAGCAATAAGAGTAATGCATAAATGGTCTTCATGAAACGAATATAGAAATGTATTTCGTAAACCTTTTATACCATACCCATTTAAAGGAAAATTTGTTTTGGCTTTCATTTCTTTACTACTCCACTGGCGCGAGAATTAGCGAAGCGGTTCTCGTGCCTAAGCACTTTGCAATATTCATCGTTACTGTTTTTCATGTCAATAAATTCAAGATGAGCCATTAATTCTTCTTAAAGGCACTTTCCCTTCTTTATCATGAAAATAATCAAAGGCACTGGAATAAACAAATTCCACGAAGGAACGAGAACCACTCCATCGGCTCATGTATAAAACATCACCCCAACCAACTTACGGAAAAAGAAGTGGAACATATTACCGTATACCTCCACAAACCCGACTATAAATATTGGAGCCTAAGCTTCATATTTTACCAATTACTGCGCTATAACAAATTGTTTTGTGGCCTTACTACTTTTTATAAATATGTGAGCCATAAAATTATTGAAGCCGGAAGAAAAAAGAAACCACCTAAACTATATACCCGAATTACAAGTAACCATGTTTTTGAAAAATTACATTTGGATACTACTTTGTTACGATTGAAAAATTTCACACGGGTGTACATAACCTTTGTAATGGATAACTTCTCACGCTCCATTTTGGGTTATACTGTTAGCTTAAACAATAAGGCAACTACAGTTACCGAATTACTGAAGGAAGTTTTTGATAAACATAACCTAACCCAACTTACAGGACAAATAATAGTTGATGGCGGTCCTGAATTTGAAGCTTCATTTGAAGAATATGTTTCATCTACAAACTTCACCCGGCTCGTAGCTCAACAAGATATTATACAGAGTAACTCGAACATAGAGGCTTTAAATAAAATAATAAAATACTCCTTTCTATACCAACGCGAATTTGAAACACCGGAAGAACTAAAAACGTACTTGAAAGAAGTTATACCCAAATACCAGGCTATACCCAAAGCAGTTTTATTTGGTTTAACACCCGAAGAAGTCTTGAACGGTACCATACCCGATAGGCAGAAATATAAAAACCAAATTACCGAAGCAAAAAAAACCAGGCTAGCCGAAAACCGCTCCACCATTTGCTGCAAAATAAATCTGCCTGTATTGGACGGTTAATTTTGAAATGGCAAACGAAAACTGCACTGAAATCTTTTTTTGACAGGTATCGCTGAGACCCCTTCCTGTTACACACGTTAGGTGTTACGCGTGGCTGGAGTCTCAGCGTGGACAAAAGAATGCGCTAGTGTTTGTTAAGAAGACTACGGACTAGTGATGTTGCCGGGAATTATTCGTATCTACTTCATAAAAATTAAAATCGCTATCAAAAAGCATTAAACAACTGGACTTCATTTTTAAAGTATCATAAATGAGTAAACATTTCTTACCAATCATATTACGAGCTTTTTCCTTTTGAAATAAACTATAATCAATACTTTTTTCACCATAGAATATATTGTTGTTAATTACATATCTATACCGTAATTCGTAACCACTATTCCTTAAAAAGTGAAGTCCAGTACAAAGTGCTGTATCCAATTTCCAATTTTTTTTCAAACTCTCAACTTTCTGTTTGTATTGTAAATTAGAGTACGTAAAAAACGCAATAAAACATAAAATGCAAAAAAATAATAATTTAATATATCTATAAGTTTTAAAATTTCGCACCAACATTAATCATTTTTATTTTCAGGATTAACTTCATCTTGTATAATATTTCCTCCTGCATTACTTGCACTTCCTATTCCAAAATTGACGGAATTTAAAAATGGTTTTGCTCCTGAACCTAGGAAAAGTGAACAATCCCTTAAACCTGAACTATAGCTTTGCCCTCCCCCAGCTGAAACAAATCCTCTAAATGCTGAATTCGATCCAACACCTATTGAACCTCCAATTGCTGTATTTAGTAAAAATGATTTGACATCATGTTCTGAACCAAATAAAAACGATTTCGAAAATCCATCTTTAGAAGAACAATTCAAAGCTTGGCCAATTCCTTCAGATAAAAAAGGGTTCCCTGTAACTAAACTTCCTCCAACAGCGGAAATGTTAACTTTATCCATATTCCACCCATTTGATAAAAGTTGGCCAAGTAAATTAGTTCCCGCTGCTAACATATTTTTCTCCACTGGAGCGAGAATTAGCGAAGCGGTTCTCGTGCCTAAGCACTTTGCAATATTCATCGTTACTGTTTTGCATATCAATAAATTCAAGATGAGCCATTAATTCTTCTTAATGGCACTTTCCCTTCTTTATCATAAAAATAATCAAAGGCACTTGAATAAACAAATTCCACCTAAGCACGAGAACCGCTCCGCTAATTCTCGCGCCAGTGCAGCTTTATGGGTACACGTCAAAGACGTGCACCAGCCGAACAGCTTACATGCGCGGACTAGCTGCGACAAGCTCAAGCTAAGATTAGTTGTATAAAATTGTTTCAATCTACATTTTACTACAAGGCTATCTTACTTCTAATCCAAATTGACAACTATCAACATGAAACCTTCATAATTAAATAATACCGAAACACAGCTTCTTACCTATCTTTAAGCCATATAAAAATCAGTGCTATGTTACGCTACCTTACCTTAATAATTTTGCTCTTAGTTGGTTTTAAGAATAGTCAGGCTCAAACGTTTACCTGGAATGGGAATGTACCCATTCTTGATTTACAATCCGATACCATTCTTATTCCGGTAAGTGGGTTACCAACCGTTATTGATTCCAACTTTGGTATAGCCCATGTTTGTATCAACATTACACATACCTATGATAATGATTTAGTAATTAAACTATTCTCCGCCGACGATGATTCGGTAACATTAATTCAAGGCATTGGTGGAGCAAATAACGACTTTATTGGCACTTGTATGGGTATGGATGGAACGCTCTTTAGTAATGCCACAGCACCCTATTCCGGTATCTTTATTCCGGTGGGCGATTTAAGTGAATTGAATGATGGGCACGACCCGAATGGCGTTTGGAAACTTGTCGTGACTGATGTTGCTAACGCCGATACCGGTTCTATTCATATGGTAAGTATTGAGTTTACCAATAACCCGCCAATGTCGGGATCCTTAGGAGGCAGCCCTACCGGAACGTATTTATGCGCCACCTGTACCTGTCCGAACAACGCCCCTAGTTGCGATCTGTTACCCGATATGACTTCTTCAGCCAAGGAAATTCAATTGTCGGTTATTGAAACGCCTGGCGCCTTACAAATTGCCAATGCCACTCCAAACATCGGTATTGGTCCGCTTGAAATCTATGCCATCGATTCTTGCTTTTGTGATAATACGCCGGTGCCTTGCACCACAACAACTTGTCCGCCCGGGCAACAATTAAAAAAAGCTATCAAACAACGCATTTATCAGAAAGTGGCCGGTACAGATACTTTAAATTATTATGATCATTTGGCAGGTATGATGACCTACCACCCTACCCATGGACATTTGCATGTAGATAGTTTTGTTAGTTACACCTTACGAACAGCAACATCCAACCCGGATGCCACCACTTGGCCCATCGTGGCCACAGGAACGAAACAAAGTTTCTGTTTAATTAATATTGGAAGTTGTTCGGGAAATGTTGGTGAATGTAAAGATGGTGCCGGAAATACAGTAACCACCGTGATGAATCATGGTTTAGGTTTTCATAGTGGTTGCGGTACAACACAAGGTATATATGCGGGGTATTATGATGTTTATGGAGTAGGTTTAAATGAACCTATACCGCTAAATAATGTTTGTAATGGAAATTATTATATCGTTTCTATCACAGATCCCTTAAATTTCTTTTTAGAAAGCGATGAAACAAATAATTGGGTTGCCGTGCCTGTTACTTTAACGCAACAAAATCCGGCGCCTATAATTACCGCTAGTGGCCCTACCTCATTTTGCAATGGAGATAGTGTAATACTTACCTGTAATGCTTCATCGAATTATTTATGGTCGAATGGAGCAACAACGCAATCGATAACCGTTAACACAGCCGGAACGTTTCATGTAACGGTGAATTGTGGAACAAGTTCGTCAACTTCCACACCAATAACAACTTCTGTTATTTCACCATCATCAACTGCCGCTGTAAGTATTGCAATAACGGCAGGTAGCAATCCAAGCTGTGCAGGCATGCCCATTACCTTTACTGCCACGGCGGTGAATGGTGGAAGCAACCCAACCTTTATCTGGTATGTAGATGGTGTGGTGGTTGGTGGTAACAGTTCAACCTTAACGTATAGTTTCAGTACTGGAAATCAAATCGTGCATTGTACGATGATTAGTAGTTCAGGTTGCTTATTGAATACTACAGGCATTTCTAACGATATTACAATTAACCTTACAACCTGTTATTGTATTCCAGTTTACGGCACAACAGCCACATCAGGATGTATGGATGGTGATTTAATTTGGCGATTCAAACTAAACACGCTCGATAATCTAACAGGTAGTAGTTGCCCTAGTGGCATTGCAGGCTATTACGATTATACGTCTAGTACCAACCCCGCGCTTACCACCATCTTGCAAGCAGGTACAAGTTATACAGCTACCGTAACTGCCGGGCAATTTGCCGAAGGTTACCGCGCTTGGATTGATTATAATAACGATGGTGTTTTTTCAGCTTCGGAGGTTATTGGTTACACACCATTAGTTGTAGGGAGCGGACAACTTGGTGTAATAGGTTCATCAGGGAATTTTACTGTTACTCTTCCTTGTAATGCCCCGGCTGGTCCACACCGATTACGTGTACGATGTGCGTATAATATTTCAGGTATTGCGCTGGATCCTTGCGCCTTCATAAATAATTATGGTGAAGTAGAAGATTATCTCATTACCATAGTTGCTGCACCTACTTGTTCTGCTCCGAGCAATTTAAGCGCAACAGCGATAACGAATTCAGGAGCAACCTTAGCTTGGACTCTCGGATGTACGGAAACACTTTGGAATGTGCATATAACCTTTCCAGGAATGGGAGCACCGATATCGGGTAATGGAAGCAATCCGGGAGTTACAAACCCCTATATTGCTACCGGATTAAAGGCTGGCACTACCTATGAATATTGGGTGCAAGCCCATTGTGGTATTAACAATACAAGTGTTTGGGTTGGACCTTTTAATTTCACTACATTAGTGAACTGTGCTATTCAACCGGGTATTAGTTTAACACAGCCGATTGTAATCGGAGAAGTTCCTTGCGTTGCTTATCCCTATTTAACATCAACCACGAATTCAACGGGTAGTTGTTTTACAAATAACTATACCGGTGCAAACAATCAAGCATCGGCAGATGTTTGGTTTCAATTTACGGTAGCCAATACATCTACGGTGCAAATAAGTACTTGCGGCTCTGGTTTCGATACTTATTTGCATGTACTCAATGCTTCGGGCACACAACTACTTTTTAATGATGATAATGGCCCGGCATGTAACACCTTACAGGCTTCTATATCTTCGACACTTTCACCAGGCACGTATTATATTGTTGCCGAAGGTTATAATACCAACACGGGTACTATACAACTAAAAGTAAATACCACACAGATTTGTCCTACCTTAAGTGGTAAATGCTATTTACAAGGATATTATAATACAGCAGGACTTATGTATAACGTATTATACCTACAAGGAAAAGAGAGTAATCCGGCATCTACGAATGTGGATACAATTAATGTAATGCTTAAATCAAGTACCTTTCCTTATGCTACACAGTATAGTGTTAAAACACTCTTACAAACCAATGGAACCTTTATTTGCAACTTTCCGCAAATGGTATTAGGGTCATCCTATTACATTGTACTTAAACATCGAAATGCGTTAGAAACATGGAGTGCATCAGCCGTTCCGTTTGCATTGAGCACAGCATATGATTTTACGACATCCTTATCGATGGCCTTTGGCGACAATCAAACCAGTTTAAGTGGTGGTGTTTATGGTTTGTATTCGGGTGATATTAATCAGGATGGAGCCATAGATGGTTTTGATTTCAATGCGATGGAACCGGATATCATACTGGGCACATCCGGTTATTTAGCGAGCGACCTGAATGGGGATGGTATTGTAGATGCCTTCGATTTCTTATTGGTAGAACAATGGATTACCAACGGTGTAGGAAGTATTGCGCCTTAAGAATTAGTTGGGTTGTTGACTAATAGGCAGATGGAAACTACACATCTTAAAAAATATAGACCATTGATAGAATGGATTTGTGAATTGAAAAGATAAATGTAAAAAATCTTTGTACTTACGATTAAGCACGAGAACTGCTTCGATCATTCATACTCGTGTATGCTTTACACGATCAACATTAATCCCTGTTGCTTACTTAACATTGTGGGTACAGGTCAAAGTCGTGCACCAGCCTAAACGATTACACGCGCGGACTAGTTGGGGCTAACACACCTCAATGACACCAAGCATCAAAATTATATTTACGGCTTGAACCACCTACTTTGATCCCTTTTTGTTTAGCTTTAGATTTAATGATTAATTCGTCTTCTTTGGAAATTAATGTATTGAACCATTCTATAAGTTTTAGCTCCTCCATATTGTATATTTCATTATCAAGCTGTTTAATAGGGCAATTATAAATACCAATCATTCTTAAAGTCTTTAACTTCCTTATAGAAGGTGGTATTACTATTAAATTTTTACAACATGAAAAAAATAGAAATTTTAATTTTTTCAGAGTTGAAATATTACAGATTAATTCATTAACATCCAGATTCAAGATTGACAAGTCCAAGCTTTCTAAGCCACTGTTGAGACTACTAACAAACTCTTTATAATCCACAATCCTTCCCGCTTTTATATAAAATTTTTTAAGATTTAAAAGTAAACGCAAGTTGCTTGGCACATTGCCGCTTTGGTAATTATATAATGTTAAGTACTTAATGGAATCCTTTCTTGATATTAGTTCAATTAAATTAGACAGGGAATTTGAATCGGCGTAGGATAAATAAATACTCGAAGTACTATTTAAAAGTCTTATAGTATTGGAGTCAAGGTTTTCTCGCATATCAATTCTCAGTTGAGAAAAAGCGGAAATACTAATTGTAGTAAATAGTGCTAAGATAATTACCTTCATAAAGATTCTATTTTTTCTTTTGAGCTTCACCTTGCCCCCACTCGCGCGAGAATGGCGCGTGGCTTTGTGTGCTGGCCTTCTCGTGCGCAATTTGTTTTGAATAAACATACATACTTCATTTTTTGCTTTATAAAAGTAATACTCTCCTACTCAACTTTGTGGGTACACGTCAAAGACGTGCACCAGCCTAAACGATTACACGCGCGGACTAGCTGGGGTATACGTCAAAGACGTGCACCAGCCTAACCGCTTACACACTCGGACTAGCTGGGTATTAAATAATAAAGCGAATAGCACAACAACTACACTCATTGCTTCAAATCGGTAAAACAGAAACGTGTGGGTTATCCTTTTCCATTTCACCTTGGAATCACAAACAACTTTCATTTGATAAATCATTTTTCGTAAAGCGTTTCGGTCTTAATCTTCATAAAAATAGATTCTGATTCCGGAAAATAAAAATTTAGTCTTTGAATACTTGTACCGAAACCTAGCTGTGTCAGATAAATTTTTCAAAAAACTACCTCGAGTTTCGTAAATGGAAACTGTTGTATCCGTTTTGCTAACATTTGTATCCATTTTGCTAACAACGGTATCCGTTTTGCTAACAACAGCACTTAACCGCACGATCTTAGCCATCTTGTAAGTAAACCGCAGTGCACGTTTAGACAACCACAGTTCGGATTTTGCTAACTCGAGTTGTTATCTAACCAACTCGAACCGTCACCTTGTCAGCTCGTGCATTCATCTTTTTTTTCAGATGATCACTGTAGTTCATCAGATGATGATTTCGAGGAATAGAATGAAGGTTAAAGGTGGTTGAATGAACACTCAAAGCTTCAAAACAGGAGTTACATTGAGGTTTTCCTTACGTGCCGGTGTCTGAACCGCTAATGAAGGTGATATGAAGGATAGAGCAGATGAATTGATCATTCTATCCAAACCCAAGATTCATTGTTCATTGTTCACTATTCTTTGTTCACTATTCATTGTAAATTGTTCATTGTTCACTATTCATTGCTCATTGTCCTATCCCCTTCCACGTTAACATCTTCCGCTTTTTTTAACAATTTTCTGCACTAAATTGCCGCCGAATTAAATACGCGCTATGCAGTACCTTGATTTTGAAAAACCCATCGAACTTCTTTACGAGGAAATTGAAAAAATTGAGTCCGTTGGCTCTAAAACGAAGGTGGATGTTTCTTCCGCCAAAAAGGAATTGGTAAAGAAAATTGATGAAACGCGTAAAGAAATTTATGCTAACCTGAGCGACTGGCAGAAAGTGCAACTGAGTCGGCATCCCGACCGCCCATACACGAATTATTATATTTCCCGAATTTTCTCTAAATATCAAGAATTACATGGCGATCGTAATGTACGCGATGATAAGGCCATTGTGGGTGGTTTTGCTACCCTGAATGATCAAACGGTTATGGTTATCGGTCATCAGAAAGGTACCAATACCAAAATGCGGCAGCTCCGTAATTTCGGAATGGCAAATCCTGAAGGTTACCGCAAAGCACTTCGACTCATGAAATTAGCGGAGAAATTCAACAAACCTATCATCACCTTTATTGATACCCCTGGTGCCTATCCCGGGTTAGAAGCTGAGGAGCGCGGACAAGGTGAAGCCATCGCCCGGAATTTATTTGAAATGATTAACCTAACCGTTCCTGTAATTTGTATTATCATTGGTGAAGGCGCCAGTGGCGGTGCCTTAGGTATAGGTCTTGGCGATAAAGTAGCGATGCTAGAATATACTTGGTACACGGTTATCTCTCCGGAAAGTTGTTCAAGTATTTTATGGCGTACTTGGGATTTTAAAGAGAAAGCTGCCGAACAATTAAAGCTTACGTCCAAACATATGAACGATTTTGGTTTAATTGATGATGTTATCAAAGAACCTCTCGGTGCCGCACATAGCAATCCTGAAAAAATGGCTGATACGGTTAAGAAGTATATTGAAACATCTTTGGCGCAATTAATACCAATGGACGCGGAAGAACGTATTCAGCAACGTATTGAAAAGTTTTCCAAAATGGGTTTTTTCACCGAAGAATAATCACGCAGTCCATTGTCTTTTCTAAAAAAAATACAAGAACGTTTTAGTTCCAACACCGTTGTAGAGAACCCTCAACCTGTTGTTCAGGCACCTGTAATTAAACATGAGTTTTGTAACTTCGAAACAGCTTATCGTATTGGCTTGCTCAGTTTGCATACCGAACAGGATGTTGTGAATGAATACAAAAAGAAATTAGAGAAAATGGGCTTTGAGGTGGATGCGCTACTCTATATCGACAGTCAGGAACCTGTTCCGGGTTTGTTTTTACCCACCTATAATTATGAAGATTTAGATAAGCGTACCTTATTACCGAACAGTCCACGCACCGATCGCTTCAGCATTAAACGTTTTGATTTATTATTCAATTTGTATTTCAAACCCTATCCGCAATTAGTGCATGTGAGTAATATGTCGTATGCCAAATGCCGTGTTGGTCCGTACATCGATAATATAAAAGAATATGTAGATCTTATGATGCCCATGGATCAAGTGCGAACGATACAAGATCTGATTGAAACAATTAATACCATCTTAAAATTAAAACCTTATGAGCGTAAGCTGGATTAGAGGAACCGGAGTTGCCTTGATAACCCCTTTTAAAAAGGATCAATCAGTTGATTTCAACGTCTTAGAAAAATTAGTGCACAAAGTAACGGCCGATGGGGTAAATTATTTAGTGGCTTTAGGTACAACCGCCGAAACACCTACCATTAGTAAAGAAGAAAAACAAGATATTGTAAAATGTATTCTTTCAGCCAATCAACAAAAATTACCGGTTGTATTAGGTGCCGGTGGCAATAATACGCGAAGCGTTTTACAGATGATGCAAGAGCATCCGATGGATGAAATTTCTGCCATACTGAGTGTGGTTCCTTATTATAATAAACCCACTCAAGCCGGTATGATAGCTCATTTTAAAGAGATCGATCGGCATGCTTCTAAACCAATTATTTTATACAACGTTCCGGGAAGAACCGGTGCCAATATGAATGCATCTACAAGCATACAACTAGCAAAAGAATGTAACCACGTAATGGCCATTAAAGAAGCGAGTGGTAACATGGTACAATGCATGCAATTGGTTCAGGAAGCACCGGAAGGTTTTTCGGTATTAAGTGGTGATGATGATTTAATACTGGCTCAACTTGCCTTAGGTTTTCAAGGTGTAATTTCTGTTGCAGCTAACTGCTTTACCTCTACGTTTTGTAATATGGTTACTTTAGGTTTGAATAACCAATTTGACGAAGCACGTAAACTTCATTATTCTCTGCTCGAGGGCATTCAACTTTTATTTACTGAAGGAAATCCTGCCGGAGTGAAGGCTGCGTTGCATATACAATCGCTTTGCGAGAATGTACTTCGCTTACCTGTTGTTCCGGTTTCCGATAGTACGTATCAGTTGCTTCAAACATTCATTAAACGCTTGGCATAATTCATGCGTTATCTTTTTCTTTTTTTACTTGCAATAAGCTTCCACATTTCAAAAGCACAGGAGGAAGATAATCGTCGTGCGAATTATTACGAAGCGTTTGTAGAAGTGAAAGATTCGATTGATAGTATAGTAGTTTATAAATCAAAACGTGAACTCATTACCTTTCACCAAAAACAAAAAGTAAAAAAATATATTATTTCTTTAGGGGAAGTTCCGGTTGGGAAAAAGCAATTTGAAGGTGATATGAAAACACCGGAAGGTTGGTACTCTATTAATGAGCGCGATAGTATGAGTCATTATCATAAAAACCTGGGCATTTCGTATCCGAATACAGAAGATAGTACCTATGCTGCCTCACAAGGATTGAATGCCGGAGGTGCTATTAAAATTCATGGTTACCCGAACAATCATAAAGGATCACAGATCAAACATTTTCAGAATAGCGATTGGACGGTTGGTTGTATTGCAGTAAACGATCGGGAGGTAGATGAATTATATCGTTGGGTTATTGTGAATTGTCCGATATTAATTTTACCCTAAACGCAACACGTATTTTCCGAACATACTTCTAGTAATCTTTATGATGGAAGTTATGTTGAATACCCATCGTAATTATCAATTCAAACAACTGGTAATTGATCTGTCGGATATCATTAAAATCTAATTGATACACGATATTATTTTTGAAAAGAGCCAAAGGGTAATACCTAAAACTTAACGTAAGTAATACATTACGCCGGTCTTCGGTATAGGTTGAATTCAACATCGTATTCCCTACTTCCATAAAGGGTTTAAACTGCAAGTAAGGATTGTATTTACCGGTATCCACACCAAGCGTAGCATTGCTGATATCCATGTAGCCACTTGGGTTAAACATGCGACTAACACCTAACATTAAATAAGGAAGGTGCGTTAGATAATTCGATCGTGCTTGTAAACCTGTTTTTACAAAGGCATAGCCTTCCGGTGCTTCTAATCCAAATTTATCACCGTTCTCATAACGATAAAAGGTAACGCGTCGGGGTACAATACCAATACCAAACGATCCGTAAAAAACGTTTTGTCCGCTACGTTTAATTTCCGCATTACAATGAGGAAGGAAATACGTTTGTTGTGATTTTTCTGAAGGCACTAATGATTTATAAAACGCTGCAGAGAGCCCTACGTGCACACCAAACGCGGTAGTACCTTGGGCTGAACTTTTTGTAAAAGAAACAAGAAAAGAACCCAGAAGAAGTACTATTCCGAAAGGTTTTACTAGCATAGGCCATTTACTTTTCATCCTAACGACAATCCGTCTCCATTTAGTATATAGGTTGTAGTTTTCCTCCAGATTTATTTGTTGCATACGTAACGAATTACTTCACCGAACCGCCATTAACGGATACCGAAGAAGGGTTTACAAAAATCAGTTTACCGTGTTCATCTTCACTCATTAAAATCATACCATTACTTTCGATACCGCGCATTTTACGTGGAGCCAAATTAGCCACAAGCGTTACTTGTTTTCCAACAATCTCTTCCGGCGAATAATGTAAGGCAATGCCACTTACTACGGTTCTTGTTTCAAAACCTAAGTCAATACTTAATTTTAATAGTTTGTCTGCTTTTTCTACTTTCTCCGCTGCGATAATGGTTCCGGTGCGTAAATCTATTTTATCAAAATCTTCGAATTGAATTTCCGGTTTTATTGGGTTGCTAACCGAAGTGTTTTGAATTTCTGAAGGAACCGTTGCCGCCGCTGCAGCCCCTTGTTGCAGTTTTTCTAATTGTTTCTGAATTTCTTCATCTTCCACTTTTCTAAATAATAACTCAGGCGGGTTCATAGGATAATTTACACTTAATAATTTCAAACTTCCTCCGTTTTCCCAATCCAACATGCGAGGCACAACCTTCATCATCTTACACAATTTCTCCGCGGTAAATGGCATAAACGGATTCATGAAGATGGCCAGATTTGCGCAAAGTTGTAACGATAAATGCATGGCATTATCAACTAAGGTTTGTTGATCTGTTTTTTTCCAAGGTTCTTTCTCTTGTAAATATTTGTTGCCTTCGCGAGCCAAATCAATCACTTGAAATAATGCCTCCCGAAATCTGAATTGATCTAAACTCTGTTCAATCTGCTTCTTGGTTTCTGCAATCTTTTCAAACAATAAATCATCGCGTTCATCTTTCAGATCGAAATGAAATGCAGGTACTCGTCCACCACAAAGCTTATGCGTTAACACAAAAGCACGGTTAACAAAATTGCCTAGAATAGCTACTAGCTCTGAGTTATTTCTATCTTGAAAATCTTTCCAGGTAAAATCATTGTCTTTGCTTTCCGGAGCATTCGCCGTGAGTACATAACGCAAGGTATCTTGCATGCCCGGAAAATCTTTCAAATATTCATCTACCCAAACAGCCCAATTTCTGCTGGTACTTACTTTATTCCCTTCAATATTCAGAAACTCATTCGCAGGCACGTTATCGGGCAATACAAAACCATCATGGGCTTTCAACATAGCCGGGAAAATGATGCAATGAAACACGATATTATCCTTCCCAAGAAAGTGAATTAAGCGCGTATCTTCTTTACACCAATAATCACTCCACATCGGAGTAAGTTCTTTCGTTGCTGAAATGTAACCAATGGGTGCATCAAACCAAACATACATCACTTTTCCCTCGGCACCTTCCACCGGAACTTTTACACCCCAATTGCTGTCTCGCGTCATAGCGCGACTATTCAAACCACTATCTATCCAACTTTTACATTGTCCGTACACATTATTCTTCCAATCCTTATGTCCTTCCAACAACCACTCCTTCAACCATGGTTCATAGTCTTGTAAAGGAAGGTACCAATGCTTCGTTTTTCGTTTAACAGGAATAGAATTACTTAAGGCACTTTTAGGGTTTATAAGTTCATCCGGACTTAACGTCGAACCACATTTTTCACATTGATCGCCATAGGCACTTTCGTTACCACATTTCGGACAGGTTCCTGTTATATATCGATCGGCTAAAAAAGTTTGCTTCTCTTCATCAAAAAATTGTTCACTTTCTTTCTCTTCAAACAGTCCTTTATCATAAAGCGTTTTAAAAAAAGCTTGCGATGTTTCATGATGAATGGGTTTGGAAGTTCGCGAGAAAATATCAAAAGCGATACCCATTTCTTTCAAACTATCGTTGATGATTGTATGAAACTTATCAACGATATCTTGTGGTGTTACCCCTTCCTTCATAGCTCGAATAGTAATGGGAACACCGTGTTCATCGGTACCGCAAATAAATTTTACATCTTCTTTCTTCGCACGAAGAAAACGAGTATATATATCTGCCGGTAAAAAGTTTCCGGCTAAATGACCAATATGAACCGGCCCATTCGCGTAAGGCAAGGCCGCTGTAATTAAATGACGTTTAAACTCCATGGTTTATATTAATACAATTTTATGGTTGTGATTGTTTTTCTTCCGGTTTAAGAATTTCATCGATTTGAAGATCCTTAATTTCCTCTTTCTTTTTTGTTTGCACTAAGTGAAAGGTATAAATCAAGCGAAGAAAACCTAACAAGATTAAAAAATAGCCCCAGCCAACAAACAAGGCTTGTTGGTAAGCTGTTACACAAAAAACACCTGCTACTATAAGAAGTAACCCGGTAAAATAGCCCGTGTACTTCATTAGTTATTGGGATTGTTTTTTTTAGAGAAATACAGATACATCGACATTCCTAAACGAAACAGTCCGAATAATATGATCACATAAGCCATGCCCTGACTTCTATCGGAAAAGTTAAGGGCAATTACACCGAGTAAAATTATTACAGGGCCGGTTAACAAACCTAGTTTGGTGCTCCAATGATCACCGGGTTTACTATTATCCATCAGGAAGCTTTATTATATTCGTGCAAAAATAAGCAAGTAAATGATTATTCCTCCTTACATCCTTCCCGGCCAAAAGGTGGGAATCACTTGTCCTGCCGGTGCTGTTGACTTAGAAGAGATGAAATATATGTTTAATCAGTTGAGCGATTGGGGATTTACCTATGAAATTGGCAGTACCGTTGGCAACTCTTGGAATAAATTTTCAGCAACCGATGATGAGCGTAAAACCGAATTACAACGTATGTTAGATGATGATAGTATCCATGCCATTTTATTTGCTCGGGGTGGTTATGGTGTAGTTCGAATTATTGATCAACTCGATTTTACGAAATTTAAAGAACATCCAAAATGGCTTGTTGGCTATAGCGATATTACTTGTTTGCATTCCCATCTTCACACGCAGTTAGGAATTGCCAGTTTACATGCCCATATGAGTGGAGGTTACAAACCCGATTCTTTTGATGAAGATGCTACACGCAGTATATTTTCAGCTTTAACAGGCAAACCAGCCTCCTATCATTTACCGCCGCATCCAATGAATCGTTTGGGTGAAACACAAGGTATTTTATGCGGTGGTAATTTAGCTTTGCTTTCTGATTTAACCGGAACGCCTTCGGATATTCAAACCGATGGAAAAATAGTATTCATAGAGGATATTGCTGAATATAAGTACAATATCGATCGAATGCTTTGGCAACTAAAACGATCGGGTAAGCTGAGTAAACTCGCAGGATTGTTGGTAGGAGGATTTACTGAAACGCAGGATAACGAGATTCCGTTTGGCATGACAGAGTATGAAATGGTTTGGGAAAAGGTGAAGGAATACGATTACCCGGTATGCTTCGACTTCCCGGTTGGTCATCAACCGCGCAATGTTGCACTTAAGTGTGGTGGCACCTACCGTTTAAGCGTTAGTAAGCATCTCGTAGAATTGATGGAGCATTAACTCTCAACAAAAGATCACGATATCAAAACTATTAATCGTCTAAATGACTTTCCATAATAGTGCCATCGTGATAAGGAAAGTTCTCTGAGGCTTGATTGAGTTCCCAATAAAACTTCGATCGGTTCTTAGGTTGAATGCCAAGCTCATTCATGGTGTTCGCATCAAACATTCTTCCGTTCGCAATCGTGTAACGTATACTCTCGGTATTGCGAATGTTATCGAGTGGATTTTGATCTAGTATTAATAAATCAGCTAACTTACCTTCTGCAATCGAACCAACATACTGATCTAAACCTAATGCCTTGGCAGGGTTTATGGTAGCGGTTCGTAAGGCCTCCATATTCGTCATGCCACCTTGCTGCATCATCCAAATTTCCCAATGGGCTCCAATACCTTGAATTTGTCCGTGTGCACCCATATTCACAACCACACCGGCATCCGATAATTTTTTCAATGTTTTAGAAACCTGAATATGTCCGTTCTCATATTCTTCTTCCGGTATCATAGTACGAAAGCGACTGCGCGTATCTAATACGGCGCGTGGCGTAAATCGAAGCAACCGTTCGTTCTTCCAAACTTCGTTATGTTGATACCAATAATATTCGCCATTCACGGCACCGTAGCACACAATGAGGGTTGGTGTGTATGCTGTTTTGGAACGTTTCCAAAGTTGAACCACATCATCATACATGGTTGCAATAGGCAGGTTATGTTCTATCGTTGTGTGGCCGTCGATAATCATTCCTAAGTTATGATAATAAAAAGAACCTCCTTCCGGTACTACTTCAATCTTTTGTTCTCGAGCTGCTTTCAATACCATTTGATTTTGCTCTCGGCGTGGTTGATTATAACTTTTTACGCTAAAAGCTCCAAAGGCTTTCGTTCGGCGTATAGCACTGCGCGCATCTTCTAAGGAATTAATAACAGCTTTAAAATCACCATCGGCACCATACAAAATGGTTCCGGTTGAAAAAACACGCGGACCAATCATTGCACCACTTTTTACCAATTCACTTTGGGCAAATACCATTTCTGTATTTGCCGATGGATCATGCATGGTGGTTACACCAAAAGCAAGATTGGCATAATAGGGCCAATGTTTCTGCGGAGTGATACCATCTCTAAAATGGGCTGCATGCGCATGCGCATCAATAAAACCAGGCATAATAGTTTTACCACTGCAATCAATAGTTGTAATTCCATTCAGGTTAGCTTCCGCACTCGTAGTTACCGATTTTATTTTGTTGTCTTCTACCACAATAGTGGCATCCTCTAATACATCATCTCCTTCCATCGTAATAACTCGAGCATGCGTTAAAGCGTAAGAACCATTTGGTTTATACATTGTGGTTTTAAGGCCAATGCTTACAACATCCATTCCGGCAAAAAACATCGAATCATTTTTTGCTTTGGCTTCATCATAACGATCTTCCATCGAAACGGTGTAATACTTTTCACCTAACGTATAAAATAATTCTTTGCTATCGCTACTCCAATGCAAATTAATTCCGGCATCTTCGGCTACTTGTTTAACAGGAATTGCTGTTGTGCCAGCCGAAATTTCTATAACCTTACCAATACCCGGAAAGGGTGCCACATAAACCTTATGTAAATCCACGAAAGCTACCCATTCCTCATTGGGCGAAATAGTAAACTGACTTCCATAAGTTGTTTTAAATAGCGTAATATCATCATGCCCTTGAAGATCACAGGAATGAAAACTCTTACTGAGTCCACCACCTTGTTGATAAAAAATGCGATCGGCTTTTTTTGTAAAGGAAGGTGCATATCCTTCATTCGTTACAAAGGAATTCGATGAGCCATCGCTGCGCATAACGTAAATGCCGGGTTTCACACTATGGGCAATTCCCAGAATACTATTACCTTCTTCCTTATAATAAACGATGTATTGATTATCGGATGAAAATGAAGGTGTGCGATAAATGCCCGGTGTTTTACTCAGGGTTTGAGGTATATTACCCGAAGCAAGATCGAGTTTCTGAATGCTACCCATGGCGCTATCATTCCAAGTTACAAAGACTATGTATTTACCATCCTTAGAAAAGGACGGTTCAAACTCAAAATCGGTATTGCTTGTAAGTCGCTCAGGAACGCCATCAGGCAATTGCTTTTTCCATAGATAACCAAGCGCATTAAATACCAGCCATTTTTTATCGGGAGAGGTAATTGCTTGTCGAATAACCTGTGCTGTAAACTGATCAGAATTGATTTGTTGTTTGAAACGTACTGCTTCCGCAATTGAAATATTCACATCACAAGAAAAAGGAATTTCTGCACTTTGATTAAAACCGGATGTTTGAATACGTTGAATTTTTCCTTCGCTCCAAATAATAATGTTTTTATCATCCGGTGTCCAACAGAAACCGGTGTACACACCGAAGATCGTCCATGCCTCTTGTTGATCTTTACTCAGATGATCGTACACAGGCGTTTCGATACCTGTTTCTAAATCGCGGATATATAGCACCGATTTGGTTCGGATGCGTTTAATAAATGCTAGGCGTTTACCATCGTGAGCAATTTGCGGACGAAACGCTCCGCCAGGGCCGCCGGTTACATCTTCGATAATTCCCTTTTCACGATCATAGCGTTTGATTACAAAAATTTGGTTGTTGGGATCTTTGTTGTATTGAAAGTAACCACCCGGATACATATCCTCGCTGTAGTAAACATAGCGCCCGTCATCGGAACAAGAAGGTTCATTCAAATCTTGTTGATCATTTTTTCGGGCGGTTAACTGAATGCCATCGCCTCCGTTCTTATGATAAATCCAGAGTTCACCGGCACCCAGCGAGCGTGTGGATGTGAAGTGCTTTCGAGCAATAATGTATTGTCCGTCGGGAGCCCACACGGCGTTATTCAACAAGCGAAAATTTTCCTTTGTAATTTGCTTTTCATTCTTTCCATCCACATCCATCACCCAGATATTATCGCCACCACCGGCGTCGGAGGTAAATAAAATCTTAGTGCCATCCGGACTAAACCGTGGTTGTACATCCATCGAAATACCGGAACGTATGCATGTGGCTTTACCTCCTTCTACGGGCATTGTATAAATATCACCGAGCAAATCAAAGGCTAGTGTTTTACCATCTTTCGAAATATCCAGATTTAACCAAGTACCTTCCGTTACTGTAAAATTATATTTTTTGTAAGGGAGGTCGGGATTTCTAACATCCCACGATTTTTTATCTTGAGAATACATGCTGGAGAAACACAGCGTGAGTAAGAAAAGTAAACAGCGTTGCATACGTAGAATTTAGGCTTTGAAGATACGTAGGCAAATGCAAAAGTTATCTGTTGAAGAAAATAAAAAGAAAGAAGTTATTTCTTATTGAAAAATTTCATATCGGCTAAACTGGCTGAATACTCAACGCCGGTAATGTACAAATGTTCGTAGTTAGAAACATTAAACACGCGTTGAACGAGATAGTACAAACCTACTTTGCTAAACTTATTTAACCGATAATCAAATCCGACTTGATAGCGTACCCGATGCCAAGTATGATCGGACACCATATTGCGTGGATCAAAAATTTGATAACGAAGCTCCACAGCCGCATATGGATTTATTTTCTTGGAATATTGATATCCTAGTTCAAATTTACTTCTTGAATACCATTCTGGAATTTTACCAGTTGGAATAGAATGAATGGCTCGGTATTCCACTTGTAAACGATGGCGGTATGAAAAACTCAACTTCTTCCATTTCGTTCGCAAGGTGGCATCCCACATCAAGCGATGACGAATCATGAAGGTATTTTCTAGATTTTGTCGCTGTATATTACGGTAAACCAAAGACGTTTTAAAATGTTTTCCCTGCGTGTATTCAATACCTAAATTGGTATAAAACAAATTTACCCTTGAGTAATTTTCCCGCATCCTAAATTCTTCGGCAAAAACTATAGCCCAACGTTTATTCAAGGCATAATCTAAGCTTACGGTACTCCATAAGCCGGCGTCGGAATAAGTTACATCGTTTTTACCTTTAGCTTGAAACACTAAAGCGAGTGCCAACGAACAAAACGCAATGAACTTCTTCATTAGTTTTTGAACGTATTTATTTTCATAACAGGAAGATTGACTTCCTCTTTACGACTTTTTATTTCCACTGTGGAAATAACGGCACTATCCAACACATTATTCACTAATTTCTTTGAATAAACGATGATGGAATACTTTCCTTCTCGAAGAAAATTAAATCGGAAAACGCCATTTGGATCGGTATCTGTATTATCGGCAATACCAGGATCATCGCCATATTTTATATACACATTGATACCACCAATATTTCCAGAATCTACAGCAACATAATTGTTATTATAATTAGTAGCAAATACCCTTCCGGTAATCGAAGCTCGTCCGCCTTCGCCCGGGCCTTTCGCGCAGGAAGTCCATAATAACAAGGAGCAACCAATAACAAACAAAAATTTTAATTTATTCATAGTTCATTTTTCACATTGTACAATTAATCGTCATCACCGGTTACAGCTTGACGGCTCTCGTTTTCTTTCGCATGATAATACACCAGTACTTTAGCTGTATCACGAAGGAAATTGATGTTACGAATTTCAACTCGGTGAATAGGTAAGCCGGTTCTTGCTTTTAAATCGGCGGTCAGTTCATCGCGTTTATCCGGTGTAATAAGGTCAACACGTTCGTAGGTTATTTCCTTTACATTTTCATGGGTGAGCTGTATGTAGCGATCGAGTATTAAGGTAAGTGCCAGCACGAACCCATTGCATAATAACATGACCGTCCAACTTGAAAACACATGAGGGAAATCGATAATCGAAAGAGCGTTTATCATACCCAAGGCTAAACAAATAAAGAAGTAACCCATTTCCTTAATTGGAACGGTTACCGTTCGATAGCGCATGATGGAGAATACCGCCAATAACCCAAAAGCAAAGCCTGGCTTGAGTTTAGTAGTACTCAAAAGCATGAAGATTACAAAATTGAAAACAAAGAATGTGAATAGGAAATCTTTGTTCTTATGATTTGGATAATAAATTAATCGTATCAGAATAAACACAGCTAACATGTTCACACCGAATCGTATCATGAGTTCAAAATAGTCGATGGAGGTAGCTGTGGCTACACCATCGGATAGAAAATCTGAGTTTATGGCTTTAAGAGAATCCTTTATTTGTTTTGCTGTTTTTTCAATATTCTGCATATCCTGTGAGCTTATTTACTTTTAATAATATCGGCTTAAAATTATTGTGTTTAATATTTTCTTCTAGTAGAGATACGCCAATGGCGTATTTACTAAATCCGCTTTCGTGCACTCTAAGTTTTTTTAACATTTGAACGGTTGAACTAAATACATCCGTTTTACCTTGTTTTACTTCCACAACTACCAAATCAGGCAGCCAAATTCTTCGCCGGCTGTTATCGAAATGAATTTCCAAATCAATGGTAATACGCTCCGTAAATTGTTTATTCGTTAGTGTAATGCGTTTGAAGGCATTGGTGAGTTTTTTTTCTACAGGACGTTCTTGTAACCGTTTATACTGAATTAGATTATAATCTTCTAACGGTACATCATGATATAACGCTGGAATAATCTTTCGTTGTTTATCGGTTCGGGTGCCATAGAGTTTACGTTTGATTTCATAAAAAGAAAGCTTACTTTCAATATACTCTCTGCTACGCACTTTTATTCGGTTTACACAACCATTATGATGATCGCGGTAGAATTGAAAATCATCGGTATCAAAATATACCGTTTGATAATTAAATACGCGAACACCTTCAATTTCAAGAACAAATTGATCCGGACAAATACCTGCGAGTAGGGAGGCCAACTGGTCTTTATTCATGATATACTTACTATCAATTCGGTTTTGCAATTTTACACTATCCAGCTGCTTCAGTGTTACCGAATCAAATTTCCCTATTTCGCTAATTATATTCTGCATTCCCGTTTTTGAACTAAAATGATTCAAAGGGTGAAAAGTAGTAAAAAAATAATGATTCCATAAATTTTAAAAGGCAAAGTAATTAATTAAACGGGTAAATGCCCTGAGCTAAGCAACACTGCTAAACAATACTATTGAAACTGAAAACATTGCAATGTAAGTCTGTTTGCTTCTTAAATATTACTTTTACCTTTCGGCATGCAAGCAGAAAACGGGATTCAAATAAATAAATATATCAGTAGTTCAGGTTATTGTTCTCGGCGAGAAGCCGATGTATTAGTAGCACAAGGAAGGGTTATGATTAATGATAATCTTGCACTTCCGGAAAGCAGAGTGTTAGCTCAGGATAAAGTATATGTAGACGATGAATTGCTAAAACAAAAGAAGACGGATTTTGTTTACCTGATTTTAAATAAACCTAAAGGAATTACTACCACCACCGACCTTCAAGATAAAAGTAATGTAATACGCTTTCTGAACTACCCGAAACGTATTTTCCCTGTGGGGCGATTAGATAAAGATTCGGACGGACTTTTATTATTAACCGATGACGGCGATATTGTAAATAAAATATTGCGTGCAGGCAATGCTCATGAAAAAGAATATGTAGTAACGGTGAACAAACCGGTTACGCCCGATTTTATTGTTCGAATGAGTAAAGGGCTTCCCATATTGGGTACTACAACCCTTCCATGCAAAGTTAAAAAAGAAGGTTCACGGAAATTTTCAATCACATTAATTCAAGGTTTGAATAGACAGATTCGAAGAATGTGCCAATATCTTGGCTATGACGTTGTAACGCTCACTCGGGTACGATTAATGAATTTACACCTCGATCAATTGCCCCCCGGCAAATGGCGAACGCTTCACAAAAAAGAAGTAGAAACACTTCACAACATGCTCAAGGACTCCACAAAAACGAACTAGTGGCAACTATTTGTAAAAGAAGCAAAACTTCAATCTAGTTGAAGGGTGATATCCGATATCGCGGCGTGCGGCTTCATTAGTTAATAGCTCCGATTTAATCCTTTTACCATCTCTGATAAATAGGTTGCTTAGGCCATTCTTTTTAGTTTCTTCAAACTCCATACATGCGCAGAGAAAACAAAAGGTACAATAATAGCTGGGAGAAAAATGTATGGGAATTGGAGTACCGCCACATTGGGTTGTGTAAATCCAAATTGTTGTATGGGTGTTGGGGTTGACAGAATAGCCACGGTAACAATATGCACTAAAAACAAGATGCCCATAATATTCCATCCAATCATTATTTTTTTAGATATTGTCCTTCCGGTTTGTTTATGCCAGAGCAACATCAGTAGCGCGGAAAGGCCAACCACGATATCCCAATTTCGATCGAGGAATGTCATTTCGATAGGTAGCATTTTCTTTTTGAAGAGCAAGAACAATCCAATTTCTACCGGAATTCGAAGCACATGAAACCATAACAAATTATACAACGTGGTATTTCGTGTATCCACTTTAGCGATAAGAAAAACCACGAATGCTAAAATACAAGGGAATAAAAAAATAAGTGCAGGTAATTTACCAAACTTCATTTGAAAGAAACCGCATGCTGCTATCAAACCGATCATAGCAACCCAGGTTATAACAATTGTGTTTACTCCTTGCTGCTGAGGTAGCACCCTGTAAAATAAATACAATAAACAACAGGTAATACCTATGAACAATAACGATGTAAGCGATAACATAGCAATACAATTACATGGGAATAGTGGTACGAATTTCAACACTACCGCCATCTGCGAGTACAGGCGATAGTTTGGCAATATCTTCGGCTTCGCTAAAATCTTTTGCCTTTACGATTAAGGTACCAGAAAGAGTTAGCTCATTTGAAAGCAGCATTCCTTCTATAACCTGACCATTCGCCAGAATCTGCTTCCCCTGAAATCCGATTCGGGTTGTACTTACCAGTTTCTGTTGCGAAGCGATGCCTCCTAAATAAGCGCCCCATGTTTGTTGCATGCGCTCTATTTCTTCTGTTGAAGGTTTAGTTAGCATGGGCTTCATGCGAAAAAATAACATAAATTCTTGTGTTGTAGACATCTCCTATTTATTTAGAACACAAAAATGAACTATGAAATCATCATACAGCTTGTCCTATGACAAGAAATAATATTAAGTAAGAATGAGCTTTCAACCTTGTTAGCTAGTTAATAGAAAAAACTTGGTCATGCGTGGAAATCGTAATGAAAAATAGTGCCTTTCTAATAAGTCAACCAAACTATCTAAAGACTCATGTAGATGGTTTCAGAAGTTCCTTTCTTATTCTACTTAAAGAAGTATCTGTTATGCCTAAATATGTTGCAATATGTTTCAACGAAGCATGTTGAATAATTTCCGGTTTCTCTTGTAGCAATTGCAAATACCTGCTTTTCGCATCGTCGGCTATCATAGAAACGCTTCTATTCTTCAAGGCAAAATAACTACCTACCAAGGTCGATCTTCCTTGTTCACGAAAGGATCGAATGGAATGAAATAGTTGCTGAAACTTCTCAAAATCAATTTGCCAGCATGTACAATCTGCTAAAGCTTGAATATGCTCTCGTGTTGGATTTCGAAGAAAGAATGAAGACCAATCGATCACCACATCACCTACACAAAAGAAGTGTGTTGTTATATCATTTCCTTCCCAATCAAGAACGTAAGAACGGGCAAAACCTGTTTCAATAAACCAATATTGGTTTTCGATACTTCCTTCTCTAAGAAGAAAATCGTGCTTTTTGAAATGCACTTGTCGGAATTGCGAAACAATGTTGCTTAATTCTTCTTTCGAAAAATTATTTTCCTGAAATACGCGATGTAGAAAATGATGTGTCACAATAGATCAATCCGCTATTAGCCCATATTCTTGGCATCGGCAAGAAACTGTGCTAAACCTAAATCGGTTAATGGATGTTTCAAAAGACCTAGAATACTACTAAGCGGACAAGTACAAACATCGGCGCCAACCTCAGCGCAACGAACGATATGCAAGGCATTTCGAATAGATGCAGCTAATACTTGTGTTTCAAATCCTTGTACGGAATATATCTGTGCAATTTGTGCAATTAAATCAACACCATCCCAATTGCTATCATCAACTCTTCCAATAAACGGGCTCACATAAGTAGCACCGGCCTTAGCGGCTAGAATTGCTTGTCCGGATGAAAACACTAAGGTGCAATTGGTTTTAATACCATTATCGGTAAACCATTTAATCGCTTTAATGCCATCTTTAATCATCGGTATTTTCACCACAATATGCGGATCAATAGCAGCCAGTTTTTTACCTTCTTCCACCATACCTGCAAAGTCGGTAGAAATTACCTCAGCACTAACGGGTGCTTTTACAATATCACAAATGTCTTTGTAATGTTTCAAAACTGCATCGGTACCTTTAATGCCTTCCTTGGCCATTAACGACGGGTTGGTGGTAACGCCATCTAAAATGCCTAAATCGTTGGCTTCGCGAATTTGGTCGAGGTTTGCTGTATCGATAAAAAACTTCATAAAAGGGTATTTTGCCCGCGAAGGTAAGGCAGGCGAAGAATAGTTTATTCAGGATTTATTCAGATGAACAGGCATCAAGTAAGTATTCCTCGATTTTCTCTTTCGTAGCTGTTTGAGAAAACCCTTTTGCATATCCTGTTTTCAATGCTAATTGAAATAAGGCACAGGATTTCTGTTTATCGCCTTCCTTTAAGAAGGCTATGGCTTTTAGAAATGTGTAGTTAATATTTTCACCTGAAGTTTGTATAGCTTGATTAATTACCTCGTGTGCTTTTTCAAATTCTTTACTATCAATGAGTTTGGCTATACGCACCAACTCTTCCGAAGCGGTTAAAATTGTATCTTTCTTCCTCTGCGGCAGCTTAAAAGAAAACAACGTGATTAAACTACTCGACATTTCTGTAACCTCTAAACTCATTTTGTTTTTAATATACAAGCCATTGTCGGCTACTTTATAAGCATACACGAAGAGCAAAATACTATCAAATCCCAAGGTTTTAATCTCAAATTGTTTCTCATCGCTAAACAAGGTTTCTACACGATGTGCAACACTATAAGGCGTATTATCAGAAGTTTTAGCTAAGTGGAGAACGCCATAACGATTTAGAATAAATCCAAGCTGATATTCGTTATCCGACAAATGTTCCGTTTCAATTTCACTATCTTTCAAATAAATTGAATTCAACCGATGAGTAACGAAACGATGTATTTTATTTAGCGTTGCAATATCCTTTTTCGACCGAAGCAAAGTTATTCCGCCAACTTGTTCATTCGGTTCATCTATTTCGAATGGAATTTTTAATATACGAGAAGAAGAATATGAACTCCCCAAACGCTTAGCAGGAATCCAATTGGGCATTAAACCAATCACACGCAAGGCTTCTTCATCGCACCCAAATCCGAGGGATTTTACAATTTTGGGATTGATAACTTTTCCCGAACTATCAATAGTAAATTGAACATGCACCAAACCACTATGACCATTTTTAGTGAACCCAGCCGGCAATTTTATATTGTTGAAAATAAAATTGGATAAAGCATAACTATCTCCGGGAAACACGGCCTCGGATTCGTCGTGAATGCTTGTAAAATTACTTTTGGGGAGAACCTTTTTTCCTTGACTACATACTAAGGAAGGTATAGCAAATAGGAATAAAATTAGAAATAACCCTGTTTTCATACATAAAAAAAGGCAAGTTACTTATATCGCACCGCTACAACCGTGTACCTTTGCTGTGTTCCCACCCTGGAGGAGTAACAGGAGCTGGTCGTATAAGACTTGCCGGGCGCAAATGTAAGTGATGCAGTACCAAGTAACCAAATTTTTTATTGCAACTTAAGAAACACCTTAGCATCCAATCCAAAACTACCCCACGGGATTTTTTCGAATTCAATTAAGCCTACATTGTAGTTTTACTTAAAACTTCATCTTACGAAACTTCACTACCGCAAAACCATTTTCCAATGCCGTCCAAGCTAAGGCTAGCGTATTATTTCGAGCATCTACACTAATATAATCTCCTAAAAATCGTTTAGGATTCGAAAGTTCAAAAGGTTCATCGCTTACCTTCAGGGTATGAAAACCTTCTTCATGTTGCTTTTTATAACTCAACAACACATCTACTTTATTTGCTTCGATTTTATAGTAGATAGCATAGTAGGTTTGAGTAATGGGGTCAACAATTGCATGCGGACAAACATAGTGTGCGGCAGGAGCTTGTTGCAATGGGAAAAAATCATCCCAGGTTTTTCCTAAATCCTTGCTTCTTGTAAAAAATACACGATTGAGCGAACTATCTTCAAAGGCTGTTATTAGGTATAAGTTATTGGATGAATCAATAGACAAAAAGGGTAATCCGTTGGTGCGCATAAAATTAGGAACCTTTAAATCCCAGCCTTGAGGTGCATTACCAATACGTTGATCGGCCCCCCAAGTTTGTCCTCCATCCAAACTTTTATCAAAATAAATTCGTTCATAACCGGCCCATGCCATGTACACATTTCCCTGAGAATCGGAAACTGTAGTAGCCCCTTCTACTGTACTGTCGCCATCTAAACAATTGCCGGAAAGGTCGGAAACAGTTACCGGATTTGAAAACGTTTCTCCGTCATCACTCCAGGCTATTTTAATTCGACTGGAATCTTCCGGAGCGGAGCTTTCATAACGGTCGAATTCCGTCCAACTAACATAAATACGATGTTTAAACCGGGCAGTTTGATGTTTATTCTGATGAACCCAAGGCTTATCCTGCATTTTACCATTAAATCCGATTCCGACACCCTTACTCCACTTTTTTAGTCCTTTTTTATTGACCTGAAAAACAATTCGGTCGTAGTAATCCGGACTCCTTTTCTCCGGATGTTTCGCCAAATGGGTACATGAGATTTGATTATTGGCCAAAGCATACAATACCAAATCGCCCCTTACGCCATGTTCACTTTCAAGCTCAACGTGTTGATATTGCATCAGGTAATTAACCCGAAACAAGCGGTTATTATTACAGCTAACCCATACCAAATCACTGTCTTTAGGATCGATACAAACTGTTGGTTCATTGCAATTCCACTCGGGTTTTCCTAAGGTAATTAAGGGAGAAAGTTTTTGTGCTTGTGCTTGGTTTAAAAGAAAGAATAACCCTAGCAATAATAAAATCAAGTTTGGTTTCACCCGACTAAAATAGCATAAAAAAACCACGAACTAGAAAGAACGTGGTCTCATTGGTTAATGAAAAAAAACACTACAAATTTGGCTAATTTGGCTTCGTAATTTTGAGGATTGAAAACAAATTACTATTGACCACAAAGGTAAATAGGCGTTTTGGCGTTGATCTAAATCAATTCGTATTTGGTAGTTTCTAATGAGGATTTGGTAATTCTGAATGAGTATTTGCATAAAAAAAACTACCATTTACCTATTTTATTCTAAAAGGAGATCATCTACATCCTCTCCGGCGATTCCTTTTATGGTTCCAATGAGGTGTGAGTTATTTAAAAGTACCTTGTCAATTTGTTTCTCACGTTCCTTCCACATCCGTTCCATTTGCAAGCGCTCTTTATCGATAGAAGATTTCAAATACAAATAGGCTTCGTTAATAGCACGCATTTGTTGCATAAACTCATTGCCTGTGAAATAGGTATAGAGCATTTCCTTTTTCTCTCCTTTATTCTCATTAAATTTTCGGGCCCTAGCTACATTCAAAATTCCTTCGCGAACGGCTTTCACCAATTGAATCACATCTTGCATTTTACAAATCCAAACGCCTTCTCGCTGATCAAAACCCTTTATTTCCTCGGGCATCGTTTGCGTAACCAAAATACTTAAATCGCATTTAGCATCTAACATATCTTCTTTCAGTTTACTCAACCATTCTTTATTAAAGGCCGTTGTGCGTTTACTTTCAAAAATAATTCGTCCACATTCAAACCCATTTTCATTTCGAACCACCAAAATACAGTCAGCACCACGCTTTCCTTTGCCAACTTCTTGAAGAACATCGAATGGAAAATGTTGTTGAAGCATTTCTTCCAGTTTTAATTCCTGAATTTCTCCTTGCATTTGTTGCGAACCTTGCTCTAACTTTCGGGTCATGGTTTCAGTAAGTTTCTTCTGATCTGAAAGTTGTTTTTCTAATTCCCTTTTCTCCAAATCAAATTTCTCACGTTCCTTATGAAGAATATCCTGCGTGAGTTTTTCTTTTAACTCCGATTCCAAATCTAATCGCTGTTTCTTTAACTTGAATTCTTCTTGTTCTTGTTGCTCTTGCAGTTTTCGGGTGAGTTGAAGAATTTCCAATTCTTGTTGTTGTAACTGTTTAAGTTTCGCTTCCGCTTCTTGTTGTTGTTTTTGAAGAAAAACTATTTTCTGTTCATGTTGTAATGAAATTTCTTTGCGTAATTCTTCCTCCATGACCTTCGTGCGCGCATCCGTTTCCTTCTTAATTCGTTCTAACATGATTTCATTTTCCCGCTTACGTTTGGCATCAAACTCATCTTGCTGTTGTTTCAGTTCTAATTCGCGTTGCTGTACTTGCTGAGCCCAACGCTTTTGGTCTGCTTCAAACGAGGTCCGAATCTGATCTTCTAAACGCGCAGTTAAGGCAGCATCCAGATCAAATTCGGTATGACATGTAGGACAAACGACGGTATTCTTCAATGACATGTTCTGTTTTTTTTCAAATGTAAAGGAAGAAGTGGCCAAAGCGTTAAGATTTTTATAAACCCTAACAAGAACACCTTTGGTTTTTCCTAAACCTTGAATTTAAGTTATCTTCGGCTGCGAAAAACTATGCGTCAAAAACTTTGGTTTAAGGCTATCAGGTATTACTGGCAATTTCAGCCTTTCCATTTAAGTTTTATTCTCTTAATGGTTTTGTACGCTATTATTCGCTATTTCACATTAAGCGTAAAAGTTGATACGAGTTCATTTATCGGACTCATTCTGCTCATGACCAAAATTGTGTTTGTATTTGCATTGGTCATTATCCTCTTCGGATTACTTAGTACACTTATTTGTTTTGGCTGGTTCTGGTATCGAAAAACAAAACAAAAACCTGCCATAACGTTAGAGCTAGATGCTGAACAACAAAAACAAGGCGATGTAGTAATTCGCACGGTCTTACCTTTTGCGCTTCGTCCGTTTTTAGGTTATGTAAATGTTCGTTTGCAATATGATCAGGGCGATTTAAGTTCAAAGTTTCGTATGGAACGTAAACGTAAAGGACAATGGTTTTTCTTTCAACCAGGATTAGAAAGTACGAACAGACTGCATTTAGATGATATTAAAGAATATCGTTTTCAACGTGCTATCATTTACTTTGAAGATTTTCTTCGCTTGTTTTCGCTAGCCATTCCGGTTTCGGTTTTTGATCATATTAAAAATATACCACGTATTCAACAAGAACTGAACACGCCTATTCAACCTAAAAAAACCGAAGAAGAGAAAGTAAGAATTCAACAACTGCGCAAGGTGGAAGGTGAATACCTCAATTATAAAAAATTTGAGAATTCCGATGATGTTCGTCGTATTGTATGGAAAATTTTTGCAAAGAATAAAGAATTGGTTGTACGCATTCCCGAAATAATGGATCCGTTTTCTTCCCATATTTATTTTTATCCATCTTATTTCAATTCGGAAAATAATTTGGCTTATGCGCCCTATCATCAAGCCATGTTGAACTTTTACAAACATTGGGTTTATACCTTGTATCATGCTTTAACCGAACAACAATTTGAAGTACAATATATAGCCGATCAATTGATACGTGATACACAACGAAATACGGAATATACCATTACGCTTTCTGAATGGCATCAAGATAAAGTGCTGAGTAACTTTGTAAAGCCACAACATGCCTCAGTTATTTGCATTCATTCTTTTTCAGACATCAAGGATCTTGAAAAATTATTACCTTCATTAGATGCTCAAACAAAAATTTACTTCGTTCGCTTAAGTGCATCGATGCGAAGTTTATATTTATTTCATTGGATGTATCGTTTATTCTTTTTACCGGCCAAAGATGAGTTAGCCAAATTAAAAAATCGCTGGCCTTTGCATCCCTTAAAATTCAAAACATATCAACGTGAAAAGAAAATCCTAAATCTCCTTAAACAAAGTGATTGTAATTTTGAAATGCTTCCATGAAAGTAGTTAAACAAGTATCGGTTACGAAATTTTTGGCCCAATGCCTTTTTCTGTTGCTACCCACCTTAGGGGTGGTTATGTACCTTCTTTGGAATAGTACACATTACCTCACCATGCTCAGTGAGCTTTGGATGAGTCAGGCTTGGTATTTTGCCTCCGGCATGTTTATCGCCTTCTTTTTGTATCAGTTTCGATTTCGTTTTTTACCTACGTTTAGCATTGTTCTCCTCTTACTTTTTTCAGGATACAAACTCATAGATAATTACTCATTCTCCGAGTTTGATGGATTTTTTATTTCGGTTCAATTTCAGTTATTCGCGATTTTATTTACTGTTGGTTGGCTGATAGGCTGGGCCTTTGAACGTGTTAGTTATTCTGCCATTATTATATCCGGACT
>JAEUVD010000015.1 GCA_016787065.1 Chitinophagaceae bacterium
GGACTATTTCTTTTAATTGGAATCTTTCTTATTTCAAAAACACCCGAACTTACACCGTACAAATTACTGATGTACTTTTCACCGCTCGCCTTATATGCGGTGTATTTAATTTATACGCAAACTTCGTTGCGTTTAGTGGAACACAGTAACGCTCGATTTTGGTTGAGTTACGTTCTCCGTATACTTGTTTTTCTTTCGGTACTGCTTGTACTTTTTCGTGGTGTGGTTTATTTTCTATATCCTGAAATCAAAGAACGCGTTGAAGAATTTGGAGGGCAGGGAAAAGAAGGTGAAGGTGATATGCTCAAGCGAAATAAAGATGGTTCGGTGTCGAACAAGGAGTCGATGGGACTGAATGGAAACAATAAAAAGAATAACAATCCCGATCCTTTATTTTGCGCACATATAGAGAATTATATTCAAGGAACTGAAATACCGAATCCTCTGTACTTAACGGCATTTCATTTCACGAAATACGACACCACTACAGAAACATTTGAGCGCGATCCGGAAAACAAATACAACGATGAGTTCATACCTGACCCTGCAAAAATTCCATTGTTTTTTACTTACAAAGACAGCTCTCGAATAGAAAAAGCGCGTTCAAAATCGCATCGAAAAACGGTAGACGTTGAAGTGTATAAAAAAAGATTATCGGCATCCGCTTTTTTAGCTCCTAGTACCGCTTATTTTGTTCAACCGATTACTGTAGAAAAAGACTTTCAGAAAACCTTTAGTTCCGCCTACCGGACGAAGAGTTATGTGTCTGATTTAAATAGTGCCTATTTTATTTATAACAGTGAAGATGCCAATATCAGAGCTTTCCAAGAACAGCGCTTTGCCGAGCTTCGGAAAGTTAAACCGTTTCATACTATCGATACCGGTTTCTTTAACTACTATACGGCGTTTTCAGATGACGGAATTTACAAACCTGTGAAAAAACTAGCGGATAGTTTAGCTCGAGGTAAAACAACAACGATTGATAAAGTATTGGCTATTCGCGATTATTTTTTAAAACGAAATGAACTTGGTGAACGAACGTTTACGTACACCGATAATCCGGGCGTACCTGGTTTACCAGGAGCTTCAAAATTATTGTACTTCCTCTTTGAAAGTAAAAAAGGCTATTGCGCTTATTACGCTGCCGCAACAGTTTTCCTTTTACGATCGATGAAAATACCAAGTCGGGTGGTAACCGGATTTCTAACGGTGGATAGAAGCGACAAAAACAAAGGATGGTATTGGTTTTATGAAGATCAATCACACGGATGGGTGCAAGTCTATTTTCCGGAATATGGATGGATTGATTTTGATACCACCGTAGGTAATGATGACGCACAGCAATCGCCAACACCCGACGGTACGCCGCCATTGCAACCACCTAACGCCGTTTTTGCCGGCAAAGGAATTATTCAATCAGTAGATACCTTGAAGAAAACAGCCCTTTTGAAGTTGAATCAAATGGTTTTTAAAGATGTAGAATTTAAAAAGGTTGGCGAAGCGGTAACCTTAGACCTTCATAGTGCCGCCATTTGGAAAGATAGTATTGCCGTTGGGTTGAACGAATTACACACTCAGGATGAGGTTATGGCTGTTTCGTATGCGGAACGATTAAAAGCATTATCACCTGAAAAAAATGCGGCATCACTTCTTGCTAAAATGCCAAAAGAAATACCCACCGATGATGTTTTCATTCAAGAGAAAAAAGAAAAAAACTCAATTACACAAGATCAAGATCAGGCTGAAAATAAGAAAGGAATATGGTATTATATTAAACATACCTTAGCTACAGTGTTTAGTCTTTTCTTAATACTATTTAGTATTCCTTTTCTAACTTGGCGATACTTTATTTGGAGGATGCGTCGATCGAAAAACTTAAAACAGTTTGCTTACTTTTGTTATAAAGCATCTTCTTTTCTTGTACATCAATTAGGTTTTGAAAGAGGTAACAGTAGTATGTGGCAATACGCCAGGGAACGAATCGACCCTGAATTTGATACTATCATGGGTACCTTTATGCAAGCCTACCTGAAACAAAAATATGCCAACACAGAACTCAGTGCAGAAGAAACATCCGCGATTAAATACTTCTATCCGCATTTTGATAAGCAGGTACGACAAGCTTTCAAACCACTGAATCGCATAAAACGTTTCTGGAATTTGAGTAGGTATTTGCGCTACTTTGTAGATATGGAAGACTAAGAAATTAATGCAAGGAGGTAGCGATAGCTTGAGCAACTTCTTTCGCAAATTTTTCCAAGCCAGGATCGCGGGCACCCATCAAAAGAATTACATCACCTGATTGTAAGTTGCTGATTAACGCTTCAGCTAAATCATTCCGATGTTCAATAAAACGAGCCTTCTGCTTAAGCTGTAGTAAATCTTGAATGATATCATTGGCCGAAATATCCTTCACTGCAGTTCCTCCGGCATAATAAATTTCACTCATCCAAATTTCATCCTGAGTACGAAGTGACTTATGAATTTCTTCCACCAATTCTTTACGAATAAACCGAGTAGGACCAAACCCGTGTGGTTGAAACCATGCAATGAGTCGCTTGCCAACAGGCTGACAAGCTTTAATAGAGGCTGCAATCTTGGCTGGGTTATGTGCGTAATCATCTATTACCACAACCTCTTTTTCATTCAACAACAATTGATGACGGCGGTAAATACCTGGGTAGGTTTCCAAAGCTTTAGCACATTGCTCTAGGTTCACACCGATAATATCTGCCACCGCCACACAGGCTAAGGCATTCTCCATGTTATGTTCACCAATGGATGGCATGGTAAAACCTACAGGCTTACCTTCCGCGTTATTTACTTTAAATGAAATGGAAAATCCATCTTGTTTAAAATCATAACCTTCAAAACGCGTTCCTTTCCCAAAGTCGAGATGCGCATTAGAAGAAAACTGAGAGGCCAGTTTATGGGATTGATTTACAATAAATTGTTTATGTGTATGTTGCTTAAAGGTTGAAAAAATGATTTCTAGTTCCGATAGTTCTTTATGATCTTTATCGATGCTCAATAACAAACCAATTTCCGGTTTGTATTTCACGAGGGTACCGTCACTTTCATCGGCTTCAATCAACAACCAATCACTCGTTCCACAATAGGCATTTCCAATTTTACCTTGTTGTTGTAAACTAACCAAACCCGCACCAGTAATAAGTGAAGGACTTACACCATTCTCCAAAAGAATATGGAACAGCATGGCCGTTGTAGTTGATTTACCACTGGTTCCGGCAATAGCAACCGTACGTTTGCTACTGCATATTTGCGCCAAAAATTCGGCGCGAATAATTATTGGAATGTTTAATGATTTGGCCTTTACAATTTCTACATTCGTTTCTTCTATAGCAGTTGAAATAATTATGGCTTCTGTATGTTCATCGATACCGGAACCATCTTGCAAAAAGCATTGAATATGCTCCGATTCCAGTTGTTTACGGATATAATCATTTTCTTCAAATTGAAATAAACGATCTGAACCTTTCACTGTTTTACCGTTTCCGGCAAGGTATTGTGCAATGGCACTCATACCTGCTCCGCCAACGCCAATAAAAAAGAAATGTTGCTTATGTAAAATGTCTTCCATCCAAACAAAGTAAATACTAGCTACCGAATAATAAAAACTTTGCTTCCTTATTTAGTTGTTCTAAAGCAATGGATGTTGGCATGGTACTTTCTGAACTTAACACTTGCTCCGAAATAAGTTTGATAAAATCAGAAGCCGGAGCACCTAATTGCAAGGAAGCCCCTACCCGATTCAGCATAGTAATTTCTTGTTCCATCACGGTTTTAATGGTCATCCAGGTTTCACTGGAAACATATAATTGCTGTGAAACATTATGTTCCCATTCCGAACGAATACCTTGTACCATAGCTAATTGAATATCATGTGCAGTAGCTTGTTGGATATAATACCGACCTATTAAGCTGGAGGGATGCATTCGTTCAACAAAAATGCAAAGTCGCTCGTACGCTTGCAAGCGCAAGGTTAAACTTTGACTCGCATTCTGTTGAAAAATAGCTAGACGCTGACGTTCGGTTTCTTTCAATAAAAATTTCTGAATGATGAGATAACCCATTACAAGAACCAACACCGCCGGGATGGTAATTTTCAGCAAATCAAAAATAAGTTGTTGCATAGACGGCGCAAAGATAGGTGAGAGATTAGTGTAAATAGCAAGAATTACAATCTTGAACAGGGTATTGTGTAAAAAGAATATTAAGCTGTACCACGAAAAACTATCTGGTTTTAATATCGATGTACCTTGCGCCGATGCAACGAATTTATTTAGACAATGCGGCTACCACAGCTGTTTCCGATGAAGTATTAACCGAAATGCTTCCTTATTTTAAGGAAAAGTTTGGGAATGCTTCTACGATCTATTCTTTTGGAAGAGAAAGTAGATTAGCAGTAGAAAAGGCGCGTAAAACGATTGCTACTTGGATGAACTGTAAACCCGGAGAAATTTTCTTCACGAGTTGTGGCACTGAAAGTAGCAACACGGCTATTCAAGGGGCGATACGTGATTTGGGTTGCACGCGAATTATCACCTCCCCCATCGAACATCATGCGACCTTACATACGGTTCAATTTCTGAATAAAACCGCAGCAGTAAAGGTAGATTATGTATTACTTACGGAAAACGGACAAGTTAATCTGGTTCATTTGGAAGAGCTTCTATCGTCATCTACCGAGCCTACTTTAGTAACCCTGATGCACGCCAATAACGAGGTCGGCAATTTATTACCATTAGTAACGGTGGCTACTTTATGTGAAAAATACAAGGCCTATTTCCATACGGATGCAGTACAAACCGTTGCCCATTATGCTTTTGATTTGCAGCAAGTAAAAATTCATTTCCTGAGTGCTTCCGGTCATAAATTTCACGGCCCCAAAGGCAATGGTTTCTTGTATATTAATCAGGAAATTTCAATTCAACCATACTTACATGGCGGTTCACAAGAACGGACTATGCGTGCCGGCACGGAAAATGTTCCTGGCATTGTGGGTTTAGCTAAGGCCTTGGATTTGGCGATGCAAAATTTAGCACATGATAGTAACTATATAGCCTCTTTGAAAAATTATTTCAAAGAGAAGATTCTTGCCCTTCCCGGTGTGAGTTTGAATGGTGATACGGAAAACGGACTCTACACGGTTTTGAATGTAGCCTTTCCGAAAAATGAAAAAACGGAAGCCTTGAGTATGAGTTTAGATATTCAGGGGGTTTGTGTGAGTGGCGGTTCGGCGTGCAGCAGTGGTGCGGAAGGAGGAAGTCATGTGATTAAAGGTATTTATCCTGAGCTTACCTGTGTTCCGATACGTTTTTCGTTTTCGAAGTATAATACTAAGGAGGAAATTGATCAGGTTCTAGAGAAAATTTCTCGGCTAATTTGTTAATTAAAAAAACGCATTATATATTTGCGCCCTCATTATACGATTGCCTCATGGTGTAATGGTAGCACATCAGTTTTTGGTACTGCTTGTCTTGGTTCGAATCCAGGTGGGGTAACATCATAAAAAACGAAGTAAATATGCTTCGTTTTTTTGTTTTATTTCTCCTAAGGGTATTTACATTTGACTAATTATTACTGAAAATATCATGGAAAAAACTACTATCACAAAATTAAATAACTCGTTTGAAGAATATGCGTATCAAGAAGATGGCGTAGATTATTGGTTAGCAAGGGAATTACAAGAGCTCTTAGGATATACAGATTGGCGTAATTTTTTGAATGCAATTGACAAGGCAAAAGAAAGTTGCAAAACCACTGGTGAAGCGGTTTGGGATCATTTCGTTGATATCAACAAAATGATTGAATTAGGTAAAGGAGGGCAGCGTGAAATTGAAGACATGATGCTTACTAGATATGCTTGCTATCTTATTGCCCAAAATGGAGACCCGAAAAAAGAGCAGGTTGCTTTTGCACAAAGCTATTTTGCTATTCAAACACGTAGACAAGAATTATTAGAGGAACGAATACTATTAAATGAAAGACTTCAGGCTAGAGAGAAATTAGCAGCAACGGAAACAGAACTTTCAAAAAACATTTATGAAAGAGGAGTGGATAATAAAGGTTTTGCTAATATTAGAAGTAAAGGCGATGCCGCATTGTTTGGTGGACACAATACACTCGCCATGAAAAGAAAATTAGGAATAGCAGAACATAGACCTTTAGCAGACTTTCTACCAACAATTACTATTACGGCAAAACAATTAGCTACCGAAATAACCAATTTTAATGTAAGCAAAAACGACTTGAAAGGAGAATCTAAAATTACAAGTGAACATGTAAAAAATAATAGTGATGTAAGAGAATTGTTAGGGAAAAGTGGAATAAAACCTGAACAACTGCCAGTCGAGGAAGATATTAAGAAACTACAACGCCGAGTTAACACAGCTGATAAAAGTATTGTAAAGAAAAAGTTGAAGAATAAAAAATAACAGATTTTCTAATTTATCATAAGTTCATTTCCTCCTGTTCCCCAACACAATATCGCTCTTCTCCCCTTTCAGTTTTTTTCAACTTATCAATCTCATCCATATATAGCGTTATTTTCCAAAGCGCATGAAGCACTTTCAGTAAGTCTGAATTTGAATATCCTACTTTTAAGGTAACAGGTTAGAAAGAAAATGAGAAACAAAAGGAGATTGAATCCGGATGTTTCTCATTTTTTAGTTTTAGGGGTTACCGTGCAATTAATCCATTCTGTTAAACACCTCTAATACGTAAACCAATTTGATCCATTACTATAGATTCTAATCACCCCATAACCTGTGGTAATTGTTTTACTGGCTGAACCATCGATTGTTTGACTTGCTGCCGGCGTGATGGTGATGTTTGCAGTAGAAGTTTCTGATTTGATGATATACTCACGTCCGGCTCCAACCGTTGACGCACTAGGTAGCACCACCGTTGTAGCTGCAGTAGTTGTAACGGCCAAGAGGTGTATATTATCAGTTGCCCCAATGGAAGTACCAGCGGATACTGCTGTTCGTTTTACATTCATACTTCCATTCACATGCAACGTGGCATTGGGCGCGTTGGTACCAATACCCATATAGCCGGACGAATTAATCGTTAGTCGAGTACCAATTGTACTACTACTAATTAAGAACGCCCCAGCTCCTTCAGAATTACTAACTCCTGTAGAAACTAAACTCCAGGTATCACCACCGGTCGTTGTGTTTTTAAAGGCAGCCCAAGTACCTACGTTATTGCCACCACTAAATTCTGTTATATACTGTGAAGTACCTACTACATGTAACGGACGTGAAGGTGAGGCGGTACCAATACCAACATTACCACTTAAGGCATTGTATTGATTCGTACCTATTGTTGTCCAGTTGCCATTGCTCAGTGTTGTAGGATTTACCCAAGTTGAATTTCCACTGGCATCACTTTGTAATACATAGCCATTTGTTGCGCCATTCGTTACTTGCAAATTGGTGGTTTTCGTTTTTCCATTGACCTCTAATTTCTCAGACGGCGCGGTAGTTGCAATGCCCACATTACCCGAAGAGGTTATTCTTACCCTTTCAGCAGAACCCGAATTTCCTGCTTGGGTTGTTTTGAATATTATTCTTCCTGGAACAGAAGTTAGAGTAGGCGTACCATCTACTTCGGCATTAATTGTAGCCGATGGAAGGTAACCCGAACCGGAATAGCCATTCGCGGTGATAACCATTAATTGATCGTTGTTTAGAACAACATCGGGTGATAACATAGAAGCCCCTCGAGCCTTTCCGAAGTTGAGATAAGAAGCAAATTGAGCATTTTCTGAATTGAGTAAACTAATGTCGGAATTGGATGTTGAGGTAGCTGCAATGGTAAAACCTGAATAACTGAAGTTATTACCGAAGTTGGAAAACGTTGTGCCCATAACCAGTCGAGTACCATCATCATACAAAAGGCCATTCGTAAATTTTGATCCATTCCATTTGCTATGGTAGTTGGTCGACAAACTACTCACAATCGGTAAAGAAGAGGAGTTAACCCATGTACCATTTCCGGTTGCATCACTTTGTAAAAGGTATGCATTGGTGGCTCCATTGGTAAGTTTAAAGTACTTCGATTCCAAACTATCATTGATGCTCACTTTATTCGTTGAAAAATTACCAAGAATAAGGGGCGTTGTTGTTGACGAATTATCAATGTATAATTTATTACTGCCTATTTCATCCTTTCCCGCTTCATTGCCTATGAATACGTTACTTGACCCTTCGTTATTAAAGCCTGCATTATTTCCCAAAAATACATTCGATGAACCCGTTGCATAATAACCTGCTGAATATCCTAATGCGGTATTGTTACCCCCATTCGAATTAAAACGTAAACTATACGTACCTATTGCGGTATTGCTACCGCCATCTATATTGCTACCTAAAGTATACCTTCCAATACCTATATTATATGTACCGAATGTATTGGATACTAAAGAATTGCTACCGAGTCCAATATTATCGTTTCCTCCATCGTTTGCAAGACCCGTATTGTTACCGATAAAAACATTGGAAAGATTGTTACCACCTTCATTCGTACCCGTACCACCAAAGCCACTGGTTTTACCTAAATAGGAATTACCAACATAATTAAGGCCAGTAGTTACACCGAGGCTGCTTGGGTTTACCCAACTGGCATTGCCACTGGCATCACTTTGCATGACGTAACCTTGGTTTGCACCCGACGTAATTTGAAGACTACTGGTTTTCGTTTTACCAAGAACATCAAGTTTTTCAGAAGGTGAGGAATTACCAATCCCAATATTGCCCGTATTGTTTGAATAGATATGACTTCCGGAAGAAGTGAAATGATTGTCGCCACTGCTCAACGCATAAGGAACACTTAGTAGTTGGGTAACTCCAATGATGCTGTAGTTACTGCCACCATTTGGATCCACCTCCGTTTTTATGAAATGAGTATGTTGGTTCCAGTTTATAGCACTCATACTGCCACTAACAACGTTTCCCCCACCAATTTTTATGGTAATTAACCCGAGGCTATTTGTCTGTGGATTTTGCTGTTCTTGATACACAACAGTTCCAGCAGATGAGTCTTGTAGAATGGAAATGCGCATGCCAATTGTGGCATTGGAAATCACACTATTTCCTGCATCCCGAACTACTGCTTGATACGAAATGAGTTGGGGAGCTTGTGCGTTTAATAAAGTTTGTTTCATACACAACATAATTAGTAAGCCTACAAAAAGGGCAGATGAACGTAAGGTTGATTCACGCATGATAAAAATTTAAATGGATAAAAAATGAAAAATATCGTTTCCGGAATGAACTCACGGAATTCTATCGCAAGGTAATTTTGAACAGTACCCCCGCCCTAATTTCTAACAGAAATAATTCATAACAAATCAATTTTTGAAGGGAATAGGCCTTTCAGAACCGTAACAAAAGCGTAACGGCCTAATAAAACCGCCTGTAAATCAGTTTGAAGCCAGATTTTGAATAAACTGTTCCAATTCTGTATTCTCTGGCAATTCCAATTTTTTCCGAATGCGATGCTTACTCATACGAATCGCATCCGAAGTAACTCCGAGCATTCCTGCCATGGCTTTATTGCTTAAATTTAGTTTCATAAGAGAAATGATTCGAATATCCGATTGTCGCAAATTGGGATAATTCGTTCGCATCCGGAGCAGAAAATTACCATAAACCTGTTCAAAGGTTTGCGCAAAATTGGTCCATTGTTCATCGGTCAGTAAGACGGATTGTTCTAATTCTCGTATGAGGGCAAATCGTTCTTCCTCGTTTTTCTTAATATCTTGTTCTAATCGCAACGACTCCAGTTGCTCGATCATGCGATTTTTATCCTCTAGGTTGGCGGTAAATTCTGTCAGCTTTTTTTCTGCCTGTTGAATTTCCCGTTGCATTTGAAGTTCTTGAAATCGATTTTGTCGCTGGGTATTTTTTTTATTTCGTATGAGTAAGAAAACAATAATTCCCAAAGCGATACATACCAATACAGAAAAGTTTCGAACCAATCGATGTTGCTCAATTTCATTTTCATAGGATTGAGTATAGTACTCCTTGTCCATAATTTGCTGCGCCTTCATAACCGATTGGGCACTTAATATTTTACTCAGCGTATCCGTAATTTTCTCACAAGAATCTGCATATTTTAAGAACTCCTTGGTGTTTCTGGTAATTCGATAATAGTTATAAAATGTTCTAAATAAATCTTGTTTAAACTTCAAAGAACGATCATTGCTATAAACCGAAAGCTGTTGGGCTCTGCTTAAATAGTAAAAAGCTGAATCAGGTGTACCCTGCTCTAATTTTATCTTTGCTATGTATAAAGCAGTTTCAGCATTGGAGAGTATATCATTTCTTGTTTTAGGATTCTCAAGGTACCTCCGAAATAGTTCCAAGGCGGTGCTGTAATTTTTCAATTTATACTCCACACTGGCCTCGTTAATTTCATAGATAGATTGCCATTCCTTATTTCCTTTTTGAACAGCCAAATCATGTCCTTTCCTAAAATAATAGATTGCGCTATCATACTTTTCAATGGCTCTATACGATAAACCCAAGGTATTTAAGGTTCCTGCCACCATTCCATAATCATAATAAGGGTATTGCAAAGCTTCTTTCAAAAATTCCTGTGAAGAGCTATAATTACCATAACTAAAAAAAGCAGCCCCAATTTCATATAAGTATCTAAATTTTTGAGGAATTTCGTGAGATGTTTTGTCCTTGTATAAACGATATGCTCTAAAATAATAAGGCATACTTTCCTTAATTTTCTTCTGCACATGATAATAATTCGCTAGCTGTTGTGATGCTTCAATAATTGTATGGTCACAAGCGGAATTCAAGGCCCTTTGGTATAAATCGGCATATACTTCTTCATTCAGTTTGTTGTTCTCAAATCGCTTTAAACTAACATTGTTTAAAAGCAATTCATAATCCAAACGGCTAACTGCATCATCTTCTTCGGAAATAATAGAAATTAATTTGACTTTAGTAGTGGTATCGAAAATAGACAATGAATCTAAGGTCGCAAATTCTTTTGGATAAGAACATTGCCCGATGTGTTGTTTGCATGAATAAAAAAATACGGTAAGTGCAATAAATACAATAACTCGTTTCATCAGCATAAGGGGTAAATATAATAGTAATTCAATGTTTATACTATTTCCGAAAACAACTTTACCATTTGCTAAAAAACTGAAGGCTATTAATAACTATTTGACACATGCACTACGATTTCAAAGTACAACTAAATAACGGTCAACGATTTCTTCTATTTTTCATGAATACTTGCCATGGTGAACAACTTACATTGGAACGAAGATTTTGATGCTCTTTTTGATTTGCATTGATTTTTTGTACTCACTGAATTTCATATTTATTTATGATCTAATTCCGTTAAAACCTACATCTTATCACCGAAGTCGAATATCATAAAGAAATTTTTGCAAATAGAATTCGTAATGAATCTGCTAATCTTTAAAATCCGCGTTCCAATATTTTAGGGAAGGTATTAAAGGAATTAAATGTACGAAATGCACAGCATTACCACGTTTGAAAGAAAGTACAAAGTATCTTTCAGACATGAATAAAATTTCTATACGCATTCCAACCCGAGCTTAACTGCTGATAATAATACATCAATATTAATATCTTCCAAGCTTTTGAACTTAATACAATAACCGGTGATTGTAGCCTTCCCAAGTGTTTGCTTATAATTGGTAGCAAGTAAATTTTTATCCTTCAACCCCATAATGTAAATCGATATACCCGTAGTATTTGCACTCATTCCAATGCGATAAAACTCACGACTACTTCCATCAGCATAACGAATCGTATAGGCTCCATAACCAATATTTGGATTGCTAACTACCTTGCCTTCGTCATTTTTTCCATACAGAAACCACAGCTTACCATGAGGTTCTATTTTGAGAATTTCTGTATGAAGCCTTTGCATGTCCGTCTGCTTTAACGACGGTAAACTTGAGAGGTAATTCTTGATTTGCTCAGTTATATTCTTCTGTGAAAACATAAGGTATTCCTAAGTACCAAAAGTAAAGCAGTGCAATAATACTGTTCAAATTATTTTTCCATGTAGTTATCATTTAACCTCCGTTAGTACCCCAAGAAAATGGAAGCCAACATAAGGTGGTATATTCCATTCACCGTTTAACTGCTTATCAAAACATGTATTATATTTATCCTCACTCCATTCAATTTGTTGAAGAAAACAAACATTCAAACTCCATGCGAGCTAATAAATTATATAAACCTCTTAAAATAATTCGTTACGCTATTCGAAGCATTGTTGCGTTGGTACTTCTTTGTTGTTTTGTTTTGGCATCATACAATAAATCGTTTAGTCAGTTTACCAAAGACCTTACGAATACAAATTACATTGTTACCAAACAGTTTTTTTCTATGGAAGAAGGACTTGCCTCCAGAGAAGTTTTCTGCAGTATTCAGGATAATAATGGCTTCCTATGGCTAGGCACACGAAACGGATTAATTCGATTTGATGGTAGTAAATTCAAATTATTTAATACGTATAAAAATGGTTTAACCAATAATACTATTAAGCAACTAGCTATTGACAAACAGAATAACCTCTTTATTTACTATGATTTTCGTGATTCGTATTCACCTCAACAAAGCAAGGTTCAGATTATGAATCTTAAATCGGAAGAGGTTAAAGATATCGCAACTGTTTTCCCCAACCTACCTTTTAAACAAGACAATATTGATTGGATTGCTAATGGTTCAAACGGGAATATTCTCTTCCTAACAAATACTCCTTTACAAATTTGGGCGTATACCGCACAAAAAGGATTCACATTATTACACTCGTTACGTAAACAAACAAACCCTGTTAATTTGTCTGACGGTGAAATGCACGCTCAATTCAATTTCAATAAATTTGTTGGCAACCTTCAATTACTTAGGAAGTACTCCTCTCTTTTCAATAATAGCGCAGACGATTTAGTGTTAACCATTCCGCAGGTGTCAAATCATCATGAATTAGAAAAAATGGTACGTATTCATCCCATTACAATTCATGACAGTAATCGATGTTTTGGTTTTTATTATTCAACGAAAAAAGAAGGTGATTGGCACTTTGCAGATTTTACATTTCTTCCGAACCAAGTTTGTTTGATGAATTCAGTAGCGTACAAAAATTCAATTCTTGATCAGGATAGTTTTCTTAACCGAAACACAATCAATGAAGCTTCCAGTGTAATTTGTCATCCTTCGGAAGGTATGTACTTACTTAAAAACCAAGCACTCATCAAATTGCTTGACTTTAAGGAACGATACGATTTTCAGAATTTGGCCGTTCATCAAACCTATGTCGATCGACTTGGAAACTATTGGATAGCTACCACCATCGGACTATTTCAATTTAAGGTGGAGAAGAAACGTTTTCAACATTTCTTTTCAAAAACACAGCAAAAAATAGAACGAAATAATCAAACGCGTAATATCTTATTCGATGAAACAACTAAAACACTCTATACAACGGTATGGGAAAAGCTTTTTATTCAAAATAATTCTCAATGGAACGCAATCAATCTTCATTCCATTGCGTATGCACTTTGCAAACATCAAGGTACGTTTTTTATAGGTGGTGAGTTTTTATGTCGTTTACGAAACAAGCAACTTGAGTTCCGAAAGGATAGCGATATGAATAATGTAGTTTGGTCATTATTTGCCATTTCGGATAGCATGCTATTGGAAGGACGGGAATCAGGCATCAACCGAGTACATGTGAGCAATCTAAATTATTCTCCGGTAAAACGCAATGCAAACATTCCTGTTCCAAAAATGGTTCACCGTTTTGCTCGCAGTAAGCATATTGGAATTTGGGCTGTAGCCGAAAACGGATTATACTTTTTGGATAGGAATGGTGATATTATAACATACTATGGCAAGCATACGGATGATAAAACGCATTACCTTCCCATATCCAATTTTCAAGATGCTTACGAAGATGAACAAGGAAATTTTTGGATTGCAAGTAATGGTGAAGGACTTTTCTTCTGGAAACGAAATTCTTCTGATAATGCGAATCATCCGTTTAGTTTAAAACAATTTGATCATAACACCGGACTGGCCTCTAATATCCTTTATCGTATTGAAGCGGATCAGAAAAAAAATCTATGGATAAGCAGCGATTACGGTTTGATTCGATTTAACACCATTGATTACACCACACGAAACTATACCACTCGTCATGGAATTTCAAATAACGAATTTAATCGCAGTTCATCGTTTAAAGCTGCGGATGGCAAACTCTTTTTTGGCGGTTTAGATGGTGTTAACGCCTTTTACCCCGCAGAGTTCACCAATGATACGAGCCGATTGAATATACCACTTCAGGTAATTTCATTTTCACAATTTCTGGAAAAAGAAAATAAACTGGTTAACCTTACCAGAAGTTTTCAAACAGACAAAAGAATTACGTTGAAACCAGGTGATAAATTTTTCCATCTTGAATTTGCCTTGCTAGATTATGAAATAGGTCAGCATCACTATGCATACAAAATTGAAGGTTACGATAAAGAGTGGAATTACATTAATGAGAATTCGATTCGTATTAGCGGACTACCTTATGGTGACTTTACTTTAACCATTAAAGGACAAGATGCGGATGGCAATTGGAGTAACCAAATACTTAGTATACCTATCGATGTACAATCACCCTTTTATCGCAAACTTTGGTTTATTTTCTCTGCTATTATTTTCTTAAGTGGAATTGCATTTCTTGCCATCAGAAAGCGCTTCAGAAAATTAAAATTCGAAAAAATGAAATTAGAATCGCTAGTTTCCGACAGAACAGAAGAACTACGAAATGCCCTTGATCAAAAAGAAGAGCTTCTGAAAGAAATTCATCATCGTGTAAAAAACAATTTGCAAATCATAAGTTCTTTACTCGAACTACAAGGACTTCGTTTAACAGATCAAGCTGCCAAAGCTGCTATTGAAGAAGGTCAAAGTAGAGTACAAAGTATAGCCATTTTACATCATCAATTATATTCGCACGACGATTTAAGTAAGGTAGAAATTAATAAGTTCGTACATGAATTATTTAATCAAATTAGTAGTGTGTTCAAACAACCGGAGCAGCCTGTAGATGCTACTATTCAAATACCGGAAAGTTTTTTTGACATTGATACCGCAGTACCTTTAGGATTAATTCTGAATGAACTCTTTACAAACACGTTCAAATATGCCCATCCTGTTGACCCTTATAAGATGGCTATTCCTCAACCCATTCTGATTAACATTACCTTACATCGGTCGACTCAAGAAGAATATACGTTGATTTACCAAGATAATGGCGTTGGATTACCTCCTTCTTTCAACTTTGAAAAAGCGAGTAGTTTAGGACTGCGTATAGTTTGGCGCCTTATTAAACAAATAAAAGGAAGTTGCATTTATGAATTTAACCATGGAGCTCAATTCACTCTTCGATTTAAGCTCAAATAAAAACAGAACAAAAAACAGGCTATTGGTAACATTTTACTCGGAGTCAAACAAGAATAACAGACTTTTACACAACCAAATAACATGGAAGCATTAAAGATTGGCATTGTTGAAGATGAAGGTCTCATTGCAGAGAGTATTATGTTATTGCTACAAAGTTTAGGCTACGATGCGCTTGAGCCTGCTTCGGATTATCAAGAAGCTATCAAGTTGATTGAAAAACATAAGCCCGATCTTATGATACTCGATATTAATTTAGGAGAATCGGTACGAGATGGTATTGAGTTAGCCTCCTTTATTAAAACAACCTATGAAGTACCTTTCATTTTTTTAACTGCCAATGCCGACAAAGCCACGGTGGAACGAGCCAAAGCAACTGAACCTGCTGCCTACCTCATTAAACCGTTTACTCGAGCTAATTTATTTGCCACCATTGAAGTGGCTATAGCTAAGCAAAGTGCTCATCCGAGTTATGCCGCTATGCCCTGTTTATTTTTAAAAGATGGTAGTACCTACCATAAAATATTTGAATCAGATGTTCTTTATGTAGAAAGTGATCATGTTTATCTCAATGTGTTTACATCTAAACGAAAATTCTTGTTGCGGTCAACCATGGATGCCTTTTACCAGCAATTAAATCCGGAGCGTTTCATGAAAATTAGTCGGAGTTTTATAATTAACCTTCGTGAAATAAATTCCTTTAGTGCTGATCATGTGGTAATACAAAACAAAACGCTTCCGATTAGCAAATCTCATCGAAAAGATTTTTTAGAACGTATGAAAATTGGGTAGTCGATGCTATTTACTCAATGCACGCCTACATTTTTATTCTAGAAAGAAATGCTTCCAATTGTTTTTTAAATTTCAAATGGATGCTCTTATAACTCGAACGAATCAACCGTTCGAAAAGCACGTCAAGCGATACTCCAATCTTTAGAAAACGTAACAGTCTATAGTATTGTAGCACATTGGTAACATTTTCTTTTGTACTCGTAACAATCATAAGAAAATAGTAAAAACTGAAAGCAACTTTGGTTTTCAGAAAGACAAAATTTCAATTTCAATTATTTAAATCAAGGAAAAATCATTCTATTTCTTTTCAAAATAATCCTTCATACCATGAAACAAACTCTTCTTCTTTTATGTCTGGCAAGTATGAGTTTAAAGCTCTTTGCACAGAAACCTATCATTACAAATTTTTATCCGCTTTCAGGAAAGCCAGGAACCATCGTAACGATTACAGGATCCAATTTCAACAGTAATTCAGCGAATAATATTGTGTTTATGGGAGCAACTAAAGCTACGGTAACAATGGCGTCTTCCAATGCTTTAACCGTTACCGTTCCAATAGGAGCAACCTACGGACCAATCCGTGTAACTAACATGTCGAATTTTTTAAATGGAATTAGCGCTAACAATTTTATTCCAACGTTTAGTCCGAGTAAAGGTGCTCCTGTAATGGTAACTGATTTTCTTCTGCATCAAGATTTCAACACACCGGCGCAACATAAAAATATTTTTATTCAAGATATAGACGGCGATGGCAAAGGTGATTTGGTTTCTACGAATTCAGTGTTCAGTAATACAATTTCTATTTATCGAAATATAAGTACGAATGGAACGGTAGCCTTTGATAACGGCGTTCAATTTTTAGGTGGAAATTATATGAATGATATTGCTATTGGCGATTTAGATAATGATGGTAAACCCGACATCATTACCGCTTGCGAGGATAATAAAATTACGTTTATAAGAAACTTGAGTACCCCCGGTACTATTAGTTTTTCCTCTACCGGTGAATTTGCAGCTTATTACCATCACAAAACTATTGTTCTTTCCGATTTGGATTTAGATGGCAAACCGGAAGTCATTGTACCTGATCAAAATGGTAATATCAATATTCATCAAAATACAAGTACACCTGGAAACATTAGTGCGAACACCTTACTTCTTCAAAATTGGCTGCCAACTCCAACACAAACAGTAGCCGTAACAGCAGGCGATTTGAATGGCGATGGTAAACCCGAATTAGTAAGCGTTAGTGATGATTTTAGTTTAGCTATTTTTAAAAACAACGCTGGCCCTGGTGTTCCCTTTACTAGTACCATGATTCCGGATACCAGTTTCTCGATTAGTATGAAACCAATTCAAGTAACGCTTGGCGATTTAGATGGTGATGAAAAAATGGATATCATAATTACGAGTAATAGTAATTCTAATTTAGCCATTTTTAGAAATAATAGTAACGGCAATGGAAAATCAACCTTTGACCCAGAATTTACTTTAACCGGATTTGCCGATACCAAACCTGTTCTAAGTGATTTAAATGGCGATGGTAAATTAGAAATTCTTGTACCACATCCGTATAATAACAAACTAATTATTTTAAGTAATCAAAGTGAACCCGGCGTACTGGATGCAACTAGTTTTAGTCGCATTGAAATACCAACTGCGGTAAGTCCAGTAGTTACGGCAGCCGGTGATCTGGACGGCGATCATAAACCGGAATTGATAACGGGCAATTCCGCTTGGTTACAATACTCTTTTTCAGTAATGAAAAATAATATGGTACCTGTAGCTTCACCACGTAATGCGCTTCATTTTGATGGTATAAACGACATGGTAGAATTACCTTTTAGTTTAGCGTCGGCTGCCACCGCATCCTCGAACAATGCCATAACCATTGAATATTGGTTTAAGGGTTCTTCCTTACAATCTGCAGTTCGGTTTCAAGATGGAAATTATATTGTTGCCGGCTGGAATAACAAAC
>JAEUVD010000023.1 GCA_016787065.1 Chitinophagaceae bacterium
CTACCACAGCAACGGCTTGTGATAGTTATGTATGGGCAGCACCGTTAGGAGATGGTATGACTTACACATCATCAAACAACACAGCTACTAATGTTTCTACCAACGCATCAGGTTGTCCTCATACAGAGACTTTGAACTTGACCGTGAATTATAGTTCAACAGGAACTACCACAGCAACGGCTTGTGATAGTTATGTATGGGCAGCACCGTTAGGAGATGGTATGACTTACACATCATCAAACAACACAGCTACTAATGTTTCTACAAACGCATCAGGTTGTCCTCATACAGAGACTTTGAACTTGACAGTAAATTACAGTTCAACAGGAACAACCACAGCAACGGCTTGTGATAGTTATGTATGGGCAGCACCGTTAGGAGATGGTATGACTTACACATCATCAAACAACACTGCTACTAATGTTTCTACAAATGCATCAGGTTGTCCTCATACAGAGACTTTGAACTTGACAGTGAATTACAGTTCAACAGGAACTACCACAGCTACGGCTTGTGATAGTTATGTATGGGCAGCACCGTTAGGAGATGGTATGACTTACACATCATCAAACAACACAGCTACTAATGTATCTACAAATGCATCAGGTTGTCCTCATACAGAGACTTTGAACTTGACAGTAAATTACAGTTCAACAGGAACTACCACAGCAACAGCTTGTGATAGCTATGTATGGGCTGGACCATTAGGAGATGGTATGACTTATACTGCTTCTAATAATACTGCAACAAATGTTACAACAAATGCATCAGGTTGTCCTCATACAGAGACTTTGAACTTGACAGTAAATTATAGTTCAACAGGAACTACCACAGCAACAGCTTGTGATAGTTATGTATGGGCAGCACCGTTAGGAGATGGTATGACTTACACATCATCAAACAACACAGCTACTAATGTATCTACGAATGCATCAGGTTGTCCTCATACAGAGACTTTGAACTTGACAGTAAATTACAGTTCAACAGGAACTACAACTACCACAGAATGCGATGAGTACTTATGGGCAGCGCCATTAGGAGATAATACTATTTATACTTCTTCTAATAATACGGCAACCCATGTATCAACGAATGCGTCTGGTTGTCCTCATACAGAAACCTTGAACTTGACTATTAACTACAGTTCTTTCGGAACAACTACAGCAACTGCTTGTGATAGTTATGTATGGGCTGGACCTTTAGGAGATGGTAATACTTATACTGCTTCTAATAATACAGCTACAAATGTTACAACAAACGCATCAGGTTGTCCTCATACAGAGACTTTGAACTTGACAGTAAATTACAGTACGTCAAATACAACTTCACAAACTGCTTGTGATAGTTATACATGGCCAGTTGACGGAAATACTTACGGTGCAACAGGAATGTACACTGCAACAAGTACGAATGCTTCAGGATGTCCTCATTATGATACATTATATTTAACGATCAATTTAAGCACATCTAATACGAATACTCAAACAGCTTGTGATACATATACTTGGGCTGCTCCTTTAGGAGACGGTAACACGTATACTGCAAGTGGAATGTTTACCAATGTTTCAACAAATGCAGCAGGTTGTCCTCATACAGAAACCTTGAATTTGACAGTTAATTATAGCTCTTCTAATACATCATCTGCTACTGCTTGTGATACTTACACATGGGCTGTAAACGGACAAACGTACACCAACAGCGGTGCTTATACCTTTGTTGGTACGAATGCCTTTGGTTGTACGCATACCGAAACGTTAAACCTTACTATTAATTATAGTACTTCAAGTGTTCAAACAACAAGTGCTTGTGTTACTTATACATGGCCAGTTGATGGACAAACTTATACGAACAGTGGTTTGTATACCCATGTTGGTACTAACCAATTCGGATGTACTCAAACAGATACGTTGATTTTAACAATTAACGCTTTACCTACTGTAACAGCACCAGATGTTTCATCTTGTCCTGGTTACCCTGTAACCTTAGGTGGATCACCAACTGGTGGAACTTGGAACTTACCTAATCCTTATTCAGGAAGTGCTACGTCATATACTTATTTCTATACAGATATTAATGGATGTACTAACACAGCGGTTGGACAAATTTCAACAAATCCTACAGTGAACATCGTGAGTGTTACAAACATTACCGGTGTATCTGCATCTGTTAACTATTTAGCTGTTCCAGGTGCTGCATGGTATGAACTACGTTGGAAACCAGTGGCTTCTTCAACATGGACAGTTGGTACTAACAGTGCTTACTTAACTAAGGTTATCGTTAATTTACAGTCGAATACGTTGTATGAAGTACAATGTCGTGTGTTCTGTTCATTAACTTCTACACCAACATGGTCTTCTTCGTATAACTTCACAACAAACAATATCTGTTCTACACCAACTCCATTAGCTGCTACTTTTGTAACTGCTACAACAGCTAAATTGAATTGGACAGCTTCACCAGGTGCGGTTTCTTATACAGTTCGTTGGAAACCAACTTCATCAAGCACATGGACTTCAGGTTCTTCTTCGTCAACGTCTAAAACCATTGCTGGTTTAATACCGAATACGAACTATGAATTCCAAGTACGTACAGATTGTAATGTTGGTAGCTCTGCATACAGTGCATCTATGCCATTTACTACATTAGCTTCTAAAGCTGGACATAATACCCCAGTTGCAGTATCTAGTAAAGTAAGTGTTTATCCTAATCCAACTTCAGACGAATTGAATGTTGATTTCTCTGTTGAAACTTATGTTCAAGCAACTGTAAAAGTTCTTGATATGAGTGGACGTGTAATCAAACAAGTTCAAGTGAATGCTGAACCTGGAATGAACAACATGATGTTAAACCTTGCAGATTTGAATGCAGGCGTTTACTCAGTTCAACTTTATACTGATAATGAATTAAGCAATGTTTCACGTATCGTGAAAGAATAGTTTAAGCTCATTCTAATTTTGTAAAGAGGCCGTCTGAAAAGATGGCCTCTTTTCGTTAGTAAGTTTTCGATGAAGTAAAGCAATGAGCGATTTGTTTTATTGAATGAAAAATACCCTTTACACGGTATTGTCGTCACTGCTGCGTGCGGGTAGTTTTGCTGTATAAATTATACGTCATGAGAAAATTACTTTTAACCCTAACTATGCTGTCATCAACTTTTATTGGACAGGCAACTACAAGAACATTAAACAATGCCAACCCTTCTGCAGGGCAATATCTGAGCTGGTCTGCGGTGCATGCTGCTTCGGCAGATGGAGATACCGTCCTCGTGCAAGGTTCCTTGATTAATTATGGTTCTATCGATATAAGCAAAAGATTAATTGTTATCGGCCCGGGTCATAACCCGATCGATAAGCAAAATATACAGAAGGCATTTTGTGATAATGTATTATTCTCAACCGGAAGTAACAACAGTGTTGTAATTGGGCTAGAAACTAGTAATATGCAAGCCTATTCAAATGATGTAGACAGTGTTAAGATTACGAATTGTAAAATTAACGACGCTGTTTACTTCGCCTTAAACAATGCGAATTATTGGGTTATTGATGGATGCGTGTTTTCCAATACTGGATATTGTTTACGTGCCGATGGTCATTCCGTTGGAGACCTTCTTGTAAGAAATTGTATTTTCAACGGAACGGTGTATGCATTTAACGGAACCTATATAGGTTATAACTATTTCAACAATAATCTATTTCTCGGAACATCCTCTTATACTTTTCAATATTGTAACTATAACTACATAAACAACAATATATTCTATCGATCAGGATTTCAAGATTATGCCAATCAGGGTATGGTGTACAACAAAAATTTATCTTATTTATGTAATGGCGGCAATACGTTTCCCAATGGCTTTAATTATGAATCCGTTGATCCATTATTTGAAACTAATATAGGAACAGGGGCATATTTCAATTACAATACCAATTATCATTTACAAGCTACTTCACCCGTGCTTACCGGTGGAACTGATGGTACCGAACTTGGTATATATGGTGGCGATGGCGATTACGAACAATTTGGTGTTGGACATAACCCTTACATAAAAACATTTAATATTACCGGCCCTACCTCAGTGAATGCAGGTGATCCGATTCAGGTTTATATCAAAGCAAAAGTTCGTAATTAATCATATTGTTTCACAATAAAAATAAACGATATGAAACATAAATTATTAGGGTTACTGGTCTGTCTGGTAGTATTTGGAAATCATATTCACGCTCAGAATTTTATTGCAGAGTACTTTTTCGATCAAGATCCAGGCATAGGTAACGCAACAAATCTTGCTGTTATAGCTTCTGTAAATGGTACCTTATACGATTCGGCAGACTATTCAGGAAACATTATTATTCCGGCTAACCTAGAGCATGGAAAACATAACCTATGTATTCGAGTAGGTGAGGTGCAATTGAATGGAGATGTCGTTTGGAGTCATTATCAAACGCGTACTTTGTTCGTAAGACAGAATTTGGGGGCCAGTATTGTACTTGCTGAATACTTTTTCGATCAAGATCCCGGTGTTGGCAATGGAACACCAATTACAATGAATCCTATGATTGATTCTTCTGATTGGACAGGTAATATAGCAACCACAGGTTTAAGTGATGGCATTCATTATTTAACTATACGCACCCAAGATATTTCAGGTAAATGGAGTTTATATGCAACCCGAAAAATAAGAGTAACTTCATCAGGTAATGGTATCGTAGGCTTGGAATATTTTTATGATCAAGATCCTGGCATTGGAAATGGAACTGCAATACCGATTTTTGGAAACCTGACAACAGGAGAATTTACCGGGACTATGAATACCACCGGATTGAATGCAGGTAAACACCTCCTCTATGTTAGAGCGAAAAATGCTGAAGGGAGTTGGAGTATGTATGAACAACGAAAAATAACACTCCTCGAAAATGGTATAGCTATTACGGATGCGGAATATTTCTTTGATCAGGATCCTGGTGTTGGTAACGGACAAGCACTACCAATTACGGCTTTGTCGGATTCTGCAACGTATGTAGGAGGTATTAACACCACCGGCTTATCAGAAGGAAAACATAGATTGAGTATTCGAGTAAAAAATATAAATGGTGCTTGGAGTATTTATGAAAGCAGAAAAATAGATATTCTAAATACAGCAATCACAGGAGAATATTTTTTTGATACAGACCCAGGTATTGGAAATGGAACAACATTTAGTTTAACAAGTGCTGGGCTCAATGAAACTGAATTTTCTTCTAGCCTGCTTTCAGATGCCAATTTGCTTCACGGCCAACATTGGCTCTATGTTCGAACAAAATCTTCTAAAGGAGATTGGGGGCATTACGACAGTCTGGGTGTGTATATTGACTGCAATAACCCTGTCATCGGACAAGTGGTTCAATCGCAAGGCTTGAATCTGTGTGGAGAAGAAGGCATGCTATTAACCTTAGTTAATAGTAACCTGAACGAAGGTACCCAATGGAGTTGGTATTCGGGTAGTTGTGGAACAACCTTGGAAGCTACGGGTAATTCAGTTTTTGTAACTCCGAATGATACTACTACGTATTACGTAAGGGGTGAAGGAGGCTGTACGAATATCTTTACTTGCTTAGCTGTTCCTGTAAATTATAACCCGGCTTCACATTTGGATTTAAAACTATTTATTGAAGGGTATTATGCAGGTTCTAATTCCATGCAACCTGTGTTAAGTAATGAAGGACAACCCACTTGTGCCGGTATAACCGATACGGTTGAAATTGACCTAGTGGATCCTATCACTCAAAATGTGCTGCATACTGAAAAGTCACTGCTTCACCAAAATGGTAAGCTGCGTTGTAATTTCTTCCCATATACCGGTGAATACTACATCGGCGTTCGGCATCGAAATGCGCTGGAAACTTGGAGTGCTATTCCAATTACACTAACGAATGAAATGGTAAGTTACGATTTTACAACAGCCGCATCCAAAGCATTTGGAGGCAACATGAAAGAAGTAGAACCGAATGTTTGGGCCTTCTATAGTGGCGATTTGAATCAGGATGATGTTATTGACGTATTTGATTATCTGATTCTCGATCCACATATTGTTCTTGGTGTGAATGGTTACTATGTATCCGACATCAATGGCGATGGCTCCGTTGATGTATTTGATTATTTAGTGCTTAGTCCGAATATTCAAGAAGGCATTGGAGCGTTTTTACCTTTCTAATCTTCTTCTGATCATTTTTAAAAACACCACTTACGTGGTGTTTTTTTATATATAATAAGATGTTAAGAAAAATTAGTTAAACCTATCAACTAATAAATATATTTAACGCGCTTTTTAAAGGGGGATTAATTTATGGTAAAAAATTTACTGCTAAGTTTAGCATTATGTCTGATCACAACAATTACGTGGGCACAGTGGTCATCGAATTCAGCAATTAATAATCAAGTATCGGTTTCTGCAGTTGACCAGGTTGGTCCGAAAATCATTCAAGATGGTTTAGGTGGATACATTATTGCATGGCTCGAAAAAAATACGAACGATCAGAATATTTATATTCAACGTTTGAATGCCAACGGAATTGCACAATGGGGGCCAAGTGGTGTTCCGGTTTGCACTAATCCAAATAACCAAACCTTGGGTGGTTTGGTAAGTGATGGTGCCGGTGGAGCTATTGTTGTGTGGGAAGATAGTACAGGAACTGGAGGAGGAGGCATTTATGGTCAGAATGATATTTATGCTCAACGAATTAGTTCAACGGGAGCTCAAATGTGGAATCCATTGGGTGTGTCTATTTGCAGTGCTATTGAAGTGCAGAGTTATGTTAACTTGGTGAGTGACGGAAGTGGTGGGGCTATCATTACTTGGCATGATTACCGCAATAATGGTTATCTAGGTTCCGATATATATGCCCAACGCATCAACGGGCTCGGTGCTATTCAATGGACCGCTGAAGGTAAGCTGGTTTGTAGCGCTACAAACCCTCAAGTTCGTCCGCGTATTTGTTCAGATAATCTCGGAGGAGCATTTATCGTGTGGGAAGATTATCGTGGTTTTACACAAAGCGAAATTTATATGCAACACTTGAATGCAGCAGGTACGGTTTTGAATGCCGCAAATGGTGTAATTATGTGTACTGCAGTGAATGATCAATTGTTCCCTGAAGTTATCGCAGACGGAAATGGGGGAGCCTTTTTAACATGGTACGACAAACGTACACTTGGCAATTCAGGTGTAGGTGATATTTATGGACAAAGAATAAATGCCAGCGGCGCTATTCAATGGGGAGCAGCAGGTTTATCGATGTGCAATGCTACCGGAGATCAGTTTACTTCCTTCGCGAATCTCACGAGTATGTTACTTGATGGACAAGGAGGTTTTTATATGGCTTGGAATGATTTGCGTAATGGTAATCACGATATTTATATTCAACGGTTTAATGGCAATGGTGCTGGACAATGGACAGCCAACGGCGTCATGGTAAACAATAATACCTTCAACGAACTTTATCCAAGTTTGGCTTTAGATGGTAATAATGGCGTTTTTGTAACTTGGGATCGTTATAATTTGGCAGCAGTAGATATTTACGGACAACGTTATACTTCTGCTGGAGTAGCTCAGTGGGCAACAAATGGTATTCCTTTAGCTAATGCATCTAATAGTCAATTTAATAATCAATTGGTAACTACTTCTGAAGGAAATGCAATTCTGGCTTTTAACGACAAACGTAACAATTTGAACTCCATGATTTATGCGCAGAAAGTTATTCCAAACGGAACATGTAATCCGCCTTTAGTAGCTATTACAACTCCCAACGTAAATGTATGTTCAGGTAGTTCCGCCGTGTTAACAGCCAATGGAGCGAATACTTATACCTGGACGGGGTTAGGTACGGGGGCTGTAAAAACCGTTTTCCCTTCAGTATCGACTACCTATACTGTTAATGGTGTTGCTTCAGACGGATGTTCTGCAACTGCAACCTTATTAATAACAGTTAACACGCCACCAACTATTTCTATAACTCCATCGGCAACAACAGTTTGCTCAGGATCGCCGGTTACCTTAACAGCCAATGGAGGGCAATCTTACGTATGGACAAACAATGGTGCTACTACTGCGGTAGTAACAGTTAACCCTATCGGTTCCACAACGTATACGGTAACAGGAACTTCATCCAATGGATGCACTAAAACCTCTACAGTTGCAATAACCACATTAAGTTTACCAGTTATTTCAATTTCGCCAACCGTGGCAACAATTTGTCCGGGTGGAAGTACCACGTTAACAGCCGGCGGTGCTGTTTCGTATCAATGGTCCGGGCTCGGGTCGGTTGCAGCGCAATTAGTTAGTCCTTTAACAACCACCACATACACGGTAACCGGAACGGCATCGAATGGATGTACTAATACAGGAACCAGATCAGTTAATGTGAACAGTACACCTAACATCGTAGTTTCACCTGCAACAGCAGCCATTTGCCTAGGTCAAAGTATTACACTTTCGGCAACAGGTGCTAGCTCTTATGTATGGGATGGTTTAGGTAGCGGAAGTTCAAAAACAGTTACACCAACCACTACCACAACATATACGATTACAGGTACATCATCGGTTGGTTGTACCTCATCGGTTACAAAAACGGTAACCGTGAATCCATTACCCGTTGTTACCATTACACCAAGTACAACCACAATTTGCTCTGGAGAAGTAACAAGTTTAACTGCTGACGGAGCTACTACCTATTTATGGTCGAATAATACCACAAATCAAGTTCTTAATGCAGCGCCAATTATAAATACAACCTATACAGTTACTGGAACATCGGCAGGATGCTCCGCAACATCAACTGTATTTGTAACCGTTAATCAAAGTCCAACAATAAGTGTTTCACCCGTAACAACAACGCTTTGCTTAGGTCAATCAACCACCTTAACAGCTACCGGTGCAGTTAGTTATAGCTGGAGTAATAATATAACCGGACCAACTCAAACCGTAACTCCATCGTCAACAACAACCTACACCGTTACTGGTACCGCGAGCAATGGTTGTACAAATACTACATCAAAAACTGTTACAGTTAATTCCGTACCAACGGTAGATATTTTACCAACAACTGCCATAATTTGTGAAGGAGGTAGTATTGTTTTAACTGCCACAGGCGCAAACCAATATATTTGGAATACCACCGCAACAAATCCGGTTCAAACATTTTCGCCAACTACTACAACAACCTATACGGTAACAGGTATCGGTGTGAATGGATGTACAGCATCTGCTACTAAAACAATTCAAGTGAATCCAACACCGGTTGTTTCAATCAATCCTGCAACGCCAACAATTTGTGAAGGTTCCTCTATCCAATTACAGGCAACAGGAGCTCAAACTTATAGCTGGAACGGATTAGGTTCTAATGAATTCCAAATAGTGAGTCCGGTTTCAACAACCACCTATACTGTAACTGGTACAAATGCGAGCGGATGTACAGCAACAGCAACGAAAACAGTTAGTGTAAATAATGTACCATTAGTTTCAATTTCTTCTCCAATTACCACTATTTGTGAAGGAAATACAGTACAACTGCAAGCGAATGGAGCTAGTAGTTATAGTTGGAATAACTTAAGCAATAGTGCTTTATTATCAGTATCACCTACTACAACTACATCGTATACGGTAACCGGAACAAACGCAGCCGGTTGTTCCTCAACAAGCGCTATAACAATTGAAGTGCATGCTTTACCGAATGTAACTGCCACCGCATCGCAAAATCCTATTTGTTTGAATGCCACTTCAAGCTTGCAGGCGGATGGCGCTGCTACCTATAGTTGGAGCAATGGCTTTAATGGCTCAACCCAGCTTGTAAATCCAAGTGGTTCTACTAATTATGTTGTTACTGGTACCGATGCTTTTGGCTGCTCTGCTACCGCCTCGGTATTTTTAACCGTTAATCCGTTACCTCTTGTTAATGCTAGTTCAAATGCAACCTCTGTTTGTGAAGGTGAAAGTGTGAATTTAGATGCTACTGGTGCCGATACTTATAGTTGGAGTAACAGCGTAACTGGTGCATCGCAACTGGTTACTCCATTAACGTCTACAACATACACAGTTACTGGTACAAATCTTACGGGTTGTAGTTCAACATCAGTTATTTCGATAAGTGTAAATCCGTTACCACTTGTATCGGCAAGCAGTACTGCAAACCCGGTTTGTGAAGGAACTACCATTTCGTTAAACGCCACAGGTGCTGATACGTATTCTTGGAGTAATAATGTTCAAAGTGCATCGCAAGTAATAGTTGCCACTACTACAACAACTTACACAGTAACCGGAACCACTGCTTTAGGTTGTTCTGCAACAGCCTCCATAACGCAAACGGTGAATTCATTACCGTCTGTTAGTATAAGCGCATCACAGAATCCGGTATGCACCAATACGGCTGTTACACTTACGGCAGGGGGTGCCAATAGCTACGTTTGGAGTACTAGCGGAACGTCTTCAACCGAAATTATTACCGCGCTTACCACAGACACTTATACAGTAACAGGAACTGATGTAAATGGCTGTTCATCATCGTCGAGTATTACGATCGTTGTTAATCCTTGTAATATGGTATTGGATTTAAAAGCATTTGTACAAGGATATTACCTAGGTGGCGGACAAATGCAACCGGTATTGCTGAATTCAGGCGTTGGCACAAATCCTTTAGAGGCTGATGAAATTACCGTGAATATCAACGATCCGTTGCCGCCATACAGTTTAGTTCACACTGAAAATGTAATTTTAAATACCGATGGAACGGCGAGTGTCAATCTTCCGCCAAGCTTATTAAATAACTCATATTACATTTCTATTCAAGGAAGAAATTTATTGGAAACATGGACGGCTAATCCTGTGCTTATGACGTCAACGGTTTCATACGATTTTACCGATAATATTTCAAAAGCTTTTGGTGATAATCAAATAGAAGTTGAACCCGGTGTATTTGCAATTTATTCAGGAGATATCAATAATGATTATGCTATTGATGCCTTTGATTATTTGGAAATGGACCCTGAAATCTTGAATGGTAGCTTCGGTTACATTGATAGTGATTTGAATGGTGATGGCTCGGTAGATGCCTTTGATTATTTAGTAGTGCAAACAAGCATCGAAAACGGTGTTAGTGTGGCGGCTCCATAATAAAAGGAAGAGTTAGATTTATTCAGTTCGTATTACATTTGCCCAATGCTCCATTGGTATTACCTTCTGGCATTGTGCTTGGTTACATTTATAGCCGGACTTGTTCCGTTCTATTTCAAACAAATTCAACAGAAGCATTTGGCATTGTTTCTGGCATTTTCAGGTTCGTTTTTATTAGGTATTACTTCCCTACATTTATTGCCTGAAACCTTTGCGGAAATAGGGGAGAAGGCAGGATTATTTATTCTAATTGGTTTTTTTCTTCAGTTATTTTTACAACGTATATCGCATGGTGTTGAACATGGTCATATACATGAACACAGTTCACCCGGTCATATTTGGCCCATTTTTATTGGTTTACTAATCCATGCTTTTTTAGAAGGAATTCCTTTAGGGTTTAACTACCAGCAAAGCACAACCATGCCCTCGATATCATTAGGTGTGGCTGTACATAAAATTCCGGAAGCGCTTACTTTAAGTACACTGCTCATTATGGCTTCTCAGGTAAGAAGAATGCAGTGGTTTTTGTTAATCTTATTTTCTATCATGTCGCCTTTAGCCGGTCTTTTAGCTTCTTTTTACGGAACGCAATTTCATGCGATTGCTTCCATACTAAAATACTTAATTCCATTGGTTATTGGTTCCTTCATGCATATTTCTACTACCATTTTATACGAAAGTGGAACAACCCATCATCAACTAACCTGGAAAAAATTGTTATCTGTATTTCTCGGTTTAGGTGCTGCCTTGGCTAGTTTACTCTTACATGAACATTAAATGTTTCGCGAATTAATTTCGTAATGAGGTTGCATGTTTTCCTTTTAAGCTAGGGTTGAAATAATACTTCTATTCATTACATATCATATAATAATTGGAGCGTAAAATTTCGAAGCGGGCCAATTAACGCCGGTCGCTCGGCATAAATGGTATTGAGGGCATTACGAATAATAAAGGAGGCTTTAACCTGAGGCGTAAACTGATAGGCCAAACGGGTATCCCAAACAAAAGAACCCTTGTAATATTTTTGTCGGAAGGCATGCACCGAGGTTGGTAAGCCCGTTCCGATTTGAAATAAACTACCACCAATTGGGTTTTCTTTTGGTTTAGTAGCTTCAAATGTTTCATCCACATTTTGCATGAAGGAATTATACAAAAAGGTATTACCCCATGTAATACGTTTCCAACTTAGTTCCATATCCATTTTCACACTGTTGCGGTATCTGTATTTTAACGTATGCGTTGGCCCACTTACATTTCTCAAAATATTTGAGTCGGGATTCACTAACACCGGATTCATGTAGGTATATCCGAATACAAATCGACCTGTAACCGTTCGAATAATTTTACCTTGTCCCATGATCGAAATATCAATACCATTAATACGCGATCTTCCTACGTTAATAGATTTGAACCCAACAAAATGTTCAAGATAATATTGTACACTATCAATTTTATACGGATTAGAACCTTCTGGGGGAAAGAAACCAAAATTGAATTCCATCATATTTTTATATTCCATCCAGAAGCCGGCAATATCTATAAAACCTAACCAGCTATTTATTTTGTACGCCGTTTTCAAACCGATTTCAGAACTCCATCCGGTTTCTGAAGTAAGATCTACATTTTTAAATACACTGGCAGCACCAAAATTAGTTTCAACAAAACGTTCAGCTACACTAGGGTAACGATACCCTTGACCGTAAGAAGCCCGTAAGAACATATATTTCGTTAGCTCGTAATTAGCACCTGCTCTGAATACAGGTCGTTTTTCTACTTTATAACTATCTACCTGATTAATTTCATAACGAGCACCAAGGGTAGTCCATAAGCGGTTGAATTTTTTCTCTAACTGAAGATAAGGCGCAGAATTAAACACTTTATGCGAACCATAAAGTAAACCATTTACATTACTAAAGCTGTTCACCCATCCTAAAACTATATTCAATTTATTCAGGAGCGGGTTATACGATTCGATGGATTGCTGATACTGATATTCTCCAAAATACGTATCGGCTATGGATGATTGTTTCTTTTCCGGAATACTATTGTTTGAACGAAACCACCGCGTACGTAGGGTATGACGACCACCATTGCGTGCATAAAAGGTTAAATACGGATCGATATTGCCCCGAAAACCGTTGTTCTTATTGATTGTTGTGCTTGTATCTTCTAAACCTCCGAAGGGTTGTAAAAAACGATCCCCGTGAATGGAATCAGGCTGCCAAAAGAAAAAGGTTTGACTTTTATTTTTCTGAACATTCGCATTGATACCTACCGTTAAACCTTGTATTTTTTTAAAGCGATAGCGAAGGTTCAAATTACCACGTGCACGACGGTTGAGATCGCCTTGCAAATAAGAATCTTCACTAAACCACGCCGATCCGAATACCACATCAAGTTGTCCGAATTTTTGTGCATGCATCAGGTAACCACCTTGAAAGCCGGGTTGTTGTTTACCCCACCATGCCCACGATTTATCGGGAGGGTTGCCATACAAACCATTGTACAACATAATTTTTGTATGTGGTTTTGATTTGGCGAATCCGGTTCGAAAATTAATAACACCATTCAACGCAGAAGAACCATATAACGCAGAAGAAGCTCCTTTAAGCACTTCAATTTGTTCGCAATTTTCAAGAGGAAGGAAATCCCATTTGGCATCGGCGGCATCTCCAGTAAGCATCGGCATATCATCCACTAAAACCAATACTCTACTGCCGGCGCCATAACTCCAACCTGAACCTCCACGGATATTAACTTGATTATCGATCACATCTACTCCCGGTACGCGCTGTAACGCATCATCTAGCGAATTATCTGCTCGACTTAAAATCGTGGCAGGTTTAATAACCTCAATCGAGGTAATTTCTTCACTAATTCTTTTTTCGAAACGACTACCACTTACGGTTGTAATATTAAGTTCCTTGGTAACTGGTTTTAATTGTATTTGTATTTCTTCTTGTTTTTGTTTTATATCAAGTTTTAATGTAAGTGTTTCGTAGCCGGTATAGCTGAAAATAAATTCATGGACGCCTTCGTTGGTTTTTATAAGTGCGATACCGTTTAAGTTACTACGTGTTCCCGTTTTATCATAACGAACGGTAACACCTGTTAAATTTTCTTGTGTATTGGCATCCTTGATTTGAAATCGCATCTCAACACGTTGTCCGAATAAAGCGATTGGAAACCATAAAACCATGAACCATAGAATTATTTTCATGCAATTAATTTTGCGTAAGGTAATAAAAACCTATTTTTATCAAAACTTTTTTACCAGATGCGTAGAATTTTACTAGCTATTTTCACTTTACTATCTCTTGGGCTTCAAGCCCAAGTATGTGTACCCGGTACTCAAACCTCAACAGCAAAGGGTTATATTTTACCCGACAGTGCTACTAATTTACAACATGGCTGTGCTGGTTATCCGTATACCCAAATCATGTATATCAAAGCACCACCTGATACTACGTTTCAAATTTCATTAGGAACGGTAACAGCGGATATTGATTCGTTTGTTATTGGAACGAATATCACTGGTTTACCAGCCTACTTAAGCGCTAACAGTGTTCCTGCACCACTTTTAGCCGCCGGAGCCAGTTTTCCAAAGAGTAATATGGAACGTTTAGTTGTACCCGGCGATTCTTTAGCCTGTGTAAACATTAGTGGTAACGTGCCCGGCGGTACAGCATCCGGTAATAACTTTCTGAACATTAACGTTCGTGCTTACTTGAGTAATTTGCATAGTCCGGATAACACGGTAGATTTTCTGTTAGGACAAATCTATCCAGGACGGGTTACAGATACCTTGGTAAATTTAAACTACTATAATATTATTATCGATGCCCCACCATGCTATCCGCAAGCAACGCAGCATGTAGAGCACATGAATTTTCAATTAATAGGTTGTGTACCCAATCCATTCAACGAACAAACAGTTATACAGTTCGAATCTTCGGAAGGAAGAGAGTTAGAGCTACGAATTTTAAACGCTCTTGGACAACTAGTAACACAACGTAAAATACATGCTCAAAAGGGCGATAATAGAATTACCCTAAATACTTCTGCTTGGCAAACCGGTTTATATCATTGCACCTTAAGTGATGGTAAACAACAGCAAGGTTTGAAAATGGTAGTTCGCTAAAAGGAGTTTTCATGTTGAAATGACTTCTTCTTAGGAGGAATTAGAAAGTGTTTAAACAGAGCCATTAACATAAATGGAAGGTTTATACTGTAGTCAGGAGACGCATGAAGCAATGAACATCTTTCATCATCATTTAATTTCTTTCACAGAGAGTAATACCTTCGCAGCGTCATGAAGATTACCTTTCTAGGAACCGGCACCTCTCAAGGAGTACCGATTATTGGTTGTTCTTGTGCTGTATGTAGTTCAACACATAGCAAAGACAAGCGGCTGCGATCTTCCATTATGGTGGAAACGGAAACAACCTGTATTGTAATTGATACCGGTCCTGATTTTCGACAACAAATGCTTCGCGAAAATGTAAGTAAAGTGGATGCCGTAGTGTTTACACATGCCCATAAAGATCACTTGGCGGGTTTAGATGATATTCGTGCCTTCAACTATATTTTGCAAAAGCCCATGGAACTTTTTGCAACGGAGGCTACACAAAATACGATACGTAGAGAGTTTGATTATATTTTTAGTAATAGTTCGTATCCGGGAGTACCTCAAGTGAACTTAAATACGATTGATAAAAATAAAGTTTTTACCATTGGCGATATAACCTTGCAACCCATTGAAGTAATGCACTACAAAATGCCGGTGTTGGGTTTCAGAATAAATCAGTTTACATACATTACCGATGCTAATTTTATTTCGGAACAGGAATTTGAAAAACTAACAGGAACAGAAATTTTGGTGTTAAATGCCTTGCGACGAGAAGAACATATTTCTCATTTTACCCTTGAACAAGCTATTCAGATTGCAAAAAAAGTAGGAGCAAAAAGAACTTTTTTCACACATATATCGCATCAACTAGGCTTGCACGATACTGTAGCTGAGGAGTTACCGGAAGGTATTTTTTTGAGTTATGACCAATTATCCTTGAATCTTTAAATTCCACTTGCAAAGTAGTATTCACTGAATTATATTTAAACTTTATTTAGAACGTTATGACGGGCAAGCAGAAGGCGGCAGTGAATGTGGCATTTTCGTATAATCCTTTAGAAGAAACCTTGGAGGTGCCATCTAAAAAGCAATCTCTATTTATTGGCATTCCTAAAGAAAATTCGTTTCAAGAAAATAGGGTAGCACTTACACCCCAGGCTGTAGCAGTTCTGGTTAATCAAGGCAATCAGGTATTGATAGAGAAAGGTGCCGGTGAAGCTTCGTCGTACAGCGATCATGAATACTCAGAAGCAGGAGCCATGTTGGTGTACGATAAAAAAGAAGTTTTTAAAGCAGGTTTGATTTTAAAAACAGCACCTATTAGTAAAGAGGAAATTCCCCTGTTACAAAAAGATCAGGTTATATTTTCCCCGGTACATATTCCATCGTTGAATAAAAGACAAGTGGAAGTATTGATGGATAAGAAAATTATTGCCGTTGCTATTGGTCATATTAAAGATGATTCCGGAAGCTTTCCGATCGTTCGATCTATGAGTCAGATTGCAGGTATTCATGCTATTCATATTGCATCACGCTATTTAGGTAATCAGGAAAGCGGCAAAGGAATTTTATTAGGAGGTATTGCTGGCGTTCCACCGGCCAATATTGTAATTATTGGTGCGGGTATGGTTGGCGAGTATGCCACCCGAACCGCCCTCGGATGTGGAGCCAATGTTAAGGTGTTTGATAATTCTATTTATCGCTTAATGCGCTTGCAAAAAATGGTGAATCAAAATGTGTACACCTCGGTCATAGAACCAAGCATACTAACAAAAGTATTATCAGAAGCAGATGTAGTTATTGGGGCTTTAAAACCCATGAAAGGCATAGTGCCAATGGTTGTTACCGAATCGATGGTAGAAGGTATGAAGGAAGGTTCGGTTATCATTGATATCAGTATCGATAATGGAGGTTGCTTCGAAACTTCGAAACTTACAACGCACGAAAATCCTGTGTTTAAATTACATGGTGTAAATCATTATTGCGTTCCGAATATTGCATCGGAATTATCTCATACAGCATCTCATGCCATTAGTAATGTATTATTACCGCTAATCGTAAGTTGTAGTGAAACAGCAGGCGGCCCGGCTATTATTGCAAGTAAATCCGGATTAATAAGTGCAACGTATATCTATAAAGGAAAACTCACCAGTCGTTCTCTTGCTAAAAAATTTGACATGAAATACACCGACTTAAATTTAATTCTCTCGGCAAACCCATAACCAATCATATGCCAAACAAAAGGATGAACAAAACAATCGCCGGTTATCATTTACTGATGATTTTAGCCGCTATTGATTTCAAACTGCACATTGAAGAAGAAAAAATTATTAGAGAATATCTATTTCAGGAGTTTCCGTTTAAGGTGAATTTGGATAACGAAATTCATACCTTAGCCAGTTTACGTCCGGATGAATGGAAGCAGCACTTTATTAAGTGTTTAGATGATTTTACCGATGAAGCCACGGAAGAAGAAAAAAACCACTTCATTAAATTCGCCGTGTATCTTACTAAAGCGGATGAAGTAATTACGCAAGAAGAAAATGAATACTTGCAATTAATCTTCGATGCCTGGGATTTTAGTAGAGAATAAACTCAGTACATTAAATATTTATGTGGAAGTAATACGCAATGTGACGGGAATATCCGTAATTCGTATTCTGTTAAAAACATGAATTCACTACCAGTTGCTTATTTTATTATTGGCATTACCGTAATTACATCCTTTGCAGCATTTCAAAATGCGGATTTAATTAATAAACTCATTTGCTATCCGTTTAAAATAAAGCGGGATAAGGAGTACTGGCGACTAGCTACTTACGGACTCATCCATGCCGATATGATGCATTTGTTTTTCAATATGTTTTCCTTTTATTTTTTTGGCCGACAAATTGAATACGCGTTCATGGTGATTTATGGTAATGCACTCGTTTTTCCTTTGTATTATCTTGCCGCTTTGGTAGTTTCTGTTTTACCTTCTTTTTACAAACAGCAAAACAACTACAACTACCGATCCCTAGGTGCTAGCGGCGCTGTTTCAGCCGTTATCTTTTCTTCTATTTTACTCGATCCTTGGAATAAAGTTTACGTGTATTTTATCGGAATCCCCGGAATTTTATTTGCTGTGCTTTATACTTGGTATTCACATCGTATGAATCAGCAAGGACAAGATAATATTGGTCATGATGCACACTTACATGGAGCACTCTTCGGATTGATTTTCCCCGTTGTAACCAAGCCTTATCTCGCAATTGATTTTTTTAAACAACTAACCCATCCTGTATTTTAGTAATATTACCCTATGAAACAAATTAGCATCCTTGCTTTTCTGGCACTCTTCCTGTTTTCATGTACCGATCGTGGTATCGAAGATTCAAAAGGTAAACTACGATTAATCAATGCTTCTTATTTAACAGGTGATATTAATTTGTATATCGAATACGACCCGGTGTTTTCATCGAATGTGCAATACTTGAATTACTCGTTGTTTCGAGAATTTATTGCCGGAACGCGTAAACTTCAAATCAAGAATGCTTCCGGAACTATGATTGTGGATACATCCATCACCATTGAAGAAAACAAAACCTACTCGGCGTTTTTGTATGATTCTGCCGGAACCGTAAAATATAAGTTATTGAATGAATTGTTTTTTTCGCCGGGAGGTTCGAATTGCAAAGTACGTTTCTTACATCTATCGAATGATGCACCGGCCGTTAACGCCATTCAACAGTTTGATACGACCTTCAGGTTCGAAAATTTTACAAACGGCATGCATAGCGAGTACACCCCTATGGCAACAGGCTTGCATCAGTTTCATGTAAATACTGTTTCCGGAAATAATACCATCTATACGAATCAATTCGAATATGAAGCCGGTTATTTATACACCATGTATTTAAAGGGGAATGTTAGCTCGCAAGGGATAGATAGTCTTGGTATCTTTATCATTACCGATAGCGGTAATTATTAGTTGTTAGCTATTCCAAGTTTTATTCATAGTACCATAAGGTGCCAATTTTTCATGGAGCCAACACCAATATCTTTCAAGAATAGCGCAGGTTATCTGCCAGGCAATCGGCATTCGGAATACCGTAATTGTTAGCCTTAAACGTTACGGGCATAGAACTTATTCCCACCCTGTTTCCAAATAAAAAAATACCTCTACATTCGCCTCCTTAAACAACAAACAAGTGGCATTAATTAAATCAATTTCAGGAATTAGAGGAACTATTGGCGGACGAGCTGATGAAGGTTTAACACCGGTTGATATTTTAAAATACAGCGCTGCATTTGGTACCATGATGGTGCAATCAACAGGCGTCAACAAAATCGTAATCGGTCGTGATGGACGAATGAGTGGTGAAATGGTTCGAAATCTTGTGGTAAGTACACTTCAGGCATTAGGTATTGATGTAATTGATTTAGGATTAAGTACAACGCCCACCGTTGAAATGGCTGTAAAAATGGAAGCGGCTGCCGGTGGCATCATCTTAACGGCGAGTCATAATCCTAAAGAATGGAATGCCCTCAAATTACTCAATGCTGATGGCGAATTTATTTCCGCAGAAATTGGTGCGGCCGTTTTAGAAAAAGGAAATGCATCGGATTTTGTTTTTGCCGAAGTAAATAAGCTTGGCAAAGTACACCTGAATGATACCTATATGCAACAGTATGCCGATATCATTCTTCAACATCCCTTAGTTGACAAGCAAGCCATTGCTTCAAGAAATTTTCATATTGTGGTGGATGGTATTAACAGTACCGGAGCAACCTTTGTTCCACATTTGCTCAGGGCACTAGGCGTTGAAAAAATTACAATATTGAATGAAGAGGTTCATGGAAATTTTAGTCATAACCCCGAACCCTTACCGGAAAACCTGCATGAGGTTTCAAGTGTAGTGGTAAAACAAAATGCCGATTTGGCTATTGTTGTTGATCCGGATGTTGACCGCTTATGTTTTATAAATAATGATGGCAGTATGTTTGGAGAAGAATATACCTTAGTTGCTATTGCCGATTATGTTCTTTCGCACACCAAAGGAAATACTGTCTCCAATTTATCAAGTACGCGTGCCTTAAAGGATATAACCCTCAAACATGGTGGCTCCTATTTTGCAAGCGCCGTAGGTGAGGTGAATGTGGTGAAAAAAATGAAAGAGGTAAACGCTGTTATTGGTGGTGAGGGTAATGGCGGCATCATTACTCCTGAACTTCATTACGGAAGGGATGCTCTAATTGGTATTGCCTTGTTTCTAACACACCTTGCTAAGTTTGGTAAATCAATTACCGAGTTACGTCGACTATATCCGGATTACTATATGTCGAAAAATAAAATTGAATTGCGCTCCGGAGTGAATGTGCAGCAAATTTTTGAGGGTATACAAGCTATCTACAAAAAGCAACCAATGAACACGGAAGACGGTTTGAAAATTGAATTCGATAATGAATGGGTGCATCTGCGAACGTCTAATACAGAACCAATTATTCGTATCTATGCCGAGAGTACTTCGGAAATTACCGCTCAGAATATTGCCAATAAAATCATAGCAGACATTAAAGAACTGCTTCCAACTTCTTAGTAAAGAGATTTATCGGAAATCTTGCAGAACAATTATTTCGGAGTTACTTTAGCGTTCCCATGAAAGGAAGGTTGGTCTTTTGTTGTGCATTGATGGTCTTATCATTGGTATCAACGGCACAAAACAAATATGTTGATAGTTTGGAAAAGTATCTTCGAGAACATCCGAAGTATGATACCACTTATGTAATGACTACCCATCGCTTATCGTATCGTTTATCGGAAATTGATATTGCCCGAGCATGGCGTTATGCCAACGAAACAAAAGCCATTGCTAAACAAATAGGGTTTGAACGCGGACAATGTTTGGCTAATGTAAACTTCGCCATATTAGAATCGAACGAAGGAAATTATAAGAATAGCGCAGAATATTATTTGGCGGCTATTGAAATTGCTGAACGATTAAATTATACCCGGGGGTTAAGTATTTCGTATAACAATATCGCGGATAATTACCTTGATCTGAAAGACTATAAATCAGCCGTTGATTATTCGAAAAAGGCGTATGAACTCAATAAGCAAATTGGTGAAATACGCGGACAAGCCATTAACCTCGAACAACTCGGAAACATTTATTATCAGCAACATGATTTCGAAACGGCTAAGAAATATTGGGATATGAGTTACCCCTTGGCAGAAAAATCAAAGGATGGTAATATCTACTCTCAAGTATTGATCGATTTAGCCAAGTATGATTTAGAAAAGGGAAATTATACGGCTTCCTTGAATCATCTGAAAACTGCGGATTCTATAGCCACCAGTTCTAGCGAAATTCTTTCTTCTATCTTAACGTATAAGGGGTATGCTTCGGTGTATCACAAACTTGGGAATCCTCAGAAATCATTTGAGTTTTTACATCGTGCACTGGATGCGTCACGCATTCTTAAAAATAAAACAGAGGAGTGCGATATTTTCAATTTAATGTCGCAAGAATTTGAAACTATTGGACAATTTGATTCAGGAATGTATTACTTGCGTAAACATAAATTACTAAGTGATACCGTTTTAGGGGAGAAGAATTTTGCTCACTTGGCGTTCCTTCGAACCAAACATGAAAGTGAGTTGAAAGAAAGAGAAAATAAAAAATTAAAATCAATACAAGAAGTTCAAACGAAACGAATTAGCGATCAGAATATTTTACTCATTGTAGCTAGCATTGCAATAGCCTTAGGTATGCTTTCGTTTATACTTTATTTCAGATCTTTTCAGAATAAGAAAAAACATGCGGAACTGGAAGAACAACATCGCATTTCTCAATACAATCAACAAATAGCCGAGCTCGAAGTGAAGTCGCTACGCGCACAAATGAACCCTCATTTTCTTTTTAATTCTTTAAACTCGATTCGAAATTATATTATCAAGAATGAGCCTCAAGTTGCCAGTAATTACCTGGCTAATTTTGCTACCTTAATGCGTAAAATTCTGGATGCATCGCAGCAAAGTAAAATAGCCTTAGAAGAAGAAGTGTCTATGTTAACGCTTTATCTTAATTTAGAACTAATGCGTTTTTCTAATGGCTTCACGTATACAATTGATGTGGAAGATGAATTAAAGGATGAAAATATTGATATTCCCTCTATGGTACTTCAACCTTTTATAGAGAACGCAATTTGGCATGGTTTGTTGAATAAAGAAGATGGTACTTGTATGCTGCGTATTGTTTTCAAAGAAAATCCGGATGACTTACAAGAAATCATTGCAGAAATTGAAGATAATGGAATAGGTAGAGAAGCAAGTGCAGCTATGCAGAATGCAGTTAAAAAACATAAATCAAAAGGAATATTGATTACTAAAGAACGGCTTCATCGTATTTCCAATATGAAACGTGCTGAACCTATCGAAATTATTGATTTGAAAAAAACAGATGGAACCGCTAAAGGAACCTTAGTACGAATTTACTTGCCGGTGATGTAGATCTGCATGTTTATTGTTGTTGCCTACGTGAATATGACTTCAATAAAAACTAAACAAGCGTATTTACACAACTATTTTCACGTTTTACAATTACTCGGAAACTCCAATACATCATGCTCAGAAAAAAGAACATGGCTATCGTCATGCCCCAAGTGCGTGGATGTTGCCAGGGATTGATAAAACGATCGGAGATATCATAGATGATATTCAAGGGCTCAGTTAAAATGTCCCAGCTATTCCATCGAAGGTAGCGACCGAGGTATATTCCAAAACTTCCGGCAAACAACATCAGTATAGAAATGCTTCGTACATACACTAGTTTGAATCGCGTACTGAGAATTTTTTCAAGATCCCATAAACTTAAAAAGCCGAATAAGAGGCCTGTCCAGGCAAACGATAAAATCAAAATTAAATCAAACCATATGGGCATATCTAAATTACGTTGCAAATGAAAAAGATCAGTAAGAATATACGGAGCATTCGGAAAGAACAGTAACCAAGTAGCCAGTAAACAATAAACATCGGTGAGTGCGTGTGTTACCTTCAAGCGTATCGAACAACACCAACAGCAGAAAACAACAAAATATTCCCTAAATTTGCCCCAAATTTTATAGCATCATAATGCTCAGAACCATTCAAATAATTGCTTTAATTCAAGGAGTTTTTGTATTATTTGCGCTATATCAAAGTAGAAAAGAGTACAAAAAAACAACTTTTTGGTTGCTTTTTGGAAGTATATCATCTGTTTTGCTTTATATTTTAGGTGATGACAATAACAACCTTTTTTTTGAAAATAAAGATTGGTTTCTTTTTGATAACACTTTATTTGTCACTTTCTTTTTTTTATTCTTCAAATATTATAATTGCGAAACAAAAAAGTTTAAAAGGTCTGATAACCTTTTTTTTCTTCCCAATATTTTATATTTCATTGTAGAAGTTTTTGAAATTCAACTACCCAAAGATAATTTGTATATAGAAATTATTGAAGTGATTTTGGAATTAGTTTTTGTTTTGTATTTAGGCTTCATATTATATTCCGTTATTACAGATAAAAGAAGAATTTGGGCAACCAATTTTGTTATTCCTATAGTTATTTTATTAGTTTTTTCTTGTGTAAATGATATTCTTAAAATAATTGGATTGAAAGAATTGCCTTTATTCAACACTCAAAACTTTAACACCTATCTATTATTGATTGTCGCATTTTTATTCTATTTTATTTCCTATAAGTTATTGAACAAAAACATATCTATTTTGCCAAAAAATGAAATAAGCAAATACAAAAATTCTAACTTAAACACAGAACTAATAGAAAAGTATAAGTCAGAATTAATTAAAGCAATGGAAATAGATAAATTGTACCTTAATGGAAAATTATCTATTCAGGATGTTTCAGAAAAATTAAATATACGAAAACAATATATTTCGGAGATATTAAATGAACACATGAACACCAATTTTCAAGATTTTATTAATGAATACAGAGTAGAAGAATTTATAAACCGCTTAAAAAACGACCAAAATAATCAATTTACACTTTTAGGAATCGCCACAGAAGTAGGATTTAATTCTAAATCTTCTTTTAATGCTATATTCAAGAAATTCAAGGGTTTGACACCAACTCAATTTAGAAATAATCACGAACAAAACGGCCAATTTGTACAATAAAATTATTCTGCACTATTCTTTTTTTATTTATTCACAGTTGCTTTCGTCCTTTGCAGAAAAATTTAAATAATTTAAATATGTCGTTACAAAGAAAATCA
>JAEUVD010000039.1 GCA_016787065.1 Chitinophagaceae bacterium
TACTACATTTCCTGTACCGTTATATTCAAATTTCATTTCACCTTCAGCCTTCTCTTCAAGTTTTTTACCATTTAAAATAAATTTTTCCGAATAGTAAAAATTCCAGTTCCCTACTAACATTTCAGGATTATCTTTCTTGTTACAATTTGTGAAAAAGATCATGGTACCTGCTAGCACAACGTAAAGTTTTGTATAAATTAATTTCATAGCTTTCTATTATTTATTAAATTAGTAATTCATTTTTGAATGTTGTAATTCCAACTTTTTGTTTCGATTTGTCAATAAATGGGTTGTAAATAAAAATGTATTCCCTGAAAACCGGATGCGAGGTGAATACACTTAGTTTTCAAGTTTAAGCATTACTCCACTTCCGATCCATTATTTCCTTGTACATCGTTCATCATGAACTATAATCTCATCATTGGAAATCATTGATACAGCCGGTGTGTTCATTACCTCTAAATTACCGTTAGCATAGTTGGCATTAAATTCACCACCGGACACGTATTGTGGTGGTATTGGAAATGAACCACCAGAACCTCCAAATGAATAGGAATTCCACTTTACTAAATAGTTATTATCGTTGATCTTAGTGATGGTGTAAACTCGCTTTTCCTTTTCCGTACTTTGCCATTCCCCAATGAACTTGTCTCCATTATCGGAAGAGCAAGAAAAAACAGTTATGAGAAAAGTGAGTAGTAAAAGATACTTTGTCATGTGCAGTTAATTAAGATTATAATTGTTTCCTACCTTACTATTTTTGGGAAAGCTGTCGGAATGATTCAACCCTGTAATATTTAATTTCTACCACTCATCAGATTTACCTTCCATTTCTGATTTAAGGCTACTAATTATTTTATCAATGTTAGTTTTTAGCTCTTTGAAAGCAGTTTCTAAAATATCAGGTCTGCTCTTTACTTTTTCTAATAATGATTCAAGCGAACCAACGGATTTACCATCATCTAAAACAAAATCTGTTAATTCATATTTATATCTTCCATCTTTAATTGAAATAGTTGCAGTATAGGAGTATTTATCTTCTGAAACGTTGTTATTGTTATTGTAGGTAACGTAATGCACACAGCTTGAAATGATTTTACCTTCTTCTTCATTTTCATAATTCGTTCTTTTGGATGGACTATTTTTAACCAACCAGGATACACCCTTTTTGTACAAATCCTTTTGATTCCTATCCAAGGATACTACATCTGAAAATACATACTTGTTGGTTATCGGGTCTTTTTTAAATCCTTTTGCAATATCAATGGATTCAACGTTCTTAACAGGATTTTGTTTTGCATAATCGTAAAAACAATAGAACTTTTCTTTTATAGTTTCTGCTCTTCTATCTCGTACCGACTTCTCAATTTGTTCCCCACCCCCTAGTACTATTCTAAATGCTGATATCTCTCCTTTATCAAAAGCTCCCTTTAATTCTTCAAATTTGGCCTCGTTAAGTATCTGGCTTAAATGAACTTGATGGTTGATAAAACCCAACATTTTGGCTTGAGTATGTTCTGGTATTTGGGATTGAAATTTAACTGGTGGTAAATCACCATCAAAAGCCAGTGCTAGTTCAAAGTTACGCCCTCCAAAATATCTTGAAATATTTGCTGATTCGTTTTCTCCAAATGTTTGAGTAACCATGAATGTAACATAGTTTTGATTTCTCACCCTCATAAACCGGATATATGCGGTCCAGTCCTTTTTTTCTTTGCCTATTAGGCCATTGAGAAAACTTGCTCCAAAACTTAGCTCACCAAGTTTTAACTCCCAAACCTTAATATCGGTTTTGTCTATTTTATCAATTTTATCGATGTCGGCTTTGCATTGGGAATAACAATAAAAACAGGTTGATAAAAAGAGAATTAAGGTTAGAATAGGTTCTTTCATGAGAATTCATTTTGTTTGTGAAAATTTGTTTTACTACACAAATCAAAAAAGTAATAACTGCAAGAAAAAATCAGAAAAGTGAATAAAAATTGCACATTTATAATTTTTACAATTAAGTAAACCTGTATCTTCATGGAAAATAACAAAGTGATCGGTAGTAAGATTAAGTATTTACGCGAATGGCGAGGATTTAAACAGGAAGAAATTGCCAAAGCTGTTGGGTTAGAGATTAGTAAGTATAACCGTTTGGAGAATAATAAAATGGTGAAGATTGATGAAGATCTCCTTAAAAAGATAGCTGATGAACTAGGTGTAACAGTTGCTGATATTAAAAGTCCCGCACCGGCAGTATTTAATTTTAACCTAGAAAACGGTACTCAAATTGGTCATAATGAAAACTATTATGAAACACAAAAAGACCTTTACGAAAAAATAATTTCAGATAAAGAGAAAGAAGTTGAACGCCTTATCAAATTGAATGAGCAGTTAATGAAGTTGCTAGAGAGGAAATGATTCTATATATTTATCAAAACAAATTTTATGAAATGTTCTCATTGTTCCTGTTCCATTGAAGATGCTGAACCTATTGACTACTCTGAAATTTATTTTAATACTGTACTTTGTTATTCCTGCATTAGCTTCTTCTCATATTATACGGATAGAATGTTTACAACTTAGGAAGCTATCTGTTTATACATCGCCTTGAAAAAAAATGGCCTTCCAGTTGAACTTGAAAAATATGATGGGTATAAACGGATCGATATTGCCATAGTGAAAGCGAAACTAAATATAGAAGTGGATGGGATTCGTCATTCAAAGGATTCGAAACAATCATTGACTGATTTGAAAAGGATGTATTATTCAATGCGTAAAGGATATGAAACGGTGAGGATACCGAATGTACTTGTAAACAATAATGTTAATGATGTGGTTAATATTATCTCCTCAATGTACGTTGAAAGAAGTAAAACCATAAACGTTAATTCCAAGGTGGGAGTACTTTAGCTGAAAACACGGCGTTCACACATCCAACAATCAACAACTTCAAATAAATATGAAACTGTGGTAGTGAAGCCAAATCTTTCTCAGTAAATATCGACTAGAATTTCTGTTCCATGATCTCGGCATCGAAATCATCTATTCTAAAGCATTTATTTGATTAGATGTCATCCAGAATACACTCCATAAATCGTCAGCTTCACTCAATCTCTAAAATTAAAACAAGCTTTTCTGCTGTTCTTTAACAAGAGGTTGTACGTACCTCTTAATTTCCATTCCGCTACCATAGCGTTTTCTAGAATATGCAATCACTTGTTGTTTGTTATAGGTCAAAGGATATTGCAAGGGCAATGTAGTTGCTGAGAATGGCTGGGAAATAGTTCCATCGATTAGTAACTTCAAGTAGATTGAGTATTGTGGTAACATGGACAAATCATCCTTGGTAAAAGTTGGGTAAAATTCATGCTCTATCCTTTCTGCATCCTCTGTTCCAATACGAAAAGTTATGAGAGTTCCGACATTCCCAAATATCGCTTTCCTGATATCTTCATGCAATTGGTCGAGAAATTGATGGGTTAAGAAAAGTGATAAACCATACTTTCTACTTTCGCTGAGTATATCAGCAAAGGATAGGGTAACAAAACTATGCATTTCATCAATGTAGAGATAAAATGGTGTTCTGTCTTCAATATTTCTCTTTGCTCGCTCAAGTGAGGCAGTTTGGAATTGGGTTACCAGAAGTGAACCAAGGAATTGAGTACCAGATTCGCCTAGTATTCCCTTACTCAAATTAACTAGCAGTATTTTACTTTCATCCATAACCTTCGATACTTCAAAGGATGTTACTGTATTACCAATAATTGAACGGATTATAGGGTGTGTAGCAAGAATACCTACCTTGTTTAAGATTGGTGCAATATGTTCATTTCTTTGCTGTGGCGAAAGCGTATTAAACTCCTTCTGCCAGAAGTTTTGTAAGGTATCATTTTCTACAAAGTGTAACACTTGAAATCGAAAATTGGTATCTGTAATTAAGGGCGATATATCGAGTAATGTTGCGTGCGGGTAGAAGGTTAGGCTATAAATAGCATTACGCAAAATATGTTCAAGCCTTGGCCCCCAGGACTCGCTCCAAAGCTTTTTAAACACCGATACAATATTACTCGCTACTTGATACCTATTTTCCTCTTTCACGTTGTATAGAGGATTATACGCGATTAGGGAGCCCATATCGCTCGGGTTTAGGTATATGACATCCTTTATTCTATCTTTTGGAATGTAATCTAATATGGTCAAGCAAAGGTCGCCATGAGGGTCCAAAATCGCCACTCCTCTACCTTGAATAATATCACCAAGAGCCATGTTTAATAACAAGGTTGATTTTCCAGTACCGGTTTTCCCAATGCAATAAATATGTCCGCTTCTGTCCTTTTCCTTTATTCCAAAGAGGGTTTGCCGGTTTCGGTGGTTAGTTGTACCGATTGGGGTAAGCATGAAAATATTGTAGTACTAATTTCAGGAGGATTTAAGGGAGGGGGGATTCTAGGTTTCAAACTGAACTTGTCCATATTTGAAAACCTTTATCTATTGTAGTTATCGCTACCTATTTAAAAAACTACGCATTATATTTAATATTTGTTCACCCTTCATTTCTTTTATAGCGTTAACCAAACCTTCTATTGGCAAATTACTAGCACTACCATCCCTAATAAGGTTGTTATTATAAAATATAGCTAACTCTAAGGGTTGGTCTTTGCGTTTTTCTAACTCAAAGAAGAAGCGATTATTTTCTTCCTTGGTTCTTAATCCGTTTAATTCAATCACAGGCTTTTCTTCAAGAATAGAAATAATTTCATCCAGGCTATTTCCTTCGTTTTCGATTCTTGCATATATCCAATACCAAATCATATACCTATTAAGCCTCCTTATTTGTATTTCTTCTAATTCTACTCCAGCATCATCGAAACTCCACATGGTTTCAGTGGCCACCTTTATCGTATCCATAAAAAATTGCTTAGGGTTTTGAATTTCACCTTTCATTTTTATGTGATACCCATACTCATTCATTATTGCGTAAACATCTGCCTGATAATCAGCCGTTTCAAGCACCTTGGAAAAGCTACCAATATTAACCGATGTTAAGTCAGTTAGCCTATGTTTTTTATAATGAATGGCCTCATGGAATAAGAAAAGCCTTACCGCTTTTAAAATATCTTCATGATTACTAATCCTGCTATTAAGGGAGATGAAGAAATTGTCATCGACAAACCAATTATTCATTCTCCAATAAAAGCCATCATTCACAACTTCAGTGTCAAAATCAAAACTATCATCCTTTAAGCTTGTCTCATACAATGCCGGTAGATCGATCCAAAACTTCGTATTCATGATCGAATTGTGTACACCAGGGACCAACCCCTCATACCATTTTCTACCTACCGACATATCTTTATTATGCTGGCAGTATCGTTTTACATTTTTTGCAAGTTCTTCATTGCATAAGTTTCTAAGCTCATCTGCCTTCTTTTTTTCAGCTTCACCAATTTTTCGTTCGGGTCTTAATTGTGCTTTTATTAAAAGAGCTTTTTTATACTTTGGCTCTTTTGTTCTTGAATACTGGTACGTTTGAATGAAAGAGTGAATGTTGGGGGATATTTTGGTTCCTACCAAAAAAGCTACACCGCAGGGTATTGCCGCGAAAAAGTGAACTGTTTCTAATCCGCTTCTATTATTTGAAAGTTCATCAAATGTTCTTTTAACTGACTCTCCAACCTCGATCATTTTTTTTGAAGAAGTAATAGCATCCTCGTTTGCATAGTCAAGTTGAATATCTATTTCGGCAGCATTAGGTAATATTTCGTAAGTATCATTAGGATTAATATTATGCGATATATTTAACCTAATCAAAGCATCAGAAATCCCCTTTTGTTGTTGATCTGGTAAGCCGTTAATATGAAGCTTGTTATCATTATGCTGTTCTGTTTCCAAGTTAATATACCACTGTTTAGTAACGTGGTGGCGCTGGTAAATATCAATGTTTCTAAAATTATGAAAAAGATGGCCCAAGTCTATACTTAATGGAATTGGAGCCATACCAAAATAAACTATTTTATAATCAGGATGTGCAGTCAATACTGGTAATATATCATTGGTGAAATATCTTTTGTGCTCTAAAGCAAATTGCTCATAACCAATATCGTAGAGTTTCTGAAGTTCTAACAATTCAGAATAATTTATCTCTTTCACCTCCCTATTCAGACCGTGGCATTCAGTTGGCAAAGCAGCAAGTGCTTCATCAATGGCTATTTTAGTAAAGCCATTGTGCAATATTATTATCAACCCTTTTGAATTATCCATATTTAAATTTTAATCAGTTTGTAACTTTGAGTTTCACAATTTCCAATGTTCTTCTATCGCCTTCCCACATATCAATGCTTTTAATACCGGCTATTATAAAATATAGATATCTTCCTGAGAAAATATCCTGTTTTAATTTCCGTTTCCAGTCTTTTATGTCCACACTTGATGGAGTTGGAAAATCCTCTGGATGAGTATGCCACTCACCCAGATAATTGGAAGTACCATTACTCTTATGCCATTCATCTGTAATTATTTCTTGGTGCAAAGGAGAAATTCTTTTAAAAGAAAATCTTGTTTGATGATCTCCTTTCATCGGTGTAGTTATTTTATCTACTACAATATTTTTTGAAACCTTAATAAACCTTCCTAATATGACGCCACCGGATTCCAATAACCCTTTATCGAATTGTTTATACTCTTGAAGGGTTTCCAATACCAAACTCGTCAACTTTATTTTTCCACCATTAGTCATTTTAAAAATTGAATTATCCTTTTCCACAGAGTTTACATTCTAATTGGTAAAATAATGATTTTCCTTCGTCTAATTGCTCTGCAGATTGATCATAACGTTCTGATAAATGATACCCTTGCTGTAAAAATAATTCGCTATTTCCTTTCCATGAATAAATAGCACTATTGGTTTCTTTACCTGTAAACACATCCAGTATTTTTCTAACGGTCAATATAGCAGTTTGATTAGCATCTAATGCACCATAAGGAACGAATACACTTCCGCAACCTGAAATATTTTGCAAAAAACTCCTTGGTTGTTTGGCGGCTGCAAATGAAGCAATGTTATGTAACGTCTCATTCGTATATAGGCATTGATAGCATCCCTTTTCGGAAATATTAGTAACTAAACAATGCCCACCAACACCGTACGGATCTAGCCAGCTAAAAAGAACCGGCTTGCTTGGTATTTCTTTTCTCAGAAATTTCATTAAAAATTGGTTCACAGTTGCATTACCGGTTGTTACAACAACTGCATCGTATAAGTCAAAATTTATTTTCTTCTTTGATATCGCATCTTCAATAGCCATATCAATCGCTGTCACATTCGAATGAGGATAATAGCGGGTTAATTTTTGCTTTATTGCCTCCGTCTTTTGTTTATTTACATACATAAAGCCACAATTATGCCGGTAACAATTGTCAATCTCGAGTTTTTCTTTGTCAACAACATCAACATTTATCACAGCGGCTTTTATTAGTTCTTCGACAACCGCACTTCCAACAGAACCTCCACCAATAACTAATACTCTTTTGTCGATAAAACTATTACCATTACCTCCACGCATAAGCATGAACTCCGGGTCAACTCTTTTTACATTATAGGGAATTAAATTTGCCGTAGTATCAGGCGTTAAAAGAGGGTGGGTTGTATGATTAATTTTCTTAAACCGTAAAGCAAATAAAGAATGATTTCCATTGGGCAAGGAGAAGTCGATTATAATTAAATCTTCTTGTTTTGTTTTGCTTAACGTGGTTATGATTTTTTTCTCATTTTCTGGAGTAATGTTTTTAAAAATTAACTCCTTTGCATCCCTTATGGTGAGTTCATGATTAACAGTGGGAATTAGAATTTCAGAACCTTTCTTTAAAGGGATATATAACCCTTTAAAATACTGTGGTCGACTCCCTTTGACATTAATTATCCGCTGATAACTATTCATTCTTTCCGTACTATCAGATACAGCGAAGAGTAACTCTTTGTCTTCTAATTTTGAATACTTAATAACCTCAACATTATCGCTTAATACGATGTTAGCAAACATTCCACGTACATCTTTAAGATGTCGCCAATATGCTTCATATTCATTGTAGAACTCGTTGTTATTCTTCCTATTTATACCCTCTACTAACGTCTTTTTAGCAAGCTCAAAGCAGTCTGCAATTATTCCTGACTCATTATCTATATCTAAAACCAAAGTATCGTTGTACGCATAACATATATAACCGTCATGTTCCACATGTGGTAACCGGATAAAATCTTCCTGGTTAAATAAGAAAAATGTTGGAATACAATTAGGAAAAGCTTTTGGTACACCAACAACTATCTTAACAGCAAGACTATCAATCAACACCTCCCCAATAACTCCAAAAGCCAGTCCTCGTTTTGCAAGAGCTGGGTTTTGATATTCATAAGTGTTTCTCAGAATACGGGCATCGTCAACATGTCGTTTAAAACTCTCTATAGTCATTATGCCGACTCTGATGTACCTGCTACCGCAAGTTTTCTGTTTTGACCTGTTGTTTCTTTTGCCGGCACTGGAAAATCTTTACCAAATTGTTTTCTCAGGATTTTGCAAGCCTCAAATGGGTCTGCCTCATTCTCTGCATCTTCTAGTGTATCTCTCAACTTTTCAAGTTTCGTTTTCAGGTTCTTACACTGTTGATCTGTCATTTTCTCGAACAAATCATTCTCCGGAGGCACAGGCAAATGCACTTTTATTCTACTATCCCACCAGCTAAACTGGTTAAGTATATAGTCCACAAAATCTTTTGTAGCCTTTAGGTCATTGATATCTATAGCCCTAGTAAATGAGTCTTTGATTGAAGGAACAAAACCATTGTACGCAAGGGCCGTCAATGCAATTCCTGTAGGCTTGCCATTTACGCTATCAAATTGGTAATCTTTCCAGCGTTTCATAAACCTGATTGCTCTTTTAAACTGATTGCTTTCATCGACATCGGAATATTTATTATTTATAAGATCTTTCAGTTTCGTTGGTTTTGATTCCTCCCATTTTTTGTTATCCGTTGTTGATGTCGGAGTACCTTTGGCAAGGTAAGTTTTACCATCGCTATTTGCATCGGCGTAACATGCAAAGTCAACATGGAATTTTGGTAACCCTTCTTCTACATATTGTACTCTAATACATGCTTTTTTCCATTCAACAGTTCTGAATTGGGTATTTAAAGCATCATAGACCCAAGTCTTTATCTGTAGAGGTCTGTAGTCACCTTTATCTATTTCAAATAATAAACCGCAGTCAATATCATAATCGTCCTCATCATACATTGGTTTATTACCTGTTCCCATTGCATAACTACCTTGATTAAATGGTGTGAACCGAACAAGCTTGATACCCTTTTCTTCACATATTTTTTTAATAGCTGTTTTTATTTCTTCAATCAGCATGTCTCTTTTTTTAATGACTTCTTTATTGTCATTTACATCTAAACGTATTATATTATGGAACTCTATAAATTGTTCCTGTATTACTTTTCCCATTGTGTTAAAATTTTAATCATTAAAAATTGTATTAATAATAGAAAAGAAAATAAATACCCCTGCAGCAGCTTTTAAACCAGCTACAAAATTATCTACTTGCTCGCTTCTTATTTTTCCATGCTGAATCTCATTTGCAAAATGTTGGCAATTGTAGTTTATCAAATTATATGGCTTCCCTAATTTATTTAGTACCATTAGAATAGCCATTTTTCTATCATGGCTAGTTCCCTGAAACCTCTCTATTCTTGTAATTTCAATTGCAGTGCTAAAAAATTCTTCCAGACTAACCAGCCTCACGCCAAAGCCTATTTTATTTTCCGCTATCAAAGATACTCCTTGATGGTTTTTACCTAGATATAATGCGTGGTGCTGGACCACTCGTAGATCACTTTTAGGGACTACGATTCTGTCGCCCGGCAATAAATTCAATTCGTATATAATATTATCCATTGTAAATTAATTTTTTGTGTCTTTAGGAGGGTTAGGGTCATTTCCGTAGGAATCACTATCACGAATTTTCCCATCCCTTCCATGAATTACTACCTCTACTTCCTGATTCTTTGCTATTTCAGTGGCTCTGGCAATGGCTTCTTTTTGAGTAGGAACAATTACCGTAGCTTTTTCGTTTCCAGCACCCTTAACTTGCCAACCACCATTTGGATGAGGTGTCACATGTTGATTTCTTTTAGTCATAATTTTAAATATTATTTTGTTAGATAAACTGACAAAGATAATGCCAAAATTATAGCATGTAATAATGTCAGTTATAATAATCATTCATATTTAACGTTTAATTACAAAATTTCTGATTAACTTAGCAGCCTAATGATGATTATAAATGACTTTTGAAGAACAATTATATACTATTATTAGCCAAAGAATTAGGGATAAACGTAAATATCTCAATATAAGTCAAGAAGAAATAGCCAATAAATTGAATGTAAGTAGAGCTTCCATTTCGAATATGGAAACTGGCAAACATCAAGTTTCCGTCATTTCGATCTTTGAACTTTGCCCTATCTTTAATTGTGAAATATTTGATTTAATACCTAAATTCGATGAAGTTTATTCTCAATTGGAATATTCCAATTCGAAGTCATTTAACACTTTAGAAGAAACACAAAAAGTAAGTATTGAAAAAATCATAAAGGATATAGAATTATGATTATCAATTATATCGAAAAGATTACTTGGGATATTTTGAGGAAATTGAATATAAAATCAGCAAAAGATATCGTAATTAATGAAATTGTAACATGCTTGGGAGTCAACTTGGCAGAAATTGACATGGACGATGAAATTTCTGGATTTTTTGTCATCAAAGATGGTGTCCCAGTAATAAGAGTAAATAATAAGCAACATCCTGCACGGCGAAATTTTACAATAGCTCATGAACTAGGTCACTTTGTTTTACATAAAGACAGCATAATGTTTGTTGACAAAGAGGTGATGCTTTTGCGAGATAATGTGTCAAAAACAGGCGAAAAATTAAAGGAAAGAGAAGCTAATGCATTCGCCGCTTCCTTATTAATGCCTCAAATTTTTTTAGAAACGGAAATTGAAAAACTGGTATCTGATCCAAGGCATACACCGGTAAAGTACTTGGCTGATATTTTTAAGGTAAGTGAGCTTGCAATGAGTATAAGGCTCACTAATTTAGATTACAATATTGGCTATTTTTAAATTGATAGAGGCGCAATGACAATTTCATGATTTTTAGATTTTCAGTGGTTAGTAATTAATATGTTCTATTTTCATTGATTTTGCCGACTATGTATGATATTCTTAAAACATTAAGCCGCAAGCTTAAATTGGTCCTCACTACTGGTTCTCATGTTTTCAAAGAATAAATGCTTATCCGTAAAATTACCCAAGTACGTAAACTGGCTATTTAGTGGGATGTGAGGTTTGTATAAAATATAAAGCTATGCGACTCACACAATTTCTCAAGCAGTATGACACAGAACAAAAGAGTATTGAATTTTTCCGAATACAACGAGAACGTCAAGGAATTAAATGCAGTAAATGCGGAGGTGTTTCAATGCATTGGAGCGGAACGAAAACCTTATGGCATTGCAATGGCTGTGGTTATAGAATGGGTTTGCGCAAGGATACTGTCATGGAGAATTCAAAACTTCCATACCGAATATGGCTTACGGTTTTATACCTGATGTTGATGACCAAAAAGGGCTATTCAGCGAAGGAGATGCAAACTATTTTAGGGCACAACCGGTATGAACCCATTTGGTTAATGATGCACAAGATTCGGATTCTTATGGGTAAACGGGATGAAAAGTATCAACTGGATGGTTTTGTCGAATTGGATGAAGGATTCTTTGCAGGGCATAGAAAAAAGGGAGACAAGGAAGATGGCAAACCTTTTAAAGAAATAGATAGAAATGAAAAAGTGTTAGTGGCAGTAAACAAGAATGATCATGGAGCAAAGTTCCTCAAAATGACTGTGGTAAACTCTTTATCCAAGCTGGATGTCTCCTATGAAATCCCAAAAATGATCAATAAAAGTGCGACGGTGATAACAGATGGCAGAAGGTGCTATACTCCTTTAGCTCAGTTAGTGGAGAATCATCAAATTCATATTATTCGAAACAAGAAGGAAGTATGTAACACGTTTCCTTGGGTGCATATCGCTATCAGCAATGCGAAAAAGAAATTGAAGGGTATTCACCACCATGTGAAAAATCAATACATGCAGAACTACCTAAACGAATTCACGTATCGATTTAATCGGCGAAATTTCAATGAAAACATTTTTGACCGTCTAATCATTGCAGTGCTTGCCTGTGCTTGGTGTGTTTAGGTAACTTAACGGATAATCATTAGTTTGTTTTAATAACATGTTTGAATCTCGATGATGAACTAAATCCTTCACAGTTAATCAACATTTGGAATTAATACTGATATGACAACTTATAGCACAATTTCTAATTTCAAATATTGGTCGTTTATCACTTAGGATAAAAGATATTACGGCAAAATAGAAGTTAGGCCAGCTTCGACATTTGGAATTAAAATAATAGCATCAAGCGCATCAGCGCTGCCATCACCATTCAAATCAACATCTAAATAACCACTAAAGCCATTTACTATTGCTGGATCCAATAAGAGATAATCATCAGAATCAATAGCTCTATCAAAATTTGTATCACCAGAAATAAATGCCCACTTATTCTGACCTACAGATTTCATATTATTTCCATATGCTTTAGAAATAGCAGTAGTAAAATCGTAAGTGGTAATTGAGTTACCAAAATAAACTGGTACTGAGCTCCACGTTTCCAATGAATTTCTATGTTTAACCGCTATATAGTAGTTACCATAGCTAATATTAAAACTGCTTTGTACATTCCCATTTGTAAATACAAAAGCTGTTGTCGTTGCCATAGTGCTGTACGGAAATGTGCTTGAGTGAAGTTCGACAATAACAATATCACATATTTGATTGTTTAATAGTACTCCTTGATTTAACAATACAGGAGCCATTAACCCACCTCCAAGATAATATCCTTGTATGTACAACTTAAGATTCAAATACGAAATACAAGTATCCACAGAAATAAATGCAGGACTTGAAGTCGCAGTGCATCCATTTGAATTAGAATAAGTATAGGTATAGGAAGTTGAAGGACCGTTATATGGATTTGGAACACTAAAAATTCCACCCATCGGATTACCAACTAAATTAACCGAAGAACCATTACAACCTGTCACGTTACCTGCGGTAACGATGGGCAATGGATTTCTCATGATTGTAATAGAATTGGAAGTTATTTGATTAGAAATATAACACGTATTAGAAATAATAGTACAGGTCACAAGCTGTCCATTAGTAAAAGTGTTTGACTGAAATGTAGGGCTATTTGTTCCCACCAGATTACCATCTACTTTCCATTGATAGATTGGTGAAACTACATTACTAGCAGTGGCATTTAAGGTAATAGAAGAATTAACACAAGAGGGATTAGTGCCAGCGGTTATGGAAATATTTAATGTTGGCATGGATAAACTGGAACAGGTATCTTGGCTCATTTTATGAATAAAAATATCATACCCTCCCAGTGAAGAGAGGTTTTGTATCCCACCGTCAGGATCAAAATCTATAGGCCCTTGAAATCCTCCACCAGAGTAAATATTATTTACCCCATCTATTGCAATACAATTACCAACATCATTACTGGTACTTCCCATACTCTTTGCCCATACGAAATTTCCATTTGCAGATAGTTTTAAAATAAAAAAGTCCTTTGCTCCTTGAGAAATTAAATTGAAAGTTGGTACACCGGGATTAAAGTCCACCGTAGAATTATAATAACCTGTAACATAAACATTGTTACCAGCATCAAGGGCAATTGAATAACCATTGTCAATGGATGTTCCACCTATACCTTGAGCCCAAATTAAATTACCAAGGGAATCTAACTTAGAAACAAAAATATCATCGCTACCCTGAGAGGTTAAATTGTAAATACCTGCTCCGGGGTCAAAATCCGCCGTACCTTGAAATAACCCAGTATAATAAATGTTACTTAAACTATCTAAAACCATTGAAAAACCCACATCATGTAATGAGCCGCCTATTTTTTTTGCCCATACAAAATTACCAGCATTGGTAAGTTTTAGAATACATATATCAATATTAGCTGAATTAAGATAAAAGGTACCAACACCGGGGTCTAAATCCGTATTTCCAAAAATTCTCATTAAGGTAAATACATTTCCAAATTTATCAACTCGGATTGATAACCCTTGATCACTTTCAGGCCCATCACCTATTTTTTTTGCCCAAACAAAATTGCCGTTGGTAGTAAGCTTTAAAATAAAAATATCTTGATACGCCGAAGATATCAAAGTGAAAACTCCAAGACCTGGGTCGAAATCTGCTGTTCCGAAAAATTTACCTGTCAAGTATACATTCCCATTTACGTCAACATCTATCGCCTGAGCAGATTCATACGGGTCTATACCACTATTCGATAATGAGCCAATAGTTTTAGCCCAAATAAAATTTCCATTACTATCCAATTTACACACAAAAATATCGTACGCACCTACAGCTGTAATATTATAGTCGGCTACTCCAGGGTCAAAATCCGCTGTACCACTAAATGTCCCAGTAATGTATACATTCTTGTTATTATCCGTCTTAATACCATAACCAACATCATTGGAAACCCCGCCTAATCTGCGCGCCCATGAGAAATTACCTTGGGGGGTTAATTTTAATACAAAAATTTCACCGTTAGTATTGGATGATAAGTTATAAACACCTGCACCTGGGTCAAAATCAATAGTACCCCTGAAGTATCCTGTACTATATGAATTACCTGATATATCTGTGGTAATAGCGTATGCTTCATCAGCACCTGTACTACTGCCAAATTGTTTGACCCATTGTAAGCTTGATGTTTGTGAAATTGAAAAATTGACTTTAATGCAAATTAAAATAAATAAAAATAATTGTTTCATGGTAATCGGTTTTAAATACTAAAGTTACAATTTTTTAAGGATGAAAGCATAACCAAACAAAAGTCTTTGTAGACCATTTCACTTCTCCAATTGTACTACCCCAAGATTTATTCTAACCAATATCCTTAAACCTAATCCTGATTAAACCATCATATTATAATAAAGTTAGAGAGGGTCTAATGCACTACTAAATTTATATTCTTATCAATCAAAACTATAAATTGATTTTAATTCTCTGTTATGTTAAATTATAAATATCTCACCCCTATTTCATGTTGTATTTAAAGGCTTATTTATAGATTTAATGTATTCTTGAATTTCCGAGTTCATACCTCTAACCTCAGAAAGAGAATTTGAAAGTTCTGAAATCCAAGATAATAGGGCACTATTACGGACAATGCGGTTTTCAAAAAGCTTGAATCCTGGATTGACCTTAAATAACAATGTATTTTCGTGAATGGAAAGTTCTGAAAAGATAAATCGAACTAGCTTCTCTTTATCTTGCTGATTACATATAATGTCTTGTAAAATAAGGCTTTTTAAAAGTTCTGAAAGAATTGTGACTTGTTTGATCGTCTCGGCCATAGCTTCATCTGAAATGACCTCTGCATTTTGAAGTTGGTCCAACTGATTCTGTAAACTACTTATTTCTTTTGCAAATTTCTCTGGAGTATAAACACCGGATTGAAGTAAATCTAATTTTGCATTTTGAAGATAAGAAAGAGAAGTGCGTATTTTATTCTTAGCCCTTTCCTGATCATCTAATTTGTTCAACCTTTTAGAATTGAAAACTGCAATATCAGTATTGGTAATTGCATCTAATTCTTGTTGCTCTTTTTCACTGAGAATCAAACTTTCAATTGCAACATTAAGGAGTCTATTAATATTATCCAAACTAAAACTCTTTGTTTTCGAGGTACAATTCGTTTGACATCTTGAATAGTAATACTGGATACCTTTTTGGATATATGGAGTGAATACTCTTTGACATGAATTACAACGGAAAAATCCACGATATGGATGTTCTATTATTTTGGAGTAGTGAATGGTTACTGTTTTCTCTACAAGCACCTTCTGAACTTTATTAAAAAGCTCATCACCTATTAAAGCTTCATGGCTGATACTTTTGGAATATCCTCCCTTATTATCACGTACCAGCCCAATATAAAATGGGTTGTTGAGTATTTTGGAAATGGTAGATATATGAGGCAAGGCTTCTTTTTTTTCTCTTTCCTGATAAAAATCCATTTCAGTTTCATTGAGAATCTCTTCCTTCTTTCGCCTTTTCCTCATGGCTGGCATAGTTAAGCCTTGTGCAATAGCATATTTCAACAATGAGGCAAGTGTGTACTCCCCTGTTGCATATAGTTCAAACATTCTTTGAATAATCGGGCCTCTTATCGGGTCAATAGGTTTATGAAGCATGGTACCTTGGTTTAAGTACCCAATAGGTGCTTTGTAAGTACATATCCCTTTTTCCCTTTGGTTGCGAATATTGAGTTTCACTTTCTCACTTGTAACCCGGCTGTGGTGAGCTGCAAACATGCCATCAATATCCATGTGTAGTGCTCCTGAACTTGTATTATCATAACTAGCCAATACAAATCTAAAGTCTACCCCTTGCTTCATGAGCTTGCGAACAATAGTTTCATCTGCTTTATTACGACTTATTCTATCCCAACATAAAATGATAACACCCTTGAAATAACCTCTATTCAATAGATCGAGCATCTTATGAAATTTAGGTCTTTCTATTTTATACTGAACTATACCGTTCTCACCAATAACGATTTCACTATCTTCTTTAAAAGCTGAGTGTTTTTCAGAAATGATACCATTGGAACAAAAGCCTTCTAAGGTGATGCTGGCAATAGGTAAATTCTCTTTTTTAGCGAAGCGTTCATTCTCTGCTCTTTGATATTGGATAGAGTTTTTTTGATTCTCTGGTTCATCCGTACTCTTCCGGTTATATATTAAATACTGTGACTTATATACTTCATTTAATTCTATATCATTCTTTGCATAGGTTGTAGTTTTTTTCATAAATCAACTCTTTGTTTTGGTCAAATACCCTACCACCAATTATACTATATCCATTCTCTTTATGTCTACACAGAATTCCCCTTAGAAGTGCACCCAGCTTTTCAAATTCAATAGCCATTTCTTTAGTAATGGTTATATGTTCCTCTGTCTTGGCACTCAAATCCACACTTCCTTTAGGAAGTATGTACAAGATCGTATCTGCATTTCGTTGTCCCTTTTTTCTCATGATAAAATAGTAACAAGATGATTATGTAGAAAATAGGGAGGGATAAAATTCCCATTCCCATTTTTGCAAATAAGGGTATCCACAATTACCCTCCCTTATTTTTCTTTTTCACTTTTACTACACTCATCATATGAAAGCTTAGTTGACTTTCTTTTTACAAAATAATTTTTTGAATACTATGGGCACATAAAATATTCGTGGTGCAGCAGCGCCACTTCTATCGGTCAATGACCGATAGAAAATGTCCGCTAGAAATTACATGAATGGATTTCCCCTCTCTATATAACTCTGGGGAAAAGCAGTTTAAAATCAAAAGTTATATATATACGACGAGGACGAATATATATATAACGTAAACGGTATTAACGATGTCGTATATATCGGACGTAAGATTCAAACGGTGAAAAACGGATACATTATTAGTTCATTAAAAACATCATTTTATGAAACACTACGATTCTCATGTTGTGGCTTTAGCCAACGAAGTGGCAGAAAAATTGGGTGATAAAGAATCCATTAACGCGTACCTACAAATTTGCGAGCAGTACAATGAAGCCCATGTACGGAAAATATTAGAAAAAGTGCAGAGTATCCCGATTCGTGAAATAAGAAAAACCCCCGGTGCACTCTTTACTTTTCTGATCAGAAATCATGCAAGAAGAGTACACCCTTGGGATTAGTTTTTCTTCACGTATGCTTGGTTTGGCAATTATCAACCATTTCAACCTAGTTGACTACTCGCTAAAGTTATTCAAGGAGAAATGGACTTCGTCGAAAGAAAGTAAGATCATTACCGCCATAGCCACGTGCATAGAATATTATAACATAAGCCATATTGTTTTGTCAATACCGGCTCTACACTATCAAAAAGAAGTGTATAAATGTCTTTATCAGCGTATAATGAAGATAGCATATGAATACAATATTAAAACTACAGAAGTTAATAAAAAGGATATCCGATTACTATGTGGAAAGGCTCAGAAAAAAACAAAACGATGCCAAATGGAAGTACTTTCTGATATCCATGAGGAACTCAAACCCCTTGCTCAGAAAGAGGTAAGGAATAAGAATAAATACTACGAAATGTTATTTGATGCTGTAGGAGTTGCTACGGTGCAAGCGTATCGAAAGTAAAAAAGGCAGGGGGTAACCTCTGCCTTTTGTGATACAAATAAGGAAAATATTCTAGTTCAATGTTTAGTACTCATGTGAAAACAGCAAGGTGCAATAGTTCTCTTCTTGTGAATAGTTACCCGAATTAATTTGTATTTCACTGAGATTATCAATGAAGTACAATGTACGATTTTGATCATCACGATAAATTTGAAGGTAATCTATGCCATTACTTTCCTGTGCATAGTTAATAACATCTAAGTAAAGAAATGCAATTTCCACCTCAGTTAACTCCATACTTACTGCTCTCGTACAATAAAACAGTCCATTAAAGAAGTATTTCTCACCTTCCCTTTCTTGGTTTTGTCTAATCCAATGTGCCATATTTTTGACTTCATCATAGCCTTTTTTGATTTCTGATTCAAGCCATTCCTGCATTATTCCCTCCCTATTTTCAAGTAACCCTATTTGTTATGCTGTGTGTGAATCCAATTTTTCACATTTAAAATTTAATAGCAAATGGACAATCAAAATCAAAAAGAGCATATCGATGTATATGCCATGGTAACAAATCGAATTATTGAACTGTTAGCGCAAGGCACTATTCCTTGGCAACAACCCTGGACAACAAGTGGGCAACCACGAAATCTCATTACAAAACGACCGTACAAGGGAGTTAATATTCTTCTTCTTAATTCTCTATCTTTTGAACACAATCTCTTCTTGACATTCAAACAAATCAAAACAATTGGTGGCTCCGTAATTAAAGGAGAAAAAGGACAATTTATAGTATTTACGAAAATGGTAGATGACAAAGATGATCCTAGTAAAAAACGATACTTCCTTCGATTTTACAAAGTTTTCAATGTTAGTCAGTGCACTGGCTTACCAATTGAATTTCTACCAACGGAAAACAGTATTTGCGAAAAAGTTTCATCCTTTGAGGTTGTTGCCGAAAATATGCCAAACCCTCCAAAAATAACCGTAGGAGGTAAAGAGGCATTTTATTCCCCTTCAGAAGATAGAGTTAATATGCCTGCGATCAAATCATTTAAAAAAGCAGAAGCATACTACTCGGTGTTGTTTCATGAGCTTGTTCATTCAACTGGTCATCAATCCCGTTTAAATCGGAAAGAAGTAACAGAAAAAATTGTATTTGGATCGCAACAATATTCATTGGAAGAGTTGGTTGCTGAAATTGGTTCCTGTTACTTAAAATCATATACTGGCATTTTTGAATCGGAAATAATAAACAGCGTATCGTACATACAACACTGGCTTGAAAAACTAAAGAATGACAAAAAATTCATTATTCATGCTGCATCTCGTGCTCAACGTGCCGTGGAATATATTTTAGATGAGAAACAAACTGAATCGCAAAATACAGATTATGAAAACCAACCTGAACTTGAAGAAGAAAGTTTTTGATGTGTTCTGTTTAGTTCTAACCCTGATACTTATGTATTGGGGTTTTTTAAATTAACCCTTCATCAGAATAGGAAAAATATCCATCGTTGGAAATAATTAAATGATCTAAAACTCGAATTTCTAGTAATGTTCCAATTTCCCTCATTTTCCTGGTTAGTCGATTATCATGCTCGCTTGGTTTAACTACTCCTGAAGGGTGGTTGTGGGCTAATATTATAGCATGTGCATTTGCTTTTAATGCGGATACAAATACAAGTTTTGTATCCACAATAGTGGAACTTGTTCCTCCACTGCTAACTTCCATAATACCAATTATGCGATTTGCTTTGTTTAAAAGCACTATTTTAAACTGTTCTATAAACTCAATTTTACCCTTATCCCAATGTTCATATAGAACATCATATACCTCTAATGAAGTAAGTACAATTGGAGCCAATTTGGTTGACACATTCGATTTATTAATTAATTCAATTTCAGAGATTTTAAATTCCATAGCTTCTTTTCCAAGCTCACTAATGAAGTGCAAATTCAACAGACAAGGTATTTAGTAAAAAATAAAACCGTAACTCATTAATAAAACGGTGGAGGTTTTTTCTAAAACCGGAGGCAAACGAAATAAAGTGGAGTGCAGACCTTTTCGGATGAAGTTGTACGAAATTCCTTTGCTTGGAACGGAAGTGAATTTAAAGACTAGGTTATTTATGTGCAAATTATGTGCAAATAAAAAAGGGTCTCAAACTATCTTCGTCTGAAACCCTTGTTATTTCTGCTCCCCCTCCCCGACTTGAACGGGGGACCCCATGATTAACAGTCATGTGCTCTAACCAACTGAGCTAAGGAGGAGTGTTAATTGGAGCGCAAAAATAACAAAATTTGTATTCGAACCAATTTTTTCTTCATCAATTTCTAAAAAAAATTGTAACACAAAAGAGTAATAGTCGATCGAAGTAGATTTCACGTATTTTGTACATTACAAAAAACACAAAAACTTCGCTCATGATTCATATAAGTATAGTGGAAGACGATTCTAAATATGCCCAAACCTTAAAGAAAATGATTGAATCGGAACCGGATATCGTGGTTCAAGAAATGTTCTCGAATGCCGCTGAAGCAAAAGAAAAACTACCCGAAACCGGTAGCCATGTAATTCTGATGGATATTCAACTTCCTGATGGGAAAGGTACCGACCTTGTTCACCACCTAAAAGACAAAATCCCCCACGTACACTTTATTATGAATACCAGTTTCGACGACGATGAGAATATTTTTTATGCCCTCCAAGGAGGCGCCTCAGGCTATATTATTAAAACGGATAGCACCGATAAAATTGTTGAATCCATTCGTGATGTACTCAACGGTGGCGCACCGATGAGTTCCGGTGTTGCCAAAAAAGTGATTCAATATTTCAACCAATCTAAACAACAAAAAAAGGAATTAGAAGACCTTACGCCTAAAGAAAATCAAATTCTGGAAATGCTCGCGAAAGGATTATACTACAAGGAAATTTCACGCGACCTTGCTATTAGTCTGGATACCGTAAAAAAACATTGTGGCAACATGTATCGTAAACTTCATGTCAATAATAAAACAGAAGCCATCAACATTTATTTAGGAAGGAAATGACTGCCTCTATTTAACGGCGTACATTACCTCTTTCACCACCTTCACCGTTTTAGCAACATCCGGAAGGTAGGCCGCTACCAAATTAGGCGCATAGTGCATGCTTGTATCGGCACTGCAAATTCGTCGTACAGGAGCATCTAAATAATCAAATGCTTTTTGTTGAACTTGATAAGCAATTTCTGAAGAAACAGAACCAAATGGCCATTGTTCTTCCACAATCACCAAACGATTCGTTTTCTTCACCGACTCAATAATGGTATCTATATCTAAAGGTCGTATCGTACGTAAATCAATCACCTCTGCTTGTATGCCGTCTTTCGCTAATTCATCGGCGGCATTCATCGCAACCTTCATCATTTTATTGAACGAAACAAGGGTAACATCGCCACCCATTCGCTTCACATCCGCCTTCCCAATGGGTATTAAATATTCCTCTTCCGGCACCACACCCACATCACCATACATCACCTCACTTTCCATAAATACAATCGGATTTTCATCGCGAATGGCACTTTTCAACAACCCTTTGGCATCATACGGATTGGATACAGAAATAACTTTCAAGCCTGGTATATTCGCATACCAACTTTCAAACGCCATCGAATGCTGCGCACCTAACTGACCGGCAGAACCGTTTGGGCCACGAAATACAATCGGACAACCAAATTGCCCGCCACTCATGGCCAACATTTTGGAAGCGTGATTCATGATCTGATCTAAGGCTAACACAGCAAAATTCCAGGTCATAAATTCAACAATCGGACGAACGCCATTCGAGGCAGCGCCCACCGCGATGGCAGCAAAACCAAGTTCAGCAATTGGCGTATCTATAACGCGCTTCGGACCGAACTCATCTAACATTCCCTGACTAACTTTATACGCTCCGTTATAAAGCGCTACCTCTTCTCCCATTAAAAATACATTCTGATCTCGACGCATTTCTTCTTGCATCGCTTCTCGAAGGGCTTGTCTGAAGGCTATTTCTCGCATTTTTATTTTAATTTGAATTTAGAAGATGAATTATGAATTACATTCTAAATAATTCTATTATCTCTGGTTATTAAAGTTCTTTCTTAGGATTACGAATCAACACTTCGTCCACCATACCATATTCCTTGGCTTCGTCGGCAGTCATCCAATAATCACGATCGCTATCTTTTTCTACCTTACTAAATTTTTGTCCGGAATGATAAGCAATAATATCATACAACTCTTTCTTAAGCTTTCCTATTTCCCGAGCCGTAATTTCAATATCACTTGCTTGTCCTTCGGCACCACCGAGCGGTTGATGTATCATAATACGTGAATGCTTCAGTGCAGTTCGTTTACCTTTTACCCCGGCACACATTAAAACGGCAGCCATACTTGCGGCGATACCCGTACATATCGTACTTACATCGGGCTGAATAATCTGCATAGTATCGTAAATTCCTAAGCCAGCATATACACTACCACCCGGACTATTCAGATACATTTGAATGTCACGCGTGCGATCTGAACTTTCCAGAAATAATAATTGAGCTGTTACAATATTGGCAACATAATCATTAATTCCTTCTCCTAAGAAAATGATACGATCCATCATCAACCGACTAAACACATCCATACTGGCTACATTAAGTGGTCGTTCTTCAATGATATAAGGGGTAAGATTGGTAATTTGTTTATTCATGTGCGACGTAAAATTGTGTAAAGTCGCACTGCTAATACCGCGATGTTTCACGGCATATTTTTGAAATTCATTCGGGTTCATAGTCATCTAAAAATTACAGTGGTCAAAACTAGATAAAAAAGGAATAACACGAACAGCGATTTTCAACAATTGTTTCCTTAAACTAGCATAGTTCGCAGATTTTCTCAGTTTTCCAGCTTGTAACCTGTAATAATTGAATCGTTACTATACGATTCGAACACTTTCGTCGTTGAATGAAGGAGTATTTAATGAATATTTCAGAATAAATGACCCTCGTTCAATGGAATAGAAACACCTGGTGGCAAATAGTAAGAGTTGGCCGGTTCAGCTTAGTAGAAATGCGCTGGTTAATGAATTTGGTTGTTATTCAATTTCTTGTGGTTTATTGCAGTTTCCTTTTTAGTCAAAAAAAGTCCGCGCCATTTCATCATCTGAAACAACATAGAATCCCCAAATTTATTGGCACTCCCCGATTTTATGCTGCGTAATGGAAAAACATTGTATTTTTAATTCGATAAATAGTATGGCTTTGAGAAGATTTGCTGTCACCGTAATCCTAGTGCTTTTTACTTGTCTGTTTTCAAACAAGCTTCATGCGCAAGCTTCTTGGGAACCTTTCGGACAAAATCGAATTCAGTATCGCACCTTTGAGTGGATGTATTTTGATTCCACCCACTTTCGGGTGTTTTACTATGGCACCGGCAAAGCCCACGCCATGTATAGCATAAGCGTGGCAGAACAAGAGTTACAGCATATACTTGATTTGATGGGTGGCCGATTAAACAAGAAACTGAATATTATTATTTATAACAACTTCAGCGAATTCAAACAAACGAATCTTGGACGAAAAAATGAAGAACAAAACGACGCGAATGGAGGCATGGTAGATATCCTTGGCGATAATATTCCGGTTTATTTTAACGGCGATCATCTTCAACTTAAAAAACAAATTATCAAGGGCATTACCAGCATACTAAAGGATGAGCTCATGTTTGGTGGTAGCTTCAAAGAAATTCTGAAATCTTCGGTTCAAATGAACCTCCCGGAATGGTTTACTAAAGGTTATATCGCGTATATCTCAGATGATTGGACAGTTACACTAGAAGACGAATTGAAAAATATGATGCTTTCCTTACCGAAACGCAAATTTGAGGATTATGCAATGAGCAAAGGCCTTCTTTGCGGTCACTCTTTCTGGAATTATGTGCAACAAGAATTTGGTGAAGGAACAGTTTCTAATTTAATTTATGTAACGCATTCTCGACGAAATATTAATAAGGCGATTGATTTAGTTTTGAAGAAAAGCTATAAAGAAGTTTTCAAAGATTGGAAGCAATTCTATCTGAAAAATGTAGATACCACACTGCAAGCGGATAATATTAAAGGAAGAATTTTAGCCAGTCGGTTTCCAGAAAAAAAAGGCAGCAGTTATAGTCAGTTTTGCATGTCGCCAACAGGCAGAGAAATAGGTTTTGTTGAAAAGCGCGATGGGCAATTCAACATCTACATGCACGATGTAAAGTATCATAAAACATTTAAAATCATGGAAGGTGGTTTACGTGCATGGAGTGAAATGGTCGACCCCGACTACCCCTTGTTATGCTGGAGTGCATCTGGTAAGAAGATGGCCATCATGTACACGCGAGGCAATAAGTTATATTTAAAAACGTACACTTCCGGACAGGGGCGCATGTCGAACAAACAAGTACCGAATAACAGAATGGAACGTATTACAGGTATGAGTTTCACGCCGGAAGAGAACGCTGTTGCTATTACCGGTATTCGTAAAGGACAAAGTGATTTGTTTTATATGCCTTTGAAAAATAATCGACCCGATCAGATCACCAAAGATTTATACGACGATAAGGAACCCATTTTAAGCACTCAAGGAAAAAATAGTGGTATCCTTTTCTTGTCGAATAGAAACACCCCTTACATTGGTGAGAATGCTAAGAGTGATGATTTTAATGAGCACTTTAATTTATTTCTGTATCGGCCTTCCAAAGGAACTAACTTGTTGCAACTTACAAAAACGAATAAGCCGATTAAGAACGCCATACCTTGGGGCGAAGAACAATTTTCTTTTCTTCAAGTGGAGCATGGGAAACAAGTACGAAAAATTGTTGAAGTAGTTCAACGACAAGAAGGCGACACCATTGCCATTCGTGAAGCTGCCCCACTGCCCTTCACGTTGCTAAAACAAGAATTTATTCAGGCTACCAATAAAGTGGTGGAAGTTGCCCGTTTAAAAAATGAAATCATTATTTATTATACACCTTTTGATAGCTTAGATCAGCAAAATAAATTATTTGAAACTTCGCTACAACAAGATAGTTTACAACCGGAACATACTGTTGTTGTAAAAGATTCCGTGCCTGAATATATTACTCCATTCGCTGCCGAACAAAGCAGCGAAACCCTCAATAATATTTTCTTATCGAAAGCGGTTAACTCGAATCGCTATTTGATGTACACGGCTAATAACAATAACATCAAACCTAAAAAATATCAAGTAAATTTCTATCCTGATTTTTTACAAACAACCTTAGATAACACCCTTCTGTTCTCAAGATACCAACCCTATGAAGGGAATCAGGGTGTATTTGTAAATCCGCCTTTGTCGGCTTTTTTAACATCCTCTCTCACCGACATTATGGAAGACTACAAATTTCTCGGTGGCGCCAGATTAGGAAGTAATTTTAGTAGCTACGATTATTTTGTACAGTTTCATAATTATCGTCGCCGTCTTGATTGGGGTTTCTTATATTATCATAATAGAACGCGACGAGAAATTGATTTAACCGATATTGTTCCGCCTGGGGCACCAACGATTAGTCCGGCGTTTACTACCATCGACTATTTTCAAGGGAATGCCATGTACCCTCTAGACATACTTACCAGCTTACGTTTACAGCTTGGTATTCGTAGAGATGGTATAAACATTCCTGCCGTTAATCAATACACGCTTCAACTCGACAATTATAAAGATTTTTGGAATATTAATCGTCTCGAATTAGTGTACGATAATACCATCACACCGCTTCAAAATATTTGGAAAGGAACTCGCGCGAAAGTATTTGTGGAGTATATTCAAAAATTAAATAACGGCAATGCCTCCATGTATAATTTCGGTGCCGATGGTCGTTATTATCAGGGCATTTATAAAAATGTTATTCTAGCCTCTCGTATCGCTGGTGCCATCAGTGGTGGCAATGCTAAAATGCTTTATTTAGTGGGTGGGGTGGATAACGATATTAGTCCGAAAAACGACTTAAACTCCATTGTTGACCCTACACAGAATTATGCTTTTCAATCATTAGCTACCAATTTACGCGGTTATCGACAAGGGTTCCGTAAAGGCAATAGCTATTTGGTTTGGAATGAAGAAATACGTGTTCCAATTTTGAATACGATCAGTAAACGATATATTCGTTCCGGTTTTTTACGATCGCTTCAATTTGTGCTCTTTGCTGATTTGGGTTCGTCGTGGAATGGTTTAATACCCAACGATAAAAACCTTCGTATGCCAAGTATTGTACCCGGTGAACCGGTAACTGTTTACATTGATAATAATCGTTATGATTTCGGATTAGGTTATGGCACCGGACTGCGAACTAAATTATTAGGTTATTTTTTGCGTACGGATGTAGCTTGGAATGTGGAAGGACAACGAAAACCAATACTTCATGTATCGTTAGCAACAGATTTTTAATATTTTTGTTCCAACGACTACATGATAAAACACTACCTACTTTTTTTACTGTCTTTATATGTTCTACATACCCAAGCCCAGGTAAGCGATTCAGCGTCTGTTATAAAGGATAGTATTCGATCGATTGCTATAAACGAAATACAAGATTCCCTTGCTAAACAGGAAACAAAACCAAAAATTCAGAAAGGTGTTTTCATTCTGGAAGGAGAAATAAAAGACTATACCACTGCCGAACCACTGCAGTTCGCTACGATATACTTTGCAGGCACTTCTATTGGTACTAAAACAGATATTGAGGGCAAATTCAAATTTAATCTTACTAAAATTCCGAAAGACAGTATTACCATTTCACTCATAGGCTATGGCAAAAAATCGTTTGTAATAGATACAACACAACCTTACCAACGACTTAAATTTGAAATGGAACGGAATAGTATTTCCTTACGTGATTTTGTAATTGTAGTTGAAAAAAATCCTGGATTAGCACTTATTAAAAAGGTCATTAAGAATAAGTCGCGCAATAATATGGATAAAGCCAACAACTATAGCTATGAGGTGTACAACAAATTGGAAATGGATATCAATAAAATTCCAAAGAAAGCATTCAAGCAATCGCCTTTACTTAAAAAATTCGACTTTGTACAACAGTATATTGATTCCACTTCGGAAGAGAAACCATTCCTGCCTCTTTTTCTAACAGAAACTATATCCGATTATTATTTTCAACGCAAGCCTTCTAAAATGAAAGAATTTATTAAAGGCTCACGTATATCTGGTTACAAAAATGAAAGTGTTTCAAAAATGCTTGGGTCGATGTATCAGAACATTAATATTTATGAAAATCAGATTCCGATTTTTGATGTGAGCTTTGTAAGTCCGATTGCGAATAACGCCCCTTCCTTCTATCGATATGAAATTATAGATACGCAAATTATCAATGGTAGAACGTGCTACCAGGTTGCGTTTACCCCAAAACGAAATGGTGAACATACTTTTAATGGCGATTGTTGGATTCATGATACAGATTATGCTGTGCAACGTATCAATATGATTGTAACGAAAGCAGAGAATGTGAACTGGGTGAATAAAGTAACCATGTTACAAGAATTTGATTGCTTGGAAGACTCCATGTGGTTTCTTACTAAGGATAAATTTTATGTAGATTTTCTTCCACCACATGGCGATAAAGTAGCCGGTTTCTTAGGAAGAAAAACTACCACGTACAAGAATATTGTTGTGAATAGTGATAAGAATGAAGCCGTGCTTTCCGATAAAAAGAACAAAGACGATACCTACATTGATCCGGAAGCTACATCACGTAATGAAGATTACTGGAACTCGGTAAGGCATGATAGTTTATCGAAAAATGAAAAAGCTATTTATCAAATGATAGATACCATTCAACATCTACCGATCTATAAAAAATATTATACTTTCTTTTATTTTGTGGGCACCGGTTTAATTGAGGCAGGCCCTTTGGAACTCGGTTCATTTTACAGTATTGTGAGTAAAAATGTAATAGAGGGTACTCGATTAAAAATTCCGTTAGGTACAACACCTAAATTATTTAAGAACATTTATTTGCGCGGTTACTTAGCCTATGGGTTAAGGGATGAACGTTGGAAATACTATGCCAGTATGCTTTGGATTTTGAAACGCAATCCGAGAATGTACTTGTTTGCAGAATACAAAAGAGATGTTGACAATAGTGTAAGCACTTATGATGAAACACGCTCTTTCGACAATATTTTCAGTACCCTTGGTAGAAAGAAAAATGTTCCTTGGAAATTGGGATTCACCGAGCGTGAACGAATTGAATTTTACAATAGTTACTTCAATGGATTTAGTCACCAATTATTTGTAGAACAAAAAAGCTTTACCCCTTATGCACCATTACCATCACAAGATATTGTGCCAAGCGGGCAAATTCAAAGTACTGAAGTTGGTATTGATTTTCGATTTGCCTATAAGGAAGAATTCGTGGAAGGCAATTATTACCGAACGAGTTTAGGAACGAAATACCCAATTGTTCATTTGTTTCTTTCGCAGGGAATTAAAAATAATTTTGGTGGAGATTATTCTTATTCCAAACTCCGATTTAGTGTTTCCGATTATTTAAAATTGGCTACGTACGGATCGTTATATTACAATGTGTTTGCCGGTAAAACTTTCGGTACACTTCCTTATCCGCTTCTCGAAATACATCCTGGCAATGAATTCTTTTATTATAATACTCGAGCCTTCAATATGATGTATCGTTACGAATACATTAGTGATCAGTATATTGGTTTTAATATGGAACATTCCATGGGGTCTTTATTCTTCAAGTACATACCTTATGTAAACAAAATGAAGATCAGAACCTTTTGGAATGCAAAAGGAGTGTATGGTGGGTTAAGTTCTGCGAATGCACAACTCAACTTAAATCGCGGTTATACCTTTAATACCTTGCGAAATCCTTATTTGGAAGTTGGTACAGGTCTTGAAAATATATTAAAAGTTCTGCGTGTTGATTTTGTTTGGCGCGTATTACCAATGCCTTCTCAAGATGTAAGTTTAGCTTCTCGATTTGGAATTTTCGGATCGATGAAATTCTCTTTTTAATTCGTTAGCACTTAGCGTATAAAATCTTCTTACGTTTCCAACAAACAAGCATTCATTCTTTGACCTAGTATTTTCTAACGGAAAACCTAGAACGCTTCGTCAAGTTCTTGCTTAGTATGTTTAAAGGCATCCATATCGGCACCGTGTTGATTTTGTTGCGCTAATGTTTGTTCGTCGCTTCGGGTTGTTTGCAACCAGGTACCACTTTGTTTGCGCATAAGTTGAACGTACAATTTACATTGTGTTTCAAAAAGCAATTCTAAATCCTTCGTTTTCATTTCGGGATGAAAGGCTATTTCGATATCCTGTTCAGAACCTGTAACTGTTTGCAACGTAACATTATGCAAATACTGATCGGCTTGTACGTTCGCTTCGCCCGGCTGATGTTTTGTGTGATAGAATTCCAACCGCAAATAAGGGAATATGGCACTAAAATGTTCCTGAATCGTTTGTATGGTATCGTGTGCTTTCAAAATTAAATTCATGCTACAAAATTTTCAGCATCAAAAGTATTTCGAGGTAAGTATATGAAACATGACGAACATCAGCTTAGAACATGAACTATGCTTCTACTTGCTTCAAAAGAAAATTCAAAGCCATTGTTGAAGCAAAAATAATATTCTTACTACGATCATAATATGTGTAGAAATGTTTAGTTACCGTTTTCTCTGCAGTGCTTACAGCAACCCAAACAGAATTATCATGATCATGCTTTTCAAGATAGCCAACAATACCCAAACCATAATCGGCTTTCATTTTTAAACGAACTTGTTCTGCCATTTCTTTAGCCAGATTCTCACTTACGGTCGTTTGGTTCATGTCATCAATGCTGGTAACATCTAACAACGTTTTCTTCACTTCATTACGATAGGTTACAGCCGACCCTTTAAAGATGGTTGACGCCCCTTTTATAGCGGTAAATAACGAAGCTATGGCACCACCCGTGCAACTTTCGGCGAGTGCAAGTGTTTTACCCTGTTCGTGTAAGATACGTGAGATGGTATATTCTAAATCCTCATCTTGTGTTGAAACCACTATTGGACCTAACCTTCTAATTAGATCCACAAACAAAGCGTTCAAACTAGTTTCGCTAACTTCCCTTCCGGTAAGTCGTAATTTAACCACACCCAATTTTGGCAGGTAAGCCAACTTAATATTATCCGGTAAGGCAGCTTCAAATTCAATGAGTCGGGTAGCAATAAAACTTTCACCTTCCCCTGATGTAACTACTGTGCGATGTAAAAAATTTGGTGTTTGATATTTTTCTTTAAGGTAAGGAATAACATGTTCAGTCATTAAATACTGCATCTCAAAAGGCACACCGGGCATAGCCACAATGGTTTTTTGTTCCTGTGTAAATAAAAGTCCCGGAGCGGTACCTACTTTATTTGGCAATACAAGAGCCTTTTCAGGAACAAGTGCTTGATCTAAATTTATTTGCAAAATGGGACGGTTTCTTTTCTCAAAGATCTCTCGAACCCAGCTATCTGTTGCGGCATCGGTAATAAGTTTAGTATTGAAAAATTCACATAACACCCCTTTAGTAATATCATCATTCGTAGGTCCTAAGCCCCCTGTTATAAGCAGGATATCAGTTCGTTGCAATTCTTCTTGCATAGCCTCCAGCATGTCGATGCGCACATCGCCAACTGCAACACGACGTTTAATTTGAATCCCTAACGGATTTAATTGTTGCGCCATCCATGCAGAATTGGTATCAATAGTTTGTCCGATTAAAAGTTCATCACCAATAGTGAGAATAGTGCAGTACACAGCGTTCATGAAGCAGAAATTAATTTGAGTTTACTTAAGCGATCCATTTCTTTCTTTATCAAGGATGGTAAAGCGTGTAAACGTGCCTCTTTATTTTTGTAAATTAAACGATGATCTAAAACCGAAGTTGCAATGGCTTGCACATCATCTTCCAAAACAAAAGTTCTACCTTGAACTAAGGCATACGCCTTCAAACATTTAATAAAAATTATACCGGCGCGTGTAGAAGCTCCTAAGGCAATACCCTCGTGTTCTCGACTGTTACGAACTAAATTGGAAACACTTTTAATTATTTCTGGATGAATGAAAACCTGAGCGGCTTCTAGTTGTAATTGTAAAATATCATCGAGTTGCAGTACTTGTTTAATATGATCAACATGTTCTTGAATATGAACATAATCTTTATAAATAGTCAATTCGGTTTGTTCGTCAACATAACCTAAATATAATTTCATAAAGAAACGATCAAGTTGTGCGGCAGGCAGTGGATAAGTGCCTTCCATTTCAATAGGATTTTGAGTAGCTATGGTAAAAAATAAATCTTCCAGTTTATAGGTTTGTTCGCCCATGGTTATTTGATGTTCAGCCATCGACTCGAGCAAAGCACTTTGAACTTTTGGTGAAGCTCTATTAATTTCATCTGCCAACAATACATTACAAAATAAAGGACCGCGTTTGAACACAAACTCCTTCTTACCGTCGTCAAAAATATGAGTGCCTAATAAATCCATGGGCAATAAATCCGGCGTGAATTGCACACGCTTAAAAACCGAATTGCCCGAACCTGAAATTGAACCGGCCAAGGTTTTGGCTAATACTGTTTTACCGCTTCCGGGGTTATCTTCCATCAATACATGCCCTTTAGCTAATAAACAAGTAAGCACTAATTTGATTGCCTGTGTTTTCCCTTGAATAACTTGTTCAATATTCTGAATGAGGTTTTGAATTTTTTCGTTGGATGTAGTCTCCATTGCCGGCTTAAAATTTGGCTGTAAATGTAAGTGGTTTTAGAAATTTCTTTCAAAGGAATACGGAAGCGAGGTTTTAAAATCAGTTAAAATCTCAAACTTAATCGATGTGCAACAACGTATCAGCCAAACGTCAGGGTAAAGTAGATCAGAACTTCTTGAGCAGTACAATGAATTCCTAGTAGTTAGCGTTCACTTAAAATATGCATCTCAAGTTTACCGTAACAGTGTAACATCGCCCTTCTTAAAATATTCTTGTCCGTCGAATAAACATTTATAGCGGAAGATATAATAATAGGTTCCTACATCGCAAGGTACTTTTTTATAGTTACCATCCCACCCCTGCGTTATATCGTTGGTATCAAATACTTTATTTCCCCAACGGTTATATACGGAGAGTTGTCGTAACTCCATGCCCGCTGACGTTATTACCCGCCATAAGTCGTTGAGATTATCATCGTTCGGACTAAACACATTCGGAATAAATACTTCGTTGCAACAAGTTCCGGGATTAATTTGAACTGTAGCTGGTGTAATGCAACCATTTGAATCGGTAACCCAAACTTGATAGTTACCCCAAGTTAGATGTTCAACCAAGGCCGTCGTGCTCGCCGAAGGATCGTCCCATTTATAAGCATACGGCGGTGCACCACCGGTTACAAGTGCTTTAGCCCAAGCATCATTGCCAAATCCATAGCAACCAACATCTTGTTTTTCGAAAGCTATTTGCATAAATTCGGATCCCGGTTCAATTGTTAGAATTTCTGTGTATTCACAATGACTAGAATCTTTAACAGTTAAGGTATAAGAACCTTGAGATAGCCCCGTAAACTTTCCTGTTTTATTTATATTAACTCCTGGCTTCAGAATATACACATAGTCGCCACGCCCACCAGTTCCAACTACTGTAACTCGACCGTCATTTCCGGCAGTACAAATTTCATTTTGAACCTTAACCATGGCGCCTACTTTATCCGGTTCGGTGAGAATTAATAAGGTATCAGCTATACAGTTTTTAGTATCCTGAATAATTACAGTATACGTTCCGGCGGTGAGATTATTAAAATTATTCAAGGTTGTAAACGCTGAACCATTGATAGAATAGGTTAGCGGAGGAACACCTCCGGTGGCAATTACTTCGATAGAACCATTGGCTTCGCCATGACAAATCGGTTCAGTGTAGTTTACAACGGCTTCAATTTGTAAATTCTGTTGAATAATCACTACCGTGGAAATGGTACAATTTTTAATATCCTTCACAGTAACCGTATAGGTACCGGCAACCATATTTTGGAAATTGCCTGTGGAAACTTGCGTTCCGCTCGTAGGATTTATACTATAGGTAAGCGTTCCGGTACCGCCTGTTGCCGCCACGGTAATAGAACCTGTTGAATCGTAGTAACAGGTTATATCCTCATGATCTACTTGCGTAAATATGATTTGAGGTGGTTGAACAAGTGTTATTGGAAATATTGAATCTTTACAACCTTGTGCATCCGTTACTTTAAGCATATACGTATTGGCAGTTAACAAATTAAAACTTCCCGTAGAATTACTCAAATTAGATGGCAGTAAGGTAAAGGTATAGGCAGGTGTTCCGCCCACAGCATGTGCTCCAATAAAACCATCATTTCCTGAAAAACAAGTTATATGATGAATGGAATCTAACATTAAATCTAATGGTGGTGGTTGAGTAACTTGTATAGTAGTTACTGTTGTACAACCATTCACATCGGTGGCGGTAATCGTATAGGTATTCACTCCTAAACCTGAAAACTGTCCGTTTGTATTACTTATATTTCCGGGTACCAAGTTATAAGTTAAAATGCCTGTACCACCTGAAGCACTAGCCGTTACAACCCCATTCTGAAGTCCGCTACACTGCACATTATTGGTGATAACATTATTAAAATGAACTAATGGAGGTTCAAGTATAGAAAGCAATGTAGACAATGAACAGTTGTTAGCATCTTTAACTAAAACAGTATAGGTATTTGCGGAAAGGTTTGAATATAAACCATTAGAATTTACGACAGTTCCAGGATTGAGGGTATAACTCAACGACGGCATACCACCTGAAGCGCTCACCTGAATACTTCCATTTTGTAAGCCATAACAGGTGATATTCGAAGATGTTGCATTAAGTAGAACTATTGGCGTAGGCTCAAACACCGAGGTAGTAGAACTAACGCTGCAGCCATTGGCATCGGTTAAAACTACAGTATAATTTCCTCCAGATAAATTGATAAAGTTGCCGGAACTATTCGATTGGTTAACCGGAAGTAGCGTATAAGTTAAGGTTCCTGTACCGCCATTACCTGCTGCCGAAACAGATGCATTGGCTAAACCAAAACAAGTTACCGAATCGGCGCTCACAGTATTTAATACAACGGGTAAAGGATCCGGAATAAATAATGTTGTACTTATTGAACATCCATTACCATCCGTTGCTGTAATCGTATAGGTGGTATTTCCAGATAGTCCTATAAATGAAGAAGGGGGCACATAAGTTCCTGACGGAAGAATTCCAAACGTGATACTGCCCGAGCCTCCACTCACCGGCGCAAGTATGGAACCATTTGCATTTCCGGCACATACAGGCGGTTGAAAACTAGGCGCACCAAATTGTAACGGTGGTGGTTGAGTAAGCGTAATACTTGTACTTAAAGTACAGCCATGCGCATCAGTTGCTAATACCGAATAGGTATTGGCTGGTAAATTATTAAAAGAACTCACATTACTAGTGATACCTAACGGATTCAATACATAATTTATCGGCGCTGTACCTCCAAACACGCTGAGAGAAATAGAACCTGTACTTTGTCCGTAACACAACACATTCGTATGATTTGTTCCGGTAAGCACAGGGCCTACAGTTGTAGTAACAGCAGCCGGCATGGCACTCGAACAACCGGCGGTATCTTTTACGGTAATAGTATATAATGCGGCACACAAATTAAGGAATACACTCGACGATTGAAAGGAGATTCCATTCAATGAATAACTCGTAGCACCGCTGCCACCGGAGCTTTGCACAGTGAGTGAGCCATCGCAACCGGGCAAACAAGATGCTTGCGTTGAAATGATATTTGTAATAACCGGTGGTGCCGGATTAACGATTGTAAATACCGAACTTCCTGTGCAACCATTAGCATCTTTTACAGATACCGTGTAGGTATTCAAACATAAATTCTGAAATAGATTGGATACCTGATAAGCAAAACCATTTAGAGCATATTGATGTAATCCTGTTCCATTGCTACTGGTTATCGTGGCTGTTCCATCGCAACCCGGTATACATGATGCCGGTGTAGTTGTTACGGAAGTTATAATCGGACTGTTAGGTGAAATAATTTGTGTAACCGATGTGGCGGTGCAGTTATTCGCGTCTTTTACAGTAATGGTATAATTACCTAACGACAAATTATTGATCACATTACCTGTTTGGAACGGGCCGGCATTTACACTATAGCTGTAAGGTGGTGTGGCTCCTGAAGCCGTTATGGTAAGCGTTGCGTCACCACCCGGCACACAGGTAGGAATAGTTGAAGAAACACCGGTTATTTGTAACGGTGTTGGTTGATTCATGGTGAGCACGGTTGTTACCGAACAACCATTAGCATCAGTAGCTATAGCCGTATAGGTGCCAACTATTAAATTTGTAAACGACCCTGTATTATTGGTAATGTTCCCAGGTTGAAGTGTATAACCAATAGAAGTGGTACCACCGGAAGTATTTAATAAAATGCTACCGTTATTTCCACCATAACACGATACCGGAGTAGTTTGTGCTACGGCAAAAACTAATATATTGGGTTGTATCACCGTAACTAAGGTAGAAGTACTACAACCATTTGCATCGGTTGCTTGTATCGTGTATATACCCGCGGTTAATCCACTAAATGTTCCGAACGTATTCGTAATATTTCCGGGTAATAAAGAATATTGAACCGCGCCTGTTCCGCCCGAAGCGGTACTTGTAATTTGTCCGTTACTTCCACCAAAACAAGATACCGGTGCAGTCGTTGCCGTACTGAATTGAATTTGCGTTGGTTGAGGAACTAAAGCAATAGTGCTGATACTACATCCATTCGCATCGGTTGCTTGTATGGTATAAGCTGTTGCATTTAATCCGGTAAACAAACCGGTGGTATTTGTAATAGCTCCTGGTTGCAAACTATAATTAAACGGACCAACACCACCAACCACACTTGCTGATAAACTACCATTGCTTCCTCCAAAACAGGAAACCATTCCAGGCGCTGCGTTCAGTACACTTGGCCCATTAGCGGTAGAAATAGTATAGGCTACAGTTCCTGTACAGTTATTTCCATCTTTAATAATTACTGTATAACTACCGGAACAAAGATTAGAGAATCCATTGATAGCTTGAAATGCACTTCCATTATTAGAATACGTATAGATTGCATTACCACCGCTTGCAGTAATAGAAGAAGTACCATCGCAACCAGGCACACAGGTTGCAGGCGTAGTAGTTGCCGTTGCGTTAACTTGAACTCCTTGAATTATGGTAACAATAGTGGTTAGGGTACAATTTAAAAAATCTTTAGCCGTGACGGTGTATGTTCCTACCGGAAGATTAGGAAAGCTACCAGTGGTATTCTGAACATTTCCCGGCATGAGTTTATAGTCGAACTGACCGTTACCGCCTGTTGCACCAACTAAAATTGAACCATCGGTGTTCGGAATACAGGAAACCGGATTAACAGTTACCGTGGTCCATGTAATTGGAGGTGGTTGATTAATTTGAAATACGGCCGTAACAACACATCCATTGGTATCAGTAGCTGTTAATGTGTATTGTCCTACACCTAATCCAAAAAACACACCAGTATAATTCACCACATTGGTTGGTAACAGGTTATACGTAATCAATCCACTTCCACCTGAAGCACTTGAAGTAACAACACCATTACCACCACCGTAACAAGCCACATCGCGGTTATCAACAGAATCCCACATGAGCATCGGAGGTTGAGTAAGAATTACATTGGAGGTAGCACTGCAGTTATTCGCATCAGTTACAGAAATCGTGTAATTATTCGCGGTTAAATTCGGAAATATGCCATTGCTATTAGTAATTCCTAAGGGTTGCAGTTGATAATTCAAAACACCAACACCTCCGGTAACATTGGTTATAATACTTCCGGTATTTCCTCCATAACATAAGATATTAGTTGCATTCACCGAGGTAATATTTGGAGCATTGTTATTAATAACTGGTATTACCGAAGTTACCGTACAACCATTGAAGTCGGTAACCGTTACGGTATACGTTGAAATTCCAATACCAGTAAAAACATTACTCATTTGATTTGGCAAGGAATTAATACTGTATAAATAATTTGGTGTGCCGCCCGTAGTATTTACGGTAATGGTTGCATCGTTACCGGGCACACAGGTAGGTATTGTATTCGTGGTTGTAATGGCAGGATACGAAGCAGGTTGTGTTAGGTTAAAGGCTGTAGTTAACGTACAACCATTCGCATCAACCGCCGTAACGGTATAGGCTCCCGACATAATCGTTGGGAAAGCTCCGGTGTTATTGGTTATACTTCCGGGCATGAGGGTATAGTTGATCGTTCCTGTTCCGCCGGAAGCGGGTGCATTAATTGCAGCCGTTGGCAAATTATAACAAGCTGCATTGGATGCTGTAACTCCATTCCAAAAGAAAACAGAAGGTTGTGTGATATTAATTATGGAAGTAATAGAACAGTTATTTGCATCAGAAACCGATAAGGTATAAGTAGCATTGGTTAACGAAGTAAATGCACCAGTGGTATTCGTCATGTTTCCAGGCATTACTTTATAGGTTAGTGTGCCTTGTCCGCCTGCTGCTTGCGCCGTAATGGTTCCATTGTTTAATCCGTTACAAGTGATACCTGTGTAGCTCACATTCGTCCATGCAATAGCCGAAGGTTGTAAAACAGATGCGGTTGTATCGATAACACAGTTCGCGGCATCCGTAATTTGTATGGTATACGTATTTACCGGAAGATTATTGAAAACACCGTTGGTATTCGTTAATCCTAACGGACTAATCGTATAGTTAATTGGAGTTGTTCCACTACCAATTACTACTTGTATCGTACCGGTTGCACTTCCCGCACATAAGGCCTGATTCACACTAACCGAACTAAAGTATGGTGCTGTTGGATTTATCAGATTAATAGTAGTAGATACGGTACAGTTATTGGCATCTTTAATAGTTACCGTGTATAAACCAACATTCAATCCTCCTAATGTTGAGGAAGCCTGATAACCGGAACCTGAGTTATAATTATACGGAGTGGTTCCTCCGGTTACCGTTGGCGTAATGGTTCCATCCGAAGCGGGCACACAAGTTGGTGGCGTAGTAACAATGTTGGTTAGGGTTAAAGCAGCCGGTTGTGTGATAATAAAAGAACCTGTATTCGTGCAGTTACCTGCGTCTAATACCGAAACAGTATAGGTACCTGCAGGTAGGTTCGTGAAATGTCCAGTGATATTGGTTAAGCCTCCGGGATTAAGCGTGTACACCATTGGAAAAGATCCACCGATTGGATTAATCTGAACGGTTGCCGTGGATGTTCCAAAGCAGGTTACAGGATATATTGTTGGGGCACCGATACTTAATGGTGGTGAAACAACAATATGGGCTACAGATGAAGCTGTACAGCCATTGGCGTCACTAGCGGTTATGGTATAAAAGCCAGCACTCAAACTATTAAATATTCCACTGGTATTGGTTGTACCAGGAGGATTAATTTGATAAGTGTAAGGAAGCACTCCGCCGCCTACGGCAACGGCCACATTTCCAGAACCAATACCTGTACATGGAATATTGGTTACACTAAAATTTACAAATTGAAGTTCCGGAGGTATAAGAATATTTATTTGTAAAGTAGCAGAGCAACCATTAGCGTCAACTGCGGTAACGGTATACATACCAGTATCAATACCTGGAAACTGTCCGATATTATTTGAAATATTATTCGGCATCAAGGTGTACGTATAAGGTGCTGTTCCTCCGGATGCTGATACATTAACCGTTGTAACATTCGTAGTGCAAGTAAGTAAGGGTGTTGAATTGGTTAAGGTAATTTGATTTGAAATTTGTAGCGGAACAACCACAGTGGTTGTACAATTATTGGCATCTTTAATCGTAACCGTATAATTTCCACTTACCAAACCAGTAAAACTATTTGACGACTGATAGGTTCCAGTATTGAGTTTATACGTGTACGAACCAGCGCCTCCTGTAACAGATGCTTGAATGGAACCGTTATTTCCCGGTACACAGGTAGGAAACACATTGTTCGTTACAACGGTCATGGCTCCTGGTTGCGTAATGGTGAAGGTGGTTGTTTTGGTACAACCATTGGCATCTGTTACTGTAATCGTATAGTTACCTGCCGGCTTCCCTGTAAACACACCCGCCGTATTTGATGATCCCGGAGGATTCAATAAGTACGTCAAGGTTCCGGTTCCGCCAGTAGCCGATATACTTACTGCCCCTGAAGAGGTTCCATAACAAGAAGCATTGGTAACCGTAGGATTACCTAGTGAAATAGGAGTTGATGGTTGTGTAAGCGTAACCACTGTTGTAGCCAAACATCCGGTTGCATCCATTGCTGTTATGCTATACGTGCCTGCACTTAACGTATTAAAGCTTCCGCTTGTATTACTTTGCGAACCGGGTTGTAAAGTATAGGTAATAGTACCTGTTCCACCGGTAGCTGATGTAAAAATTGAACCTGTGGTATTACCACTACAAGCAATATTCGTTGGTGTAACTAAAAACCATGATAAGGTAGTTGCTTGAACAATAGTAACATTCGTGGTTATCGAACAATTATTGGCGTCCTTCGCAGTAACAACATAAACACCTGCTGCTAATGCGTTAAAGTTTCCGCTAGTATTCGTTATGTTACCTGGTGTAAGCGTATAACTCATTGCACCTGTTCCGCCAGAAGCGGAAGCACTAATTTGGCCTACATTACCTGCATTACAACCAATATCTACCGCACTAACAGCGCCCCATATAACAGGTAGGGGTTCGGTAATTGTTTTAACTGCTGTTTTAGTACAGCCTAATCCACTGCTTATGGTAACTGTATATGTTCCAGGTACTAAATTGGTAAACGTAGAAGGTGAACCGGTAAGAATGGTAGCCCCCGGCATTAACGTAAATGATAACGGATTTGAACCTACCGTTCCGAAGGCTGTTATAGTTCCATTATTTAATCCGGTGCAAGTAATTGCCGTTGAAGAGGCTGTAATCGTTGGGAGAGGCTGCACTGTTACCTTTAAGGTATCCTTCACTACATCACAATTACCGTAGCTTGCTGTTAAAATATAATTGGTAGTTACCGTTGGTGTGAGAACAGGATTAATAATAGTTGTATTAGAAACACCTGCTGCAGGCGACCAACTTAAATTTAAACCAACATCAAATACCCCATTCACTTGTACACTAGCACCGGCACAAATAGTTGTATCGTTATTAAATACAGTGAACTTTTTAGGGTCTTTAATTTGAATAGTAATACTGTCTAACACGGTATTACATTTATTTTTCAAATAGAAGGTAACGGTTTCTGTTCCCTCAGTAATAAGGTCGTTAAACGGATCGATGTAAATTGTTTTAACGGAATCATTTAAGGAAGTTGTAAAAACATAATTAGGTACAACGGAAGTATAGTCAACACCATTTGTGGCTGTACCTGCAACCTGCAATGTCACCGTATCTTGAGTTACAGCCGTTTGAAAATTATCTCGTTTGATTTTTAGAACAATGGAATCGCAACCTTCAATAACATAAGGCGGATTTGAGCTCATGGAATCGGTACTGAAACTTAAATGATAGGTATTCGATTTAAAACTACCGGCTTTTAAGAATACCCCTGAATCAAATATCTGATCGAACCCATCGGCAATTGCTAATTTTATATGATATGTACTACAAGCCTGAATAAAGGATTTGGCTTTGAAGGTTTTTGTAAACCCGGTATAGGTTAAATCGGCACCGCCGGTATTATCCAAATATAACGATGTAAACGGAGAACCGGCTCCCATCGAAGTACAATTGGAAATATTTCCTCCGGCTACAACAACACCATTATTTACGGAGTTAATAGCCACCGGAATGGATGTACCTGGAATCAAAGCAAGATTCTGACTACCTGTTATACCCGGACCAGATATAAAGAACCCAAAAACATCATTATAGTTTGTGCAGTTAAAAGCTGGGTATTCTTCCGATCCAAATTTATACTCGAAGTAAATGGTATCGCCATCACCTTTAAAATCAAATTCTAAAATACATCGATCGTATGTACTAATACTTGCAAGGGCTGTTAAATCCGGATCGCCGGCAGTACCTTGATTCTGATTTGCAAAATTAATTTCTTGTCCGTTCACGCCATTAAATGGCGAATTGGTTGAAGCTAAACCTGTAGTAAGTACAATACCACTGTCCATATTCAACAAGCTGGATGGCGATATAAAAAAACCACTTTGATTTGAATTACAAAGCATGGTGGCATTGCTAACATCAACGCCTGGCCCAATTAATTTGCTAGCTAAAAAAGCAGCATTATTGGAATTCGTTACTGTTACTTGCGCATTCAGGTTTCCCAGCCAACCTAAAACACACACGATAGTTAAAATTAGTTTATCTCCCCTCATGAAATATATGTTGCGTTTCCATAACACATAATAATTTCATAGGTATGAAAGGTTAGTCTAAAATTATGCCAAAGTATTCTGATTTGAAAGCGTTTGGAAACTTCCTTTAAGAAAAATGTATCTTTTCTGACAATTTACCCTTGAACCACAAGGGAATATACCAGAGGAATCTTGTTTCCAAAGGGTTTTAGTCGAAATTGATTTTCCTCAATTTGTTCCATATCCGGAAAGCAATTGTAAGGAGAATAGTTGTATTCATTAAAATGTTGAATACTTAGCCCTTGGTTAATCAGGGATTGAAAGAGTTCTGAAAGAGAATGATTGAACCCAACCGTTTGATAATTTACCGATGCTTGCCGATCGGCATAACTCCCTTCATTATCTTCCACGATAGGTTCATCTAAGAAATAAGAATATTGCACATACGAAAAATCATTGCTGTACATCCAAACTACAGGATGAAAATCGACTATGATAAACTTACCGCCTGGCTTAAGAAATTTCTTGATGGTAACCGCCCATTTATTTAAATCATCCAACCAGCCAATAGTTCCGTAGGAAGTAAATACAATATCAAATTGACCGTCGAGGTGTTCCGGCAAATCATAAATATTGCAACATACAAAGCGACTATTTAAATTCAATTGATTGTTTACCACTCGGGCAATTTGAATCGCTTGTTCGGAAAAATCCACTCCGGTAGTTTGTGCGCCCATTCGCGCTAATGAAAGTGTATCTTGTCCGAAATGACATTGCAAATGCAAGATTGATTTGTTACTTACATCACCCAATAACTCAAGCTCAATAGGTTGTAAGGTATTTTTTCCGGCCAGAAATTCCTCCTGTTTATAGAAGGCGGAATTCACATGAAGCTTGGTTTTCAGATTCCAAGCCTGTTTATTTATTTCGATGTAATTCATTGCTTTCTGGAAAACAGTAGCTGTTGCTTACGCAACTTTTTTCTTTCTCTTTTCTGAATAAGCAAGGGCAGCTTCACGCACCCATGCACCCTTCTCCCAAGCATTAACTCGGGCTGCTAAACGTTCTTTATTACAAGGACCATTTCCTTTCACCACATTCCAAAATTCATCCCAGTTAATTTGGCCGAAGTCGTAATGCCCTCTTGTTTCATTCCATTTCAAATCCGGGTCGGGTAAAGTAACCCCTAATATTTGCGCTTGTTCAACGGTAGCATCAACAAAACGTTGACGAAGTTCATCATTCGTTTGTCGTTTAATTTTCCAAAGAACACTTTTCTCTGTGTTGGTACTTTCCATATCCGAAGGTCCGAACATCATGATACTTGGCCACCACCATCGGTTCACTGCATCTTGAAGCATTCTGCGTTGTGCTTCGGTTCCTTTACTTAAAACCAATAAGGATTCATACCCTTGTCGTTGATGGAAGCTTTCTTCTTTACAAATTTTCACCATGGCTCGGGCATACGGCCCATAAGATGTTCGGCAAAGCATCACTTGATTCATGATAGCAGCCCCATCCACTAACCAACCAATGGCTCCGATATCGGCCCATGTTAGGGTAGGATAATTAAAAATGGAAGAGTATTTAGCTTTGCCCGTATGAAGTTGATCAAACATTTCATCGCGAGAAATTCCTAATGTTTCGGCTGCGGAGTACAGGTACAAACCATGTCCGGCTTCATCTTGAACCTTGGCTAACAAAATTAATTTTCGTCGAAGATTGGGAGCACGGGTAATCCAGTTGCCTTCCGGTAGCATACCCACTATTTCGCTATGGGCATGTTGCGAAATTTGTCTGATAAGGGTTTTACGATAGTCTTCCGGCATCCAATCTCGTGCCTCAATTTTAACCTCGGCGTCGATTTTTTGTTGAAATAAGGTTTCCTGATTCATGGCTTAAAATTACCCGCGAAGATAGGCAAGGAATGATTATCATAAGTCAAATAAAAAGACGGTTTCTGATTTCTATTGAAAATTTCCTTCTACTTAAAAGAGAGCGGTTTGGGATGATGTTAAGCTATGTGCTCTTCAATATCAGAATCACGGATTGAAACGGAGAAGACGGAGGACACAGGTGATTTGGGGAGAATCACGGATTGAAACGGAGAAGACGGAGGACACAGATGATTTGGGAGATAAGCAATAAATTATCAGTTAACCTAACCACGCATGCTTAATTATTCATTATTCATTGTTCATTGTTCATTATTCATTGTTCATTGTTCATTGCCAAGTCTTCGCATCAAGATTTTATTTACCCTCAAGTAAAGCTCGTAACTCGGTACAACGAAAATGCCTTAAAGGTTATCGAAGTATTTTTCGCTCCCTCAAAATTTCTTTCAGTATAGCTACTCTATTCGAAGGGGCCATAATACTATCGCTATCCGTATCGAAATTCATAGCGAAAAAGTAAGGCTTGAAATTAGTTTCTTCAAGCTTGGTTTCTACATTTTTTTGCGATTCCTTCATTTCTAAAAAACCAACCAGCCAAACAATATATTTTTTGTCTGTTCCTGGATAAATACCTGTTCCGGTTTTGTAATACAATTTAAAGCGGGTACTATCTTCCTGCAGCATCAAACTCTTTACAATACGTTGTGTACGTTGCGAAAAGGGTAGTTTATCAAAATAAAGTTTTTTCATAAAACCAACTTGTTCATCGGCTGTAATTTGCAAGGTGTTATTTACCCAACAACGATCTACCGAATCCCCTAAATTCATATTCCCGAACTTCACCGTATCCACCCATTTTTGTAATTCAGGCTTTCCAATTCGTCGAGCGAGTTCACGATAATAAGGTTCTGAACTTACTTTTAAAGCTTCACGCATATCCATATCTTTATTCCATTCTGCACGTGCATAAACTTCACCATTCCATGGAATCACTAACTTCTCATCGAGCGCCACATTGGTTTCTAAACCTACCAACGACAAAAAAACTTTAAACGTAGATGCCGGCATAAAACGTTGCTCACCGGCACGTGATAAATTTAAGTAGTACATTTCTTCGTGGTTATGATCGCGGATTTCAAAACAGGCCGAATCAATACCATGCGCTTTAAAAATAGTCGACCAATCTTTTACCTCATGAATATTATTGCGTTCACAAGAAGACATAAATCCAAACATACAGAGGAGAACTAACCAATTTTTCATGCTGCGAAAGTACATGAAAGCAACTTATTTCAATTTCTCATTTTCTTGATGACGCTGTTTATCTCGCGCATTCTTTTTTTCGAAATTTGCTTGAACCGCTGTTTCTAAATCTACATTACATTGATTGGCTAAGGCCGTTAAAACCCAAAGGATATCAGCCATTTCGTCGGCTAAGTTTTTTTTCAAGTCGGTTTCCTTGGCACTTTGTTCGCCATAAGTTCTGACCATGATTCGAGAAAGTTCACCTACCTCTTCCATTAAAATACCCAAATTAGTAAGTTCATTAAAATACCGAACTCCGGTTGATGTAATCCAGGTATCCACTTGTTGTTGTAGTTCTTTTAGTTGCATGCCGTAAAGGTGCATCGAATTAAACAATTTGACTTCACCTCAAAACAATTTATTTCAACATCACCAAGTTATATTTGTAATTATAAGATGCCGCCTAATGAAATTTATTCCTATCGTTTCCCTTTTAGTTTTCATACAATTAACGAGTAAAGCACAACTTTATTTTCCACCTTCCGGTACTACCACTTGGGATACCATAGCACCCTCCAATCTAGGATGGTGCCAAAATAAAATTGATAGCTTATACGATTTTTTGAATAGTAAAAATTCAAAGGCCTTTATATTATTAAAAGATGGAAAGATTGTTTTAGAAAAATATTTTGGAACGCACACGCCAAGCTCCGTTTGGTATTGGGCTTCTGCCGGTAAAACCTTAACAGCCATGGCTGTTGGTATAGCACAACAAGAATCGTATCTGAACATTCATGATACTACCTCGAGTTATTTAGGAAATGGATGGACTTCCATGCCGCTTTCCCAAGAACAAAAAATTACCATCAAACATCAACTCAGTATGACTACCGGTTTAGACGATGGCGTACCCGATCCGTATTGCACTCTCAGTTCGTGTTTGGTATATAAAGCAGATACAGCTTCGCGATGGGCCTATCATAACGCGCCCTATACCTTATTAGATTCTGTGATTGAAATGGCCACCGGACAAACATTGAATGCCTATGTAACCCAAAAAATAAAAACGCCTACTGGTATGGATGGACTATTTATACCATCCGGATATAATAACACATTTTACTCCACGGCAAGAAGCATGGCTCGCTATGGTTTACTTTTATTAAATAAAGGCGTATGGAATACAACACCAATTTTAACCGATACGGCATACTTCCATGCTATGACGAACAGTTCGCAAAGCTTGAATCCTTCTTATGGTTATCTTACTTGGCTTAACGGAAAATCGAGTTATATGATTCCTCAAAGTCAACTTTCCTTTACAGGCCCGTTAAACCCTCACGCGCCTTCAGACATGTTTGCTGCAATGGGTAAAAATGCACAGTTTATTGATGTAGTGCCTTCGCAAAATTTGGTTTGGATACGCATGGGCGACGCACCAGATAGTTCTCAAGTTCCGTTTTTATTGAATGATGCCATTTGGGAAAAAATTAATCAGTTAAGCTGCTTTCCCATTGCTGTTTCAGAGCAACAGTCAGATAAAAACATTACGTTGTTCCCTAATCCTGCGAAGCAATTTATTCAGTTACAAATACCAAATCCAATAGCAACCACTTTATATAAATACAGTATTCACGACGTTTTTGGAAGATCTATTTTATCGGGAACTATGCATTCATCTAACACCACGATTGAAGTAGATGATCTTGAAAATGGAGTTTATTTTATAGAAGTTTCTTCTGATGAGAAACGAAGTTGTATGAAGTTCATTGTGCAGCATTAATTACTGTCGGTTCTTACTATCCATCCAAATGGTAACCGGTCCGTCGTTGATTAATGCTACCTTCATATCTGCGCCAAACATGCCAGTTTCAACCTTCCTACCGGAATCTTGTTCTAGTTGTTTGATCATGGCTTCATAGAGTGGAATGGCTACTTCGGGTCGCGCCGCTTGAATATAAGAAGGTCGATTTCCTTTCACGGTAGAAGCGTACAGTGTAAACTGACTAATTAAAAGTAAGGAACCGTTCACTTGCTCTAAGGATAGATTCATTAACCCTTGTTCATCGTTGAAGATGCGCATCTGCGTAATCTTTCTGCTTAACCATGTAATGTCTTCTTCAGTATCCGAAGTTTCAATACCTAATAAAATTAACAAGCCTTGGCTTATTTGTCCAACCACTTGTTCATCTACCTGAACACTTGCTTTTTGTACCCGTTGTATTACCGCTCTCATCTTTCATAAATTTTCCAGAATGTCTTAATATCGGCAACTTCGGATTCCGTAATTTTTTGCTGGCGGTAATGTCCAGCAAGATTTTTTTGTCGATAGGCTTCAAAAATACTAACTGCACAAGCCACAGAAATATTCAACGACATGCTCATGCCCAACTGAGGTATGATAAAATTTCCATCGCAATGCGCTATCATTTCAGCACTTAAGCCTTTGGCTTCATTACCAAAAACCAAGGCGGTTGAATTGGTTAAATCTAAATCGTATAAATTTTTCGCATCGGCAGACAAATGCGTACTCCATACTCGATTATAGTGAGAACGAACTACTTTCATACATTCCGAAATGCTTGTAAATTGTTGTACCATAACCCATTTTCTTGCCCCTGAACTGCTTCGTGCACCAAATTTTCTATGTGGTGTTAGTTTCGTATTCACAATATAAATTTCTTTGATACCCACCGAATCACAGCTACGCATAACGGCGGAAATATTGTGAGGATCTTCTACATTTTCTAATACAACCGTTAAATCATTCTGTCGGTAACGCAAAACATCCTTTACTCGTTGCGCACGTTCATCAGTCATAAAATATAGTTTTATACGGGTAGCGAATGCCGTACATTTTCTTCACCTGATCTAAAATATTCACCCGTAGTTCATCAAGATTTATTTTTTCCGTTGCGGAAACAAAGATGGCATTGTTCTGTGTTTCCTGATTCCAACGTCGTTGAAACTGTCGAAGTAATTCCTCTTTCACTTCTTCCTCTAACCAAGGATCAAAAGTATTTTTTTCATACAAATCAAGCTTATTGAAAATATAAAGCGTTGGTTTATCATCTGCCTTTAATTCATGCAGCGTATTTTTTACTACAGCAATATGATCTTCATAATTGGCATGCGATACATCTACCACATGTAACAAAATATCGGCTTCACGTACTTCATCGAGGGTACTTTTAAAACTCTCTACCAAATGATGCGGTAGTTTTCGAATGAATCCTACGGTATCGCTTAACAAAAAGGGTGTTCGATCAAAAACCACTTTACGGGTTGTAGTATCTAGAGTAGCAAATAATTTATTTTCGATGAATGCGTCGTTTTTGCTAAGGAAACGCATCAACGTAGATTTACCAACATTCGTATAACCAACGAAGGAAACGCGAATAAATTCACCACGCTCTTTACGCTGCGTAAAGGCTTGCTTATCGAATTCCAATAATCGTTTACGCAAGGCAGCTATTTTATCACGAATTAAACGGCGATCTGTTTCTATTTCTGTTTCACCCGGACCTCGACTTCCAATACCTCCACCCTGACGTTCAAGATGTTTCCACATACCACGTAAACGAGGGAGAATATATTGGTACTGTGCTAATTCAACTTGGGCTTTAGCTTGTGCTGTTTTAGCGCGTGTAGCAAAAATATCGAGAATAAGATCGGAACGATCTATGACCTTACGCTTCAAAATTTCTTCGATATTTCCGAGTTGTGAACCGCTCAGTTCATCATCGAAAATAACCAACTCCACTTGATTCCGATCGATATATGATTTTATTTCTTCTAACTTTCCTTTTCCCAAAAAAGTTCTACTATCGGGATGTTCGAGTTTTTGATAATAGCGTTTTACTTCAATTGCTCCAGCGGTATGTGCCAAAAAAGATAATTCATCTAAATATTCCGTAACCAATGATTCGGGTTTACCCTGAGGCCACCATGCTACCAAAATAGCATGCACTTCCTTAGCAACCTGAAAAGATTTTTTTTCTATCAACGACTATAAATTTCTATTAATAATATTTCCAACTCGTACGATTGTAACCTTTTGTATTACCGAGTTTAACAAATAGTCCGAGCTGACAAAATGCTTTGCTGTAACCGGCTTCGAGGTACATACCCGCGGTAGGTGTGAAAGCCCATTTCATTCCGAAAACACTTTCGATAGCAACCGGTATCATTTTGAACGCATCATTCAGATAATCGTTAAATTCATCCACTACTTTCTGATCGAGGGTATCTAAGGTAGCACCATCAAATTCAGCTTTAAATTTGGCGCGTGTATGCGCATAGCCAACACCTAATCCGTAGTAAATATCTATTTTTTCATTTCTCTTTAAAAAGTGAAAATTAATACGTGCCATAGCATTGATGCTGTTATAATCAAACGACGATTTGGAGGAAACGAAATTATCATCAAAATCAGTATACGTTTGTTCCAGTGTAAATGTTCCTTTTTCAAAATTGGTACTAAGCCCTAAACCTACCCTTCCGCCGGGCATATATTCAAACCGTCCGTGGAAAGGACCTACACCTTTATAGCTAAAAGAGGAAGTAGATGTTTCCGGATCGGTACCCATAGTGAAACCAAATTTCAACATTTGACCGAGTATGGTCATTACACTCGGATAGCCATATCCTACCTGTATAACACCCGTATTTTTCTCTGCCAATTGTGCTTTGGCAGTGGAAATTAGAAGCAGCATAACACCGAAGAGCGATAAAAGTTTTTTCATACGAAGTATTTGCGTTAAAAGTAAGGTGGTGATGGAAATAATCCAAATTGTGGTGAGAAGGACTATAAGATCACCGGCGTTATTCAGGTTTAAGTTAAAAAAAGGATGAGTTAGGTATTGAATTAAAAGCTATTCTTTATAAACTCGTTTACAAAAAATATGATTCACTTCAAGAAGATAGATGCCAGATGGTAAATCATTCAATGGCACCGTTATACGAGTAACGGGGTCATAGGTAATTTCCTTTAAAGCTCTTCCTGTTAAGTCATAAAGACGAATATGATTTATTGCAAAAGAGGCATCCACTTGCAGTAAACCTTGATTTGGATTAGGAAAAACCTGAATCAGCAAAGCATTATTTAATTCCGCAGTACTTAAAGGATAACAACCAAAATTCAATAAAGTATCCTTAAGAAATTGATACCGATTGCTCGAGAATTGTTTGAGACCTGGTGTTGTATTCACTTGAAACACTAAATTACTGTCGAAGGCTGCATTCGAAAATTGCTTTCGTGTATCCGAATAAACAAAAGATTTTATTAACGCAGAAAGCGAATCAATCTGATGATGTAAATAGCTAGGATTTAAATAATGTTCGTTGAGCGAACAAAGTGCATCTAAATATGCTGATTTGAACGTTGCATTGCTAATAATTCTATCGGTTAGAGGACGGCTGCCAATAGGCATAAATTGAAAAAACGGACTCAAAAAGGTTTCATCCACCAATCCTTGTCCTGCGGGTTTATGTCTTCCAAAAGCGCCATTTGTATCCCATTGTATAAATTCAAACTTATCGGTTTGTTTATTATAGTAAATGAAATAGTTATGTCCTGAACCAACGTAAGAATCAAGCGTTGCGAACGCGATAAAGGCAGCATAATGTTGTATGAAGGTGTGAATATTCAGGTACTTTTCCAAGGTGTCTTGAACTTGAGCCGCGGGAGTATTATTAATCGCATTGATAAGCGTTAACAGGTCGCTCCAATTGTTAGCTGTTTCATTGGTCTTCAACTCAAAATTATCATAGTAATTTGTTTGATTCCATCCTTCCCATTTCATATCTCCTTTAGGGTCTCCTTTGTAAAGGTTCCCGCCGTTTCCACCAAAATGAGTTTCCAGAAATGTTTTATCAATTTCTTCAACCAAGGTATAAAAAGCATAAGGTTGATTATTTACAAATACCTGGGCATAATGACAACGAGGTGCATCCAGATTATTTTTTTTCAAGATATCGAGATACAATTTTTCTCGAAGAAAGGACGGATCGTTATAACTATTATTAAGATTGAGTTGTTTTAAACTATCATAATACTGACCGGGAACGAATTCTGCAAAACTCAACTTCATGGATTTCTTTCCGTTCGGATGCCCCCAAGAAGAGTTGCCTTTAAATTTTACACCAACGTTTGAGAGTATCGTTCCATCTACCTCCACGGTACAACTATAATAAATGCTGGAATCTAATGTATTACTCAGGTTATAATTATTCACTAAAATAGTGTACCAATTGGTATCAGGGAAAGTGAATTTAACAGTGTGAATCAAATTTCCGGATTGAAAAAGTGCATCTCCGGGGTGTTGAGCGAATAAACAAGATGAAAACGGAAGGAGAAGAATACAAAGGAGGAAAGATTTCATAGTTTAGAGGTTGATTTTTTTCAGGAGTAAATTGCCTTGCAATTCGCTTCGTGGCGAGGAGAAATAGCATCACATCTACAAGCAGCTTTACCCACTTCGAAAATACTAGTTTATGCGCAATATTAAAAACATTTCATTACCCAAACATCCGATCATACTAACACCGAATCAATCCTTCCATTTTTTTACACCATCACGTTTCTTTAAACTGTAAATTCGCGGCATGTCGGAAGAAAAATCATTTAATTTTATTGAAGAAATTATCGATCAGGACCTTAAGGCTGGAAAGCATGAACACATTGTTACGCGTTTTCCTCCGGAACCTAATGGTTATTTACATTTAGGGCATGCCTCAGCCATCTGTTTAAATTTTGGTTTAACGCAAACTTTTCCGGGCTATACTAATTTGCGTTTCGATGATACCAACCCGGAAACCGAGGAAACGGAATATGTAGAGAGTATCAAACAAGATATTCAGTGGCTAGGTTTTCAATGGAAAAACGAATTTTATGCTTCGGATTACTTCGAACAATTATATCAATTTGCGCATCGATTAATTGAGAAGGAACTGGCCTATGTAGATGATTCCACTTCGGAAGAAATACGTGCCTTGAAAGGAACACCTACCGCAGCTGGCAAAAACAGCCTTTATCGCAATCGCACCGTTGAAGAAAACAAAGACCTCTTTACACGCATGCGAAACGGCGAGTTTAAAGACGGTGAGAAAGTTTTACGAGCTAAAATAGATATGGCGCATACCAACATGCTCATGCGCGACCCGGTTTTATATCGCATTAAACATGCACACCACCATCGTACCGGTGATGCTTGGTGCATTTATCCGATGTATGATTTTGCACACGGACAAAGTGATAGTATCGAACAAATTACGCATAGTATATGCACGATGGAATTCATTCCACATCGCGAGTTATATGATTGGTGTATTGAAAACCTCGGCATCTACCCTTCGCATCAATATGAATTTGCACGAAGAAATATTAATTATACTGTTACCAGCAAACGTAAACTTTTGAAACTTGTTCAAGATGGTTTAGTAGATGGTTGGGACGACCCTCGGATGCCAACCATTAGCGGGCTTCGACGTAGAGGTTATACCCCTGCAAGCATACGCGATTTTTGCGAGCGTGTTGGTATTGCCAAACGCGATAATATCGTAGATGTATCGTTACTGGAACATAGCATTCGCGAAGACTTAAATAAACATGCGCTTCGTAGAATGGCCGTGTTAGATCCAATTAAACTTATTATTACGAATTACGAAGAAGGTAAAACAGAATGGCTTCAGGCAGAAAATAATCCGGAAGATGCAGATGCCGGTCATCGTGAACTTGGCTTTAGCAATGAACTTTGGATTGAACGCGACGACTTCATGGAAACACCGCCGCCTAAATACTTTCGTTTAGGACCGGGTTTAAATGTACGTTTGAAACATGCGTATATTGTTACCTGCACCGGTTTCAAAAAAGACGCGGATGGAAAGGTTACAGAAGTACATTGCGAATATCATCCGAACAGCAAAAGTGGTAACGACCAAAGTGGCATCAAAGCAAAAGGCACCATGCATTGGTTAAGTTGTAATCATGCTACGAGCGCAGAAATTCGCTTGTATGATCGTTTATTCAAAGTTGAAAATCCGGCGAATGAAGATGGCGATTTTCTATCCTATGTGAATGAGCATAGTTTACAAATTTTACCAAAAGCCTTTATTGAACCTAGTTTAACAGAAGCGTCGCTGGATGATCGTTTTCAATTTTTACGTCTAGGTTATTTCTGCTTAGATAAAAATGCAACGAAGGAACATCTTATTTTTAATCGAACAGTTAACCTGAAAGATAGCTGGGCTAAAGAAAACAAATAATTTAGTCGTCGCTTTTTTGTCGAGTCAAGTAATTATAATCACGCATGAGTGTTTTCAAAAAGGAAGCACTCTCCATGGTAGTTTCAATTTTTAAGGCATTAATTATTTTCTGAGAAATAGCGTCCAAGTGATTATCTATACGCGACTTAGCATGTTTTTGAAGGGCATTATTAATAATATTAATATCCTTATCACTTAATCGCATCACCATGGGAAACACGACTTTGTAATTTTTTACATCCAGTTCTTTAAAGATGGTATCATTCAAATTGTAAGGGAGTTTTTTCATCACTACTACCGTACCGGCTAAAAAGTCGCCTAAGCGTTGATTGTTAGGTGTTGTAATAAACAATATAATGGATATTACGCTGCCGATCAGAATGACACCGCCAAGGAAGAGGTTTCCACTTACCAAAAATACCACACCCAGAAAAAATCCAAAATCAATAGTACGCAAAAGCCATCGAAGTAAATACTGACTAGAGCTAGCGTTCTTACCGTTTAAACTCACCACCTGCACGCCTAATAACTTCTTGCCAAAACTTTGTCCGTTCATGAAAAGTTCACAAACAAAATGATAAGCCAAATAAGGAATCACAATAAGTAATTCAACCAATCCAAAATTCTGAGCATTATCTAAACTTATAGTCGTAGCAAACAAGTAACTTAATACAAAGATGTAGATATAGAGCATGATCATATCCACTATCCATGCAAATAATCTTAAATGAAAGGGCGCCGTTTGAAATTGAAGATCGATATTGAAAGAAGTATTTACTTGAAGTAGCGACATACTATACCCTATTTTTTGTTCTAAAAAGAAATGTTCATTTCTGGAGTGATGTGGTGAAGTTAGCACTTCCCGCATTCACACAAAAAGTTTTACAAGTTCATAATTTTCACCAATTCTTCTTTCTTTCTTCTACTCACCTCTACCTCAGTGCCATCCTTCATAATCAGTAAATTCGATTCGCCCTTCATGAGTTTTGATACATAGGAAATATTTATCAGGTGTGAATTGTGTACCCGGCAGAAAAATTGTGTAGGAAGTATTCCTTCTATTTCCTTCAACGATTTACTCACGAGTAACTTATCGCCATTCGTTTGAAAGATATAGGTGTAGTTATTCGACGACATACAACGTAGGATATCATTAGCATGTAAAAACTTCAAACCTTCTCCGGTTGGAAAGGCGATACGGTTAAAGGTATCATTGGTATTCAGCAATTGAAGATTTTCTAATAACAGTTTTACTTTCTCCAAGGGGCGGGTAACCGCTTTATGCTCCCGCACTCTGCGCACTGCCTCAATTAACTCTTCTACTTGTATAGGTTTTAACAGATAATCGATAGCGGAAAATTGAATGGCTTTAATACCATATTGACTATGCGCCGTGGTAAAAATAATATCGAATTGAATGTTAGGTATTTTTTCCAGGATATCAAAACCAGTCATCCCTGGCAATTCAATATCCATAAATACTAAATCCGGGCTTAGAGTTGCTAATTTCAGTAACGCATCTTGGGGCTTGTTGCAAACCGCTATAATTTGCAACGACGGAATATTTTGTTGAATGAGTTTTTCCAATACTTGAGAACTGGTAACCTCATCATCCACAATGATAACTCTCATGGTTCAAAATTATCTATTTATAGAATAAATAACTATTGAAATCGCAATATTTTTCAGGTTGTGAGTTTATCTTGCGCTACGGAAAAATAAGTTCATGAAGGTTGTATTATTCGCAGGAGGGCTTGGAACCCGAATTTCAGAAGAGAGTCATTTAAAGCCTAAACCCATGATTGAAATAGGTGGTAAACCTATTCTTTGGCATATTATGAAAATCTATGCCTCTTACGGGCACAATGAATTTATTGTTTGCTGTGGCTATAAATCGTGGGTAATCAAAGAATATTTCGCGAATTACTTTGTTCATAATGCGGATATTACGATCGATTTGAAAGATAATCAATTAGAAGTTCATCAAACCAATGCTGAACCCTTTAAAGTAACTTTAATTGATACCGGTTTGCATACCATGACGGCAGGTCGTTTAAAACAAGTTCTACCCTATACCAATCAGGAAACATTTCTACTTACTTATGGTGATGGTGTTTGTGACGTGAATATCAATAAATTAATTGCCTTCCATGAACAACATGGAAAAATTTGTACCATGACTACCATTCAACCTAGCAGTCGGTTTGGTGTAGTAAATATGGATGATGACGGAACAGTACTTCAGTTTGAAGAAAAACCGGAAGACAGCGGCACCTGGATAAACGGTGGTTTTTTTGTGGTAAATCCTTCCATAGCCGATTATTTGAAAGAAGATATGAATGACATGATGTGGGAACGAAAACCGATGTATGATTTAGCGTCGAACAAAGAAATAGTTGGTTACCGCCATCGTGGATTTTGGAAATGCATGGATACTATGCGCGATAAAGAAGAATTAGAAAAACTTTGGGAAACAAATCCAATATGGAAAACCTGGTAAGCTTAGCACGTTTCAGAAAACATTTTGAAGGAAAAAAAGTTCTATTAACGGGCCATACCGGTTTTAAAGGAAGCTGGTTACTTCAATTGCTGGCTCGATGCAATGCAAGTATTACCGGATTAGCCCTTGCTCCTGAAGAACCCAGTTTATACCATCAAATAGAAGGTGATACACTTTGTAAATCTATTCTACACGACTTACGTGATGCTGATTTTGTTATTAATTTAATTGAAGAAATACAACCCGACTTTATTTTTCATTTGGCGGCGCAACCACTGGTGTTAGATAGCTATCAACGTCCACTATACACGTTTGAAGTGAATGCCATCGGTACGGCGCATGTTTTAGAAGGCTTGCGAAAAGTAAACAAACCTTGCATTGCCATTATGATTACCACCGATAAAGTGTATGAAAATAAAGAGCAAGGAACACTCTTTCAAGAAGACGACAAACTCGGTGGCTACGATCCTTATTCCGCTAGTAAGGCGGCTTCGGAAATTGTCATTTCATCTTATATACATTCCTTCTTCAACCCAAAAGAATTTACCCAACATCAAAAGAAAATCGTTGCTCTCCGAGCAGGTAATGTAATTGGTGGTGGCGATTATGCAGCTAATAGAATCATACCCGATATTATTAAAGCCGTAAAACAACAAGAAGATGTTGTGCTACGAAACCCCGATGCCGTTCGCCCATGGCAACATGTATTAGAACCGCTTGCAGCCTATCTGTTAGTTGCTGTTGAACTTGCCGAAGCCAATTCAGTTGTTAACACGGCGTATAATGTAGGGCCTGAGAAATCGGATGTACTAAGTGTTGAATTTCTTACCCAAACAGCAATTGAGGCAATGCAACGAGGCAGCTATCGTATTGAACGAAATGAACAAGCACCGCACGAAGCAGGTTTACTCATGCTCTCCATTGACCGCATCAAGCAAGATCTTCATTGGGAACCTCGATGGAATGCAAAAACCGCTATTCAGAAAACAGTGGAATGGTATCTGTCGGAGGAAGATGCTTCGGTAAAATGTTTACAACAAATACAAGATTATTTTCAAGATATCATCAACGATAGCGACGATTACTAACCATGCAATTTGAATCTACAATAATTCAGGATGTTAAACTCATTACGCAATTTCATGCACATGATTTGCGCGGACAATTCGTAAAAACATTTCATGAGAAGAGTTTCTTCGAAGCGGGTATTTCTTTTTCTATGAAGGAGAGTTTTTATTCAACATCTAAACAACATGTAATTCGTGGTATGCATTTTCAGCATCCTCCATACCAACATGCTAAAATTGTGTTTTGCACACAGGGTGCTATTTTAGATGTTGCTTTAGACATTCGTTCTGCATCCCCTACGTACGGTCAGTTTGTTTGTGCCGAGCTTTCTGCAGAAAACAACAAAGCCTTGTATATTCCGGAAGGCTTTGCCCATGGGTTTAAATCACTTACTGAGAATGCCCTTACTTTTTATTTTGTGAGCAGTGAAAATTATCGTGAGGCTGATGATGGAATTCTATTTTCAAGTTTCGGAATGAATTGGGATTGTGAAGAGCCTATCCTTTCTGATCGCGATAAAAGCTTTGTTTCATTTCAACAATTCAAAACACCATTTTAATCTTGATCATCATCGTACAACTTCATTTTGTACACAAACAAACAACCAATTAGCGCCGGAATAATTAAGTTGATTAACCACAATACACTGGTTGCTGATAAGATACCCACATAATTTGTACTAAGGGGCGCAAGAAAATAAACAGCTGTTTCACCTCGAACGCCTACCTCCACAACTGCTATCGTTGGCACAATAGCCATCGCCCAGAAAATTAACCAAATCACATGCACTAAACTGAGTATGTTTATATTTACCAAAAACAATTTCATCAACAATACTAATTGTACGGTATACACAAAATAGCGTAACAGCGAAAGGAGCAAAATGCGAATTAATTGCGTTCGACCAAAGCGTTGAACTACTTCAATATATACCTTGAGTTTTCGAAAGTAACTAAAGCGTTCAACCAACTTGTAAAAACGCTGAAGATGAAAATACAAGTACGACAATCCTAAGAGCAGAAGCAAACTAGCCCCAAGTAAAAAATATAACCAGAGTAATTGCTTCACTACTACTAGGTAATAAACTAAACCGATTACTCCAGCAAAACCGGTTATGATAAGTTGAGCAAAACTTCCTACGATGGTAACCGTAATACCTTGAATTTTATTTGGATTGCGCAGGTATAAAATTCGCCCCATATACTCGCCAATTCGATTAGGTGTTATTACCGAAACCGCCACACCCGTAAGAATAGACTGCAACGATTTACCTAGCGAAATTCGTTCGGTATTGAGCATAAGCTGCTGCCATTTTTTTGCTTCCACTGTCCAATTCAAGAACATCAGTATAAAAACCAGACAGAGCATCCCAAGTTTATACATATCCCAAGAGGAATACATCGTTTGTAAGGTGTTCTTTAAATCTGGTTGTCGTTTTATTTGATGATAAATCGTGTACACAAGCCATAAAAACAAAATAAGTCCGACGGTGGCCTTGAATATTATTTTTATACTTTTGTTCTTAAACACAGCGTAAAAATAACAGGATTGAAAGGGAAACAGGAAATAATTTTAGGAATCGATCCAGGCACGCTGGTCATGGGATTTGGATTAATTCAAATTCAAAACAAAGAAGTAAAGTTACTAGAGATGGGCGTTTTGAAATTATCGAAGTATGACGATAATTATGAAAAACTCAATCATATCTACCGAAAAATCTCTGAATTAATTCGCCTTTATCAACCAGGGTATTTTGCAATTGAGGCTCCTTTCTTCGGAAAAAACGTTCAAAGTATGCTTAAACTTGGTCGCGCACAAGGCGTGGCTATTGCGGCTGCCATGCAATATAGTTTACCTGTTACCGAATATTCGCCAAAGAAGGTAAAGCAAGCAGTAACGGGTAACGGAAATGCAGGCAAAGAACAAGTATGGAAAATGTTACAAAAGGTTCTTAAGTTACAAGAAGAACCAGATTACTTTGATGCAACCGATGCTGTTGCTGTTGCACTTTGTCATTACTTCCAAATGCAAAGCCCTCTTCCTTTGCTAAATAAAAGTAAAGGATGGGATAGCTTTTTGAAGAATAATGCGCATCGTATTAAAAAATAAGTACTTTTAATTTCATGAGTAACCGTGTTATTCGAATCATATTTGTTTTATCGGTGTGTTGTGCGGTTTTGATGTTTACCACACAATATTTCTGGATAAAGAAAGCATATGAGTTAGAAAAGAATATTTTCAATACCCATGTTACGATTGCCTTAAAAAATGTTGCGGATCAAATTTTACGGATGAATGAAAATACTTCACTTACCGATAGTATCGTATCGCATGTGAATGATTCGTATTATACCGTTCAGGTTAACGACAAAATAGATTCAACGGCATTAGAATACTTGCTTAAACGCGAATTACTGGCACAACAAATCAAAACTGATTTTGAATATAGCGTGTACGATTGCGAAAGTGAGAAAATGAAATATGGAAAGTATGTAAGCTATGAACGAACAGATAAAAAACCAGATGTGAAGATGGAATCCTTCCCTAAAAAATTACATGGGAATAATTACTTCGCGGTTCACTTTCCGAAGTTAGATAATTACTTAACAAAGGAAATGACGAATTGGTTTTGGTCGACTTTGGTTTTAATCATTTTCCTGATTGTACTGGCTTATGCCATTTTCATCATATTCCGACAAAAACGATTATCAGAAATCCAAAAGGATTTTGTAAACAACATGACGCATGAGTTTAAAACACCCTTAGCTACAATAAAATTGTCATCGGAAGTTTTAAAGAACCCTAATATTGTACAGAACCCGGAACGCTTACTCAACTATGCCACGATAATCAATAATGAAACCTTGCATCTTACCAATCAGGTTGAACGTGTTTTACAGATGGCGAAGAGTAACAAGGAAGGAATTAAACTCAATATCGATCATGTTGTTTTAAAAGAGATGTTAGATGAAATTACCGAAAGAAAATACAAACCCCTCTTACGCTCGCGTGGTGGAGATATTAAAGTGATGATGGATTCTGACAAAACAGAAATGTACGTGGATAAACTTCATTTCAAAAATGTAATTAGCAATCTCTTAGACAACGCAATAAAATATTGTGATCGAACACCAATGATTGAAATAAGAACCCAGGATAAACCACAAGGGGTTCAGATCACCATTAAGGATAATGGCATTGGAATTGATAAGAAAGATTTGAAAAACATTTTTGATAAGTTCTTTCGAGTTTCTACCGGCAATGTACATAAGGTTAAAGGCT
>JAEUVD010000032.1 GCA_016787065.1 Chitinophagaceae bacterium
AGAGAAATGAAACCATTTTTTCTAATTCTAGCGAACCTTTTTTTTGTTTATACACTTCTGGCACAGGTTCCTCAAAAATTCAATTATCAAGGAGTTGCCCGCACCGAACAAGGCGACCCAATTAAAAATCAAAACTTGAAACTTAAAATTGCTGTGCTTCCAACCGAAGATGCCACGGTTTCAGAGTATGAAGAAATTCAATCCGTTAAAACCAATGAATTTGGTTTGTACAGTCTTCAAATCGGAAATGGGGAAGCGGTATTAGGTGATATGAAAACGGTGAAATGGGAAACAGGTAATAAATACATCCGTGTTGCGATCGACCCGAAAGGAGGCAACGACTTCACGGTAATCGGAACTTCCCAATTACTTTCTGTGCCTTACGCTATTTATGCAGATAAAGCCGGACAGGCTCGTGAAACCGTAGGTGGTCATACAGGAGATACCCGAAGTGGTGCTGTATCAACATCGGCAACGGGAACCGGTACTGTCAATTATCTCACGAAGTTTACGGCAGCGAATACGATTTACAATTCGCAAATTTTCGATAACGGAACGAATATCGGTATCGGAACTACTTCACCACAATCACGCATGCACATCACAACCTCCGCTGGTAACCAAGAACATCTACGTATGGAGAACTTGAGTTCAACGAGTTGGGGGAAGTTCATTTTCTACAATGATATCAACGCAAACTACCACACGTTCACGAAATACGGTTCTGCAGTACCTGGGTATTACGGTGGTGCAAGTACATTATTCCCTTACGCAAATTTAATGGTGTTTGGAAGTAATAACAGTCCGACAGTGATGGCGAACGGACATAACATAGGTTTTGCCACCGTGAATGGAGGAACAGCTTATTTCAAATTCATCGGTATGCAATCCACCGGTAATGTTGGTTTAGGTGGAAACTCTACACCGGCCACAAGTATTCATATCAACCGAACTGATGCGACAGGCGATACGGTGAAAATTACGAATAATACAACAGGTCATACCGCTACCGATGGTTTAGATATACGTACAACGGGCAATGTTGCGGAAATTATCAATCGTGAAAATAATGTATTGAATTTAGGTTCAAACAATGCAACAGCCTTAACGATTGATGCCGCTAATAATATAGGAGTTGGTACAACAACACCAAGTTCAAAACTTGAAGTAAATGGCCAGGTTAAAATTAATGGTGGCATTCCGGGAACGAACAAAGTGCTTACGAGCGATGCAACCGGTTTAGCCTCATGGCAAACAATCACCAATGCTATGCTATCGCCATGGCAAATCAGTGGAAACGATATGTATAACACGAATACAGGAAATATCGGTATCGGTACAATAACACCTTTAATGCAATTACATCTCGCTAAATCGAATGATAAAAATTTACTGCTTGAGAATAATGCAATTTTGGCAGCTGGAAAAAAGTCAGGAATGTTTTTTAAAACGACCAACTATTATACAGGAGCCATTAAAACAATCGGTGTATCAACCGCTGGCGCACGAATGGGATTTTATGTAGGTGTTAATGCGAACGATTCCCTTCTTCAAGAGCGTGTAACCATAAATAATTCTGGTTATGTAGGCATAAACGATACTTCTCCAAGCTACCCCTTGGATGTGAATGGTAGCATTAATACCACAGGTAGCATTAATGCGAGTGGCTCTGTTTATAATACCTATCAACAAAATTATGGTGATTCTTATGTAGATGGATATTTCGATGTAGATGGCAATGTTGATTTTGGGAGTAGCCTTCATGTAGCCGGTAATACAACGAATGATGGTAGTATGTCGGTAGGCGGTGAAATGACAGTTAGTAGCGGACAAGGTATTGTGAAAAGTAATAGTAGTACACAACTACGAATGGGCTTTACCTCAGGGAGTATTAGTTCAACAAGTTTAGGAGTAGGGGGAAGTTTGACCGCAACGTTTAATGTAACTCCTTTTACAGGTAATAATACCAATATTCGTGTATCCGTTGCGCAATTTCAACCGAGCAGTGGCACCGGTTATTTACAATGTATTTTTACACCGCATGATGTAGATGCAGCAAGCAATACCGTACAAGTTACGTGGTATAATGCAGGTACTACATCAGCTACTTTTAGCGGTACCTTGTATTTACTTTGTGTTGCAACCGACTAACTAAATTGTAATTTATTACGTGTTTTTTGGATTATGTTTTCGACTACCCTCGTAAAGTTCATAACCAACCAATCGCGATTCCAAAGCACCATTGAATGTTTTAATTTTAGTAATTGGTTTTAAACCAACACATTTTAAAGCTTCTGCATTGGAGGTAATAAGCCATGCTTTACTATTAGGGTAACCATGCTTCAAAGCAGAACCAATATGTTGATAGAAAACTTCTGTATCAATTTGAATACGCTCGTTATATGGTGGGTTGAAAAAGATATGTAAGGGGCCTTCGCTTTCTTTTTTACTTGTAAAAAAATCTTGTTGCTTCACGTTAATAAAATCTTCTAACATCGCTTGATCGATATTAATGCGTGATTTTTTGATACAAGAAAAATCAACATCATAACCATAAAGCATGTAGGGAAATTCTCGGGTTTTTTTAAGTAAACCTTCCTTAATGGTTTCAAATAAAGCTTCATCGAATGATTTCCATTTTTGAAAGGCAAAAAACGTACGATGTATATTACAAGGAATATTATTAGCTATCATGGCGGCTTCAATCAAAACGGTTCCACTGCCACACATGGGATCCAAAAAATTACATTGTCCTTCCCAACCACTGAGCATGAGTAACCCCGCGGCTAACACTTCATTGATTGGAGCTAAACCTGTTTGCGAACGATAGCCACGTAGATGCAATGAATCGCCGCTACTATCAATAGATAATGTACACTGTGACCCCTGAATGTGCACATTGAATCGAACGCTTGGTTTTTCGGGATCTACATTAGGTCGTGAGCCACTGGCATTTCTAAACTGATCTACGATGGCATCCTTGCATAACAAGGCAATGTACTTCGAATGACGAAATAATTCAGAATGCACCGTGGCATCAATCGCCAAAGTATCTTCAACATCTAAATACTGATTCCAATTATGCGCATAAATAGCATCGTAAAATTCTTTTTCCGTTTGAGCCTGAAACGTAAACAACGGTTTCAAAACCTTAATGGCTGTTCGGCACGCAAGATTCACTTTGTAAATAAATCCTTCATCCCCTTCAACGCTAACCATGCGTTGTAATTTTTGAATGTTAAGTCCGCCAAGTTGTTTTAATTCGTTGGCAAGAATATCTTCAAAACCAAAAAGGGTTTTTACAGTGATAGTAAAATTTTGAGCCATAACGTTTATTTGGATTCAATTTTTTTCATAGCCCATTGATATGCCGTTTCTAACTGCTGTTCCATCGTTAAGACAGAATTATCAAGTTCAATGGCATCATCTGCTTTTCGTAGCGGACTAATCGTTCGATGTGAATCAATATAATCGCGATGCCTCAAATTGTCTTTAACTTCATCCATCGTGATTCGATCATTTTTTACGTGCATTTCATCATAGCGACGTTGTATCCGAACTTTTTCTTCCGCCATTAAATATATTTTCAACTCGGCATGCGGAAAAACAGTAGTGCCAATATCTCTGCCATCCATTACAATGCCTTTGTCGATTCCCATTCGTTGTTGTTGTGTAACCGCGAAATTTCTAACCTCTTCCAATGCCGACACTTCACTCACTACATTTGAAATTTCCATACTTCTAATTTCAGTTTCTACCATTTCGTCGTTCAAACAAATTTTATTGTCAACGAAAGTTAAATGAATATCACTCAGGGCATGTTGGATATGTTCGTGATAATTAAATTGAATACCATGCCGAATAAAAAATAAAGTAATTGCCCGATACATAGCCCCGCTATCAATATACGTGTACTGTAGCCGTTTTGCCAGTTGTTTGGCAAGGGTACTTTTACCGGTAGATGAAAAACCATCGATGGCTACAATAATTTTCTTCATGGGCGCAAAAGTAATTCAAGGAGAATGGATAAACGAAGGAATCTGCTAGTTGAAATCGGAATTTTTATTGGAAATTACGATCATAGAGTGTTTTAAATTCCATTCCAACTTTTTCATAGCTGTACTGGGCTATAGCCTGTTCGGAAATTCGCTGGAAATTATACTGGGAATACTTTTGTTGTAAATCAATCATTTTTATGGCCAAATGCTCGGTGTCTCTCACATTTACTTTAAATCCGTTATGGTCGTCAATTAATTCCTGAACCCCACCAGTTGCCGGTACTATACAGGGTCTTCCGCTACACAATGCTTCTAGCACTACACAACTTTGGCTTTCCGAATCACTGAATAAAACAAGAGCATGCGCTTGCTTTATTTGATTTGCTACCTCCGAGTAGGATAGGACCCCAGTGAATATAACTTGATTTTTTAATTGCGGAGAAGATTGAACTTGTTTTACTAATTCGTTGCGTATATCGCCAACTAAAATTAATTCTGTATTTGGAACATGATGCAATACGTTTTCCATAGCTTGAAGAATACCAGCCACATTTTTGAGGGGAGTCATTCCTGAAATATGTATCCATCGAAACGTATCCATTGACGGTGGCTGGTGAAATGAAAATAATTTCGTGTTCACTACATTCGGAATGCT
>JAEUVD010000035.1 GCA_016787065.1 Chitinophagaceae bacterium
CTCCCGACTTACAAGTCGGGATGCGCTAAACCAACTGAGCTTTTGAAATAAGCGCTTCAATTAATTTTCGGCTTTTCCATTTCTTAATTTGAAACTCTCTTTTACGAGCTTCATTTACAGTATCAAATTCTTGACTATACATCAACACCCAATCGCCTAAACCACCGGTATATCCTGAGTGGTTGGTATTGTGCTTTTTAATCCGATCAGAGATGTTGTCGGAAGTGGAACCGATATAATAACGATCCTTCTTGTGTGAATACAAGATATATACTACATGTTTCATAATAAAAAAAGCCCGACTAATTAAAGTCAGGCTTTGGTGGGAGTGCACGGATTCGAACCGCGGACCCTCTGCTTGTAAGGCAGATGCTCTAAACCAACTGAGCTACACTCCCAATATTTTTAAGATCTTCAGTGGAAACGGTTTTGTTCCGCGAACCCTCCCGACTTACAAGTCGGGATGCTCTAAACCAACTGAGCTACACTCCCTGCTTTGGGTTTGCAAATATAGCCACTCCTTTCACATCAACAAATTTTTTTAAAAAAAACTGCAAGCACATAAGCCGGATTCTGTTTATCGGATAAATCCGAAAAGCTATCATTTATCTAGTCGTAATGTTACCATCACAATCCATCTGTCTACCCATGAACATCGAACGAGCAGTTCTCGAACATTCACTTATTTGACATTTCAGCACCTGGGGTTTACCCTCCTGCTATGTTACCATAACAAGCCGTGAGCTCTTACCTCTCGTTTTCACCCTTACCTTATTACTGTAAGTAATAAGACGGTTATTTTCTGTGGCACTTTCCTCCCAACATTTGTTGTTAGAACCATCCGTTAGATGGCAGGTCGCTCTGTGCTGTCCGGACTTTCCTCCTCCACATGGTGGCGGCGATAGCAGGCTTGCAGTAGCGCAAAGCTAATCGAATTATACTTAGAATTTCCAACCTACCGTTAAAGCAGCATGACTGTTGGTTCGTTTAACCGAAGCCAACGGACTATTTCCATTATCTAAAATATAAGGGTTTTCAAAGTTTTCACATTGGCTATAGATATACGCTAAATCCATAAACCAACTTTTCGCGCGATATCCAATACCGAAAGTAATATTCTGTTGTGAAGCGTCCCAAGATGCGTTTTCATACGGGCTACCATAATAAGCAAATCCAGCACGAAGCGCGATATCCTCTATTTTTAGTTCACCTCCAATTCTTAAATTAGTTACAGGTCGGAACGTGTTTTGAATACTCGTATTTAACGCCGACGATAATGTTTCATAAGAGGCACCAAAATTATATTTCATGCTGCTGTAATCAACGTACTCAATATCCGCTGTTAAAAAACCATATCGATTGAATAACACGGTACCACTTGCAAGTGCACGGTATGGTGTTGTCATGGAGTAATTAAAGGCTAACGCTGTATCCTGATTGAAGGTTGTAATAGATGAGCCTTGTAGCAATTTCTCTGTATTGCTCTCCATAAAAATTCTACTTTGATCCGTTAATTCAATCCACGTAGGTGTGTGTACTGCGAAACCCAAACGGAAGTTTTTATTGAACTTATAAATCAATCCTAATTTCAAATTAAACCCTGTTCCTTCAGTATTTAAGGTTTCGCTGAATTTCAAATAAGAAAAATCATTGTTTAAATTGCCTGATAGATCATCCTCGTTGTATTGCGTATTTCTATTAAACTTAGTAGTTACAATTCCCAACGTTGCACCTACTAATAATTTATCCATATAATTGCCTCCTCCCGAAATAACTATTTCCTGCATATGACCTGATTCACTTACTGTTTTTGTTTGTTGAAGACCATCGCCCTCTAATGGAACATATGACATCGCCTTGGTACTATCGGTACTATCACGATCGATCAAATACGTTTCATACGCAGCATAAGCTGGAAAATTTACAATACCTAACGTTGTTTGATTCAATCCGCCTAAGGCATTGAAATCATTGGCCCATTTATTGACAATCGAATTCTGGTTATTTTTTCCGGAATACGAATAACGATTGAAGAAATTTTGTTGTCGATTTACACCTACTGCAAACGAAGCAGTTTTCCAACGATGCCGACCCGTATATTCATTTTCTGATTTTGTTAGTACTATTCCTACTTGGGAAAAGTTCAATTTTGAATCGGATGACGACGTTGAACTTCCTTTATAGGTACCTGAATTATTATGGATATTGAAAGAAGGTGTAAATGAAAATTCTCCTTTGCGATAAATACCAATTCCGGCCGGATTAATACTCAATGCGCCAAAATCGCCTCCAACAGATCCTAATGCAGATCCAATAGCCATTCCACGGGCTGTACCCATGTAAGTGGTAAATCCATAACGTATGGCATCATTCTCATCCTGACCAAAAGAGGTACACAAACTTGCTACTAGAAATGTTAGAGAAAGCACTATTTTTTTCATGTTCTTTTATTTTTTGGGTAAAAAAAAGCACACCTAGTTTCGAAAATTAGGTGTGCCAATAAAAATTTAAAATTATCTTCTGCGTCCGCCACCGCCAGAGAAACCTCCACCAGATTGCATTCGAGGTGATTCTGTGCGAGGGCTTTCCATGCGTAGTGCAGGGCGCGATTCGGATCTTGAACTACTTCTATCGTTGGAATTATTGGAATTATCACTGTTTCCCCAACTTAATCTTCGGCGCTCCGAACGCTCTGTATTACGTTGCTGATTTTCACGATCCATTTGATTTCGACGATTTTGATTTTCCATGTCACGTTGTTGTTCACGCTGATTTACACGCTCACGCTCCATATCTGCACGACGATTCTCCATATCGCGTTGTTGCTCACGCTGATTTACACGCTCACGTTCCATATCTGCACGACGATTCTCCATATCGCGTTGTTGCTCACGTTGATTTACACGCTCACGCTCCATATCTGCACGACGATTCTCCATATCGCGTTGTTGCTCACGCTGATTTACACGCTCACGCTCCATGTCTGCACGACGATTCTCCATATCGCGTTGTTGTTCACGTTGAGTTACACGCTCACGTTCCATGTCTGCACGACGACTCTCCATGTCACGTTGTTCAACCTCCTTATTTCTTCTATCATTTTGAGAAGGTCGATCAATTGTAGAACGATCCTTATTCCAGTTACTGTTATCATTTCGATCGCGTGTTGGTTCGGTCATACGATCTGTTCTTCCATTGGTTCGATCTGAATTCACACTACTATTCATTCTATCATTACGACCCATATCACGTCCTGAACTCATTCTGTCGTTCACATTCACCCGTTGATCTCTGCTATTGTTTCTAACATCACCGGTATTACGTACGGAACGGTCGTTCAATCCAGGATTAACACGCATGCCATCCAAAGGAGTCATTTCTTTTAAACGACTTGGGCGTGTATTCATACTCACATTTCTTACATTACTATTTGTGGTACTTCGTGGACCGTAGTAATATGTTTGGCGTTGTCCGCCACCATTTCCATAATAGTAACCATTATAAAATCCATCCCAGTAGCCGTTGTAATAGCCGTTATTGTAGCCATTGTAGTAACCGGAATTCCAACCCCAGCCATTATAACCGCAACCGTAATAAGGATTATTCCAACCACAACCGTAATAGGAATTACCCCAATAATTGTTATAATAATTATTCCATCCCCATCCATTATAATACGGGTAAGTATTCCAACCATTGTTCCATCCAACATTCCAACCCCATCCGGAATTATAACCTATATACCAACTTGGGCGCCCCCAACCGATATACCAATTAGGATAAGTATAGGTCCAATCCCACCAATATGGATCGCAATAAAAGCTACTGTAATAATTCATAGTCCAGAACGGACGATTAAAACGACGAATTCGGGTTGTATAGTAATATTCATCGTCATTGTAATCAATATAGTCATCACTCTCATAATCGGAACTATAACTCTTGTATGAATTTCCGGTAGAATTATCATACGTATCATAATTCTGTGAATTGGAATTGGAGTTAGAATTCTGATTGGAATTTTGGTAGGTATTTGTGGCCGGCGCTTGATTGTTCTTTGGAACATCGCCATACACATCATCATAACTTTGAGCGAAAGAGGTTAGCGATAACATCAAGCTCATGGAAAGAAATAGAATTCTGTTTTTCATGATTTTTAACTTTAAAAATGAAAATTCTTTTATCGAAATTACGGGCTTTTCGACTTAGAGATGGGGATAAGTTTAACAAATCCAGCGAAATAATTTAGCTTTAACATTCTGTAAGTAAATGCGTGGTATAAACAATTCTCAAATACGTTGTATCCAAAAAAATTAATCAGTTATACATTTATCCAAAGGGGTTACCAAGCCGCCTAAATTTTCTTTACCTTGCAGCGCTTTTAAAAACTACTCATGAGTAAGGAAATAACTTCAAGATCGGTGGATTATAGTAAATGGTACAATGATCTTATAATTAAAGCCGGGCTGGCAGATTATAGTGCAGTGCGGGGTTGTATGGTTATTAAACCCTATGGCTATGCTCTCTGGGAAAATATGCGCGATGTATTGGATAAAATGTTCAAGGAAACCGGCCATGAAAATGCCTATTTCCCGCTCTTTGTACCGAAGTCATTGTTTGAAGCGGAGGAAAAAAATGCAGAAGGTTTTGCTAAAGAATGCGCTGTTGTTACCCATTATCGTTTGAAAACCGACCCAAACAATCCCGGTAAATTGATGGTTGACCCTGAAGCTAAATTAGAAGAAGAATTAGTAGTTCGCCCGACCAGTGAAGCTATTATTTGGAATACATATAAAACTTGGATACAATCCTATCGTGATTTACCAATCCTCGTAAACCAATGGGCTAACGTAGTTCGTTGGGAAATGCGTACACGATTATTTCTACGTACCGCAGAATTTTTATGGCAAGAAGGGCATACCGCCCATGCAACCAAAGAAGAAGCTATTGCGGAAACAACCCAAATGATTGATGTTTACGCAAACTTTGCTAAAAACTATATGGCACTGCCAGTAATTCAAGGTGTTAAAAGTGCGAATGAACGATTTGCCGGAGCTGAAGATACCTATACTATTGAGGCTTTAATGCAGGATGGCAAAGCTTTGCAAGCAGGAACTTCTCATTTCCTGGGACAAAATTTTGCGAAGGCGTTTGATGTTACCTACGTAAACAAAGACAATAAAGCAGAATATGTTTGGGCAACATCTTGGGGAGTTTCAACCCGATTAATTGGTGCCTTGGTTATGGCGCACAGTGATGATGAAGGACTTATTTTACCTCCGAAATTAGCACCCATTCAGGTTGTACTTGTGCCGATTTATAAAGGCGAAGAGAGCAAGCCTGTTATTAATGCTAAAGCACAAGAGATTGTTAGCAACCTGAAGGCAAAAGGGGTGCGTGTAAAATTTGATAATGACGATAATTCTCGCCCAGGTTGGAAGTTTGCCGAATACGAAATGAAAGGTGTTCCTGTTCGTTTGGCTTTGGGTGCTCGCGACATTGAAAACAACTTAATTGAAGTTGCCCGTCGTGATACACGAGAAAAACAAAGCATGCCTCTTGCGGGTATCGAAGATGCTATTGTAACCTTACTTG
>JAEUVD010000005.1 GCA_016787065.1 Chitinophagaceae bacterium
ATCAGTCGTCATATTATTCTACATTATTTACATTATATTTATAATAATATATTTTAACCTGAATATAAACGCTATTTTTAGAGTTTTAGTTATGAAAGACAAGTGATAAAAATAGCTTCATGGAGCAAAGCAGCGTTTTAATGACTACAAACCATCAGAAATTTCTGTTAGTGCTTTCGGTAAACAAAGACCTGGTTTGTTGGCAATTTGCTATCCTTATATTTGAAGCCCATACCAACCTATTTAACTGTAAACTTGCCCACCTTTATTCAACTGTTTTGTGAAGAATGTAGTTATTTTTTGTTTCGTGTTATGTAGCAAATTTGTTTGGGGGCAAGCACTTGGTTTATACCATTTAACCCAGCATATTAATGGCGAGAACGGCTTACCACAAAATACGATAAGGGATGCTTGCTTTAGTAAGAATAATTTTCTGTGGCTAGCAACAGAAGATGGTTTGGTTCGATATGACGGTAAAACTATTCGAGTTTATAATCGTTTAAATTCTGAGTTAACGCAAAACAGAATTACGCAGTTAATCCCTACGTTAGATGGTCATTTATATTGTGTAAATCAAGATTATAATTTATACGAAATTTTAGAAATAGATCATCACATCGATTTAGTGTATCATAGTAAACTCAATTTTCTTGGCTTTAATGCGTACCATTTATTCGCAGCAAGTTCGTTACATCGTTTTAAACAAATTTGTGGTACCATTCTTCCGGAAAATTTTAAATACATGGGGAATCATGTATTTTTTATGCTTCACGGAACCAATACATTCGCCCAACGTTCTTCAAAAGGTCTGTTGTTCTATACACCCGATCTTAAGGTTTCAAAAGAAATCAAACTTCCCGTTTCAAGCATTCAATCGATGTTTAGAATGGATAGTGTAATCTTCTATCGTGATGATAAGCAGGAAGTTTATAAAATAAATACAAGTACCAATACTTATCAGAAAACAGGCTCTAAGTTAGAGGGCTCTCTTATCATCAATGAAAAGGAGGGCACTGCCTTTTTACATAACAACCAAACCCTTTCACAGTTATCGTTCACCAACAATCAGATTCATCAAACAATACTTTTATCCGATTTCAAAGAGAAATTAATTACCTCCATTTCGTTCTCTCCCAAACAAACAGAATTAATTATTGGCACTGCTTCCAATGGTTTCTTTGTCTATCGCAAACAACTTTTTCAGGTTTTAAAGGAGAAGGAAGGCGATAATATTTTCTATAATATACTTAAAAATCATAAAGGGGATGGCATCCTATCCGGTAGGCATTTAACGGAGTTATCCCCTACTAAAAATTATAGTCATTCTAAACTTTCTATTTCAGGTAATTCCATCGTGAGTTGGAACAAAGGGGTAATCTGTAAAATAGACGAACAACTACGCTATTTGCCCATTACAACCAATGAAAAACCTCAATTTATTGATTCAACAAAAAAAGACCTTCACCTACTTTACAAGCACAATGACTCTATATTATTTATTATAACCGATGATAAAATCAGTTTATGGAATAGCAAACAAAAACCAATTACCCTAATTACTTTACCCAAAATGGGTATGTCGTTTCGAATATATCATATGGAGCAGGATAGCCTTCCTAACCAATTTCTCCTAGCAACCAGTGTTGGCTTATGGCGTTTTGATGCTTCCCAAAATACAATAGATACGATTGGTTTAAAGGATGTTGTTTGCAGAACCATCTTCAGAACGTCCTCCGGGTATTATTTAATTGGTACCTATGGTGCAGGTATATATGCTTATTTTAAAAACCATTTTGTAAAAATTCCGTTAGATAAAAATCAATTGCTTATTACGGCGCATTCCTTTCAAGAAGATCAACAACACGCCCTTTGGATAAGCAGTAATAATGGACTTTTTCAAATACCATTAAAAAGTATTAGCAAATATCTTGTTCATGGAGAAAACCTAATCTATTATAAACGTTATACCGTTCAAGATGGTTTACTTACGAATGAGTTCAATGGAGGCTGTTTCCCTAATTCACAAAAATTAGGAGATTCGATACTGTGCTTCCCTAGCATGAATGGTGTGGTATGGGTAAAACCGAATATTATTTCAAAAGAAGGATTGGCGTCTATCTTTATTAATGAAATACTATTAGACGACAAGAAAGTGAATATCAAATATTCTAATTTGCTTAGTCCGGAAAATCACAAATTCAAACTTTCTGTTTTCTTAACTACGGCGAACTGGGGTAACGATAATAATGTACTCATCCGATATCGACTCAACGATGATTCTACTTGGGTTATTTTAACCAAAAACGAAAACCCAATTGTAATTCAAAATTTAAACGGAGGATTACACACACTTCATATTGAGCGATTCGACCCGGATGAAGAAACGAGCCAGGAAATTAGCTTACGTATAAAAGTTCCATATTTAATTTATGAACGAAGTTGGTTTATACCATTATTGATTCTTTTGTTCTTATTAGGAATTTTCTCCTTCTATAAAATTTCAAATTATTACAATCAAAAGAAGAAGTTATTATTAGAGAAATTGGTTCGAGAAAAAACGAATGAACTTCATCACATGGTAAAAACGCTTGAAACCCAAAATGAAGTAATTGTCAAATCAAGAATACAATTGACGGAAGAAAATGAGCATAAAAGTACGTTACTCATGCTACTATCACACGACATAGCCACTCCTTTACGATTTATGAATCGATACTTAGGGGCCTTCACCAAAGAGAAGGAAACTGAAATACCTACCCCCGAAGATTTAGTAGATTTAAAAGTATCCGCAGAAAACCTTGAAAATTTATTATCCACGATAGTCACTTGGGTAAAACAACGCCAAAACGCTCGACTTGAAGCGCATTACGAATCCATTGACCTTCGCAAATTAGTTGAAACGAAAATTAAACTATTTGAATTAACCTGTAAACGAAAACATATTTCCTGTGAGAACAACATCACAGAGAATACGATTATTTTCTCAGATCATTTTATTATTTCAACTGCAATACAAAATATATTATCAAATGCTATTAATTTTACAAAAAATGGAAGTATTCGTTTTCTGTTTCTACAGCAACAAGAAGAATTCCGCATTTGTATTGAAGATGAAGGCCCAGGATTTATAAATGTACTTAATGAACAGGTTAAAAACGATAAAGAAACAATAACTGGTTTTGGCATTGGTTTACAAGTTACACGTGAATTACTTCGTTTAATTCAGGGCTTTTTGGAAATACATACCGTTAAAGAAAAAACAGGCACTACAGTTTGCATTGTAATCAAAACTGTAAATAACAAAGAGCATGAATAAATTAATCATTGCAGAAGACCATCCTTTGATTGTAAAATCGATGAAGGTGTTATTAATGAATCTGGATCCTTCACTCACTATTTTGCATACAGACTCATGCAGTGAGCTTATTCAAATAGTAAAAACGAATCAAGCTGAATATGTAATTGCCGATTTGAATTTAACCGACGGCTTATCGTTAAATTCTATAGAGAATCTCCTTTCACTTTACCCTTCCATCAATATCCTAGTTTATACAGCCTACCCGGGTGAACTCTATGCCAAACGCTTGCTAAACATGGGCGTACGTTGCTTTTTAAACAAACATGCCGATGAAGATGAAGTTATTCTTGCTTTACGCAAATTTTTGAACAAGGAGTTTTACGTAAGTCAACAAATACTTCCTTTTATAATTTCATCAAAAAAAACAGCACAAACAGCGGAAAGTCAATTCAATTTTTTGTCGCAAAAAGAACTTCAGGTTATTGAATTTCTTCGTACGGGTGAGAGCATTAAAAATATTGCCTCGAATATGGGTATTATGCCAAACACAGTTGCCACCTATAAAAAACGGGCCTTTGAGAAATTAGGCATTCAAAATGTTGTTCAATTAAATCATCTCTATCCCGGAAATTCATAATGCAACAAAACCGCCCGAAGGCGGCTTTGTATTATAACAATATAACCAATTTCTCTTACTTCACCACACTAAATACTTGAACAGATTCATCGAGCGATTGCACCTTCAATTCGTACACACCCGACGACCAATTTCGAGAAGGAATTTTTACTAGAGTATTTTCTTGAATGACATAATGCTCTTCAAACAAAATTCGACCGGCAACATCATGTACAGCTATACTATAGTTTTGCTCTTGTTGCGCCGGTAATAATACGGTTAGTTGATCTTGTACCGGATTAGGGAATACCTGAATTCCGATTTCAGATTCACAGGTTAACTGTATTCGTTCTATGGCAGACGAGGTTTCTTTACCATCAATATCATGTATTATTAAACGATATTCATAATCCCCTTTGGTAGCCGTTAAATCCTTATACTCAAAGGATTTCAGCGATACTGAAGTAACGGGTATACTTGCAATAGAAATAAAGGCAGATGATGTAGAAAGCTCTTTACGTGTTACTTCAAAAGAACTTACTTCATGCACGGATGACACATTCCAATGTAATATTACTTGGCAAGCTTGATCCACTGCACTAAAGTTTGTTAGATCTGTGGAAAGTGGATTACCTTGGAAAATTCCGGCATCAATATTTGGATTAAACTCGCCGGCCAATAGCGTAACCGGTGCAGTTTTACCATCAATTCCAGCATCACTATTTTGACTATCATTTACATTCCCTGTTTGAATAGTTTGAGAATAACCTAAAGGATAATTTGCAAAACCAACACGATAAATACCCGCTTCTAAATTCGGGAAAGAATAAGCCCCTTCTCCATTGGTTGTTGTAGTAGCCAAAGTATCAACTCCGTTGTTGTCAAACAACACAACTAATACACCGGGCACAGGTAATTCATTAGCTTCTTGCAAGCCATTTTGATTAACATCAAACCAAACATAATCACCTAAACCAGCCAAAGGTGGTGCGGTTAAACCAGCGTCAATCGTTGGATTATGTGAACCCGCAGGTACCGTGAAGCTTGGCGTTAATCCGTTGAAAGGATTCGCATTACTTCCGGTATTCGATGCGTTATTTACTTCTTGAACCGTGTAATCCATACCATCGGGTATCTGACTAAATTTCATAGTATATGTACCCGGAATAACATTGGTAAAAATATAGCCCCCATCAGGTTTTGTTATCGTGCTTGCAACAGGTTGGTTGGTGTTGTCAACTAAGGTTACTAAAACACCACCCACCGGAATTTCATTGGCATCTTGGATACCATTATGGTTGCTATCAAACCATACATAATCACCTACACTGGCAACAATATTCGTAATGATACCGGCATCCAAATTCGGGTTATATTCTCCCGCAACAAGGGTTACCGTAGAGGTTAAACCAGTTCCCGCATCGGCATCGCTATTTGCAGTACCATTAATACCGGCAGCATCGCTATTTGGTGTTGTTAATGTATATCCATCCGGCAGATTAGAGAAGCCAACGGAGTATGTATCCGGTGATAATCCTGCAAATAAATAGAAGCCATTCGCCGTAGTTGTTGTTGTTCGAATAGCTGAATTCGTATTATCGTATAGGGTAACGGTAACACCTTGTACCCCTGGTTCTGTAGGATCCTGTAAACCATCTTTGTTTAAATCAAACCAAACATAGTTACCTAAACTGGCAACTGTATTATTTGGTACGATCCCCATATCTACTGTCATTTTATCTTCTCCTTTACCTAAAGCAACTACATCTGTTAATTGCGTGGCAGCATTTACATCACTATTAACAACTCCATCTATGCCAAGCACATCGGCATTTTTCGGACTTATCGTAAACCCTAGCGGAAGATTCGTAAAGCCTACTACATAATAACCTGCATCCAATCCGGTGAAGATATAATTGCCTAAGGCATCCGTTGTAGTTGTATTAATTAGCGTAGTACCATCTTGTTCATATAACGTAACAGATACTCCCGCCACACCTTGTTCGTTGGTATCTTGTAAACCGTTACCATTCATATCATACCAAACAAGATCACCTAATGAGCCTAAACCAATTACCAAATCTCCTTTATTAATACCGGCATCCAAACTACGATTATGCGTATTTCCTGTAAGCATCACGGTATCCGTTTTACCGGTTGAAGGATCAGGATCGCTGTCTAGTAAATCTGTTGTAGTGTTTGCATCGCTCAACACATAACCTAAAGGCAAGTTGCTAAAACCAACATAGTAATTGCCATTGGGTAAATTCGGGAACAAATAAAAGCCTTGTTGATTCGTAGATGTTTGATCCTGTTCGTTGTGTAAATCATCATAGAGCGTTACAACTACTCCAGGAACACCTAATTCAGATGCATCTTGTACACCATCTTTATCGTCATCATACCAAACGTAATCACCTAAACTATTCGTAAGAGAAATACTAGATGTATAAATACCGGCATCCCAAGTCATATCAAGTTGTCCGGCACTTAGTGTAATTAATGTGGTTTTACCTGTACTGGTATTTGCATCACTATTAGTATAGGAATCCGTACCTGAAGTAGTGGTAAATACAAAACCAACAGGAATATTACTGAAACCAACCATGTACGAACCTGGGTTCAATTCATTGAAAATATAATTTCCGAATACATTCGTAATCGTAGAACCTAAAATAGTTGTGCCATCTGCTCCATATAAAATTACATGTACTCCGGGCACACCACGTTCGTCAGCATCCTGAATACCATTCTGATTCACATCGAACCAAACTTTATCACCCAGGCCACATAAGTTAATATTCTGACTATACAAACCGGCATCAATTGTTGTTATCTGGTCTCCCGCATTCACTACAAACGTTTGTGTTTTCCCTGTAGTTGGATTTGCATCGCTATTGGTTGCATCTGTAACGGCACCGTTATTTAACGTAAGAACTAAGGCAACGAGTGGTGTAAATCCAACACAATATGTACCCGGTGTAACATTAGTAAATAAGTAATAGCCATTGGCATCAGTTATGGTGGTAGCAACTATTTCATTAAGTGCATTATACAAGGTAACGCTAACACCGCTTACGCCGCTTTCATTCACATCTTGCATGCCATCTTTATTAACATCATACCAAACATAATCTCCAACGGTAGCCGTCATACTTCGCTGAAAATGGATACCGGCATCAACAGTCCAGTTTGTATCTCCGGCCAAGAGGGTATAGTTTGCTGTTATACCTGTAGCAGGACTTACATCGCTATCTGTTGAATCGTTACTTCCTGCATTAATTGTAGTAAAAACATAATTCGCCGGCAAGGTAAAACCTACATGATAAGTACCGGGATCTAAAGGACAGAATTTATAATAGCCATACGCGTCGGTAATGGTGGATGACACCACTTGATTAGCTCCATTGAATAAGGTTACAGTAACACCAGCGACCCCTACTTCATCATTATTCTGTAAGCCGTCGATATTATCATCGATCCAAACATAATTTCCTAAGCACGCCGGAAGTGGCGGCTGCGCTTGTTGATAGCCAAAATCATACGTATGATTATTCTGACCGTAGTCGCCAGTAGTTAAACTTATTACTGATGTTATCAAGCCTAGTCCATCATTATCTCTGGCATCGCCGTTTGACGTCCCATCAGTATTCGTTGCAGTTAAGGTTAAACCGGTTAATGATACTTGCGAACTTTCAATACGTATTTCATATGCCGTATTGGGTAGTAAACCGTTAGCACCATTCAGATTTACATTGGTGTTGGTAAAATAGTAAGAGCCATCTGAGGAAGTAGTTACGGTTCCAACGAGTAACGCACCTTGGTATAAATTTACTTGTACCCCGGCAATACCTGTTTCGTCTGGGTCTTGTATGCCATCTTTATCATCATCTAACCAAACCCTGTTCCCAATTTCTAAAGGAGGCATTTCACCAAGAAGTTCTAAATCGCCGAAATTATTTGATTTGGTAAAAGGTGCTGCGGTGAAACCATTATTTGTAAAATCACCAATATGTCTGGCATCTCTACTTCGTTCTCCTGTTATACGATTTAGCCAGGTAACACCTGATGTACCTGAATAGAATACATTATCCATAGCCGCAGCTAATATCTCATTGGACCCAGGAACATGTGCTATGGTACCATTACCAAAAGTTCCTTCTGCTCCTACATACTTATAGAATCTGTTTGTTGCACTTGTATTAGAACCGGCACGACTGGCACTGGCAAAAGTCCATGTTACGGTTGATGTTAAAGGGCCTGCTTGTTGGTTATTTTCTAATTGCCAACTACCACCATTCCAGGTAGCGCGATAAATCGGACCACCGGCTACATAAAAGGAGCTATTAATTACATCATGAAAACGATTACGTTCTGAAATCGACATACCGAAAGTACCATCGGGTAAAGCATCAAAAATAATTTCACCTAACCAAGGTTGATTATTTTGAGAGTTCGTTGTATTCCCGTTCGTATACACCGTTGTTGCCGCAGCCATGCTCTCCCAAGGGTGATTTACTTGATCATACCATTGCGAAATATTCGGGTTGGTAGCAGGACGAATAATATTTAAAGGGATTTCCAATTCACGTACAAAATCGCTTGAATCCGGTGTATTGTCATTTGGATCGAACGAATAAATTACGCCTTTTAAGTTCGCCAGTGCCGGACCGTTACAAGTGATAGAAACATAGGCTCTACCCGTAACCGGATGTATACCTAAACCAAGAATAGAGCGATAGGGATTACCATGCGCCCAAGAGCCAGGAGCATCTTGGGTTGGTAGTAAAAAACGTTTAATATCGGAAGCAGAAGATACCGATGGATTTCCTGTTGAAGGATTTACCGGTATCACAAAAACTTCCAATGTCTTTAAATTGGTTACTAAAAGCTTCGTTCCATCGTTGGTAAATTTCATCATACCTAATCCGGTAAAACCAATTTTATTCGGATTCGTATTTGTTCTTCCGTAAATAGTAGCGCCAGGATAGACAGCATCCGCGATATAAGTTCCGGCAATATCATCCCCTAAGATGGTTTCTAGGTCAAGCCATACGGAAGGCGTTGCTGCGGTCGCCCCTGTTTTATCAATTCCAATTTTATAAATTATACCTTCTCCAAATCCATTGGCACTGGTGTTAGTTCCAAGATCGGCATAACCACGCATGTAAGCTCCTGCTAAAAGAAAATCACTTCGTTTATTCCAGGCCAAACCTAAAGTAGAACCAACCTCACCTTGGGTAGCAACTTCATATCGAGTGGGTATAGCAAAATTACCAACCCCAGATACATTCGGCATAGACCAACTTCGGGTTGCGTCTAAAGCAGCCGCGGGAACAAAATTCACTGAGGCATTATCATTTAAAAACCAAATTGTTTGTTCGGACGCTGCACCATTATTTCTACGATATTGAACAAAAGCAAAGTAAGGGTTTAAGGTAGAGCTATAATGATTCGGTATACTCAATGCTAAGTTAGCGGATACGTCATTTACACCGGTTGAAATAAACTGAATAGTTGTATTGCTTAAACCTGCTTTAAAACCATCAAAAAACCCTGATGGTAAATTAATAAATTCTATACGTACTTTCATACCTGCGGGTAGTTGCGCTCCAGTAAAGACATACATTCCTAAAGAATCAGTAATAGCATCAAGAAAGGAACCATCGGGCTTATAGGCTCTAACAGTAACATTCTTTACACCCGGCTCTTGAATATGGGAACTTTGAATGCCATCGCCATTGAAATCCATAAACACTTTACCGGAATCACTTACGTACAAATTACAAAAATTCAAAGCACCATTCGACGCATAGGTATCATATTGTGAGGTATAATTTAAAACACCATTATCCGCAGCAGTTTCTACAGCATCCGATAATCCGTTGGAACCATAAGGGCCGGAGAAAACATAATTCGGTGTAATATCCTTGGTAGCTCCCGCTTCCAAAGCATCAGAGCAGCCATCTCCATCGGCATCCAAATTAAAGTGATTTAAAATGGAACAGGAAGATTTAGGATATAAACTTCCAACAAAGGGCGATGCAAGTACTGCGGATATTTCACCAATAGTATTTCCCGTAGCAAGTGTTCCACTAACTTCTCCCTGTATTTTATAGTACTTATACTTTGCTCCGTTCTGATTTACGATAAAGTTGATAGGTGTTGTAGAGATGGCCAAATTAGTACCACTCAAATCAACATAGTTAACATTATCATTCGATCCATAGAGTTTCGCACGCGCGGCTGCCGTTGCGGTAATATTATCAGAAACTTGTATGCTACTGACCTGTACAGCAATTGGAAATTCAATTGTAAAAATGTTGGAACCTACAGTTATTGTTCCTGCTGCGAAGTTAAACGTAGCGGTAGCAATACCATCATGCAATACCGTATAGGCATCGGGTGATGTAAACTGTGAAGAAATCGAAACAATAGATTTCGCTTCCGCTTCGGAATAAAAACAAGATGGCGATTCCAGTTCATCCGGAACTCCATCATTGTCGTCATCAAAATCTAGTTGATTGATAATTCCATCTCCATCGAAATCATCAGTCGGATTAAATTGTGCTTGCAGATTCATGGAAAGAGAACATAACAAAACACATAAGAAAAGAAGGTATCTTTTACAGATCATAGTCAGGATAGTTTTAAATCTTTTTATTACCACATAAAAGTTATAACGCATTATAACCGGAATGGAAAACTCGCAGAAAATCAGCAAAAGTGATGCCACTTCTACGTTTTGCGTACTTATATTCTGAAAATATTGAAATTGTACATATTATTCTACAACTTCTATAGATCTATTCTCATAAAAACAAAAATGCCCGGTTGATGTACCGGGCATTTTGAAATTATGAAAGATTCTTACTTCTCAGTAATCGAAACGGGCACAATGAATGAATCTAAATCAACAGTCACTTTCAACATGTAGTTACCTGCTGCTAAATGTGGTACATCTATTTTATGATTCAACAAGTGTGTTTTCTCTGCTAATTCTTCATGATAGATTTTTCTACCTGCGAAGTCGTACAGTTCAAACTTGATATACTCCGATTCAACCGGCAAATCAGCGTTTACCACAAAGCTACCTGTATTCGGTGATGGGTAAACACCAACCACTGCTTCCTTGTTACAATTACAACTACAATAAACTTCAACACCCGTTACAATGGCAGCGCAATCCTGACTACCAAACGCACGAGCTCGAACCTGATATAAACCATTTGGAAGGTACTCGAATACATTTGAAGTTTGATACGAACCATCATTTAAGGCATACTCCATTTGTTGTCCTGGTGCAATATTGGCTGTGATAACAATTCTACCTGAATCACCTCCGAAACAAGCGGTATCAATTGCTGTAATTTCCGGTATATCATAAACCACAACATCAAGTTCAAGTGGTTTCGAAGCGCAACCATTATCTAGTTGAACCACTTTATATTTTCCACTCATCCCTGCTTGCGCATTCGTACGAGTAATGGTAGCACCTTGTTGAACAAAGCTGTTCTTCATATCCGTCCATTCAAATGGCAATGCATTATTACCGGTTGCAGTTAATACCAAATCATCGCCTTCACATAATAACGTGTTATAACTTGCTGAAAGAGGCGGAGGTACTTGTAAACCTGGATTAACCGTTGCAGGGGTTACGTTGCGAGCATTCATACAAGTTGCATCACTAACATGAATTTGATAAGTATCAGGAGCCAAATATTTGAATGTATAAGGCGAAGCGGTAACACTACAATTCAATTCAAAATCGTTACAGATTTTATAAGTTCCAGAACCACCTGTTACAGTAACGGTGATTTCACCATTTCCATGATCGGCACAACTTTCGTTAACCACATTCGTAGTAACCACTAGGTTTGGAGCCGGAGCAACGGTAAGGTTGTAGGTATCACTGGTCGTTGCACAGCCATTTCCGGTAATTGTTGCCGTATACGGACCCGATACAAATTGGGTAGTTATCGGAATATAAGCAACATCACTATCGCTTACAAAACCTCCGGTACCAGTCCAATGCACGGGTAGTGTAACATTTGCCGATAAAATCACGGTATCACCGGTACAATAGCTCGCTTGATTTCCGGTAATTGAAGGAATAGGCAAGGCATTTACCAAATTAATATGAATCATTTCTGAAACAGCAGTACAAGGTCCAGCACCGTCTGGATCATCGGTAGTTAAGGTTAAATCAACACCACCGGAACTGAGGTCAGAAGCTGAAGGCGTATAGGCATTGTTGAGTACACTCGAACCGGACACTATATCAAACGTACCATTACCAGATGTACTCCATGTTGCAGCAGAAACATTAGTAAAGGTTGCAGAAATTGGTATTGGTGTTAAACCACAACTGTTCATTGGGTGTGTAATTGTTATAACAGGCTCGTTTGGACAAGTGCAATTTGGTATATGAACAGGTAGTGTAGTTACACAATTTGTAACGGTATTTTTCACCGAGAGCGTATAATTTCCACCACTTAAACCATCGAATATATTGGAGCTTTGGAAAATACTACCATCGAAGGAGTAACTCATCGGATCAGATGATGTAGCCGTAATATCTATATGCGATGAATTTCCTAAACAATTTACTTGTACATGATTAATTACCGGTACAGCGCCTACAGTTACTTGAACTGGAACACCAAGTGATGCGCAACCATTTGCATCAAATGTTTTTGCTGTATAAACACCACTCATCCAAGTTTGCGCATTATAACGTATAACCGTATTCCCCAGTGCGTTAAATGTATTTCCGGAGAAAGTCCAGTTTATTGTACCTGTTGATGTTCCGCTTAAGATTAAATTTTCTCCAGCACATACATTTACACTCGCAGGAACTATAGGTTCATTCACTGTACTACCAAGATTTAACGTAACAGGATAGCTGAAGATATTGTTTGGACAGGTAAGATCTACAACAGTAACCGTATAATTTCCAGCTGGTATATATTGGAAATAAGCATTACTTCCGTTCACACAATTCGATAAATTACTATTGTAACATATTTGATAATTTCCGGAACCACCTGAAACAGAAACTTCAATGGCTCCATTTGCCTGTCCTGCACATAATTCATGATGAGGCGTAACCGTTGCGGTTAAATTAGGGGCGGTTAAAACATTTACATTCTTAGTTGAGCTAACTGATGAACATCCAGTTTCATTTAGGGTAACTTGTAATAACCCGTTCATGGTGGCTGGTGTATTCGTTAGGGTATCCGTGCTTTGACTAGACGTATAGCCACTCGCACCTAGCCAACTTACATTTCCAACCAAAGAATTTTGGCTCATAATTAATGGCGAATTCTCACACACCGGATCATTGGTTGTAATGGTTGGAGCTACGAGGCCATTGATTAATCGAATGTTTTTGCGACTGGTTGAAGCAACACATGGGCCAGTACCATCTGGATCATCGGTGGTAGCCATAATAATAACATTTCCACGATCAACATCTGCTGCACTTGCTGTGTAATGAATGGTACAAGGAGAAGAATTACAATTACTAACATCAAAGGTACCTGTTCCATCACTACTGAAGGTTACCGAAGAAGCATTAAAGAAATAGTTATCAATTGCAATTGGGGCATTTACACAGGTTGATTCAGGTGCAATCAATGAATCTTTAGGAGGTGCTGTACATGTAGGATTACCCGGACAATAAACACATATACCAGTATAGTAACTTGAACAACTGCTACCAATTGGTCTAACACTTGCTACAAAGGTTTTACCCGGATCCACTATAAATACATTACTATTTTGATACGGGCCATCATTTATAGCATATTCCATGTTTGTATTTGGTGTAACATCAATCGTAACTTGTCCGGTAGTACCTAAACATGTTGTAGCCACATATTCATACTTCGCATGTACACCCGCGTCAACCACCATTGACTTCGGCAAAGACGTATTAATCCCTTTGGTTTGAGTAACTGTATAGGTTCCATTATTTTGAATAGTCATATCTTTAATAGTTATAGTAGATTGTCCACTAACACTATTATCAATAGTCCCTGTAAAGCCCGCTGGCGTAGTCCAGTTAAAGGTAGCACCTGGAGCGCCATAAGCTACCAATTGAATATTAGTTCCTAAACAGAATTGTTTATTCGGATAAGGAGTTAATTCCGGTTCTGGTAAATGATAGCCGGCATCGATGGTTAGATTATCTTTAGCTGTGCCCGTTCCATTTACGTCAATCGTCACCACACTTGAATATCCGTCGGTTAAATCGGCATCAGAATTACCATCCGTTGTACTAGAAGGATTTTGGGTTGTTAATTCCCAATCGCCAACAGTTAATGGGAATTTCACTTTATAATTTCCGCTATTACAAATCGTAAATTCATAGTAACCCGGATTACCCGCGTTAGAAGCTGTTGTTGTGGTTTGATCTAGCACATATACATTGCTTGATGGTGCAGTTTCAGCATAAAGTTCAACGGTAACACCATTAATACCTTCTAAGGCAGTTTCATCTTGAAGGCCGTTATGATTAACATCATTCCAAAGATAATTACCAATAGTACCGTGTGGTTTAACAATTACTTCCAAACAATTACTTGTTGCCGTGCAAGTATAGTTACCACTTGTAGTATTTGTTACCACAACATGATAGTAAGTGGTTATAGTTTGAAAACCTGGATCATAAGTTGCACTATTCGCACCTGCGATATCTGTAAAGCCACTGGAGCAACTAACCGTACTCGATTGCCATTGGTAACTCAATGTACCGGAACCGGTAGCTGGAGTAGTTACCGAAAATGATACAGGATCTTCTGTGATACAAATCAACTGATTACCTGTCATTACAGGAGCCGTTACCGTGCACTCTGAGTAACCTGCATCAAGTGTATAATTTATTCGATCAAAACCTGTTCCAAGAGGGTCCATCGCTACAACCTCAGAATATCCAGTTGTAATATCTCCATCGCTGTTACCGTCTGTATTCAACGTTTGATCAAATCCTGTTAAATTATAGGTGGTATATAGGGTAGGAAATTTAACTTTATAATTTCCTGGAACATAAATTTGAAATGCATAATAACCAGGATTACCATTTGGAGCGTTTGCGGTGGTAGTTGTTCCTTCTAAAGAGAAATTACCCAAACCATCATCTTTGTATAATTGAACTGTAACACCATTGATACCATTAGATGTTGGTTCATTTTGAATACCATCTAAATTATTATCCAACCACACGTAATTACCTAAGTAAGCTATAGTAAATCCAAAGTCGGTTGTATGATTCGTGGTATTAGCATCCGGAGCAATTATCATGGCAAAAGGCAATCCGGTAAAATTTGCTTCTACCCCACCACTACCTGCAATTGTTCCATCATTATCATTATTATCAGGGAAACTACCTTCACCTAGGTTATCATGAGTTAAAATACCAAATCGATTGGCTCCAACTTGTAAACCGTTAGCATTATACTGACTACAACCTGCAACCACGTAATACGTAGCGCCAGGAGTTAAGTTTACACCACTCACTCCATTTCCGAAATAGTAGTTTCCGTTTGCATCTGTGTTTGTGGTTGCAATATTTGTTCCAGCTGCGTTATATAAGCAAAGTTGAACGCCGGCGATTCCCGGTTCATTTGGATCCTGAATTCCATCGCCATCCAAATCAGCCCAAACCCGATTTCCAATTTGAGAGAAATTAGGTTGATCCACAGCTAATTCGATATCTCCTAAACCAGCAGCTTTACCAAAGGTTTCTGTAACAAACGAAGCGCAACCATTACCAAAAACATTAACATTTCTAAGGGCCGCACCCGTGGTAGAGTTATAAAAACGATATCCACCAGAACAAGTCCAGTTGGGATCCATAGCACCCGCTACGATTTCACCACTTCCTGGTTTCACTGCCAAGGAACCTATACCGTCATCCGGGTGATAAATTCCATCTTGATAGAATTCACCAAAACCTGGACCTTGATTATTTCCTGGATAAGCACCTGAATAAGGACCACTTTTCGCATTATTTTCTAAGGTATAAACGCCATTAGCATAATGTGCTCTTAACACATCACCACCACTAAACCCTGAATACAACGCATTACTTGATGTATTCGGAGAGTAATTCCACCATCCCCATTGCCAAGAAGCTCTATCGGCAATAGAAAGAATCATACGTCCATCAATATCAAATTCGATATCACTCATCATAGGAGTAGGATAACCAATATATGTAGCTCCTGCACCAGGTGTACTGCCTAACGTAATTTGAGTATTATAATTATCTGTCCAAGGCATCCAACCAGATGGCGTAGCGCCAATGGCAACGCCTTTCGGATAAGTTAAAGGAAATTCCATTACACTCGTAAACGTGGTGGTACTGGGGTTAAATGCATAAATTGTTGCTGTTAAATCGGATTTGTTTTGCGATACCGAAGCGTCACACACCACACCAATGTAAACAAGTCCTTTGCTCACCTTTAAACCAAAGGGGCGGAAAGAACCATTATTACAACCAGGATCGGGTATAGCAAAAGTACTTGCATCGGCAGCTACCGGGTTGGTAGCTGAGTTATTATCTGCATCTACCTTTAAAGAAACTAAAGAACGATCAAATAAATTTACTAAGTAAAGCGTTTCGCCATCTTCAGAAATATCAATATCCCCAATTCCACATTTACCTACTTTAGAAAAACCTTCAACATCATAATTCGGAGATAATGGACCAGCTAAACCGCGACTGGCATTGGAACCTAATGTACCAAAATTCAAACCGATGGAACTTAAATCCATACCTGAAGTGGTATTACTCACTGGATCGTATTTATACAAACCGGCTAGCCCCATTGTGCCTAACCCTGTATGCCGGCGAACAACCGCAGACGTGTACATCACTTTTCTTTTTTTATCCCATGCTAATCCCCAGAGAGCTCCTGCGGTTGAATAAGGAATCACCCCGGGTCCAACGTCGGAAGATGGGCCGCCAGGTAATACATTCGCACCAGTGCTTTTCGAATATTGGGTTTTATGTAATGCCAAATTATTAGCCAGTGAGGCATGTGCCGGGTCACCATTAAACCAAGTTGCCATATAAATATCCGGATCAGCCTGTGAATAATCTTCCGTATAGAGTACCCCTAAATCAGCATTACAAGTTGATGAATTATAGAATTGTACTGTTGTTTTACCGGCAATACTAGCTGACGATCGTAAGGAAGAGGGTATGTTACTGTACTCAACGCGAACAGGATAATTAGCAGAAGGGATGGATAATTTCCATTGACCTAAATAATTGGTGGTGGCTGAATAGGTTGCTCCATTCACATCAAATACCGTTACATCAACGCCTTGTTGACCTGCGGTTTCTGTAACATCTTTAAGACCGTTTATATTGTAATCGTAATATACTGTGCCAAATAAAGAGCCGGGCGTACAAACTAAAGGATCACAACCAGCGGCTGCAGTATATAAACCTGTTGTATTGATCGTTCCACTTCCCGTATTTACCGTAGCGGTAACTGAACCACTTACGCCATTGGCAGGGATTTCAAAAGCCAACGTTTGAGGGGAAACGATAGGTGTAAAACCAGGTGTACATTGTGCTGAAATTAATTTAGTGCTTGCACCTAAAGTAACACTTATAGTATTACCGCAAACTAAACCAGACCAACTTACCTGTACGGTTACTATACACTTGCTCCCACTAGAATAATAACAACCACCGGTGGTTACTTTTTCAATGTTCAAAGTTTGTGCATTCAGCAAGGAGGATGCGAAAGCCAACAAGAGTAGTAATTTTACTTTAAGCATATTTGGAATTTTTGATGTGAAACGTGCTAAAACCATGGAAATAATTGATGTCGAGACTCCAACTCATATAACATGTAGTATGGGCTATTCTTTTCAATCGAAATGTGTTCATGGTAAAATTTCTTAAAGCAATGATTAACAAATAGTTGCATCATTCTTTATGGCACAAATAAATAAAACAAAGTTGATTTTTTATTGCAAATCAACATATTATATTTTATAGTATTTATATTATTTATAATGTTTGTTTTCAATACATTAAGTTAAAATATAGATAATTGCTGTATTCTAAGGGAAGTATAGCTTTGATATTAACTAGTTCGTTTGCAACATGTTGATAACTATTTTTAAAAGAGCCCAGAAAAAAACAACCTGTTTGGCAACTTGATTACTTTTTAGCGAATAAGGTAGCGGTTTTGAAGCACAAAAAAAGCGTGCCGAAGCACGCTTACATAAAATTAGAATAAAGTTAGTTATTAAGGCATAGCTGCACCAATACCATTCACGATATTCGGATCAACTAATATATAATCGAACACATCCACAACACCATCACCATTCGTGTCGGTACTTAAATACCCTGAGTTACCATTCACGATATCCGGGTCCATTTCAAGATAATCAAATACGTCTATCGAGTAATCTTGATTCACATCGCCAGAATACATAGCGAAAACACCCGTTTCAACTTCTACTTGATTATCGGCATAGGCTTTATTAGCCGCATTGGTAAAGTTATAGGTAGTATTTGAGTTTAATAAAACCGGATTAGCACTCCAAGTTTCTAAATGGTTACGATTTTTCACAACGATGTAATACTGTTGTCCTATAGCTCCGAGTCCTTTGATATTAATATTACCATTCTGACCGATTGGTTTTTTAGTACTAAAGGCAAGGGCATAAGGGGCTGTTGCATTGTGCAACTCAATCGTAACGGAGTCGGAAACAGTACTCGGACTTCCATACACTCCTTGGTTGTAAAGAACATCAGTCATTTGACCACTACCAACATAATACCCTTGTAAATAGGCGGTCAGGTCAATGGTTAAGTCAAAGGGTTGTTGAAAACCTTGCGTTAAGGTGTAACCTCCTGATGTAATCGTTGGCGTAACTGTTTCGCCAACAGTGAACGACAAAGAACCGGCGGCATTTGAATAATAGCCTCCTGATGTGGCAATCACTTGCGGCGATAAACTTTGCGCGTGAACATGAAAAGCGGTTCCTAAAAACAGCATTCCAAAGGTGAAAAATAATTTCTTCATAGGATTTTTAATTTGTGCTGTAAAAGTAATACGTAAATTTTATAAGTTGTATCATTAATATTTATGATTTTCCAGCAATTATTTCCACATCTATCCTTGATTATCATGATTCGAAACGATAAATTTTGAAAATCTGGGCAACTTTTTCCTGATTTGTGTTGGTTTCAAAAAATAAACACCTACCATTTTGGAAGCTGTGATTCAATTTCAAGGCAAAACCAAAATTCCTTTTTCGGGAATAATTCTATTCCAAAAAACAGTCAAAAGAGAAAAATGGTAACAGAAAAAATTAGTATTTTATTCCAGATACTCCAATTTGTTCGATAGGATGCCAAGTTGTTTTCACTTCTTGTGTGTCCATTATTAAATAAGGGTTTTGAGCTGCAGATGTAAACCAGTTTTCTTTCCAATGAAAGCTGCGCTTCACATTCAGACTTGACAAGTAAGCAATTTGCTGCCATTCTGTTGCATCGGTTCTTGCATAAATAATGGCATTTACATCCATATGAGAAGCCATGTGTTCAACAAGTTCACTCGTTTTTCCGGTAAGGATATTGATTACACCGCCCGGCAAATCGGAAGTAGCAAGTACTTCCGCTAAAGTAATAGCACTAAGCGGTTTGTGTTCACTTGCCAAAACAACAACGGTATTTCCGCCGGTTATTGCCGGGAGAATAACACTTAGCAGTCCGAGTAAACCGGAGTGTTCAGGTGCTATACACACTACCACGCCCATAGGTTCAGGAACGGAAAAATTGAAATGCGAAGAGGATACCGGATTTACAGAACTACTCCAAGCCTGAAATTTATCACACCAACCACTATAATAGATACAGCGATCAATACTCATGGCAACTTCAGTTTGGGCCTGCTTGGGCGATTCTCCTTGCAACACCAATTCTTCTATAAATTGCGCCTTTCTTCCTTCTAACATTTCAGCAATTCGATAGAGTATTTGTGAACGGTTGTATGCCGATTTTCCTGACCATCCTTCTTGAGCTTTACGCGCCGCTGTTACAGCGTTTCGAACATCTTTTCGACTCGACAAGCACATATTCGCCAATACGTCTTGCTTCTTATTCATTAATTTATAATAACGTCCGCTCTCCGTTCTCGGAAACTGTCCGCCAATAAACAATTTATACGTTTTGAGCACTTCAACTCTACTCATTATTCCTGTATTAATTGTTCTACCAATTGCGTACTCACACCGGTAAACGAAAATCCTCCATCGTGAAATAAATTTTGCATGGTAACCTTTCGGGTAAGATCACTAAATAATGCTATGCAGTAATTAGCACATTCTTCCGCTGTTGCATTCCCTAAGGGCGACATTTTTTCGGCATAGTGAAAGAAGGCATTAAACCCTTCCACACCGCTACCCGCTGTAGTTAAGGTTGGCGATTGGGAAATAGTATTAACGCGCACCTTCTTTTTAAATCCGTATTGATACCCAAAACTTCGTGCAATACTTTCTAATAAAGATTTCGCGTCTGCCATATCGTTATATCCCGGAAATACCCGTTGGGCGGCTATATATGACAATCCGAGTACAGAAGCCCACTCGTTTAAGGCATCTAATTTTGTTGCTGTTTGTAAGACCTTATGAAAGGAAAGCGCTGAAATGTCAAGGGTTTTCAGAAAGTTATCATAATTGGTATCATCATAGGGTATTTTCTTCCGCACATTCGGACTCATTCCAATTGAATGCAGTACAAAATCTATTTTTCCACCAAGCAATTCCATGCTCTTGCTAAAAACCTGCTCAAGATCTTCGAGGGAGGTTGCATCGGCACCAATAACTTGTGTGTTTCCGCATTGCGCAGCCAACTCATTAATCTTTCCCATCCGCAAGGCTATCGGTGCATTACTTAACGTGAAAACAGCTCCTTCCTCGTGGCATTTAAGAGCTACCTGCCATGCCATCGACTTCTCATCTAATGCGCCAAAAATGATTCCTTTTTTCCCTTTCAATAAATTATACGCCATCGTCGTTTTTTTTGTGGCCGAAAATTAGATAAATTATTTTAGTTCTTCCAAATAAAAATAGAAAGACCAATATAGATTTGAATGGAACACTGATTTTTTAAGATGCTTAGGATTTATTAAAATTTTCAGAATGTAATTATTCTGAAATTGTGTCGGCACACTGTTATTTTAAGACGGTTTGGGGCGTTAACCTTATTAGCGGTAGAATAAAATTGAGATGCTTAGAACCTTTAATATTTATTGCGGAATTCGCTTAAAGGTTAACAAATAATGATTAAAAAGGAAGTCCTTTTTAAGTAACGAAGCATTCAGAAATTTACAACCACGTTTGGTGAACATTTCTTTATATTCCATACGATCATACTGATGCGGGTGAAGTATATCACCCGGCAACAATCTAAACAAATATTTGAAGAAGGAGTAATTATGGGCGTCGATGGTAATAATAATGCATCCGTTAGACGTGGTATGATTCACGAGTGTATCAACGCTTTTCTCAATATCCTGTACATGATTAATGGCGTTCATACAAAAAACACGATGAAATTTTTCCTCCGATTTAAAATCCTCCAACCCGGCTTTAACAAATTTAGTTTTCGGGTATTGCTTTGGGTTGAAGATGTCAAGATCTGCCGCATATTTATCTAATAAAGGATCGAAAGCCGTTACGTTATGTTTCGGAAACATCATAAAAATGCCAGACGGGCCACAACCTGCATCTAACACGCTCATATCATCGGTTACCAAAGCCACCGAACGATACGAAGCCATAATACCTTTCCAGTAATCTCGTTTCCAATCTTTGTAATCCAAAGGGTCTTTATCTTTCAGATAATTTTTCCACCAACGGCGTTCAGCAAATTGGGCAATTTTCCATCGTAGTTTTTTTAGCATCCGGTGCTACATTTGCGCAAACCTACATTTCTTCCATGAAATTCTCCATAGGCGACCCGGTATTTGTAACAACTAATCAAGAAGAAGGCCGTATTACCGACTTTATCGGTAACGACATGGCTTGCATTAAAACGGAAACCGCATCGTACCACGTTTACCTGAGCGATTTAGAACATCCCTATCTTCGATGGTTTCTGGCAAAAAAGAAAGATCCTGCTCCCATTAAATTTGGTGATCAGATATTAAAAGAAAAAAACGCGAAACGACAAAACGCGCTCTCCGAGGGCTTCTATATTGGCTTTATGCCCCAATTTGAATGGGATGGCATTGATGAGCATATTACGCATGTTCGTATTTATTTTTTTAATCAGAGCGATCATGATGTGAGCCTAACTTATACCTGTTGGAATCAGCAATCACGGCTCTTTCAGCATCAAACGGAAATCAAACGATTAGACGAATTTTATGCTCATGATGTAAGTTTTGAGGAAATATCAACCAGCCCGGTTTTTGAATTTGAAATCAAAGATCAGCAAAACGACAAACTCTATTTGGAAACGGAAATTACCCTGAAACCCAAGAAATTTTTTCAATGTATTGATAAACTGCGGCATGAAAACAAACCCATTTTCCATTTACCTGTTTTTGATTTTTTGAAACCAAAACCTAAGGAAGAAGTTTTTGTACATGTTTCTGCCCAAGCTAAAAAAGAAGACCCTGGTTTTTTCAGTTTCGAACATGCCAAGAAACAACAAGTGTATGAAGTTGATTTACATATTGAGAAACTTGTGGAAAAATGGCATAATCTAGATGCTGCCACTATGCTACACATTCAATGTACCGAATGCCGAAAAGCTCTGGAATTAGCTATCTCAACCCATCAAGAACGAATTATTTTTATTCACGGCATGGGCAGTGGCCGATTAAAAAAAGAAGTTCATTTCATACTTAACCAAACCTCCGGAGTATATAAGTACGTCTGTGATTATGATTTACGCTATGGCTACGGAGCAACAGAAGTTTTTTTGAAGCCCTAGTTTGGATAAATCGAACAAAATACCCTATTTTTAACCCTTATTGAAAAGAAAAATATGAAGTTATTTTTAAAATCCGGATTGGCTTGTTTAATTGCAATGCTATTCTTCACACAAGCGCAAGCAACACACTCTGCAGGTATCGACTTGAGTTACGTGCTTGTTCCGGGAACTACCAATACTTACGAGTTTACATTACGTTTCTATCGCGATTGCGGAGCAACAGGGCAAACAACTTCAACCGAGCCTGCCTCCTTTACGCTTTGTTACACGAGTCCATGTACCGGTACTATTCAAAATATTACGATGCCTAAAATAGTTGGTAACATTCCAACCATACCTCCACAACCTAACGGTTCGGTTTTAAATAATGGTTGTAATGCAGTTACTACTTGCACGAACCCAAGTAGTGTTACGCACGGATACCGTCAGTGGTGGTACAGAGGCCAAGTTACTTTACCCGTAACTTGTAATAGTTGGCGCTTTTGGTCGAACCTTTGTTGTCGTAACGATTTAACGTTGAATATCGGACCAAACTTACCTGGCTCCTATGATATTTATGTTGAATGTACGTTCGACAATACCGTTTCTCAAAATAATGGTTCTCCATTTTTTATCTACTCTAACAGCCCTTCTACGTTACCGGTTCCTTACAATTGTGTAAATACACCATATCAACATAATGGAGGTGCTCAAGATCCTAATGGAGATTCTTTAGTGTTTGAAACAATCTACCCACGTGATTTTGCAGGTTGTACTGCCGGAATTCCTACCACAATCTTATCTACAGCAGGTGTTCCTCCTTTCAATATTTTGAATACAAATGGCAATCCTTTCCAAACCAATAATACATTTAATGTTGATCAAGCTACTGGCTATTTCGATTATACTCCTAGTCAAGTTGGCTACTGGGTAATGTGTCAGAAAGTTTCTGAATACCGAAATGGTCAGTTAATTGGTACGGCTATGCGTGATATGCAAATCGTGGTAGATAATTGTAATCCGTTACCGATTATTTCCGGACTGGATAGCTTAAGTGTTACGGGTGGAACCTCTAATGGCGATACCGTATTTGTTTGTCCTGACCAAGCCTTGCATTTCTGTTTCGACATTATCGATCAGGTTAACCCCGCAGCGTATGTACAGCATGTATTCGACAACCATAATCAAACTATGCCGGGTTCAACGTTAACATGGACCAAGCCGACTACAAACTCTTTAAATGTTTGTATTGATTGGACGCCAACGTTGGCAGATAGTGGTTTACATATTCTCTTCGTAAATGTGACCGACTCGTTAGACTGTTTAGTTTCTCCAAATTTTGCTAATATTCCAATTTTTGTTCGTCATGATTTAAAGGCTTGGGGCGACACCTCGATCTGTTTAGGTCAGAATGCACAATTAGGTTGTTACGGAAATGGAAATTATACATGGACAGCCTTACCGGGTGGTTCAGGTACCGGTTCATTATCTTGTACCAATTGTAATAATCCGGTAGCGTCGCCAACGGTAACTACCTCGTATGTAGCCTCAGACGGTTATTGTAACTATAAAGATACTGTTACGATTACGATGGCTTATGGTCCGGCATTGATAATAACTCCGGATACAACGACCTGTGTGAATGCTACCTTACAGTTAGATGTGAGTTCAACTGCACCAGGAACATACACATATCTGTGGTCACCATCAACAGGCTTGTCTAGTACAACCATTCCTAACCCTGTTGCATCTGGACTTTCAAGTTCACTAACGTACACGGTAGTAGTAACACCAAGCGGACCTGGCCAATTGCCTTGTCCTTCACAAGAAAATGTTGTGGTGAACGTACTCAATGGTTTCGATGTAAATCCTAAGGATAGCTATATATGTGATGGTTCTTCTGTTAACATAACGGGAACCGGTAGCAATCAATACATCTACAATTGGATTCCATCTACCTTCGTAAGTAATCCTACTATCAATAACCCTGTCATTACACCATCACCATTAGGTGTATATAATTACCAAGTAATTGCTTCTTATCCTGGTTGTCCGGATTCTGTACTCTATGTAAAAATAGAAGTGGAACCTATACCGGAAGTACATGCAGGACCAGATCGTGTTATCTGTAATCATGATACGGTATTGATGAACGCAGTGGTTTATCCGTTCGGACCAAATTATACTTATCTGTGGACACCTGGAACTGATTTAACTAGTGCAACCACATTGAATCCTTCTTTCTATGGAAGTACAGCCTTCACCAGTTATATTCTAAGTGCAACTACACCTCATGGATGTACTTCACAGGATACGGTGAATATTGCGGTGAATTCTACCGACTACTTGTTGATGGGTAAAGATCAAACAATGTGTCCGCACGAAGTTGTTACATTAAGTGCCTTAGGTGGTGTTAACTATCATTGGAATCCTGCTTATTTAGTAAGTGATAGTACTGCTGGCATTGTAACCACGAGCCCTGCGGTAACTACAACGTTTTATGTTACTGCTTTAGATCAGAATGGATGTAAAGACACAAATAATATTACGGTTTATGTTTATCCTGGCGGTGAATTATATGCCGGTGATGATGTTACCATCTACCCTGGTGAGTCAACTCAATTGAACGCCGAAGGCAATTGTGCTTTCTATACATGGTTCCCTCCAAATGGATTAAGCAATCCTAACATTAAGAATCCAATAGCCCAACCTTCCGTAACCACCCAATACATTGTAAATGGTTCAACGGAATACGGTTGTAAAATTCAGGATACTGTGGTGGTAAATGTTAGTCCGGAATCGTTATTAGAATTACCGAATGCCTTTACACCAGGCCCTGGAACTAGCATCAATGATATCTTAGGAATTAAAGTACGTGGTACCGTTAAATTGAACTCCTTCCGAATTTTCAATCGTTGGGGTCAGGAAGTATTCTCTACTACCAATATCAATGAAGGTTGGAATGGTCAATACAATGGCAAACTACAACCAATGGGTACTTATGTTTACATGATTGATGCTACAACATCAACCGGTAAGCGATTCACTAAACAAGGTAATGTAACTTTAGTTCGATAAAAATTAAAGCCTATTTTATAAAACTGTCCACGCACAAACGTGGACAGTTTTTTTTTATAACTACACAATCAACTTGTATTTTAGCCCGAGAAACAAATGCTATGTCGTTATCAGAAATATTAAATTATACGAAGTACGTTAAACCAGACCTTGGCGAACTTGGCAGTACCCAACTTGGCAGTCAAGTTATACCCTTAACCAATTCGAATCAGGATTTGGATGAGATCGATTTGGTTCTTTTGGGTTGTGGTGAAATACGGGGAGAAGAACCTACCAGCCAAACCTTATGCGAAGCACCGGATATAATACGGAATGAATTTTACAAACTTCATTACTGGCATCAGAATTTAAAAATTGCTGATTTAGGAAATATTATTCAAGGTGAAAGCATGCTTGATACGAAAGCTGCCTTAAGAACTGTACTTAGTGAGTTGAAAGATTTGGGTAAAAAAGTATTGGTTCTGGGTGGTTCGCACGATTTAACTATTCAACAGTATGAGGTTTATAAGTTAAAAGAACAGGTTATAAATTTCAGTGTAATCGATATGCTAGTTGATTTGAATATTCAAGCGAATTCAATTTATAACACATACTTATTAGATGCGCTTACATCAACACCTAATTATGTAAGGCATTTTAACCTAATTGGTTTTCAGAGTTACTATGCGAATCCACAACTAATTGAATCACTCGACAAACTTCATTTCGATTGCTTACGCTTAGGGAAGGTTCGAGAACAAATTGATTTAGCCGAACCCATGTTGCGATCGTCACACATGTTGAGCTTAGACATAAATGCCGTAAAGTACAGCGACGCTCCTGCTAATCATTACGCCTCACCGAATGGTTTTTTTGGCGATGAAATTTGCAAGCTGACTCGTTTCGCAGGAATGAGTTCGCATCTAGAAAGTTTCGGTATTTATGGTTATCGTCCGGAACGTGATACCAATACCTTAACCGCTCACCTGATTGCACAAATGATGTGGTATTATTTAGATGGTTTGCAAATAGCTAAATCTGAAGCTTCGTTAAAGGACACGAATGAATTTTTCACTTATCATATCACCTTTACTGAACAGAATGCCACCTTTCTCAAAAGTAAACGAACGAACAGATGGTGGATGAAAATGCCCGACGATAGTTTGTTACCCTGCACGCAAGAGGATTATTATACCGCGTGTAATAATGAAATACCGGATCGTTGGTTACGGGAAATGGAAAGAACAATTTAAGTGTTTGCCATTGTTGACATAGAAACCTGTGGTGCAAAATTTGATTTTCGCAAAGGACGAATAATTGATATCTGCATTTTAGTACATGACGGCATCCGTGTAATTGATAAATTCAGCACCCTTATAAATCCTGAATGTTATATCGGTGGGTTCTATACTAACATTTCGGGCATTACCAATGATATGGTTAAAGATGCTCCTAAATTTCATGAAGTAGCAAAAGATATTTTATCATTTACAGAAGGGAAGATTTTTGTAGCGCATAATGTAGGTTTTGATTATCACTTTATTCAAGATGAATTCGCATCTCTAGGGTACAAATTTAAACGTGACACCTTGTGTACAGTGAAGATGAGTCGGAAACTAATTCCCGGAAAAAAATCATATAGTTTAGGTAATTTATGTGAATCGTTAGGTATTGAAATTTTCGACCGCCATCGTGCCGAAGGCGATGCTATTGCAACGGCAAAGGTGTTAGATTTATTGTTGCAACTTAAAACACAAAACAATGCCTATAAGAATAAGTCGCTTTTTCAGATTATGTCAACCAAAACGGAAGCGATCAAAAAATATGTACTGGATAAATTACCCGACAGTTGTGGTGTTTATTTCTTTCTAAATGATGAACATCATATCATATATATTGGAAAGAGTGTCAACATGTACACACGTGCTCTGCAACATTATAATTCTGATTTACAGAAATCAAGAAAGATGTTGTTTGAACTGATTAATGTGGATTACATCGAAACAGGTTCCGAACTCATTTCGTTATTATTAGAATCCATTGAAATTAAAAAGCATCAACCTAAATTCAATACCAAAAGCAAAGCGGTACTTTTTACCCATGCCATTTACTTTGAACGAAATGAGGATGGAATTTACACCTTTAAGTTAGATCAATTTTCTTCCGACAGGGCTTATCTGCATGCTTACACCAGTTATGCTTCAGCCCGAGAACGCATGGATGCCTGGATTGAACGTTACACCTTATGTTTAAGTTATTGTAACTTTACCGACAATCACCCTTGTTTTCATTATCAAGTTAAGAAGTGTAATGGCATTTGTGTGGAAGAAGAACCCGTAGATCAATATAATCAACGCGCTGAAGAACTCATTCAAGAGTTTACCTTCCCGCATGCTAATTTTATGATTCTTGAAAAAGGAAGACATACCGAAGAAAAATCGTTTGTACTTGTTTCCAATTACCGCTATGCAGGTTATGGCTACTTGGATGAACAACAGACTATTCGGAACATTCAGGATACGGCAGCGTATTTGGAAAGCACCATGTATTATCCTGATGCAGACGCTATTATTCGAACCTATTTAAAACAGAAAAATTGTAAGCTAGTTATTTTCCCTTAGGGAACATTAGTTCTTAATACGACCACCACCGGCGAAATATTTCGCCCAATAATCGCTTGTAAGATTTGCAATTGAAACTCCTTTTGAACTAGCAGAATGCACAAAGTAATTGTTATTCAAGTAAACGCCAACGTGTGAAATACGCGATGTGCCTATTCGGAAGAATACTAAATCGCCTTCTTTCAAATCTGTTTTATTCTTTATGAAAATAGCCGATTGAAATTGCATACCGGCCGTGCGTAATAAATCAGTACCAAAAACATACTTGTACAACTGTTGTACAAAAGATGAACAATCTACACCTTTCTTCGTGGTGCCTCCCATACGATAACGAACGCCATACCAATCATCGATAAAACGATACAGCATCACATTAGTTACTTGATTTGGCATCACATCCATAATCATGGCATATTTATCCTTCAACCAACTGAACATATCGTCTGCCAGATTGCCTTCTTTTTTGGTTTCCTTTTTAGAAGCTGAAACCTCCTCTTTTGTTGACGTTGTAACGGAGGTTTTATGATACTTCGTATCTAAAACAAATTTGTGAAGAAAATCACGACTGTCCTTTGGTTGTAATAAAAGCACTGATGTTTGCTTTGATACAACCTTGTCGGATGCCTGTGCTAACACCTCCACCCGATTGCCTATAAAAAGCAATCCAAGAAAACCTAAATATGTAACTAATTTCTTCAAGCTTATTTTGAGATGGCGCAAAAGTAGCTTCTTAAATTCCTTTTGTCAACCTTTTAATATTTATGTAATGTTAAAAAATACCCGAACAACGCATAGTTACGGTAAACAGGGCGTTTTTCAGCCTAAAAGAAGTTGATAATTCCGCCAACCAAGAACATTTGGATGAGGTTGTTAAGGGTGATTAACATTTCAGCCATGCCAAAAACTCCTTTTTATGTTTCCACATTGATCTGGAAACTACTGTAAAAAAAAGCCTTATAGGAAAGGGAATTGTTTATTTTTGGCGTTTTAATAGCATGATGAATCTAGCTGAGCGCTTGTCGCGAATTGAAGAACCGCAAACCATTAAAATGGCCAAGTTAAGCAGGGCCCTTAAAGCGGAAGGAAAAGACATCATTGATTTAAGTTTAGGCGAACCCGATTTTAAAACACCCGATTATATTGTGGATGCAGCCATTCAGGCCATGAAGGAAGGCTATACGAAATATCCACCGGTGGCCGGTTATCCGGAGCTTCGAAAAGTGATTACAGAAAAACTGCAACGAGATAATCTACTCGACTATTCTCCGGAAGAAGTTATGGTATGTACCGGAGCTAAACAGTGCATTGCGAATGCGGTTTTAAGTATCATCAATCCGGGAGATGAAGTGATTATTCCAACACCGTATTGGGTTACTTATGGCGACATAGTAAAACTAGCGGAAGGAACTGTAGTTGAAGTTAAAAGTTCACTCGAGCATGATTTTAAAATTACGCCGGAGCAACTTGAAGCAGCCATAACGCCAAAAACCCGATTATTTATTTTCTCTTCTCCCTGTAACCCTACGGGATCCATTTATACACGAGAAGAGTTACAAGGATTGGTTCATGTTTTTGATAAACACCCAAGCATTTTTATTATCTCCGATGAAATTTATGAATACATCAACTTTGTTGGCAGTCATGAAAGCATTGCGCAATTTCCGGAAGTGAAAGACCACGTAGTAGTTATCAATGGATTATCAAAAGGCTATGCCATGACGGGTTGGCGACTAGGTTATATGGCAGGTAATAAAGAACTCATTTCATCCTGCGAGAAAATTCAAAGTCAGTTTACCAGCGGCCCAAATTCCATTACGCAGCGCGCTGCAATAACAGCAATTAGTGGCGGACGAGCATCTTCTGATGCTATGCAGAAAGATTTTAAAGCCCGCCGAGATTTTGTGGTTTCATCGTTGAAGTTAATTCCCGGAGTAAAGGTGAATAATCCTCCTGGGGCATTTTATGTTTTCCCTGATATATCCTCTTTTTTCGGTAAACATGGAATACAAAACGCTATGGACATGTGTATGTATTTGCTTAGCGATGCTATGGTAAGTACTGTTACCGGAGAAGCTTTTGGCGACCCGAATTGCATTCGTATTTCCTATGCCACCAGCATGGAAAACTTGCAAATTGCTATGGATCGTATGAAGGTTTCCTTAGCCAAGTTAAATAGTTAGAGGATAGCGGTTAAACTACAACCGGATATCCACTTGTTGACAAAAGTTTTCAAAGTAATTTGACTACATCTATTTGTTTTCATGATTCGAACAGGCTATTTAATGAAAAAAGAAAACAATATTTGAACAAGTAGAATACCCACTTATTCGATGGTAATTTCTTTACCGGCAATGGTTCGAACTAATTTATCCTCACCCACACATCGGATATGATCGAAATAAATCTTATCGCCACGGTTAAGATTACGAATAGCCTCTACTAATGCAGGAGGATAGTTTGCACCTTGAATGGCAAAGAATTGATCTTCGTGTTTTTTGGATTGAATATGGCACTCGTATCGAATGACCTTAAATTTCATGTCAAAATCACAATTCGGTATAAACACTTGTAATTTCGGAAAAGCCAATAGATGAGCAACACTTCGTTGTACCCTAGGTTGATAAAAAGCATTATGCTCAACGTTATTGCTGTCTTGCGTAAACGAAGCTTGTGCTTGTGTGTTCTGGTTGATGAACGTAATCATCAAGAGGAGCGTAAAAAAGATGTTTTGTTTCATAACGTTATAACGCTAGTGCTTCTTTACATCATTTATATCTTATTCGTTTAGCGACGGAAGATAGAAAAGGTAGGATGGAAATAACAGGAAAGAGAGGAAGGAGAAAGCATAAGAAGGAGAAAGGGAAAAGAAAGAGAAAGGGAAAGAGAAAGGGAAAGAGAATAAAACAAGTGCCCAGGACTGGATTCGAACCAGCACATTCTTGCGAACGCTGCGACCTGAACACAGTGCGTCTACCAATTTCGCCACCTGGGCATGTGGAGTGCAAAAGTAAGCGCTCGAATATTTCTTGAAAAATTATTTACGGAAAAAGAAATAAGGCACTACTGTATTTGTGTAAGCTTTTCAAGGATGTAAAACACCGCAGGACAAACCTCGCTATTCTTTAACGTGAGTGTTTCTCTTTTTATTAAAACATCTTCATCGGTGTATGGATAGCGGGCACAATCAGAAGGACGAACATCGTAAATAGCACAGGTATTATCATCATTTAAAAAACGACAAGGTTGAACCTGTGTTACAAAATCATTGTCTTCATCTAAGCGCAAATATTCTTGTATAAAAGCGCCCTCCTTCATACCAAGAAATTTAGCGATTCGTTTAATATCAGGCTGTTTAAACCGTGGCGAATGGTGTTTACAACAATTGGCACATTGCAAACAATCTATTTTCGAAAAAGCTTCATCATGTAAATCCCCTAAGCGGTTATACGTTTTCGCATTCTTATTTTTCTTAAGAAAACCAGCGTATTTTTTCTTATTTAATTTAGCCGACTTTTGCCATTCTTGCAGATCAATATCAGGCATATAGTGGTTTGAGATTACGAAGCATATCTTCTGTCATGGTATTTAAATCGAAGCGTGGTTTCCAGTGCCAATCCTCTTGTGCTTTGGAATCATCAATACTTTGTGGCCAACTATCCGCAATTTTCTGACGAAAATCTTCGCGGTAACTCATCTCAAATTCCGGAATATGTTTTTGAATTGCTTGAGCGATTTCTTTCGGAGAAAAACTCATAGCACTCAAATTATACGACGAACGAATGGTAATATTTTCTTTTGGCGCTTCCATTAATTCAATCGTTGCGCGAATAGCATCAGGCATATACATCATGGGCAAATAAGTGTCTTCACTCAGGAAGCAAGAATAATCTTTATCGCGCAGCGCTTCGTGGTAAATCTCAACAGCATAATCGGTAGTGCCTCCTCCCGGAGCCGACTTATAACTTATTAAACCGGGATAACGTAAACTTCGAACATCAATACCAAAATGATGATGATAATATTCACACCAGCGTTCACCGGCAAATTTACTGATGCCGTAAACTGTAGTAGGTTCTATCACCGTATTTTGCGGGGTATGTTGTTTCGGTGACGAAGGGCCGAAAACAGCTATTGAACTTGGCCAATACACCTTGGTAAGTTTTTCTTCTTTTGCTATCTCTAATACATTTAATAGACTTTGCATGTTAATATGCCAAGCAAGGGAAGGGTTTTTTTCGCCTGTTGCGGAAAGAATAGCAGCCAATAAATATACTTGGGTAATGTTATGTCGAATGATAAGCACATGTAACATTTCTTTATTCATTACATCACAACTTACATAAGGCCCTGTGCCTTTCAGTAATTCATGCTCATCACGCAAATCACTGGCTATAACATTATTGGCTCCATGTATTCTACGTAACTCGGTAGTGAGTTCTACACCAATTTGACCACAAGCTCCGATAACTAAAATTTTTTCTTTAACGATTTGCATGAAAACTATTTGTGTCGCAAATATAGTTGTCTACTTGGAAACTTAATCCCAATCCTTAACGCAACTCGCTTCATGAGCGCAACGATTTAATTCTGATACTTAAATTGTCCTGTTGTTCGATCATACAGTTGTTGAATAGCTTCTCCAAAATCCATTTCCTCATTTTTAGGTTCATGCGACGACATCTTCCACACACCGTTTTCTTGAAACAACTGATAATAAAAAATGAAGGTTTTATGAATATCAGTCGTAGCTAAATCACTTCGACCGAACTTCAAACAAAATACTTCTAAGGTATCCTTATTCTGATTGCACAGTACGTAACCCTGACTAAACCATTCCAACATACGGGCATCCGGACTTGGACATTGTGTTAACAGATGTCGGTTCGATTTAAACCCTTGCCAATGAACAGCAGTATCTTTTTGAAGAAGAGAGTATTCTCCCATGTAAACCATGCTATCGCTAACTGCTACGCCATACCACAAAAAATTATGAAGGATATTAGGATTTGTCATAAAGCGTTCTTTAGGAACAGGTAAGGTAGATGCAAGTGGTTTTTGAACCATTGCTTTATTCACGAAGGTCATACCGAAAAAGCAAACGGTATAAATCAAACTAGCCCGTATCCAGCGCAAGCGGCCAACAGACTGATTCTTATAAATTAAAGCCACCACAACCATAATAAAAATGGGTAGGGTAAGAAAAAGATCGAGAATTGCAATAGAGTTTAGCGAAAAAGGCTGGTTACTAAATGGTAGCAATAAACGGGTACCATAATTCGTACACCAATCCATTAAAGAGTGAAGCCACAAACAGGTTATTGTAAGAGCAAACCATTGCGTATAGGATATTTTCTTTTTGAAGAGCATGTAAAATATCCATGCCAATGGGAAGGCAGTAAGTAATTCAATAAAAAAAGAATGTGTATAGCTTCTATGGTAGAGTACATAGCGTTTAGGATCGCTCAGGCCGGAATAAAATAAATCGAAGTCGGGAAACGTTTTTAAAAAAGCTCCAATCCAAGCTGCCTTTCGACCGATTTTCTTCCCAAGAAAAGTATCTCCTAAGGCGGCACCAACTACGATGTGGGTTAATGAATCCATGGCGGCAAAACTATTTTAGTTCGTTGAACCAACAAGTGGATTCCGTATAAGATGTTTGAAAATGGGATAAACGGTTTAGAAACTTCCTTAAACTACTGATGCACCCAGAGGGTGCACCAATAGTACTAAAACATTTATTATGAAAACAGGGCAAATATAATAGTGCCGTATCCATTTAGCCAAATTTATTTTTGTCGCTCGTCGCTAAAAAAAAGGGATTAATCGAGACGGGAAATTTTAATTGCATTGGTAGGAAGATGATCTTTAACCGGTGTACTTCCTGTATTAACCACTACATCACCTGATTTCAATAATCCTTTCGATTTTAAAATACTGATTTGATCTGAAATAATCTCATCAAAACTATTCTCTTTATTGTAGTAAAACGCTTGAACGCCCCAACTCAAACTCAGTTGATTTACAAGGCTTTGAGTTTTTGTAAAGATGTAAAGTGGCGATTTTGGTCGGAAACTAGAAAGCATAAATCCGGTATAACCGCTTTGAGTCATACCAATCATGGCATCTGCGTGCACATCTTCAGCTATTTTACAGGCATTATAACAAAGTGCATCTGAAAGAAACGAAGGCGAATGCGATTGTGGAACCAAATTCTTGTTATATACAATTTCTTCTTTTTCTACTTCTGAAATAATTTTAGTCATGGTTTCAACCACCAATTCAGGATGATTGCCGGTGGCGGTTTCACCACTTAACATAACCGCGTCGGCACCTTCTAAAACGGCATTGGCTACATCGGTTATTTCACTTCGATTCGGTTTAACTCGGTCGATCATACTCTCCATCATTTGGGTAGCAATGATAACCGGCTTAGCGCGGTGAATACATTTACGAATGATAGTTTTTTGAATCATCGGTATTTGTTCAACCGGAAGTTCAACACCTAAATCGCCACGCGCCACCATGATAGCATCCGAAGCCAATATTATTTCACGGAGATGTTCTAAGGCTTCAGGCTTTTCTATTTTAGCTATAATTTTTGCATTACTCCCTTTAGCTTTCAATAAGGATCGCAAGTGGTGAATATCCTCTTCAGTTCGAACGAAGGATAAGGCCACCCAATCAAGGTGTTGAGAAATAATAAAGTCGATATCCCGTTGATCTTTTTCCGTAACCGCCGGAAGGGATATTTTCGTTTGTGGCAGATTAATACCTTTTTTAGAACTCAGCACACCACCTAAAAGCACCACAGCGCTTACATCGTTGTTCGCATGTATTTCTGCAATTTGAACTTCAATTTTACCATCGTCGATTAAAATACGCTCCCCAACTTTAACGTCGTTATGGAAATTAGGATAGGATAAGTACACACGACTTTTAGTTCCTATACATTTCTCTTGTGTAAAAGTTATGATATCTCCTTCACTTAACGTTACACCGTTATTTTCAACCTCGCCAATACGTAATTTAGGGCCTTGAAGATCGGCAAGAATAGCAATATTAAAAGGGTACTGTTCATTGATATTTCGTACATGTTCGATGATTGCTGCATGCTCCTCATGTGTACCATGTGAAAAATTTAATCGAAACACATCGACACCAGCATTCACTAAGCCGATAAGTTTCTCATAGGTGTTACAAGCCGGGCCAACCGTAGCAATAATTTTTGTTTTAGAAATCTTACGTACTTCCATGTGGCAAAAGTGAGATAATGATTTTGAATTAAAAATTATCTTTCGTCTCTAAGGGGTTATTAAATTCATAAGAAGTTATATGGAATTGAATTATTCTTAAAGTAACGCTGGTTCTATTCCATAATTAAGCAATGAATTTCATAGGATTCCTATTATCTTTGAGTTCAATCAAAATTTCAATTGTATGAACAGAAAATTATTTTATGTAATGCTATTTATTAGCATGAGTTGGGCACATGTGCTCAAAGCACAAGATCCCTATCTCGGAGAAATCAGAATGTTTGCCGGCAATTTTGCACCACAAGGTTGGGCGAAGTGTGAGGGGCAACTTCTAGCTATTAGTCAAAATCAAGCACTCTATGCCATTATAGGTACAACCTATGGAGGTAACGGAATAACCAACTTTGCCTTACCCGATTTAAGAGGTCGAGTTCCTATGCACACCGGAACCGGACCAGGCCTAAGTCAGCATGTGCTTGGTGAAATGTCGGGTACTGAAAATAACTCTTTAACGGTAGCTAACTTACCTGCTCATACCCATACCTTGAATGGCAATAGCAATGCAGGAACCTCTAGCGACCCAACCGGCAATTACCCGGCACATACGGGTGCGATTGATAAAGAATATGCTACCACCTCGAATACCACGATGGGTGTTACACAACCGGCGGGTAATAATATTCCGGTAAATAATATGCAGCCATACAATTGTGTAACCTTCATTATTGCTACACAAGGTATTTTTCCAACTCAATAAATGAATCGTATGAAGAAATTATTTAAAAAATTATTCGTTCTTGCGTGTGTATTTATTATTTCCCAAACTGTTGTTGCGCAAAATGTAACCATCAACGGTTCTTGTCTTACTTCATTAGCAACTTTAATTGCAGGCGGTGATGCCACAACACCAACGTTGAATGGCCGGCCTGTATATTATAACGCCTCGGTAAACGTAAATTATTCTTCCTCCCCGTTAACTCCGGATGCTTATTTGTATTATGAATTAGCTTCCAACTTAGGAACACCTGAAGACCGTTGGGTACTTAGTTATGATGGCCAACCCTTTTATTATTTTATTTCAACCAGTTTAACCGCGCCTATTGGTACCTATTTGCCTTTTGATCCGGGTGCGCCAATAGCCGATTGTGGTGGCAGTGTTACTGTTGGCGTAAGTATTCCGTTGGCGTCATCGCTTGTGGATTTTGATGCTTATCTGGAAAAAAGCTATGTAAACTTACAATGGACTTGTAATCTTGAAGATGATAACTGCCTGTTCGATATTCAACGAAGTACAGACGGAAAGGTATTCCAGTCTATTGGAGAAGTTTCTGGCATGAACAACATAACGCGTTATGCTTTCAACGATCAGTCGCCTCGAAATGGAAAAAATTACTACCGTCTTCACTTAAAGAATAATGGTCGTACAAGCAATTTTTATTCTACTGTAAAAGAAGTATTTTATGCTTCAGGTAGTGCTATGAGTTTCTATCCAAGTCCTGCCGACAATCATCTAAACATCGTTGTCGACAATTTGAATGAAAAACATAGTGTAATCATGTCCGACATTACCGGCAAGCAATTGCTTCAAGCAACACTCAACGATTTTGTTACCGTACTTTCTGTTGCTCCATTTGAAACAGGAGTTTATTATTTGTCCTTCTATACCAATAACCAAAGGATACAAACCGCAACGTTTATCAAAAAATAAATAAAATACTCCTAAATAAAAAGAGGCTGTCTCCAATTCGAGATAGCCTCTTTTTCCTTTTAAAGGAATTAAAAACTGCTTTCAATTAGTACAATCTACCTTTTATTTACATTAACTTCAAAAGACAACACAACATTTTTTCATAGTTGATTTGATTAGGCTGAAAGGTTTACCATGAAAAGCAATTCGCGATGTTCGTAATTTGAATATTCACCGTGCCTTGCAAATCACAACCCTCACGAAGTTCGATAGATTGATTTGCTAACATAGAAACGGAAGCACTGGATGTTGTTGTTACATTGCCATAAGGTGCAAACGCATTCACACTATAGCCGGCCATTATTCTCGGACTTTGATACGTAACGTTACTGGTTAAATACAAATTTTGTAAGTACTTTGATTGAGCCATAATAACTGCAGCTTCTGCATTTACCAAACCATAACCCATTTCATTGTTCCAACCACCATCGGCAGTTGAGGTGTTATAATTATAGCCGCCAACTTTTTGTGATGTACGTCGTATAATTTGTTGCACCTGACCTTGATTCAAGCAAGGATTAACAGAAAGTATTAACGCTGCTACACCGGCTACATGCGGACACGCAGATGAGGTTCCATTAAACCAGGCCGTATAATCGCGATTCGTAAATTCATTCATTGTCGTATTCGTGTTATATCCATTATTTCCTTGTCGATCGGTGGACGATATTAACACACCGGGAGCAACAACATCCAACTCATTACCATAATTACTTCCCCAAGTTTCACCATCACAAGAAGAAGGGTTTTTACGTTCTCCACAAGGGCTAACGGCACCAACTGTTATAATATTAGGATCAAAATTGGCAGGGTATAATATTGCTCCATTATTATTACCTGTTGCAAATACTACGACGCAACCTAAATTAGATCGGCCTAAGGTAAACGCCAAAATGATAGAGGCTTCGAGTAGCACGCTTGGTGGATTCACGAACCAAGAATTACTAATCACCTCAGCACCATTTAAACGAGCCCAATTAAATCCATCGGCTGCTTCCGCAGCGCTTGAGGTTGTTACTTGTTCGGAGATGGACATTAAATTACAACCAGGCGCCACTCCAATAACTCCGGCATTATTACTACCCGTAGCCGCAATGATACCGGCGCAAGGTGTACCATGATTACCATACATTCCGGAAGGAGAGGTGCCAACTTGAGCATCGTAACCATTATTTTCAAGATTACCCATCAAATCCGGATGATTGTTTTCGAAGCCATGATCGATAACGGCTACATCCACATTCGGACTACCTGTGGTTATACCCCAGGCATTGCAAGCGCGTATATCAATACCCGGCGTTCCACTATATTGTCCGGTATTGCTTAAGCCCCATTTACTTGAAAAGTAAGTATCATTCACACAGGTACTTTTCATAACACCACGCATATCGGGCTCTACTGATTCAAATAAATTCAACGCATGCAATTCTCTAGATATGGCTAAGGGCATGCTTGTTGCATTCGTATCTGCACCAAGCATTACCCATTCTGGCATGAAAGGGTTTTGTCCGAGTACGAAGTAATTTCGTTTCAGCGCTTCCTGTTTCAATACTTGAATATCCTCTATCCGTTTTAACTGAACCCAAACGGCATAGGTAATTGCAAACGGATCTGTATTTTGGTAAGAATAGTAATTAGACACATGTAACATATGGGGTTTCTTCTTTATTTCCTGCATTAATTGATGCACATGCTGCTCAGTTCGGTTACTATCATGCAATATGAGTTGTGCATACGAATTGCCTTCTTGAATCATCCAATTCGGTGCATTGCTAAAATTCTTTACTAATCGTTTCGGATAAACATCCGGAGTTACATACGTAATGGTTCCATATTCTTTGAGCTCTTCGTTCAGTAAGTCCTTCGTTGATGCATTGGAGAGTACATATAAAATTCTTGTATTTAGTTTTAGTTCAGCATGTTTGTTTTTGTAGTAATAAAATTCTTGTGTGTAAGAAAAGATTGGAAAACAAACCAGTGCGAGATAAAGTAACTTCTTCATATACTTTTATTTTGTTTGTTTAGAAGGAAAGCTACTATGTGCTGCTTTCAGTTTTTCAATATCTTTTTTCAGATCAATAATATACAAAGTGAGTTCTTCAATCTTTTCCATCAATTTAGCATCTACGGTAGCTACATCAATTCCAGACTCCACCATTTGTTCTGCGCTCGGTACGTTTGGAAGATGTTTATGTTCTTGTATATAGCGTTCAACATGTTCTAAAGGCATTAATTCATAGTTTTCTGCAAACACATAATCGGCCCAATTTCCTGAACCATGAACGGCCACTTTAACACGCTCGGTGAGTATACCATCCTTTACATAAAGTTTATAACCTGCCGGCGTTGACGTTACATTGCCAATAACTACTGCTCCGAGTGAACCATCATTGATAATAACTTTGGATCCATTTTTACCACCTCGTATATAAGTATCCTCTGCTGTTGAATAATTAAAGTGAGACGCATGAGTTGTACCACCAAACATAGCAGTACCATCTAAGCCTGTACCTCTTGCTACAGTTAACGAAGCGGATGCTGCACTTACTCGAATACCTACATTACCGCCTAAAGGGTTAAGGTATAAATTCGTTGCGGTAGGAGCAGGAGTTGGAAATAAATTCACTTGATGACTCACACTTTGAATTCGCTGTCCATCAAATTTCATATACTGCACAAAGGGAGAAAAGATATTCGATGAGCTTCTGATATTTAACACGCCTGATTCAGGGGTTATATCTCCAAATGTACTTCCGCTATAACCACCTGAACCATGTACAAATAATTTAGCGTTTAGCGACGGCATGCCACCGATACCTACACCTCCGGTATTCGTATTCGCAATATCATTTCCGGCAGCGGTCCATGGCGAACTACCACCGCCTCCGGCATTGGTAATCCAACTCATGGTTCCATTTCCGTTCGACGACAAAACCTGACCAGTAAGTCCGGCAACACCACCTGCTAAAATTTCTCCTGCTATATCTACGTTACCATTTACGGTGAGTTTAGAGGTAGGAGTATTCGTACCGATTCCTACGTTACCCGTGTTACTATTATACACTTGATTATTATGCACCGTCCATGCGCCATCATTCACTAAATTGTTATTGGTATTAATACTGGAAGCGGTATAAGCATTTCCGCTTATATTATCATCCATGTACTCCCATAGTTCGGCGTTAGGCGTGAAGCTACTAATACCGGTTGCGATATAACCTTTTTTTCCGTAAGAAAAACCAACAGCACTTCTACGTGCAGTTCCGGCAAAGGAAGCTTTTGGTGTCCAAGTATCGGTAAGCGAATTATACTCCCAAAAATCCACCATATCTGAAGCACCATTATAACCTGTACCGATAAAACTTTTATCATTTATTGTAAACGACGTCATACCATAAAATCCACTGGCAGGGAAATTTTGCTTAGCTGTCCATGCATTTGAAACCGGATCATATTCCCAAACATCGTTGTAGTAATTTGTATTTACATCGGTACCCAACCCAACATAACCAAAACCATTTGACGGGAAGCCCATAGTATAGCTTCTCCCTGAACCAGGATAATTTGTTTTTTGCGTCCAGGTATCTGTGGAAGGATCATATTCCCACCAGTCATTTAAATCGTTAACGCCATCATTACCTAAACCTATATAGGCCTTGCCGTTTAAAGCGAAACCTTGTGCTCCGGCTCGCGCACTACCCGGACAATTTGTTTTTTGTGTCCAGGTATCCGTTTGTGGATCATACTCCCACATGTCGTAGTTAACAAAAACGCCATTACCTCCTGTGGTAACGTAGCCTTTACCATTTAGGCTAAAGGCTACAGCGTTGGCGCGACCACCAATCGGGAAATTTGCTTTTTGTGTCCAAGAATCGGTAGCATGATCATACTCAAATAAATCATCGTAGTAAGTCATACCCATGAAAGAACCTAAACCAACATACGACTTGCTTCCAATAGTAAATGCAATGGCGTTATTTCGAGCAGAGAGCAACGACGTTTTTTGTGCCCAGCTATCGGGTGTGGCATGGTTAGGATCGGTAACAGTACCGGTAACCTTCATGCCACATGTTTTCATCCAGTTCGTTCCATCAAACATATCGATGCACTGATCATCCGTATTAAAAATTTGTAATCCTAGAGCTGGCGACGAAATTGCATTCCGTTCTACTGTAGACATCCGAGGAATAAGAAAACCTTTAGTTGTACTGGTTAAATCAAGCAAGGAAGAAGGGTCAGGTGTAGCGATACCAACACCTAGTTGTGATCCGTTATTGTATAAAAAATTACTATTTACTTCCCACTCTATTCCATTCCAATAAACCGTATTTCCAAAGGCTGAACCAGAAGCTAAGCCTCCTGTACCGGCAGGGCCTTGAGGCCCAATGAGTGATGTACCCGAACCCCATCCGCCAGCGGTTTTCGGTCCGAATAATTCCATTGTGGTTGTATTCAGAAAAAAATCATCGATAGTACCGTCACCACTTCCCGGGTTGGACGAACCATTCAGAATAGAATGCCCATTCAAACCATTACTCCCATTCGTACCGGGTATACCTTGGGAACCAGTTGCCCCTTGTGGGCCTTGAGAACCAGTGTTACCTTGCGGGCCAATGAGTGAAGTACCACTACCCCATGCACCAGATGTTTTTGGTCCGAAGATTTGTTTGGTAGTGGTGTTCAAGTAAAAATCGCCATCTACACCATTACCAGCTGTAGGATTTACAGTACCATTTAAAATGGTTTTACCATTCGTGCCGTTCGTGCCATTTGTTCCATTAATTCCCGGTACACCTTGTGGACCTTGTGGGCCTGCAACACCCGGCACGTTAGCATATAAAGCATAGGGCACACTTAACAATTGCGAAGCACCCATGGTTACAAAATTGTTTCCGCCGAGGGCATCTAAATCAACTTTAATATACTTCGCTCCGTTAGCCCAATTTATACTTGAAAAAACACCGGATAGAACGGTCCCCTCACCAATATTTACATTGCATAATCCAAGTGATGTTGACGTAACGGTATGTTTTTCTTGGTATAACACGATACCTGAACTACTTCCTTGAAGGATGCTAAAACGGAGAGAAACGAGTTGATTCGAAATAATATCACCACTTGCGTTTCGTACCACTGCTTGATACGGAAACGCCTGTGGTGCTTGCGCATAGGCGCTTAAATAAACGAAAAGACATAGCATCAGTGTCCATATTCTACGGATTGATTTGGATTTCATGGTTACAATTTTTATGGTGTAAAACTAAAGTTTGGTTGAGGTTTCAAAACCTACATCTTTGTGTAGGTAGAACATATCTTCAGCTTGCGTTAGGCACTCTGATTCCTTGAAAAGGCAAACCGAACTGCCTAGCTAAGTAAATCGCTAGGATTGCCTAAATCCGAACGGATAACATAATTTTGGTTCCCTGTTCGGGGTAGGATTGAATGGTAAGCGTAGCCTTCATTTCATGTGCTCTTACTAACATGTTATCTAGTCCGTTTTTACGATTCAAATCATGTATGTTAAATCCAATACCAAAATCTTGCACAACCACTTGGAGAACATTTTTTTCGATACTTACATAAATATCAACATGTTTGGTTTCAGAATATTTAACCAGATTATTCACCGCTTCTTTAAAAATAAGATAGATATTACTCTTCACTTGTAAGTCAAGATGAATACTCTTTTTATCTAAAGTAGAAGTCATGTTGTATGTTATATTCCGTGCTTCGAACATGGTGGATGCATAGCTGCGCATTCTACTTAACATTTCATCTAAAGAATCATTTTCCGGTTTAATATTCCAGATGATGTCGTTCATGTTGAGTAATAAACGCTGACTTCGCTCACTAATTTTCTGTAGTGTTGTACTCACCTTCTCCTGTTGATTTGATGCAACATACCGATAAGCCGTGTTACTTAAAATATTAATGCTACTTAAGGTACTACCAATATCATCATGAAGATCGCGACTTAATTTGCTTCGGATACCCTCTATTCGCTTTATTTGCTTAAGTTTATACAAGTAGATGAGATAAATAATCCCCGCTGTTACAAGAAGGAATACTAAATAAACCCAAGTTCGTTGATACCATGGTGCCAAAATTGTGAATTTAAACGACACGGTATTAGCACTCCATTGCTGATTCGCGTTGGTTGAACGAAAGAGTAAATGGTAGTTACCAGGGCCTAAATTCATCAAGTTAATTTGATTGGATGTACTCACCATCCAATCCGTATGATTACCCCCTTCCTCGAAACGATAAACGTACTTCCTGCTTTTTCCGCTGTAAAAATCAACACTACTTAAATCGATGGTAACATTATTGTTCTTAAAGGAAAATTGCAGTTCTTTGTTATGCCAATCAACTTCCTTACTGTTTACCATTACTCTATCAATATGTATCGTAGGTCTATTGGGGATAACAAATACATAATTTGGCTTTAATCGGTACACGCATCCTTTACCTCCGATGAGAATATTATTATTCAAACTATCATGTGTGATATAATACCCTGTTATGTTATCAATTATACCATCATGTTCATCAAACAAGCGTACAGATTGATTTTTGGTTCGAAGAATACCTAAGCCGGAATTGGATAACAGATAAAGAAACTCGTTATGGTAATATAATGTATTCAACAAATAGGTTGGAAGTCCATCCTCCAATCGAATCACGCGTTTGGTTTTATTCTTTATCGAATAAACTATTAGCTGTTGATACGTGTTGATATAAATGTTACTCGAATCATCTACTGCAATATCGCGTATCCAGTTAATAGCGTGATCTTCGTTCGGTAAGGTTATTTTTTCAAATTGCTGTTTTAACTTATGATACTTCCATACAATAGGAAGCGCATTATGAACAAAATAAAGATTCCCTTGTTTATCAAAACTGGAAATTTGAAATTGATTTGAAAGAAAATCTTCGTTGGGTGGATAAATTTTATAGCATCCATCGGCATAGTTATAATCAACCAATCCACTATCTTTTAAACTAATCCAAATATGTGATGAGTCGGCCCGTATAAACGTGTAATTTCCTTGTTCGCGAAGCATCTGTTCAAACCTATTCATTGGCTTAAATGGATAGATTAATTTTCCCTGAGAGAATAAATAATCGCTGCAACCTGCTATTAAACGCCTATCTGTACCAAGCTGTATAATGCCATGCATGCAATGATTCCACGCGTTCGCAATCGGAACAGAGTCGAGATATGACTTAATAGTATTGGTACGTTGATTATAAAGGAAGCAATGTTCCGCATAAGTAGTAATAAACAACTCATCTTTATTAAGAACATGAATACTGGTTACATATTGCCAATCATATTTTCGGCGGTAAGGAACGGGCAAATCAATACGTTCAAAATTGTGAAAGTCGCGTTTCAGAAAATACAAACCATCTAAAGAACCGATCCACCAATTACTATCCTTATCAATAAATAAAGTAGCTACAGATAAAGTAAACCCCGAGAAAGATTCCGGGTTCATTCGAAATTTCTTATTGAACTTAAAATCATGAATTGAAAATTCATACAATTCATTGGCATCCCATTCGGAATAAGGCATTAGTACCGTACCGCGATTTGTAAAATTGATATTACTTGTCCAATTGATCTTTTTTAACTTCCCCCTCAATTCATGTTGATACTGTTGCTGTGAATACCTGTCTAATACAAATAAACTATCTACATTATGTTTAACATACCATAGATTCTGATCCTGATCCCAATTAAATTTATTGATATTCTGTATGTTTTGCAAGCAAGCATATGCTGCATTTTTCGACTCGCTGCAAGGCAAGAATTTTCCGGTTCGATAGTTCAGGTATTCAAACCTAAACTTGTAATTTGAATAATAAATAACATCGCCATTAGGTAAAAAGCAAACAGGTCCATTAATAAAAAACTTTCCTCTGTGTGCTTCTATTTCAGGATGCTCACAGCTTTTTACTATGTTGAAGTGGTAGTCGAAATAGTGTATGGAGGTTACCGTTTGAACTTCAATTAATTTCAGCGATTTATTGATATGTATAACGCCAAAATAATTTTCATTATTCTCCCATCCCTTTCTATTTTTTATTCTGATAGTTCTACCCTTCATGGTTCGAGTATTCATCACAAATAAACCATTGAGTGTAGATGCTATAAGCTGTCCGCTTTCAGTCAATTCGATGTAAATAATATTATCCGAAGGCAATGACGTTGAATCGCGATCGTTGTGATAGAGTGTTTTAAAATGATAACCATCAAATCGACTTAATCCGGATTCCGTAGCTACCCAAATAAAACCATCGCGATCTTGAATACAATTTCGAACATTATTACTCGGTAACCCATTACGAATGGTATATAAAGAATGATTCCAAGAATTTATTTGAGCCGATAATGAAACTGTTGTTATCAATAAACATAAAAACATGAAGCATTTACCATAGCTGCCAATAGTGCGTATAACAGAAACGCTTCTGTTTTGTATGGTTACTAAAACATGCACCTTACTCCAATAGTTTATTATGTATTGCCTTGGCAACCGCCTCACTTTTTGAATTCACATGTAATTTAGCGTACATGTTTTTAATATGAAAACGCAAGGTTTCAATACTAATCTCAAGTTCAACGGCGGCCATTTTATAACTAAACCCACGCACTAAAAGGGATAGCACATCATGTTCTCTGGAAGTTAGTGTTTGAAAATCGTTTGCTTTTTGAAACGGTGCAGAAAATAATTTCAATACTTGTTTGGCTACCGATGGGGTCATAGGAGCACCACCATTAATCGCATCCCAAATTCCTTCCACTATTTTATCAGGAGAAGACAATTTCAACAAATATCCTGAAGCGCCATTGCATACCGCTTGAAACACACGATCATTATCATCAAAAACGGTTAGCATAATTACCAAATTAGTAAAACCGGCAGCTCTTAACATGCGTAACCCTTCCAAACCATTTTTACCGGGCATATCAATATCCATAATAATGATGTCGGGTTGATGATGCCGTACCACATGAACAATATCCTTACAATTAGAATATACAGCAACCAGTTCCATGCCTTTTGTTTCATGCATCAATTCTTGAAAACTATCAATAAAGTCTGGGTTATCTTCAAACAGAATTATGCGAATCATGGTTTATCAAAACTACAACGAGTAAATCGTTTATAGCCTACATAATTGTGTAGGTTTTTAATGGAGAGGCGAAGCTTTGAGTCTTTGCAACAAGAATTACTATCTTCAATTTTAAATCGTTCCTAAATAATTTAATGCCGAAATAGAAGGCAAGAAGAAATATGCTCCGCCTTTCACCACTGTAAATTGCGGTATATTACAAACAGTTCGGTTAACCGGATAATCTTGAATTGTAAATTGTTGTTGCACTCGTCCATCCCGATTTTCAACTGTACCTGTTATTGGATCCGGATCGTTGTGAAGGTTTTGAAATTTAGGACTATTACTCCAGGTGTGCTGTATAAACTCAAATTGATTTTCGATATTAGCATTCAAACAAATAAAATGCAACCCAACCTCTCCATTAGGTGTATGACTTGTTGGCCCAGGCGTATCAATCATTTCACCATAAGAGCGACCACGACGTAATATGCGATGCTTATTGGTAAGTTTAGTGGATAGTTTAGCTTTATTATCTTCAAATGTATCTCTAGGATTGGTGCGACGAACATGAGAACCGAACGGACAACGCAACCCTTCTTTATCACTTGCTGCATAACCAAAATTATCCAGGTCAGATTGAGTTCCTGGGTCATGTTCCGGAAAATTAACTAAAGGGTTTCCACTTGGCCATCGGCCTACCATCAGTGAGGCAAGTTTAATACTTGCGGCCACATCGATATCGCCTTTTTCCGTTTTACTCTGCTCATTCATATAACTCCAAAACGTATCCACCTTTTGCTCCATTTGTCGGAAAACCAAATACGTTCCGTTTCTTCCAATATTCTTCTTTCCACTTCCTTGTTCATCATCCGAAAGCAAGTGCATATCCCCTTGCTCTTCTTCCAGTAAAGGTGTTTCCGGATACACTCCATATTCATTTTTATATCCTAAAATAAACTCACCGGGTTCAACCATATTTTGCTCAGCTCCCGTTTGACCCGTACCCTTAATTACAGGTTGTGCAATGCCATCACGAAAACCAAATTGTTCTTTATTATCCTTATTAATTTGTCCGGATAAATTTTCAACAACACGAACACCTCCAGACGAAAATTTTTCTGCTAGTTCGTTATAGAATTGGTTTAAAACATCTTGATTCTTTCCGAATACCAATAATAAAATATGAATTTGGTACTCGGAAGATGGGCCTTCAGGACCTCCCCAACGCCAGTTTTCAGGGGCGCTCGCTTCCACATCGGCTAGAATACGTTGTCGATGTGGAGTTATCATACCTTCACGAAACTCACGAATAAAATTGCGAATGTTCTTTTCCTTCATTCCTAATGCACGCAAACCGTTGCAGGTAACCGCCACATTGATTGCTGCATTACTCGGACTTTCCTGACCATGACTTACCATCCTCGATAATTCTTGAAGCCAAGCTTTCGCTTTTGTTGCATCCTCTATTTTTAACAAGGTGAAGTAATTTGCCCGTAAGCTGCCATAGCCTCTTAACAGCATGCCTTGTAAATCTTTGGTGTCTATTAAATTACTCATAGTTGTTTAGATAAGTGCTAGCAATTTAGTTGCTTCCTTTTCATTCAAATTTTTAGGTAATAAATTTCGTATCACCGTATTATTATTGATATTCTTAATACTAATTTCCGGATCATAAGCAAACCAAATTTGTGTTGCTATTTGTGTATGACGCGACCACGCTAAAAACTTCTGTTGGTTATAAGCTCCTTTTAAAATGAGTAATAAGGCTCTCGGAAATCCTTTAGTATTACCGAAAATACCTGTAAGCCCCCAACCTGATTTATCAATAAAATCGCCAAGATACTGAGTCCAACTGCCATCAAAATTACTTTCAAAGAACATGCGTTTCTTATCATTGATCATAACCCATCGAGCAAAATGAATCGTTGGAATACCCATCAATTTCCCTTTAACGAATAACAATTTTATGAGGATTCGCGTAATAAAATACAATAAGTTTACGGTAAATAATCTTGCTTTGCCGGGCTTCATATCGATGACCTGCGAGAATTGATTTTGAAAATGAAAATCTTCATCGCGCTGCATTGTAGTGATGTGTTCATCACTCAGTTGATTTATATCTAAACCCAAAGGCGTATCAAATTGCTCATGAAATAACTGCATATAAATGGCCCATAAAATAATGAATGGCGCAACAGCGAGTTGAACAATACCGAAGATCACCAATCCCAACCAATTAATTTTTGGCACATCAACAGGTTGTGCTACCCAATCGAAATTTGGATTCGACAGCACCGCCTTTCGTAATTGTTGATGCACGGCAATTGCAGATTGTCCTTTCCAATTTCCATCTTGTTTTATCTTCCATAAAAAATCATACAACGCTTTTTCTTGCTCGATAACTGCAACTGTTCTTCCGGGTGAACCTTGATAAAAAGCCATTTCCGGAATTTTCATGGCACGAAGCGAAGACGCCCGTGACGTAGTTTGATAGTGGTTGCAAAAAGCGTAGATAGCATCCAATTCTACCGACATGGTAGCGCATATATCTGCAATATGTTTATCCGGATCTACATCGGCATTGGTAGTATAAATTAACTGTGCATCGGTATACTGACCATCCAGGTTAGTTTCATCTATAATCACAAATCGACCATAATGAACAGTTCCTAAGGCTCGCAGCTTTTGTTTGACCGAATCACTGAGTTGATACAATGTTGACCGCAACAGTTCAACTTGCGCCGGTTTAATTGTGGTTATGAGAGTAAGTGCGTATTGTCTCATTCGAAACGTTGGTTTGGTTCATTCAGGATAAATGTAATTCAAATTTTGAATTATTCTGCAAATCCTTGCCCTCTTCTTTTAATTCTTTTAAAAGCTTTTAGTTATGAAAAAATAAAGCAATCTTTGAGTAATCATTAAACCAAATAAACGAAACAGTATATGTCGGTGAGTTTACACGAACTGAATTCAATTCAATTCCAAAAAGATTTTCATTACGCAAAACTTACACCCACCTTCGTAAGTTGCAGCATTGGCTTACACGATGAAGTAGCTCGTTGGGTTCTGGATAAACATCAAATTCTATATCGCGATGAAAAGCGACCACCTGTTATTGTAGGTAAGGTGATTAAACAATGGATTAAACGCTATGCAAAAGGCAACGAACCCATTATGATTATGAATGATGCCTTGCTTTACTCGTCGGACAGTATTATTCAGTATTGGGAGGAACGAGGTTTGGCAGCGAATAAATACTTACCCGATGAACCTGATTTACGTAAAGAGGTATTGGATTTATATTACTACTTCACGAGTGAGTTTGTGGAAACACGTGCTACCAAATTCATGCTCGACTCATTACTTCCTGCTAAAAAACAAGCGCGAAAAGTACTAACAAAACAAACCCGTAAAACAGACCGATGGCGTTATCGCTTATTCTATTCCATACAACGCAAACGGTTAACTAAACAGTATAATTTAGATGGCAATACACCGGAAGAACAAGTGCATGAACTAAGAAAAGTGTTTGATAAAGTAGATGCCTTATTGCAAGATGGTCGTAAGTATTTATGCGGCAATCGATGCACGTTAGCCGATATTTCGTTTGCTGCCATTTGCGCTCCGTTAATTCTGCCTGAAGAATTTGGTGGTAATCTTCCATTGATACAACAAGTACCTGATGCTTATCGGGAAATAGTGTATGAATTTCGAGCTAGAGCAGCCGGGCAATTTATTTTGAAACTTTATCAAGACGATAGACCAGACCCTGTATCACAAGACGAAATACCTAAAGAGGCCGGAATACTTAAACGATGGATTAGCAGCGTGGTTATTTCCTTAAAGAAGAAACAGTCGAAACTCTTTCACTGGGTACAAAAGAAACATCCTGTTATTAAAATACCCTTGATTAAAGTAGCTGTTGTTTCGTCGAATGATTTGGTAAAAGATTTACTACATCGTGATTTAGATTTTACGGTGGAAGAAATTAATTCCGCCAAGATGGCCAATCAAAAGGGAGCCTTCTTTCTTGGCATGGATCGAAATAACCCGCAGATGGATCGTGAACGTACAATGGCGCGTAATGCAGTGAAACGCGATGACCTTGAACGTATAAAAATGTTTGTACGAAATCTTGCAGAAGATATCATTCAAAAAAGTTTGAACTATGAACGTCTTGATGTACCCGACAAATTATGTAAACCAATTTTTGTTCGACTAATAGATGACTATTTTGGTGTACCTGCTCCAAGTGAACGCACTATGCGGCGTTGGCTTCGCGATTTGTTCTATGATTTATTTTTAAACCTAGGCAATAATAAACACAAACATCAAATCGCTTGGAATGCCGGTATTGAACGCAGGTCGTATTTACTTCAACTTTTAAAAGATAGAAAGCAACTAGTAAAAGATGGTGGTAGTTTAGAAGATAACATGTTGAATCGTTTTCTAGCCATGCAGCATGAACCAGGCAACGAATGGTTTGATGATGAAAAAATTCAACGACAAATTGGTGGTATTATAACCGGCATCTTGGAAACAAGTAGTAAAGCGGTGGTATTGGTATTAGATGAATTATTTAATCATCCGGAAGCTCTGAAAAAAGCCATTGCCGTAGCGCATACTTATGATACACAGAAAATGTTTGGCTATGTTCAAGAGGCATTACGTTTCCATCCAGTGCAGCCGGGTGTGCTGCGTTTTAATGAAAAAGAACAGGTTCTTCAAACGGCTTCCGGTAAACGATATACTATTCCTGCCAAATCACGGAATCTGGCACTCACCGCCGGAGCTATGTTTGACCCATCCAACTTTCCCAATCCATTAACGTTTGATGGCGAGCGCGAAAGCGTTACGTACATGAATTATGGCTACGCCTTACATGAATGTTATGGCAAGTATATTAATTCCGTTACACTTTCCGAATTGGTGGCTGCTGTATTGCGACTTCCAAATATCCGTCGTGGATATGGACGTAGCGGACAAGGTAGTGGACTTATTGAAGAGAGTTTTCCAAGTAATTTCGTGGTAGAATTTGGATAATACGGATCGAATTTAGTTTTTGAAATGTACACTTGATTTTATGTACACATATTTTCGTTGTGCATCAAACACCCAATTAAACTGTTTAAACAAGGCTCCTCCAAATACGCTCATGTTTTGGTTTCCGATTCCACCTTCAAAGAAACCAATTGGAATATGCTGCATGTTAAAGTTGCCAACAATAAACTTATCGAGCTGTGCGTTTTTAATGGAAATAATGTTGCCGAATGAATCTTTAAATTTCTTTTCGTCGGTTACTTCCACACATCGACTTAAATTATTCTTACCGGAAAAATCATCATCGAATAACAGTCCACCCTCATAGCCGGAATGAATCATAAACGTGTGTTGCAATTTATTTTTACCAAACACACCTGTAGCTTTAATAAACAACAATCCGTTTTGATCGTCAAGTTCTAGTTTGTTGTAATCGGATAGGTCAACAGGAATAGCTTTACTAACCACTAAACAATTCGAATCAAAGTTGACCCACACGAATTTATCCTTAAAAAGATTCATTCCAAATTTACCTTCTGTTTCATATCCTGAATACATATCACTCCATAGGGTGCATGAATCGATAAAAAATTCTGCCATCTTTACAGTGTTATTCAAACTATAATCGGATGTGTTATATTCAGAACCCCAACTACCAACATGCTCCACGCTATCTGAAAATTTAATTGTTTGTAGTTTCGGTATAATTGATTTGATCAGTGTCACGTCTGATTCTCCTGTATGAAACATCAGATGAAGCGAATCTTTTTCATTCAAAACAGCTTTTACCACAATATTATTGTGCTTGGTTAAGCGAAACGGAATTTGTTGCGCTTGTACAAAAAGTAGTTGTACAAGAAAAATTAATACTAGGCTAGCTTTTCTCATTGTTTTAATTTAATACAAGCATTTCTTTTACAACTACTACCCTAATTTGCACTTTACAACTCGCTATCATTCCCTTACTATTTTTGATTCATCATTTCTAGAAAGGCCGTTTCGTAACCTTGAATAGCCTCTAACATCGTTTGATCCTGTGCAAATTTCATCTTTAACATGGCGTAAATTTCCATCGATTTTGGAAGTTTCAATAACTGCATGAGTTGCACATTTTGAAAGATGTCATTTACATCACCTTCCTTTAGCGCATTTGAAAACCGGTCGTATAAAATTGGATACGCTGCATCTGCCTTCCCTAAAGACACCAAGGTATTGACTGCTGCAAAAGGATAATCCCAGACAGGAGTGGCTAAATACCATCGCGGTGAGTGATTATCTTTTACACAAGCCAATGCATAGCTTACCGCATTAGTATCTCCTAATTGTTGCAAACCATTTAGCGCGGCAATGCGATTTTGGTTTTTCCAAGTATGTTGATCTTCTAATTTCATAAGAATAGCATAAACCTGATGCTGCTTTGTTTTACCCAAAGCTATAGCAGCCGCATGAATAACTCTATCGCTTCGATCGTGCAATGCGTTGATATAAATGGAATGATAGTTGGCTTTTTTCGTATTGCCTAATATAGTAATTGCTGTACTCTTCAACCAAGAGGTTTCGGTTTCTATAATTTTCAGTAGTACAGGCACTAACGTTGTATCCTCTGTCAAATTAAACATGCCGGCGCAAGTGTTTAATGCCCACATACGATAGCGCCAGTATTGATTTGAATGTAATTCCTTGAGCAATGCCTCTGTACATTGTTTCTTTTCTAACCTAGAAACATTGCTATCCTTCGTAACTAGCAACAATTGATTTCCGGCATCCTGTTTAGCAAGCACATCCTTGCTTTGCTGTAGTTGATTCAAATACGCGGGTGTGCTTTGTTTGAAAGCGGTTTCACAAAGAAATTGTTGTTCAACATTAAAATTAAAATAGTCAGGCTTCTGGTCGCAGGTAAACTTATAAACACATTCCTGCTGAGGTTTTAATTGAATTACTTCTTGATGTTTATTCCATTCCATAACGATGCGACCTTGAAAAAAATCTACTTGTTCGTAGTTCAAACTACTATCGAAGGATGGGATTTGATTAATTCGGAAACTAAACTCCTTTGCATCCTTATTATAATCCGTTGCTACCTCCAGTTTTGGAAAGCCAACTTTATAAATCCATTGATCGAAAAACCACTGGTACGATTTTCCGGAAATTATTTCTATGGCTTGTTGAAAATCATGGGTTGTAACCTGCTGATGCGCATATTTCCTTACAAAATACTGAACCGCTTTCCACCAAATTTCATCGCCAAGCTCTTTTTGCAACATGCGTAAAACCAAGGCTCCCTTGTACTTAGAATAGCTATCGGATGTAAACGTTTTTTCATCGGATAGTTTATCTATCGGAACAATCGGATGTTTATTACCAGCCTCCCAGTCTGCTAAACAATTTCCTTTTTCAAACGGATAATACCATAAAAGATACTCTGCACGACCATGCTTTTCTTCGGTATACAATCCGGAAAAATACTGTGCGAACGCATTACTTAACCAAACATCCTGCCACTGTTTAGGCATTAATAAATTTCCAAACCATTGATTGGCGAGTGCTTGAACGGCCACGCCATCCCATAAATATTTAAAATCATGATGCACACCTTCATCATCAATGTAATTATCCGACAAAGTAACAAGTTGTTGTTGTCCGATTAAACCCGGAAACGGATAATCCTGAACTACTACTTGCTTGTACGTTTCAAACGGGAAAGGAAAGGCGGTTTTCTTTTCAAGAAATTTCATCATATCCGGTAACCACGCTACGGTTGCTTTGGCGGCATCGATTTCATCGGGATAGGCATAGGTTAAAATCTCCGTTTCTTTTGAATGTTGTTTTACCACTTGATATTCCCCAACTACTAAATTAACCAAGAAGTTAGGGAAAGGTTCCATTGATTTATAATGAAATGTGTGTTTATTATCCGGACTGTTTTTTACATCAAGGAGGTTTCCATTGGTGAGCACCATCAGTGGTTTATCAACTGTTGCTATGATTTCTGTGGTATGAATATCGGTAATATCATCATTGCACGCGAACCAATACTTATTTCCGTCGGGCTCTCCGGAGCTCCAAATTTGTTTTCTTTTTGACGGCGATGTGTACGTTGGTTGATGAAAACGAAGTCCTTTACCAAAACTTCCGCCAATGGCATTCGGATCGGAATGATTTATATAATTTGTGGTATAATCTATTTCAACTTTCAATTCTTCGCTCGGTGTATAGGTCCTATCAAGATGAATTATCAAATTTTTCGAAGTGGCATTCATACTATAATCAAAGTAAAGCTTGGTATTTCCTAAACGAATAGCATGAATACCTAGCGAGCAGGCATCAAGTGTAACCTTATTAGCAGGCTGTAGGAAGGAAAATGTAATTTCTTCCTTTGCAAGAGTTTGTTTCTTTTCCCAATCAAATTCCAGATGAAGTAAAATATGATGGGTATCTATTTCTTGTGTTGTGCCAGGTATTGCATAAATGCAAAGAAAAAAAATAAGCAAATAACTTCTCATAGCGATGATTGATAATTGAAAGGATTAAATGAAAGCAAGATGTAGTACTTGGGCATAAAGGAAACGCTACTCCTGTAGATACAACAAGGTTTGCTTGGAAGAATAGAAAGGGCGCATGCTAGTGCAAAGGGCATGCTCAAAGCTGAGATAAATTTAATGAACAAGGCAGACTAGAATAAGACAAAACCAGCCATGGTAATTTAAACCGTAGAGTTCTACATTAAAATATTGAAAACGAGTAGAATTTAAGTATAATCGTCAGAAACTACTTTTTCATTTAGTACTATTTGGTATCATGCACTTTCTTAAAACTATCTTACTGTTTTACAAAGGTGGTTCTAAACGAAGAGGTTTGGTTAGCATATTTCAATATGTAATTTCCAACACAGAGCGAATTGATATTCAATTTATCGGAAGAGTTCATGGTTGTTTGAAGCAGTAATTGACCCGCGAGGGAGTAAACACTTACCTGTAAAGTTTCATTTGATGGATTGTAAAAAGCCAAATGCGTTGTAGCCGGATTTGGATACATATATATTTCAGAAGTAGAATGTCTCAATATTTTCTGAATGGCAGAATACGTGTATTTCCCATCCGCATCCAATTGTTTAATGCGGTAATACAATGCAGGTTGGTCTAACACGTCATAATCATCAAAATAATACTCATTGTTTGCGTTTCGATTCAACGATGAAATTTCTCCAATGGGCGTAAATATTCGTGCATCCATACTTCGCTCCACTTCAAAATAAGTGGTATTCACTTCATTACTTGTTTCCCAAGATAAGGACACATGATTGTTATGATCGGTAGCGGTAAAAGATAGCCATGTAAGCGGAAGTGGAATGGAAATAGTAAACGTATAATCATTAGAATATGTTGTACCTGCCGCGTTCGTAGCCTTCACACGATAGTGATACGTACCGAAAGTAAGATTCGATAACGTTGCACTTATCGGCACCAAAGCAGATCCTGTAATCGTTGCGGGTGACGTATTAACCGAACTTCCATAGTTTATGGTGGAACCAAATTCGATGCTAACGTTTGTCGACAATCCGTTAGCGCTCACTTCGTAATTACTTATGGTGGCAGCATTGTTTGTTATGTTTGAAACATACGGTCCGAAGATACCCGGATCGAGCGCGTTAATTACCGGTACAGGAGCTACTAACGTACTAGCGGTTAGAATCGGAGAATAGGCATCTCCAAATTCATTGGTCGCTTTAATACGGAAGTAATACATGGTATTTGATAGTAGGCCATTCACTATTTTGTAACCATAACTGATGGCAGTTGATGCAGTAAACACTGTTGTATTGGTGGTGCTATTTAATATGTCTGTTGAAGACCCTAATGACGCAGTGGTACCATACTCAACGATTACCGAGGTGTTCTTTTGATTGGTGTATAACGAAGTGTTGACGGGAATGGCATCATAACTCAACCCACTACCTTGCCAGTTAGGAAAGGTTAACGTAACTACCTGCGGTGTACGCTGCCGATATTGTATCATGATACTCTCCTCACCTAGCATGGATAAAGGACTAGTTGCAGCACCTCCAATAGTTAAAGGAACAGCATAACCCGGACCGCCATAATTATAAGTGCCCACATTAAGAATATCTAAATTTTCATTAACCTCAATATCCATAGGTACATCGTTATTACCTCCGCCATTCTTCACAGACCAAACAAAATTACCGGCGCTATCATATTTGGCAATAAATCCATCATAACTTGCGGCGGTTACATTGCCATTTCCCAAATTCATATCTCCAAAGAAGTTACCTGTTAAATACAACTTGCTTTGTTTATCTATTTCCATATCGGCTAAGGTATTTTCATAAAAATTCTGCATCAGTTGTTTTCTAACAAACTCACCATTGCCATTCAATTTTACTACAAAAACATCGTTCGGTGTTCCGAGACCCGCAATAAATAAAGAGCTCGAATTACTTACATCGGGTCCGGGATCCATGTCCACCGTACCGGTGAAATGACCACCAACATAAATCGAGTTAGTATAATAATCGGCGCAAATGGCTGTCATTTGATCGTTCTCAACACCACCAATTCGTTTAGCCCAAAGCACGCTACCATCAGGGCTTGCGTATTTTGCAACAAAGGCATCGGACAAACCGTTACTGGTTATATTCATTACACCACCGTTCGCAAAAGCTGTTGTGCCTTGCATGGTGCCGGCCACCAAAATATTATTTTCAATATCAATTGATAAAGCAACCGGAAGTTGATCGGAAGAACCAGCGATACGCGTAACCCATTGGTAATTTCCGTCGCCATCTAATTTCAAAATAAAGCCATCTTTAGCAGCAGAAGAAGTTAGGTTATTTGTAGATGCGCTTGCATCAAAATCTACGGTTTGTTCAAATTCTCCGGTAACATAAATTTCGGTTCCGGCTTTATTCATAGTGATAGATCGACCTGTTTCGGTTCCGGCCGAACCGTAAGTTTGATGCCATTGATAGTTACCATTGGTATCATACTTCGCAACAAAAATATCGTTGAACCCAAGGGAGGTGCTGTTGTTCACAGCGGCATTCGGATTAAAATAAACCGTACCATTAAATTCGCCGGTAATGCATACATGCCCTGTGGTATCCACAGCAATTTTTTTAGGGTTGAAATATTGTCCTGCGGTAGAAGGATAAATAGGTTTAGCCCAAATAAATTCTCCATTACTATTTAGTTTGAGAATATAACCTGATACAATATTAAAAACGCCATTGAGGTTATAGGTTAGTGGCCCGGGATCAAAATCGCGTGTTGTAGTATAGTTACCCAAGAGGTATACATTGCCTGCTTTATCGGAAGCAACGGAGGTGCAAGACTGACCGAACCCGTAAACCCCGGGAATGTTTTTAGTCCAGCTATAAACCTGAGCTTGTAAGAAGTAACTAGCAAAAAAGGCAAGTAAAAAAGTAATGGTTTTCTTCATGATATTTCGGAATTATGTGATTAACAAAATTTAATTCCGAACAAAGATGCCCTTGAGTGAAAGGCTTAATACGAAACAGTTAGTGTAGGTAAGATTTGAGTTGGTAAAGAGAAGAAAAAATACCGTATCAATGTTTCACTAACTGAGATGGTGGTTTTACATAAACCTGTTGAGAACAATCGAATAGCATCATTGGCAGTACCAAAAATAGGAGCAAGCTTTTTTTATTTTTCTTAGAAAAGAAAGAGCATAAAAATAAATTACACGAGGTGAGAAATCTCGTGGTTTGTGACTTAGCTCTTAATAGTTGTATGATTCTTTACGCTTATAATTGTTAATCACGTTAAAACCTATGCATATGCAATAGATATGCATTTGCGAGATGGTTTTCGTTCCAATATGTTTCTGCATTATTTTCTTTGGGGTTCTTCAATTTAAATAATATGCCTGAAATTTATTCTGAAAAATACGTTCGAATAGACAACGATAATTAGTATAAAATCAAATTCGAAATTAATTAATCAGTCTATTGAACCGCTTCGCTGATTCTTAATTTGGTAAGCTAGGTTTTGGGGCACATCCAGTTTAGTTAGCTAAAAATGGACGGCGGCTTAAAGCCTTGCACCTTGAATATACGCAAAGCATATTACACATTATAGTAAAGTTGGTTTTAAGGAAAGGATTGGTAAAACCTAAATTTTATTTAACATCTTTTCACAAGCATCGCTGTAACTTGGTTCCATCATCAACCGTTTATAGTGAAAATTAAACAAGATGAACAAACTTATTATTCTTCCCTTTCTCTTAACGACAACTATTTTTTCTCATGCACAAAAAAGCAATTCCTATTTGATGTTGAATTTCAATGTAAATGCTCAATCCGTCATGAATAGCATGTATCCATATCGAACAGGTGTAAGCAATGTAGGAATTCAATGGATCAAAAATCGAAAGAATAATCAAGCCTTTCGATTCGGAATTAGCGGATATTCTCATACTCAAATTAATACAAGCCAATTAACAATAGCTCACGACACCAATATATATCACTACCAAGGATACGGTATTCGAATGCCCAAATTGAGTGTAGGTATGGAGTTTCAGAAGAAGATACACCGCGATGTGGTACTCTATGGTGGTATGGATGTTCAGGTTGGAGCTGCTCGAACAAGAACAATAAACTTCGAGGAAGTTAGCACCGCATTAGGATCCTATCGGTCGTCGGTTTATTATACCACTGCCAATCGAGATCCTATTGCTATTGGAGCTACGTTCAAACCGTTTGTAGGAATACGCGCTAATTGGAACCGCTTTGTATTTTCTTATGAATTATCGATGCCAATGAATGTAAACAGTGTGCTTGGTAAATCAACAGACTTTAATACAGGGCATATACAACACACGATATCGATTGGCTATATGTTTGGTAAAGTAAAATAGAATTTGGAATTACAGGATAAACACTGTAAATATTCCTACGTCCCAATAGCGAGAATGACATGATGGCTTTTGTACCCAATTTTAGCAGCAGAGGGATCTGAATCTGATTCTTAACTCCTACCCTAAAATAAAAAAGAGAAACTCCGCTTTTGCTTTGTTTCTCTTTCTAATTTCCTGCTCCCCCTCCCCGACTTGAACGGGGGACCCCATGATTAACAGTCAACGGATTTATGGTTTAATATGGTTCTAAATAAATTATAAATACAGTATTTACAAGCACTCTACAGAAATAGAAATTCAATTTAAATTATAAAAATGTAATTATTATGTGCAAATTATGTGCAAATTCTATTTACCATTTAAACAATGGAAACAAGCTTAACTATTTCACTTGATACAAGAAGAGCTAAAAAAGATGGCTCTTACCCCCTTATATTAAGATTGGGGCACAAACAAAGGACCACAACTATCCCCCTAAATCTTACAATCAAAGAAAAAGATTGGGATGAAAAAAATAAAGTGGTTAGAAAATCATTTATAGGAACAGATAATCCAACACGACTAAATAATAGTATTCAAAAAAGGAAATCTGATGCATGGAATATTATATTACAGCTAGAAGAAACTAATCAATTACAATTCCTTACCGTATTGGAGGTCAAACAAAAAATACTGGGTGATGATAAAAATAAGGCAATGAATTTCGGCAATTTTACTTTGGATGAAATAAATCGTTTAAAAACTGCAAATCGCTTCGGAACAGCAACCTCTTACCGACAACTTCTGAATGTACTAAATACCTTTTCAAAAAAGAAGCATCTTCGATTTGAAGAAATTACATTTAGTTTCCTTTCTAAATTTGAAGCTCATCATTTCAGCAAAGGAAATAATGCAAATTCACTTGCGGTTTACATGCGAACAATTCGCGCTTTATACAATAAAGGAATTAAAGCCGGAGTAGTCGCAAAAAATCACTACCCATTTACAGATTATAAAATAAAAACAAGACCGACTGAAAAACGTGCATTGGAATGGACATTACTTACCAAAATAATCAACGAAATTATTGAACCCGGGGATGCTTGTTTTAATGCCCGGAATTATTTCGTTGCATCCTATATGATGTATGGAATGAATTTTAAGGACATGGCCTATTTGAAGATATCCAATATTAAAAATGGACGTTTGCAATATAGAAGAGCAAAAACGAGCAAAGTATTTGACATAAAAATCACTTCGAATTTGGAAAGAATATTCACCTATTACATGAACGATAGCAAAGAGGGATATATTTTTCCTATTATTAAACGCATTCAATTAATAGATCAAGAAAAGGACATTCTTTGGGCACGTAAAAGGTATAATAAAAATTTAAAGAAGTTGGCCAAGCGATGTGGCATTGAAACTAATCTAACAAGTTATGTAAGTCGTCATTCTTTTGCCACCCAAGCTATGTTAACAGATGTACCTGTAAATGCTATTTCGGCAATGCTAGGCCATTCTAGTATTAAAACAACGGAAATCTACCTTAAATCATTACCAAGTAACATTCTGGATGATTACAATGAAAAAATTCTTGATAGGTTAATCTAGCGGTCCATATCCCCCCCTATCCCAAGTCCTTAAACTTTCTAATTCCTTTAATTTCTCTTGCTGCATGGATTTATCATATTCTGCCTTTCCGTCAGAAAGGCCTTGAAGATAGGCTGAGGTACATCGAATACTTTGTGTCAGTTTTGTTACCAAAGCACGTTTGTATTTGGCAAGCAAAAAACCTGAATTGAAGCCTAAATGGTAATTGTGTTCTTGTTCCATCTTAGAAGGTTTGTTTTGAGTATTTTTCTAAAAATTCTAGTATAGAATCTCGGTGATATAAAATGATTTTTTTCTCCGGCTGAGTGAACTTAATCTTACCTTCATCTCTAAATTTTTGTAATGTAGTCTTACTCGTAATGCGAAGTAGTGACATTGCTTCTTCAGTTGAAATCCAAATATCATTTTTGATACTGTGTTTTTCCTTTATGCGCTCTACTACTTCATTAATAAGTTCGTAAAACGCTTGGTCCTGCATACAAATCACCTCCATGGTATATCTATTTTAGGTTATAAAAATATAATGTTGTTGTATCTAATACGGGTGTGGGTGTCCCACCAAGTTAGCAAGGCACACAAGTGAAAAGGAACTGTCACTGGGTGACTTGCAAACTTGCATGTGTTACTCAACATCCTCTGTATCCTCTTCATTAGTTGTATTTTCTTCTTCTGTAAGTTCAAGTTCTCTGTCTATTCCTCTATCTGTGGTACTGTTTCTAATTGACTCTAATTCATCTATTTTTTTATCTATTTCTGTTTCCTCCGATACCTTATCCTCAAAACTTGTCATATCAAAACCCAAATTGGAAAATCTGAATTTCATATCCTTATCATCCAGTACACCGGCTAATCTTCCACTGCGGAAATAGGGTTCAATACTATTATCTTTGAGTTGCTTTATAAGTTCTTCTTGGCTTTTTGACTGGTTGAACAATTTATCTAAAATACTTCTCATTTTCTCTTTGCCTGCCTCTCTTTTATCCATGAAATTTTGTTTCAAATCTTTACCCTTGGTATAGACTATACTTTTAGTCAGCTCTGGATATTTTTCCCTTTGAAACTTTTCCATTTCTACTCTAAATTTCTCAAACTCCTTCTTAGAAATGCGGCTAGATTTTCCTGTCAAAAATTCAGTAGCCGACATTACAACATGGATATGTCTATGGTCTTTATCTCTATGTTCTCGCATGATTACTTGATTAGTTTTGCCACGTAACTCAATATATTTTTTACCAATATCGAGCAACATCGTTCTATTTATCCTATCACTGTCTTCCTTATGAAACGATATGATTTCATGATATACCTGGATAGCATTTTTTGTCTTTACTTTTCGCAAACCATGATTGAATTCCATCTGCTTCACCCACCTCTCCCTATCGCCACCAGATAAATTATGTTTAAGCTGCATAACAGGCTTGCCATCCTTTGGTTGATCCCGAAAAACGTATTCTACCAATTGTTTTATACCCTTTCTTCTTGTCATGGACTTGATCGTCATACTGTTTCAATTAATCGTAATAGTTCCTCTTTGTAATTTGGATTCTTGGTTAAATGCCTTGCCAGATAGTTATAAAGTTCAGGTGGCGAGTTTAAATAAACTCGAATATCATGTTCCAGTTGTTGCAAAGCCAATAAATAGCTTCCAAGCGGTTTATCATCTTCAATTAAGTCTTCAATATGAATTATCATCATCTTCAACAGCATATGTATTCTATTGACCTTTTCTTCTGTTGGATTGATGTATGTTTTATTCATATATGCTTGCACCCCTTTCTTTACAAATGATGCAACCTTAATGGAATGTATTTTAGCCTCGATTTGAATTTGTTTGTATTCAACTGTATGAAATTCTACCGATACCGCTTTAACCTTCTGCTTGCGCTCCTGTTTCCATTTTCGCTTGTACTCTTTACGGTATTCTTGTTTAGCCTTATTTATTAAAGCTGGAATACCTGTTTTGATAAACGGGGCCATATGTTCCCTGTATGCTCTACTCCATGCCATCGGTAATCATTTGAAAGTTTGGGTTTGGTCCTTTCTCCTTTAATTCAAATGGTGGTATTTGTGAAAGTTCAAGTAGTTTTTTCTGTTTGAAGTATGGAACCAATTTCAGTTTGATGGGGGCTTTGTTGCCAATGAGAATTATAGATTCATCCATCATTCTGATTTCGTTCATTGACATTAAATTTTTTGTGCGCTCCACATTCTTATCATCCACATAACTAAACTTACCAAGTAGTATCTCCAATTGGCGACAGACTTCCAATGGTTGACCGGGCAAATACAGCTTGGTAAAACAATTGGCAAGTATCGCTCTCGCTGATTGAACACCATATTGCTCTGTTAATTGTGACTCTGCTTGTTGGTAAAGTAGCATCAAACCACTACGATATTTTCTTAAATTACTTGTTGCCGTACCTAAACTACTAATAGTAAGCGATGAAGCTTCATCAATAATACCTAATATTCCATATTCATGTGGTTCTGGTATTTTACACATCACCGATGCAAAAAATTGAACAAAAAATATAGAGGTCAAAGGTGCGAAATACTTCATTTGATTGATATCGCTTCTTATGTACAATACCGTTTTGGTTGTTCTAAATTCATCAAAGGAAATAGTATCATCACTGGTTATTTCTGCTATTACTTCATCCTCCCACAAACTCAGAGCTGTAATGGCTGTGGTTGTGATATTCATTAAAACCTTTGGATCATTTCTAATAACCGCTTTGTAGCTCTCAATTAATTCATCATCCTCGGTCAGGAGTATTAGCCTGTCCGTTTCTTTTGGTGATCCAACAAAGCGTTTCAAAAAAATCAACACGTTGTAAAGATTTTTATTCTCCTTTGGTGTATAAAACCGAATATATGCAATGGCCAAACTAACTAGGTTTTCAGCGGCAGTATTCCAGAAGACCTCGTTTTGTCCTCCTGTCCCCAAGGTTGCTGTTATTAAAGTCTTGGCTAATTGTTTAATCTCACTTCGAGTTTTGCAATAGGAAAGCGGATTATATTTTTCACTAACCTTTGGGTTTCTATAATCAAAAACTTTAATTGCAAAATTCTGTGATTGTTTGGCACCACTAGACCGTTCATACTCCATACCTGATGGATCATGAATAATCAAACTTGCTTCTGTAATTTGAAGAATCGATGGCAGTCCAACACAGGTTGACTTACCACCTCCAGATTGACCGGTTACCACCATATGTTGATACGATTCTTCCAAACTAATCCGCATATCACCCATAACAAAACCTTCCTTTGTTTTAGACAACGCTTTATGCGCTGGAAGAAAATCGGCATTTACCCGTTCATTCCTTCTGGTTGGTACCATCGAAACAATTAATTCAGAGGCTCCGGTAAGCAGTGCATTTACCAATTCAAACAGCAGTTTGAATATGGCTTGTAATATCTGTTCCATTAGCGATGAGTTTTTACGATGATAGATTCAACTGTTTCGCCAATACGGGTTAAGAAGAGCCCGCTAAACTTCATGGTATATGCCAAGGCGATAATTGAAATCCTGAAGGCATGTTTTATTAAACTACCAACGGAGCGGACCAATATGGATCCTGATTGTAATTCACGATGATTCATTGTTCTTTAATATTTTGAGATGATTTAATAAATACTCTGCCGTGGTTTTCTTCTATCATTTGTTTGTATGCCGAGCTAAATACATCAAAGCGGATATCGTCTTCTTTAGTTCTTGGATTAAAAAGAATATATACATCTATACCGGATAACTTATTTGGAATAGACTCATCATCACTAAACTTCTCTGCTATTTCTTGTACAGCCTTGTTACGGTCATTTATCATCAAATGGTATAGGTCACTACTATAGCCTCGTAATAATTCTGAGTTTTCAATTACATCCGAAGTAATGATCATAACCTTTCTTTTGGCTTTTAAGGAAGACAGGTATTCCAGTTCCGAAACAATACGGTGGTAACATTGGGTCTCTTTCCTACCGTTATCCTGTCCGGAATTTGTAGTTTCTTCGATTGAATTCTTGACCTGGTTCATATATGCAATGACCTGTTTGTCTCGGTACTTTGGATCATCATATCTATTCCATTGTTCGCCAACTTGTTGATTGTCTAAGTGAAGTATATCTTCCTCATTATTTTTAAAGTTAGAAATACAACCTTTTTTAAAATACGCTTCTTTATATCGATTCTCGGGAAAGTGGTACAAGTCTAGAATGGATTGCCAGGACGGATAAACTGTTGTGCCTTCAGTTATATCAAAGAGCCATACCACCGCGGTGGCTTCTAACATTTTTTTGTTACGGTTACATCCTGTAACCACGAATATGATCATAATTGATAAAAGGTACTTTTTCATTGTAGATTATTTTTTAAAATTGGATTGATGAATAATTGAAAATTGAAATTTGGGCGTATTACAAAGAACTCTGGCGTTAAGCCATCGTGTCGATACCGTATATTGTGATTAATATACTCTTGCAGTGCAACCTCAGCTAGAGAAACATAGGCACGTTCACGCTGAGCTTCTTTCTCCAAACGTTGGTTTGCTTCATGGTTTCTTTTTTGAATTTCAGCTTCTTGCGCCTCCATACTTTTAGTTATAGTGTTTATTTCACGTTGCTTTTTATCGTATTCCTTCTTAGCATTATTGCAGGCTTCTTCTAATTTCTTTTCGTCGTCAGATAGTTGAAGCTTGAGAGTAAGAAGTAAACCAGAGAGATAAATGAAAGTGGAAAGAATGGCGAGCATTAATGCGGAATGAGTTGTTGGTACATCTCCTTGGTTATGAGCTATCGCCGATTCTAGTTGGTAGTTGTTTGACATACCCACGTTTCGGAAATAGCCAATTATATAGTATACAACAAAAATTACCGCGGATGTCCAAGTACCGCGTATCCATTTATCACGGTTGGTTTTAGCTCTACCAATAAATGCTGCAACCATAGAAGTATAAGCATAAATGCCTCCGGAAATAAAAAGTGAAGAAATAGCGGAAATGATACTTGAAATGGATAAACCTATTAAAGCATAGTAAAACAATGAACCATCGGTTAATGCTAAACCAGCAAGGATAATCTTACCAATGATTTTTTTCCACCTCCGGGAACTTGGAATACGGCAGCTATTTATTATCAGCTCAGACTTCTTGCTTTCATGTTCAAGTTGGTTACGTATTGATTTATCCTTTTCCATTTGTTTTCTGGATTGCAGTTCGAATTCGGCAGCAGCCACTTTTTGTGCTATTGGACCAGTTTCGGTATTAGCACGGTCAAGTTCTGATTGTATCTTAGTTTGAATATGGTTTACAATAGTAGCCTTAAAGTAAACATCTGTTTTTGGTTCATTCTTTAAGCCATGTTGCCGGCCTTCCTCACTCGCATAGGAAATAATTTGTTCTTCAAATGCTGGTTCTACGAGATTGGTTTGTATGATTTTATTATTGGTCATGATTGTCCTGATTTGAAATATGAAAAATGGATTGGATTATTGCAATGGGGAAAACGGAAAGAAGAATACAAAATGTAAAATACCCCGGCAGAAAAACAGCCACGATATTTGCCTCTGCTGTCGGAAGGTCATCAATAGGGAAATACGAATAAAAAAGGTGACGACTACATTCAAAGGAAATGACAGCTAGAGTACAATATAAAAGCGTAGGTAAACCAGATGTGGAATACGGGAGTACGAAAATGAGAATACGAAAAATAGCTGTTAGAATTGCGTAGGCTATTAGAAAATAGAAGCCAGCACGAAAAATAGCTGTCGAAGTAGGCATGTATAACAACGGTGATGTCACGCAGACTACAAATAGCTGAGTACCGTTAATGACAAGTGCTTTAATTGGTAACATAGAAAGTGTATTTTAAATTGTGAATAATTACCTTGACTTAGGTTGAATTCGAGTATGCATGCTTCCTATACCACGACCAATTTGGCCGGTCATGGTTGAGGTTTTTTTGATTTTCATTTTAGATGAAGATTTGATTTTCAATTTTTGAACTTTCATATCAGTAGGGTTTAAAAATAAAAAATGGCTCTATTTCTGTTGAAATCAAAGCCATTCCGATAATTCACAACAAAAGCTTGCATTTTAGCATACTTTTGCTATGATATATCAAGAGCCAGTTAGAGTGGCTTTGATATATGAGGTACTCGAGCTGGAACTCTTGTACCTCATTTTTTTATTTTCTTAATTAAGATGTATCGTTTAATTTCATTTTAAATTATTTTTATTTTCTATATCGAATGTACATTCCTAGATTGGTAAAATTCCGCTTTGGCAGTTGCGTAGAATGTCATTTAGTTGCGTATGGTTGCGTAAATAAAACAATAATACTATGGCTAAGAAAAAACCTATTGACATTCAATTATTAAATAAATTCAATGCTTACATCGATTTGCTTGAAGTAAATGGATATACAATTTCGAAAATCGCAGAATCTTTATCAATATTTAAAACAAATAAGGAAGAACACAAACAAGAAATAGACTTTCCCGCTTTTAAACATATTAGAAATGGAGAAAGAAAGATATTTAAGGAAAATACCGTAGAAGATTTCATCAATGTTCTTGAAGCACACAGAGAATATAGAAAAGTACTTATGCCCAAAAGTATTGACGCTGAAAGCTACGCTCACACTTTCCTTTGGTATTATTGGTCTCATAAAGAATGTATTGGGGTTGCTTTTATTGGTATTAATAGAACAGCAACAGAAAATCAACTTATTCAGGGAACTCTTCATTATCTTACTAAGGACAGCAATGGATATTTTGCAATTAGAAAATCAAGAATAGTAAAATCATTTACACACATACCTCATAGGTCATTAGAATTTACAATTTCAAAACATCAACATAGCCCTTGTACGTATATCATAGCTGATTTAGGTGGCGAATCAATTGAAACCATATCAATTTCCTACAGTTCATTTTGCGGTTCCTCGAGTGCGGTACAAGGAGTTTATTCAGGGATATCTATATTGGAATATATTGACCCAAGATTTGTTGAACAAAGAATAAAGGAAATATCGCAATCTATTCCTGCTTCTATACTAAATGCACTATACTATCGTCGTCATATCAAAGGAGAATTTGAACCTGGGTCTCACATGTCCATTCAAGATTTAAGGAAAGGTCAATTAAAATTTATCTCCAATATCAAAGGCTATTGGCTGGGAACCTATATCAGAGGGCATATACGAGAAGGCAAAATCAAAGGTGGGATTGCAAAAGTTCTAATGCATATTGATGAAAGTGGATATATTCAGGTTTTTGTTAAAAGTGATTATGGTAAAAACCCGATTAGTCCTTTTTATACCGGTATGTTTTATTTTCCTGATGGGGAAAAAGAAGGATTTATGATTGGTAAATTAAACCCAACTAAAGGAGTTCATAGAATTAGACTTCATTTAAAATTACATTCAGATGGCCTAACTGGAATAATGGCTGGTTGGAGAAAAGAAGACAATGATTACTTCACTCGGGCTGTATTACTAGAACCAATTAACCAAACCTCATTCGAATATTCAGTAGAATCTATAACAAAGCTAATTCAAGAATATCAGCCCAAAGGTTATGGAAGAAATCATATTGGTTTGTTTGAAAGAGAAATAAACAAAATCCAAGAATTGGAGTTGGATTATATACACTCATTCGACAATTGTTTCGGAAGAAATGGTGGGGTGCAATTGGGACTATTTTGATTCTAAGTAAATAGTTTTAGAGTACGTAATAATGATTATCCAAGAATTACCTCTTTATTAATGAATGAAATATTTGACCGCGAACAAATGACCAAATTTAGAATACAAGTTATCAAAATCTAGATTAGCGTTATTTCAATTTATCACCATGACACTGCTTAAATACTTTTCCCGATCTGCAAGGGCAAGATTTATTAATCATTACTCCCAGCTCATGATCGTTTGAAATTACACACTGAACAATTAAGTCAAAATTGTATTTATAATCTTCATTTTTTAGTATAAAATTAAATTCGTTAAGAATCATTTTCCAATTGAATTCAATAAACTTCTGTTCATCAATATTTACTTTTCTATCTTTAAGAATATCAAAATTTCCTGATAGCATCAAATTGGTATAGTTATCAAGAATCTCAGTACATAACCATTTGTAAATAAATGTGTCCTTAAACTTTTTATCCCAAGTAGATAATAAATACTTCATTGCCATTAATGACAATATGAAATAAGTAATAACTCTTGCAATTTCAAAATGATTAAAGTGAAAACAAATAAATAAAATTGATATAAGTAATATTGAAAGGGAAAAAATAATTACCAACAAGTTATGAAAACGTGCATTTTTCAAATTTAGTTTGATGAACATAATTCCGATGCAGTACCAACTGAATAAAACAAAGCCTATAAATATGTCCATCTGAAACAACTTACCAACAAACCCCTTAGTGAAAAAATAAGCAAGCACGAACAATATGAGTAAAATAACGTGTCTTCCCTTTCTCAATTTAAAATAATCATTATTCCTATCGATACTCTTTCTATAAATTACATAAATTGCCAAATCAATTATTGTTAATACGATTGTGTAAAATGAAATATCAATATTTTGCTCCTTTGATAAATATAAATAAGATAGGATCATGAACATAACTATTAAGATCAAACCAACGAAAAGAATAATATTCTTTAGAAGTATTTGCAAAATGGTATTTTTTACACTTCCATAGCTATTAATTTTCTTTATTTGTAACATGCCCTCATAGCACATTAGCTTGATATTTTCTAAATCTCCGTAGTAGAGGGGAACTTTTTTTTCGCTTTCATATTTAGTTAATTCCTTTAGTAATTTCTTATTGCCTTCAAATCTTGATGGCAGTACCTTTGATAAAATATATTCAAAGTTAAATTCAAACGTTCTGCTTCTCCAAAAATGTTCAGTCTTCAACTTTTGAATAATAATGTCGTAAAGTAAAATGAATATAAATACCCCCAAACAACCTTCAAGAATGATAGAAAATCTAGTGAGATCAGAATTGAACATAGAACCGATTTCAACCGTGTTATAATCGTAATAAAAAACTAAAACATAAATTAAAAAAGGGCAAATTACAGCTATATAACTCAAATTCTGAACAATCCAACGTAACGTGTTTTGGTATTCTGTTGATCTAAATAATTTTCTTGGTTTATGGAGAACCTGTGACATGCTCATACATTCATATAAAATAAAATGAGGAATATCATCATGAGCCCACCCATTTTTAAAGGCGATTTTTGTGTTTACATATTCTCTTTCCAACATTACAAATGTTAACCAATAGAGTACCAGCAAAACAAATCCAGCGTACCATCCTAAATAATTAATATCAAAGGATACCCCTAGAATTGGCACTTTAATCATTTCAATATTATCGATCCTTGTATCACGTTGTTTCTTAATTAGATCTTCAAGCTGCTTTTTTGTTTTAATGTGCTTTTGCTTTGCATATTTAACGGCATCATTAATTTTCTTATACAACACTAAGCGTCCCTCCAAGTTTGTATCTTTCCATTTAACGGCTAATTGATTTGGATTTCTAATTTTAACCTCCTCAGAATAAAACTCCGCGAAAAGCGATTTTTTATGTTTTTCAATTATATCGAGAGATCCCTGCAAATCCTTACTATTTTGTGCTATAGCTTTTTCACAATTTTCGATAAACGCACCTAAGGATTTCATTGGAAAATTATTTATCCTTAGTGAATCATTTATGACACTATCTTCTTCAAAACAACAATAATCCTGAACAGCAAATTGATTATCCATTCGTGAAGCAAACCAACTTGGTGTTCTGGAATTTAGATGAGACATTAAAATAAATACACCTGTAAAAACCAAAATAATAATCATTTTACGGCTATTTATGGAAGCATTCTTTAGTTCATCCAAAAATATTTTGATACCCAACTTGGGTTCCTGTTGTATTTGTTGATTATTCATAAGTCAATACTATAATTTGTAATTCAAATTATATATACCCCTTTTGTGTAATCAACATAGAAACCTTAACTCTAATAAAACGGTTTATCTCAACATATGCTTGTTGCTAAACGTCCCCGATAAAATTTAAATAACAAAACTCAAATCTCCTCTTATAAACCTTGAAGATCATGAAATTGATAGCTTAAACAAGCTAATAATTTAGTTGAATTGGTTATGGATCAATAAAAATTGTGCGACTGACCATTTCACTTTGAGTTTCGAATTGAATAATAAACAATCCCTTTACTATTCCATCCAGATTAATTTGGTTCCCTCCTTGCTTAACCTCCCCTTTCTGAATTGTTTTTCCTAGTATATCTATTAGCTTATAATTCGCCATTTTTTGAACTTGAATATAAACATAGGATTTACAAGGGTTGGGGAATATCTGAAGGCCATTCGCCAAACTATTTTGCACATTACCAGTTGGGGTAAGTACCATTTTCCTTATCATATTGTTCCCTTGATCAGTTATGTAATAACTGCCGTCTGAGGTCTTACAAATTTTAGAAGGTTCATTAAATGTAGCTACATTTTGAGGTCCGTTTGCGAAAACCGGATTATAAGGTATCCCTGCTAAAGTGGAAACATAATATGTTGGCGACATAGATCTGATTGCGGAGTTACCATATTCCACAATCAATAAATGACCATTATCATCTATCATTAATCCTCCGGGCCTATGGAATTGTGCTTGAGTTCCTTGCCCATCTTGATAATAACTTGGCCATTGCCAACCTAAATTAGAACCTGCAACCAAGGTTACATTTCCGGAAGTATCTAATAATCTGATACAATGATTCCATGTTTCCGAAACATATATATTACCAATAGAATCTACGGCTATTCCATCCGGACCATGGAACATAGCGGATAAAGCAGGGCCATCAGCCAAGCCCCACATGCCATTGCCAGCAATGGTTGAAACATAACCCGTAGTATCTATTTTTCGGATCATGCTGTTCATGAAATCGGTAACAAAAATAACATTATGCTTATCAATACAAATCCCTCTTGGTCTTTCAAAACGCGCATTCGTGCCATATCCATCGGCATACCCTGCAACATCACCAGCCAACGTAGACACATTTCCATTTTGATCTATTTTGCGAATTTTATGGTTGTATAAATCGGTTACATATAAATTCTGCGAAGCATCAATACAAATATCGAAAGGAAGATTAAATTTCGCAGTTGAGCCAGGTCCATCAACATAACCCTGACCATTACCTCCAGCAAATGTGGTTACATATCCGGAAGGAGATATTTTTCTAATAGCATTATTTCCTCCATCGACAACGAATAAATTATCTAAGGTATCACAACAAATACCCAACGGATTCCAAAAATTTGCATTAGTCCCCTGACCATCTGCGAACCCCATTACTTGTTGACCGCAATAGGTGCTTATCCAATATTGTGCAGACATTTTATTTGACAATAAAACGCTCGACAATAGAATCAGAAATAACTTAATTGATGAATTTTGCAAAAACATGTAGCCAGTAAATTTAGAGTTTGAAGATAATATAAATAGCCGATAAATGCTACTTTCGTCATCTGCTAGCGTATTAAATTTAATCAGAAAACAGGAACATGAAGTCAAAATATTTTATAGCCATTTTTCTAACAGTATTTCTACTTAGTTGCAAAATTTATTTTAAAGGTGGGATGCATATTGCGAATAATATAGATCCAAAGGCTCCAGGATTAGAGCAGGACATTTCAACAGGTTTGATTTACATTGAAAAGCTACCTGAATCAGACGCGGAATATAAAAATCAACGTGATAGATGTTTAGTGAGTGTTTTAGACCAGGACTTTTACCAATCTAATAAAAAGAAAAATAGGAAATTACTGAAGGCGTTTTCGAGATATCCCTTCAGATTTGAAATTGTGCCATATGGAACTAAACCTGAAGTTAAAGACCCAACAGTTTTGACCTATTATTTAAGATTTCATAAGGGAGAAACTATAGTTTCTTACAGATATGTTAACTATATAAGAACACCCAATTTTCTGGATTATAAAATATTGGCATTGGAAAATTTAAACTATAGTATCATTACGAATTACTATACAATTTTTGATTTGGATAAGTTTGCACCGAATTTTATTCGTAGCGTTATAAGACGTTCAAAGCAGCATGACACAACCAGTAAATAGTAATGCAAACCCAATTCGTGTAAATATCGGCATACCAATGTTAGTTCGGGTATTGCGTAAAGTTTGAGCTTTGGCTTGAATTTGCCGTTGAGGTTAACATAAAATAGCTAAACATGTTAATCTCCGACCTGTATTTCTACGCATTACCCTTTCTATTCAGATTCCTGAAAGTTGGATGTTTCTGGACAAAGCAAAAAACAATAAGAAAAAAAATAATTCTCAAAAAAGACACAAAGCCAAATAAAATTTAAGCGTTTAAAATGGCAATTAATATCAATTGAAGCATTTTAAGTATCATAACTTAATTTCATTCAAAATTCCAAACGTCTTTTATATGAAAACCGCCTATGCTACCTCCTTTATCTCCTGTTACAAATTAGGGTTATTAACCACCAACGAGAAGAAAGGTATTCCATATTCCACACGCCGTAACTGGCGGCTACGAAAAATGGATGCCATTGTTGGGCTTGATTGGGAGATAAAAAATTATTCCCAAGATGATGTGCTGTAATTAATAAAACAAAACCAAGATTACCGAAAAAGGATACGGGTATTATCTCTACTTCTTCAATTTTACATAAAGGCATTTGGACAATTGAATATTAAACACAACCAATTAAATGAACTAATGCCCTTAGCTATTTTATATTTAGGTTATTTGCAACGCTTTGAAACCTTGAAGTACTTACTGGCTAAAATGCAGATTAGCAAACAGAAATACTATTATTGGAAAAACAAAGTAACATGTAAAAAATCGTCCACCGGCTCATGTATAAAACATCACCCCAACCAACTTACGGAAAAAGAAGTTGAACATATTACCGAATACCTCCACAAACCCGACTATGAATATTGGAGCCTAAGCTCCATATTTTACCAATTACTGCGCGATAACAAATTGTTTTGTGGCCTTACTACTTTTTATAAATATGTGAGCCATGAAATTATTGAAGCCCGAAGAAAAAAGAAACCACCCAAACTATATAGCCGAATTACAAGTAACCATGTATTTGAAAAATTACATTTGGATACTACGTTATTACGATTGAAAAATTTCACACGGGTGTACATAACCAGGAAGTTTTTGAAAAACATAACCTTACCCATCTTACAGGACAAATAATAGTTGATGGCGGTTCTGAATTTGAAGCTTCCTTTGAAAAATATGTTTCTTCTACAAACTTCACTCGGTTAGTTGCTCAAAAAGATATTATACAGAGTAACTCGAACATAGAGGCTTTAAACAAAATAATAAAATACTCCTTTCTATACCAACGCGAATTTGAAACACCGGAAGAACTAAAAACCTACTTGAAAGAAGTTATACCCAAATACCAGGCTATACCTAAAGCAGTTTTATTTGGTTTAACACCCGAAGAAGTCTTGAAAGGTACCATACCCGATAAGCAGAAATACAAAAAGCAAATTACCGAAGCAAAAAAAACCAGACTAGCCGAAAACCGCTCCACCATTTGCTGCAAAATAAATCTGCCTTTATTGGACGGTTAATTTTGAAATGGTAAACGAAAACTGCAGTGCACTTATACCCATTTACAGAGTTAATTGCAACAGCTTTTTATACTTTTAATATCATTACCGTTTTTAGTATTTATGGTACTTTTTTAACGGTCGGTTGTTTTTTTTATTTCGATAGTAGATTAATGGTCTAAGATTATTACCTGTCAGGAGATCTAATTCGCTTTTGGAGTACCCAATTATATAATAGCAAAATACCACCATATGATTTTGTTTCAGTACTAAAATTTTCTCAGAATCTGACCCTTTTATTATCATACCATCCATGAACACACTGTCTTCAATTGAGTAAACATAATATTCAATTTCCTTATTGAGAACTTCTATCAAACTGTCTCCCTTGAAAATTAGTAAATCATTACCATTCTTGAGTTTCCAAGTGGTATTACTAAGATTTATATTCTTTTGAGATAAACTCAAATTAGAGTATGAGACAAACAAACATATATAAACCCACTTTAGCATTATTTCAAAATTTGACTGGCTTTGTTATAAATTTCTTTTCTTTCAGCTAATCCAACCGCTTTGGCATTGATTGTCTTTGTGATTACTGTAAAACTTGAATGTCGACGAATTGCTGGAACAGCATGTTCTCTAAAATAGAACAAAGCGCTTAACATTCCTATTCGACTGTTGGTTCCAATTAACCCTGGATTAGTTAGTAAATTTGTTTCATTTCCATAGATTGATTGATAGAATTTATTAAACTCAGCATAATTACTTTGTCCTGTAAGCTGAATATACCCCCTTCCTCGATATAAATACCCATCACCACTTGCTTCATTACCATTACCAAGTTTGTTTGCGTAAGCCATGTTTAAGAAATTTACTTCGTTTTTTAAATATTTAGAAGGATTTGTAGAAGCCATTTTATATTGTATACTACTTAATCCAAAAACAACACCAACACGTTCTAATGTTTTATAATACCCTCCTTCAGTCGTTGCGGATTTGGTAAATCCACCAGTTTCGTGGCCTATTTGTGCTAGAAGATGAGCAACACAGTCATAAGAAGTAATACCAAAAGTAGCTCCATTTAAGTTTATGGCTGTCTCTATCGTCAATAGATGATCGGCTCTACCATTTGGAAATAAACTTCTAAGTTCATTTTGTGTAACGGCTAGATTTGCTTTACCCCATGTATTATTATTCCAAATCCATTTGAATGATTCTGCACTCGCTACCTCTTTTTTAGTATTTCTGTCAATAGAATATTCTGGAGCTTCACCACCTTGTCCAGGATATGCTCCTGGGTCTTTTGGCTCTCCCCCATCAAGATCAATAAATTTAATTGGGTTATTGCCGGCAAATTGAAAAGGTGTATACCAAGGATAATCTGCGGTCAACGGGTCAACGCTCGGGAATCTACCCAATCTCGGGTCATACAATCTTAATCCATAATCCTGCCAGTTACCAGTTCCTTTAACCTCATTATCATTTTCCTTACCATTAAACCCGAAACGGTAATCTTGAACACTTTTTTGAACTAAGTTTGTTTTGTATTCTTCACAACTGTTCAAAAAAAACAATTCATATAGGTTATATGTGCTGTTTACAGGATACAAAATTTTACTCTTTAGCTTAGCTAATTTAGAA
>JAEUVD010000021.1 GCA_016787065.1 Chitinophagaceae bacterium
TGTATAGTCAAGAATTTGATACTGTAAATGAAGCTCGTAAAAGAGAGTTTCAAATTAAGAAATGGAAAAGCCGAAAATTAATTGAAGCGCTTATTTCAAAAGCTCAGTTGGTTTAGCGCATCCCGACTTGTAAGTCGGGAGAGTCCGCGGTTCGAATCTTCCGATGCATCGGAACAGGTAGTGCAATCTCGAAGCATAGAAATTAAAACAGAATAAGAGGAATTCTGAGTTTGCTTTCTCTTTCTGATTCTAAAACAATTTTGAAAGTTGAACATCACACCAGAAACGTGTGTAAATATTCACCAGAAAAGAAATCTTGGTAAACGTTTGTATGCTCCACCGTATATGCACCCAATAGCATATTTAGAGAACTAAACCTTTAAGATATGCAGCGATAGATTTTACTTGGGTAATATCTTATCTACCTATCCTTACAACTTCCCAGAACATATTCCAGCTATCTTGAACGATACGTATTTTACTTCCATCAACCGCTTCCCACCGAACCGGCATTTCAATTACAGGAATTTTCTTTTTTCGCGCAGAAACCAAAATTTCAACATCATGTGCCCAGCCCAAGGTTTTTAGTTCATTAAACAATTCTTTGCCAACATGAGCTGGGTAGAGTTTGAAACCGCATTGTGTGTCTTTGATGTTTAATTTGCTCAACCAACGTATTACAGCATTAAACACATGACCAATAAACTCGCGGTACTTTTTATCGTGAACAATCTTTTTGTTTATCTCTCTTGAACCGATCCAAAGTTCATTTTTTGAAAATTGTTTTTTTAAACTAAGCCATTCAAAAAGCTCCATTGGAGAAGTAGCCATATCGGCATCTAGGGTTAGAATAAATTCTCCTGAAGCTCTTTGCACACCAAGTTTCAGGGCACCACCTTTTCCGGTGTTTGCTTGCTGAATAAGCCGCATGCAATCAGGTTTGAATTGTTTATGCTTACAAATTGCATCGGAAGTACCATCTGTACTACCATCATCTATAATAAGTATTTCTACACGCGATTGCCAAGCTTTTAAAAAAATATCCAACTCGTGAAACATTCTATCCACTCGATCCTTTTCGTTGTAACACGGAATCACCAAACTCACTAATGGATACTGCACCTGTCGCTAAGAAATCGTTTTAATTACCAAGATAGTTTTTTAATAATTTGCTACGTGAAGTGCAACGAAGTTTTGTTATCGCTTTGTCTTTAATTTGGCGTACGCGTTCACGTGTTAAACCGAAACGTTCTCCTATATCTTCTAAACTAAGCGGATTGTCTACCCCAATACCAAAAAATAATTTCAACACATCTTTTTGACGCTCAGTTAATGTACATAACGATCGTTCAATTTCATTGCTCAACGATTGGTTATGTTCAATTTCCAAATCAGTACTTTCTGCATTCGGATTATACAATACATCAAGCAAGGTATTGTCTTCGCCATCCATAAACGGTGCATCCATACTCACATGTCGTGAGGCAACACTAAGCGTGTTATTAATTTCATCGGCATTAATTTCAAGAATGAGCGCAAGTTCTTCTGCAGAAGGCTCGCGTTGATATTCCTGTTCCAGTTGCGAATAGGCTTTGTTGATGCGATTCGTTAGACCTACTTTATTTAAAGGCAAGCGCACAATACGACTTTGTTCCGCCAAGGCTTGCAAAATCGATTGGCGTATCCACCAAACAGCATAGGAAATAAATTTAAAACCACGTGTTTCATCAAAGCGCTGGGCAGCTTTAATTAACCCGAGATTCCCTTCATTAATCAGATCGCTGAGCGATAATCCCTGATTCTGATACTGTTTAGCAACGGAAACCACAAACCGTAAGTTCGCTTTGGTGAGTTTCTCGAGGGCTCGTTCATCCCCCTGTTTAATTTTAATGGCCAGATTAACTTCTTCTTCCGGCGTGATCAAATCCACTTTCCCAATTTCCTGTAAATACTTTTCTAAAGACTGGCTTTCACGGTTAGTAATAGATTTAGTAATCTTTAGTTGACGCATGGACATAGTGTGTAAAATTTACTCGTTAGTAATTAGGTTTAGTTACAAATAATGAGAGTAGTGAGGTTATTTACGTCTATTAGCAAATCTATTGTTAATAAATAGAATCTCCAAAAAAAATATTACGGCTTCATGACAGAATACTTGGAAAATTTATCCAGATTTTTTTTGCGCTTTCGTCAAATTGTATATTATTGTATCCATTAACATTTGAAATGTCCAAACGAGTTCAATATAACAGAGAATATGCAGTTCGTTGTTCACCGGCTATTCTTTATGAGTTTCTATCAACACCTTCAGGCTTAGGCGAATGGTTTGCAGAAAAGGTGCAACAAAAAGAAAATAATTTCTATTTCACATGGAAAGGAAATGTGGAGCAAGCGGAGATGGTTGCTGCCGAAGAAAATGAATACGTGGTGTTTCGATGGGATTGGATGGATGAAAGTGAGTATTTTGAATTCCGAATTGAAAAAAGTCCGGTAACGAATGAAACTATTCTTACCATTTCCGATTTCGCCGATAAGGGGGAAGTAAAGGATCAGGAACAATTATGGGATGCTCAAATTCATGATTTAATGCATCGCGTTGGGAGCTAAGCTTTTTCCAAAACAGCTACCTTAGCTTTATCTTTCTTATTCCAATTTATCCATTGAACAACACCCGGTTTTTTACCTAGTTCAAAACTACCAAGATGGTTTTCCATATTTAAAGCCTTAGCACCTTGTAAGCAAGCCGCATGTAACCAAACAGACAGGTCGACTTCCGGAAAGTTAGTACGTAAGACTTCAATTTCAGAAAATAAACACAGGTCATAATTTGAAGCTAAACTATCGGTTCCTATAACTATACGACAATCTTTTTGGAGAAATAAAGTTACCAGCGGTAAACGGTTTTCAATGAACATATTTGCATTCGGACATAGACAAAAGAAAATATTCTGTTTATGAGCATGAAGAAAATCTATATCCTCTTCAGCACAAAACGTATTATGTACAAGAAGGTGTTGTTGAGGATTGGAGAGTAAGGGAAAATAGGCCTGAAGGCTGCTTGATCCGCGTAGTTTGGCGCTATAGGGTTTGCCGGTTATTCCTTCAATAAAAGGAACAAATTCGCCACGCGCTTCTTGAAATAAACGATTCTCTTCGGCACTCTCCTGATTATGGATACTATGAATGCTATTGCTACTTTCTTTATTAATAGATTCCATTAATAATTTACTAACCGAATAAGGAGCATGCAGCACGAGGGAGGCGGCATGTGTTTTTTGGAAGGTACTTTGTAAAGTAAAAGCATGTTGCATAATTTCCGGAACGCGGTCTTCATTGAGTCCTACACACTCAACAAAACTATGATAGTGCATACGCGCTTTGGCTTTGGTTTCAGCAGTGCTTAAACCATTGCAAATATCACCAACGGCTACAATGCCTCGTTCTAGCATGCGTTGCTCAGCATCCACAATAGCCATTATGCGATGTGATTCTTCCACCTCATGCCGTGTGCTCATTACGGATTTCAAAAAAGAAATTAAACCGGTATGTTGCGTGAATTTATTTTTTAAATGAGATAATTCTAAATGACAATGCGCATTAATCATACCCGGCATGAGTAACCCTTCGCAATGAATTGGTTGGCAATTTTCCGGTTGATTGAAAGAAATTATGCGTCCGGAATTATCAACCTGAATGGAAGAACCTTCCAACATGAAATTTTTTCCATCGAACAACGTATCGGCGGTATATGATTTCATGATAGATTATTTTTTTATAGCTGAAGTTGATGTTTTCCGAATATCAATTTTGTTTTCCCAATTAGCTTTTATAAGAATACTTTGTTCTATTCGCTCTAAAATTTCAGGCATTTGTTTATTCGAAAATTTCCCGGTATCCCATTGTCCGTTACCATTGTCGTCGTGCAGTATTTCCAGTCGATAATCACCTGGTGTCAATAATGAAAATGTAACTACACTATCTGTTTGATTTACTTTAGCAATAAGTTCAAGTTGTTTGTACAAATACAAGATGGTATTCGGTTGAATAGATTGTGTTAGATGGAGGAATCCGTAATCGCTTTTTCGTTTTGTTTTGAAAGAGAATTCGGCACCTTTAAATTCTTTACCCGAAGTATCCTTAGCAAAACCATCGAGCAAGGTTAATGTGTAATTTTTTTCTTCTTCCCAATCGGTAAGAACTTGAATAGTTCGCATTGAACTATCGATTTCAATTTTACTCGTAGCGTCTAATACACTATCCTGGTACAATCTGATTTTCGTTTTATCCAGGATCTTGAAACCCGATTCTGTTTTGAGTCGTATTGTATCTTTTAAACCAAAAGTTCGTTTCGTTTTATTTACCGTATCAATAGTACAACTATAACTAAGGGGTTGGGCTTTCATAACCTGACCACGAAGAGGTGTTTTGTTCGACGTATTGGTATCTAGTATTCTACCAGCCTCTTTAAATAAATACAGTACGATAGTATCGCTCTTTAACGGTTGAACCGGTTGACGGAAAAAAGCCAACGCCTCTGCAATACTATCATAACGCAAATTCATATTGGCATCTTGTAACGCAAAAAGGGTGAAGCTTTTATTTGGAAGATTATCAATTTGAAACAAACCATTTCTAACCTTACTCAAATAGGTTGGTTTCTTGTTGAAGAAATCTGAATCAGCGCTTGCTGTATTATACAAGCCAACCCAAGATGAAGTATCGGCCAGGCCAGTTTTGGCATGTATCACCTTTCCTTTTATTTGTAAGGTGTCGAGATAGGAGCCTGTAGAAAAGGTGTACTTCAAATTTTCCAGAGCGTTACCTTCATGTAAATCTTGAATGGCATTACCAAAACTTAACGAATAGGTTGTGTTGTCGGTAAGCAATGAATCGGGTAAGTACACGGTAACTTTTCGTTTGTGACTGGTTACTTTTGGTTTGCTTTTAAGTAGCGGTGAAATTATTAATTGGTTTTGAACATCTTTAAGTTGAACGAACTCATCGAATTCAAATTCTAATTTATCTGCTTTGAAATTCAGCATCGAATCTTTCATATTACTTCGAACAATTCTTGGAGCAGTTTTATCTTGAGCACCTCCTTGTGGCGAACTTATATTAGCACAGGATAACAAGGAAAGATATCCCAGAAGTATTGTAACATAAGAAAAACGAATACGCGTCATGCCTTTATATCAAGCGGGTGCAATATACCTCCGAAACAAGATTAGGTAAACCCGTTTTAGCAAATCATTAATTTTTTAAAATGAATTGGGCTAGCTCTGCAATGAATGCGTTTGATAGGGGGAGCTCAGCTTTATTATACGTCATCATATTTTCCATTTTACTTGTGGCCGTGGTTTCAATTAAAACATGATTCATGTTGGGTATTACTACAAGCTTACTATTCAAATTTGCTTTGTGTAATTTTTCTGCTTGTTCAACAGCAACTTGAATATCATTACTGCCATTAATTATCAAAATTGGATTTTTTAGCTCGGCAATAATTTTGGCAGGATTATGTTTGAACCACGATATAAGATAAGGTTGAACGGAAGCACGAAAAAGCATTTTCAATTGAGGGTCATCATCACTCACGCTATTCCCAGAGCGCAAACTATCTAACTTGGCAAAGCATATTGCTTCCTTTTCTGCTCCAAGCTGACCTTTAAGTTGTGTTTTTAGAACAGCACCTCCGTCGTCAGCTATACCTGCAATGGATACATACCGACAGTTTTCAGGTACACTTAACATGCCCACGAGCGAGCCTTCACTATGTCCGGCTACCACGATTCGTTTAAAGCGTTTATCTTGAAGGTAGTGTTGAATTATTGCCTTGCAATCTTGAACCATATCATCAAAACGTACATTTTCTTCTTTTGAATCGTTAGGTATGCTTTGCCCGACGCCTCGTTTATCATATCTAAAAACGGCAATGTTTTTTTCCGCCATGGCTTTGGCTAGTTTGCTAAACGCTTCTGATTTGAAACCGGCTCCACTATTGCAGTTTCGGTCTGTGGGGCCACTGCCGGCAATGAGAATGAGTAATGGAATTGATGCTGTTGTTTTCGTGGGCAAACTAAGGGTGCCATGCAAAACAATATCACCACGAATAACAGAATCTTCCGATTCAACCATTGTTTGGGCTTTGCCTAGAAAGGGAAATATCAAGACTAAAAGGAATGAATAGCGCATGCGTCAAAGATACTTTCTTGTGGAAACTTAAGATTTAAATTTTAAGCGAAGTCGTCGGAGACTACAGCATAAGGATTCGGGGCGGCTCGCTTCAAAGGACATTGGCTGACCACGAAATAACGGGTATGTTTTGAACATCACCTATCTTCTCACAGTACATGAGCACACATTATATGGCGTAAAAATGTTTCGAAAAACAGATGAATTATACGAAGCTTACCTGAATGGTTTTATTTTTTCACTTCTACCATGAGTCCTTCACTATGACTGCTAAATTCCGGGGCATACATACATTGTGCTTGCGCAATACCATTCGAGAAACTTCCTTCATGAGTTACAAACATAGGATACTCGAAGACATAGGTGCCCGTTGGTAACCAGGAGAAGAAGAAATGGGTAGCCATGTCTTTAGTAGCTTCATAATAGCCTAAACCATTTTGATAACGATAACTACTTAACACATTCAATGGTTCGAAACATGAAGCACGCATATCTTTCAAATGGATATACTCCATCACGCGATCTACACGTAATTCAATTTTTACACTAACCTTATCGCCAATATGCAACGGGCTCTGACTAGTAATTGGAACCAGTTGATCTCCTTGTGCTGTGTGTTCCACTTTATACATTGTTTTTTTCAGTTGAAGCGGTGTTTGGGAGGATGATATTTTGTCAAGTTGCTCGAAATATTGCCAATATACTGCACCCCAGGTAATGCCTTTGCCGCCTTTAACATCAACATCGATATTGCCCATTGAAGGTAAAATTTCCTTTCCTTCAAATGAAGTTTTTACATAACCGGTTCCCCCTTCTTTGTTCGAAAATGAAACGGCTTTGCCTCCAAGGTTAATAGCAACTTGTGGTTCAGAAGCAAGCCAGTAAGTTCCGTTTAATAAAAGAGCGTAGCACGCATCTGCCGTTGCTTTTGTAGTTTTCCAATTGGTGGTTTGTTTATTTTTAAGCAGCCAAATTTTCATTTCATCAACTTCTGCTTCGCTCATAGCAACTTCACGGAAACATTCGATAAGCATACTCATACTTTCTACTGGTGCTTCATACCACCAATAACTCGAGTTGATTTCCTTCCAATACATACCCATTGCTTCTTTATGAATTGCATTTTCGCGTAACGATGCAATAATTGCTTTTGGTGTTATTTCGTCGCCCATGCGATGAAGCGAAATGGCGCTCAGCGCTTGCATATATTTATTTTGCTTCACCCAATATTTCGCGCATTGTTCTTTATAAAATTTAAAGGCTGTGCGTGTTTGTTCTTGAATAGGATAATCGGTTAAAAAGAAACTACGCATGTACAACCATTGTAATTGAAAATAACTGATCTGCTGTTCGCTTAATTTTGCTTTTGTTTTCAGCAATTCATTGTAATCTTCTGCCAAGCGAGCATCAAGATAAGGGATGGCTTTAGCGATAATGCTTTGAACGCGTTGGTTACTACCCATCTCTTTAACACCTAAGTGTTTTAACCTACCCATGCCGCTTAAAATGTACTGTGTAACAAATCTATCATCGGGCATACCTTTGAACCAACTAAATCCGCCATTTGGTGATTGCATCAAAGCAAGCTCCCGGGTGGTTCGTTCTAGTTCTTTGCTCATGCGGGTTACATCGAAAAGAACTTTCAAATTTTTCTTTTGTTCTTGTTCATTTTTAGCATCCAGTACCCAAGGTGTTTCTTCTAATAAAGCCGCTTTTAATTCCTGATTTTTTTCGAGATTTGATAACAAAGCCGATGAATCTTTTTCTTGCCAATCGGAAAAAATGGTTTTGATTTTCGGATTAGAATTCGCTAGGAAGGTGGCTAATGCATTCGCATAATAGCGATTAAATGTTTGTTCGGCACAAGCATGAGGAAAATCGGTTAGGTAAGGTAGCGCTTGTACAGCGTACCACGCAGGGTTTGTCGTGTATTCTACACTTAGGTTATAATGACGAATGGTCTTAGATTGCTCACTATTCAATAATTTTTCAAAACGATACGCTTTATGTTCATTTGCTTTAACCGATAAAGGAAGCGTTTCTGTTACCAACATGCTATTGAGTAGAACAGGCAGGGTGTTTTGTTCGCCATCGGATACTTGGTTCGACTGAAAATAGGTTTTTACCAATACAGGATGTGTGAAGCCTTCCGGAATATGAATCTTCCATTGCACAGGTGAACTTTCTAAAGCCGCTACACTCAGCGGGATACTATTTGTTGCGTTTTCAAACAACAGATCTACCGGATTATTCGTGAGTGCATCTATGATTTGTAGTACAGCATTTCCTTTCAGTGTTTGTGCGCTTAAATTGGAAACTTTTGCAGAATACAGCATGTGATCGCCTTCTCGTAGAAAGCGTGGTGTATTGGGCACCATCATCACCTCTTTTTGTGTAACACTATTTTCAGAAAGCATACCTTCTTGCAAAGAAGCCGTGTGCGCAAAAGCCATCAATTTCCATCGAGTGAGTGATTCAGGAGCTTTGAATTTTAAAAGAATATTTCCTTGTTCATCAGTATGTAGTTGCGGATAAAAGAAAGCCGTTTCATTGAAGTTGGTTCGAAGAGCAGGGGTGGTAGCTTCATTTTTTGAATTATCGTTTGCTTTCAATGCATAGCTTCCACCTTTTGTATTGGAGGTGCTATCTGCAGACCACGTATATGAGTCTGCAGCAACTACCGGAGGTTTTTCACTGGCACTTGCCATTTCTGCTTTCCTGACTACCGGAGGTGTGAATTTTACTTGCGGTTCTGCATTGGCTGAAAAGGAGATACTTCGATCAAAAAGCATTACAGTTTGGTATTTCAACTGCCACCAATTCAATTCGTCATAGCGCTTATCCGGAATAGCACTGATAACTTCCTGACTAGTAAATAAAGGCGTAGCCGCGTTACTAGTAAAATTATTACCACTTTCAAAACGCATTGAAGAACTGTTTGTAGCATAAAGCCCCAACCGATTCCAAGCATGTGAGCGGAAGGCATCTAAACTTGCATCATACATGGTTGCCAAAACTTCGGCACTTACTTTTTCCTTTTTAGAACCTGTTATTTTTAAGGTCCATTCTTGTTCGGAGCCCGGTAACATTTTATCTCGAAAAGTTTCCGTACTTATAACTAACTCTTTGTTCGTCCAAGGAACCGCAATACTTGCTTGTCCGGTATACATGCGGTTTTGTTTTACATACATATAATGACTAAAAAAACCACCTCGTTCATTTTCCGTTATCGGGTATTCTATTTGTTTCTGGTCTTTCAAAGAAATCCATTGTAGATTATTTTTAGTATCGTTAGTTTGATAACTGCTCATGTACAATAAGCTAACTTCTTCATAAGGCGAGGCCATTTTTAAGTTTGCTGTTTCTCCTGGTTCAAATGTTTCTTTGCTAACATGAGTTCGTAACATTTCTGAATTCAAACAAGAAAAATCGTTTACTTGAAAGAATCGAATGAATTTTTTTTCAATCACTTCCATGCCAAAAACATCCGTTGTTTTTGCTTCTACCACATACCAGCCATCCTCAGCAGGTGCTGTAACCTGGATGTTTCCTTCTTCTGTTGATTGCACATTTTTCGTCCATATTGTTTTTTCCGTTTCCCAATTCAATTTATTTGTTTCATCACCAAATTCATCGAATGGAAATTGCTTATGAAATTCTTCTTTCTCCCATAAAGGCATATCTACTTTCGACCATAATCGACTTCTATAAATCTGATCAGGCGATTTTAATTTCTTCAAGCTAAGCGATACCGTTGCGGTTACATGCGCTCCTGAAAGATTCTTGGTTTTCACTTGCAACGTTTTCCATGTATCTTTTTCTACTTCATCTTTTGAATGGATACTTACCAGCAAGCTTTCGTATGCTACTGAAATCTGTTGTGTGCCACTTCGTGTTTCACCATTGATGTCGGTAATATCAGCGTGAACTTCATAATCGAAAGTTGGTTTGCTTTCTTTGCTTACGGTTGCGTCGGGTTTTGCTATAAAGGTAAATTCAAACGAGCCATCCGATTTAGTATTACACTTTCCGTGTGCTATGGCCATTTCATTACTTTGTTGTTGTCCGCCACGATAGTAACACCACCAATACGGAAAACGAGCTCTACGCGTAACCGTATATTTTACAACAGCACCGTCGATGGCATTGCCTGCATAGGCTTTGGCTTTTCCGATAACATGAATTTCGTCATTCAGGCGATAACTACTTTTGATGGTATCAAAAGCCACTTCAAATTTCGGGCGCTTGTATTCTTCTACACTGAAATACGTTTGATCGGATTCACATTGAATTGAAAATTGTCCGGTAAGCAATCCTTCCGGAGCCACAAAGGATCCATGAATGCTGCCAAACTCATTCGAAGTAAAATTCTGTTCTTTGATCAATTGATAATTCGCATCAAAGAATTTCACTTTGGTTAATTTGTTTTGTAACAATTCATGTTGTTTGTAACCTTTTCCTTTTGAACGAATTAAAATCGCTTTGAAATATACGGTTTGATTGGGCCGGTAAATACTTCGATCTGTAAAAAGAAAAGCTCTGGTTTGTTCGGGATACTGCTCATTCATTTCACCATCATATAAATTATCGAAAAGTAAAAGGTGGTCTTCGCCTTGAATAATTTCCGGAATAACATTTTGATTTTTAGCTGAAATTAAAACCTTGCCGTTTTTATCGCTGGTGTAAGTACCTGCTGTGGTCATTGCATTTTTGCGTGTTTCATAATCGTAATTGAACAGCCATGTTTTCACTTGCACATTGCCAAGAGGCTCTCCGGTATTTCTGTGAACAACATAGAATGTATTTGATTGGCCATATTGTTTTTGAGGTATAATATAGGCCAAGTTAGAAACCTGCATCAGTGTAAAATTTGTTTCCGAATTGTCGTTAAAATCGTTCGATTCAGAAACAATCAATACATAGGTGCCAAGCGATAACCCGTCGATGGCAATTTCGGTACTATGTTGTTTATAATCTTCGGTTTTTGGCAGGTTTACTTGCCATTGTTTTTGTGTTGGAAGATTTAAAACAAACTGTGATTTCTCTTGTTCACCATAATTGAAATATTGTTGTAATTTGATAAGTTGATCGTGTGTAATACGGGCAATGCGACAATAGACTTTTGAAACATTTCTGAAATTAATTTTAGCCAAATTAGTTTGGTTGGGTAAAACAACTTTTTCGGTAGTTACTTGTAACTGATGTTTGTAAATGGAAGCCAATAAATTTTTAGCTTCTATGCCAGCCGTTGCATCCGGAAATTTGGCTACAAGTTGTTTGCAAATACTTACAGCCATGATATAATTGGAGGCATCTTGTTCCGCATTTTCATCTCCATAACCTCGATTATCCTCTACAAACGTTTGCGCATAAAGTAACGACGCCTGAGCTGCTAAGGAGTTATTGGGATAACGTTTAGCCAGGTTGTCTAATGCGTCTTTGTAAAGTTCTTTTTTATCGTCGAGTGTACTTTTGCTATAGCAATATTTTATTCGTTCTAAATCCACATCAATGAGTGCCGATGGATCAACATCATTCAGATGAAATCGAATGGCATCTTGAAGTAATTCTAAGGCTGTATATTTTGGAGATTCAGTATCGGATGTTTTAAAACGGGCATTACAAAACGTTGCAGCCGCACTAAATGCTTTGGCATCGTCTATTTCAAAGGCATATTCCGGTTCGGTAATTTCTATTTCATCATTCCGAAAGAAATCAAATGCTCTATGTATAAGGAAATCATATAAGGTGGGTCTTAATTTTTCGGTATGTTCTCCGGCAAGAAGAATTTTCTGAAGTTTAGTTAAAGAGTATTTTTTTGCTTCGTCATTCATAGCCAGTGACGACTGATAGTGATTATAGGTCTTCTGATAAAATACATCCGCACTCCAGGTTTGAATGTCTTCATCCGAATAGGCACTTGCACCTTTGGTACGATTCATGATCTGCCATCGGTTCTCCTCGTAATAGGTCCAATATAACTCGGCTGTCATGGAATGAAGGAGTTGCTTAACTGGAAACTGTGCTTGCTTTAATTCGTTTTCAAAGAACTTAATATCGTTCAGTCTTGAGGTTTCATCACGTTCGTTTTGCGTAACGCGTAACACACATAGCGCATGAATATACTCCTCTGTATTTTGTTCGGTACGAGCTTGTTTAAGCACTTGTTCTACCTCTTTTTGGGCGGAAGTATTCAATCCTTTTTCCAGAAGTGAATCGATGCGTTTCCAACGTTGGTTAAATGTGTTCATCATGGGTTTTTGAGAGAAGATAAGTTGAAAGTTTAGTAATAAAATACTGAGGAGTAGAAGGTGCTTTCGCATAAAAAGTAGAATTGAGAGTGCAAAGATGCTTGGTTTTTTTAATTAAGTTCTGCTAATCGTGATAAGAGAATGTAAAGCACGCCCAACGATGATTAGGTTTTGATGATCTTCAACAAAGTAGGGGTAGCTGAATCGCTAAACTAACTACGCATTACGGTATGGAGAGCAACTTAATTACTTAGTACTTTCAATTTGTAAAAATCATAACGCATCGTTTCCATAGGAATTCGTTCCCAGCGTGAATGATCGGAAGGCTTTCGGTTTTTTTCACATACAAGGTAATTGGAGGGCTTCCAACGAACACCCAAATGGAAATAGCGCATCAGATAGTTCTGAAAACTCCAATCTTCAAATTGTTTGTTTTCCACTTCAAAATAAGTATTCGACGGAACAAGTTGTCCGATCGCATACACATCATGAAGAATTTCATGGTCTCTACTTGTTTTACCAACAAAAAATACTGTAAGGAGTACCGATAATATGCAAAGAAAATAAGCCGTACGATTAAGGGTTGCTTTGTACTTCACGCTAAAGGCGTCAATCCATTTTTCTGTAAAGGCACTATACCAGATTCCGAAGGCTAACCCGAAACATGGCAATGCAGCAACCATGTAAAACCCCTTTTGTACGGAGGTTAACATTAAAGGAAGTGTACCGCATAATCCAAGAAGAAGAAAGAAAAAAACCTTCTTTTTATCGGCAAAGAATAGAGTGCTTAGGCGTTGTTTTAAACTTATCAAATACAACAATATACCAATACTAAGCACTGGAATTAACTCCGTAAATAATCGAATTAACGTATCGAATCGGTTGGTTACGGTAGGGGCATGACCAACACGCTGAAACAAGCGTAATATAAAATAATTATCAATAATGCTTTTATGAAGGGTAGGATGAAACCAAACTAAGGCAGCAAACCCAATAGGGATACTACTTAAGAGCATTGTATCACGAGTTGTTTGGGTGAAGTTAAGTTGACCACTTAGTAGTAAACAAACCGGAATAGCTAAGGGGTACAAGCCGGGTAAGCCTTTCGATAAGAAGGCCAGTACAACAAATATTCCTGAAAGAAGAAGCCAAAGTAAATTTTTGCTTTGTTTGAAGTACACGTTACATGATGCTGCTATGGCTGACAAACAAAAAACACTCATGGTATTTTCATGCATGCAATTATGAAACGACCAAAAACAAACTGGTATAGTAATCCAGCAAAGGATGGCTAACCAATAAAACTGTTTTCGTTCGGGCATTACAAGTTGCCAGATATGTTTGATGAGTAACATGTTCAGTAGCATCATGAGTAAGGTATAGATGCGTTCGGTGTACATCGAATCACCGAATACCCTAAAGAACAACGATTCGAGCCAGAATACCAATGGAGGCTGTTCGTGAAACGATGGCAGATTAGCAACATTCATTTCATCGAAATAAGGAAACCAAAAACTTCCTTCGCCATGTGCTAAATTTTTAGCAACAGAAGTGTACAAGTACGCATCGCAGAACATGCCATCTTGAATTAGCACTGGCAAGGTTAACAGAAAAGCGATGGCTAGCGTGCCAAGAATAAACGGACGTTGATGGTGCATACTGTTTCTACATTAAGCCCGATTAAATTGTAAGCGCATACCATTTTCACCTTCTACTATGTTTCCTTGATGATAAGCCAATCGGCCGTTTACAAAGGTGCTTTCGATGGAAGCCGGAAAATGGTGACCCTCAAATGGCGACCAACCACAACGATATAAAATGGATTGCTTAGTAACCTCGGTAGATTTAGTTAAGTCAACCAATACAGCATCCGCAAAATAACCTTCACGAATATAACCTCGTTCAGATATTTGAAAACATCGAGCCGGAGCATGACAAGCTTTTGCTACTATGTTCTCTAGCGATATTCTTCCGTTCGTATAGGCTTCTAGTAACATGAGTAAACTGTGTTGTACAAGCGGTACACCGGCCGGGGCATCAGAATAATTTTTTTGCTTCTCTTCCCAAGTATGTGGTGCATGGTCGGTAGCAATTATATCTAACCGATCATCGAGCAATGCTTTCCAAAGGGCTTCCCGATTGGAAGCTGCTTTAATTGCAGGATTGCATTTGATGAGGTTGCCATTGCGTTCGTAATCATCAGCAGAGAAATAAAGATGATGCACACAAACTTCCGCGGTAATGCGTTTGTCTTCCATCGGAAACAGATTCGTAAAGAGTTGCAATTCCTTTTCTGTTGAAATATGAAGAATATGCAAGCGCGTATTGAATTTTTTAGCAAGCTGAATAGCACTCAACGACGATTCATAACAAACATCTTCATTTCGAATTACAGGGTGCAAACGCGCATGATTTAATTCAAGTCCTTGAGCTTGCATGCGTTCGATATTCGCTTTAATCATCGGTTCCGATTCGCAATGTGTTGCGATTAAAACCTCCGATTCGGAGAATATTTTTTCCAGCGTAATAATATTATCTACCAGCATATTTCCTGTACTTGAACCCATAAATATCTTCAAGCCACACACGTCCTTTTTATGCTGATTAATGCGCAAAGCATCTTCTGCGTTATCGTTAGAAACGCCTAAAAAAAAGGAGTAGTTAGCAGGTGATGTATTAGCCGCAATAAGCATCTTCTCTTCTAACCTTTCCATAGATAACGTTGGTGGAATTACATTCGGCATTTCCATAAACGAGGTTACCCCGCCGGCAACTGCAGCCCGCGATTCGGTTGCTATACAAGCTTTATGGGTTAGGCCAGGTTCGCGAAAATGAACCTGATCGTCTATTAATCCGGGAAGAAGATGAAGGCCTTCTCCATTGATTTCAGTAACTCGCTCCTTTACAGTGATGTTCGAATCAATACGCTCGAAACGCTTGTTTTTTAGGAGAACATCGTTGGTTTCAATGATTCCTTCGTTTATAACCTGAATGTTTTTGATGAGATAGGCAGACATAGAATCGCTTTGCTGCGAAAGTAGCTCCAAATCGGCAATGCAAGAACGAAGGAGCAGGCTTTCCTCCATGAATTTTAGTATATCCTTATTCGGATACTATTTTGAAGAATTGACGAAAGCGATAAACTAATCTTTTCTCGTATTACATTTGAGGATTAAATAAAGAATTATGGTGAAGAAATATCTAATGGCTACACTGCTTTGTTTTGGTATGCTTACGACTATCCAAGCTCAATGGCTGCCCACTGCTAACCTCACAGTATTTTCAGATGATGGTGAACCATTTACCTTAGTACTGAATGGAGAGAAGTACAATACAACGCCCGAAACAAATGTGCGCGTAGAAGAATTACCGAATCCTTATTATAGTTGTAAAATTCTTTTTGAATCAAAATCTATTCCTACACTTTCCAAAAATGTGCAATTAACGGATGCCAACGGAATTCCGCAAGACGTTGTTTATCGAATCAAAAAATCTGGAACGAAATATGTGCTTCGCTATTTCTCGATGCAACCTGCTGAACAAAACATGGTGCGACCTGGTAACTGTTCCGTTTACCGCTTCGGGAATCCGGGTATTATGATTGCGGGACCTGGTTTTCAAGGTGGCGTTTCAATTCAGAATAATAACAACTATCCGCAAGGACGAGGGAATTCTTCTAATAATGTGCAGGTTAATGTAGGCGGTGTAAACATGAATGTAGATATTCCGAATCAAGGGGGCATGCGTAATGGTACAACCACAACCACTACCACCACCACTACTACCACTACATCGGGCGGGAGAAGAAATGATGAGGCTTATATTGATTACAACGGGTCTTCAAATGGTAACAATTGCAACACGCCTATGCGAACAAATGATTTCAATGACGTGATGAAAACTTTGAAACAAACATCGTTTGAAGAAACCCGATTAAGTACAGCCAAACAAATTTTAGGCATGAACTGCATGAACACGAATCAAATTATACAAGTGTTGTCGGCGTTTAATTTCAGCGCAAGTAAATTAGAATTCGCAAAGTATGCGTATGATTTTTGTATCGACCCAAAAATGTATTTTAAAGTAGTAAACTCACTCAATTTTGATAGCGATAAACAAGATTTAAATGAATTTCTGCAAGGTAGATAAGCATGGTGTGAGCGCCATTGGTGTTGATGCTCGATGATGATATTGTTTTCATTCCGCATTAAATTATCGTGTATTCAGTTACCTTTACCCATTACAAACAGCGCTTCATGAAGTATTTATACCTACTTGTTTTTCTTACCGTTTACACAAGTTTGTGTTTTTCACAATCAACTAACCTGAGCCGACGAATGGATGATTACTATCAATTGGAACGGCTTGATATATTAAGTAATCGTGTTTCTGATTCATTAATTACCTCGTTGAATAATATCAGTAGAAAGGATGCGGTTCGATTTTTGGAAAGCTATCTGGAAAGTCATGAAGGTAAATTAAGCGATAAGGAAATAGACGAAATAAAATACATGATCTCCAAAAGTGGAGAATGGGCATCGAACGGTGATGGAGCTATTGATTCGGAATATCCTGTTTTGAAAACGTTCTATAAAAAACAACCTGATCTCATTAATATTAACAAGGATGATTATAATTTGGTTATCAACCCGATTATTTATTATCAGAAAACCTTAGAAAGCGCTTTTAATAAGGAAAATCTGTTTGTCAACACGCGTGGCATTGAAGTGCGCGGTTCTATTGCTAAACGCGTAGGCTTCTATTCTACATTTTGTGATAATCAAGAACGTGGCCCGAGTTATTATCAGTACTATGTGCAAAACAGAAAGGCAGTACCGGGAATGGCTTATTATAAAGATTTTAAAGATACCAAAACCGGACAAGACTATATTTATGCTGCTGGTGCAATTGATGTGGAAGCCATTCGAAATAAAGTGAATCTTAGTTTCGGTCATGACAGACATCAAATTGGTGATGGGTATCGTAGTTTGTTATTGAGTGATTTTTCCGCTAACTATCTCTTCTTTAAAATTAATACGCGTTTAGGTCGTTTCAACTACCAAAATTTATATACTGAATTAATACCGCAATATGTACGTTCAGGTGATAAACTCTTGCCCAAAAAATATGCGGCCATGCACTACCTGAGTATGAACGTTACAAACTGGTTCAATGTAGGTTTGTTTGAAGGTATCATTTTCGGAAGAACTACCGGCTTCGATTTTCAATATATGAATCCTATTATATTTTATCGAAGTATTGAACAAGCCAATGGTAGTCCGGATAATGCTAACCTAGGAGCTACTTTCAAAGCGAATACTAGTTTGAATACGGTTGTTTACGGACAATTACTTTTCGATGAATTTAAGTTTGCCGAACTTAAAGCAAAAAATAAATGGTGGGGGAATAAATATGCTTTTCAACTTGGTTTGAAAATAGCTGATCCGTTTAATATTAATAATCTTTTTATTCAGGCAGAATATAATTACATAAGGCCTTATACCTATTCCTTCCGCGATTCGATTGCCAATTACACACATTATAATCAACCTTTGGCACATCCTCGCGGTGCTAACCTAACCGAATGGGCTTTGATAATTCGTTACAAACCTATGCGGCATTTATACATGACCTTAAAAACGTTTTATCTTCAACAAGGCTTGGATTCATCGAATATTAAACCTTCCTATGGTGGCGATGTTTTCAAAGATTACGACTTTCACGGTAAGGAATATGAGAAATACATGTTCAACGGTTTTTATACGAATGTGTACTTTAATAATATTAATGCGAGTTACGAATTCCGTCCAAATTTATTTGCCGACTTAGGCTTAACTTATCGTGTGGAAACATCGAAAATCGCTTTTAATCCAAGTTATAATTCATTGCAGTTTTATGTTGGACTTCGTTTAAATACAATACGCCGGCAATACGATTATTAGTAAAACATGTTGAATCCATTACGTAAAATTCATGGTGTTTATACCGGTGCACTTGGCAAGGAAACTACCTTTGATGTAACTTATCTTCCTTCGGAAAAAACACAACCTGTTCTTATATTTTGTCATGGTTTTAAGGGCTTTAAAGATTGGGGCGGATTCAATTATGTTGCTGAACAATTTGCTCTTGCCGGTATCATCGTATTCAAAATTAATTTCTCTCATAATGGTACGCGGATTGAAGACAAAGAAAATTTTTCAGACTTAGAAAGTTTTTCAAAGAATACCTTGGGCATGGAAATGGATGATATTGCTGCTGCTGAAACGTATATTACCGAGTATCTGCCCGAGCTTCTGCCATCCTGTTCATTGGGTCATCTTTATTTACTTGGTCATAGCAAAGGCGGAGTATCGTGTATATTGCATGCAGCCCATCATGTTTCCATGGCGAAGAAAATTATTACCTGGGGTACACCGTTTAATTTTTTCCGATCTTGGTCGAAACAGTTTTTAACTACCTGGCGCGAAAAAGGGATTCAATATATTTTGAACGGAAGAACCCGACAACAAATGCCTCTTTCTGTTAGTTTATTAGATGATTTTGAAGCGCATCGTAACACCTATGACATGGCTTTGGCACTTCCTAAAATACAACAGCCATTGGTTGCGTTTCATGGTACATTAGATGAATCGGTACCTTGGGAAAACGCTCATGAAATAGCCCAATACAACAAAAAAGCGCAAGCAAGAATTTTGGAAAACGCTAATCATACTTTTGGTATGACCCACCCGTTTTCAACCGATACCATTCCCGATGAGTTAACAAAAGTTATTCAAGAATCGATACAAGTTATTTTGAACGACTAACCTGTTTCATTCTCTTTAAAATAATATTTCCTTTAAAAAAATTGTGTTGCTATGCATTAGGGTTTATATTCATTTTTTAAAACTGAACCGATATGCAGATTCTGGAAATTAAAGTAATGAAAGGCCCTAATTACTGGAGCGTTAAACGTCATAAATTAATTGTGATGTTACTCGATCTTGAAGACCTTGAGCAAAAACCAACCAATAAAATCCCCGGATTTTTAGATCGAATAAAAGAGAAATTTCCTTCCATGTTTAGTCATCGATGCAGTGAAGGAGTAGAAGGAGGTTTTTTTAAACGTGTAGAAGAAGGTACTTGGATGGGGCATGTTATCGAACACATTGCCCTTGAGTTGCAAACCTTAGCAGGTATGGAAACCGGGTTCGGAAGAACGCGTGGAGCAAGTAAAGAAGGCGTGTACCATGTAGTATTTTCTTATGTGGAAGAAGAAGTAGGTCGATTGGTTGCAAAACTTTCAGTAGATATTGCGCAGCATTTAATAGACGGTGACGAGTTCAATGTGGAAGATACCATCATGCAATTACGTGAAACACGTGAGCGCGTTCGCCTCGGACCAAGTACCGGTAGTATTGTTCAAGAAGCTATCAACCGCGATATACCTTGGATTCGGTTAAATAAAAATTCATTAGTGCAATTAGGTTATGGTATTAAGCAGAAACGCATACAGGCTACAGTTGCAAGTACTACCAGTAATATTGCTGTTGAAATAGCTTGCGATAAAGAAGATACTAAAAACTTATTAGAAGCAGCTGAAGTTCCGGTGCCACGTGGTCGAATTATTTATGACGAAGAAGATTTACAAGCTGCTATTTCCCGTATTGGTTATCCTATCGTATTAAAACCCATTAATGGAAATCATGGTCGTGGCGCTACTACCAATATTCTTGATTGGGAAAGTGCTTTGATAGCGTTTGAGATTGCCAAAAAGCACTCACGCGCCATTATATGCGAGAAGTTTATTACCGGTTTCGATTTTCGACTATTGGTGATTAATTATAAATTTATTTGCGCAGCAAAACGAACACCTGCTTGCGTTACCGGTGATGGAAAAAGTACACTACAGCAACTAATCGATACCGTGAATGCCGATCCACGCCGAGGTTTTGGGCATGAAAAAGTGCTTACTCAAATTAAGGTGGATGCTGTAACGGAGAAAATACTTCAGGATAAGAATTTAACCTTGGAGTCGGTAATTGCCAAAGACGAAATACTCTATCTCAAACCAACAGCAAACTTAAGTACGGGAGGCACCTCTACAGATGTAACCGATTATGTGCATCCGAATAATATCTTTTTGGCCGAACGTATAGCGCGAATCATAGGTTTGGATATTTGTGGTATAGATATCATGGCTTCCGATCTATCGAGTCCGTTAGAAGAAAATGGGGGTGCTATTTTAGAAGTGAATGCCGCACCCGGTTTCCGAATGCATATCGACCCTAGCGAAGGTTTAGCACGCAATGTGGCGGAACCAGTAATAGATATGCTTTACCCTCCAGGCTCTTCAGCACGAATTCCTATCATTGCCGTTACCGGAACGAATGGTAAAACAACTACAACCCGATTAACCGCGCACTTGGTAAAGAGCATGGGGCACAAAGTTGGCTTCACAACGAGTGATGGGGTTTATATTCAAAACCAAATGATGATGAAAGGCGATTGCACCGGTCCGGTGAGTGCTGAATTTGTGTTGAAAGATCCTACGGTTGATTTCGCTGTGTTAGAATGTGCTCGCGGAGGAATTCTTCGTGCCGGCTTAGGCTTTACCAAATGTGATATAGGTATTGTTACCAATATTAGTGCAGATCATTTAGGCTTGGGTGGCATTGATACGGTGGAACAACTCGCACGGGTGAAAGCCGTGGTAGTTGAAAGTGTAATACCCACCGGCTATGCGATATTAAATGCCGATGATGATTTGGTGTATAAAATGCAAGACGGACTAACCTGTAATATTGCTTTGTTCACCATGGATCCGAAGAACAAACGAGTTAAGGAGCATTGTGCAAAGAATGGTATTGCTGCGGTTTATGATGAAAGCAACGATTTGATTTATATTCAGAAAGGGGCATGGAAAATTCAAATAGAAAAGGCCCATACCATTCCTTTAACGCAAGGTGGTAAAGCCCTCTTTAATGTTATGAATATCATGCCTGCCGTACTTGCCGGTTACTTACGTGGCTTTACGGTTGTGGATATTCGACAAGCGTTGGAAACCTTCATTCCTTCACCGGCTCAAACTCCAGGAAGAATGAATTTATTTCAATTCAAAAACTTTCAAGTACTGGCCGACTATGCGCATAACCCTGCCGGGTTTAAAGTGCTAAAGGCGTTCGTTGATAAAACCGAAGCAACACACAAAATAGGTATCATAGCTGGTACAGGAGATAGACGGGATGACGATATTCGTGAATTGGGCTCCATTGCAGCAACAACCTTTGATGAAATAATAATTCGTCAGGATAAACATCTTCGAGGAAGAACAGAAGATGAAATCATTAATTTATTGAAGGAGGGAATCTTTAGAATAAAACCAGATATGCAAGTGAAGGTTATTATCAAAGAAATGGAGGCCATCGATCACGCCATTGCCAATGCACCTAAAGATTCATTTATTGCTATTTGCTCCGATGTGGTTACAGATGCCTTGAAACATATTCAGGAATTAAAAAACAACGAAGATCTTCAATAAAACTATGAGTCGATTTCGTTTGGGTATAGATATCGGAGGTACGAATACAACCTTTGGTATCGTAGACGCATCAGGAAAGATTGTAGCTAAATCGTCTATTTCAACTCGTGGACATAATTCTCCGGAAACTTTTGTTGCCGCTTTATTTGAAGAATACAAAAAGGCATTTGATCGAACTTTACAAGATGGTGTAACGCATATCGGCGTAGGTGCACCAAATGGAAATTATTATACCGGTAATATTGAATTTGCACCGAATCTGGAATGGAAAGGTGTGATTCGATTGGCTGAATTAATAGAAGCTCAATTTCAACGGCCTACTAAAGTGTCTAACGATGCGAATGCCGCGGCTATGGGCGAAATGATGTATGGAGCTGCTCAAGGCATGAAAGATTTTATTATGGTTACCCTAGGAACAGGTGTTGGTAGTGGATTCGTGGCAAACGGACAGGTTATTTATGGTCATGATGGTTTTGCCGGTGAATTAGGACATGTTATTGCCGTTAGAGATGGACGACAATGTGGTTGCGGAAGAAAAGGATGTTTGGAAACCTACACCTCCGCTACCGGTATCGTGAAAACAGTGTACGAATTTCTTACCAAGGATAGTCGAGCAACACCCTTACGCGAAAAGCAGGATATAACAGCTAAAGATATTTATGATGCGGCCTGTTTAGGCGATGCAATGGCTTTGGAAATTTTCGATTATACGGGTAAAATACTCGGACAAACACTGGCTGATGCTGTAGCTATTACTAGTCCGGAGGCTATTATCTTATTTGGAGGTTTAGCGCAAGCTGGAGATTATATTATGAATCCCACCCGAAACTACATGGAAGAAAACTTACTTCATATTTTCAAGAATAAGGTTAAACTCATTCCTTCCCTTTTGAAAGAAAGTGATGTAGCTATTTTAGGCGCTGCTGCGCTGGATTAACTTCGAACGATCGTACCGATATTCTTACCTTGAATAATTTCCAAGAGGTTTCCAGCTTTATTCATATCGAATACTATAATCGGCATATTATTTTCCTGGCACAACGTAAAGGCAGTCATATCCATTACCTTCAAATTTTGGCTTATAGCATCCTGATAAGTTAAGTTTTCAAATTTTACTGCATCCGGATTTTTTTCCGGGTCACTGTCATAAATACCATCTACACGTGTTCCTTTTAATATTGCATCGGCGTTTATTTCAACCGCGCGTAAGGAACCCGCTGTATCCGTAGTGAAATAAGGGTTTCCGGTGCCTGCACCGAAAATAACCACCCGTCCCTTTTCAAGATGTCGAATAGCTTTTCTACGAATGAAAGGTTCCGCTACTTGGTCCATTTTAATGGCACTTTGTAAACGAGTTTGAACACCTAGTTTTTCAAGCATGCTCTGCATGGCAACACCGTTAATTACGGTAGCCAACATACCCATATAATCGCCTTGAGCTCTTTCAATGCCGGTTTCTTTTTCATTCATACCGCGGTAAATGTTTCCGCCGCCAATAACTAATGCTACTTGAACACCTAATTCAGTAATACTTTTAATATCCTGAGCATATTGAGCCAAAATTGAAGAGTCGAGTCCGAAACTTTTATTACCCATCAAACTTTCACCTGATAGTTTTAGTAGAATTCGTTTAAATTTAGGAAGCATGAAAAAGATTTGCGCGAATGTAGAACGTTTTAGGAATATGTGAATCGCTGATTCATATACCTAAGTAGAAATACTTATTCACTATTATTTAAAAGTTCGGTAAACAAAAGAATAAGACTGCCCATTGAAAATCAATTAGGTATGATTATTGAAGTAATTACAGATAAGGAAAACAATTCTATGAGGGTATTGAAATAAAAACCACTTTATCTTACCAAGAATTACACGGGACTATTTTAGGAAATTGGCCGATGAAAATGAGCTAATAACAGATATTAATAAATAACAAATATAATAAACAGATAATAAGATGGTAATAAATAGTGGAAATAAATTTGGGTTCTTACTTGCTTGATTTTCAGGATAACTCAAAAAAAGCACGAAATTTGAAATAATAAATACCTACTACATGAAAAAAGTGCTCATTCTAGATGGCGATTTGCATTTCGCAAATACCCTAAAAATGTATTTCCGAAAGGTTGAATTCGAACCCATCATTTCTACCGATGCCAACGAACTCGACGATTTATTTCACGAACATCAATTCGATGTAATCCTTTGTAACACGCAGGTTGCACACAAATCGGGTGTGGAAATTATTGGTACTATAAGAAAGAAATTTCCAGTGAAGAATGCCTCTATGATCCTAATAACTCCGAACAATAATCTCAGTATGAATGCTAGTTATGCAGAACTGGATGTAGATGCCATTTTGCACAAACCAATCAGTTTCCAAAACCTTATGAAAACGATTGAAGAGGTTTCTACTTCGAAAATCTAACCTGGTTTTTCGACCCATTTCATTTCTGGTATCAATTTTGTAATACTGCCCTCGCTTAAAACGGCATGATTCGTTGTTGTATGCAATGAATTTTTTGTGATATTTGCGATGGTGACTTTATCAATTCTAGATCAACTACTTACATATTATGCAAAGGTGTATTCTTACCCTTTCATAATACAGGTATGTATTCTGTTTATCATAGGTTGCATCGTGTTATTCTTCTCCTTTCTGGCAATTATCGCCTATAGTAGGTACCGGCACTTCCGATTAAAGGCAAAAGAGCTACGCTTACTACCTCCCCTAGATGAACTTATTTTGAAACACTTACTCGATGAGAAAGGCGAAGAGTTTGGTGTTATTCAACAAGAATTTACCCAATGTATGGGAACCTTGAATAATGAAAATCTAGACATCATAACCGACCGTCTAATCTTCTATAAAAATAATTTCGATCTGAATGTAAATGATGCCTTCTACCGAATAATTGAAGCCGTAGGGATTGAAAAGCATATTGAGAAGAAATTACAGTTTACTTCATCGTTTAGTAAGATGAAGGGTATTCAGGCTCTTTCTAATTTGGCTATTACGGCTGCCGAATCAAACATTTTCCCTTTTACCTATAGTCGGAATTTACAAGTACGAAAAGAAGCGCGTACCTCGTACTTACGTTTAAGTAAAAATGATCCGTATAAATTTTTAGATGAAGCTAAAGAACGTTTTAACGCCTGGGATCAAATTAATCTGCTCAAGCAATTGCTGGGTATGGACAAACAAAATCTCCCTAGTTTTAGTAAGTGGATTGCTTATTCGGAAAATGAAAGTATTGTGGAATTTGCCATTCGTATGACCTCCTACTTTCAGCAAAGGGATGCCATACCGGTATTAACGCAACAACTCAATTCGCCTAAGCACCAATTGCGAGCTGAAGCCATAAAAGCCCTTGGCGAATTGGAAGCGAAGGAAACAGAATCTACTTTAATTACTATTTACAATAATCAACCCGATAACTGTCAGATGGAAATCATTCGTGCCATCGGTAAATTCAAAACCGGTTTGTCGCTCGATTTTATTGTGAACGCTTGGGAGAAAAGTCATACCGTTGAAACACAAAAAGTAGCGGCTGAGGCTCTCTTAAATTATAATGAAGAAGGTCAAAGCGTTTTTAATTCGCTTAAGATAAAAACGTTGGGTATCGATCAAACGGTACTACAACATGTTGAGAACCCTTTAATTAAATTCAAATAACCTGGTATGTTTCAAGCACTATCCGATTTCTATCAGGTTTTTGTGTTCTTCTACACGAGTGCGCTCTTCTTGAGTTATATCATGCTGGCTATGTTATCCTTCATGGGTATTGCGCGATACAAGGGGTATAATTCCGATCTCGATGATAATACCCTCATGACCTCGCCGCTTACACCCGGTATTTCGGTGGTAGCGCCTGCGTATAACGAAGGTAAAACCATCATCGCGAATGTGCGTTCGCTGCTTACCTTAAACTACCCCCTCTTCGAAGTAATTATCATTAATGATGGTAGTACCGATGATACCCTGGAAAAACTAATTACCGAGTTTGAATTGGAAGAAACTCCGTTTGCCTATGTTCCTAAATTAAAATCACAACCGGTTAAGCGTATTTTCAAATCGAAAAATTCAGCCTTTGAAATCTTAACAGTAGTAGATAAAGTGAATGGTGGTACGAAGGCAGATGCTTCCAATGCGGGTATCAATGCTTCAGCCTTTCCATACTACCTCTGTACCGATGTAGATTGTATTCTGGAACGGAATACATTGTTGAAAATGATTAAACCCATCCTGAACAATACCACTAAGGTTATTGCGGTAGGCGCAACCCTTCGGATGCTCAACAGTTGTGAGGTGGATGAAGGGGTGTTAAAAACAGTGAAACCTCCGCGAAACTTAATACCGCGTTTTCAAGAGTTGGAATATATGCGTGCCTATCTGTTGAGTAAAATGGGATGGTCGGCAATCAATTGTGTTCCGAATGTTTCTGGCGGACTCGGTTTATTCGATAAAGAAATCTCTATTCGTGCGGGTGGTTACGATCCACTGTCACATGCTGAAGACATGGATCTGATTACGCGTATGATTGCCTACATGGCCAATAACAACCAGAAATATCGTATCGATTATATTCCATTATCTTGTTGCTGGACAGAGGGCCCGCCTAACATACGAATCCTTTACCGTCAGCGTACCCGCTGGGCGCGTGGTCTGGTACAAATCTTTATCGTACATCGTCGTATCCTCTTTAACCGTCGGTATAAAAACATGGGGTTGATCGTATATCCTTATGCGTTAATTTTCGAATTGATTGCCCCTGTGATTGAATTCGTTGGTTGGATCGTATTTATCATTCTTGTTCTTTTCGGAAAGATCAATTGGCAAATGACGGGTTTCATTTTAATTTATACCTACACCTTTACCGTAATGATTTCAACGATGGTAATTCTTTGGGATCAAATTACATTTAAATATTATCGTTCCATTTGGGAAGTACTTCGATTGCTTGTGGTTGCTTTTCTGGAACCTTTATTTTATCACCTTATTTCAATCTACTTTTCTATTCGAGGGTATATCTCCTATTTTACTCAAAAAACGTTTGAGTGGGGTACTATGACCCGACAAGGTGTAGAAACTGAAACCAAGGTTAATGTTAATCCAACCGTATAACGTTATGTTTAGAATTTTATTAACGGTCATATTTCTCTGCCTATCTTGGAGCACCTGGGCTCAAAAGAATGAAGGCAATCTTAGCTCGGACGACTACTACCGACTAGCTAAAATTGAAGCGAATCAACGCCATAATTATTCGAAGGGCGTTTACTATTGTAAGAAAGCGTTGGCTCTTTCTCCCGAATATTTCGACGTACGAGTGCTGTTAGGAAAATGCTATCTAGAATTAAAAATGTATGATAGCTCACGGTACGAACTTAAAAAGGTGAACGATAAATATCCGCGCAATGTGGATGCCAAACATTATCTGATCAATGTAGAGTGCTCAACACATCGGCTGTCAAGTGCCATCTGTTACATCAATGAACTACTCGAAATAAAACCATATGATAAAGCCCTTTGGTTGAAGAAAATCGGAATTTATAATGAAATGGGAAATAAGGTAGAAGTAAAAAAATCGATCACCCGACTCTACAATATTTTTCCGAATGATAGTTCCGTAGCCAGAGCTTATAGGGGTTACATGGAAGAAGAAGCGAGCTTATATTTCAAAAAAGGTCAATACGAGCGAAGTAAACCTTTATTGCAACAATCACTCGATGATAACCCGTATAACTTGCAAGCGATACAGAAATTAGTAAATGCTCATTTGAATACCGGAAAGAAATTAGAAGCCCTTAATACTATAGAAATGGGATTGGCTCATTACCCTACCGACCCGATTTTAATTCAAAAGAAAATAGGTATCCTGCAAGAGATGGGTAACTACCAAGATGCAATTAGTTTCTGTGAAGCCTTACTAAAAAAATATCCTTCAGCCAATGTTCGAAATACCCTGAATGAATTAAAAATTGAGTCGGCAAGGTATTACAATAATTCCGACCCTTATACCTTATACCAAAAAGTGTATGATGCCAATCCGGGTAATGACGAGGCCTTTACATTTTTGTTGAATAACGCATTATCCAAAGGATTTTATACCGATGCCGAAGAATTAATTCAAACAAAATTAAAACGTAATTCGGGTGATAAACCAACCCTTATGAAGCAACTCACGTTGTATGAGTTAACGAACCGACAAGAAGATGCTGATCGCCTGGTGCGAAAGCTTGCGCAAAAATTTTCCGGAGATGCCGAAATACGCGAAAAATATGCCAGCATTTTGTTTCGCGATGCCAAGGGCTTTTTCCAAGATCAATTATACACCCAAGCGCAACCCTTGTTTGAAAAATTACTTGGCTATGCCGATTACCGTTCTTCCGCGAACGAATACCTGTATGCTATGGATGTTGCTCAAAAAAACTATCCGCAGGCGCTAACAAAAATTAATAGTTTAATTGCCGCGAATGGGGGAAATGAAGAGTACATTTTTAAGAAGGCTTCCCTCTTAGAAGAAATGGGAAATCTAGAAGAAGCCCGTGCACTTACATCACAACTTACACAAAAAAATCCTACGAATACCAAGTTCAAGGAATCCTATGTTTCGCAATCAACTCCCTATATTAAACAACTCATCGAGAATGAAAAATACGATAGTGCTTTAAACGCCATCGACCGATTACTCGATCATGATCCTTCGAATCAAACGGCCTATACTTATGCGATAAATATAAACGCCCAAACAAAGCAATACGATAAAGGCATTGGATATTGTAATCGTGCTTCTGCTGTTTATCCGGCTAATAAAGAATTCAAACTGAAGAAGGCCGATTTGTATTATAGCAAAGGGGATTTGAATAATAGTATCTCCGTTTTGAAGGAATTACATCAGATGTATCCTTACAACGAAAAAATTGAATCTAATCTGGCGGAACAATATTTTCTGAAAGGAAAGAAAATGGAGAACGACTTCTATTTAGATTCAGCAACATATTATTTCCGAGAAGCGCTTGCGTTAAATCCTGCCGATACGTTTTCTATCTATCGACTTACCAATATCGCCATAGAAAATGAACAATACGATTCGGCATTGGTTTATGCACAACAAGGTTTACAACGCTATCCGGCGAATGCGCAATTAATGTATAAAAAGGGCGTTATCTATGAGCAAATGGAGCGCTTCGATTCGGCCTATTATTATGTAAAACTGGCCGATGGTGGTTCAGCTAATAGTAGTGATCGCTATGAAAATTACATGAATTATTTGCTTTCAAAAATGTATAAAAACCGTGCGGGGGTTTACTATACTCGTTCTTATTTTGATTCTATTCAACCTCGTTTGTCGTTAGCAACCTTCGAGTATCAACGTTTACAACCCATCAATACGTATATCTATCGTTTTCATTATGCAGCACGGCCGCTAGGTACAGGTATTCAACAAGAATTAGAATGGTATCACAAACTCACCAAACAAAAGGCGTACACGCAATTTAATTTTGCATTTTCAAATCGAAAGGTTTTTCCGATAATCAAAACAAGCTTGTCGTATTTCAAGTCGATGCGTTATGATTGGGAGGCTGAAGTAGGTGGTCGTTATGTATTACAACAAGATGCCCAAAGTGCATTGGCCCTTATTGGTGGTATCGCCAAATCGTGGGAGGAAATATGGTTGAATGCTCGTGTGTTTGTTATTTCAGATTTTAGCAAAGTATATCAATCCCTCTTGCTTCAATCGCGCTATTACTTTAATTACAAAAATGATTATATCACCATGATGGGTTCGTTAGGTACTCCTCCGGAAGATAGAACATTAGATTTTCAGTTGAATTCCTTCCTAAATTATACTACCCGTATGGTTGGGGCCGGCATAGTACATGTGGTTAAACACCGCAGCACTATTGGCTTACAGGGCAACTGGTATAATTATCAGATCAAAGAGAATTATTCGTTTAATCAGTACAATGTATTCATCACCTTACTTACTAAATTCTAAGACAAGGTTAACATAGTGAAGAGGAAAAACCATTACGCCATTTTATATTTTGTTCTTCTCGAAGTACTGTGCACACTGTCATGCGGTGCGAAACGCGATACCTTGTTGTGGTATAAAAAGGGTACAACCTTACCATGTATCATCATACCCCATAACCCGAAAGGGAATGAGGAAAAGGCGGCAAAACTTTTTCAGGAGTTATTTCATCGTATGACCGGCGCGCGATTAGCGATCAAGAAAGAAACGACCTTAATGCCTGCGGATACCACATTGCAAATTTTTATTGGAAATACAGTAAGGGTAAAACAATATCTGCTCAACGAGCATAGCACGCTAAAATCGAATGAGCTTTACACTTCGTTTCAGCGAAACAACTTAGTATTTTATGCACCTGAAAATGTTCACCTGCTCTATGGTGTTTGTCGTTTTTTCGAACAACAATTTGGCGCTTCTTATATAGATGGCGAGGAGTTAAACGTACCACAGCAACAAGAAGCCAGGTTAAAAGAATTTACAGAGGTACTCGCTCCCACCTTCGCTTATCGCCAAGCTTATTTCCCCGCTTCGCGTGATTATAATTACATGAATTTTCATGGGCTTCAACAATTTGAAGAAATATGGTCGGTATGGGGACATAAGCTCGATAAAATATTAGCTGCAGATCCAAAAAATGGAGGCACCTCAGAACAACTTTTTGCGCTCAGGAATGCTAAACGAAACCATCTTCAATATTGTTTTAGTAGTGAAGCTCTTTATCAATCCTTATCTCGTGGTATTGAGATTTTATATGCTCGAAACGAAGATCTCACACACTTTAATATCGCTCCTAATGATAATGGAATTGTTTGTGGCTGTGAGCAGTGTATTTCTCAGAATCAGGGCACACAACATGCAAGTAATTCGGTAGCACGGTTATTAAACCGACTAGCTAAACGCTTCCCGAATCTCACATTTACCACGCTGGCATACTATACCACATTGCATCCAACATCTGTTCCATTGGCTAATAACGTGGTTGTTATGTTAAGCACAATCGATGAGGCTAAAGGTGTTCCGCTGAGTGCATCAACTGGTTTTACGAATACATTGAAGGCTTGGAATGCCGTTTGTAAACGTATTTACATCTGGGATTATTGCGTTCAATATACCAACTTCAACGACCCATTTCCAAATCTGCCTGTGCTTCAACAAGATCTTCAATACTTTAAGAAAATGAAGGTGCAAGGTGTTTTTGAACATGGAAGTGAAGACTACTATTCGTTATTTGGTGATTTGAAATCATATGTTTTAGCGAAGTGGTTTTGGAATCCAGATTTGAATTATGATTCCTTAAAGAAAACCTTTTTTCAGCAGGCTTATCCGAAATGCGGTGCAGAGCTTCTAGAATTTTTAACTAAAGTGGAAGCGAAACAGTCGGGAAAAATCAAATTAGATATTTACGGAAACATGAGACATAGCTTGGCCTATCTCTCCATGGAAGAGATACAACATCTACTTGCGCTACTTCATGAGAAGCAAGAACTTGCAACCGGTTGGGAAAAGGTAAAATTGAAACATATTCGGGCATCCTTGTTATATGATTTATTAGAATTGAAACGCATGCAAGGTTATGCTACCAACGGCTGTTTCAAACATCTTGGTCGGGAAGTTCTGATGGAAGAAACACTGGCACCTTGGCTGCAAGAGTTAGCAACTACTAATCGGGTTTATACCGAAACCAAGGAAACATTTGCGAAGTATGTTGAGTATTGGAGAAGTTATATAGAACCAGTTAGTGGACTAAACATCGCCGCAACAAAGGAAATTCGAATAAATAAACCCGACGACAATCATACCGGAACCACTCCCGAAAAGGCGCTTACAGATGGTGTTTTTGGCTTTCACGATTACGCCGCCGGTTATGTAGTGTACGATAACAGGCCTTTAGAGATAGAATTACCTTCTAAAGATTTCAAAGAAGGCAAGCTCCTGAAGTTGAACTTCCTTCAAAGTCCTCGGCATCATTTATTTTTCCCGAGCTCTTTTTATTGCATAGCCATCCTCGAAGATGGTACCGAGATAGAATTGATAGCTAGAGGGATAAATCAGCCCGACACTGAGTTTACAGGTAAATATGAGTTAGAAATTCCTCTTGAATTTAAGAATTATAAGGCCTTGAAAGTTGTTTTGATGCCTGCCACAAGGGATATTATCACGGACGGAAGTAATAAAAATCCTGGGATAGCCTGTGATGAACTGATAATTCTATAATATTGCATCTGGATGAAAACCGCGTTTCCATATTTGATAATTTTATTTGTAATCATCTTATCTTCATGTACTTGGAAGAGTGATTCGGATAATTTGAAGCAAACAACGGTTTCATTTAAAGACTCTTCTCGGCATTATTATCCCATCCCCCAGGGGAAAGATTTGAACGTGACATTCTTCTTTACCAATACCGGTGAACATCCGTTGATGATTTCCGAGGTTCAATCGAGTTGTGGTTGCGCTAAAGTGAAATACACCGATCGCCCTTTAGAACCCGGTACAGAAGGAAATATTGAAGTGGCTTATGACAGTTACAAGAATATCGGGTATAGTCAGGTTTTTATAACCGTGATAATGAATACGGCACCGGTTAAAATGCACACCTTGATTTTCGATGTGAATATTGTTCCGGAAGAGTACACCATGACGGATTATGAGAAAACCTATAAACGGCAAAAAGACATGACACCGCTCGATGAATTAAATAAATTGGTTGAAGGCGACGAAACGGAGAAGGGCTATTTTATTGATAGTACCGAGGCGTTTAAGTACTAATAGAAGAGGCTTTTAAGAACGATTAATTATTATTTTTATAACATGTTCTTTACTGTGTTCCGCGTTTAACATTCCTTATATTTGCTCCCCCTGTAATGAAACAATTATTTTATTCCCTTTTAATGCTATGTTTTTTTCTGGTTTCTTGTCAGAGTAAATTCGAGAAACTTCAGAAGAGTAAAGACTATGCTATGAAACTGCAAAAGGCTGATGAATACTACGATCAGCGTAAGTATTCCAAAGCCAATACCTTGTATGAAGAGCTATTAACGGTTTATAAGGGCACTAAAAATTTTGAGAATATTTATTACCGTTATGCCAACACATTTTATTTCAACAATAACTATCTAGCGGCTTCTTATCACTTTAAAAATTTTGCTGACCTTTTTCCGAAATCAGCCAAAGCCGAAGAGTGCGAGTATCTGAATGCACTGTGTTTGTATAAGTTGTCACCCGATTATACCCTCGATCAGAGCAATACCATTAAATCGATCGGTGAAATGCAGGCGTTTGTAAATACTCATCCCGAATCGAAGCATGCACGCGAAGCCAATCGAAGTATTGATGAATCGCGGGAGAAGCTTGAAATGAAAGACGTTTACGGTGCGGAACTCTATTTTAAAATTACAGAATACCGTGCGGCGGGCGTTGCTTTTGAACAGATTTTGAGAAAATACCCGGATTCTAAAAGTGCCGACTACTATGCGAGCATGGTTATTCGATCGAATTACGAATATGCCTTGAATAGTGTAACCGAAAAGCAGGCGGAACGGTTCAGTCGGGTTATTGCAGACTATAGTGATTTTGTAAAAAAATACGGAAATAGTAAGTATAAAGCGGATATGGATAGGATAAAAACCCTATCTTCGCAATCCTTAAAAAAAATCGAGAAGCTATGACCAATGTAAAAAAGCTGTTGATCAATACTACAAACCCTGCTATTGAAGCAAGAGATTTACAGAGTTTGCAGGATAAAACCGGCAATATTTACCAATCCATTGCTATTGTAGCGAAGCGTGCAAACCAGATTAATTCTAAGATTAAAGATGAACTTCATCGTAAATTGGAGGAATTCGGAAGTTTGAATGATAACCTGGAAGAAATAAGTGAAAATAAAGAACAAATTGAAATTTCTCGTTTCTATGAACGTATGGCCAATCCTGCGATTCAGGCTACTCACGAGCTTTTGAATGAGAAGATTTATTTCAAGCAAAAAGACGAACAATAGTTCGCAATTCACCCCTCATTTTAAATTTTAAAACCTACTACTACTTACGTTGCAAACGGCTAAGATATTTTCTCAGCCCATCACGAACATATTAGGTGTTCAGTTGTCAGACAACCCGAATTATCTGTTAAGGCTACCGTTTCGGGAATTACTTACGAATCATGTATCCGTAATGCATGCAGCTGTTATCTACAGCTTCGCAGAGCTTTCGAATGGGTTCTGTTTAAATTTCAATTTTCCACAATATGCAGAAAATACGGTCCCGTTGCTTCGTAAATCAAGCGCTAAATACCGTAAAGTGGTAACAACGGATATTTATTCCCGTGCCGAAATTTTGAATGAGTCGGTAGAAATACTCTGTGAACGTTTAGAACGAAAAGGAAAAATTCAACTTCAAATTGAAGTTAAATTATACGACCAGGAAGAGGATGAGGTATTTAGAGGCCTCTTCGACTGGTTTGTAACGTTGAATAAAGACCGCTAAGCTATTCTTAAACAGAAATATTATCAGCATCTTTGTTGTTTATGAAAGGAAAGAAAATTCTGATTGGAGTATGCGGAAGTATAGCAGCGTATAAAATTCCTGAATTGGTTCGGTTATTTATTAAAGCCGATGCCGAAGTTAAAGTGGTGCTTACCCCAGCGGCAACTCAATTTGTTTCTCCATTGGTGTTGGCAACGCTTTCCAAACATAATGTTGGCGTTGAACTCAGTTCCAATCACGAATGGGCTAATCATGTGATGTTGGGAAGATGGGCCGATATTATGCTTGTTGCACCAGCATCGGTAAACACAATAGCAAAAATGGCAACCGGCTTATGCGATAACCTCTTACTCTCGGTTTACCTTTCCGCAACATGCCCTATCATGGTTGCTCCGGCAATGGATGAGGATATGTTTAACCATCCATCGTTCAAACAGAATCTTGCAACACTCCAATCATACGGCAATGTGATTGTTGATTCCGAACATGGCGAACTCGCTAGTGGCTTAATTGGTTACGGTCGAATGGCTGAACCGATTACCTTGTTTCAGCATGTCGCCCATTTTCTAGAAGCGAAAAAAAAACTCAAGGGTAAAAAGGCTTTAGTAACTGCCGGGCCAACGTATGAAAATTTAGATCCGGTGCGTTTTATTGGTAATTACAGTAGCGGTAAAATGGGTATAGCTATTGCTGAAAAACTTGCCGATGAAGGGTGTGAAGTAACCTTGGTATTAGGGCCTTCTTCATTAAAAACAAATCACCCCCTCGTTACAACCATTGCCGTGCGTAGTGCAGCCGATATGTATGAAGCTTGTATGGCCCACTTCGAGCGTTGCGATATAGCCGTAATGAGCGCGGCGGTGGCCGATTATACGCCAGCCTCTGTTGCCGACGAAAAAATAAAAAAGAAAGATGGCGAACTGCAACTTACCTTAACGAAAACAAAAGATATTTTAAAGCAATTAGGCACAATAAAAAAGGAACATCAACGGTTAATTGGGTTCGCCTTGGAAACTTCTAATGAGCGATCTTATGCACTAAATAAATTAACAGAGAAAAATGCCGACATGATTGTAATGAATTCATTGAAGGAAGAAGGTGCCGGATTTGCACATGACACCAATAAAGTAACTATTTTTGGAAAAAACGGAACAGAATACGCTTCAACCTTAAAATCGAAAGCAGCTATAGCCGGAGATATTGTTCAAAAAATTATTGAGAGTCTGTCATGAAAAATATTGTAATTGCTTTTTTAATCCTCTGTTTGAATTTTACCACCTTCGCGCAGGAATTTAATTGCAAGGTGAATGTAATGGCTGAGCAAATACCGGGTGTTGACCCTAAAGTATTTACCACCATGCAACAGGCCATCATGGAGTTTGTTAATACGCGTAAATGGACCAACGACACCTATCAAACCAAAGAGAAAATTGAACTTGTATTTTCGATCGTTTTAAGTAAGAAAATTGAAGATGTAGAGGGTGGTTATACTGGCAGAATATCAATTCAATCGAAACGCCCCATTTTTAATACCGGCTTGCAGAGCACTATGATCAATTTCATGGATAAAGATTTTCAAATTCGCTATACGCAGTTTCAGCCTATAACCTTCAACGATAATACCGTTTCCGGTTCCGAACCATTAGAATCAAATCTTTCAGCCATCATAGCGTATTACTGTTATATTGCCCTCGGACTAGACTATGACAGCTTCTCGTTAAAGGGAGGAACTGAATATTTTAATAAAGCTTTGAATATTGCGAACAATGCTCCGGAGCATAAAAACATTGATGGATGGCGAGCGAATGATAAAGATCAGAAGAATAGATATTGGTTAGTAGATCAAGTATTAAATAGTCGATTCGCCTCGATGCGCGAGGTGTTTTACAAATACCATCGCATGGGTTTAGATATGTTACTCAGTGATGAGGAAACGGCTAAAATTAATTTAGGTATTGTGTTTCCGATGCTTCAAATTGTAAATCAAGATAACCCGGGAAGTCATCTCATGCGTTTTTTTATGAATGCTAAGAATGAAGAATTTTTGGGCTATATATCGTCATTGGCTCCCGGAGAACGACAAAAAATTATTCCTATTCTAACCCAGATTGATGTGTCCAATGCTAGTAAATACTTGGCTTTAATGAAATAATGAAACAAGTTAAACTACTTACATTAACGATAGGGTTCACGATGATGCTTTCATGTGCTGAGGAGAAGCCCGACATTCCGCCTAAAAAAATGAAAGCGTTATTGTATGAAATTCATATAGCCGAAGCCCTGGCACAGCATCTTCCGAAAGACTCGCTTCAGCTTACATTAAAAAATACAGACTCTTTAAAGCAGTTTACAGCTGATATTTTGTTGCGATATAAAGTTACCGATAAGATGCTACAAGAAAGTATGGATTACTACAAGAAGCATCCTGTATTACTCGATTCGATATACACTGAAATGCTATCGGAAATTGCCGTTGAGCAAGCTCGCTTGAAATAGTTAAATGCTCTTATACGGCATCTACATGGGTTTTGTAAGCCTTCAACATTTCTTCTAACTTTAGTTTGAAAGCATCCTGCAGAATAAGCACATCAAATGCACCTTCTGCCATTATGTTAGCCAGTAGTTCATCCTGTGCTTTCAAACAATGAATCGCATAGCTATAAGGTGTATTCGAGAAAGAGACCATTTCATACACCGAGTTAAAATACTGTGGATATAAGAGTCCGATTTGTTTTTCGATGCGTTTACGTTCTAAGAAAATGGGGTCGGCTACTAAATCACGCATTTCAATAAAATTCTGTAAGGCGAGGTCTGCAACCGCATCACCATTTTTCTTACGCGCCTCTTGATAAGCCGGTAAAATCTCAAGCCAATTGTCATCTCCTTTTTCCGCCATGAGTTCCATGAGCGTACTACAATCTTCAAAACCAGCATTCATTCCTTGTCCGAAAAACGGAACAATAGCATGCGCGGCATCACCAATCAACATACTTTTATCGGAATAGGTCCAAGGGTAGCATTTCACCGTTACCAATGAGGCCGTTGGGTTATTTTTGAAATCGTTGATATAGTTAGGCATGAGGGCTATAACGTCGGGGAAGTAGGTTTCAAATAATTGGTGAATAGCTTCATCATTATTTCCTATTGAATTAAACGACGGCGAACCATCATACGGGAAAAACAAGGTACAAGTAAAAGAGCCATCAATATTTGGTAAGGCAATCAACATAAAGTTCTTTCGTGGCCAAATGTGCAGCGCATTTTTGTCGAGTTGGAAATTACCTTGATCGTCGGGAGAAATATGTAGTTCTTTATAGCCGTATTCGATATAAAACTGATGATAGTTAAATCGATCGCGTTTGAGGTAAGCATTTCGAAGAGCAGAAAAGGCCCCGTCTGCTGCTATAATCATATCATTTTGGAAACGCGTTTCGGTTAATCCGCTGTCTAGATTTTCTAAATAAATTTCGTTACGATCGATATCAACTTCGGTAATGCGCTGATTAAATTGAATGTTTACACCGGCTTCTTCCGCAAGGGTCATTAATTTTCGGTTTAATTCACCTCGACTCACCGAATAAATCGCTTCATTATTTTTTCCATAATGTTGGAAGACGGTACTGCCATCGGTATGATGGATACAACGTCCAAACATTGGGATAGCGATTTCTTCGATATCTCTGCGTAAACCGGCAAGTTCCAATGCTTTCCACCCGCGAACACTCATAGCAAGGTTAATTGATTTTCCTGCGCTGATGTTGTTCTTACGCATATCTGGTCTGCGTTCAAGTAAATCTACGGTAAACCCTTTTTTCTTTAAAAGCACGGCCAACAGCGACCCAACGAGTCCTGCACCGATAATGGTGATTTTTTTCTTCATCGTTTTTATTTTTTTCTGAGTACCGTGTAGTTAATAAGGCGTTCCATGTGATTTCTCGCCTCTCCGGGGTCAAAAGTATTTAAAATTTCCAAGGCTTCAAGTACAAAACGTTGCATGGTTTCTTCGGCATATTTAATTCCGCCATGATCAATTACTTGTTGAATTACGAATTGAACATCTTCTTTGGTATTTTTTTTCTTTTTGAAAATAGAAATAATAGATCGTTTTATTGCAGCATTACAGTGGTGTAATGTATAAATAAGTGGAAGCGTCATTTTTTTCTCACGTATATCATTACCGGTTGGTTTTCCAACGTTATCGGTACCATAGTCGAAGAGGTCATCTTTAATTTGGAAAGCGATGCCGGCTTTTTCTCCGAAAAGGGCCATTTTATCAGCCATTTGCGTGTCTTGTTTAGCTGAATAAGCCCCTGCAGCGCAAGCGGAGGAAATTAGAGAAGCTGTTTTGCAGCGAATAATATCGAAATAAATAGCCTCTGTAATATCCAGTTTTCGAGCTTTTTCAATTTGAAGTAATTCTCCCTCACTCATCTCTTTTACGGCTTTTGCAAGAATTTCAAGAATATGAAAGTCCTGATTTCCAAGGGAAAGGAGCAAGCCTTTCGATAGCAAGTAATCGCCCACTAGCACAGCGATTTTATTTTTCCAGAGGGCGTTCAAACTAAAAAAGCCACGTCGTTCGTCGGCATCATCCACCACATCGTCATGAACAAGGGTAGCAGTATGTAGAAGTTCAATTAGGGAAGCGGCTCGATAAGTTACCGGGTTAATTTCACCGCAAATTTTTGCGGATAGCATCACGAACATTGGCCTTAATTGCTTTCCCTTTGAGCGAACTACATATTTCATTATTTTGTCAAGTAAGGAAACCTGACTTTGCACGGCGGCATTAAAAACCTGTTGAAATTCATCGAATTCGTTTTGCAGGTATATTTTAATTTCTTTCATATTTCCCTTCCATCTTAAAATGTTAAAGATTTCGCTATTTTAAATAAGTTGAAAATCAATAAAGTATATTCTCTTTTTGTTTAAAAAAATTAAGGTTAAACCTTTTTTTTACCAAAAATTTATATATTTGCGCGAATATATTAAAAATTAAACTAAGCAATTATGTCGAGTAAAAAGTACTTATTTCTGTCCTTATTTGGATTGTTAGCAGCTTTCAGCACTCGCGCTCAGGAAGAAACCACTACGTCAGGCACCGTTTATCGTGGTGCTGGTTACGATGTAACGGATACAACGTTAATTCCTGAACGCCGAATGGAGCAACAGCGAGATTTTCTATCATCGCAGTATGATTTCCCTTCAAAACCACGTAATCAGTGGGAATTAGGAATCAGTTTCGGATCATTTAATGTTTCCGGAGATGTTCGTTCTAAAAATATTTTTACTGCTAAAAACCCAGGACAAACCGTTGGATTTGGTGTTCATCTTCGTAAAGCTTGGGGATACATTATTTCAACTCGTTTACAATTTATACATGGTACTGCATCAGGGTTCAACTGGCAACCAGGTACAGGTTATTGGGGAAAATCGGGTAACCCATGGATGTCTACTGGATATGGCACAGGTGCGCCGTACTCAACAACGTATTCCGCCAATCCGGTGTTTTATAACTACAAAACGAATATTGATGAGTTATCATTTCAGTTAGTAGCATCACTAAACAACATCAAGTTCCATAAAGCGCGTAACAAAGCAAGTTTGTATGCGTTAGCCGGTATCGGTGGAAGTTTGTATGATACTTGGGTAGATGCCTTAAATGCTAAAGGTGCTCGTTATAATTTTAATACAATTCTTACTAAAAAATACGCGAACGAATCACCTAACTGGTGGAATACGTATCGTACACGTAAGCAAAAAAATACCGACTTAAAACAATTGTTTGACGGTAAATATGAAACACGTGCTGAGCGTCATGATAACCGTCCTTGGTTCGGTAAAGAAAGAACGTACCGTACAATCTTAACGGTTGGTTTAGGTATTCAGTTCAAATTAGGACGTAAAGTATCATTAGCTATTGAAGACAAATGGTCTTATACGAATGATGACTTAGTAGACGGTCAACGCTGGCAAGAATGGCCTCAACCAGGTTATGGTGGAGCTGCTATGACGCGTGATTTTGATACTTACAATTATTTATCTATTGGATTGAATCTTCACTTAGGTGGTAAATCAGTTGAGCCATTATGGTGGATGAATCCATTGGATTATGGTTATACCAATATGCATAAACCAGTTTCTAATGATTGTTCTACTGATCAAGATGGTGATGGTGTATCAGATTGTTTCGATCGTTGTCCTGATACTCCTGCTGGTGTAGCCGTGGATACACATGGTTGTCCATTAGATACTGATGGAGACGGTGTTCCTGACTTTAAAGATAAGCAATTAATTACGCCAACCGAATGTCAACCTACCGATGCAGATGGTATTGGTACATGTCCTGATCCTGATTGTTGTGATCAACCACATCATACACCAACTTGTGGCGACATTAACAGTGGTTCTATCATGTTCACACCAGGTTCATCTAAATTAAATGGTTCTTCAGTTTCTATGTTGAATACGTTAGCTAATCAAATGCGTCAAAGCCCTGATTGTAAAGTTGTAGTGGTTGGTAATGGTAACGGAAGTAAATTGGAGCAACAACGTTCTTGGGATCGTGTGAATGCTGTAATCAATTACATGGTGGATAATCAAAGTATCGATCGTGATCGTTTCATTTTCCAATACGGTCGTGCAGGTAATCCAAATTCTGTAGATTATCGTTCTGCAGGAGATGGTGAAGAAGGTCCATCTAATATGCCTCCTCCATTCCCTAATTTACGTAGAGATTAATCCAAAACTTAGTTTAATAGTAAAAGGAGAACTTTAAATAGTTCTCCTTTTTTTATTATAAGATACGATTCATGGAAGTATATGAAAATCAAATTATATATGATTTATTATCAGTAAAAATAAAATTTTTCCAAAAAAATTTTTTGAAACTAATAGGTCAAGCCCCTATATTTGCAGGAATTACAATTTTACTTATAAAAAACTCATATCAATAAATAGCAATTTATGTTTAGCAAAAAGTACATTATTTTAACCAGCATTCTAGCGTTGTTCGCCGTAAGTGGGCTTCGAGCGCAGAATACCAATGATGCCATGTATCGAGGTGGCGGCTATGATTACAACGATTCAACCTTGATTCCTTCAAAGCGTGCTGCACAGCAAAAGGATTTTTTGAATGGAAATTACGATTTCCCTGCGTTACCACGTAACCAATGGGAAGTAGGAATTAGCGGTGGAATGTTGAACATTTCCGGTGACGTTCGTTCAAAAACTTTATTCAATATGCCTATTAAGCCTTTAAACACGTTAGGTTGGGGCTTATCGGTTCGTAAAGCATGGGGTTATGTAATCTCAACTCGTTTGAATTATGTACATGGTTCAGCTTCTGGTTATAACTATGAAGCTAGTGAAAACTACTGGGGGCACTCTGCCAACCCTTATTTCGCTGCTGGTTATACGCAAGATGTTTACTACAGCTATAAATCAGTTCTTAATGAATTGACATTGCAAGTAGTTGCTTCTTTAAATAACTTGAAATTCCATAAGGCACGTAATAAGTTTTCGCACTACTTCTATTTAGGAGGTGGTGGTATGACTTATCATACTATGATGGACTTGAAAGATGGTAATAACGGAAATGCTAATTACGATTTCAGTAAGGTTCCAGGAGCTTCTGGAAATACCGGAAATTCGCTATACCAAAGTCGTAAAGACATTAATAAATTCTTGAAGGATTTCTTCGATGGCGAATACGAAACAGAAGCGGAAGCTCATGCTAACCGTGGTCGTTTCTTGAAAAAGCACACAGTTCGTCCGGTATTTAATATCGGTTTAGGAACTCAAATTCGCTTAACACGTAAATTATCTTTATCTGTAGAAGATAAAATGACTATTACAATGGATGACTTATTAGACGGTTATCGTTGGCAAGAGCGTCCTCGTTCTGAGGATGGAAGTAAAGTTGCTTCTGCTATGACGCGTGATTTCGATAATATCAACTATTTCAGCATAGGGTTAAATCTTAACTTAGGTGGTAAGGCAGTTGATCCATTATGGTGGATGAATCCATTGGATTATGGCTACAACGGTTTGAAAAACGTGAAACCTAAAGATAGCAAATGTGATAAAGATAGCGATGGCGATGGTATTTCTGATTGTTTCGATCGTTGTCCTAACACACCAGGTGGTGTAGCTGTTGATTCTCACGGTTGTCCGTTTGATACCGATGGTGATGGTGTTGCTGACTACAAAGACAAGCAATTAATTACTCCTACAGAATGTCAACCAGTAGATGCTGATGGTGTTGGTAAATGCCCTGAACATTGTTGCGATAATCCTCCTCCTCCAAAAACTTGTAACTTAAATTCAGGTTCAATTACATTCCCATCAGGTTCAGCTAAATTAACTTCTGCAGGAAATATTTCCTTGAACAACTTAGCGAATTCAATGCGTGCTAACCCTAACTGTAAAGCGGTAATTATCGGTTGTGGTAACGGTAGCAAAATTGAACAACAACGTTCATGGGATCGTGTTAACGCAGTAATCAACTACATGGTGGATAACCAAGGTATCGATCGTGAGCGTTTCATCTTCCAATATGGTAGCGGTTGTGAAGCTAATACAGTTGAATTCCGTGGTGCGGCTGAAGGTCAGGAAGGTCCATCTAATGTACCTCCTCCATTCCCGAACTTGAAAAAATAAGCGTACTTTTTGCCTTACAAATACATAAAGAGTCCTGATAAATTCAGGGCTCTTTTTTTGCGTTAAAACTTTTCAAATTGTCAAGCACATAAAAGCCGGCTACTTACATTTGCGGCGGTGTTACGATTTCAAGATATAGAAGTATTATGGTTATGGTTATTGATACCTATTTTAGTGCTGCTTTATTTTCGTTATACCCAACATCGAAAAAAAATACTTAATAAGCTTGGAGATCGGAATCTTATTACCCGCTTAATTCCGGCATATAGCAAGAACCGACAGTATGTAAAGCTGATCTTGAGTGGTTTAGCTCTGTTCTTTTTAGTTCTTGCAATGGCTAACTTGCAAGGCAATGCTAAATCACAAAAAATACAGCGAAAAGGTATTGATGTTATTATAGCCTTGGATGTAAGTAAAAGTATGTTGGCCAGGGATGTGGCGCCCGATCGTTTACAGGCAGCTAAACAATGCATCAGTAAATTACTTGATCAGATAGGAAATAATCGTGTAGCCTTAGTGTTATTCGCAGGCAGGTCTTATATGTCGGTGCCTCTTACCGTTGATATTTCTGCGCTAAAAATGAACTTGGCAACAGCCAATCCGGATGTAGTACCTAGTCAGGGAACCAATCTCGCAGAGGCTCTTGAAATGGCACGCAAAACATTTAATTCGAAGGAATTACGGTATAAAAGTATCGTTCTGCTTAGTGATGGTGAAGATCATGATGATAAGGCATTGCAGGAGGCAAAAAAGGCATTAGATGAGGGTATTACCATTCAAACAATCGGTATTGGTTCGGAAAAAGGTTCAACGCTTTTCGACCCTCAAACGGGAACGAACAAATTGGACAAAGATGGAAAGGAAGTTATATCAATATTAAACGAAACGGAACTTCAACAAATTGCAAGCGCCGGAAAGGGTGAGTATTATCGATTGTATAAGCCCGACCTCACTGCGAATAAATTAGCATCAGCCATTAATAAAGCAGAACAGCGTGATTTTGGTGTGGCCTTATTCACAGACTATGATTCCTACTTTCAATATTTTCTTTTAGTGGCTTTTCTATTACTTCTTGTTGAGTTTTTTATTCCGGAGTTTAAAACTGCTTTGTCGTGAGATTATTGATTATTATAGCACTTCTTTTAGGATTACCCACGTTGTTTTCCAAAGCGCAATCAGCAAATTCTAATTTGTTTGAAGGAAATAAAAATTACCATCAGGGTAACTATAAGGCGGCTGAAGAAAATTACAAAAAGGCTGTTACAGGTAAAAAGAAAAAGGAAGCACAGTTTAATTTAGGGAATGCTCAATATCAACAAAAAAATTATGAAGATGCTTCTAAACAATATCAGGAAGTGATTTCTTCTACCAAAGATACTAGGTTGAAGTCTGCCGCATGTTATAACCAAGGCAATACATTTCTGGAACAGAAGAAATGGAATGACGCGATTACCTCTTATAAAGAGAGTTTAAAACTGGATCCTGGCAACCAGGAAGCAAAATACAATTTAGCTTACGCGCAAAGGATGAAACGGAAAGAAGAGAAGCAGAAGGAGAAACAGAAAGAGAAAGAAAAAGAAAAAGAGAAAGAGAAAGAGGATCAGAAGGAGAAAGAGAAGCAGAAGGATAAAGAGAAAGAAAAGGAGAAAGAAGATCAAAATCAGAAGGAAAAGGATAAAGAGAATCAGAAGGATAAAGAGAAAGAGAATGAAAGGAAGAAACAACCCATGCCGAGTAAGCTCACCAAAGAGCAAGCAGATCAGTTTTTGAATGCTTTAAATCAGGAAGAAAAAAAGCTAAAGGAGAAAAAGGAAAAAGGTAATGGCTTGCCCATTCAAACCGACAAAGACTGGTAATGCTGTGTTACTTGAACCATGAACTATACATGACATAGTTATTCGCAATACGGTCTATTTCGCCATGTATGAGTTCCTGTGAAATATCTTTCACTTTCTTGGCAGGCACACCGGCATAAATACTACCACTTTCACAACGTGTATTTTCTAATACCACCGCACCGGCTGCTATAATCGTATTTGAACCAACAACTACATTGTCCATTACAATAGCACCCATACCTATCAAAACATTATCTTCTAATGTACATCCGTGTACTAATGCGTGATGACCTATGGAAACGTGATTACCAATAACAGTTTTCGTTTTTTCGTAGGTGCAATGAATGCAAGCACCATCTTGTATATTAACCTTATTTCCCATTCGGATGCTATTCACATCACCACGCACCACGGCGTTAAACCATACACTACATGCTTCTCCCATAATAACATCACCCACTATGGTGGCATTGGGTGCAACAAAACAACTCTCGGGTATTTCAGGATGAACTCCTTTAACAGGTAAAATCAGTGCCATCTATTTTTTGCTACAAAGGTAGCGTTGAACGTTTAATTAAATTTCCTTTAACGTTTGTTGAAATAGCTTTGACGTTTTAGTTCCATGAAAAAAATTGTATTCGCTCTTTCCTTGATCGCACTGGCTTTAAGTGCTGGAATTTTCTTTTCGATGTCACAAGTTAAAAAGCGCAATACCCCCTTACCTTATCACGATGGTGATGTTATATTTCAAGCATCAAATAGCCGTCAGTGCGAAGCCGTAAAATTGGCTACGCATTCCGATATTAGTCATTGTGGTATATTATTTCAACAAAACAATTCTTGGTTTATTCTGGAAGCAGTTGAGCCTGTTTCTATAATTCGTCTAGATCAATTTATTGCACGAGGCATTGGAGGCCATTATCAAATAAAACGACTCAAGCCGGAATTTAATTCCTTGGATTCCATTAAAACTAAGGCTATGTTTAGTTTGGGTCATTCTTGGATAGCCCGACATTATGATATTTTTTTTAATTGGGGTTACGGCGAATTGTATTGTTCTGAATTGGTTTGGAAATTGTATCATGATGCCGCAGGCATAGATTTATGTTCATTAAAAACACTTAGAGATTATGATTTAAATGCGCCCCTCGTTAAACAAATGATGGCAGAACGTTATGGCAGAGAAATTCCTTATCAGGAAAACATGATTGCTCCTTCGGATATTTCTTCTTCAGAGAAAATGATGTTAGTTGAAGAACGATAGCGCAGGTAAAGGTTCTTGAAGATTGCATTATAGCACAAAACAATTATGCGTTATTATTAACAAACTAAGGGGTTTGTCGGGTCCATGTATCCGTTCTTCCAAGCAATGAAATACCCATATAGCCTCTCACCTCAAGTTTATTTTTATCATTGGCGGTCATCCACATTTTACAGGAATAATCCTTACCGTTTTTAGGATCATAAATAGTTCCTCCTTTCCATTCTTTATCATCACTATCAAATTTAAAACCCTTCATATTAATTAGTCCGAGCGTTGGGTTCGTTCGTTTCGTTTTATCCGGATTGCGTTTATCTAATTTTGGTTTTCCTGTTTCAGGATCATTCGGTTCTTTCAACCATATTATTTTACCTGCATAATGTCCGGATGTTGTTTTATAAATTTGAATGATACCGGTACCTTCTCCATTCTTCCACGTACCAATAACATCATCGGCACTTTGCGCATTCAATAAAAAGGAACTAGCAATAAAAAAAAGAAAAGCTATTACTTTTTTCATGTTTGGATAATTTATGGAAGTAAAAATAAAGCGCAATTCATGATTTTCAATCAGAATTATTCTCGAAGGATATAGGCTTTCTTCGTAAGTTTACCCTTCATGATTCATTCCATACTAAAAGATAAGCCCACCAAACTTTTTATTATTCTTGGTGGTTTATTTATTACCAATGCACTCATTGCAGAGTTCATTGGCGGTAAGATTTTTTCGTTAGAAAAAACACTTGGCTTTACACCCTTCGATTTCTCTTTACTGGGTGAACAACATTTAGCGTTAAACCTAACGGCGGGCGTACTATTGTGGCCGGTAGTTTTTATCATGACCGATCTTATCAATGAATATTACGGAATGAAAGGGGTACGTTTTCTATCCTACCTCACTATGGCTTTGATTTCCTTTGCTTTTATTGCCGCCTATGGAGCTATTCATCTAACCCCAGCCGATTGGTGGGTTACAGCAAACATAGATAAGGGTGTGCCCGATTATCAGAAAGCATATGCAACCGTTTTTGGTCAAGGGATGAATATTATTTTCGCCTCTATCATTGCTTTTTTTATCGGACAGCTTTTAGACGTTTATATTTTTCACCGAATAAAACTCTTTACCGGCGAACGTAAAATATGGTTACGAGCTACGGGGTCAACATTAATTTCTCAATTGGTAGATAGTTTTGTTGTCATTATTATCGCTTTCAAATTTGGAAATGATTGGAGTTGGGCAAAATGTATCGCAATTGCCTTGGTAGGTTATTCCTATAAATTTTTAGTGGCCATTCTTATAACTCCTGTAATATATCTTATTCATGATCGTATAGAAGTGTATTTAGGAAAAGATGTGGCTGCCGACATGAAGAAAAGTGTGATGACTGCTTAAGAATTTCGTTGAAGCAAAAGAGCAACATATTAATTTGGATGCTTTGCATAGTGGGTGCCGCGGTGCTAGGTTCGGCTATTTATCTGTTTGTAATGAATCATGTGGTTTGTGCTTGGGATGAAGCGGTTTATGCGCATAACGCGTTTAACATGAGTGAAAACAAAGAAGGCTTGCGTTACTTTTTTTTTAATGAAGCAAATCAGTATAACAGTAAACCGCCTTTGGTAATTTGGTTACAAACATGTAGTATTTGGCTTTTTGGTAATCATGAATTTGCACTTCGCATACCTTCTATGTTGGCTTTAGGTTTGTTATTCGTTGTGTTCTATCGTTGGATGAGGTTAATGAACATGTCCCTGTTGCTTCTACCCTTAGTATCACTAACTACCTTAAGTATTCCTGGATTAATTCGAGCGCATGTTTTTCTTACAGGCGATTTAGATGGCATGCTTGTTTTAATTACCACAGCCATTCAATGTTATGCCTTGTATAGCTTTAGCATAGACAAGCTTCCGAAACATTTTTTCCAAAACCTATTCATCTTGTTTCTCTTAGGGTATTTTACGAAGTCAACTGCAGTTTTTTTAATTCTTCCGGCCCTTTTAGTTTTTGCAATCGGTTATAAAAAGTTCATGTTAATTCTAACCGATAAGCGATTGTATTTTTATACCTTAATCTTTGTATTACTTATTGCCGGTTATTATTTCCTACGAGAGCAACAAGACCCCGGTCATTTTAATGTTGTTTTTCATTCGGAGTTCTTGCGCGTCTATGAAAAGGTAATGCATTGGCATGTACAACCCTTTTCATTCTATTTTGATATCATCTACGATCGGGAGAATACATATGGATTCTATTTAAGTGTACTCTTATTAATTCCGTTTTTTAGCTTTTCTTCTACGAAGTATAAAAAAGTAGTGGTTCTACTTTTCGTTGCCATACTTGCTAATTTGCTGTTTATTTCTATGCCGCCGGTAAAGTTGGAATGGTATCCGGCACCAATATATCCGATGTGGGCACTCATGAATGCTGTTATGCTACTTTCTTTGATTGAAGCATTTATACAGAAAAGAAATGGAGTGATTACTACCTTACTAATAACAGCTTGGATTATTCCGTTATGGTTTTCGTATCAGTCATTAGTTACTCGTACCAAACAGCTTGATCCGGTGGAAATGGAGGCTCATATAATGAAGAAGATACCATACCAATATAAGCAGTACACCGTTTTGAAAAAACCGGAACACGATGAAGTGGCTTATGTTTACACCCGATGGATAAACCCGAACCGTGCCAACATAAAACTTAAACATGCGTTGAAGGAATTACATTCCGGTGAATGGGTTTTGGTATGCGATCAAGCATTTAAGGATAGTCTTCAAAACCACAGTAAAATTCAATGGCAGCAGCCCGAAGGTGTTTTAGTGCAACTCGATTAAATAAGATTTCGGCAAAAATCCTCTGTGCAACAAGCAAAACCTAGATTATATTTGCCCCCATTCTATCATGTCGTCACCTCAATTTCACAACTTAATCGTAAAGGAAGTAAAGCAAGAAACTGCTTCTTGTGTTTCAGTTTCCTTCGTTATTCCCGATTCATTGAAACAGGAATTTGCTTATCAATCCGGACAGTATATCACCCTGAAAAAAGTAATTCAAGGAGAAGAACTTCGTCGATCGTATTCGTTATGCAGTAGTCCGCTTGAAAATGATTTTCGTGTTGCTATAAAACAAGTAGAGCAAGGTAAATTTTCAACGTATGCCAATACGGAACTAAAGGCGGGTGATGCCTTAGAGGTTATGACGCCACTCGGTAATTTCACCACAAACTTTAATGCGGCACAACAAAAAAATTATTTCGGTTTTGCAGCGGGAAGTGGAATCACGCCCCTTCTCAGTTTAATTAAAACAGCCTTAGCTTCTGAACCAGCCAGTACCTTTACGTTAGTGTACGGCAACCAATATGTTCAGTCGATTATTTTCAAAGAAGAAATAGAAGCGCTAAAGAATAAATATATTGGACGATTTCAAGTGATCCATATTCTGAGTAAAGAACGAATGGAAAGCGATATGAATTTCGGGCGAATTGATTCGGGCAAATGTTCATTATTATTTGCAGGTTTATTATCTACAGCCAAAATAGATGCTTGTTTTATTTGTGGGCCTGAAGAGATGATTCATTGTATAAAGAATTTTTTAGTGGAGAAAGGAGTTGAGGAGAAGAAAATTCATTTTGAATTATTTAATACCACAACCACTTCAGAGAAGAAACAAGCGTACAAAGAAGCCCATAAAGAGTTCGAAGGGAAAGTTTGCAATCTTACTATCAAAGTGGATGATCGGAGTTTTGATATTCAATTACCTTTTGATGGTGATAGTATTTTAGATGCCGCATTAAAACATGGCGCCGATTTGCCTTTCGCATGTAAAGGAGGTGTTTGTTGTACGTGTAAGGCTAAGGTAATGGAAGGTAAGGTAGATATGGAAGTGAATTATGCCTTAGAACCAGAGGAAGTGGCACAAGGATTTGTTCTAAGCTGTCAGGCGCATCCGCTCACTGAACGTGTTATAATCGACTTCGATCAGCGCTAGTGTTGAATATCCTTTCGATAGTAACTTACACCTATTTACCACCTAAGAGTGGAGGACATTATGGTATCTTCTATCCACAAAAGTATTTAGCTAGGCACAGTCGATTGTTTATTGCTGGCGTTCAGAACAACGCAACTAGTGATGAAATTAAAGCAACACTCTTTCCGGTATTTAGTAATCACCCGTTGCGCTATGCCAACCCAATGAATTATTTTAAGTTGGCAGCTATAATTCGAAAAGAGAACATTCAGGTATTGTATTTAGATCATCCTTATTTATTTTGGATGGCATGGTTACTTTGTAAACGATTCAAATTACCCTTAGTAATTCGATCGCACAACGTGGAATATTTGCGCTTCAAGAATTTAGGAAAATGGTGGTGGCCTTTGTTGAAATGGTATGAAACCAAAGCACATCGTTTTGCAACCTGGGTAACTTGTGTAACACAAGAAGAACGAACGATTATTCGTAACGATATTGGACTTCTCAACGAAACAGTGATTGATTTGCCTTATGGAACAGAGTTAACGGAAGCACCGACAGATAAAACTGCATGCAAAAAAATGGTCTGCGAAAAACATGGTTTGTCTTATGATACCAAACTTGTGTTGTTTAATGGTTCGCTCAGCTATGGCCCTAACCGAAATGCTTTGGATACCATACTAGAAATTATCAATCCGGAATTATTGAAACAGCCATTGAATTATTGTATTCTGATTTGTGGTAATAAACTTCCGCCAGAATACAACAATCTGATTGCGTATAAAAATCAACGTGTGCTTTTCGCAGGTTTTGTTGACGATGTATCTATCTATTTTAAAGCGGCGGATCTGTTTTTAAATCCTGTTATAGGGGGAGGAGGAATTAAAACAAAGCTTGTTGAAGCCCTCGCCTTTAGTACACAAACAGTAAGTACTACCGATGGTGCAACTGGGTTATACCCGAATTATACCGGTTCCATGTTACGCATCGTACCCGACCACGATTGGCCTGAATTTATTCAACAAACGATTGCCTGTTTACAAGCTGAGCATTCACCCATTACACCGAAAGCCTTTTATGAATATTACAATTGGGATAGGAATATGAAGTCCCTTGTAGAACGATTGAAAAAGTAAGGGCAAACTTACTAAGATAGAGGTTAAACGTACTTCCCGTCATATAAGCCATCTAACTCCGCAAAAAATATTTTCACACTTTTAACGTTCGTAGTTTCGAATTGAAATCCATCTTGCGGTTCCGCGCGCAAACCGCATCTTTGCAAAACCCAATATCATGAGAAGAATTTTCATGCTGCTGCTTTTGGCTTGCAGCTTACCATCCGCCGCACAAAAAATAAAAGACATAATTACGCAAGATACCATGACTTATGTCTTCAAATTAAATTACGAACAGAGTAAATTTATTTTGAAAGAAAATACGGTTCGTGATACCGATTTCTTGTTCACCAAAAAATTTAAAGAATATCCTCGTAGTAAGTTTAGAGAAGATACCCTTCCTGATGGAAATTATATTATTGCTACTATTACAAATGAACAAATAAACTACACCTATGTCTATCATGTTCCGTTTGTATTTGCCAGTCGCGTTACACAAGAAGAAGTGTATTTCTTTCTACAAAAGAAAAAGGATCAAGCACTAATTAAAGATGCAAAACTTGAACTTTATGGCAAACAAATACCCTATGATCCGGGGATTGGTGGTTTTAGTGTATTCAAAAAAGGATTGCCACAAGAAGAGATAAATCGCGGGCATGTTTTCATGAAGGTTTCGTACGAAGGCGAAACGTATGTGTACCGATTTTCGTTGAATAACTACGACGATCCGAAACCGGCTAAGAACTACTACAATAATTATAATACCGAACTGAACTCTCCCGGATACTTAATTTTAGATAAGCCTAAATATAAGCCGCTCGATACCCTCCACTTAAAAGCTTTTCTAACAGCCTTTACAAAAGGTAGGCCTATTCGCCGAAGGACGTCACTCACTATTTCCGAACCAAATCAAGAATTTAGTTATACCAAAATATTAAAGAAAAAATCGCCTGGAGCGTTTACACATGATTGGTGCATACCCGATACGCTCAAGCTGGATCGGGTTTACGATATCAAATTGCGGTACATGTTTCGCGGACGAAAAATGATTAAACACAGCAGTTTTAAATTAGAAGAATATGAATTGGCCAAGAATATCTATAAAGTAGAGATACCCGACCCAACGTTTTATGCAGGTGATGATATAAGTTTTTTTGTTTCAGCTAAAGACATGAATGGGTTTCCGTTACAAGGAACCCAAGTGCATTATCGAGTACAATTACTAACCGTGTTGAATTTGTTTAAAGACACCTTGCGAACCTCGTTAGAACAACGAAATAATTGGTTTGAAGCTGATACAACTATTGAATACGAAAATTTAGTTGAGTACCGTATACCTTCCGCGAAATTACCTCATGCCAATGCGCAATATCAACTTCAGGTTACGTTTACCGACCCGGTTACCTTCGAAAAGAAATCATTCACTAAACAGTTTACGAAGTTTGCGCAAACAGAGAAATTTCTTTTTTACCAGATTGATGATAGCATTTATGTTCGATGTTTATACAATGGAAAAGATACCGATCGAATCTATACCTTATTAACCTTTCGAGGTAAGGATACGGTGGTGAAGAAGAAGATTCATACACCGTATACTTATCATACACAGGCTTTTGAAACCGCCGCTTTAATTCTTAATAAAGATTCCGTTCCAACGCGACTAGAACTTCGGTATAATAAATTAGAAATGATGCATGTGAAAGGAAAACGAAGTGGCGATAGCATTCGTATAAGTTTTAAATACCCTTTTGCCGAACCCATTCATTATCGAATTTATAAAAAGAATAAAGTGGTGAAGTCGGGGGAAAGTACCGTGCTTAGTTTTGCTATTCCCGATCAGTCGCTCGATGAATATCGACTTCAAATAACCAATAATCTACAACTGGGTATTGAGAATAATTTTTATGAGTACACCTTCGTTCCGGAAAAAAATAAGTTACATGTAGAAAGTACGATTCCGCAACAAGCTTTCCCTGGCGATTCATTGGCTATAGAATTAACGGTGAAGGATTTTAAAAACCGTCCGAGACGAAATATTAATGTAGCGGCATACGCGGTAAATAAGGCGTTTAGTGATGAGTTGGTAGAACCCGTTATTGATGTTCCTTCCGAATACCGCAATCTTGTAAGCATACTTCCGATGAATCAGCGTGGAGTAGCGTCGTTATTCAATCAATCTTTTACTGGTAGTGTACTTCTTCAAAACAATCATTTTGCGCGATTTAATATTAAAAAGAATGAATACTATCAGTTGAAATATCCTGAAAAGGAAATGACCATACTGGAAGTAAAAAAGCAATTTAAAACACCGGAGTTTGCGCTCTACATTACGCACAATAGAAGTATGTATAGTCCGAAATATATATTGGTAGACGGACAGCCAGTATTTATATCTGATGTGAATAAAGCCGACCTGTATTCGTTCGCTGTGAGTGCCGGAAAACATACCATCGCGTTCCGTTATTTCGACAGGCTTTACACCTTAAAAGATCAGCTATTTCAATCGAATACGAAGTACTTCTTTGGATTCAACATGGATAGTTTAAAATTGAAAAACACCGTGCTTTCGGTTTCCGATACGCTATCGCCTTTCATTCCCTCTTCCAAGGAAAAAGAAATGCTCTATGGAACGTTGCTTGTTTCCAATACCTTTCCGAACGATTCGTTGTTCATACTATCGTCGAACTTAAACTATAAAAAAACTTATTATGGAGGCTATCGAATCAACACCATGAATATCGATGGCGACACGTATTATGTTCAAGGTCCTTATGAGAAGAATGAAATTATTCGCATCAAACGAAACACTAAGGAATACAACTTAAAGGTAGGTATTGAAACCGTGTATCATTTTGATGATGTACTGAAGGAGTTCAAACCGAAAAACATGGGCAAGATAAAAGGGGAATTTCTTCCTTTTCGAGAGATGCCTTTAACCACTGCACACTTCGCACAACAATTGGAAACAGATACGCTGGTGCCTGAACCAATTACCTTAAAGATGAAATCTAAACCGGAGGTGCAAAAAGCCATAGAAGAAGCTAAAGAAGATGAACAATATTTCTATCAAAATTATCGTGGAGGTAATTCCGGAAATTATTTTTCGATTTGGATTGAAAACCTAAGTGATACATCCTTCATTAAATCTTTTTGGATCGTAAATAAAGGCAAGTTTGAAATTTCAGAATATATACAAACTATTCCAAAACAGATTCATCAAATTAACCGTTATCAATGTGAAGAGAAATATGACATCTATATATTTCTCAACAAGAATCGCATGACGGTTATGCATGATGTGCAATTCAATTCATATGATATTCTGTATCTCAATCCGGCCTATCTTAAAACAAAACGCTTTGTACAGGATAGTATTGAAGTACCGTTAAAAATTTATGCTGAATTACACAACACACCGTTACTGCCTTTTTATGATACACCTTATGTTTCTAAAGAAAAGTTGAAAGTTAAGGGTAGCGGCAGAAACAATATTTACTTACATGGTATGATTACGGATGAAAATCAAAGTCCGTTAGACCATGCCTTGGTTTATGTTGAAATGAATGGTGTGTTCAAATATGGTGCGGTAACAAATTCAAACGGTTTGTTTGAACTACTCGATCTGATACCGGGTACCTATCAACTACGTGTATATCATCCTGAATATAAAATCTGCTATTATGGAGCGCAATTATTGGAAGGCGGCAAAGAGTATGAGTTACTATCTATGTTACAAGCGAAAGAGATAAGTGCGCCGAGCTTTGAAACGATACAAAATGATTTTCGTGTGTTGGCTTACAGCGAGCATCCGCAAGAGAATACGCTGCGCGTAGTTTTACATGATAAGCAGAGCAGACAAGCACTAAACAATTACCAGATAAGGTTATATCGTAATGGAGAATTAGTACGCACGATTTTCTCAACTGGTTATTATACCGATGTCGTTTTTCCGAATGAACAAGATGGCGATAATTCTATTGAAATAGTGAAAGACGATTATACCGGGTTAAAACTCAATCGCATCATCTTTCGATCGCATTATTACTATATACTGGATGCTTTCATTGGAGTACAGAAAAAGGAACTCTTGAAGGTGCGAGAATTTTCGATGTGGATGGATAATATTCCTGAAATTAGTAAAGAAGTTGCAACGAATAATTCCAATGTGTATATTGAGGATAAGGGTATCGGAAACTATTCGGAAATTTTTGGTCGTGTTACCAATGAACGAGATGAACCGTTAGATTTCGCATCCGTTTCGGCTATACAACACGGCACAGTAATGGCTGGTGCAAAAACAGATTTGAATGGGAATTTTAAACTGAAATCGTTGCCCCCCGGTGTTTATGTAATTAAAGTTACTTACTTAGGCTATCAGGCACACGAAATTAAAGGTGTTGAAATTATTCAAAATGGTCGCAAACAAATTAATGTTCGGCTTTCAAAGGGAAATGGTAAGGAACTTAGTACGGTAACGGTTTCCTCCAGAAAGAAAATTGTAGATGAATCGATGCCTGATTCTCGTGAACTAAGATCAGAGTATATTTCTAAACAAGCAACAGTTAACACAGGGGATATGGTTTCAAATTTAGGAGGAGTTTATCAACGACGCTCAGGTGACGCAAGCATTTCAATCGGCGGCGATAGAAGTAGTAGCGCAACCTATATGGTTGATGGTGTAATGGTGAGGGAGGCTCCTTCGTATAATTATACTGCTGCAGCTCCAATGTCATCTGGTACTGTTATGGGAGAAATTGATGTTGCAGAATTTAAGGTTATTGGTGGAAAAACTAAATACGCCGATGCCTCTTTAATTGAACAAGCGGTACAAAATAAAAATATTTCCTCCATTCGAAAAGTATTCTCCGACGTTGGATTCTGGAAACCAAACATGGTAACTAATAAACAAGGCAAAGTGGCCTTCACGGTTAAACTGCCCGACAATATTGGTTCCTGGAAAACCTATGTGGTAAGTATGGGCACGCATTTTATGCATGGCATCGATAGTGCAGAAATTAAAGCGTATAAACCGTTACAAACCATCTTATCGGTACCCTCTTATTTTTATCAAGGAGATCAGCTGGAAGCGAAACTTAAATTGCAAAATCTTACACGCGATCCGGTGGATATTCTGGCTGAAGCATCTGTTGATAATAAAAGTATCTTCTCTAAAAAAGTTGCGATTAAAAATACCTATGTGGATAGTATGAACGTATCCGCCGTGAAGGATAGTGTTGTTATTCAAGGCGGATTAATTTATCAACAACGATATAAAGATTTTGAACGTTACACGGTACCGGTTTACTCACCGGCAATGGTTTATCATACGAGTCGTTCGCAATTACTCGATCATGATTCTACCTACACGCTTCTTTTTGATAAAAACACGAAAGGAGAGGTTCTGTTTAATAATTATCTATTTGAAAAAATTATTGCAACGGTAGACGAAGTGAATCGTTACGAATATGGTTGTGTTGAGCAAAGCTGTTCTAAGCTCAATGCCCTTCTTGCTAAGCGAAGAATTCAGTATGTATTGAAACAGCCGTTTACTCAAGATAAAGAAATCATGGTGATACTTTCTAAATTGGCTGATATGCAAAACAACGATGGTAGTTTTGGTTGGTGGAAACGAAATGGTCGATCCGACCGTATGACGATTTACGCCATGGAAAGCTGCAAACGCGCGTTAATTGCCGGATACCTCAATAACATATATAATTCCGCCTTGAACTTTCTTCAACAAAATTGGAAAAGCTTATCTGAAACCGATCAAGTGTATGCCTATTATGTGATGGTACAGCATAAAGTAAATACTGCCGAACAAAATGCTAGCTTCAAACAGCTTGTGGTAAGTAATTTAACTACAACCGATAAATTGTATTATTATCAAACCTTACGTTTGTTGGAACAGCCATTGAACGAACAAGATGTTTACGCTGTTTTTCTAGAAATGAATAATCAATCTTCACGTGTGTACACCGACAATTTCTTTTACGACTATCACGCCGATATTTTTAGAGCGTATAATTTATTTAAAGGCTCCGTTTATGAAAAGCAATTATTGGATTTGTTCCGAAATAAATTAACCAACGGGCAATTGGAACAAAATCTTAATACTTATTCTAAAGTAGCTATGATTGATGCCATGACCCAGCAAGGACTAGCCGATAGTTCCAAACCGATTCAATCCACACTTACTATCAACGATACCTTGGTAATAAAAAATTATCCGTCGCGCGTTGCCATTCAAGGTACACGCATGAAGGTAAAACATGTAGGAGGTGATGTGTTCTTGCAAACATCGGAGAAACACGAAGAACTTAATCCGGAAGTGTTTGATTCTTCCTATGCCGTGAGAGCATATTTCATGAATAAGAATGAAAAAGTAAATGAGGTAAGAGCGGGTGA